>DATGFX010000081.1:0-149518 GCA_035308825.1 Occallatibacter sp. | reverse complement strand
CGCGGCGAACGATTTCCGGCAGCACCTCGGCGCAATTGCCCACCAGCCCCACACTGAGCGCCCGCCCATCGCGGCGCGCTGTTTCGCAAACCTCCAGCGCTTCGTCGAGGCTCTCGGCGATCTTGTCGCAATATCGCGTATCGAGGCGCCGCTGAATCCGCGAGCGGTCGACTTCGACGCACAGCAACACGCCGTCATTCAAGGTGACAGAAAGCGGCTGCGCACCACCCATGCCGCCCATGCCGCCAGTCACGACCAATTTGCCCTTGAGCGATCCTCCAAAGTGCTGCTCCGCGAGCGCGGCAAAGGTCTGAAAAGTGCCCTGAAGGATTCCCTGGGTGCCAATGTAAATCCAGCTACCCGCGGTCATCTGCCCGTACATCATCAGGCCTTTGCGGTCGAGCTCGTTGAAGTGCTCCCACGTGGCCCACTTGCCGACCAGGTTCGAATTGGCAATCAGCACGCGCGGCGCCTGATCGTGGGTGCGGAAAACTCCAACCGGCTTGCCCGATTGGACGAGCAGCGTTTCCTCGTTCCCCAGCCGTTCCAATTCGCGCACAATGGCATGAAAGCAATCCCAGTTTCGCGCGGCTTTACCGATTCCGCCATACACAACCAGATCTGCCGGTCGCTCGCCCACCTCGGGATCGAGGTTGTTCATCAGGCAGCGAAGCGCAGCCTCCTGCTGCCAGCTCTTGCAGCGTAGTTCAGTACCGCGCGGCGCGCGAATCACGGGCGCCGTCGTCGTGGAAGTCATGGCTGTTTCCCCTGCCGCGACCGCGGTGCGATCGCCACATACGAGGATACTACCGGCGGACGATGGCGGCCGCGCCTCCCGCCGGGGCGATAAACGTATGTTGAAAACTCATCTTGACCGCGCGGAATTGGGAACGGTAGCATCGGCGCTCAGACTTTCCTTGACCTGTGTGAGGCTCCCATGAAAACCCTCTTCTGCGTGCCGCTGCCGCTCGGGCCCTCTGTTGCTCTCAACTTGATCGCAGCCCTCTTCTGCTCAACTCCAGCCTGGACACAGGACGCGGCGGCCCCTCCCGTTGCGCCAGTCCGCGCCGTGACGACCGACTACTTCGGAGTGACGCTGACTGATCCTTACCGCTATATCGAGAACCTCAAAGACCCCGAAGTCGAGGCATGGTTCAAAGGCCAGAATGCTTACACACGATCCGTGCTGTCCCGCATTCCAGGCCGTGACGCGTTGCTCGCGCGTATCAAGGAACTGGATCAGTCTGTGCCGGCCCGTGTTAGCGACGTCAATATGGTTCCCGGCGGACGGTATTTCTACGAGAAGATGCTCGCCAGTGAGATCGTCTCAAAGCTCTATGTGCGCGACGGATTGAATGGGCAGGAACGGTTGTTGCTCGATCCGGCCAAGTATCCCGCGCCCGAAGGCTCACACAATGCCATCAGCTACTACAATCCCTCGTTTGACGGCAAAATGGTGGCGGTCGGCGTGTCCCCCGGGGGTTCTGAGAATGCAGTCATCCACATCTTCGAGGTCGATACCGGCAAGGAGTTTCCTGAAACCATCGACCGCGCCCGTTTTGGTGGAATCGCCTGGCGGACCGACAATCACGCGTTTCTCTATAACCGGCTGCAGAAGCTCGCGGAAGGCCAGCCGCAGACCGATGAAGAACTGAAAAGCATGGACTACCTGCATGTGGTGGGAACGAACATCGACAGCGATGTTCCTGCTTTCGGAATGGGTGTCTCGCCGCGCGTCGAGATGGCGGCGACCGACATCCCGTTCACATTTACGACCGTCGATGGACACTGGGTGGTGGGCTATATCGCGCACGGAGTGCTGAACGAGGGAACCATCTACCGGGCGCCGCTCGACACCGTCGGCAAACCGGACACGCCATGGGAAAAGGTCTGCGACATTCCTGATGACGTAACCGGGCTCGCGCTGCACGGCGATGATCTTTACTTGCAGACCCACAAGGACGCACCGCACTTTAAGGTGATTGTCACGAGCCTGGCGCATCCCGATGTCGCCCACGCAAAAGTGGTGATCCCCGAGAGTGAGCACGTCATCAAGTCGATTACAACCGCAAAAGACGCCCTCTATGTGCAGGAGACCGATGCGACGGTAAGCATCCTGAAGCGGGTGCCTTACGACGGAGCGTCCGAGGAGATAAAACTTCCGTTTGAGGGAGCCGTCGGACTCGCTGCTTCGGACGAACGCATTCCAGGCATCCTGTTCGTCATGACCTCGTGGGCGCGCGCGCCCCGCATCGACTTCTTCGATCCTGCGACAAGCAAGATCGAAGACACCAAGCTTCAACCTCTCGGCCCGTTTGGCGATCCGGAAGACGTGGTGTCGGAAGAGGTCAAGGTGAAGAGCTGGGACGGCGCGATGGTTCCGCTCTCCATCGTGCACAAGCGTGGATTAAAGATGGATGGCTCGAATCCAGCTTTGCTGAACGGCTACGGCGCTTACGGCATCAGCATCGACCCGGAGTTCGACCCAACGCTGCTGGCCTGGCTTGAAAAGGGTGGAGTGTACGCGTGGGCGCATCCCCGCGGCGGGGGCGAGTACGGCGAAGACTGGCACAAGGCGGGTGAAAAGCTCACCAAGCCGAACACGTGGCGCGACTTTATTGCCTGCGCGGAATACCTGATCGATAACCACTACACCTCAGCAGCAAAGCTCGGTGGAGAGGGTACCAGCGCGGGTGGGGTCACGATCGGCCGCGCGATCACCGAGCGGCCAGATCTGTTTGCCGCGGCTCTTGACCGGGTCGGCATGTCGAATGCCGTACGCAGCGAGGAAACTCCCAATGGTCCGCCGAATATCCCCGAGTTTGGCTCCGCAAAGACATTGGAAGGATTCGAAGACCTTTACGCGATGGACGCCTATCATCACGTGCGTGACGGTGCCAAGTATCCCGCGGTGATGGTGACCACCGGATGGAACGATCCTCGCGTCGCTTCGTGGGAGCCCGGCAAGATGGCTGCGCGTCTCCAGGCTGCCACCGGCAGTGGCAAGCCGATCCTGCTGCGCGTCGAGTACGCCGGCGGTCACGGAATGGGATCGACCAAGGCTCAGCTGGAGGAGCAGGCAGCGGATGAGTGGAGTTTCCTGCTATGGCAGTTCAACGAGGCAGGGTTTCAGCCCGGAGGGAATGCCACGGGGAAATAGGTAGGTTAAGCGCGACGCCCGCCCCGGAACGAATTTAGTCTTTCCCGGGAACCTTCCCCCGGCAGTTCGCGTATCCGGTTCCATGAGATTGTTTTGCGCCGCGGCAGGCGCGGCCCTTTTCGCCTGCAATCTCGCCGGCGTTGCGGAAACGCGCTTCCCATGCGGCCAGGAGCTGAACGCGCCCCTGGGATCGCGCAGCACACTCTCCATTGATTCACGTCCCGGCGGCCTGGACATTATCGGAACAGACGACGAGAAGATCCATGTGACCTGCACCACTCAGGACTCCGAACAGGCGCACCATGTACGGCTCGAGTTTACCGGCAGTTCGGGGCACCCGAGGTTGCGCATCACCGGTACACCCGAGCACAACAGCAATTTGCAGGTCCGCATCGAGGTTCCGCGCCGCACCAACCTGTATGTCCGCATGGGTGCAGGCGAGGTCAAGGTAGAAGAGGTCAAGGGCGACAAGGATATCGATATCTACGCCGGGCAGATTACGATCAGCTCGAATCACGAGTGGAATTACAAGCACGTCGACGCGTCGGTAGAGATTGGAGAGGTGAAGGCGCAGGCCTACGACGCCGATCGAGGAGGCTTCTTCCGCAGCTTCACCAAGTCGAATCCCAATGGCGAATACTCCCTTCGAGCCCACGTCATGACGGGAGAAGTTGACCTCCGGGGCAAGGCAAAGGCGGAGGGAGCCGGCAGCACGTCGGACTGAACCTTGGCCGTGGCCCACCACGTTTTCTCTGGAAGCGATTCCGCCAGATGGAAGAAGGTGCGGGTCAAGGCAATCGCCCGCTGATTTATCCTTCTCCACGTGCCAAACACATTAGTGGAGTGCGTTCCGAATTTTTCCGAGGGCCGCGACGCAGCCAAGGTCGACGCCATCGTTCAAGCCATGAAGGTTCCCGGCGTCTACCTGCTCGACCGCGAAATGGACGCGGACCACAATCGCTGCGTCATCACTCTGGTTGGCGATCGCGACTCGATCCAGGAAGCCGCGATTCGCGGTGTCGGCAAAGCCGCGGAGCTCATCGACCTGACTCAACACCAGGGTGCGCACCCCCGCATGGGCGCTGCCGACGTAGTTCCTTTCATTCCAATCGACGGCGTGACGCTGGAGGATTGTGTTTCGATGGCTCGCCACGTTGGTGCGGAGATCGCGAGCCGCTTTGGAATTCCCGTGTACCTTTACGAAGCCGCGGCCACCACGCCCGACCGCCAGAACCTCGAAAACATCCGGCGCGGACAGTTCGAAGGCATCCGTGATGAGATCGCGACCAACGCGGCACGCAAGCCTGACTTTGGCCAACCGCGCGTGCACCCTACCGCCGGCGCCACGGTGGTCGGAGCCCGAAAATTCCTGATCGCTTACAACATCTTTCTCAACACCGGCAACGTCGACATCGCCAAGAAGATCGCCAAGGCGGTGCGTTTTTCTACAGGCGGCCTGCGGTTCGTGAAAGGCGCTGGTTTCCTGGTGCGGGGCCAGGCGCAGGTTTCGATGAACCTGACCGACTTTGAGCAGACACCGATTCATCGCGTCTTCGAATTCGTAAAGCGCGAGGCCTCACGGTACGGCGTGGTTCCTGTTTCCAGCGAAATCGTCGGCCTCATTCCTAAGCTCGCGCTGGAGCAGGCCGCCGAGTGGTTTCTGCAAGTCGAGAATTTCGACTCATCGCTAATCCTTGAAAACCGTCTCGCAGCCGTGATGAGCGGCAAGATGGCAGTGGGCGGATTGCGCGCAGGGGTCGAGCCCTTCATTGAGCAGCTCGCGGCACCAACCGCAACCCCGGGCGGGGGCAGCGCCGCGGCGGCCAGTGGAGCCATGGCGGCCGGCCTCGCCACGATGGTCGCATCCATGTCTCGCGGGAAGAAGGCCTATGCACAGCACGCTCCCCAACTCAGCGAAGCCATCGCGCGCCTTACGCAATTGCGGGAAGAACTGAAATCTGCCATCGACGACGATGCGGCGTCGTATAACGCGGTGATGGCAGCTTACAAAGCGGCGAAGGAATCGCCCGACGGAACACAGCTCATCAATACCGCTTTGCAGCAGGCGACAAGAGTACCACTGAGCGTGGCCGAGGGTGCATCCGAGATAAGCGAGATCGCGGCAAACCTCAAGCCGATCACCAGCCCGAACATGGCCTCGGACCTGACCACGGCCATCGCGCTGGCGAAGGCTGCCTTTCAAGGCGCATTCGCCAATGTCGAAATCAATCTTGACTCAATCAATCCGGAGAGCAAGGAGAGCGAGCCATTTATCGCCGAGACAAGGAAGCGGGCGAATGCGCTGAAGGCGCGGATGTAAAGCGGATCCGAAATTCTAATTGGCAATGATGCCTGGAGCCTGACTTTGCCTCTGATTTGGCCGCGGATTTGCCTGAGGAGGACGACGTACCTCGACGACCTCTGCGGATTCCGAAACCCGGAGCCATTGCAGCGAGAGCGACAGAAGCGCCAAGGCAGTTCGTGCCATGAGGGCGACGTCCGTTCGGACGTTTGCATGCCGCAGGTAGGCGCGCGAGATGCGCAGCTTATCGGGCGTAACGACGGTCTTGAAGTGCTCCATCGGATTGTCAACCAGTCCTAGTATTTCCGATTCAGCGCAATACTTCAGCGTGGCCGGATCCGTGAGCCCTGGACGCACCGACAGCAAAGCTTCATAGTCCTGACGGAATTCGAGCGCTAGTTCGGGAACAACCGGACGCGGCCCGACGAGGCTCATGTCTCCCCGCAGCACGTTCCAGAGCTGGGGCAACTCGTCGAGCTTGTATTTGCGCATCCAGCCGCCCACCCGGGTTACACGCGGATCGGCTCCAAAGGTGTAACGGCAGCCGCGCTTCGAGCTGTCCATGGTGCGCAACTTGACGAGCTCGAATGTGCGGAATCCACGGCCCATTCGAACCTGGCGGAAGAGCACGCCTCCCTTCGAGTCGAGTTTAATGAGCACGGCACAGACGAGTAAGACAGGGAGTGCCGCTAGCAGCAGAATCAATGACAGACACAGATCGAGGGATCGTTTCAATCCGATTTCTCCGAAAGTTCATCTGCAAGGCCGCCGAGGTCTCTGGCGGAGGGCAAGAAACCGCTCCAGAGAAATCGTGGAGCCGGATTGCAGGCTCAATTCGATGCCGGCTCCTTGTCTGGTTCGGTTTCGATTCTCGATGCCCGCCAAATCTTTTCCCATCTGCATGGGTTGCGCAGTATGCTTTCGACGAACACCAAATTGGCTCCCTTGAGGTGCTGAGTGCGACCCGGAGTAAGGTCTCTGTTTGTTGTTTTTGCAATATTGATTTCAGCCGCAACGTCACAAGCGAGTGGGACCGGTCAGACCGAGGAAGATTCGGGCTTTGTCCGGCTCGACCGGGTTACCGCTTCCCGGTCCTTTACTAATGGAATCGAAATCAGGTCGGGCGCCGCTGTGATGCGAGTCACTGCGCTTCGCGATGATGTCTTACGCGTGCGCGTCGGACCTCGAGGGGAATTACCCGAAGACGCATCATGGGCGGTGTTGCCCGCATCACGCACCGCGTCGGTTTCGGTGACGCCGGAGTCGACCGGCGGCTCGGTCGGATTCAAGACCGCAAAGCTGCATCTTGCCATCCGCAGGAATCCGCTTCAGCTTGTGGTCACCGATATGGACGGGCACATCATCAACGCGGATATGCCCGGTCGGCCGATCGAATTCCATGGCGACGAGTTCCGCGTCTACAAAGATTCGCCTGAAGACGAGCACTACTTCGGGCTTGGCGACAAGCCCGGCCCTCTCGATCGCCGCAACGAAGCGTTCACCGACTGGAACACCGACGCGTTCGGATGGCAGGAAGCAACCGACCCGATTTACAAATCGATTCCCTACTTCATCGCCTTCCGGCGCGGGGTCGCCGCGGGAATCTTTCTCGACAACACCTGGCGCGCCAGTTTCGACTTCAACAAGGAATATCGCGATGGCTATTCGTTCGGTTCGCCCGGCGGTCCTCTGGATTACTACATCCTGTACGGACCGGAGCCGAAGGCGGTGGTCGAGGAGTGGTCGTGGCTAGCGGGAACTGTGCCTCTGCCGCCACTCTGGTCGCTGGGCTATCAGCAATCGCGCTACAGCTACTATCCCGAGGCGGAAGTGCGTCGCATTGCCGCAAAGCTGCGCAGCGAAAAGATCCCCGTCGACGTAATCTGGCTCGACATCGACTATCAATACAAGAACCGGCCTTTCACGGTCGATCCCGAGCGCTTCCCCCACTTCGACCAGATGATCAAGGACCTGAGCGCGGATCATTTTCGAACCATTCTCATTACCGATCTCCACATTGCCGACCAGCCCAACATCGGCTACAAGCCATATGACGAGGGCATAGCCGGCGATCATTTCGTCAAGAATCCCGATGGCTCAACGTATGTGGGAACGGTGTGGCCGGGCAAAGCAGTCTTCCCTGATTTCACGCAGAAATCGTCGCGCGACTGGTGGGGAACCCTTTACGGAGACTTCGTTTCCAAGGGTATTGCCGGATTCTGGAACGACATGAACGAACCATCCATCTTCCTTGTGCCGTCGAAGACGATGCCGGACGATGTGCGGCACCGCATTGAGGAGCCGGGATTCAAGACGCGCGTCGCGAATCATCTCGAAGTGCACGACATCTTCGGCATGCAGAATAGCCGCGGCACTTATGAAGGTGTTCTCAAACTGAGGCCCAACGTACGCCCCTTCGTGATGACGCGCGCCAGCTATGCGGGCGGCCAGCGCTACGCGGTCACCTGGACCGGCGACAATTCGAGCAACTGGTTCCATCTGCGCCAGACAGTGCCGCAGTTGTTGAATCTCGGCTTGAGCGGGTTTGCGATGGCCGGCGCCGATGTGGGCGGTTTTGCGGCTTCTCCGCAGCCGGAGTTGCTGACCCGCTGGCTGGAGGTGGCGGCCTTTCAGCCCATCGACCGCGACCACACTTCCTCCGGCACTCATCCGCAGGAGCCGTGGGAGAACGGAACGCAGAAAGACCTCGATGTGCGGCGTCATTACATTGAGGAACGGTATCGGCTGCTGCCCTATCTCTATACGACGGCGGAGGAGATGAGCCGCACCGGGTTGCCGATCGACCGGCCGCTGTTTCTTGAGTTTCCGCATGGCGCGATCGACAGCGAACCCCTCGATCTGAACGACTCAGGGAGTTTCCTTCTCGGAAGCGATCTGCTGATTGCGCAGAGCCCCTTCCCGGATGAACTGGACGACTACTCCGTCGCCCTGCCTCCAGTCGGCTGGTATGACTACTGGACGGGCGAGCAGGTTGAAACGAACACAAACCGGACCGGGATCGACAATGCGCAGGTCATGCAGCCCGAAGTGCATCTGCACAACGACGCGGATAGGCTTCCGGTGTTCGCCCGAGCCGGCGCGATCATCCCCGAGCAGCCGCTGGTCGAGAGCACCGATGAAAAGCCGAACGGTCCGCTCACGCTCCGCGTCTATCCGCCCAAATCTGCGAACGAGGCCTGCGCAGGGAATCTCTATCTCGACGATGGAGTCAGTTTCAACTTCAGGAACGGCGATTTTCTCCGCATGAGTTTCAGCTGCAAGCTGACCTCAAGCGGAATCGAGGTCACGGTGAATCCGCACCAGGGCAGTTTCTCGCCGTGGTGGTCAGATCTGTCCATTGAGGTGTACGGCGCAACCGGCAATGCGGCTAGCGCCACGTCGTCGAACCTCGATGGATCCACTTCAGCCCCGGTTCAGACTAACTTCGACGCAGAGCATCATCGCATCACCGCGGTCATGCCGGATTCAGGCAAGGGAGCCGAACTGCGCATCACATTCTGAAGCAAAAAATCTCGCGGGATTGCGTACAAAATTCAGCCGCGCCGTCGTTGGACCGCACCCAGGTGGAAACGCCTAAAACTCACTCGCGAGGTAAATCCGCTACGGCGCGGGCTCATCCATTAAGCTGTTGTGCTGGAAAGGTGCCAGCCCGAACTCATGCGCCCAATTCTCACGCTCGTTGCCGTCCTTGTCGCTTCGTTGCCGCTTGCCGGCCAGGATTCCCTCCGCCCCGATCCTCCTCATCGCATCTGGCATGCCCGCTGGATCACGCATCCGACGGCTCCGCTCCGTGAACCGATCGTTCTCCACTTCCGGCGCACTCTTCAGCTCACCTCTGTTCCCTCGACTTACATTGTCCGCGTGAGCGCCGACAACCGGTTCATCCTCTACGTGAATGGCAAAAGAGCAGGCGATGGACCCGCACGAGGCGATCTCGTTCACTGGCGCTACGAGCGATTCGACCTCGCCCCTTTCCTTCATGCAGGTTCGAATTTCGTCATGGCAACTGTGTGGAACTGGGGAGTTTATGCGCCCATCGCGCAGTTCTCCGATCGCACCGCTTTCCTGCTGGAGAGCGACGCTGCCGACGACAAATCCATCAGCACTCCCAAGAGCTGGCAGGTTGAAATCGATCCCGGCCATCGCCCCCTCGACCGCACCTCCGTGACACTTCAGGATTACTTCGCTTCCGGACCGGGAGAGGAGATCGATGCCGCTCAATACGACTGGAACTGGAACTCCCCATCCGACTCCTCTTCGGCCTGGGTTGACGCAGCGTCGCCTATGCGCGACAGCATCTACAGCGGTGTGAACGAAGCCCACTCTGCCGACACCACCGGCGACAATCCCTGGGGCCTCGTACCCGACATCCTTCCGCACATGGAGTACTCGCCGGAATCGGCGGGAGAAGTCGTCAGTCTCGATAACATCGGCGACGAACAACCGGGTCTGTCAAAGTTTCCGGAATCCGCCGCCACTCTGCCTCCCCATATCCACACTCGAGTTCTTCTCGACCGCAAAACCCTCACCACCGCTTACCCAGAACTCACCGTCTCCGGCGGCAAAGGTTCCCGCATCTGGCTGACCTACTCCGAGGCCCTCTACGACAACGAAGGCCACAAAGGCGATCGCGATGCCCGCACGTATACCGATGCGCAGGGCACTCAACATCCCCGCACAGCCCTCGGCCTTCGGGACGAATTCCTTCCAGACGGCGGCGATCACCGCACCTTCGAGCCACTCTGGTGGCGCGCATGGCGTTATCTCGATCTCGACATCGAAACTGGCGATCAGCCGCTGAGGCTCGAGTCGATCACCGCCCACTTCTCCGCGTATCCCTTCGACGAGCGCGCAAAGTTCGAATCCCCTGATCCCGATCTCGCGAAAATCTGGGAGATCAGCTGGCGCACCGCGCGCGACGACGCCCATGAAACGTACATGGACACACCCTACTTCGAGCAGCTGCAATACGTCGGCGACACGCGCATCCAGGCTCTCATCTCGTATGCAGTCACGGGCGACGACCGCCTTGCTCTCCAGGCGCTCCGCGCATTCGACCATTCGCGCATACCCGAAGGCCTCACGCGCAGCCGCTATCCCAGTTCCCTGCCGCAGACCATTCCCACCTTCTCGCTGCTCTACATCGGCATGCTGCACGACTGGTGGATGTATCGGCCCGACCCCGAACCGGTACGCGATTCATTGCCAGGGGTTCGCTCTGTTCTCGGATGGTTTGCCCGTTACGAACAACCGGACGGCCTCCTTCACGAGGTCCCATGGTGGAGCTTCATCGACTGGGTCCAGGACAAGCAGGAGATCCCCACCTACAGCAAATCGGGCGAGTCCTGCATGACCACGCTCGAGTATCTCGGCGCGCTCAACGATGCTGCCGACCTCGAGAAAGCCCTCGGCGACCCGGTCCAGTCCGACCGCGATCGCTCCCGGGCCGGCCATGTCCGCGAAGGCATTTATTCACAGTGTTGGAATGCATCGCGCGGTCTCATCGCCGACAATCCCGATCAGAAAATCTTTAGCCAGCAAGCCAACATCATGTCCGTCCTTTACGACGTAATCCCGAAGGACCGTCAGCAGGAAGTCCTGCGGCGCATGCTCGCCATCGATCCCGGCACCTCGCCCGACGGCATGATGAGCGCCTCCTACTATTTCCGCTTCTATCTCGCTCGCGCGCTCGACCATGCCGGCATGGCCGACGACTACCTCAAATCTCTCGATCCCTGGCGCCAGCTCCTGCCCATGCACTTCAGCACCTGGCCTGAGGTTCCCGGCGAGACACGCTCCGACTCGCACGCCTGGTCGGCCCACCCCATCTACGATCTGCTGACGCTGGTTGCCGGAATCGAGCCGGCGAGCCCCGGCTTTTCTACTGTCCGCATCGCCCCTCACCTTGGCAATCTCGGCCCCATCAAGGCGACGTTCCCTCATCCGCAGGGAGACATTACGGTTGACTTCAGGCCAAGTGCCGGCGGTCTCGAAGGAACGATCACCCTGCCCGGAACCCTGACCGGCACATTCGTCTTTCACGGCAAGGTGACTCCGCTGAAGCGGGGGACCAATCCCATCGTGATGAGGTAAGCACTCATTCTTTTGATCGATACGGGATTTTCCCGATCGATGAAATGATGTGCCACGGCTGTTGCGTGGCCAGTGAAACGTGTTACAAATCCAACATGGCAAAGGCTAAAACGCCACCCGGCCACGTGAATCTGCGGATGCTGGCCGAACATCTCGAGCTGTCTCAGACCACGGTTTCACTGGTTCTGAACAACTCGCCGTCGGCAAAGTCCATTCCGCAGGAGACCCGAAATCGCGTGATCGAGGCGGCAGCCCGCCTGAACTACCGGCCCAATTACTTCGCCCGCTCGCTCCGCCAAAGCCGCTCCATGAGCGTTGGCGTACTGGCGCCCGACTTGAGCGAAGGCTATTTCACTCGCGTAATGAGCGGGGTGGTACAGGAACTCACCAGCGCCCATTACTTCTATTTCACAGCCTGCCACGACTGGAAACGCGACCTCATTGAGCAGTACCCGCGGATGCTGGTGGAGCGCGCCGTCGACGGCTTCCTGCTGCTCAACACGCCGGCTGATCACATTTCGGTGCCTGTGCCTGTTGTCGCCATCTCAGCCCACAGCGTGGTTGAAAACGTCACCAACATCGTGCTCGACCACCACACCGCTGTAGAGCAGGCACTCAAACACCTCCACGAACTTGGGCATCGCAAAATCGCCTATATGCGTGGACCAAAGGCCATTCCCGATTCCGATTTCCGCTGGGAGAGCATCCAGAAAGTGACCAAAGAGCTCGGCCTTCCCATCGATCCCGACCACGTCACCCGCATCGACGCTGCGGGCTGGTCGATGAAGACCGGCTATCATCCCATGGCGCCCGAAATCGGCTACAAGCCGATGAAGGCTTTGCTCGAAAAGACGCGGGACTTTACCGCCATCTTCTGCTTCAACGATATTGCGGCCATCGGCGCCATTCGCGCGCTCAAGGACGTGGGCCTTTCGATTCCGCACGACGTTTCAGTGGTGGGGTTCGATGACATTCTCTCGGCGGCCTACTACTCGCCTTCTTTGACCACGGTCCGCCAGCCGCTCACCGAGATGGGCCAGCGCGGAGCTCAGGTGCTTCTCGAGCGCATAACCAGCGGCCAGAACGGCCATCCTTCCGAAATTGTCATGGCGCCGGAATTCGTGGTGCGCGAGTCCACCGGCCCCGCGCGCTCGCGGTAACCTCTTTGGTCCTTCCTCCTCGATCCTGTCTCGGAAACCGCGGTTTCAAAGAGTCCGCTTAGCGGACGCAGTCGCTATTGTGCTGATTGCCAATTGTTGCCGGGGCGCGCGACAGCGTACATTTCCGCCGCAATCTGATCGAAAAGACCCGAACGATCCTCTTTGCCTCCGTTTGGATACGTGAAATAGAGATCGAAGTGGGTTCGATCGGGGATGTAGGTGAAATGGGCGTCAGCATTGAGATCTTTGAGGACGGCGTCGAATTCGTGTGCGGCTCCATCAAGGTAAAACGTATCCGCGGTGCCGACAAAGACGTGAATCTTTCCGCGAAGATCGGGGCCGCGCTGGGCCCACGTGGACTGAACGATGTGAGCAAGATCGTAATGGTCGTGCCAGTAGGCAACAACGGCTGGATCGACGTCGCCGGTATCGCGATTAAACATAGGGAGTGGACGGCCATTGCTGCCGCGCGGCGAGAAGACCCACTCGAACGAAGCGACCTGGCCGCCGTAGTCTCCGAGAACGCGCTCGGTGAGAGAGAACTGCTGAAAGGTGCCGATTACCTTACCGTGATCACGCACGATCGGAATGGGCGTGCCGTCGGCGTGAAGATAGGCGTTGGCATGGGGCGCGTAGAGATCGATGCCGGTGAAATCGTGGAAATCGGATGGATCGGGAGATGTAGACCATGTGCCGCCGAAGATCGTCGGATAATTAACCTGCAACTGAAGCGTTGCCCATCCGCCGGATGAGTGTCCCTGGAGGAACCTGCCGGAGACGCGCGCGTCCATGCGGTACTTCGATTCGAGATAAGGGATGAATTCGGTGATGAGCGCCGTTCCCCAGGGACCGTTGTTGACGGAGTTGGCAAACTCATGCGTTCCGGTGGCGCCGGATTCGTCGAGCATCACCCAGATCATGGGCGGGATCTTGTGCTGCTCCATGCGCTCGTAGAGTCTTGCGCCCATGAGTTTGGCGTAAAAAAGATTCGCGCCGAAGCCGTGCGTCCAGTAGACAGTGGGATAGTGGGCAGAGGGGTCGGAGTCGTAGTCGGGTGGCACAACAACCCAGGCGCGCATGTGAATTGGGCGTCCGAAAAATGCCGTCAACGCAGGACTGACGAAATCTGCTTCGTGCGCTGCGCGCGTGAAACCCGAGGGAAGATTCGGTGGTACAGGCCGCTCCGGCACAGTGGCGTCAAGCGTCAAATTCGGCTCGTCGCTTTGACCAGGCGTATAGGAATGCAAAGGAGTCACGTCGCTGATGAGATCTCCAGGGCCCCGGCCGGAGTAGTTATAGGTGTGGCCCACATCGAGGACAGCCTGGACCTGGTAGTCGCCAGGCTTGATCGACGAGAAGGCCGCGGGATAGGCAAGTTCGTCGGTATCAATTTCGACGGAGCCGCCGGGCTTGAGATCGGATACCTCCTTGGCGGCGATGTAGACGGCGGTGGGGTGGAAGGGGTCTTCATCGACGGATTTTGCTCCCTCGCCCGGCTCAAGGAAGATGATCATTCGGCCAGAAACCGGCGAGGTGAATTGAGAACCGAGCGTGACGCGAAAAAAGAGATGTTGAGATGACTGCGCGAAAGCGACGGCGGAGCACAGCACAGCCGCAAAGACGAGCAAAAACCTTCCGGGGAAGCGCATGGAAATCGATTCTAGGGTGGCCGCCCAATGGAGAGCAACGAAAGGCTATTGGTGTCGCCAGGTGAGACCGACACGGACTCGATCTCTTGTGCGCGGCCAGTGATGTTGTCGCTCGAACAACAGACACACTTGAGAATGGAGCAGAGAGCAAGGGAGTGGGAAGAGTTAGGCCATGCATGAGGGTTGTAAGCCGGTCGGAAACGAAACAAACGCGCAAAGAAAGTGTGCCGCGAACATGAAGCGCCCTCGGCTGACTGAAAAAGGTTGTACGAGCCAGCGAAGAATTTGGCATTGTCATGGCGCAATTTCAGCCGTGCACGCGGCGACCAACCATCTTCCGGGCCGCGGGGTTCATCTCAAGAAGGATGCAGGCCGGAACGAACGAGCCTGCTCACCGAGACCGCCTTCCGGCAATGTGAGGCGGCTTGCGGATGAAGAGAAGCAAGCAGGAAGGAGGGACTATGAAGAGATTTAAGTTCGTGCTCTTTTCGGCGGTTGCCGGGATTCTGCTCACGGTGCCGCAGGCGAGGGCCGGTCAGATCAGCGTGACCATCGGAGCTCCGCCGGTGTGCCCGTATGGGTACTTTGATTATGCGCCGTACCGATGTGCTCCGTATGGCTATTACGGTCCAGAATGGTTCCGCGGCGGCGTGTTCATCGGCGCGGGTCCCTGGTTTCACGGGCGAGAGCATTTTCGCGGCCACATTGATAACCATTTCGATCCCCACTATGGATACCGCGGAGAGTATCCGCATCGCGGCGATCGGGCAGACAGACACCCCGACAGAAACCGCGAATTCCGGGGACGCGACATGCGAGAGGAGCATCCGCACCATCACGATTAGAGCTTAAAAATAAATAAAATAGAAAAGCAGAAGAACTGGGGCGCATCGGTTGCGCCCCATTATTTTTTCTCTGCCGTCTTGCTCTCAGCGCTGCCCGCGGTGTCTCGTGAAATCCACCACAGAACCTCGCCGAATATCTTCCACTTGGACGCATGGCTGACATCGAGCGGCGGATACTTGTAATTGGCTGAGACGAGGAAATCCGAGCCGGACATGTGCTGGAAACGCGCGACCTTGAATCCCAGGTCTCGATGAGCCACCACAGCGATTCGTTGATGAAGGCGGTCGCGCTCCTTCATCGCCGCATCGACGAAGAGAATCGAGCCTGGAGGAATGACAGGTAGCATGGAATCGCCCTCCAGGTGGATGCTCACCATATGCTCCGGATGAGGACACCAACTGAGCGGAGCGATCATGATCTCTTCAATTCTCGCTTCGGAGAGAGCAACGTCTTCGTGAGGCGGGATCCGATCGCCATAAGCTGTGACGCCGAGCAACGGGATCGCGACGCCATTTGCCTTTCCGGGCAGAGAGTGAGAGAACCTTTTCCCGGCGATGAGCTTGAAATCGCGAAGATGAATTCGAAGCGACGAGAGCGCTTCGCGGAAGCTTTTGTCCGAGAAGCCGTCGCTTTCGATTCCGGCCCGTTCCCAGAAGTACATGCCGTCGGGCTGTCCGGCGAGGTTGCCGAGCGCGACGTAACTTTCGGCTGTGGGTTCGTGGCGGCCGCTCAGCCATCGAGAAACGGTGGGCGGGGAGGTGCCGAGTCGTTCGGCAAGTTCGGCTTGGCTCAGTTTCAAAGTGGCCAAAAGACGCCGGATACGATCCGCCCATTCAACCGAGTTTGCTTTCTGTCCAGGCATCCTGTGTCCCTCGGTTGATGGAGCGGGATTTCATTGATAAAATTTCATCAATGAAATCAAGTACTTACCTCTTCCACAGGTATCCTAACAGGGAGTCTGCCGCATCCTAGCCTACGCGGGGAGTGCTCCTGCGGTTCTCTTCGATGCTCGCGGCTGGGACTCGGATGCGGAGAATACGTTTCCGCGGCAAGCCATAATTGAGGCATCCACAACCCAAGTCCCGCCCAGGGTTTGGTGGTCATGGAAGCGACGATGGAGCGTAGAAAAGTACTGATTGTCGACGATGAGACCACCGTCGCAGAGACCCTTGCCCTTGTGTTCTCAAGCCGAGGGTTCGTGTGTCAAACCGCCTATTCAGCCGAACAAGCCATCGAGCTCATTGCCGACTGGCGACCTGACGTGGCAATCATCGACGTGATGCTGCCGCATCTGAATGGCATTGAACTGGCGCGCGTGATTTCAGAAAACCACCCCGGTTGCCGGTCCATCCTGATCTCCGGTCATCCGAGTGCCTCAGAGTTGCTGCCGAAGACGCAGTCCGCCGAGCGTACCATGCAGATCCTTCCTAAACCGCTGCATCCAACGTTGATCCTGGAGACCGTGGCGAACATGCTGACGGGCGGCAAGGACAAGACCGACGCGTAATCAGAAATCAGTTCTAAGCGATCAGTTCTCAGCGATGAGTGATCGGAAAAAAACCACGCTTCTACTGACTGGAGGCGATCATCTGCGCGGCGTGCTCCATGCTCGCGTCAGTAACCTTCGCGCCGGAGAGCATGCGGGCGACTTCGCGGGTGCGGGCGCCGTCCTCGAGAACGCGAATTTGCGTTTTGGTGCGGCCGTGGTCTTCCTTCTTTTCCACGACGAGATGCTGGGAGGCGAAGGCGGCGATCTGGGGCAGGTGCGTCACGCAGAGAACCTGTTGGCCGCGCGAGAGAGACTTGAGTTTCTGCCCGACGGCTTCTGCAGCGCGGCCGCCGATGCCGATGTCGATCTCATCAAAGACGAGCGTGCGCGGCGTGGGGTTTTTCTTTTTGGGCTTGGCCGCCGATTCCTCGACGGTGACTTTGAGGGCTAGCATAACGCGAGACATTTCGCCGCCGGAAGCAATTTCATGGAGAGGCTTCAGTGGTTCGCCCGGGTTAGTTGCGATGCGGTATTCGACGGTGTCCCAACCATGGGCGGTCCATCCGCTTCTCTCTGGGGCTCCGTTTGCCTCGTGGGGTTGCACCCCGACCTCGAAGCGGACCTTCATCGCGAGGGAGTTGATCTGCGCCTCGGCAAGTTTGGCGAGGCGGGCCGCGGCGGCCTTGCGTTCGGCGGTGAGTGCAGTCGCGGATTTCCGATAGACCGCCGAGGCTGACGCGACTTCAGACCGCAACTGCTTCAGGATTTCGTCGCGGTCCTCCACTTCGGCGAGCTTGCGGGAAGCATCTTCGGCGAAAGCGATCACGTCGGCGACGGTCTGGCCGTATTTGCGTTTGAGGCGATCGAGCAACGCGAGGCGATCCTCAATCTCGGCGAGCCGCTCGGGGCTGGCGTTTATGGATTCGGCGTAATCTCGAAGAGTAGAGCTGATGTCGCCGACGATGGCGCGCGCGGATTGGAGCTGCTGGGACGATTCGGTGAAGTGCGCATCGTATCGGGCGAGCTCATCGACATTGCGAATGGCAGCACGAAGGGCCGCCTCAGCAGACGCTCCGCCTTCGTAGAGCTGGTCGAAGGCGCTCATCGCGGCAGCATAGAGTTTTTCGGCATTGGCGAGGACGCGCTTTTCGGTTTCGAGAGCTTCGTCTTCACCGGCTTCGAGGCGCGCAGCGTCGATTTCGTTTTTCTGGTAGGACCAGAGATCAACCATGCGCAGACGGTCCTGCTCGCCCTCAAGGAGGTCATCGAGCTTGGCCTGGGCATCGCCCCATCGGGTGTAGGCCTCTGCGACAGCATCGGTGGAGACGCCCGCGAAGCGATCGAGAAGGATGCGCTGCTGTGCCTGGTCGAAGCTGGAAAGCGTTTCAGATTGGGCATGCACGAGAGCGAGTTCCGGCGCGAGCTGGCGCAGAACCGTGACCGTGGCAGGTTGGTTGTTGACGAAGACGCGGCCTTTGCCGTTGGCAAGGATTTCGCGGCGAAGAATGATCTCCGAACCGTCAGAATCGATGCCGTTCTCATCGAGGACCGCGTCGGCGGCCGGGGTGGATTCGAAGACACATGCGACGATGGCCTTGTCTGCGCCGTGACGAACGAGGTCGGTCGATGACTTGCCGCCCATGAGCAGGGCCAGCGCATCGACGAGGATGGACTTGCCCGCCCCGGTTTCGCCTGTCAGTAGGTTGAGACCGGGACCGAAAGTGGCGATGGCGTGATCGATGACGGCGTAATTCTCGGCGCGCAGCTCAACGAGCATGTGTGGATTCGCGTTCCCGGGTGACGGTGGATTTCCGGGCCAATTTTTTTTGCGGCCGGGTCACCCGGTTGCGCACGCCGAGGACGACAACCCTTGCGGACACAATGGAATCCGAGCGCAGCATACCACGAAAAAGGTGCAGCGGTTGAGCAATGCAAGCGCATTGAAATCGTTGATCCTGATGCAGCCGGAGGTACTGCGCGCACCTTATAGATAACTTGGAACGACGCAACGCGTCTGTTACCGTGGATGGTGAGGTGAATGGCAATTCTTACCGCTGCTTGTATGATTCTGCTGCAAGCTGACAGCGGCGCTTCGCCAAGTACGGCGGGGTCGCAGGCCTCCGGCGCGCTAATGGACATGATACGCACCATCAGTCCAATCGCGATTGCTGTGGTGCTGTTGCTGCTGTTTGCAAGTCTTTACTCTTGGACTGTGATCCTGAGCAAACTGTCGGTGTTTGGCTCCGCGAAAAGGCAGAGCCGCAATTTCATCCGCGCATTTCGCAGGGCGAGCCGTCTACAGGAGATTTCCGCAGTCGCGGACAACTACAAATCGAGCCCGCTGGCGCAGGTCTTCATCGAGGTTTACGAAACATATAAGCGTCAGACCAACGGAAGCGGTCCGCCGCGAAATCTGGCCCCGCTGGAGCGCTCGGCGCAGACCGCGGCCAGCGAATCGATCACGCACCTGGAGCGTCGACTGACCTGGCTTGCCACCATCGCTGCCACAAGCCCGTTTGTGGGGCTGTTCGGCACGGTCATGGGCGTGGTGCAGGCGTTCCACGGACTGGGCACCGCTGGAGCGGCAACACTGCGAGCTGTGGCCCCGGGCATGGCAGACGCCCTGATCACGACGGCTGCGGGATTGTTTGTCGCGGTGCCGGCGGTGGTGGCGTACAACCAGTTCACATCGCGAATCAAGGTGTTTGCTTCAGCGACGGATGATTTTATTCGCGAATTGCTGAATGCGTTGGAGGAGATTCCGGCGCGCGGGCAGGCCCAGCAACGTGGTGGGCAGGAATATGAGCCTGCGCCCGAGATGGAGCGCGGCTTCTACAAGTAAGCACACCCCGGCCGCGTAGATCATTGCCAGGCGTAATGAGGTTTGAGGAATCATGGCGTTTACCACCAGCTCAGGAAGAACACAGACATCTTTGGCGGATATCAACATCACGCCGCTGGTGGACGTGGTGCTCGTGTTGCTGGTGATTTTCATGATCACGGCGCCGGTGCTGCAGTCGGGCATCGAAGTTTCGGTTCCGAAGACGCGGACGGTCAAGGAAATTACGGTTCCGCGCCAGGTGATCACGATTGACCGCGACAGCCAGGTGTTTCTGGGCGACAAGATGATCACGCTGCAGGAACTGCCGCAGAGGCTGAGACAACCGGGTGTCGATCCGTCGAAGCAGACGGTCTATTTGCGCGCCGATGAGCGTGTGCCCTTTGGCGCGTTTGCGCACCTGATGGATGCGGTGAAGCAATCGGGAATTACGAACATCTCGATCGTGACGCAGCCGCTGGATACCAAGGGCCGCCAGGGAAACGGGGAGTAGCGGCGGAATCCACGCGTGATTTCGTAAGAGAGCGGCGATGACCAATCTACTTGAAGGAACGGAGCAACTGGAGCAAGAGCTGACGGGAGAGCGTCTGGGAGCCCCCGCAACCGGCTCCGTCGTGCTGCACCTGGCGCTCGGAGTGTCTGTACTGCTGTACGGGTGGATGGGCGGACTGTTTCATCACAATCTGTGGGGAGGTCCCGGGCAGGGCGGCGCGATTCAAGTCCACCTGGTAAGCAGCACGATTCCCCTGCCCCAGACTGAACCTCAAAATCAAAATGTGCTGGCAACCGATACGCCGAGCCATGCGGCCGCTCCTCCGACACCGAAACCCAAGCAGGCCGAGGACGAGACGGCGATTCCGATCCAGGGAAAGCAGAAAAAGATCGAGAAAGAGACGGTGCAGCGAACGCCCCCGCGGCAGGTCGAGCAAGTGAACAAGTACACCGCGCAGTATGGCGAGCAGGCGAGCGCAAATATACCGCACGCGACGCAACAAAGCTTTTCGAACGGGCCCACCACGGTGAACAACGGCGATTTCGGCAGCCGGTTCGGCTGGTACGTCAACCAGATCAGCCGCACGATGGCGTCGAATTGGTACAAGGCATTAGTGGATCAGAACACCGCGCATGGGGCAAGGGCGTATATCGACTTCAAAATCAACCGAGATGGCACCGTTTCTCCGGGAGACGTGCAGTTGGAACGCAGCAGTGGAAGCCCGACCCTCGATCGATCGTGCCTGCAGGCCGCACAGCGAGCCGGGAACTTTGGTCCCCTGCCGCAGGGTTACAACGAAAGTACACTGATGGTCTCCTATTACTGTGAGTACTAGATGGGTCAGACTGGAGCATCTACAATAAACAGGAGAGCGGCCGATCCCCCACGATCCTGGCCAAAGAGTGGCAGCGGAGATTTACGGGTCCGCGGCGATTCTCACGATCCGCAAGACTCCACCGAGGAAGGATTGCGTAAGGCATGAAGGTTTGTTCGCGGCTTTCAATTTCAGTTTTACTCATCCTGGCAAGCCTGATTTCCATTCCAACATTCGCGCAAGACTGGGTCCGGATCGGATCGAACCTGGGACAGGCGAAGATTCGCCTTGCGGCAGCGGATTTCAAGCCGGTGGGCGCCGATCCGCAGACGCCGGTGCTGAAGTCGGTGTTTGACGCGACGCTTTACAGCGACCTCGGGAATGCGGGCATCTTCGACCTGGTATCGAAGAGCTTTGCCCCGGCGGTGACACCCGGCTCGCCCCAGGAGATTAACCTGCAGCAGTGGTCGGCAGCTCCGGCGAGCGCGGTGATGGTGGCTTTCGGCGCGCTCTCGACGACGAATGGACGGCTCGTGGTCTACGGATGGTTATTTGACACGAGCAATACGCAGAACCCGCAGGTGCTGGGCAAGCAGTACAACGAAGCCGCCACCGAAGACATGGCGCGCACCGTCGCCCACCGGTTTGCCGATGAAATCATCAGCCGCTTAGGCGGCGGCGTGAACGGCATCGCGGAAACCAAGATTTACTTTGTCAGCTCGCGATCGGGATCGAAGCAGATCTGGGAAATGGACTACGACGGACAGAATCAGCATCCGGTGACCCACTCGGGCAGCATCGAGCTGTCGCCCCGCATTTCGCCGGATAACTCAAGGTTGGCGTTCACAGCGCTTGGGAAGGAAGGTTGGTCGGTGCGGATGTACTCGCTCGATCTGAATCGGCTGGTGAGCTTCCCTGCAGGCGCCGTGGGTGGCGCGAATCAATCGGCGGCGTGGAGCGGAGACGGAAGCAAGGTTGCATTTTCTTCGTCTCGGTCGGGCGATCCGGAGATCTGGATCGCGAACGCGGACGGGAGCAATGCGCACAGGGTTACGTATTTCCGTGGACCTGATCTGGGACCTACGTGGAATCCTCGCACCAATGCGCAAATTGCCTGGGTGAGCGGACGAACGGGGCTGCCGCAGATCTACATCATGGACCAGGACGGCACAAACGTGCACCGGATGACGGACAGCGGCTACGCAGTTTCTCCTTCGTGGTCGTCGACGGGGCAGTTTCTGACGTTCAGCTGGAACCGGAAATACGGACCTGGGGCGCCTGGTGGGCAGGACATCTACATCATGGATGTGGCCACGATGCGCTGGCAGCAGCTGACCCACGATGCCGGCAGCAACGACTACCCGTCGTGGTCCCCGGATATGCGGCACATAGTGTTTGAGCGCCAGATCGGCGGACACACGCAGATCTGGACCATGCTCTCGGATGGATCCGAGCAGCATGCACTGACGCGCAGCGGCAATAACTTTATGCCGAATTGGAGCTGGAAGTGAGTCGCCTGCGGCAGGTACCAACGATGCACCTGCGCGGAAATGCGATAGAAGTGAGACGAAATTTTTGCTTTATCATTTTTAGTGTCTCCGAATTTCTCCGAGCGAGGCGTGCACGGGGAAAGGATGACTTGGCGCGTCGACGCTGGATATCTGCGTGAATCCAGGGCCGGCCATAACGTTGGCGCATTCCAAAGCGATTGAAACCATCTAGCGAACCGGACTGACGGTGCGGACTTGAAAGGCAGCGAGCAGCGGCGGTTCCGAAGCATGGTTGGGTTCGTGGTAAATTGCGCTGCAGACTTCAGAAGGAGTACCGCATTGAGACGAAATGCTCGCATTTTCATTCCTGCTGTTTTGCTGGTTTGTTTAGTTGCCCTTGGAGGTTGCAAGAAGAAGCAGCCACCCCCGCCGGTTGCCACCGCGCCTCCCGCTACTGCACCGCAGCCCACGGCCCAGATTACTGCGACGCCGGACACCATTTCGGCGGGAGACCAGGTTGTATTGAACTGGCGCACCACGGATGCGACAAGCGTTTCAATTGACGGGGTTGGCGATGTTCCGACCACAGGCACAAAGTCGGTAACGCCCTCGCAGTCAACCACCTATCATCTGGTTGCACGAGGGGATGGCGGCACAGCAGAGGCCTCAGCCCATGTGACGGTGAGTGCGCCACCTGCGGTATCGGTGCCATCGAACACGATGTCGGCCGAAGAGGCCTTCAAGGCCAATGTGCAGGACATCTTCTTTGATTACGACTCGTATGACGTGCGCAGCGATGCACAAACCACACTTTCGCATGATGCGTCGTACCTGGCGAGCAATCCGAATATCAAGATCGTGATCGGCGGCTATTGCGATGAGCGCGGATCGGATGAGTACAACCTGGCGCTGGGGCAAAATCGCGCCAACGCCGCGAAAAATGCGCTGGTGACCGCTGGAGTTGCGGCAGATCGGATCCGTGTGATCAGCTATGGCAAGGAGAAGCCATTCTGCTCGGAATCGACCGAGGCATGCTGGCAGCAGAATCGCCGGGCAGGTTTCTCAATGGATCAATAGACTGAATCCGGGCTCGGCTACGAATGCTAATGAGCCCGGCAAAGCATAGGCCCGGCATGAGATAGCGTGCAGCGAGCCGGGCGCAACAAAGTATACAAGTCGCCGCAGACCGCGCAACTCCGCCGGCTGCGGCGCCTTCTTATTTGAAGGGTGAACGATGCACATACGAGAGACCTATCGCAATCGATGGCTTGCAACGGCGCTTCTGGCTGTGTTTGTCGGCACAGTGCCGACGCCGGCGCACGCCGCTTCAAAAGAGATCATTCAACTGCAGACGCAGGTGCAGCAGCTGCTCGACATGGTGCAGCGCCTGCAGACCACGATGGATCAGCGGTTCGCGATCCTGCAGAACCTGGCGCAGCAGACCTCCGAGCAGGCTGTGCAGATGAACCAGACGGTAACAGCACTGCAGCAAAAGCTGAATGCCGAGAACGAAGCAATGAGCGGCAAGCTCGACGCCAGCGCGGGGCAGGTACAGTCACTGAATGATTCAGTGGACGAATTGAAGTCGCACATGGCGAAGCTAGAGAAATCGATCACGGATCTTCAGAGCCAGTTGCAGAATATCCAGAGCCAACCACCGGGCAGCATGCCGAGTCAAGGTAATCCAGCCCCTGGACAAGGGGGCGAGGGACAACAGCAGCCTGGACAGGGCCCCGGCGCGATGGGCGGGCCTGCTCCAGCTGTAAATCAGACGCCGCCGCTGCAGCAGTCGTTTCAGGCCGCAATGACAGATTTCAACGCGGGCCGGTACAAGCTGGCCACTGGCGAATTCCAGGATGTCGTGCACTACTATCCCATGGATGACATGGCGGGGACCTCACAGTTTTACCTGGGCGAGATTGCATCGCGCGACGGCAATTACGACGAAGCTGTGAAGGACTACAACGCGGTGCTGGAAGGATTCAGCGGCAACGCGAAGGCTCCGGCGGCCCAATACCACAAGGGCCTCGCCCTGTTGAAGCTGAATCGCCGCGAGGCGGGTGTACAGGAATTGCGGACGCTGATTCGGCGCCATCCACAAACACCCGAGGCGCAGGCAGCCCGGGAAAAACTGAACGGAATGGGCGTCCGGATCAATCCTACGGCGACTGCACACCAGTAACTTGCGAAATTCCTCGGTGCCAAAGCCCGAGGGCCCGAACGGCAGAGGCCGTGCCCCTTCAGAGCAAACGAAACCAGATCCTTCGCTCCGCTTACCCATTTCGTGGGGGCCGGTCAGGATGACGACAGATAGGAGCAAAAAAGCCTCGCGGCTCGCGAGGCTTTTTTGCTAAGCGTTGATCGTCCTATTTGAGGTTGTTCATCAGGGCTTCGAGCGCTGTTTTGGGCGGGCGGGTGAGCGATTCGGGCAGCGTGGCCAGCGGCTCGTCCACCACGTTGAGCAGGTCGATGAAGGTCGGCTTCTCCGTGTTGATGTAGAAGACGCCGGTCAGCACCTCGTTCTTCTCTTCGGCTTCCATCAGCGTGCGTACGGCGTTGGCCTTGTCGGTCGGGTCGTAGTCCTCGTGCAGCTTGCGCAGACGAAGGCTCGATCCGTCGTGCATCTCGACCTCGTAGACCTGGCCGGAATCGTAGTCGACATCGATATCGTCGAAGCTGGCGACGAAGCCGACGTCGTTGATGGGCTCGTCGTTTTCCTGCATGAACTTGTAGCTCTTGGTCGAGCCCTCGTGGTCGTTGAAGGTCACGCAGGGGCTGATGACGTCGAGCATGACGGTGCCCCTGTGGGCGATCGCCGCCTTGAGCATCGAGAGAAGCTGCTTCTTATCGCCCGAGAACGAGCGGCCGACGAAGGTGGCGCCAAGCTGGATGGCAAGTGCGCAGGTGTCGATGGCAGGCAGATCGTTGACGATTCCGGTCTTCAGCTTCGAGCCGATGTCTGCCGTTGCGGAGAATTGGCCCTTCGTCAATCCATAGACGCCGTTGTCTTCGATGATGTAGATCATGGGCAGATTGCGGCGCATGAGGTGAACGAACTGGCCGACGCCGATCGAGGCCGTGTCGCCGTCGCCCGAGACGCCGATCATGGTCATCTGGTGGTTGGCGACCAGCGCGCCCGTAGACACGGACGGCATGCGGCCGTGAACGCTGTTGAAGCTGTGCGAGCGGCTCATGAAGTAGGCGGGGCTTTTCGACGAGCAGCCGATGCCGCTCATCTTCATTACGCGCTCGGGCTCGACGCCCATTTCGAACATGGCGTCGATGATGCGCTCGGAGATGGCGTTGTGGCCGCATCCGGCGCAGAGCGTGGACTTGCCGCCGCGGTACTCAAGGACGGGAAGGCCAATGTGGTTGACTTTGGGAGTTGGTGTTGCGGTTGCCATCTAGAGGCCCTCCTTGGTTGCGAATTCTTCCGTGATGGAGCGGGCATCAATGGGCAACCCGTTGTAGTGAAGGATGCTGCGCAACTTGACGACCTGGTCTGCGGGCAGATCAAGCTTGAGCAGGCTGGCCAGCTGCGCGTCGCGATCCTGTTCCACCACGTAGACGCGTTCGTGCGAAGCGACGAAGTCGTGGATCTCGTGGGCGAAAGGATAGGCGCGAATGCGAAGATAGTCGATGTCCTTGCCATACTCCTTGCTGATCTGGTCCAGGCTCTCGCGCAGGGCAAAATCCGTGGTGCCGAAGGCGATGAAGCCAACCTTGGACTTCCCTTCCCGCACGACGACCGGAGCCGGAACGAGCTTGCGCGCATTTTCAAACTTGCGCGTCAGGCGATCGACCACGTTCTGATATTCGTCGGGCTTTTCTGTGTAACCTGCCGCATCGTTGTGCCCTGAGCCGCGCGTGAAGTAAGCGGCTTTCGGATGCTTTGTGCCTGGCAGCGTGCGCCAGCCGACGGCATCGCCATCCACGTCGCGGTAACGGGCGAAGCTACCGAGGCGGTTGAGGTCTTCGGCCGTTAGCACCTTGCCGCGATCGAGCGGCTTCTCGGGATAGGCAAACGGCTCGGACATCCAGTTGTTCATGCCGAGGTCGAGATCGCTGAGCACGAAAATCGGTGTCTGCAACCGCTCAGCGAGATTAAATGCCTCGAAGCTGAATTCGAAGCATTCCTTGACCGAAGCGGGCAACAGGATAATGTGCTTGGTGTCTCCGTGCGAAAGAAACGCAGTCGACAGCAGGTCAGCCTGCGAGGTGCGCGTTGGCATGCCCGTGGAAGGGCCGGTCCGCTGCACGTCGAAGATCACGCCGGGAATTTCGGCATAGTAGCCCAGGCCTGCAAATTCTGACATCAGCGAGATGCCGGGACCTGAGGTGGAAGTCATCGAGCGCGCGCCCGCCCACCCTGCGCCGAGCACCATGCCGATGGCGGCTAGCTCGTCTTCAGCCTGGACAACGGCGAAGGTCGCCTTGCCTTCGGGCGTGACGCGGAATTTCTTGAGAAGGTCTGTGGTGGCTTCAATCAGAGAAGTCGACGGCGTGATGGGATACCAGGAGACCACGGTGACACCGGCAAAGACAGCGCCCATGCCGCAGGCGGCGTTGCCGTCTATGATGATCTTGCCCGCGGTCTGGTTCATCCTCTCGATGAAGTAGGGGTCCTGCTTGGTCAGCTTCTGCTGTGCATAGTCGTAGCCGGCCTTCACCGCGCCAAAGTTCAGGTCGAAGACTTTCTGCTTTTTGGCAAACTGCTTGCGCACGCCCGCCTCTACGACATCAAGATCGATGGAGAATAGCTGGGCCACAACACCCACGTAGACCATGTTCTTGACCAGCTTGCGGAGCTTGGCCTCGGGGCACACGGACGCGGTGATCTTGTCGAAGGGGACCGGGTAGCAGACGACATCGCTGCGATATTGCTTGAGGTTGAAGTTCTCCTCGTAGATGGCGGCACCGCCGGCCTGCATGTTGAGGATGTCGTCCTTAGCTGTTTCCGGGTTCAATGCCACAAGAACATCGACTTCGCGCTTGCGGGCCACGTAGCCGTCTTTGCTGGCGCGAATGGTGTACCAGGTGGGAAGTCCGGCGATGTTCGACGGGAAGAGGTTCTTACCGCTGACGGGTACGCCCATTCCGAAGATGCTTTTCAGCAGAACGCTATTGGCGGATTGCGAGCCGGACCCGTTCACCGTTGCTACGATTATGCTGAAGTCGTTTACGACGCGCGCAGAGGCGCTCATTGAGCCCTGTTCTTGACCCAGGGCCAGGTCTCCAGTCGCCATTTGGCGGGATCCCCTTCAGTAGATTATGGAGGAGCGTACGCGCTCACTCACATGTGTGATTATAGTCACTTCGCAGATGCGCGTCCCACAGCGCGCATTGGCCGCAACTACCTTAAGTACCGAATGTTGCAATACAGATAGGGATGCAACAGACGGCGACAGACGCGGGCCTTAGAAGATTATTGGCGAACCGAGGCCAGTGATTCATAAGTTCAATGAATTCAGGCGAGAAGATGCTCAGTTCGCGGTGGGAGTTCTGTCGGCATGATCGATCACCTGCATTGAAACCGGGACCTTGCGAGATTTCAGTTCGAGGCCCAGGGTTTCGTGTAGAGCAGTGAACAAGGACGGAAGGGATGATTCCTGCTCCAGATCTGGCGCGAAATACAACTTGATATCGTAAACGCCTGACAAACCCGTGCGGTCGACGACCGGCCTGCCCGCTGGATTCTGGAGCATCGACGCAAGGTATTGCGTCGACCAATTGAAACCCTCCAATCTGCCCGATCCGACATAAACGCGAAATCCCGGCGGCTTGTCTGTTTTGCCGGGTTGCAGTTTCGAACCGGTCCTTGCACAAACAAGCACATAACCCTTCATGGGCTCGACCTCAGGATGGGTCGCAAGGTGGAATCGTTCTTTCAGCAGTTGTTGCAATACAGGCTTTAGTTGTTCTCTGGTGAGCGGAATGTTCCCTGTCGGCTTAGCAACGACATCGAAGAACTCCGAATCCATCCATTTCTCTTTGCCGCCTATTTGGCTTTCATCAACGCCGTAAGCCATATGAATCAAGAAAGGCAGCGTGACGCAATGAGCCGAAAAGACCCCAATTCCGGGTTGGCTCCAAACGGAATACCCTAACTGATCGCGTGCTGTGAAGCGGACCGTTGAAACTTCCAGCGCAGTGGCGTCGGTTGGTGGCTGCGCGACGGCAACCTCGGTCCAGAACATTGCTGTACACACAACAGCCGAACATACGGCGAGGCGCATATCGGACATAGTACGACTTTTCTGTCTCGGGTTGGTTAGCTCTGGCAGCCTGCGGGGCGACAGCTTCATGATCGATTAGTTCTCTGAGGGCTGCTCAAGATGTTGGATCACGAGAGTGTCAACTTTGGCTTTGCGCGATTCCAACTTTAAGCCAAGCTGGTCCTCCAGCGCTCTGAAGAGGGCTGATTCGACGTCAATGGGAGAGTTTTCTATCGGCACCCTAAGGCTGATGTCATATCGCCCGGGCAGCCCCGTCTGATCGAGGACCGTAAGCCTCAGGTATCCCTGAACGAAGCGTGCCAACTGAGCGACCGGAATGTCAGATTGATCCATTCCCATTGCATACGACTTTCCTTCCTCGTCTCGTGAATCCGGTTTCGGCGAACCGGCGGAACGAAGCTTTGGACCCCCTTTTGCCACGACGAGAGCATAGACTCTCAATTCCCTCGGCTCTTTGTCGATTGCGAGTTGAAACCGACTTTTCAGGAGTGACTGGAGCATCAGGTCGATGTACTGTTGCCGGGTGTTGTAGTCGAGCTTGCCGATCTTCTGCCACTCAGCATCAGGAATCTTGGCTTGGATATCGAAACGCTGCGAGTTAGTCCAGTCTGGTCCACCGGAGACCTGATCTGCAGGAACGTCATAGGCCTCTTCGACCAGCATCCTGACCGTCACATTTTTCGCGTCAAATCTGCCAGGCGGCCCTCCCAGCGAGCTGATGTAGTCTCCAGCAGGGTGCGGCCTGATCGTGGCGACTTCAAATTCGAGGGGGGCGGCAGTATTCTGATGAGCTCCGGCCATTCCATTGGGTACCGAAACTGTCTCTGATTGCGAGGCCGCGATCCGGCTCCAGAGCAGGCTCGCGCACACAATCATCAAAAGCATGAGAAGCCGCATGGCGAAGATAGTACCGCATATTCCAAACCTGGCTCACCACTCACAGTTCGCTCAGGCGACCAGCACGGGCTTGAGGGAGTCTCGGCGCCAGCGTGCGAGCAGTGTGAGCGAGATGACGATGAGCGCCAGGGTGAGGCCGATCCACATGCCGTAGATGCCCCAGCGGAGAATGAAGCACAGCGTCAGGCCGAGAGGCAGGCCGAGGATCCAGTAACCAACCAAATTGGCGAGCATGGGAACGCGGGTCTCGCCAAGCCCGCGCAGCGCCCCGGTGCAGACGGTCTGAATGCCGTCGAAGATCTGGAAAGCGGCGGCAATCCAGAGTAGCGTTGGACCAACGGCAAGAACGCGCGGATCGGTCGTGTAAAGCGAGATCAGCGGGCGGGGCGCAACGAGAAAAGCGACACCCGCGCAGATCATGAAGGTGGTACCAAGGCCGAGCGCGAGCCAGCCGGCCCGACGGGCGCGTGCTGGATCGCCGGCGCCAATGGCATGGCCGACACTGACGGCGGCAGCGGCAGAAACTCCCAGCGGCACCATGTAGCTGATGCTCGCGTAATTGAGCGCGATGGCGTGTGTCGCCAATGCGACCGGGGTCAGGTAGCTGGCAGAAAACGTGGAGAGATTCCAGGCGCCGACCTCGAGCAGGATCTGGCCGGCGGCCGGAGCGCCCAGACGCAGCAGGCGGCGCATCTGGTCGAGATGTGGGCCGGCCCAATGGCGGAAGAGCGGATGGCCGCGTCGGCGCTCGTATCGCCAGGCGCATGCGAGCATTGCGATCGCCATGCCAACGCGTGCGATGCATGTGGAGAGCGCGGAGCCGTCGACGCCTAGCGCGGGAAATCCCCAGTGTCCGTAAATGAGAACCCAGTCGCCTCCCCAGTTGAGAAGGTTCGCGAGAACATAGGTGAGGGTGATGACGCGGACCTGGCCGACACCCTGGAGGTAGCGCCGCGTGCCTCCGTAAAGAAGCAGCGGCAACGTGCTCCAGTTCAGAATGCGCAAATACGAACTCGCTGGATCGGCAACGGCCGCATTCACGCCAAAGCGCGGCAGGCCATAGCTGAGCAACTGGATCAACAACATCAGCAAAGGCGTGACGAAGCAGGCGATGTAGACTCCCTGCGCCAGCCAGCGGTGGCACTCGTCGTGATCGCGGCGGCCGTAGGCCTGCGAGACCAGCGTATCGAGGCCGAGCAACAGGCCGATGCCGAAGAGCGATGGCGTGTAGTAGAGTGCGTTGCCCAATGACACGGCGCCGATCGCCGCCGGCCCCAGGCGGCCAACCATGATGTTGTCGACGACACCCTGCGCCATCCACCCGAGTTCGCTGAGCACAACAGGAACTGCGAGCGCGATCATCGCCCGCAGTTCGGGTTTCCATTTGGCTGGCGCGCGGCCCATGCTACCAATCTAACTGGAGGATGGATCACTGGCCAACGGCCGTCTTGGGCTGCTTCCCACTTGATTTTCTTTTCGCCGTTTGCCGCGGAATTTCCGGGCGTCCGCTCAGCGGTATCAGGTCCTGCACGTCGAATGCTCTTTTCGTGATGCCGCTGGCACCATGCGCGGAGTTCTGCGTGGCGATGTGAACCCATTCGTGCAGGATGACACGCGCGATGGCTTCTGACATCGCGGCGGCGCGCTCATCGGAACTCATCGTCATGGCAGCCGGCCCGAGCAGTTCGCCGATATGGGTGCACTCGATATGTACAAAAGGCTCGATCTGGCCGCGCACCTCGGGGACCCAGCCGAGAGCTTTGCCCCAGATATAGCGCGGCTGTTGCGGAATAAGGATGCAGTCGCCGTGCAAGGAAACGAGGATGGAAGAATTGACGGCGCGGTCCGGAGCAAGCTCGTCTCCGCGCAGAAACTCAGGCACGGAATCAATATGCTTCTCCTCGGTTGCGACCGCCGATAGGTTCTTGCGGAGCGCGGCAAAGAGCAATTGCCACTGGGCGCCGGGTAGCTTTTGATCGGCGAACACGACGATGGATGTATGGACCAGGTTGGTGACCGCGGTTTCATCCGACGCCAGGGCGCCGTGCGGAAGCACAACGAGCAGCGCAAGACCAGCAAGGAATGTAACCGGCCTGAGAGGCCGGCGGGGAAGCTCGACTCTCATTCTGCGAGTGTGGGATCACCCGTGACATCTGTCCAATAGATTGATATGATACGTTCCATCTGCATTGGAGATAGTGATGGAAGTGCGGCAACTACTGATTTTCAGGGCTCTGGCCGAAGAGCTGAACTTTACCCGCACCGCCGAAAAAGTGCACACGGTGCAATCGAACGTGACGGCGCAGATCAAGGCCCTCGAGGACGAACTGGGAGTACCGCTGTTTGACCGGCTGGGCCGTCGCGTGGTGCTTACCGATGCCGGGCATCGTTTTCTGCCTTTCGCGGAGCAGGCGCTGGCAGCGATGGAACAAGGGCAACGCGCGATCAAGGCAGGATCGGAACCGAGTGGGCCGTTGAAAATCAGCGCGCCCGAAAGCATCGTCACCTATCGATTGCCGCTGCTGCTCAGGAAATTTCGCCGCAAGTTTCCGCACGTCGAGCTGATCTTCAAGCCGCACCTCGACAACACGCTCCTGGTGGAACTCGAGACCGGCAAAGTCGACATGGTCATCGACATGCGCGATGCGGTCGCGAATCCGGCTTTCCAGTCAGAGCCGCTGCGGCTCGAGAGAATCTTTCTGCTGGCGCATGGCACCCAGGCCCTGGCACAGCAACGCACAGTAAAACCTGCCGATTTGGCAGGACAAACACTCTTGCTCACCGAGTCGGGATGCGGATATCGCGCGAAGCTCGACCGGCTGCTCGCCATGCAGAACATCCGGCCTGGAAACGTCACCGAGTTCGCGAGCGTGGAAGCGATCAAGCAGTGTGTGGCTGCGGGCATGGGGATCGCGCTGTTGCCGGCGATCGCCGTTGCGCGAGAGGTGCGCCAGCATCATTTCAAGGCGCTGCACTGGGCAGGACCGCCGTTCGATATCCAGACGCACATCCTGTGGCACAAGGACAAGTGGGTTTCCCCCGCGATGGCAGCGTTCAGAGAGCTGGTCAAGGCTTCGCTGGAGGAGACGGATGCGGAGGAGCGCAGCCTGGTAATCTCGGGAAGCTTCGCGCGGTGAGAATGCGCGGGCCGTTGCGATCGACCGGCCGTTGTGTTTGCGAACGCGCTGATTATGGATTGCCGATGCGCCGGCTGAACTCTTCCCTGCTTTCAACGAACCATATCTGCCGGCCCCGATTGCATTCGGAAATGAAGTCCCGGAGAGCCCGGCTCTGCATGAACTCAGCGGGGATCTCGCCTACGATGGCAATGCGCTTGCCGTAGGTCACAAATTTCTGTAGGAATTCGCCAGCAAGGCGTGTACGAAGCACAAAGAACTCAGGGTCGCGCGATAGAGAGCAGGGTCCATTCGGCGTTTGCGCTCGCTGTGGCGCTGATCAAATCGACTGCATCGCGCTCCGATTTGAGTGCCGCGCCATCAGAAGCGCACGTGAAGACGCGGATACCCCCGATTTCGTCGACGTAGTCGGGCATGCGGCCAGCATACGCGGTTCCAATCTAATCGCAGAGCCGGATTGACTTTTCTGAAAGTCCTCGCTTAGTTTGGTAGCAAGCGCGAAGGGCGCAACCAGTCCGCGGAAAGGGCCGTGCCCACCTTCTGAAGTTCTCAATTTGACGAAACTTCTTTCAGCCTGAAGAATGCGGACCGCAGGCGAGCAGCGAAAGGAGCTTCGTATGCCTGAACGGGAAATCCCTCTCCGCCCCAACCTCGAACAATACAAGAAACAGGCCAAGGATCTGGCGCGTGCATGCGGCGCCGCAGATCCTGCCGCGCTGGCGAGAGTGAAACGTCACCATCCGCGTTTCGCAGAGGCCGACGACAAGCCAGAATGGCGCGTGAAAATCGCCGACGCACAGCTTGTCATTGCACGCGAACACGGCTTCGACAGCTGGCCTAAGTTTGCAGCGCAGATCACGACGTTGAATCTGGAGCGGCACGTCACCGGAATCGATGACCCGGTTGCGGCGTTCATTCGAGCGGCATGCGTGCCGCGCAATGACTCGCACTCGTCCGGAACCTTGGAAGAAGCAGAGATGATTCTCACGCGCTACCCGCAGGTGGCGCGAACAAACATTCACACGGCAGCGATTCGCGCGGATGAAGACGGCGTGCGCGCCTTCCTGGCGCGGGATCCGGCAAGCGCAACGGTGAAAGGCGGGCCGGAAAACTGGGATGCGCTCACTCATCTTTGCTTCTCACGATATCTGCGTCTCGACAAGACACGCGGTGCGGCGTTTGTGCGAACGGCGCGTGCGCTGCTGGACGCGGGTTCCGACGCCAATACGGGGTGGTGGGAGACAATCGACCTGGACACCAAGCCGAGGCAGATCATCGAATCCGCGATCTATGGTGCCGCCGGCATTGCGCATCACGCAGAGCTTACGCGGCTTCTGCTCGAGTATGGCGCCGATCCGAATGATGAAGAGACGGCGTACCACGCGGCAGAAGAATATGATCTCGGCGCGATGAAGGTACTCGTGGAAAGCGGAAAGCTGAGCGCAGAGGGACAGACCACCCTTCTGCTGCGGAAAGCGGATTGGCACGATACGGAGGGTATCCGTTGGCTGCTCGAACACGGAGCCGATCCGAACGCGATGACGCGATGGAGGAATTCGCCATTGCACCACGCGGTAATCCGAGACAACCAGCTACGGAACCTTGAGCTCATGCTCCAACATGGCGGGAATTTTACGCTGAAGAACGGTCACGGCGTATCCGCCGCGCAATTGGCAGCACGCAGAGGGCGCGGGGACGTGCTGCGAGTGCTCGCCGAGCGCGGAATCGACTCGCAACTCGAGGGTGAGGATCGATTGATCGCGGCCTGCGCAGTCGGAGACGATGCAGAGATTCGCGCCTTGAGTGCAGAGAGTCCGGACCTCGTTGGCGCCCTCCTGGCCCGCGGTGGGACGTTGCTCGTTGAGTTCGCCGGCACGAATAACGCGGAAGGTGTGCAAAGACTGCTCGAGCTAGGCGTAGACGTAAACGCTCTCCACGGAAGAGGAGATGGCTATTGGGATGTGACGCCCGCAACTTCCGCACCGCACAACGCGGCATGGCGTGGCTGGACGGAGGTGGTGAAATTGCTCATCGCGCGCGGAGCGACAGTGAATGCCGTAGATAGCCGGGCACGAACGCCGCTTGCGCTTGCCGTGAAAGCCTGCGTCGATTCGTACTGGAAGGGCAGAAGAACGCCGGAATCCGTCGATGCGCTTTTGAAAGCTGGAGCTACGACGGCCGGCATCGAGGTTCCGTGCGGATACGACGAAGTGGATGAATTGCTGTTCGCGGCGAAGGCGCGAAAAACCTGAGAATCATCCCTGGTCTCCAAACCAGGAGCCATGGGGCACCCAGAGTGTACGCGAACGCGCGTCAGCCGCGCATGCGGATTTCTGGAACAGAGGGACGCAGCGTCACCGGCTTGGTGGTGATGGAAATCTTGGCAGGGGTCAGTTCCGGACCATCCCATCCTTCCTTCACCACCTCGATGTGAATTGCCCCCGGTCGGCGCATGGATTGCACGATCACCTGCGCGAGGCCATTGAAGAGAGCGCGCTTCGGTTCCTTGTCGTTCTGCTGGCAATTGGGATCGCCGTTGCCTGCGCCGATGAATTTTCCCTCGCCGGAAATGTTGAAGGCGAGGTTATTGTCGGCAGTAGGAACGAGGCGGCCCTCTTTGTCGAGCGCTTCGATCTTGAGAACCGCGATGTCTTCGCCGTCTGCGTTGATCTCGGTCCGGTCGGCCGTGACCTTAATCGCGACAGCGGGGCCCGTGGTTTCGCGCTTTTCGGTCAGAACCACTTTGCCGTCTTTCGATCCGCGCGCTTCGATCGAGCCGGGCTCGTATTTTACTTTCCACTCGACATGGCCAAGATGAGGGACCTGCTTGCTGCCGGCGCTCTGGCCGTTGACGAAGAGCTCGACTGAATCGAGATTCGAGTAGACCCAGACAGAGATTTCGTCGCCTTCCCTGCCCTCGAAATTCCAGTGCGGAAATACGTGCAGGGACGGTTCCCTGCCCCACCACGCCTTGTAGTAGAAGAAATTATTTTTGGGAAATCCGCACATGTCGACGATGCCGAACTGCGAATTGATGGAGGGCCAACCGTACGGGGTAGGCTCGCCGCGGTAATCGAAGCCGGTCCACGCAAAGCCGCCGGCCTCCCACTCCCGCGAACCATAGAAGCTCCACCACTCTTCGGCGGTTTCGCCCCACGGCACGACGCCGGTGTACGAGTTCACCGTGTTGCGCAAAGGATCGGTGCTATACACGCCGCGTGTGCCAATCGCACTCGACGTTTCTGATCCGAAGAGGGCGCGCTTCGGGTGCGTCTTGTGAAAGCCGTCGGGCTTGGAGAGCTGGTAGTTAAACCCGATGATATCGAGAGGATCGGAGACGCCCTTGGAGTTGTCTCCATTGACTGCTGCGGAGACGACGCGCGTGGGGTCAAGCTCGTGGCAACGGCGAACCATAGTGGCGGCGATCTTTGCGCCTTCTTCGGCCTCTTCATCCTGGAGCACGAACTCCTCATTGCCGACCGACCAGATGATGATGCAGGGCGAATTCCGATATCGCTTGATCATGGTTTCAAGCTGCGCCAGGCCTTCGGGGTTCGAACTCATCTGGCGCGTCTCGCACATCATAATCAGACCCATGCGATCACAGGCCTCAACCCACTCGGGAGTCGGCATGTTGTGCGAGGTGCGTACGGCATTGCAGCCCATCGAAAGCAGCACGCCGGCGCGGTACCACTGCATGCGATCGGGCAGCGCAGCGCCTACGCCCGCATGATCCTGGTGATTGCAGGTGCCCTGAATCTTGATCGACTTGCCGTTGAGCGAGAATCCCTTATCGGGATCAAAAATTGCGGTGCGCACGCCAAAGCTGATTCGCTCGGCGTCGCGGGCCTTGCCATCGGTTTCAATCGTGACGATGGCAGAGTAGAGATTGGGCTCGTCGACAGACCAAAGCTTTGGGTCGGTCAGATTCGCCGATGTCGTGAAGGAGACGGGCACATCAATTGGCACAGATTGAGGCGGCGCTTCGGCTGTCACGACAGTCTTGCCGGAGGCGTCCTGAATCTGCCATGTAACTTTGGCGTTCTCTGCCTCCTTCCCTTCGTTCACGACCTGCGTAACAAGCGAGAGTGCGGCGGAGTTCCCCTCAACGGAGGAGCGAACATAGCTCTCCCATTTGCCGAGGTGCAAGGGATCGGTCTTGGTGAGCCAGACGTGACGATAGATGCCGGCGCCCTCGTAGAACCAGCCATCGCCAAAGCTGGCATCGACGCGGGCGACCAAGTAGTTTCGTGCGCCGATGGCGAGGAAGTCGCTGATGTCGAACTGGAACGGCGCATAGCCGTTGTTGTTGCGGCCGACAAAGCAACCATTCACGAAGAGGATGACGTCGCGAAAAGCTCCATCGAACTCAACAGAGATTCGCCGGCCCTGGTCGGTTGCGGGAATGTCGAACATGCGGCGATACCATCCGACACTGGTTTCGGGATAGCGGCGTCCCAATGGCTTGAACCCGTGGGATTCCTGCTCCTTGTCGTTGACAAACGGCAGTTCGACCGCCCAGTCGTGTGGCAGGTTCACAGGGCGCCACTTTGAGTCATCGAATTTGGCCTTTGCAAATTCGAATTCGCCGGTTTTTGCGAAGTCGCCCTGGTCGAAGCCGAAGCCGAGATCCTTCGATGGATCGCTCCCGTTGCCGAAGGTGAATCTCCACCCGAAATCAAAGAGCAGGTGCTCGCGCGGCGCGACCGCGGAGAGCGCCTCGGCAGACGGTGAATCGGGATGGCCGGAGAGGATCTCGACCGTTCGCGCCAAGGCAGAGCGAGTCACGATGGAGGAGGCCGAAAGAGCGAATCCGGTGGCGAGCAGGTCACGACGGGAGATGTCAGGCATAGGATCCTCGCGATCAGAAATGCGCTACGCGACAGAACGAAGCAATGTTCGTTGAGCAAGCGAACTATAAACCAGGCGCGAGTGGAAGTAAACGATTTCAATCACACTTGGAGCGGGGTTTGCGTATGCTGGGAACGGTCGAAACGGAGCCGGCGAACGAGTCGCGATGTGTTAAATTCAAGAAGACCGCAGCCTTCAGTGGAGAGATGGCCGAGTGGTTGAAGGCGCACGCTTGGAAAGCGTGTTTAGGGGAAACTCTAACGTGGGTTCGAATCCCACTCTCTCCGCCACTCATGTGACGTGAATTTCCGATTTGAACCGGAAATTCCATCGTCTCCCTTCTACAATCTGGGTTGCATCATGCAACCCGTTGCTCAATCTCACGCCCTCTGTTCTCGCCTCGTAAACTCCATGGGATCGATTGCTCACATCTATTGATGCGATTGAAATGATCATCATCTCAATCGTTCCGAGACTCTTAATACTGGAAGAACTGGTCATAGCAGATTCATCCAGGAGAAGTCGCAATTGGTGGCCCGAGCAGCTGAATGTTGGCGTTCTGCACCAGAACACGCCAATCGTAAGGCCCGGAATCGTTCACCATCACGGGAACAATCACAATCGAATGCTCAACAAATCGCGAGCGTATGCTGGCGACATTTCCCCTACAGTGCTCTTCGCCGCGGACCGCCGGGGAGACGTTGGACACATCGATTGGGCTAAGAATTAGGTAGCCGTCCGCGTGAGCGATGAAGACGCGGTCAAAGATAAACGTAGGAAGAATTCCATCACTGTCCGAGGCAACACTCGGCGATTTCAGGCACGAGGTGATCTTAATCCTTGATGTGATGGTACGGCCCAGTTGCAGGCGATCCTTCCAATACATGCAGGTCGCGCTGTCACCCAGCAACGCCATGCTTTGATTTGAGGCACCGATGGAACCTGGTTGGCGAGCGACAATGTAAGTCCCCTCGCTTCCGGTATCCACAAGGAAGTGAAGAAGACGTTTAGGATCTAGGGCCGGAATTAGAACAGAAACCGTAGGACGATTCTTCAGCTGCATTCCGCGGACATTTACAGTGAGGCCCAACGCGAGATGCTCTCCATCGAGAGAGGAAGCGAGGATGTTCCGGTCATCGAAAGTGATTTCGTGGTGTCGATTGTCGATCAGTAAGTCAAGACCGCTCAGAAAATTCTCGCCCAGAACACCCCGAATTGAAGGATCGATATCCGGCCGTTTGATCCCATTCACTTCGAGAACTTGAATATTGCTCCTCGAGGGTCCTCCCTCGATCGAAATCTCGTTCGCGACTGCAAGCTTGCCTAGCGCCATCCACTCGATCACTTTGGCAGATGGGTGACCGCTCTCCTTCAAACCCAGTTCACGAAATAGAGAGGATTCGATGAGGGTGGTGTTTGATCCGGTGTCCAGGATAAATTTATAGGGTCCTCTGCCATTAACGCGGCCCGCGACGATGAGGAGGCGTGTCCGGGAATGAAGCAGGTGGACCGGGGAGGGCAACTTCAGTTGCGCAACGACAGCGGTGGCGCCGGAGAAGCAGCAGACAAGGAGCAAGCAGCGGGTATAAAGGTTCATTTCGCACCTCGCCCGCAGCTTGACGAACGAGGGTAAAATAGTCGTGCTTTTCCCCAGAGGAAATTCCTAGGTTTTGCTGATGGGCGTTCCCGCGCGAGGTCATGACGTTGTCGTATCAATTTGAAGACTTTATGCTTGACGAGGAGAACTTTTGCCTGCAGCAAGCTGGACGGAGGGTTCAACTCGAACCCAAATCGCTTCGTGTCCTCGTGCTGCTAGTGAGGGCGAAGGGTCGGCTGGTTTCGAAGAGCGTTCTCCTCGAAGAAGTCTGGAAGGGGACGTTTGTCGACGAGACAACACTGACTCGGGCTGTTGCGCTATTGAGAAAGCGACTGGGTGACGACCGCCGCCAGCCGAGATTCATCGAGACGGTACCGACGATCGGCTATCGATTTGTGTGTCCGGTGAGAGTGACGGAGGTCGACGCAGTCGATCAGCTTCGCCTTTCCCCAATCGTCGCCCTCCCCGATCAGCGGCAGAACATTCCGGAAAGACAAAGATCGAAATGGTTTCTTGCCACGATTATCGTCGCCGGTGTGATCGTATCTGGAGCATGGATTGCCTATCGCTCGGTGAAGCGCCACCATGCCGCATCTCTAAAGCCGCCCGTGCGAGTTGTCCAACTCACCAACTTGCCTGGCGAGGTCGACTGGCCTGCATTCTCGCCAGACGGAAAGGAGATCGCCTTTGTTTGGGATCCCGGAGATCATCCCAGCCGGGGGGACTTGTATGTGCAGCTTGTCGGCGGAAACTCGCCGCCTCTTCGGCTCACTCATACGCGCGCTGAGTATATGAATCCTCCGGCCTGGTCGCCCGACGGGCGGGAGATCGCTTTTGGCCGCTGCGACGATCACGGGGGAGCAATCTACACGGTTCCTGCGCTCGGCGGTTCGGAACACCGGATCACCGATATTTATTGCCACTACGGGTTCGTTCCCCCGGTCAGCTGGAGTGCAGGTGGGAAGCTCATGGTTCTCGCAGACGCGTGCGTCGCCGATGGCCAGAGAAGTATCGTGGTGTTTTCAATGGATACCGGAACGAAACGATGTCTTGTGGGCATCGGGAAGGACGAGGATCTGGGGGATGCAGGAGGGGTCCTTTCGCCGGACAAGCACACTGTGGCGTTTGTCAGGGTCCTAAGCAATGGCACGGCCGATCTTTACTCTGTTCCGCTCGAAGGGGGAATGCCAACCCGGCTCACCGCCGACAATCGCGCAGTCGGTGGCTTGATGTGGACGGCCGATGGGAAGTACATCTGTTTCAATTCCACCCGTGGGGGAACGGATCGAGTGTGGCGGATCCCCGAGGGTGGCGGGATGATTGAACCTGAGACCACTTATCCCGAAGTGGGCGCGCTTTCTCCCGACGGCCGCCGGCTCGTTTATCCGGGGCCGTCGGCCTTCAATGGTTCCAGCGTGTGGCGAGCGGAATTCTCGAGCGAGGGTGGAGCGATCATCGGCAAACAACAACTTCTGCCCGACTCTGCTCATGACTACGCGCCGCGGCCGTCTCCAGACGGGCGGCAAATCGTATTCGAGTCGGAGCGGTCAGGACGCGACCAGATCTGGAAGAGTAATGGCGATGGCAGCGATCCGCGGCAACTGACCTCCCTAAGCGGCGACGCCGGCAGTCCGCAGTGGTCCGCCGACGGCAAAGGGATCGTGTTCGACTTTCTGCCCGAGGGCCAGAGACTGACCCGGCAGGTCATCATGATGGACGCGGAGGGCCGCAACCTGCACAGGGTTGTTCCCGGAAGCGACAACAATGGCCCGGAGAGCTGGTCCCACGATGGAAAGGCGATCTATTTCGCTTCCGATCGCACCGGCAGTTTTCAGATCTGGCACAAGGACCTGGCAACCGGGCGCGAAACTCAGCTGACGCACGATGGCGGATTGATGAGCCTGGAATCGGCCGACGGAAAGACTATTTACTTCTCGAAACTCAGCGGTGGGGGCATCTGGGCCATGCCCGTGAGCGGAGGAACTCCGCACCTTGTGACGGACGCGCTCCACTTCGGCTATTGGGGCGAGTTTGCCGTTGCCGAAAACGGCATCTACCTGGTCGACTCGGATACAGATCCGGGACCAGCCCTGATGTACTACTCTTTCCGCACGCGCCGGCTCAAACGGATTCTCAATCTCAATGGCCCCCCACAGAAGGCGATTCCCTGGGGCGCCAATCTAGGCATGTCGCGCGATGGGCGAACGGTGCTAGTCGTCCTCGGCACGTTCAGGAATTCCCTGGTCATGGCAGAGAACCTCCACTGACGGCCCGGCTCGGTAGCATACAACTCAACGAGTGGCGCCGTTCCGGAGCTTTTGCGCTCCAAGCTTAAACTTGGTGGAGGTTTCTCCTGGTTCAAACCCACGGTATTTTGAGCTTCCCCGATAGGTGTTTCGCCGCCCAGCCCATTTACCACTTGACCCGATTCAGTTTTTCCTGAGCGTCTTTCGCACTGGCCGGACGGAGATACCTCATGGTCGATGCCAATTCTTTGCGACCGGCATACGCTTGCACCGTACGCAGGTCAATTCCGTTCTGAAGCAAGCGGGTGATGTCGGTTCTTGGATCGATTGCTCGCGCCTATTGATGCCATTGATACGATCATTCGTCTCAATCGCTGCCAGGCTCTTATACTGAACCCGTCCATAGCAGACTCATCCAGGAGAAATCATGTCAGACGAATTGAAGTGCCCGTACGCGGGAGAGACGCTCAAGCATGCATCGGCAGGAACCTACCGTAATCGCAACTGGTGGCCCGAACAGCTGAATGTCGGGATCCTGCATCAGAACTCGACGCAATCCAACCCGATGGGCGAACAGTTCAACTACGCCAAGGAATTCAAGAGCCTCGATCTGGACGCGGTGGTCCGGGACCTTCACAAGCTGATGACCGATTCGCAGGATTGGTGGCCGGCTGACTACGGCCATTACGGACCGCTGTTCATTCGCATGGCTTGGCATTCAGCAGGAACATACCGAATTCACGATGGCCGTGGAGGCGGCGGTCGGGGCGCCCAGCGATTCGCGCCGCTGAATAGCTGGCCCGATAATGCAAGTCTGGACAAAGCCCGCCGGCTGCTCTGGCCAATCAAGCAGAAGTATGGACGAAAGATTTCGTGGGCTGATCTGATGATCCTGGCCGGTAATGTCGCGCTTGAGTCCATGGGATTCAAGACGTTCGGGTTTGGCGGCGGCCGCGTGGATATCTGGGAGCCGGAGGACATCGATTGGGGTCCGGAGACCACCTGGCTGGGTGACAAGCGCTACAGCGGCGAGCGGCAACTGGCAAATCCGCTGGCTGCGGTACAGATGGGCCTGATCTATGTGAACCCGGAAGGCCCGAATGGCAACCCGGATCCGCTGGCGTCTGCGCATGACATCCGCGAAACCTTCGCGCGCATGGCGATGAACGATGAAGAGACTGTGGCGTTGATCGCGGGCGGCCATACCTTCGGCAAAACTCATGGAGCTGCTGCTGCGAGCAACGTCGGCCGCGAGCCGGAAGGCGCGGACATTGTGGACCAGGGCCTCGGCTGGAAGAACAGCTATGGCAAGGGCATTGGTGGTGACACCATTACCAGCGGCTTGGAAGGCGCATGGACGGCCACTCCAACGAAGTGGGACAACAGTTACTTCGAGACCCTCTTCGGGTACGAGTGGGAATTAACAAAGAGCCCCGCGGGCGGCAATCAATGGAAACCCAGGAACGGCGCGGGCGCGGGAACGGTTCCCGACGCGCACGATCCGTCGAAGCGGCATGCTCCCTTCATGCTGACTTCGGATCTGGCCCTGCGCGTTGATCCGGCGTACGAAAAGATCTCGCGGCACTTCATGGAGCATCCAGATGAGCTCGCCGATGCGTTTGCGCGGGCATGGTTCAAGCTGACGCACCGCGACATGGGGCCGATTTCGCGGTACTTGGGACCGCTGGTACCGAAGGAAGTGCTGATCTGGCAGGATCCGCTTCCCGCTGTCGACCACGAACTGATCAACGACAAGGACATCGAGGCCCTCAAGGCGGAGATCCTCGCATCCGGGCTGTCGACCCCGCAGCTTGTCGCCACCGCGTGGGCCTCGGCCTCGACGTTTCGAGGCAGCGATAAGCGCGGCGGCGCGAATGGCGCGCGTATCCGACTTGAGCCGCAAAAGGACTGGGAGGTCAATGAGCCGGCCGAACTGAGCAAAGTGTTGCCGAAGCTCGAGGCCATCCAGAAGAAGTTCAACGCTTCGCAGGCGAGCGGCAAGAGGGTGTCGCTGGCCGACGTGATTGTTCTGGGAGGAGACGCCGCGATCGAGGCTGCGGCAAAGAAGGCTGGTCACGAGGTAAAGATTCCCTTTGCGCCAGGCCGTACCGATGCTTCGCAAGACCAGACTGATACCTCATCCTTCGCGGTGCTGGAGCCGATGGCAGATGGGTTCCGCAATTACGCCCGCAAGGGGCTCGAGGGATATGCCTCAGAAATGCTGCTGGATAAGGCGAGCCTGCTGAACCTGAGCGCTCCGGAGATGACCGTGCTGGTTGGCGGTTTGCGTGTGCTTGGCGCAAACGTCGGCCATTCGCAGAATGGAGTCTTTACCAAGAGGCCCGAGACGCTGACGAATGACTTCTTCGTAAACCTGCTGGATATGCGTACGAAGTGGCAGAAGTCAGAGAAGTCTGAAGGCGCACTGGAGGGCCGCGACCGGCAAACGGGCGCACTCAAGTGGACAGGCACGGCGGTTGATCTTGTTTTCGGCTCGAACTCCCAGCTTCGCGCTATCGCAGAGGTCTACGCAAGCAGCGATGCGGGGCCAAAATTCGTGCAGGACTTCGCGGCTGCGTGGAGCAAGGTGATGAACAACGATCGCTTCGATCTCGCCTGAACGCGGCGGAGAGAGAAAGAAGTCCAAGCTGCAATCAACGGTTCATCCGCTCCTCTTCAGGCTGAGTGAGCACAGCGGATGGACCGTTTCTTTTTCGAGTGAGGCGAAAGCCCGCGCGAGTGTTACATTCCGTTACATTCCAGAAAATCTTGAGATACCTCGCTGCCCGACACTGAGATCGATTGGGCAGGAGCGAAATGCGCGCAATGGTCAGGGGCGGGATCGCGCTGGGAGTGGTGGCGCTGGGAGTCGCGGGATGGATGCGGCTCGGTACCGCTCGTTCCCAACAGAACCAGCGAGACGAACGGGTCGTGCGGGTCGCGCGCCGCGATATCGCAACCTCGGTCAAGGCCACCGGCGTCATCAAGCCGATGATTGGCGCCGAAGTGAACGTGGGGTCGAGCGTGTCGGGCGTCGTGATGCGGCTCCATGTGCAGATCGGAGACCGCGTCAACAAGGGACAATTGCTGGCGGAGCTGGACAGCCGTGAACTGAAAGCCAGGCGCGACGCCGACGCCGCAGCGCTTGAAGTAGCACAGGCGAACCTCGACTATGCAAAGGTCGATCTGGATCGCAAGCAGCAACTCCATGCGGCCCAGATTATTGCGCGCAGCGATCTCGATCTCGCCGAGAAATCGTTTGAGGTTGCCAGGCAACAGCGGGACCAGGCGCGGGCAACTCTAGCGGACTCGACGACGCAGTTGGGCTATACGCAGATCTTTGCGCCTATTGCCGGTGTCGTCTCGGCGGTTTCGACGCAGGAAGGCGAGACGGTGGCCGCCAGTTTCGCCGCACCCACATTCGTGACGCTGCTGGACCTGTCGCGGCTTGAGGTGTGGGCCTACGTGGATGAAACCGATATCGGGCGAATCCGGATCGGGGAGGAAGCGCGGTTCACGGTCGACACCTATGGAGATCACGAATTCCGCGGGACGGTGACGTCAATTCATCCAAAGGCGGAAATTCGCGACAACGTCGTCGATTACATCGTGGTAGTGCGCTTCGCGCAGACCCTGGGGTTTGTGCTTCGCCCGGAGATGACGACGACAGTCACAGTGGACCTTGACCGGCGCATTCAGGCACTGACTCTGCCAATCCGCGCAGTGCGCCGCGAAGGCGGCCGAGCCTTCGTGCTCTGCCGCAATGGACCGAAGACCGAGCAACGCATGGTGAGCACAGGAATCCGTGACGACAGCTATTGGGAGATCGTCGGCGGCGTTCGTGAGGGAGAAGAAGTGGCGATGGGCGACGTGAATACCCAGTGAGGAGGATGACTCGTGATTGAGTTGGAGCGGATCAGCAAAACGTACAGGCGGCCCACCGGAGAGGCAGTTAATGCCCTGATCGATATCTCGCTGAAGATTGAAGCCGGCGAATTCGTGGCTATTGTCGGAACGTCGGGATCAGGCAAATCGACACTGATGAATATCCTTGGGCTTTTGGACATCCCCAGCACCGGCAGTTATCGCTTGAGAGGACACGATGTGGCTGGTCTTGGTCCGGATGCGCAGGCACAGTGGCGAAATAAGCGGATTGGTTTCGTGTTCCAGACCTTTCACCTGTTGCCGCGCATCAGCGCCGTGGAGAATGTCGAACTGCCGCTGCTCTACTCCGACCGGAACGATACTCGAGGGATGGGCCGACGCGCTTTGGAAATGGTTGGACTCTCAGATCGCCTTTCGCATCGGCCATCGGAGTTGTCAGGCGGGCAGCAACAGAGGGTGGCGATTGCACGAGCCCTGGTGAATGAGCCCGACCTCTTGCTTGCCGATGAGCCGACCGGCAATCTCGACCGGCGATCGGCGAATGAGGTGATAGCGATTTTTCAGAGCTTGAACCGGGCCGGCCGAACCATAGTGCTCGTCACTCATGATGCCGAGATTGCAAACCATTGCCAACGCGTCGCTCGCATTGAACGCGGAGGGATTGTTGCGGATGACCGCGTGGCCGCTCCGAAGATGGCGCTCGAGGAGGCGTTATGAGCACGATTCGCCTGGTCCGGCATAGTGTCGGCATGATGGGTCGCCACAAGGTGCGTACCGGTTTCATGATGGTGGGCAGCTTCATCGGTGTGGCCGCATTGACCTTGGTGATTTCGGTCAGCCTGACCATGTCGCGCAAGATGCTCGTCATGTTCCGGCAAGTGTTCGGGGATGCGTCGATCATGGTGCAGGACGGCGGCGCGCACATGATGGGCGGGCCGCGCAATCCGGGAACCCGGCTCAAAATCGACGACATCGAGGCTGTCGTCAAGCAGGTGCCGGGAATCGAGAATTGGGATCCGCAGCAAGGACTGACGACGACGGTCCGCAATGGCGATGCCTCGGACAGTGCCCAGATCCTCGGCGAGTCGGAACGGGCAGAATCGGTGTGGGGACGCAGCGCGGCTCGCGGAGGATTTTTCGACATCACGGCGGTGCAATCCTCGGCGCGCGTCGCGGTGATCGGTCAGACGGTGGCGAACCAGTTATTTCGAAACCAGGATCCGGTGGGCTCCGATATCGAGATCGGCTCAGTTCCCTTTCGCGTGATTGGCATCCTTGAGGCTTGGGGAACCGATCCACATGGAATGGATCGCGACAACGAGATTGCGGTGCCGATCTCTACCCTGATGCGTCGGCTCACAAACGTGGACACCATCACCGGCGCCAAGCTGGTGGTTGCTAGCGATGCGGATGAGGAAGCGATCGCCAGGGGAATCCGCGAAGTCCTGCGCCAGCGGCACGGGTTGAGTGCGGATCAACCGAATGATTTCTCCTTGCTCACGTCGTCAGAAGTGCGCGAGATGATGGCGTCGATCAAGCGGGTCTTGTTGCTCTATTTGCCTCTGGTCGCCGCGATCTCGCTGATTGTCGGGGGCATCGTGTCGGCAAGCCTGATGGTTGCCTCGGTAAACGAGCGGGCGAGCGAAATCGGCTTGCGTCGCGCAGTGGGCGCGAGAACTGAGGACATTCGCTTGCAGTTCCTTGTTGAGACCGCGGCAACAACGCTCCTTGGCGGGCTTGGCGGAATCGTGCTCGGGTATGCGCTGGCGCGCATGGGTGCGACTAAACTGCACCTCGGCGAAGTGGCGCCCTGGGGTGGGGCGTTCGTGGGAATCACCGCGTCGCTTCTCGTCGGCTTGACTGCCGGGCTGCTCCCTGCGCAGCGCGCAGCGCGGATGTCGCCGATTGATGCACTGCGATGAAATTGGTTCGGAGTTTTCGGGTTTCCGCGCGGGCTTTGCTTGCCCACAAGGTGCGCGCGGTGCTGGCACTGGCAAGCATTGCCGTGAGTGTGGGCGCGGTGGTGGTTGTCAGTGCCCTCGGCACCGGAGCGCAGCGAGAGATTCTGCGACAGACCGCGAATCTCGGCACGAATCTGTTGGTCGTGCGGCCGGTGCAGGTGAGGAACAGCGCAGCAAGAAAACAAATTCGCGGGGTCGTAACGACACTGACGGAAGGCGATGATTTTGCCATCCGCGAGATGAACCTGGTTGGAGCGGCTGTTCCGGGATTCGAAAACACCGTCACCGCCAAATTCGAGAATCGTTCGATGTCGGTCCAGGTGCTGGGGACGACGAGCGATTATCTGGCGGTGTGCCGGTACCAAATCGCTCGGGGGCGCTTTCTTGACAATGATGACAACACGCAAGCGGAGCGGGTTGCCGTGCTCGGGGCGCGCGTCGATCAGGAACTCTTCCCGGGTCGAGACGCAGTCGGCCATGATCTACGGCTTCGCGGTATTCCCTTCGAAGTGATTGGAGTACTGACGAGCAAAGGGATTCAGACAGATGGGTCTGATCAGGACAACCAGGTTGTGATCCCCATCCGCACCGCACTGCGCCGCATGTTTAATCTCAGCTGGCTCAATCCGATCTTCATCAGCGTTCGCGATCCGAGCCAGATGTCGACCGTGCAAGCTGGGATTGCACAACTTCTGCGCGCTCGTCACCGCCTTGGTGACAGAAAACCGGATGATTTTGCGATTCAGGACAAGACAAAGGCTCTGGCCACCCAACGGAAGATTGCAGACTCATTGACAGAGCTGGCTGTGGGCCTCGCAGGTATTTCGCTCATCGTCGGAGGAATCGGCATTCTTGCGTTGATGTTGATGTCGGTGAAGGAGCGAACCAGTGAGATCGGTCTCCGCATGGCGGTCGGAGCCAGGTCAAAGGACATCTTTTTTCAGTTTCTTGCAGACGCCATGATGCTGGCGACGAGTGGTTGGCTTGCCGGCATGTTGATCGGCGTCGCAGGCGCTTTCGCGGCCGGGTACTTCGCGCAATGGAAGATTGCGATCGAGCCCTCGATGCTGGCAGCTTCGTTTGCAATGGTATTTGGATCGGGGATCGTCTTTGGCGCGTATCCAGCGCGAAGGGCGTCTTTGATTCCGCCGATTCAAGCATTGCAGGTGGAATAATGATCCGCAGAGCAGACTCCATGACCTCCACCGGCGATCGCAAGACCAGGGTTCTCGTTATCGATGATGATGAGCGTTTGAATGCGCTTCTGACGCGGTACATGGATCGTTTCGGCTTCACGGTACACTCCTCCACGGATCCCAAGAGCGGGCTGCGCATGCTCAAGAACGATCCTCCGGATCTTGTGATTCTCGACGTCATGCTTCCTGACATGGACGGTTTCGCCGTGTGCCGCAAGGTGCGCGAAACCAGCTGCATACCGATCATCATGCTGACTGCTCGCGGCGAGGTGATGGACCGCATCGTGGGGCTCGAGCTCGGCGCTGACGATTACCTGGCCAAACCATTCGAGCCCCGCGAACTGGTTGCGCGTGTCCAGGCAGTGCTGCGGCGAGGCGCACGGACTGACGATCGCGAAAGACTGCGCATTGGTGATTTGGATGTGGACTGGTCGATGCGGTGTGCGCATCTCGCTGGCCGCGATCTCGGCCTGACAACGGCGGAGTTCGAACTGCTTGGATTGCTCGTTCGCAATCCAGGACGTGCGCTAACCCGGGAACGCATCCTGGATGGAACCCGCGGAATCGACTGGGAGGCCTACGACCGTTCCGTCGACATCCTGATCAGCCGGCTGCGTCAGAAGCTAGGCGACGAAGCGAAGCGTCCCAGCTTCATTCGGACCGTCCGCGGCACGGGCTACGTGTTCATTGGGGGCGGTCGTGCCTGACGGCAGCAAGCACCTTCGCATTTCGATTTTCGCAAGGCTCCTGACCATCATGATTATCATGGCGGTCGCGCTGCTGTTGATTGTCGGCCTTTTCTTTGTTTTCTTTGTATTTCCTGGAGCTACGGCCGAAGCTTCGCAGGCATTCGAGCAGTTCTCGCGCGGCCTGGCGGCCACTTCGCCGGACTATGCGGCCGCGAACGACATGGCGCATCGCGTTCATGTCGAGATTCGCTATGAAGGCCCGCACGGATCATGGTCGACCAACCCTCGTGTTCCGAGCATTCTTGCGGTGAAAACCGGAAGAGCGCAGTCTTATCTTGGCCGCGAGTACCTCCTCGAGCCAGCGCCCGATGGAGGGTCGTACCTTTTTGTGTGGAACTACGGAGAGCATGTGCGCAGTCTGCACGAAAAGATGCTCTGGCTGCTTTTCTTCCTGGTGACCGGGGTAGTTTGCACAGCGTTTATTTTTCAGCACCGCCTGCTGCGCCCAGTCCGCCTGCTTGATGACGGCGTGCAACGCCTGAGCACGGGCGATTTGGACGTCGCAGTTCCCGTGGTGAGCCGCAATGAATTCGGAGCCCTGACCGACGCGTTCAACAAGATGGTTGGCCGTGTGAGGCAGATGATCCAGGCCCGCGATCAACTACTGCTCGACGTAAGTCACGAATTGCGCTCTCCCCTGACCCGGCTGAAAGTTGCAGTCGCATTGCTACCCGATGACGACAATAAAGCCGGTCTGGTGGAGGACCTGAACGAAATGGAGGTCATGATCAGTGAATTGCTCGAGCTCGAGCGGATTCGCAATGGACACGGACTTCGCCGCGAGCGGCAGGATCTAATGAGCCTGCTGCGCCAGGTCGCCGAGGCGCATGGAGATGAACATCCGGGCGTGCGGTTGTCTGCGCCCTCGTTGGAACTATTCATCGACATCGATCGCGAAAAGATCAGGACGGTCATGAGAAACCTGCTGGAGAACGCTCGCAAATTCTCGCTTCCCGACAGCCGGCCCGTCGAGGTTCACGTCGCCGAAGAAGATGGGATGGTTCGCGTGCAGGTGCGGGACGACGGTCCTGGCATTCCGGCGATTGATTTGCCAAACCTGTTCGAGCCCTTTTATCGGGTTGACCGATCGCGGTCGCGGAAGACGGGCGGTTACGGGCTCGGCCTCAGCATCTGCAAACGCATCATGGAAGCTCACGGCGGAGGTATCGCGGTTTCGAACAACAATCCCGGGCGCGGCGCGACGTTTGTCCTCCTCTTCCCGACCCCTGAATGATCGCAGCATTCTTTGAGCCGCTCCATTTGCCGGTAGCATGCGGCGCAGCGGCTGCTATACAATCCGGTGCCATCGCGGGGCGGGCGCCTGCTTTTGATCCCTCCGCGCGGAGGGATCATGTCCGCTGCTCCGGATATCGTCTGGAAAAATGGCAAATTCGGCCGCACGTCACGCCGCGATCCATGGTGGCTTTCTCCTGCAGCGGTTTTCCTCGGATTCGGCGCGTTCCTGGTCTATGCCAACTGGGCCGCGTTCCAGAACGCTCACTATACCTTCGGACCTTATATCTCTCCGTTCTATTCGCCTGAGCTCTTCGGAAGTTCGCCGTACGCCCTGTTCGGGCCCAAGCCAAAGTGGTATCCGGACTTCTTGCCGTTCTCGCCGGCGCTGCTGATTCTGTGGATACCTGGCCTGTTCCGGCTAACCTGCTACTACTATCGCGGCGCTTATTACAAGTCCTTCTGGGCCGATCCGCCGGCATGCGCAGTGGGCGAGCCGCGCAAGAGCTACCTGGGTGAACGCACCTTTCCGCTCATCCTGCAGAATTTCCATCGCTACTTCCTGAGGTTCTCCTACATCGTGTGGGGATTCCTGGTGTGGGATGCGATTCGCGGATTTATGTTTCCGGACGGTTTTGGAATCGGGGTGGGCAGCCTGGTGCTCGTGATCAACGTCGTGCTCCTCGCCGGGTACATCTTCGGGTGCCATGCGTTCCGGCACATGATCGGTGGCACGTTCGATCGCATCTCAGAGCACCCCGTCCGGGCCAAAATCTATAACTTCGTGAGCCGGTTGAATGCCGCCCACAAAAAATGGGCCTGGACCAGCCTGGTATGGGTTGCATTTGCAGACATCTACGTCCGGCTCTGCTCGCTCGGCATCTGGCACGACTGGAGAATTCTGTAGATGCCGGAATTCAACCGCTTCTCCTACGACGTACTGGTGATCGGAGCAGGCGGCGCGGGGTTGCGCGCAGCCATCGAAGCCGGAGCCAATGGCGCAAAAGTCGGCGTGGTTTGCAAGTCCCTGCTCGGCAAGGCACACACTGTAATGGCCGAGGGCGGCATCGCAGCCGCGCTGGCCAATGTCGACGACCGCGATAACTGGCGGGTTCACTTTGCCGACACGATGCGTGGTGGCCAATATCTGAACAACTGGCGCATGGCGGAATTGCACGCAAAGGAGGCGCCAGAGTGTGTACGCGAACTCGAGGCCTGGGGCGCGCTCTTCGATCGCACAAGCGACGGCAGGATTTTGCAGCGAAACTTTGGAGGTCATCGCTATCCGCGACTGGCACACGTGGGTGACCGAACCGGCCTTGAAATGATCCGAACCTTACAGGATCACGGCATCCATACAGGTATGGATGTCCACATGGAATGCACCGTTCTGAGCCTGCTGATGGATGGTGGGCGCATTGCGGGCGCGTGCGGCTACGACCGCGAAAAAGGCCGATTCCATTTGTGGGAGGCGAGGGCCGTAGTGCTGGCAACCGGCGGCATCGGGCGCGCTTTCAAAATCACCAGCAATAGCTGGGAATACACGGGCGACGGACTCGCGCTGGCGTACCGGGCGGGCGCAGAACTCGAAGACATGGAGTTTGTCCAGTTCCACCCCACGGGCATGGTATGGCCGATCAGCGTGAGCGGGATTCTGGTGACGGAAGGCGTGCGTGGCGAAGGTGGCGTGCTGCGCAACAGCGAGGGCCGGCGGTTCATGTTCGACGACATTCCCGACAACTACAAGGAGCAGACCGCCGACAGCGAAGAAGAAGGCTGGCGCTATACGCAGGGCGACAAGAACGCACGCCGTCCGCCGGAACTGCTGACCCGGGACCACGTGGCACGATGCATCAACCGCGAGGTGAAGGCCGGGCGAGGCTCGCCGCACGGCGGAGTGTTCCTGGATATCGCGTGGATTAAGGAGCGACTGCCGAATTCCGCCGAGCACATCAAGCGCAAATTGCCCAGCATGTATCACCAGTTTAAGCAGCTCGCCGATCTCGACATTACCAAGGAAGCGATGGAAGTTGGCCCGACCACGCATTACATGATGGGCGGCGTACGCGTGGATGGCGACTCGCAGATGTCAACGGTACCGGGCTTGTTTGCAGCGGGTGAAGCTGCGGCAGGATTGCACGGAGCGAACCGGCTGGGCGGCAATTCCCTTTCGGACTTGCTGGTATTTGGACGGCGCGCCGGCCGCTATGCCGCCGAATTTGCAAGAGCAAATGGTCCGGCGACAGTGGATGAGTCTGCGTTGCAGTCGACGGCGAAGACTGCCCTGCAACATTTCGAGCGCGGCGCTGCCGGCGAGAATCCCTACCAGATTCAGCACGAACTACAGGACACGATGCAGGATCTGGTCGGCATTGTCCGCACAGAAAGCGAAATGGAGAAGGCGCTCGAATCCATCGCGAGATTGCGGGCTCGGGCAGAGCGAACGGGTATCGGCGGCAATTGCGAATTTAACAACGGCTGGCATACTGCGATCGATGTGGGCAACATGATCGTCGTGTCGGAGGCCGTCACGCGGGCAGCGCTGCTGCGCAAAGAGAGCCGAGGCGCTCAGTTCCGCGAAGATTTCCCCAACAAGGATGCCGAGTGGGGCAAGTACAACATTGTGATCAAACAAGCCTTGGACGGAGAGATGCAGGTTGAAAAGCGCGCCCTGATCCCCGTTCCCGCTGAGTTGAAAGCGGTGATCGAAGAGATGAAGTAGCGAACCTGGCAAAGGCAGTGGAGTTAGTCAGATGAGTAGCACGGGCTTGGCGCGGAGCCCTGGAGGTTCAACCGATGTCGACATCAGCTACATTCCGCATCTGGCGCGGTAATTCGGCGGGCGGTGGATTTCAGGATTACACGACTCCTGTTGACGAGGGCATGGTAGTGCTCGATGCGGTGCATCGCGTCCAGGCGCAGCAGGCGCCAGACATGGCAGTGCGATGGAATTGCAAGGCCGGCAAGTGCGGATCGTGCTCCGCTGAAATTAACGGCATGCCTCGATTGATGTGCATGACTAGGCTCAGCGATATCGACCTCAATGTTCCGGTCACCCTCGAGCCGATGCACACGTTTCCGGTGATTCGCGACTTGGTTACCGATGTTTCCTGGAATTTCAGGGCCAAGAAGACGATCAAGCCATTCAAGCCGCGACCGGCCGACGCGCCCGACGGAACATGGCGCATCCAGCAAGCCGACGTCGAGCGCGTGCAGGAGTTTCGCAAATGCATTGAGTGCTTCCTTTGCCAGGACGTCTGCCACGTGCTGCGCGAGCACCACAAGCAGGAGGAATTCATTGGGCCGCGGCTGCTGGTATATGCGGCGGCACTCGAGATGCACCCGCTGGATACTGAGGACCGTGTCAGCGATTTGCGGCACGCGCACAACATCGGATACTGCAACATCACGACGTGCTGCCGCCAGGTATGCCCCGAATCAATCACGATCACCGAGAACGCGATCATTCCGCTGAAGGAGCGCGTCGTGGATCGGTATTTCGATCCGTTGAAGCGGCTGTTCCGGATTCTGTGAAGCGTCCGCGCGCATGACGCAAGCCAGCGATCGGCATTTTCTGACGCAGGTGCGATAGCGCTATCTCGGCGGCGCGTCGTGCGCTTCAAACACTTCTTCTTCCTGCTCCAGGGCCTCTAATCCGTATGCCGGATTCTGAAGCAGGCGGACGCAGCGATTCCAGCGAAGGATGGCGTCATCGTTCCCTGCCGGCCGGATCTTTTCTGCATCGGCGAAGTTCTTCAGGGCCTGCTCGAACAGCGCGACGAGCGAAAGGTGCAGGTGCCCCGCCTTGAGTTGCGCCTTCGCGCGACGCTCGTATAGCAGGCCCGCGTAGTAGAGGCGTTCGTAGGGATCGTTCAGGCGCTGAAAAACTTGTTCGGCCTCGCGGTAGCGATCGGCTCCGCTGCCGGTGAACTGGTCAGTAAGGGAGAGGCCGAGGAGGCGAAGCGCAAGCTGGTGCTGCGGTTCGACCGCCAGAATGTCGCGGCAGATCGACTCCGCTTCCTCGGGCTCATTGAGCATGCGGTAGAGTTCGACTTTCGAAATGGCTTCAGCGATGCCTTGAGTCGAAATTCGCTTGAGCGAATACTCCATGATCCCTCCTGGCAGAACGGTCGCGCACGGTGCGAGCGGTCGGGGCAGTCAGACGAAAACCTGGATTTCGCGGCCGCGGGGAAGCGCGCCGTGATCACGACATTATGCTCCCGCGCCTTTTGAATGGTCCAGCTGTCACAAAGAAATCGGCTACCAATGGCGCTGATCGCCAAACATCCCCATGACATGGGCGAGACGCTTGCAGCCATTTTCCCAATTGGCTCGGAGGGCATTCTCGAGCCGATCGGCTTCGGCGTCGGCCAGCCCGGCGATGATGGCTTCATGCTCCTCTACCGACTGGTCGAGGTGGTCGATAATCGCGTTCGCGTAAAGCCGCCAATAGCGCTCGGCCTGAGGCTCGATGGCTTGATGGAGGCGCCGCAGCCGGGGACCCCCGCCCACCGACACAATGGTGCGATGGAACTCGCGATCCAGATCAAAGATGGTTGACCCGGCGGCGTTACGACGTCGTGCGATATCGGCAAGCAGGCGGTTGATAGCCCTCAGGCGAGCACAAGCGGCATTACGCTCGGGTTTGGGCAGCTGGGCTGCCCGGCGGCCTGCCAGGCCTTCAATCGCCCCAATCATCGGATAGAGCTCTCTTGCATCATCGATCGTGAGTGGAGCAACCATCATGCGGGACTTGGATGATGTCCTCTCCTGAATTACGTAGCCTTCGCGTTGCAGCAGGTAGAGCGCTCCGCGAACCGGCGTTCGGCTCATCTTCAAGCGCCCGCTCAAGCCGCTTTCCCGAATCCAGGCCCCTGCCGAGAGCTGACCGAGCACGATGAGTTCGCGAATCTGCTGGAATGCGAGATTCACGCTCGATCCGTGCTCAGGCCGCGCCGGCTTTCGTTGTGCTGGCGGTTTTTTTCGTGTTGACGAAGTTCGCATCGAGAACTCCTTAGAATTTGCGCTCGGATTTCACGGTGCACCGGTTTCTGTGGTGGATACAGCGAGCGTGCCGACACGTGCCGGTGTGATGGGAGGACGGACCGAATCGTTTTCCCAGCCGAAAAGCACTTCCGCCGCTGCCCCACAGATGCGTCCCTGGCAGGGGCCCATGCCGCACCGGGTGTGGAGTTTCGCTTCGCGCCAGCTGTCCATTCCGGCCAGAGCGGACCGTGGCACGTCTTCGCACCGGCAAATGAATGTTTGACCATCGGCGAGGTCACGGAATTCAGAACGCAGCGCACAGAACGCATCAAGACGGCGGGCGAATCGCACGGCGCGATCACGGCGCGCATAGAGGTGGACTGCGGGCTTCCCCGCGGCAGCAAGGCCCGCGATCTGCCCCTCGATGAGAGCCTTTTCGAGTCCTCCGATTCCCGCCAATTCTCCAATGCAATAGACGTTTTCCACTGAGGTGCTCTGCGTGACATCGACCGAGACATGGCCTCGCTCGATGCGGCACCCAAGCAACTGCGGTATCTCGAGATTGGGCACGAGGTGATAACCGCATCCAAGATAGTCGCACGGAATTTCTCGTTTTGTACGACCTGAAGCCACCGTGACCGCGTGCAGATGGTCATCTCCGTGAGTCTGCGTGACCCAGGAACTGAACTGGTAGGGCACCCCGATTGTGGCTGCCCGGTAGTTCAGGCCTTCGAAGAGCTTTCCAGGCCGTGAACACAACGCAAACGCGAAACGAATGGCACGGGACATAGGCGCCTGCTCGAAGATTCCTTCAATCCGAGCGCCTCTTTTCACCAGTACGGAGGCCACCGCGAGCAGCAGCGGACCCGTTCCGGAGATCACTACGCGTTTTCCTGCGATCGCCAGCCCGGACTTGACCATGGCCTGCAGACCTCCCGCGCCCATCACGCCGGGCAGCGTCCACCCCGGAAACGGCAGAAAGCGCTCTCGCGCCCCGGTGGCAAGGATCAGGCGCTTATATTCGATGTCGAAGCAACGCCTATCGCTCTCAACCCGAAGCGTGCCGGGAGCAGGCTGCGCGACGACACACGACCGGCTGTGAACCTCAACACCTGAATGCATGAGCCGGCGAGACAACTCAGAGTAGGTGACCGCGTGGGAAGCGCTGGCAGAATCGGCGGCGCGCCAGATCTGGCCGCCAGAGGTTGCGTTGTCGTCGAGCAGAGCGACGCTGCACCCCGATTCAGCAGCGGCACTTGCGGCTGCCATTCCAGCCGGGCCTGCGCCAACGACAAGTACGTCGAAGTGTGTCACTCGATCACGATCTCCATGCCGGCTCTGGCTTCTAATTGGCAGGTGCGCACATGATGAGTGCCGTTGACGGTCGCGCAGCACTCCATGCAGATGCCCATGCCACAGAGCGGACCGCGCTTCTCGCCGGAGACGGAAACCCGGCATGCATCTCCGCTCATCAGGAGGGCAACCGCAACGGTCACGCACGCGGGAACGACCACGCAACGTCCGTTGATGGAGAGTTCGATCGTCGGTTGGTTCGGGCAAGCTCTCATAGATTCCGGCGAAATTCGGTTCTGTACCCCTGCCGAATATTGTATACAATTATGTATACATCTGGAGTGATTTCATTTCTCTTCGAGCTGGCCAAACACCCATGAGCACCGTGATCCACACATCCATGAGAATCGCCGTAGTTGATTCGCACACAGCCGGCGAGCCCACGCGTTGCGTGCTCTCCGGCGGTCCCGATCTCGGCGCGGGACCGTTGCGGGCGCGCTTGGAGCGGCTGCAAAGAGAGTTCGATCGCATGCGCCGCGCGATCCTCTGCGAACCGCGTGGATCGGATGTGATGGTTGGCGCGTGGCTGCTCGAACCAGACTCGCCAAATTGCGCCGCGGCCGTCATTTTCTTCAACAATGCCGGATACCTCGGCATGTGCGGCCACGGCATGATTGGTGTTGCCGTCACATTGGCTCACCTCGGCCGCATCGCTCCCGGCATGCATTCGGTCGAGACACCGGTCGGGATTGTGAAAGTGCAGTTGCATTCGAGGAACTCCGCCACAATCCAAAACGTTGCGGCGCACCGGTTCAGAAAAGCGGTCGAGGTCGATGTTCCGGGATTCGGGCTGGTGACGGGCGACGTGGCATGGGGCGGGAACTGGTTTTTTCTGATCGAGCACCATCCGTTCGCGCTGGAATTGAAGCAGGTCGATCAGTTGACGGATTTCACATGGGCGGTTCGCGGGGCGCTGGCATCGGCCAGGATCACGGGCGAAGGCGGCACCGAGATCGATCACGTTGAGCTGTTCGGGCCGCCGCACGATCCGGCCAACCAAAGCCGCAATTTCGTGGTCTGCCCCGGCAAAGCCTACGATCGCTCGCCCTGCGGGACGGGCACGAGCGCGAAGATGGCCTGCCTCGCAGCAGATGGCAAGCTCAAAGCCGGTGACGTGTGGCGGCAGGAAGGAATCCTAGGAACAGTTTTTGAAGGCGCGGTTAGGATTGCCGATGGGATTGTTCACCCCAGCATCACTGGTTCGGCGTATGTCACGGCGGAGTCGACGCTGCTCTTTGATTCTGCCGATCCCTTCCGGCTCGGCATCAGCGAGTGACAGACCGTGAGCGCTGAATCCTTCGACGTGGTGATCGCCGGCGGCGGCATCGTTGGTGCGGCCTGCGCCGAGGCTTGCGCACAAGTCGGTATGCGTGTCGCTCTCGTCGAGCGGGACACACTGGGTAGCGGCGCAACGGCAGCCGGTATGGGGCATATCGTCGTAATGGACGACTCGGAAGCGCAGTTCGCATTGACCCGCTACTCACAGAAGCTGTGGCAGACGCGAGCTGCAACGCTTCCGTCAGTTGCGGAGTACGAAGCGACAGGAACCCTGTGGGTGGCCGGCGATCAAGAAGAACTGGCTGAGGCGGAACGCAAGCAGAGCTTTTACGCGGAACGCGACGTTCCGAGCCGCATGGTAACGGCGGCGGAGCTGGCCAAATTGGAGCCGCATCTTCGTCCCGGATTGGCGGGTGCGTTGCTGGTTCCGAAAGATGCGGTGGTTTATCCGCCGGCAGTAGCAAGGCAATTGGCATTGACTGCTCAAGAACGCGGGGCGGTGCTTCTCATCGGCAGGTCTGTGATCAGGATGGGCGGGGGCGACATGCTGCTGGATGATGGATCGAAATTGCACGCACCGCGGCTGGTCAACGCAACCGGCGCCTGGTCGCCCGAACTCACTCCGGGCGTACCAGTCAAAAAACGCAAAGGACACCTTGTGATCACGGACCGCTATCCAGGTTTTGTGCGTCACCAGCTGGTTGAACTCGGTTACCTGAAGAGCGCCCACTCTGTCAAAGCAGAGTCGGTCGCCTTCAACGTGCAACCGCGTAAAACAGGCCAGGTCTTGATCGGATCGTCAAGGCAATATGGCGACGCGAGCACCGGCGTCGATCAGTCAATCCTAACCGCCATGCTGAATCGGGCGGCGGAATATATGCCGGGCCTCGCATCGCTGAAAGCGATCCGGGTGTGGACCGGTTTTCGTGCCGCCACTCCGGACAAATTGCCGCTGATCGGGCCTTCTGTTGTCGATGGGTCGGTATGGCTGGCCACCGGACACGAAGGTCTTGGGATCACGACCTCGCTCGGCACGGCTGAATTGCTGGTTTCCATGCTATGCGGCAAGCAGCCGGAGATCCCAACCGAACCCTATCTTCCCGCGCGGTATCGAGCGTCGGCGACAGCCGAGGTGCGAAAGGAGCAACGATGCATTGGAGAGGCGTAATGCCGGCAATGACCACGGCCTTTGACGAGCAGCTGCATGTGGATCACGACTTCATAGATCGCCACGCGCGCTGGCTCAAGGACAACGGGTGTACAGGAATTGTCTGCCTTGGATCGCTGGGAGAAGCCGCAACGTTGGCGTTCGATGAAAAGATCGCGATCATCAAGACAGTCGCCGGTGCGGTTTCTCCGGCAATTCCCACCGTGGCGGCGATCTCATCGCTTTCGACCTGGGAGGCCGTGGATTTGGCAAAGGCAGCGGCTAAAGCCGGTGCACAGGGGCTGATGATCCTGCCGCCGTACGTGTACCAGGGCGACTGGCGCGAGACGAAAGCGCACATCGCTGCGATTCTGACGGCAACGCCGCTTGAGGCGATGCTCTATAACAATCCCGTCGCCTACGGCACGGATTTTCTTCCGGAACAGATCGCTGAGCTCGCGGCAGACTTTCCCAACTTGGTTGCGGTCAAGGAGTCATCGACTGACGTGCGCCGCGTGACTGCGATTCGCGCGATCTGCGGGGACCGCCTGGCCGTTCTTGTAGGTGTTGACGATGCCATCGTGGAAGGAATTGAAGCAGGCGCGTGCGGATGGATCGCGGGCCTCGTCAATGCCCTTCCGCGTGAGTCCGTGGACCTCTTCAATCGAGCCACGGATGGTCACATGGAGGCTGCACTTGAGTTGTACCGGTGGTTCCTGCCGCTGTTGCGGATGGACACAGTTCCGAAGTTTGTGCAGCTGATCAAGCAGGTCCAGGAAGAGGCCGGTATCGGCTCGTCGCGCGTGCGTCCGCCTCGGCTTCAGCTTGTTGGGGACGAATTGACCGCTGCACGATCGGCCCTTGCCCACGCGCAGAAGCATCGTCCAGGAAGTGCGCCGACAAGCAGCGCCTTTAAAAACTGGGGCGTCACGGCCTGAGCGACTTCTGAAGCATGAAATTCATACGCATCGCGCCTCAGCCTGATAGAGTTCCAGTATTCCTAAGCGGACATGAACCGTCGCGATTTGCGCGATCATTCCACGAAGTAGTTCGCCGGGGTCAATTCCATGTCTTTTCGCGCTGTCTTTGTTGCAGTGGTCATCGCTTTTGCACTGATCGTGTCGGCCTTCCTTATCAATCGCGCCCGGCCTAAAGTGGAGACGGAACAACCCACGGCCGATTTCGTCAGGGCGTCAGGTAAGTGCGCGGAATGCCACGCGCGCCTGCAGTATTCGGTTGTGCACGAATACGAAATGTCGGCCCACGCAAAGAAGGGCGTGAACTGCCTGGATTGCCACCAGCCAACAGCCGGGCAAACGAAACTGGATCATCACGGGTTCGTCATGAGCGCGCACCTGACAGCCGGCAACTGCCGGTCGTGCCACGAAGCTGTTTATCAGGAATTCTTGCGCAGCCGGCATGCAGCGCCGAGTTGGGCCGCTGTCTACGGAGAGAAAGGACTGAAGCCGGAACAGGTTTCCTTCAGCGAGCAGTTCCAGCCCGGCGGCACGAAAAGGCAGCCCAATCCGCTGGTGATGCCCGAGGGGCACGTCGCGGTGAATGGTGGATGCGAGCAATGCCACGCAATCGGCAAGCCAAATGAAGATGGAACCATCGGAACCTGCACAGAATGCCATTCGCGGCATACGAGCTCTGTCGCCCTGGCGCGACTGCCGTCCACGTGCGGGCAATGCCACATGGGGCCGGATCACTCGCAGATCGAGATCTACAACGAATCAAAGCACGGCATCATGTTTGCCGCGCAGCGCTCACTTTTGAACCTCGATGCCAATCCGCGGACCCTGACCACGCGGGACATGTTTGTCCCGACCTGCGCGACCTGCCACATGAGCGGCATCAACGGATTGAAGGTGACACATAATCCTTCCGACCGGCTTGGCTGGTACCTGGCTGATGCGATCACGACTCACCGGCCGAACTACCTGCAGGCGCAGATCAACATGAAGCAGGTTTGCACGCAGTGCCACACGCAAACACTCGTCGACCGGGTTTATACGCGCGCCGAGCAGGTGGTAGCGAACACGAACGGCCGCGTGCAGGCCGCGAAAGACATCATGGATGGGCTGCATAAGGATGGAACCCTATCCGGGCCGCCGTTCACACATCCCATCGACTTCACCTATTTCAACCTTTGGCACTATGACGGCCGTACGAGCAAGCATGGCGCCTTCATGGGCGGTGCTGATTTTGTGCAATGGCATGGAAACTACGAGCTGCTGGCAAAGACCATCGAGCTACAGCACCAGGCGGATGAATTGCGGAGAGAGCATGCGCACAAATAACTTGCTCGATTGGGTGCGTCGTCTGCTTGTACATCCAGGATTCGCATGGGCTCAGGATCAGGAGCTATTGATCGAACTCTTTGCCACAACCAATCTGGCAATTCTTGCCACCGACATCTACATTGCGCATTCCGTCAACCAGTTTCGCAATGCGGCAGAATTCATCCCACTCTATTTCTCAATGGCAGCTCCGGTCGTGCTGGTTTGCGGAATGGCTTTGCGATGGAAATGGAAGCGTCAGGCTCCGTGGCGCGACCTCGGCTATCTCGTCGGATGGCTCGCAATTTTTGTTGGGCTCGGCGGCGTGCTCTATCACCTGGAGAGCCACTTTTTTATCGATCGAACGCTGAAGAGCCTTACCTACGCGGCGCCATTCGCTGCTCCCCTTTCCTACACAGGACTCGGGTTCCTGCTCGTCATGAATCGCATGGTCCCGTCACGAAGCGCGGAATGGGCTCGCTGGGTCATTCTGTTGGCGCTGGGTGGATTCTTTGGCAACTTTGTGTTGTCGCTGACAGACCACGCCTCCAATGGATTCTTCGCGCATGCCGAATGGATCCCGGTGATCTCGTCTGCGTTCGCGGCGGGGTTTCTCGCGGTTCCTTTGATTGTGCAGATCAAGCCACGCTTTCTCGATCTCTGCTTCGTCGTCATGATCGCGCAGGCCCTGGTTGGCATACTGGGATTCTGGTTTCACATGCGAGCGAATCTGGTGGAACCGGAGACAAGACTGTTCGACAAGCTGATCAACGGGGCTCCGCCGATGGCGCCACTTCTGTTTCCGAACCTCGTCCTCCTGGCGCTGATCGGAATATGGTCGCTGATTCCCCATCTGGCATTCGCGGAAACGGACCGTTCCTGGCTGGGCAGGGCCTATGCCTGGACCCATCCGGTGCCCAGCATAGACAAGTGAGTTCGACCTCGAACAGGTACTTAAATCCCTGCCCGGAATCCCTCTATTCCTGACAATCAAATGACAATCGCCTGACGGCTGCCTGACACCTGCCCCTTCCTGCCCGCTTAAGGTCGAGAAGTGGAATGCATTCTGCGGATCGCGATGGCCCTCGGTCCGCAAAGTCCCTCCCCCAACCGCCCTCAGCGTGCCGGGCGTGCCCGCAATGAAGCGTCATGTCTCCAACTCGATCTACGGCGTGCTCGACTACGTGGCCTACCCCGTGGGCATGCTGGCCGTTGCCCCGGCGATTCTGCGACACCTGGGCGCCGCAGAGTACGGTGTGTGGACCGTTGCTGCGGCGGCTGTCAGCATCGGATCAATCGTTGCCTCCGGTTTCGGTGACGCCAATATCCAACGCGTCGCGACCGAACGCGGCAAGGGACGGGATGGGGTGCTGATTCGTGTTGTCCGGGCTGCCATGGGGATTCACTTTCTGCTTGGACTCGGAATGGCGGCCTTGTTGTGGGCGCTGGCCCCGTACCTGGCCGATCATCTCGCTTTGAAAGACCAGGCTCTGCGGTCCGCGTGCCTTGCCTGCCTTCGCATCGCCGGTGGCATGACCTTTCTGCGCGCGGTTGAAACCGTGTGCGTGAGCACCCAGAGAGCCTTCGAGCGCTACGGAGCCGCGGTGCGATTCAGCGTGTCGGCACGAATGCTGGGCCTTGCTGCCGCTGCCCTGCTCGCTTTGCTGGGCCGCGGTGTGGCGGAAATCATGGCGGTCTCTGCGGCCTTGATGGCGCTGGGGCTTGTCCCGCAGTGGATGGGAGTCAAGCAACTGCTCGGCGCGGACCGCATTGGCCCTTCCTTCGATCCCGCCGCGACTCAATCACTCCTGCACTTTGGGCTGTTCACATGGTTATTGGCGACAACCGGCGTCATTTTCAGCCAGGCCGATCGGTTGATTGGTGGATCCGTGCTGGGGGCATCGGCGATCGTCGCCTATGCGCTTTGCGCGCAAATGGCGCAACCCATTTATGGATTGACCGCGGCGGGGCTGCATTTTCTGTTTCCCTTCATCGCACGCCAGCGAATGACGGCCGAATCCACGTTGGTTAGAAGAACGCTCGTTGCCGCTCTTGCGGGGAACGCAGCGCTCACTGGCGGCGGAGCAGTTTTGCTGCTCATCCTTGGCGATCCTGTTCTGCACTTGCTTGCGAACGCTGAAATTGCGAAGGCTTCCACGCCGCTTCTACCTGGAATCCTGGCGGCATCCGCGGTTCTCGGTCTGAACGTGACGGGCACCTATGCGCTCCTTGCGATCGGGCGCGCTCGATCCGTTGCCGCGATCAATGTAGCGGCAGCGCTCGTCATGGTTGTGATCATCGCGCGATTGCTGCCGATGTACGGCGTGCGCGCGATGGTTGGTGCGCGCCTTGCCTACGCATTGATTGCGCTGCTCGTTTATATCCCGGTCTTCATTGAACTGCGTCCGGGTGCCTACCAGATTGAAAACATCGCACCTGGTTTGCCCGTTGGGGAGGATGCATGACGCCGCAGATCCAGTACGCATCGAACTTTGCGCTTCATGCTCAAGAACGCGCGGAGGAATACGCAGGGTCAGCACGGCCCGCAAATCGTGCCGCATTGACTCGGGCGCGCCAGCCGCACGCTAATGTACTGGGGATCGAGGTGGAAGCGATCGACATGGACCGCGCTCTTGACCGGATCGAGCACGCCCTGGCGGCACGGGAAAAAGGCTGGGTGTGCATGGCCGGAGTGCACGGGATCATGGAAGCTCAGCGCGATCCCGCCCTGCGTTACGCCTATGCAGATGCCGCAATGACGCTTCCTGACGGGATGCCGACGGTCTGGGTGGGACGCCGGCAGCGGTTCAAGAAAATGCAGCGTGTGGCCGGCCCTGATTTGATCTTGGAGGTGTTCGGGCGCAGACGATTTGCCCATTACACCCATTTCCTCTACGGAGGAAAGCCCGGGGTTGCCGAGGAACTGGCAAACAACTTCGCGCAGCGATTTCCGTGGGCGCACGTGGTTGGCACGTATACACCCCCATTTCGTGACCTGTCGACCGAGGAGGAACGTGCATTAATCACTAGGCTCGGCTTCCTCCGACCCTCGATCGTCTGGGTTGGCATCAGCACCCCGCGCCAGGAAAAGTTCATGCGAAAGTATTCACCCCTCCTCGATACGACACTCATGTTCGGTGTAGGCGCAGCGTTCGATTACCACACGGGGCGGATCAAGGATTCCGCGCAGTGGGTGAAGCGTGCGGGACTGCAATGGCTGCATCGGCTGGTCCAGGATCCCGGACATCTCTGGTGGAGGTACCTTCGCAACAATCCTGCATTCATGTGCAAAATTGCGCTGCAACTGTCCGGATTGAAAAGCTATTCCGGCGCAGAACGTGGCGACCCGCACGAACTGCTCCGCGGGTCGGCGGCGACACTCTATCCCGAAAGCAATTCTGGCTAGTAGGGCGGCTTACTTTCCGGAGCATAAGGCTTCCCGTAAAGGTTGGTGTGCGTAGCCGGTTTTACGATATCGGGCGGGACCACGATGTTGCCAAGATTGCCGCTGCCAGGACCGAGATGCACACGCCGCACCAACCCATCCAGAAACGGCTGCCCAACGCCTTCGATCCAGACGTGCATTTCATAAGTGCCATCCGGCACGTCGGAGAGATGAAACGCCCCTGTTGAATCGGCAACAGAATAGAGATTCGTGGAAAGTGTTACGATGACGGCGCTCATCTCGGGATGAATATTGCAGAAGATGTAGGACACCCCCTCGCGCGAGAAAGTGACTGCCTTCGTTGAGCCGGCTTCGTACAGCCCAAGATCAAATCGTTTTCCGTCGAAGAGCGAGAAGACATTGTGGAAGAAAGGATCTGCATTGGGAAACTGCACGATGCTCCCCACAGGAATGACAAGCAAGTGTGGGTTGAACATCCGATTCTTCTGCACGAGGGTGTAGGTGTGATCGGGCTCGGCCTGAGCCGGGGGTGTTTGATCGAGTGGCTTGAGCCATAGGACTGCGGCCGGAGCAGCATGCTTGGCGATCCGCGAGGAAAACTCGAGTCGCAGGCGCACATCGACGGTGGGCGCGCTCTGCGCAGCCGCAACTGCCGTCGAAAGCAGGATCAGCGCGAACCAGGCACGCAGACTCGACACCATCAGAACCGGTACCCCGTCGCAATCCCGATCACGTCTCCTGTGGCGGTGTAGTCATTCACCGGCGAGCTTTGCAGATGGCGGTACTCCAGCGAGAACATCAGGTACGTGCTGGGACTGTAGATCACATTGCCAGTGTAAGTGCGATTCCGCGCCAGGTTCAGGTAGTAAGCAGTTGCGGCGCCTGCATAAGGACGCAACTGCGAGGCTGGAACCTGGTCTGTTCCAAACGCCACATTGAACTCGAGACGTTCGTTCGGACGCTCCTTGAACTGCGTCCAACCGCCAAGGTCATCGAGCGTGCGGAATGAATAGCCAGTGGGCGACAGCGGATTCGCGATGAACACGTAGTCCTTGAACGCGCCGGCGCCAAGTCCTCCGAGAGCCTGGCCGAAATAAACGCTGCCACTCCATTCGCCATGAGCAGGAAGTGGAACACGGTAATCCAGCGTTCCCGCCGCCGTGTTGAAGCGCGTTCCACCAAGCGAACGATGTGGCGCATATAAGCCGCCAATGCCAACCTGAAGACCTGATGTTTCTTCCCCGCTCAGCAGCGCAAGCCGGCTTTCAACGCCGGGCCAGCGGCTGGCCTCCGCCGAGCTAGGCGACACGACGGCTGTCGCGGTTGATGAACCCGAACCGCCATAGATCGGAGGCGGATTCATAACGTCGATGAGCGCAGCCTGCATGCGGAATCGCGCAGAAGCGACCGGCAGATCCTGTGTGAGACCCACCTGCGGATTCCATGTCCAAAGGTTCCCCGACCATGCAAGAGCCGGCACCGCAATGGCGGTGAGTGAGGAAGGAGTATTCGGGGCGATAATTGGATGATCGAGCGCGAAGAACGCCTGTGTCCGGTTCCACGCGAGCTCACCGTGGATAGTCCGCAGACGGAGCAGGCCGCCGGCATAGGCACTCGACGTATTGGTGCTCAGGGCGGCACCGTCAAAATCGACGCTGGCGTCGGCGCGGCTTTCGGCTCCGAATACGTGTGGACCGCGCGCATTGAAACCAAGGACCGTCTGGCGCAATGTGGCACCGGTGCTGCCCCTTCCTTCAAGAACAATGGACGGATTGGCCGGATTGTCGACCTGCGTTCTATTGACGAACCCGTTCATCAGCACAAGTCCATTCAGCTTTAACGGGTACCGGGATTCAGTCTCGACTTTGGCCTGCTCGTGGGTTGCGATCTGCGTCTCTTCAAGCTGCTGCTGTTCCCGAATCTGGTCGACTGCGGCGGAAAGCTGTGCGGCCGACGAGGAACCCTCCTGCGAACCGTGCAGCTCCGCGATTTGCTGCTGGAGCGTGGAGAGCTCTGTTCGCAGTTCCTCGAGCTGGCGCTGCGACTGCTCGAGCTGGGACTGGGTTCGATTCACAGCATCGGTAAGCTGTTGCAGCCTTGATGCGAGTTCGGGATCCGGTCCTGCCTGGCCGTTCGCGTGCGGACCAGTTGCGTAAATGGTCCCCAGCAAACCGAGAGTAACACCCAGCCCGACGAACCGGCCCGACAGGATTCTCAATGGAGTTGTGCATTTGTGGCTCATTCCGCTGCCCACCCTTTTTGGTTCGCACCTTCGGGCGTCGCCTGCTGAACGATGCCCCGCGCGATTGTCATGCGAAAGATGGTTTCGCCTGAGCGTGTCGCCACCAGAGTAACTTCGCCACCATGTTCCACCGCAATGCAGTGCGAAAGCGTGAGACCGAGGCCCGTGCCCTTGTGTTTGCCTTCGCTCACAAATGGCTGGAACAAGCTGTTTCGAATGCTCTCCGGGACGCCCGGCCCGTTGTCCTCTATTTCAATGAAGATCATTCCATCGCGCACATCGAGCCTGGCTTCGACGCGCGCTTCTTCTTTGCCAAGCCGTGCGGATTGGCAGGCGTTCAGTAACAGGTTATAGATGGCGCGTTCAACCTGCTTTCCGTCCACGAGCGCGGCCGAATCGGCCGGATCGCCGTAAGTTGCCGCAATTTGAATCCCCGTGGCATCGGGGTGTGCTCGAAGCAAGGTCAAGGCACGCTCCATCAACGTAGCGACCAGTTCGTGCGAACGTCGAATGGCATTACCGGTACGGCTAAAAATCAACATCGATTCGATGAGTTCAGTGGTGCCGTGTACCGCCGTCCTGACGTCGGCGAGAATCTCGTTGCGGTCGTGTTCTGACAAAGGCGAGGAGGCCAGGAACTCCGCATTGGCGTAGACACTGGCCAAGTAATGGCGCAAGTCGTGTGAGACGGAACTCGCCATGCGCCCAATGGTCGCCAGGCGTTCCGATTCAAGGAGGGCCTGGTTGGTGCGCAGGATCTCATCGCGCATCCTGGCGAAGGCGAGACTCAGTTCGCGAACTTCGCGAGTACCTTCGCTGGGCAGCAGGTGTGCACTATCGCCCACGCCGAAGGCGCGCACTCCGGTCGCAAGGTCTTCCAGCGGACGCGTGACGATGCGCGATAGCCACACCATCAAAAGCGTTCCGAAGATCAGCGCAAGGACCCCCGCCGAGAGGACGAGTCGATCGATCAGGCGAATTGAGTTTTCAGCCTGATCAAAGGACTTCAAGACCACAAGTTCCAGGGGGACCGAAGCACTAGCCGTCAGATCGCGCGTGACTGCGATGAAATGCTCGCGACCGAGCTGGAGCGAAACGGGCGTGCTCACCGCTTGCGCAGTGCCAATTGAACTGCGGGAAAGCTGGTTCAGTGTTCCCGAGTCAAGTGTGCTCGCCAGCGGGCCACCGTGACTCAAGAACGCACTTTCGACCGACGTAGCCTCGCTGATCTGACTCAAAATCTCGGGCCCGATGGCGAAACCGCTGATCACGTAACCGAGGAGAACTCCATCTCGATCCGTGCCGAAGTAGAGGGGCCGTACCGAGCACGCATACAGATGGTTTGCGCTGACGAGATAGCGCGAGGCTGGCGAGTCGAAAAGCTCGTGGAGATCCGCGGCAAGGCGATTCGTGTCTTGCTGATCGGACGCGTAAACGGCCATCACCTGGCCTTGGTTATTTGTCAGGGCGAAGAGGTCGTTGCCGCTGATCTTCCAGTAACGCACCGCAGCATCTTCGATGGTGCGCTTGTCGTTGGTCGTCATCATTGCCTTTAAGGTCGGCAGATCGGCGAGCAGCGCATTCTCATGCTCCAGCGCATTCAGGCGCTGTGCTTCGAGGTTCTGGAAGGTGGAAACGGAATGAGTAAGATCAGTCGTCAGGCCTTGCCTGACCTGGTCTTCGAGCTGATGGCGAACAATGAGAAGGCTGCCAAAGGTGGCGCCGGCGATGATGAGCGCCATCGCGGCCACGAGGAGCATGCGGGTCCGAATCCCTCTGTTCTCGCCCATGCGCTACTCCTGATTCGATCCGGAACCCATTCGATCGTTCTTAGGGGACAAACTTGTACCCTGCTCCGTAAATGGTAAGGAGATGGCGGGGATTTGCGGAGTCTGTTTCAAGTTTTTGACGGAGCTTCAGAATCTGATTGTCGACGGTGCGCGTGGTGGGATACGAGTTGTATCCCCAAACCTCGTTAAGCAGCAGCTCGCGACTGAGCACCCGCTCCGCATTTTCGGTAAAGAACCTCAGAAGCTTGAACTCGTGTGAAGTGAGAACGACGGCAGAACCGGCACGACGCGCGGTCATTTTTTCAAAATCGATTTCGCACTCGCCGAAGCGGTACACCTGGGATGCGGTCGGGCGGCGGCGGCGGCGAATGGCAGCCTGCACGCGGGCCATCAGCTCACGCGGACTAAACGGCTTAGTGACATAATCGTCGGCCCCCAGCTCCAGCAGCAGGACCTTATCGACTACCTCGGTGATGGCGCTCAGGACGATTACGGGCGTGTCTGCGGCGATGCTTTTCATGGTCTGACAAAGCTCACGCCCTGAAATCTGGGGGAGGATCAGGTCAAGGACGACCGCGACGGGCCGGTGGGCACGGAACAGTTCCAGTCCCGTTTTGCCATCTCCCGCAATCAGGATCGAATAGTTCTCTTCGACAAAAATCCGATTTAACACCTTCTGCATCCGCGGGTCATCTTCGACCACGAGAATGGTGCCCAGCTCGGGTTTCACCGCTGACGGCCTTTCAAGCGCCTCTTCCAGAACTAACTCCTGATCGTTGACCATAAAGACATTTTGCCCTTTTCACGCTGGCCTTCACAAACCCACTTTAGAGAAATGACAATTGTTTGACAATTCTTTCATGATTGGACGACGGTCGGCTCCTCGCCTCGCGGCCCTCTCTCAAATGGCTCGGTGTTGTGGGTTTCAACAGGCCTCGGACCTTCCACCGGCTTCGGGGGTTCGCCGCAGGAAGAGCTCGACAATTTCATGTAAAGCTCGACGTATTGCTTTGCAATGTGCTTGGCCATGAATTGCGGCAACCGCGCCGGAACAGGCCGGTCATCTCCAAGGCAAGCCACGATTGCAGCGGCGAATCGCTGCTCGGCCCCCGGCCCCAATGGGACAAAACGGCACCCGTCTCCACCGACTTCCCTGAACGCCGGTATATCGGAGCAGGCAATCCGGCAGCCGGCCAGTTGGGCCTCTGCGATGGGAAGGCCAAACCCCTCAACGGACGACGGAATGAGAAGCAGATCGCAATTCCGATAGCACCAGTTCATCTCTGCGTCAGAGATGCCGCTGGCGAAGACAATATGCCGCGTAAGTTCAGAATCGCGGACATAGCGGTATATCCGGCTCGATTCGGGACCTCCCATCCCGACAATGAGAAGGCGAGTCTCCGGATCGATCAAGCCTTCCTTCAGAACGCGCTCGAATGCGCGAATCGCTAAATGGATGTTCTTGTTTCGGCGGTGCTGGGCGACGCAGAAAATGAATGGCTTTTCATCCCAGCTCATCACGAACGATGGCTTGACAGCCATGGGAGCGCTTTCCACGCAGTTGTAGATAATAACCGTTTTCGACAGAAGCTCCGGCATTGCACGGCCAAGTCGAATGCGCGTGCTCTCTGAAACGCACGCGATCGCACTGGCATTACGCAAGGCCTGTCGCAAAATGATCCGATTGAACAGCACCTTCGGAAATCCGAAGTTGGACGGGATGTCGTACGGATAGAGATCGTGAAGTGTGACTACCGTTGGGCACGGGAATGCATCGCCTCCATGGATCGGCGCCGGATACCCGACGTGAACGACGTCGGCTCTCAGCTGCCGCGCAACCTCGGGCAGCGTCTTGTAATACCAGAGATTTCTGCGCAACGTGCCTGGTTTGAGCGGAACGGCGTGAATATGAAGCCGCGGATCAACACGAGCGATCGCGTGACCCACGTAGTTGTGCTCCCATGGCGCAACGAGCACATGCAGAGCTTTCACCTCAGGTCGCGCAATGAGACATCTCACCAGGTTTGAGGCATGGCGCGACACTCCCGACATCGAGCGATTGGCAGATACGGCCGCCACGACGACGATCATGGCGCGTACTCTCCGATGCCGGAAGTCGTCAGCGGGTGCAATGGTGCAGATCCACGAGTGGATGCCTTCGCGACGCTGAGGGTTGCTGCCTGTCCGGCGGCGAGCGCGCAACTAAGCAAAGAAACGAGCCAGAGAGGCAAGGACAAATCAAAATTCTCGGTATCCGCAAGTCCGCGGATGAAAATGAACATCAAGAGCGCCGTCAGCTGCGTGCGGAGCGCTTGCGACGATGCTTTGCGTGCGTGGCGCAAAAGGCTGCTATAGACACCGATCAGCAGGACGACACCAACGGCACCATAAGCGTAGAACTGCTGTAGGAGTTCATTGTGGGCGTGCCATGCTTCGAATGATCCGAAGGGCGGGATGACATTCCGAAATGAATGGAAGCCATGCCCGATCCACGGGCTTTCCACAGAGCGCTGCAAGACGAATAGCCAGATGCCCAACCGACCCGAGAGCGTTTCTGACTCATTGCCAAGGTGGGTGTAGACCTCGTAGTAATTCCACAGCAGTCCGGAGAACACCCAGAAAACCGCGCCGGCGGCGAGCACCAGGGCTGACTTGAATTTCCATGTACGCGAACGATCCAGCAACAGCAGTATTCCCTGAGAGACGACGAAGGCGGCGATGGTCGTCTTGCTGAGGCTGCGAAGCAAGCTCACGGCCAGGAACCCCGCGATGATGCGCCACAAGATGCCCGTTCGGTTCATCAACTGAATCATGAAAACGGCAAGCGCGCAGGTAAACCCGATCGCATTGGGGCTGAAGAAATCATCATCTCCAGGACGAAGGTCATACATCGTAGGCGAAAGCCACTCCACCATGGCAATCAGGATGGCTCCCGCAATGTAGCCCTTCATGATAGCTGCGGCCATCGTCTCCACATCACCGATGCGGAGGAGCAGGAGGATCATCAGAACTTCCGACGCAAGCTCGCACCAGTAGGCAAAAGCAACGGCCTCTGAAACCGTGACGCTCCAGGCCAGGCTCGATAAACCTACGGCGAGAAACGCCAGCACCCAGCGCAATGAAGACGCTTGTGTCAGTTGAGCGATGGAGTTGGAACCCGGACCGAATGAATAGAATGCAACGCCAACGAGCAATATTCCGTGCAGCGAGAAATGAATATATGCGCCGACCTTTGGGTCCGACTGAAACAGGAGAAAGGTCAGACATAGCCGGGCCGCGAAATAGAACCCGACCACGCCTGGCAGTAATGGTGACGTCTCGCGAGAAGTGCAGGAATGCGGGTCAGGCATGGGAGCGCCTCCCGAATGCGGAACGTACACGCGCAGTCTGCCACTCAACGCTCTCGGAAATCTGACCGAAAAGGATCTTTCTCGCGTCCGTGGCACTCACCTGGCTCCAGCGGTTGCGTGCCAGAATTACACCTGCTGCGCAGATGACGCTGAACACAGTCAGTAACAACGTAAGCAGCGTTCGCGGCGGAAAGGACTTCTTCTCTGGTATTCCCGGCATATCGATGACCCGAACGACGGGGATATCCTTTGCTTCCTCGATTCGCGCCAGTTCGTACTGCTGCGTAAGCATCTCGTACACTTCTTCCTGCACCCGAACCCGTCGGAAAATGTCGGCATAGGGCACGGCCAGGCGCGGAATCTGGCGCAGCGAAGGATAGTCCACGTCGAGCGGCGCACGCCCGCCGGAGTTCGCTGCGTCATCGGAAGACAACGGAGCGGATGTCCCTCCAAGCTTCTGCAGTTGCCGATGCAGATCATCAAGCCGGGCGCGGGCGGCACGGATGCGCACGTTGTCATCACCATAAATCTGCCTGAGTGAGTCGAGCTCCGACTGCTCGACAATCACTTCGCTTTCCAGGCGTGCGGCTGCGTCCACCGTGGCGCGCGTCTGCTCCTTGATGTCAATCGTGGTGTGAGTACTGGCAAATTCGCTCATGTCCTGCTGAGCGCGCTCGAGATCCGCTTGCGCGCTTTGCAGCCGGCGTTCGATGAAAATGCGCTCCTGGCGGGCCGAGGAGGTGTTGGTCTTGTTCAGCAGCAGGTTCAGTTCGTCCAGATAGCCTAGAGCAATGTCGCGCGCCCGTTGTGGGTCCTTGTCTTCAACGGTGATGGAGATGACGCCGCTTCGCTTGTCTTCGACCACCGAAGTGCGACGGGCAAGCTTCTTTGCCGTATCGATGCGATAGCGCTTGTGATAGATCTGCTGCAGTTGGAATCGGTCGATCAGGTCGCCGGCCACCGTTCCGCTGCGCAGCAAGTCGACATAAAGCGGTCCCGTTGTGCGCACACCCAGGAGGCTGCTGGCAAGGCTGCCAAGAGCGCCAAATTCACTCGAGCCTCGGCCGGCTAGGGCGGTCAGCAATGCCGCGCTGGCGCCCGAGGTTTCCGGAGGCATGATGCGGGCAGTCGACTCGTATTGCTTGGGAATCAAAAACGCGATCGCCACGCTCGTGAGGAGCGCGATGACAGCGGTACGGGCGAGCGCTCCCCGATATGCCCAGAGCACCAACGCGTTTGACACCCAGTTTGGGGTGGCCGCCTTGACGCCGTATTCAACCGCGTTTTCCTGTTCTACTTGCATACGATCCTCGCCTAAAGGCCTGCAACCGCCGCCGTGATCGCGATCGAGGATGCAATTTGCGCGGTGCTCAGCAGATTTCTCCACATCAGAGAAGCCCCGACGATCTTTTGCGGCACCACCACCACATCGCCCGGCTCCATCCGCGTGGAGAGCACATCCCGATCGAACCAGTCACCCGAACGTCTGCCCACGACCGAGCCATTGGCGCGAACGACAAAGATTTCCCTGCGATTTGCCACCGAAGTTGGGCCCCCTGCCCGCTCCAGGTACCAGCCCGCGCTCCTCCCCGGCATGAAGGTAATGGCCGATGCGTTGTAGACTTGGCCGCTCACCAGCACGAATCCAGGGCGCTTGGGAATGCGCAGTACGTCTCCGCTTCGCACTTCGATGTCGGCCGCGGACCCGGCCCAAGCATCGATGTCAAGGGTGATGCGAATGACAAGGCGGCCCGTCGCCGGTTGATTCTTGAGCCGCGAAAGAATCTGTTCCTGTTGTTGCTGGATAAGCTGCGCGCGTCCGGCCTGCTCGACATTGACAACATTCGACGAAAGCCGTGCAGCTTCGGCGCTGGTTTCAATCTGACGAATCAACTCGACGCGACTCTTCTCTTCGAGTTCGCGCACCTGCTCGCGAATCAGGATGGCGCCGGCTGGGTAGGCTGTCTCGCGAAACCCACCGGCTCGCCGGAGCAGATCGCTGAGCCGTTCTCCTTCCTTGAAGCCATAGCTGCCGGGGTGCGCTACTTCACCCTCGATCACGATGGAAGAGCCGATGTCGTTCCACCCGGTGATCTGGTGGATGGTGAGTACATCGCCGCCCTTCAGCGTCCGATCTGCACTTGCATCTCCCTGGTTGACTGCATCACCGATGCGGACATCGGCTCGCTCGGCTTCGACCTTCGTGCCATTCATCACGCGATAGCTAATGAGGTCCGCGGTGTCGACCAGCGCATCGCGTTTGAACCCGCCTGCGATGCGCACAAGTTGAGCAGCAGTCAGCCCGTCAGAGAGTGGATAGCTGCCGGGCCGCAGCACCTCTCCACGAATTTCAACCTTGGGAGCGTCAAGATCGTAGCGGCCGAGAATCCGGATCGTATCGAAGGGTTGCAGTGGGATGTTGCCGTTTCCGATCATCGCATCGGCAACATTGAAATCGATCGTCTGCACGTGCAGATCGGGCGGAACGAGCCGGATGATTTCAGCTTTTGCGGCGGGCTCCGGCAGCAAGTCGTCATAACTGCGCAAAACATCATTGAGACGCATGCCGTCTCGATAGGGCTGACGACCCGGGCGAACCACATGGCCCTCGAGATACACAACGCGCTCACTGAACGGCGTGATGGGAGCGATATGAACTCGATCGCCATCGTGCACTTCGAACTCCGAAATCGCCTTGAGATACGATTGCGGATCGTCTGCTGCGGGCGGGCGGACAGTGATCGTCTCGCGATGCTGGTTCGCATCGATGTGCTCGACCGAGATGTGCTCGAGCGACGCCGCCACTGTCATTCCACCCGCAACCTCGAGAACTGCCGACAGGCTCGTGGCATCGGTCAATTCGTAAATGGCAGGCCTTTTGACCTCGCCCCACACGGCGACCTGAGGGCCGGCGGGTGGCACAACCACGGTATCGCCTTCCTGGAGATGGTCGTGACCGCGCGTGCCACGCAGCAAAAACGCGTACAGGTCGAACGTGCTCAGTTGCTGATCCCCACGCAGATGCTTGAGAACGCGCAGCGAGCCGATTGCGCTTGGCCCTCCAGCCGCATACAAAGCATCGAGAGGCGTGGCAAGCGAACTGATTTCGTAGGCTCCGGGCCGTTGCGCATCGCCCACCACGTATACGAGGATCGTGCGCAGCCGTGCCAGCGAGACGGAGATCTGGACGTCGCGGTACTGGTGCTTGAGGGCGGCCTGGATGACCTCCTGCGATTTTGCTAGCGTCAGCCCGGCAACCTGGATGTCGCCTGCATCCGGAAGCGTGACATGGCCATCAGGCGCAATCACTCTGGTAAGCGTCTGCGAAATTCCGCCCCACATGCTGATCGTGAGCCCATCGCCCGGACCCACAACGTATTCGGGACCAATGGGAACCCCAAGCGGCACCGAGCCGGAGATCGATGTCATCTCAGAATGATTTCGGTGGGTGAAGACCTCGGAGCCGAAGCGCGTCAGATGTTCCGGCGTGTCGGGTATCTGAGCGTAGAGGTCGCGTAGCGACATCAGGTTATAAGGCGACGGTTCCCGTAAGACCTTTGGCTGATCCGTGATGTTCGGCGCATTCGGCTCGGCGCTCGACTGGTTCGCAGCGCGATTGAAATCGCCGGATCGCGTTGCGGCCCCATCAAGTTGCTGTCTGGAGCGTCGCGGCAGACCATCCGCTGAGAGCACATCAGCGCGATCGGACGACGCGGCCAGCTTCCCTGCCGTGTCGAGCTGGTCGCGCGTCAAAGGGTCGTGATGAAGCGCGTCCGTGTCGAACTGTTCGCCAGTGAACATGTCTCTTGCAAGGTCTTCGTCGGAAACGTAGCCGCGCGCACGCAGAAAGAGCGTAATCGTCCTGCGCAGCTCCGGACTTGCGGAGATCTGGTTGAACAGCATTTCGTCAGTAATCGACTCTGGTTGAATCGGCGTGCCCTGCGGCGCGTTGTCGGCCACCAATTGCTTCAGTTCCACAACAACCTGCGGCCGTTCCTGGAGAATCGAAATAATTTGGGACGCAGAGAGAACCACGTTGGCGGGAATGCTGGATGACGGCGTATCCGTGACTCCCGTGGTGCTGCCCGGCAACGAACCTTCGCCAGGAACCGCCGTAGGGGCTGGCAGCACCTGTGCCGCGAGCAACGGGACAAACATCAGCACACCCGTTCCGTAGAGCAGCCTGAAAATCGCGCTCGGCTCGATCCATTTGCGATTGGGGTGGCGATTCATCGCGCCACTCCCGATACCCGCCGTTGCCAGCGTGTCGACTCGATGGCGAAGCGAATGCCTTCGACCACATGAAAAACAGTGCGCCGCACGAAAAAGCCCGCCTCTTTCCAGTAGCGATGCAAACGCACTGACAACTTCTCGCCAGCCTCATGCTGCGTGATGCGACGCGGCACGTGAATGGGAAACATCAGGCGCCGCCGCTTCCTCGTTTCCGCGACTGAATCTGACTCCAGTTCCTTACGAAGCAAAAGATAGAGCTTGCTGCCCGGCGTGTCCGAAAGGAGCACGCGGCGTCCGTAGAGCTGAATCCAGAGACACACCGCTGGTGACAAACGATTCATCGACCAGCACGCCAGTTCGGGCGGAGCGCAAGGGCCAAACACGAATGAAGTGAGCAGCGTCGCAGTTCCGATGGCAATATCGGATCCCGGCTGGCGATCGGCGATCTGCCGAACTTCGCGCCAGAATGCGATATCGTTGCGCCGTGCGCACAGATGGCGCCAATACTCGAGCACCCACGATGCGCGCGTATATTCGCCGCACGTATGCTTGAAAAGGTGCTGCGCTTGCTGCACGAAGATGTCGGCTGCCGCAAGGGCCGGCATGAGGCAGCCCTGAATTGAAAGCCGGTGCGATCGCCCCAGTCGATCTGGTACGCCCGAGTCGGCGATGAGGTGAACCTCAACCGACCGTTCAGCCCGCACCTGGTAGAGATTCTTCAGCGTGGATGTCCCGGGGCCTGCTTTGAATTCCCATGTGGCGCCGCTCACCGCATCCAGCTTGTATCCCAGCCCGGCCAGCGCCTCTTTCATCGCTTCTGCTTGCGACTCCCTGACAAGCAGGTCGAGATCTGCCTGGCTTCTAAGCGCCTGATCTCGAACCGACTCTGGAGGAAGCGTGGCGCCTTTCAGAAAGGCAAATTCCACCCCGCGCTCTGTCAAAATGCGGCAGAGTTCCCCAGCCTCGACAAGGAGCGATCGATTACGCTCGCGGTTATCAGCATGGTCCTTGCGCAAGTGGTCAAGCATAAAAGCGGGAACGGATGTGTGCAGACCGAGCGTTTCAACACGATCGAGAAAATACAGGGCCAGGCCGCTGACGTCGAGCCAGTACTTCACTCGCTTCCACTCCGCGGCTGAAACACAGCTTAACCGCGCACGTATGCTGGGTGATGGCTCCCAGAAACTCGCCAGGATCGCTTCTTTGAGATGAAGGAGGCTACTCTTTTTCCGCATACCGATCTGGACCCGGCCAACTTTCATATGCAACTCAATGGCTATACATCTCCGGCTCACCCTGGCTGCCCGCTGGCGGCAGGTGACGGAGAAACACGACGATCGACCAGATCTCGTCATCGCTCAATGTGCCCTTGGAACCCGGCATGCCCGAGGGCCAGATGCCGTTGTCGATCACCCACTTCAACTGTCCGTCGCTGTAGCTTTGTACCTCTCGCGAGGCGAGCGATGGAACCGGCGGTGACATGTGATCTACAAAAGGAACTCCCGTGTTCTGGCCGTCCATTCCGTGACACGCAACGCAGTAATGCGAGAACGCCTCTTTGCCGTCAGCTACCGTATCGGAAGTGGCCTTCAGAGGATTGACCTCCGACCGGTTCCCGACAATGATTTGGTGCTTCGCCATCGAAATCACTCGGGTTTCCAATGCGCTGGGTGTGCCGGCGCTGAATCCGTGTATCGCGATCAGCAACGGAAGCAACACAATTGCTACTGCAAAGCCTAGAATTGCCGGACAAAGGGATCGGCGCATGAGTCAGTCCACAACGTGAATCGTCAGCGTCATTCGCCCATGCCCCGACCCGCAAAACACAGAGCAATGTCCGACAAACGTTCCTGTTTTCTCCGGCGTAAACCTCGTGTCGGCTGTCTTTCCTTTCCCAACATGCAGGTCAACATTCAGTTCGCGAAACCGTACACCGTGGGCAACATCTGCGCTCTTCAGTTCCAGTTGAACGGGCTCGCCTTTCTTCACGGTGACTTCAGCCGGCTCAAACGCAAATCGCTTCGCCGTCACCTGGACAACTTGGGCATCCGGCGCGGCAAGAGACGGCCTCGCAAATAGGGCCGGGAATAGAAACGCTCCAATCATCGCGATTCGCGCAAGCCTCTTTGCGCCTGCCCTCCCGGTTAGGGAAGGTATTTGATTTCTACAAATGATGAGCAAGTTCACTCCAATCGGGGACAAGGTTTTCACGTACGACTGAGTTCAACCTACCGGCAGGTTGAAATTGGGGTGTCATACATGTGTAAGCGGATTGTCATGATTTTGTCGTGGCGCTCCGAATCTCTTGTTGAATGCGGCTGCCCAAAGCGCTGCGCCGCACCGATTCTTCTTCGACTTCCGGTCCCGTGACATTCCGCTTACAAAGAGAAGACGCCTTGTTGACACCCGCGCTTCGATCCGGCGCTAGGGTGTTGGCATGTCCGGATGTGAAAAGATTCTCAGTATTCATCGAGGCGCCATTTCCCGCGCCGCTACGTTTCTCGTCGCGGTCTGTGCGGTTCCGCTGTTCCTGCCTGCGCAGGACACCCCGCTGATTTCAGGCGGTGTGGGATTCCTCACAAGCACGACAGGCGGAAACACAACCTACATTCCAGTTCTCTCTCCGGTGTTGGCTGCGCCCCTGGGGAATCATTTGCTCGTCGAAAGCCGCGCCACGCTGCTCGAGTCCTTCTTTCCCAAGGGAAACGGTCAGCCTGGATACACCAGCGCCTCCTTCAAGGGTCTCTCGTATCTCCAGCTGGATTATCTGGCAGCTCCGCACGCCACCATCGTGGCTGGAGAGTTTCTCACTCCATTCGGCACCTACAACGAACGCCTCACACCGATCTGGACCAGTAATTTTGAAAGCGCGCCACTGATTTTCAGCGCTGGCACGATGGGAACGGCATCGAGTGTTGGCGGGATGATCCGCGGCGACGCGGTGTCGACACCCAACGTCTCGTTGAGTTATGCCGGCTATTTCTCGGCATCGAGCAAGAACCAGCAATTCAATGCCGAGCGCTCGGCCGGAGGACGCGCCTCGCTCTTCTTCCCCCAGCCACGGTTGGAGATCGGCGGGTCATATGGCCGGCGGCTCCAGGACACGCATGAGAACTTCGCCGGAATCCATCTGTGGTGGGAGCCGGCCAATGTTCCCGTCAAATTCCGATCCGAATATGCGCACGCACCGCACTCCGAGGGGTACTGGATAGAAAGTGAGTTCCGTCTCACGCACGATGCGGATGCACCCGGAATTCGCGGCGGATTCGCACCGGTGATTCGCTGGCAGCAGACATTTCGATCGAGTCCGGACCCCACTGACGGATTGCCATCGGCCAATACCAGGCGCCCGGATTTCGGCCTGGATTATCACTTCCCGCACGAAGTCCGGATCAACGCAAGCTATTCACGGCAATTCTCCTCAACCGGCGACGTGAACATCTGGGAAACCGGAATCGTATATCGGTTCCTTTTTCCGACGTGGAGAGGCAAATGAACCTGCAATCGAAGTATCGAAATCGCATCTTCGCGTCCTGCTGCACCGGCTTGCTGCTTGCCGCTCTGCCGCTGTTCAGCGCACAGAATACTCAACAGAAGCAGCAGGCACTCGCATCCCAATCCCAGGCTGCGGGTGCTCCCGACCACGAAGGTAGCGGCGAAGAGAAGTTTCAGCAGTATTGCTCGCGTTGCCATCGGGCGCCCCAGAGCATCTCGCCTCGGATCGCCGGAACAGTGGTGCGCCACATGCGTGTTCGGGCCTCCTTGAGCGCGCAGGATGAGCGCGCCATCCTTCGCTATCTCAGCGCGCAATAGCGCGAGCACACTTGAATGCCGCACAACCGAGCACTACTCAGAAATGCAAAGAGGATCGAAATGACATTTGACTCACTTCGTCGAACGTTCCTGGCTTGCGCGGTTGCCCTCAGCGCCGCTGCAGTCTGGGGCCAGGCGCCAGGTACCGGAGCCATCAAGGGAACGGTCTACGACGTTTCCACTTCTGCCATTCAGCAGGCGCAGGTCACGCTGGTAAGCGAGACCACCGATGTGACTCGTTCTACGACCTCCGATGGAGCCGGCACTTTTACCTTTCCGCTGCTTGCGCCGGGTACATATGCCATCACGGTTGGCGCAGCCGGCTTTTCTGAGAAGACTGCCAAGGGGATCAACGTAGTGGTCGGCGAGACCGCAGTCATCGACCTTCACCTCATGGTGGCGGGAGTGGGAACGAACATTGTTGTGGAACCCACACAAGAGCTGGCTCAGATTGAGACTTCGACACTCGGGCGCGCTGTGGACGACCGTACGATCCAGGCTCTGCCGCTCTCGAACCGCAACTACACGCAGATTCTGTCGCTGTCGCCCGGTGTTGTTGTTGAGTTGCCAAGTGCGGCGGCGCTCGGCCGGGGGAACCAGGATGTATCGGCGAACGGGAACAAAACAACGGGAAACAATATCCAGTTCAACGGCGTCGACGCAAACAATCTCTCCCAGAACTCCGCCGAAAATGATGGCGAAGAAGTCGGGGTGGCCGTGCCTGCTCCTGACACAATCGAGGAATTCAAAGTCCAGACTGCGAACTTCGATGCAACCTATGGCAGGGGTACGGGCGCAAATGTCGACGTGGTCAGCAAGACCGGCACCGATCATTTTCACGGAACGGCTTGGGAGTTCCTGCGTAACGATCTTCTCAACGCCAACGGCTTCTTTTCGAAGCTGACCAACCAGCCGCGTGCTGTCCTTAAACAGAACCAGTTCGGCGCAGCAGTCGGCGGGCCCATCTGGCGCGACAAGAGCTTCTTTTTCGGAGCCTATCAAGGCCTGCGATCGAGTAACGGTGAAGGTCAGGGAGCCCAAATCACGGCGGATCTGCCTCAGCTCACCTCCGACCGCTCAGCTGCGACGTTGGGCGCGCAGTTCTGCCCGTATGCAACCGCGGCGGGCGGAGAGCAAGTGGCATGTAACGGTTCAAACATCAATCCTGTCGCGTTGGCGCTTCTGAATTTCAAATTTTCAAATGGACAGTATGCGGTGCCAAGCCCGCAGATCCTGCTGCCCGTCACGGCTCCAGGCCAAATGCCGATCGGAGAGTCGACCTTCGCGATCCCGGCAAAATATAACGAGGACCAGTACACCGTCAATATCGACCAGAAGCTCGCGCCAAGCGACCAACTGGCCGGACGATTCTTCTATTCCCGCGCTCCGACCATCCAGCCGTTCTCACCCAACGCCGCCAACGTGCCCGGTTGGGGCACGAATGAACTCGATCAGAACACGATGCTCGTACTCGCTCATACACATGTCGTGGGCACACGATTCGTGAATATTGCACGCTTCGGGTTCATGCGCTTCGATGGCGATTCAGCGGTTGCTAATCCGATCCTTGCCTCCGATCTTGGCACGGAATCGCCGACCGGCACCTCAGACGCAAAGGCAGTCGCGCCCGGAATCAGCATCAACGGGCTGTTCACGACCGGTGATGCGGGCACTCCGTTCCAGTGGCAGGTCACGAACAGCTTTATCTGGCAAGACACGGCATCGCTCACCCGCGGTCGGCACACCATGAGCGCCGGAGCGGAAGTCAAACGCCACCAGGTGGACGTGACCGCCCCGTTTTCAACAGACGGCCTGCTCGAGATCCAGACATTCAACGATTTCCTGCTCGGCGAGAGCGCCACACAAAACGGCAGCCCCACAGGCAGCAGCAACGTAACGCTCAGCAACGGAAGCTCAGGCCTGTTTCGCAAGGACGAGCGCTACATCGATTTCGCAACTTTCTTTCAGGACAATGTGCGGCTCTCTAACCGGCTCGTGCTCAACGGCGGAATACGTTACGAGATCTTCGGCGCTCCTTCTGATATCAATGGGCGCCTCGTGACCTTTGATCCCACGATTGCCACGCTGAATGCTCCAGCAACGGGCACGCTGAGCGGATTCGTGGTTCCTTCCAATTTCCGCGGGGATGTGCCGGCCGGCGTGGTGCGCTCTTCCATACCGGGGCTCTACCCCACGCATCATGACGATGTTTCGCCTCGCTTCGGCTTTGTGCTGCGAGTTACCGAACATCCGACGGTGCTCTTGCGCGGCGGCTACGGGCTCTATTTCGACAGGCTCGCCGCAGGGTTGGCCGAGAATCTGCTGGCCCAGGAGCCCTTCTCTACCTTTCAATTCTTCTCCGGCGCTTCGAACGGCGGAGCCACTCTGCAACAACCGTTCGTACCGCTGTTGCCGGCCGATAGCACTTACCCGGCATTTTCACCGCGCATTCCCGGAGGCGGCCCGAGCGTCACGGCCATCTCCCGGAAGATGGTTGATCCCTACACCGAGGAATACAACCTGAATGCGCAAATCGCCTTTGCCCGTGACTACTTGCTCGAGGTGGGATATGTGGGTACTCGCTCCCTTCACGAGGCTGGATGCCTGGAATTCAACCAGGCGCTCCTCGCCAGCGCTGCAAATCCGCTAAACGGAACGACGGAAAACTCCGCCGCGAACGTGATACAGCGGGTGCCGTTTGCAGGAATTAGTCCGGGCTCTCTTCTCTGCGAATCGTCGTTCAACGCTAACTACAACGCGCTCCAGACCAGCGTGACCAAGCGCCTGAGCCGCGGTTTGGAATTCCTCGGCAGCTATACGTGGTCGAGGAACCTGGATCAGACCAGCGGATCATCAGGAAGCAATGTCTTTGAAGAACACCTCGTCACGAACGATCAGACGAACTTTCGCCAAGCCTATGGACCGACGGATTTCGATCGCACACATCGAGCGGTGTTGAGCCTCGTATATCGCACGTCCTTCGCACACTACCTGCCCTCCCTTCTCTCGCACGCAATCGGCGATTGGCAGGTTTCGACGGTCGCAGTGGCGCAGAGCGGAACTCCGATCACGATTCTCGATGAGAGCGCCGGCGCTGTCTACGGCAATTACCCGTTTGAGAATCGCGCTCAACTCGTTCCGGGGGCGAACCCGGCCACTTCGGGATCGATCTACTCCCGGGTGCTCAGCAGCTACCTGAACCCGCTAGCCTTCATCTCCGCGCCCGAAGCTCCGAATGGCACCGGCCCAGGAGATACGGATTTTGGCAACAGTGGCGTAGGGCTCGTACGCGGTCCGGGCCAGCGAAATATTGACATGGCATTTGAACGCACAATTCACGTTGCTGAGTCCAATAGCGTCCACGTGCGTGCCGAACTGTTCAACCTCACCAACACAGCAAACTTCAACAACCCCAACAACATTCTTGGCTCCGGCTTCGGCGTGATCACGTCGACGGCTACAAACCCTCGCATCATTCAAATCGCTTTGAAATACCAATTCTGAGGCGAGGACATCCTACGTGAACGACTACGCTCCCATGCTGAGCCTCGAACAAATCCGGTCCGCGTGCGCCCGATCGGAACCAGTGAACCTGGGCGATCCCGCGCTCGCGCGATTTGAGATGCCCCTGCGGGAAACCTTCTATCCGCTCGGGTTTCCCCTGCAGATCGAGACGAATTGCGAAGAAATCCTGCGCTCGGCGGCAGCAACCTGGCAGGGATTTGTGAAGCTCTTCGATACACCGCCGATCCGGTTGCGCATCGGAGTCAGGAACACGAACTCAATCGAGTGTCCGCCGGCTCCAACGGCCCGCATCCAGCAGCACATGGCGGCATACGTCGCCGACGCCGACAATTACGCCATTGTCGATTTTTCCCAGCGGTTCGCAGTGATTTGGCTGACTGAGGCAGCCGTCGCACATCGCGGCTACCTCCGCCACTTCTTTCTTGAGTCCTCGGTACTCGCGATCCTTGTCACTTCCTATACGACTCCGATCCACGCGGCCTGTATCGAGCGCGAGGGATGCGGAATTCTTCTTTGCGGTGATTCTGGAGCCGGCAAGTCTTCGCTGTCTTATGCATGTGCCCGGGCCGGGTGGACATTCGTCACGGATGACGCCAGTTACCTGGTCAACAACCGCCAGGACTGTCTTGTGGTCGGCAACTGCAACCAGGCACGATTCCGTCCCTCGGCAATCGAGCTCTTCTCGGAACTGAGCGGAAAGGAAGTCATTCGAAGAGCGCAGGTAGGAAAGCCCTCGATTGAGCTTGATTTTCAACCTTTGCGCTCGGTCTCATTGTCATTCACTTCGCATGTGAATCATGTGGTGTTCCTGAACCGGCAGAGAGTCAGCCGCAATGAACTCGTCGAATTCCCGACCGAAGTCGCGCGCTTTTCGATGCTCCAGTATCTGTTCAGCGCTCCCGCAGTGCGCAAACTGCAAATCGCGATGATCGACAACCTGCTCGGCGCGGGTCCGCTGGAACTTCGTTATCACTCCTTTGAATGGGCAATCGACCGGCTTGAGCGGCTCGCGGACAGGGGGCACTAATGAGTTCCCCGGCTGCATGCAGTGAAGCGACGGTGGCCCGTCATCGCGCCGGTGTGCCTGCGTTCCTGGCAACCTGGTGGCCTGCTGATGCGCTCGGCCGTCCGTTCTGGACGTTCTTTGCCGCGGCATTCTTCTTCGACTTCGGCGTAGGGCTCTACTTCTTCCTGTTCAATCTGTTTTTGCTCAACCTGCACTTTGACGAACGGGCAATGGGCCTCGTCACCGGCGCGCTGACGCTCGGCAACGTTGTTGGAACCCTGCCCATCAGCATCGTTGCGAGGCGCGTCGGGTTACAAAAGGCCCTGCTGATTTGCTTCATCGTGGCGCCGCTGCTGGGAATCGCCCGCACATCGATTCTTTGGATGCCGGCGCAGATCGGCCTCGCGTTTCTGATGGGATCTGCGCTCAGTGCGTGGCCGGTGTGTTTCGCGCCGGCCGTTGCACGCCTCACCACCGAGCGGAACCGCGTCTTCGCCTTCAGCATTGCGTTTGCGACTGGCATCGGCACGGGGATCCTTGCCGGCGTGTTCGGAGGAAGGCTGCCGGGAATGCTGCGGCCGGTGCATGCCATCGATTCGCTGGCGTTCGGCATTCGGCTCACACTCATTGGGGCTGCGCTCATCGCGATGCTGGGAATCCTGCCAATCTCGCGGCTCAAGCTTGGCAGACATGAGGAGATCCAATCGGATCACGCCCCGGCTTCCAGTCCTTTCCTCATGCGGTTTCTCGCTGCCTTTGCGGTGTGGAACGTGGTCACGGGCGCCTTCATTCCGTTTGCGCCGGTGTACTTCCAGAAGCGGATGGGCCTGTCACTCCAGCAAGTGGGCGAGATGTTCTCCGCGTCGCAACTGGCCCAGTTCGCCTCGGCCCTGGCGGCGCCGCTGATCTATCGCAGGGCAGGCTCGTTGCGCGGAATCATCTGGCTCCAGGTCATGACTGCGGTAGCGGTCTTTGCCCTCGGTGGCAGCCACGGCGTGTCCGGAGCGATTGCCTGCTATGTGCTCTACACGGCGGTGCAGTTCAGTGCGGGACCTGGCCTTTACAGCATGCTCATGAGCCGTCTGCCGGAAGCAGCACGCAACAATGCATCCGCGCTTCAGAACGTAACCGGAGCCTTGGCGCAGGCCGCCGCCGCGGCACTGACTGGAATGCTGGTCGTTCGATACGGATACAAGCTCATCTTTGCAGGAGATGGCGTGACGGCATTGTTTGCGGCGCTGCTCGTCTTTTTGTTGCTTGCACGGAATGAGGATCCCAAGAGCTTCGCGGCTGCTGATTGACGCGAACGTGGAGTGGAATCGGGCCATGGGGAATATGGATACCACGCTGGCAGAACCAAAGCCGATGCGCTTGAACGGGCAGGTGGCCGACTTCGATCGCGATGTCGTACAGCAACTCGAGTCATTCGAGGGACCGTGGACTACGGGCCAGTCGCCTCGGTGGCTGAGTTATGGAGTGAAACGAGCGCTCGATCTCGCGCTTTCCTCTACTTTGATTGTCGCGCTGTTTCCCCTGATGATTCTGATCGGAATCCTGATCTGGATCGATTGCCCCGGCCCCGCAATCTACGTATCCACGCGCGTCGGTAAACACGGACGCCTCTTCCATTTTTATAAATTTAGAACCATGGTGCCGGATGCCGACCGCCACCGCAACCGCCTGGCAGAGTTCAATGAGCGAGATGGAATTCTGTTCAAGCTATCCGACGATCCCCGCGTAACGCGAATCGGCAAGCTTCTGCGCAAGTACAGCCTCGATGAGCTTCCTCAGCTTGTGAATGTACTCCGCGGCGATATGAGCTTGGTCGGCCCGCGACCATCGCTCGCCTCGGAGGTGGCCCACTACAAACCGGAGCACCTGATTCGGCTTTGGGTACTGCCCGGCGTGACCGGACTGTGGCAGGTGGAGTCGCGGACCAATGCCTCCTTTGAGAACTACATCGCTCTCGATCGCGCGTATGTCGAAAACTGGAACCTCTGGCTCGATCTCCAGATTCTGTGGCGCACAGTGGGAGCCGTGGTGAACGGAACCGGCTGCTAGGCCCGACGGAAAGCGTCTCCCCCTTTAATTCCTGCTGCGCATTTTGGAGAGCAGGCGCAGGATCTCAAGATAAAGCCAGACGAGCGTGACCATGATCCCGAACGCGCCGTACCACTCCATGTATTTCGGCGCGCCGTAGTTCACGCCTTGCTCGATGAAATCGAAATCCAGAACCAGGTTCAGCGCTGCGATGCCAACCACAAGCAGGCTGAAGCCGATGCCAATAGCGCCCCCTCCATTGATGGCAACGAACTGGATGTGCAGAAAGCTCAGGACCATTTCGACAAGGTAGAAGATCATGATGCCGCCGGTGGCCGCGATGATGCCGAGCCGGAATTTTTGGGTGACTCGAATCAAACCAGATCGATACGCGATCAGCATCACGAAAAGCGTTCCAAAGGTCAGACCGACGGCTTGGATGGCGATTCCGGGGTAGCGAATATCCACCAGACATGAAAGCCCGCCAAGCACCAGCCCCTCAAGCAAGGCGTAGATCGGTGCCGTAACCGGCGACCACTCCTTTTTGAACACGGTCACCAGAGCAAAGATCAACCCGCCTAGCACTCCGCCCAGCATCAGCGGAGAAATCGTGCCTAAGTCGCGCGATTGGAGGAACAGGTGCCATACCCAGGCGGAGCTGGCAATCGCACAAACCAGAAGAATGCCGGTCTTGTTGATGGTACCGTTCAGCGTCATCCGTCTGGACTCGTCGATGACACCCCCGTATTGGGTGCCAGAGAGCTCACGGAAGGTCTTGTCGCTGAGTGCGGGATTCGAAGTCTTGATGAGTGCCATTTGTCTGATTTTTCCTCCGGGTCCCGGTGCCCTTCTGCGGAGCGTCAATGCGAGCGGGTACGTCTATCTTAAATTGTTTCTGACCAGCCCCAGAGCCGGTTCGCTAAACGAGCACAAGGAAAGATTGTTGGAATCCCGTGAAAGCGGAGGCAACCTGCGTCGCGAACGCGGCATCTAGTCCTCTGCCCCATACTGCGATGGTTTGCAATCCAGCACGGTAAAGCCACTGCGGAACTTCCCCTGTTCCCCAGCGCCCGCATCACCCTAGTTATTTGATAATTCAGCCGTTTATCGACGCGAGGAGATCTTGCATGAAGAGGGGTCAGCAAACGCCCGCCGCCACCGCAGCGACCGCTACACTTGATCCGTTGCCCGAAGAGCAACACAATGGTCACGTCTCTCCGCCTGGCACGGCATCCCCCGATCTTCGATTAATCCTCGCGGCGTTGCAGACCATGCACGATGGCGACTTTTCCGTCCGGCTACCCGGCGCCTGGACCGGAATTGAAGGCAAGATCGCCGACACGTTTAATGACATCATCGCAGCGAACGAGCAGATGGCGCGCGAGTTGAAGCGCGTCGGGCTCGCGGTTGGAAAGGAAGGCAAGACGCGCGAGCGGATCCGTTTCGAGCAGCTGCGCGGCTCGTGGGGTGAGATGGAGGTTTCGGTCAATACCCTGACCGAAGACCTGCTCCGGCCAACCAACGAAGTCACCCGCGCGATCGCTGCAGTGGCGCAGGGAAACTTGACTCAGACCGTCCGGCTCGACGTAGACGGACGACCGCTTGAGGGTGAATTCCTCCGCTCTGCCAACATTGTCAACACCATGATTCAGCAGTTGGGAGTGTTCACGGCCGAAGTGACACGCGTGGCCCGCGAAGTAGGAACTGACGGCAAACTGGGCGGCCAGGCGCAGGTACCCGGCGTCGCCGGTACCTGGAAGGATCTGACCGATTCGGTCAACTCCATGGCTTCGAACCTCACCGGCCAGGTGCGCAACATCGCCGAAGTGGCAACTGCCGTGGCCAGCGGCGACCTTTCCCGCAAGATCACGGTGGACGTGCGCGGTGAGATTCTGCAGCTGAAAGAGGCCATCAACACCATGGTGGATCAGCTGCGTTCCTTTGCTTCTGAAGTAACCCGCGTTGCCCGCGAGGTGGGAACCGACGGCAAGCTGGGCGGCCAGGCGGTGGTCCCGGGCGTGGCTGGAACATGGAAGGATCTGACTGACTCAGTGAACGCCATGGCCGGCAACCTGACGGCGCAGGTCCGCAACATCGCCGAGGTGACAACCGCCGTGGCCCGCGGCGACCTTTCCCGCAAAATCACCGTTGACGTGAAAGGCGAAATCCTCGAATTAAAGGACACCATCAACACGATGGTCGACCAGCTGAACGCGTTTGCTGGCGAAGTAACCCGTGTCGCCCGCGAGGTGGGAACAGAAGGCAAGTTAGGCGGCCAGGCTCAGGTGCCCGGCGTTGGCGGTACCTGGAAAGACCTCACGGACAACGTGAACTTTATGGCCTCAAACCTTACGGGCCAAGTCCGTAACATCGCCGAGGTAGCAACGGCCATTGCCAATGGCGACCTCTCGCGCAAGATCACAGTCGACGTTCGGGGCGAGATCCTGCAGCTCAAAGAGACGCTGAATACCATGGTGGATCAGCTGAACCGCTTCGCTGGCGAAGTGACCCGCGTGGCCCGCGAAGTCGGCACGGAAGGACGGCTCGGCGGCCAAGCCAACGTCCCAGGCGTCGCCGGAACCTGGAAGGACCTGACCGACTCAGTGAACTCGATGGCCGGCAACCTCACGGGCCAAGTACGCAACATCGCCGAAGTGACGACGGCCGTGGCCCGCGGCGATTTGAGCCGCAAGATCACCGTCGACGTGAAGGGCGAGATTCTCGAGCTCAAGAACACCATTAACACGATGGTGGACCAGCTGAACGCATTCGCAGGCGAAGTAACGCGCGTGGCCCGCGAGGTCGGCACCGAAGGCAAGCTGGGCGGTCAGGCCCAGGTCTCCGGCGTGGCTGGAACCTGGAAGGATCTTACCGACTCGGTGAACTTTATGGCCGGCAACCTGACGGCGCAGGTTCGCAACATCGCCGAAGTCGCCACGGCCGTGGCTCGCGGCGACCTGAGCCGCAAGATCACGGTGGACGTCCGCGGCGAAATCCTCGAGCTCAAAGACACCATCAACACCATGGTCGATCAACTTCGTGCATTCGCTTCGGAGGTGACTCGCGTAGCCCGCGAAGTGGGCACCGACGGCAAACTGGGCGGGCAGGCGCAGGTGCCCGGTGTCGCCGGCACATGGAAGGATTTGACCGACTCGGTCAATTCCATGGCCTCGAACCTGACTGGCCAGGTGCGCAACATCGCCGAAGTTTCGACGGCAATCGCCACCGGCGACCTTTCCAAAAAGATCACGGTCAATGTGAGCGGCGAGATTCTGCTTTTGAAGGAAACCATCAACACGATGGTGGATCAGCTGAATGCGTTCGCTGCCGAAGTCACACGGGTGGCGCGCGAAGTGGGTTCCGAAGGCAAGCTGGGCGGCCAGGCGCAGGTTCCCGGCGTGGCCGGAACATGGAAGGACCTGACCGACTCGGTCAACTCAATGGCCGGCAACTTGACCGGGCAGGTGCGCAACATCGCTGAAGTGACGACGGCCGTGGCTCGCGGTGATTTGTCGCGCAAGATCACAGTCGACGTGAAGGGCGAGATTCTCGAGCTGAAAAACACCATTAACACCATGGTGGACCAGCTGAACGCGTTTGCAGGCGAAGTAACCCGCGTGGCTCGCGAAGTGGGCACCGACGGCAAGCTGGGCGGCCAGGCCCAGGTGCCCGGTGTGGCCGGAACTTGGAAGGACCTTACCGACAACGTCAACTTCATGGCCTCCAACCTCACCGGCCAGGTGCGCAACATTGCGGAGGTCGCAACAGCGATCGCTACAGGTGACCTTTCGAAGAAGATTACCGTCGACGTGCGCGGCGAAATCCTGCAGCTCAAAGAGACACTCAACACCATGGTCGAGCAGCTGCGGTCGTTCGCTGCCGAAGTGACACGCGTGGCCCGCGAGGTGGGTTCGGAGGGACGGCTCGGAGGCCAGGCCAACGTGCCCGGTGTCGCTGGAACCTGGAAGGACCTCACCGACTCGGTCAACGCCATGGCGGGAAACCTCACCGCCCAGGTTCGAAACATCGCGGAAGTGACGACTGCTGTGGCTCGCGGCGACCTGTCGCGAAAGATCACGGTCGACGTCAAGGGCGAGATTCTCGAGCTGAAGAACACCATCAACACCATGGTGGACCAGCTCAATGCGTTCGCAGCCGAAGTGACCCGCGTGGCGCGTGAAGTGGGAACAGAGGGCAAGCTCGGAGGCCAGGCGGCAGTTCCCGGCGTAGCCGGAACCTGGAAGGACCTGACCGACAACGTGAACGTGATGGCGGCCAACCTGACCGAGCAGGTGCGCGGCATCGTGAAGGTGGTGACCGCCGTCGCCAACGGCGAGCTGACGCAGAAGCTCACGGTGAACGCCAAGGGTGAAGTGGCAGCTCTGGCGGAAACCATCAATAACATGACCAACACGCTGGCCACGTTTGCCGACCAGGTAACGACGGTGGCACGCGAAGTCGGCGTGGAAGGGCGTCTCGGCGGCCAGGCGAACGTACCCGGCGCCTCCGGAACGTGGAAGGATCTGACCGGCAACGTGAACCTCCTGGCCGATAACCTCACCAACCAGGTGCGCGCGATCGCCGAAGTGGCAACAGCCGTCACCAAGGGAGACCTGACGCGATCGATCCAGGTAGAAGCCAGCGGCGAAGTTGCGGATCTGAAGGACAACATCAACACCATGATCGACAACCTGCGCCTGACCACCGACCGCAACACCGAGCAGGACTGGTTGAAGACGAACCTCGCACGCTTCACCGGCATGCTGCAGGGCCAGCGCGATCTGACCACGGTGGGCCGCATGCTGCTCTCGGAGCTGGCGCCACTGGTGAATGCGCAGCAAGGCGTGCTCTATCAGATGGAGTCGGAAGACTCGAACAGCATGGTTTTGCTGTCGGCTTACGCGACAACAGAGGATGGTCACCTTGAGCGGATCAGGCTGGGCGAGGGGTTGATCGGGCAGTGCGCTTCAGAAAAACGCCGCATGCTCATATCCGATCTTCCCGACAATACGGCTCCCATCCGTTCCGGCCTGTTCGAAGCGAAGCCGCGCAATGTCATCGTGCTGCCGGTCCTCTTCGAAGATCGAGTGAAAGCGGTCATCGAGCTGTGCAGTCTAAGCGTGTTTACCGCTTCACACCTGGCGTTTCTCGAGCAGCTCACGTCGAGCATCGGAATCGTGCTCAATAGTATCGAGGCGACGATGCAGACCGAGGGCCTGCTGAAGCAATCGCAGCAGCTCGCCACTGAACTGCAGACGCAGCAGAAGGAGTTGCAGCAAACCAACGAGCAGCTGGCACAGAAGGCGCAGCAACTCGCCGAGCAGAACGCCGAAGTGGAACGCAAGAACCAGGAAATCGAGCAGGCCCGCGGCGCGCTCGAAGAAAAGGCCAAGGAACTCGCACTCACCTCCAAGTACAAGTCAGAGTTCCTGGCCAACATGTCCCACGAGCTGCGTACGCCGCTGAACAGCATCCTTGTCCTGGGTCAGCAACTCGCCGAAAATCCCGATGGCAACCTCAGCGCGAAACAGGTCGAGTTTGCGCGAACCATTCACGGTGCGGGCACCGACCTGCTCAACCTGATCAGCGACATCCTTGACCTGTCTAAGATTGAGTCCGGTACCGTTTCGGTTGAGGCCGAAGAAGTATTCTTCAACAGCCTCATTGAGATGGTGGCGAGGCCGTTCCGGCACGAGGCAGACAACCGCAAACTGGCATTCGAAATCAACGCGGATAGCCGCCTTGCCCGCAGTCTGGTCACTGACTCCAAGCGTTTGCAGCAGGTGCTGAAGAATCTGCTTTCGAACGCATTCAAGTTCACAGAGCAAGGCAAGGTCCAGCTTTCGGTTTCGCCGGCAACAAGCGGCTGGACTCAGAACCATCCCATCCTCAGCGCCAGCAACGCGGTGATTGCCTTCGCGGTATCCGACACCGGAATCGGCATTCCCTTCGACAAGCAACGAATTATCTTTGAGGCGTTTCAGCAGGCAGATGCGGGAACGAGCCGCAAATATGGTGGAACCGGCCTCGGCCTCGCCATCAGCCGCGAGCTGGCCAGCCTGCTTGGCGGTGAAATCCAACTGGTCAGCACCCCGGGCAAAGGCAGCACTTTCACGCTCTATCTGCCGCAAACTTACGTTGGACCTTCAGCATCGAGCATCACGGTGCGCAACGAGCCGCACGCCGGCTCAATTTCCGCCATGCCCATCTCTCAAGCATCCGTCGGCGAATTGCGCGCCGATCATATTGAAGATGACCGTCACTCGCTTGATCCGGACGACAGCATTCTGCTGATCGTGGAAGACGATCTGCATTATGCCAGGATCCTCTGCGATCTCTCGCGCGACAAGGGCTTCAAGGTGTTGGTGGCAACCCGTGGGGCCGATGCCCTTGCGCTGGCGCGCGAATACCACCCAACAGCTATTTCGCTCGACGTGTTTCTTCCCGACATGCTGGGTTGGACCGTTCTAAACCATCTCAAGCAGGACCCAGCGACGCGTCATATCCCAGTGCAGATGCTCACGCTTGATGAAGATTTGCGCCACGGACTCTCGCGCGGAGCGTTCTCCTTTGTGACGAAGCCGACTTCAACCGAAGGTCTTGAGGCGGCCATCACACGGATCAAGGAATTTTCGAGCCCGCGCAGAAAACGCCTGCTGGTGGTGGAAGATGAACCGGCGCAGCAACTCAGCATTGAAGCTCTGCTCGGCTACGACGACATCGACGTCAAGGTCGTATCGACTGGTGCGCAGGCGCTCGACGAGTTGCGATGCGAGGGATACGACTGCCTCGTGCTCGATTTGCGCCTGCCTGACATGAGCGGCTTTGAGGTCATGGAGACGCTGCGCGACATGCCCACGCTGAGCGAACTGCCCGTGGTTGTCTTCACCGGAAAGGATCTGTCCCCCGAAGAGGACGCGCGTCTTCGCATGCTGGCGCGCAGCGTGATTGTGAAAGACGTCGAATCGCCCGAGCGCCTTCTCGATGAGACGGCGCTGTTCCTGCATAGGGTGGTTTCTGACCTGCCCAAGGACAAACAGAACATGCTCGACCGCTTGCATCGCTCTGACGAAGCGCTGGTCGGCAGAAAGGTCCTTATCGTCGACGATGATGTGCGTAACATTTTCGCGCTGAGCAGCGTGCTTGAGCGCCGCGGCATGACGGTGCTCACCGCGGGCACGGGGCGCGAGGCAATTGAAACCATCGAATCCACGCCCGATCTTGGCATCGTTCTCATGGACATCATGATGCCGGAGATGGACGGCTACGAAACCATGCAGGTCATCCGGCAGAACCAGGCATTCCGGCGGCTCCCCATTGTCGCATTGACAGCCAAGGCGATGAAGGGAGACCGTGAAAAATGCCTCGAGGCCGGTGCGTCGGAATATCTCGCCAAACCGGTAAATACAGAGCAGCTGTTGTCAGCGCTTCGCATGTGGCTGCATCGGTAGAGAACCAATTCGTGTTCAGGTTCAGGAACAGAATGCGCAGCGATTCGGGCCCAGGGGAGAAATGATGAGCGTCAACGAGAAGGCCAACATTCTGATGGTTGACGATCAGCCGGCAAAGTTGCTGAGCTACGAGGCGATCCTCGGCGAGCTAGGCGAAAATCTGATTCAAGCGCGATCCGGAAGACAGGCGCTGGAGCAGTTGCTCAAGCATGACATCGCCGTGGTTCTTCTCGATGTAAGCATGCCTGAAATCGACGGGTTCGAAATGGCCGACATGATGCGCCAGCATCCGCGCTTCCAGAAAACGGCGATTATTTTCATCTCCGCCGTACATCTTACGGATCTCGACCGGATCAAGGGATACCAGAGCGGCGCCGTAGACTATATTTCCGTTCCCGTGGTGCCCGAAGTTCTTCGCGCCAAGGTGCGAGTCTTTGCCGAACTCCATCGGAAAACGCGGCAGCTCGAAACGTTGAATGAGGAACTGGAACGGCGCGTTGACGAACGCACCCACCAGTTGCGAGAGAGTGAGCAGCAGTTCCGCACCCTCGCAAACTCCATCCCCCAGCTTGCCTGGATGGCCGACGCCGACGGAAAAATCTTCTGGTACAACCAGCGCTGGTACGAATTCACCGGCATGGAGGCCGAGGAGTCATCGGGATTGGACTGGAAACACATTCTTCACCCGGCTCACGCAGATCGTGTCATTGAAAGCATGTTGAGCTCGAGACAAATGGGTGCGAACTGGGAGGAAACATTTCCTATTCGTGGGAGTGACGGCGAGTTCAGGTGGTTTCTTTCACGTGCAGTGCCAATTTGCGATTCGCAGGGCGCCGTAGCCCGCTGGTTCGGCACAAGCACCGATATCAGCGACCAGATTGCAGCGGAAGAACGGATCAGGAACCTCAATTCGCAACTGGAACAGCGAGTTACCGAGCTCGAGACCATCATGCAGGTTCTTCCCGTTGGCGTCACCGTTGCCCATGATCCCCTATGCCAGGTCATGACCGCGAACCAGGCACTCTCGGACCTGCTTGGAGCTCAACCAGAAGAGAACATTTCCAAGAGCACAAGTTCGGCGGGCGGAGCGCGGTACGAACTATTTCAGGGCGGACACGCCCTCCGCGCCGAGGAATTGCCGCTTCAGAGGGCCATCGCGACTGGGAGGCCGGTGCCGCCGGCTGAGTGGGAGATTCGACGCAAAGATGGATCGAATGCGCAGATTCTCGGCAGCGCAAGCCCCCTATTCGATGCGGATGGCCAGGTGCGCGGGGCGGTAGGCGCCTTCTTTGATGTGACCTCCCGCAAGAAACTGGAAGACCTCCTGCGCGAGCGCGCCGATCTTCTGGAACTGGCAAGCGAGGCGATCCTGGTCCGCGATCTGAACGGCATCCTGCTCTATTGGAACGCAGGCGCCGAGGCCTTGTATGGATGGAAGCGGAGTGAAGTGCTCGGCCAGCGTGTGCACCAGGTGCTCCATACGGAGTTCCCTACCGAGAAATCCGTCATCGATTCAACGCTGTTGAACTTCGGCCGTTGGGACGGAAATCTTGTGCAACAAACCCGGGATGGAGATGAGATCACCGTAGCCAGCCGCCAGGCCTTCAAGATTGGCACCGAGGCAATCCTCGAAATCAATCGCGATATCACCGCCCAGCTTCACGCCGAGGAGGCTCTGCGCCGCACCGAACGTCTCGCCGCAATGGGCAGGGTGGCGGGAATCATCGCGCACGAGATCAACAATCCCCTCGAGGCCATCACCAACACCTTCTTCCTGCTCCGCAATCATCCCTCGCTCGACGACGAAGCAAAGTACTATGCGCGGCTCGGTGAAGAAGAGCTCATGCGCGCCTGCCACATTACGAAGCAGACGCTTGGTTTCTATCGTGAATCGCAGGATCCGGTCGAGGTGTCGGTCGTCGAACTCCTCGAAGACCTGTTTGAATTGCAGGCCCGCCGATTCCAGCTCAGCGGCATCACGGTGGATAAGCAGTATCGAACTCAAGGCATGGTCCGCGGTTTCCCCGTCGAACTGAAGCAGGTATTTCTTAACCTGATCGGCAATGCAATCCAGGCAATGCCAGATGGTGGAACTCTGCGTGTAAGAGTCGCAGAAAGGATCAATCATCGCAAAGGCCTGCATGCCGACCTTTGTATCTCGATCTGCGACACCGGGCATGGCGTCAAGCCTGAACACGCCAAGCGGGTCTTCGAGCCGTTTTTCAGCACGAAGGAGGCGAAAGGAACAGGGCTCGGCCTCTGGATCAGCAAGGGTATTATCCAGAAGTATGAGGGCTCTATTCAGTTCCGAAGCATTCCTCTGAAACGCGGCAACGTGACCTGCTTCCGCGTCGTGATCCCGCGTGCACGGCATACAGGCGAACCTGAACCGGCAATGATTTTCGCCGGAATCGAGGATGCAGCATCAACGATACAGGGCGAGCTCGATGCAAAATAGCGTAGTCATCCTCTGTGTGGATGACGAGGAGAACCCTCTCATCCTTCGCAAGCTCGTGCTCCAGAAGCACGGTTTTCAGGTCGTAACCGCGACTTCTGCTCGCATGGCGATGGAAACCCTTAACCACTCGCACATCGACCTGGTCGTCTCCGACCAGCTGATGCCCGGCGTTACGGGAACCGAGTTAGCACAGCAAATTAAGCTGGCGCATCCCCATTTGCCCGTCGTCTTGCTCTCAGGCGTGAACGAGATTCCGCCCGACGTGCATTACGCTGACCTGTTTGTCAGCAAGGTCGAAGGCCCGCGCGCTCTTTGCGAACACATCACGGAAGTGCTGACCCAACGCGGCATCCTGACGCAGCAACGTACGCAATAGCCCTTGGGATTTGCCGGCGCCCGAAAATCGCTGAACAGCCCGTTACCCAGCGAGACCCGCCCTCTCACTCCCTGCCTGCGGGTTGCGAAAGCCGCGCCAACCAGCTAGATTAGGCAGTTCGGACAATTGCGGTCATCGTGGTCCGGCATCCTGCGTCCGGGAAAGGACAATTCATGGATCGGCGTACGTTTATCGGAGCGGCATCCGCTGCGGTCATCGCTGAAAGCTTTCATTCATCGGCATCGTTTGCATTCGCGGAACCGGCGTCACTCAAGCCGATGGCTCTGGGGCTGCTGGTCAGCCCGCATGACGCTCCAGAAGAAGTCATCAGCCGTGTCCACCGGTTGGGATTCAGCAACTGCTTCCTCTCGATGGATGGCTACATCAACGGGTTCACACCGGGCGTCGCAAAACAGATTCGGGACCTGCTTGACAAATATGAGGTGACGGCAACGACGGTGGAGGTTGTCGGGCCACCCCCGCTGGTGTGGGATTTCCTCCAAGGTCCCCAGACGATCGGGCTCGTGCCGCCTAAAACTCGCGAGGCCCGCATCGATGCCCTGCGCCAGGCTTCTGACTTTGCCAAGCTGCTTGGCATCGGGCAAGTGCAGACGCATTGCGGCTTCATTCCCGAGAATCCCACCGATCCCCTTTACCCAGGCGCGGTCGAAGCCATTCGCACCGTGGCGCAGCACTGCCAGGGAAACGGACAGCACTTCCTGATGGAAACTGGCCAGGAAACGCCGACGACCATGTCGCGCATGATCCGGGATGTCGGCCTGCCGAACCTCGCGGTCGGTCTCGACACCGCTAACCTGATTCTCTATGGCAAGGCCAACCCGGTGGATGCGGTCGATATTCTTGGGCCGCATGTGCGAAGCATTCACGCCAAAGACGGCAAATGGCCCACCGATCCCAGCAAACTCGGCGAAGAAGTGCTCATCGGCAGGGGTCTTGTCGACTTCAAGACAGTCTTCACCAAGCTGCACCGCCTCGGTTACACCGGCGCGGTTACGATTGAACGGGAAACATCAGGACCGCAGCAGGTCGAGGATGTGCGTCAGGAGAAACTCTATCTGGAGCGCATCCTCAACGAAGTGCTTGGATAAGCCGGCGCGGGTTCGCGCCCATCGTGATCAGCTTTCAAACGAACGCGAGGTACAATGAACCGTCGCCGATTTCTTCAGACAGGATCCGCAATCTCGGGCATGCTTCTTCTCAACGAGCAGACTGCATTCGGCTATCAGGCGAACTCCGCCGTGCGGCACGGGCTGCTTGGCTGCGGCAACCGCGGAACGGCTGTCGCCACGTCGTTCTCACAGAACACGACTGCTCAGGTTGTCGCCCTGGCCGACATATTCCCAGACCAACTGGCCCACGGGCACGACCATTTCAACAAACTGAATGCGAGCCTGGGACGCGCGGCTATCGACGAAAAAAGGCTCTTCCACGGGCCGCATGCCTTCGAGCAGCTCGCCGCGTCACCCGACGTCGACCTAATCCAGATTTCGACGCCGCCGTTCTTCCACGTGCAGCACCTTGAGGCTGCGGTCGCCGGCGGCAAGCACGTCTACTGCGAGAAGCCTGTCGGTGTCGATATCCGCCAAGCCAAGCATGCGCTCGAAATCGCGAAGCGAGTCAAGCCGACGCAAAGCGTCGATGTGGGATTCCAGTGCCGCATGGCGCCGCCATTGGCGGCCATCGCGCAGCGCATCCAGGGCGGGGCGCTGGGCAAGATCGCCACGGCGTCCGGCTACTACAACGCGCCCGCTTCCACCGAGAAAACGCGGCCCGGCGAGTCACAGGACGAATATCGCCTGCGGAACTGGCTCTGGGATCGCGTGCTATCCGGCGACATTCTCGTGGAGCAGAACATCCACATCATCGACCTGTGCAACTGGATGCTTGGCGCCCATCCGCTGAAAGCCGCAGCGACCGGCGGTCGCAACATCCTCACTCATTGGGGAGATATCTGGGATAACTATCAAGTCGACTTCACCTATCCCAACGATGTTCACTTCGCGTTCGCGTCGACGCAGTTCGGGAGCGATGGCGATTTTGAAGCGGGCTTAAAGCTGTTTGGCGCTTCGGGTTCAGGCAATGTGCCCTACTCCGGCCCGGTGCAGATCACGGGCGCACAAGCCTGGGAATGGCAGGATCCGGAGGGCGCAGCACAGGGACCGGGAAAATTTGCCGCCAATGGCGCGTTCCTCGACAACCTGAAGTATGCCGATCGAGAAAAGGATCGTGCGTTCATCGAAAGCATCACTTCGGGACAATGCCACAACCAGATTGCCGCAGGCGTAGAAACGGCCCTGAGTTGCATGCTTGGCCGCATGGCAGGATACCAGCATCGCGAAGTGACCTGGGAAGAACTGCTCGCGCACGGCGAGAACTACGAACTCGGTTTCAGCCTCGACCAGTTCGCCTAAGTAGTGTTGTTGATGCGGATTTCTCCCTGGGCTCATGTGCCGGTTTGAGTCTTTGTTTTCTTGCGCTGGCTAATGGAAGCGATCAGACCGGCATTCACCACGGTCAGCCCGGCCAGTACGTAGAGGCCGGCGTGCGGTGAGTGGAAATACTCATCCGCAAGCACTTTCAGATTCGGCGCAATGAACCCGCCAATATTTCCGGTTCCAATCAGCGCGATGCCCCCCGCGGCCGCGCGATCAGCGAGATAGCCCGTGGGAAATGTCCAGAACATCGGCTGCACTGCGATGAATCCCGACACTGCGATCGACAGCACGACCAGCCCCATGACGGGTCCCGTGGACGGAAATGCGAAGCTCGCACAACCGGCAATCAGCAGGGTCAGCGCAGCGAACATCCGATGGCTATCGCGCACATCAGCCCAGCGCGGCAACCCATAGACTGCGACCAGCGCGCAAATCCAGGGAATCGCCGACATCAGGCCGACTTCAAGGCCTTCAGGCTTATGCAGCAGCGCTGAGATTTCAGCCGGCAGATAGAAGATTGCCCCATACGTGCTCATCTGGATCAGCGCATAGATCAAAACGAACCGCAAAACACGCGGGTCGCGCAGCATCGGCAAGAGATGCGTGGGGCCGCTCGATCGCCGATTTGATTCTTCGGCGGCCAGCAACTCGGTGAGCGCGCGTTTTTCGTCGGCGGGGAGCCAGCGCGCGTCCGCAGGCTTGTTTTCGAGGAACCAGAACGAAACAGCTCCGAGGAGCACGGCGAATGCGCCTTCGACCAGGAACATGCATTGCCAGCTTTCAAGGCCGGCCCAGGGCCGCACCTGCAGCAACCAGCCGGAGAGCGGGCCACCAATGATCAGCGCGAGCGGAACCCCGAGATAAAACAGCCCGAGAATCTGCCCGCGGACGCGCGCCGGAAACCAATACGTCAGGTAGAGAATCGTCCCCGGAAAGAACCCGGCCTCGGTGATCCCCAGAAAAAATCGAAGCAAATAAAAGGACGTATTGTCATGCACGAACATGGTGGCCATCGAGAAGATGCCCCAGCTAACCATGAGAAGCGAGATCCAGATCTTGGCGCCAACGCGATGCAGGACCAGGTTGCTGGGAAAGCCGCACGTCGAATAGCCGATAAAGAAGAGCCCGGCTGCAAGTGCGTACGCGCCTTCCGAGATTCCAACGGAAGCATGCATGGCCTGCTTGGCGAAACTGATGTTAGCGCGGTCGAGAAACGATACGACATAGAGGAGCATGAGGTAGGGACCGAGCCGCATCAGGGTGCGGCGAACCGATCTCTGGAGGACCTCGGAAGAGCCAGGCGCGGTTTGCTCAGTTTCGGTTCCGGTCGCGGGAATGGGCTGCTGATGCATGTTGGGCTCCTCGCCAATTCCCTTCCCGCACTGGTGCTGCCGCTTCCCGCGCGCGCTCACCGCAGCATGCAGCAGCCTTGTCGACCCGGCTCCGGGCACTCCCAATATACAATTCTGGCAACTGTGCGCCAAAGCAGCGTCGGTGTTAGAGCTCTGCTGCCGAGGGAGGAATTGGTTTTGCGCGTTGCGCGAATTACGCTTCTGCTCTTCATGACCGGCTGGTTGGCTGCCCAAACACCGCGCCCCGCTCCGCCGACGCGCGATCCGCATACCCCTGGATACGTGGCAGCCAAAGAGCCTTCGGACGGCGAAAACGTACCCGCCGACCAGGACGGCAACTTCATCCTTGGCCCAACCCACTCGCCTTCGCGCGAGGCGATCGTGCAGGAGGATGTGCCGCACGGGACAGTCGACGAATTCACAATGGCGTCTTCGGACAGCAAGTTTTATCCGGGCATTGCTCGCGATCCGCACACATTCGGAACACCCGATCCGTCGAATCCGGCGCGGTTGCTCGTGCCCACCAGCCATCCAGCGCCCTACACACGGCACGTAACGGTCTACATTCCGAAACAGTACGTTTCGGGAAGCGCTGCGCCCTTCATCGTCGGGGCCGACGGTCCTGACCGCCTGCTGTTCACAGTCCTCGATAACTTGATTGCAGAACAGAAGGTGCCGCCAGTGATTGCCATCTCGATCGGCAACGGCGGCGGCGACGCCCAAGGCAGTGAGCGCGGCCTCGAATACGACACCATGTCGGGCCGCTATGCGGAGTTCGTCGAGAAAGAAGTGCTGCCGGCCGTCGAGAGCAAATATCACGTGCGCCTGACCAAAGATCCCAACCGACGGCTTGCAATGGGCGCAAGTTCCGGCGGCGCGTGCGCGCTGAGCATGGCGTGGTTTCATCCGCAGCTCTATCGTCGCGTGCTCAGCTACTCAGGGACGTTTGTGAATCAGCAGTGGCCGTGGGATCCGAAGATGCCGCATGGCGCGTGGGAATTTCACGAGCACCTCATTCCAAACAGCCCGCGCAAGCCACTACGCATCTGGATGGAAGTGGGCGACAGGGATCTGCTGAACCCGAACGTGATGCGCGATGACATGCACGACTGGGTGTTGGCCAATGAGCGGATGGCGAGAGTGCTCGCGGCCAAGGGCTATCACTACCAGTTTGTCTTTGCTCGCAATGCGGGCCACGTAGATCGCGAGACGAGAGAACAAACGCTGACGGAAGCTCTCGAGTATGTGTGGCAGGGCTACGGCAGAGGGCGTCAACCAAAATGAATCCACACATATCCCAGCGAGAGATTCCTCCGCAGCACGAAATCGAATGAGCACAGCAATCGAATTTCGCGATCTATCGTTTGCGACTCCGCGGGGGCGCTTGCTGCTCGACCATGTTGAGTTCGCCGTGGAGGAAGGAACGACGACTGCGGTCCTCGGACGAAGCGGCTCGGGAAAGACGACTCTCCTGCGGACGGTAAATCGCCTCATCGAGCCGACCGGCGGCGAGGTCCTCCTGCACGGGAAAAATGTGCGCCAGCCGGATCTCATTGCCCTGCGCCGTGGAATTGGTTACGCCATCCAGGAAACCGGACTGTTTCCGCATTTCACGGTGGAGCGCAATGTGGGGCTTGTCCTCGAAGCGGAAGGGCGTTCGCGCGAGGAGCGCGCTCGACGCAGCCGTGAATTGCTTGAGGCCGTGGGGCTTGATCCCGGTACCTTCGCGACGCGATATCCGCATCAGCTTTCCGGCGGACAGCGCCAGCGTGTGGGGCTGGCGCGCGCACTCGCCGCCGAGCCCAGCGTTCTGCTGATGGACGAGCCTTTTGGCGCACTCGATCCGCTCACACGAAGCGAGATGCAAGACATGCTGCGCGGCCTGCTGAGCCGCATGAAGATTACAGTGCTGCTGGTGACGCACGATCTGGATGAGGCGCTCTACCTTGCGCATCGCATCGTGCTGCTCAGGGAAGGCAACGTGGTTTCGGAGAGGTCGCCGGAAGAATTCATGAGGTCTGATCAGCCCGAGGTCACTGCATATATCCGCGCGTTTCATCGCGGCGAAAACAGCACGGCACATTCCGCAGACGCGGAGCAAAGCGCGTCATGAGCGACTTCCTTTCGCGCTACGGAGCTGAAATCCTGACGCTGACCTACGAGCATCTCTGGCTCACGGCCGCGGCGATGCTCTTCGCGACCACCGTATCGGTTCCGGCCGGAGTTTGGCTGAGCCGCTCGCCTCTGTGGGCTAACCCCGTGATTGGCGTAGCAAACATTCTGCAAACCATTCCTTCGCTCGCCATGTTTGGATTCCTCTTGCCATTGCCGTGGCTCGGCGAGCGGGCCGCGCGCATCGCCATTCTCGCGCTCACGGCTTACGCCTTGTTGCCGATCGTGCGCAACACCTATGTGGGTATCCGCGGCATCGATCCATCCGTGGTGGAAGTAGCACACGCCGTCGGGCTCACCGGCGCGCAGAGGCTTTGGAAAGTCGAATTGCCGTTGGCTGCGCCCTTCATTCTCGCCGGCCTTCGCACCGCAACGGTCACTTGTATCGGCATCGCAACAATTGCCGCGGCAGTGGGAGCAGGAGGCTTAGGAGAACTGATTTTTCGAGGAGTCGCGTCGATGGATAACCGGCTCGTCCTAGCGGGGGCTATTCCCGCAGCGTTGCTGGCGTTGATTGCCGACGGCGCGCTGGGTTTACTGGAGCGGCGGTTCAGGATCGCCGGACCATGATGCGAACACCCCTGCTTGCGGTGGCGCTCGTGTTGTGCGCAACTCTTACGTCGTGCTCGCCTCCGAGGCCCGACCACCCCATCATCGGCGCAAAGAACTTCACCGAGCAGGTGGTGCTCGGGGAGTTGCTGGCGCAGGAGATCGAAGCCAAATCACACTTGAAAGTGGAAAGGCGCTTTTACCTCGCCGGCAGTTACATTTGCCACCAGGCGCTGGTCGCCGGGCGCATCGACGCCTACGTCGAATACACCGGAACCGCGCTGACAGCCGTCCTCAAGCAGCCGCTAGACCGCGATCCCGACGCGGTTCTCGCGACAGTGCGGAAACTCTACGCATCGCGATACGGCATCGCCGTCGGGCCGCCGCTCGGCTTCGAGAACACATTCGCCATGGTGATCCGCGGCGATGATGCGAAACATCTTCACCTGACGACGCTCACGCAGGCGGCCCAATACACTCCGCAGTGGCATCTCGGCGTGGGATACGAATTCGAACAGCGGCCTGACGGATTGCCCGGACTGAGCAAGGCCTATGGACTCAAGTTTGCAGGACCGCCCCGCACCATGGATCTCGGCCTGCTTTATCGCGCGCTCAATGCGCGTCAGGTGGACATGATCGCCGGCAACTCGACTGATGGCCCGATCCAGGCTTTCGGACTCACCGTGCTTGAGGATGACAAGCACTACTTCCCTCCTTACCAGGCCGTTCCGTTGGTGCGCGACGCGGCTCTGCAACGCTGGCCGCAGATCGGAGACGCTCTCGACGCATTGGCCGGCAAGATCTCGCCCGACGACATGCGTGCGATGAACGAAGCCATCGATGGCCAGCATCGCGACCCTGCCGATGTGGTGCACGAATTCCGCACTCGGAAGAGACTTTGAGCCTACTCGAACCCGCATAAGCTGACGAGCCAACATTGCAACAATCGCTTGACAGCGTCTTTGGGTAAATCCTAGTATTGGGCACTGGAAACGATACCATTCCGTCTGGCGCTCTCGCTCGATGCGTCACTGTTCGACCAAAAATCCCCTTCCTGACCAGCCCGATCCGGTCCATTGGAGGCTTTCATGTTCCGCTTCCGCTCGCTGACTTCTTTTGCAGCCGCTGTCGCCTTCGTGTTGCCGTGCTCCGCGCAAGTGATGAGCGCGCCCGATATCACCAAGCAGCCGACCCTCTATGTGGTTCCTTATGCTCATCTCGATACGCAGTGGCGATGGGAATTTCCGCAGGTGATCAGCGAATATTTGCTGAAGACGATGCGCGTCAACTTCGATTACATCGATAAGTATCCCCACTACGTTTTCAATTGGACCGGCGCGAATCGCTATCGGCTGATGAAGGAGTATTACCCCGACGACTACGCGAAGATGAAGGAGTACATCGCCAAGGGCAACTGGTATCCCGCAGGCTCGTCAGTGGAAGAAGGCGACGTGAATCTGCCCAGCGCGGAATCGATTTTCCGCCAGGTGCTTTATGGGAACACCTATTTCCGAAGCGAATTCGGCAAGGCGAGTTCGGAATACATGCTTCCCGACTGCTTTGGCTTCCCTGCCTCGCTCCCCACCATCCTGGCGCACGCCGGCGTCAAGGGATTCTCGACGCAAAAGCTGAGCGCTGCCTGGCAGCCGGCGCCGAAGATTGGCGGCCCTGATTCGCCGGAACAGACACCGGAAGGAATTCCCTTCAACGTGGGCGTGTGGGAAGGTCCGGATGGAGAGACAGTGCTGGCCGCGCTGAATCCCGGCGGCTATGGCAGCCGCATTCGCTCCGATCTCAGTAAGACACCGCCGCCTATTCCGGAGCCGGGTCCGAACGCAACCCCAAGGGAACAGCGGATGTACCGCATGATGAAGGAGCAGGACACCGATTGGCCGAGCCGCATCGATCTTGATGGCAAGGTGACCGGTGACTTCGCGGATTATCACTACATCGGCACGGGCGATATAGGCGGCGCAGTCGATGAAGAATCGGTCCGGCTGCTCGAAGCAACGGTGACCCAGGGCGAGGCAGTGCTGCCATCTCCCTTAGCGCCGCCGTTCGGCAGCACAGCTCCCACGCCAGCACCCACCGGGGCCCCGGTGCGCATGGGCGATGGCCCGGTACGCGTGATCTCGTCCGCGGCCGACCAGATGTTCAACGACATCAAGCCCGACATGCAAACCAGGATGCCGCGCTACAAGGGCGACCTCGAGCTCATCAATCACTCGGCTGGCTCGCTCACTTCAGAGACCTACCACAAGCGCTGGAATCGAAAGAACGAGCTCTTAGCCGACGCCGCCGAGAAGGCATCAGTCGCGGCATCCTGGATGGGTGGCCGCACCTATCCGCAGGAACGGCTCAACAACGCATGGACGCTAGTGATGGGTGGGCAATTTCACGACACTGGCGCCGGCACGGCCACTCCGCGGTCCTACGAGTTTGCGCAGAATGACGACGTGATTGCGCTCAACCAGTTTGCTGATGTGCTGACCAGCGCCAGCGAATCCATCGCATCGGGTCTCGATACGCAGGGAACGGGAATCCCTGTTGTTGTCTACAATCCGCTGAACATCCCGCGCGAGGACGTGGTCGAAGCCGACCTGTCGTTCCCCACTGGAACGCCGAAAGCCGTGCGCGCCGTTGGACCCGACGGCAAGGAGGTTCCCGCGCAGATTGAAAACGGCAAAGTGCTCTTTCTCGCCAGGGTACCCTCCGTCGGATTCGCGGTCTACGAGATCCGCCGCGCTGAGTCCGCCGCCCCTTCCGGCTTGAAGGTCAGCGACTCCTCACTTGAAAATGCTCGCTATCGCGTCTCGTTGAATGCAGATGGCGACGTCACCAGCATCTTCGACAAGTCGATCAACAAAGAACTGCTCTCGGCGCCGATCCGCCTTGCCATTTCCAACGACGCGCCGCGTCAATGGCCGGCTTGGAACATGGACTTCGACCAGGAGCAGGCAGCACCGAGGTCTTATGTTGGCGGTCCGGCCAAGATTCGCGTTGTCGAAAATGGCCCGGCACGTGTAGCCGTTGAAATATCCCGGGAAGGCGAACGCTCCAAGTTCGTGCAAACGGTTCGACTCGCCGCAGGCGATGCGGGCAATCGCGTCGAATTCGGTGAATCGATCGATTGGAGAGCGCTCTCCGCGAATCTGAAAGTGGTCTTCCCACTCGCAGCATCGAACAATCTCGCCACGTACAACTGGGAGGTTGGCACCATCCAGCGACCCGTCGCGAGCGAGCGCCAATTTGAAGTCGCCTCACACCACTGGATCGACCAGACCGACGAGAGCGGCAGCTGGGGCTCGACGATCCTGACCGACGTGAAGAACGGCTCCGATAAGCGCGATGACCACACCATCCGGCTCACGCTCATTCGCACGCCGGGTGAGGCCTCACAGATGAAAGGCGCTTATACGGATCAACTCAATCAGGATTGGGGGCACCACGAAATCCTGTTCGGTCTCGCTGGCCACTCAGGTGATTGGCGCCTCGCCGACACCGACTGGCAAGGCTATCGGCTGAGCACACCGCTCATCGGTTTTGAATCGGCCAAGCATACAGGCGCGCTTGGCCGCAGCTTTTCGCTGATGCAGGTGGATTCGCCGGATGTCCGCGTACTCGCGCTGAAGAAGGCCGAAACGAGCGACGAGGTGATCCTGCGCATGGTGGAACTCCACGGGCAGCAGGCCTCGCAGGTGCACGTAAAGTTCGCCGGCCCCATCGAATCGGCGCGCGAAGTGAACGGGCAGGAGCTTCCTACCGGCAACGCTACGGTCCACGATGGCGTGCTTGAAGCGTCCTTCAAGCCGTATGAGCCGCTCACATTCGCACTGCGGCTTGGAAATCCTCCGGCCACGTTGAAGCCGGTTGAGTCAAAGCCGGTCGAGCTTAAGTACGATCTGGCCGCCGCAAGCGACGACGATACCAAGTCGACAGGTGGATTTGACGCCAAGGGCGATGCCCTTCCCGCGGAGATGATTCCTGCGGATCTTCACGTGAACGGAGTTGAATTCGATCTCGCGGCGGGCGGAGCAGACAAGCCCGATGCGGTGGTTGCCAGGGGCCAGTCTATTGACTTGCCAGCAGGCGATTACAACCGGGTATACGTGATTGCCGCGTCGGACGATGGCGATCAGAGCGCAGCTTTCCATGTAGGCGCGCACGCCGATACGCTGAATATCGAAAACTGGGGCGGCTTCATCGGGCAGTGGGATACGCGCATCTGGAAGCCGCGTCCTGACACCATCACGGTTGGCGGCGGCCGATTCAACCAGGTTCCACCCCACCAGGTTGCGCTGCGCAAAGACTGGGCTGTGTCAGCACATCACGCCACGTGGGATCTCTCCAGCCCCGGTTCGCCTGACTGGTCGCCGAGCTATCCAGGAGACTATCTCGGGCTGCGGCCCGGCTACATCAAACAAGCAACCCTGGCCTGGTTCGCGTCGCATCATCACACGCCGGACGGGCTGAATGAGCCCTACCAGTACAGCTACCTGTTTGTGTACGGCATCGACTTGCCGGCCCACGCGAGAACGCTCACGCTGCCGGCCAATGACAAAATCCGCGTGCTCGCGATTTCTGTGGCGAAAGAAGACCCCGCGATCAAACCTGTGCAGCCGCTCTACGACACATTGGGCAGCCAGGAACCCGGGCCGCAGGAATCAGCCGACGCGACCAGGTAGCAACGCTCAAATCTCAATGGCAAATATGAGGTGCGCCGGATATTCCGGTGCACCTCGTTTCGTTTCAAGGTGATTGTTTTTCCCCATCACATACGTTTTGCGGATGCGATGGGCTGAAGGTTCTTGGCATTTTGCTTTTTCCCGAGACCTTGGTCTCTGACTCCTTAGAAAACCCTACCTGCTGAACCGGCGTCCAACGGAACTAGGAAGCCGCCAGTGGACTGCCTTGAGGAGAGATGATGATCAACGCATCGGATGTGCTCGTGGAATGCTTGATGGCCTGGGGTGTGGATACCATATTTGGCCTGCCCGGCGATGGAATCAACGGAGTCTTCGAGGCTCTTCGCAAGAAGAAGGATAAAATCCGTTTTATCCATGTTCGCCACGAAGAATCAGCCGCCTTTATGGCATGCGCCTACGCGAAGTTCACGGGCAAACTGGGCGTCTGCATCGCTACATCAGGACCGGGCGGCATCCATCTGCTTAACGGGCTCTACGATGCCAAGATGGATCATGCTCCGGTGCTGGCGATTACCGGGCTGCAGCACAGCGACCTGATCGGTACGTTTTCCCAGCAGGATGTCTCTCTCGACAAGCTTTTCATCGACGTGGCCGAATTTAACGAACGAGCCATGAGCGGTGCACACGTCGAGAGCCTGGCTCACCTGGCAATCCGGACCGCTCTTATCAAACGAGGAGTCGCACATATCACGATTCCCGTCGACGTGCAGATCCAGGAAGTAAAGACAGGACGGTCCGAGAGGAACCCCGCGCATCACAGCTCTGCGGTTGCGGCTCATTTCGAGCAGGTGCCATCGCGCCTGGAACTGGAGCATGCCGCCGACATTCTGAATCACGGCAAGAGGATCGCGATCCTCGCCGGCCAGGGAGCACTTCACGCTACACAGGAGCTGGAACAAATGGCCGAGCTGCTGGGCGCGCCCGTCGTGAAGGCGCTCCTCGGTAAAGCCGCCGTTCCCGATGACAGTCCCTACACGACAGGCGGAATTGGACTACTTGGAACGGAGCCCTCTCAGGATGCGATGGAGGACTGCGATGCGCTTCTCATGGTCGGCTCATCCTTTCCCTACATTGAATATTTGCCTGAACCCGGCTCAGTGAAATGTGTGCAGATCGACATCGATCCTCAACGCATCAGCCTTCGCTATCCCGCTGACGTAGGCCTCGTGGGCGACGCGAAGTGTACGCTGCGCGCGCTCATCCCATTGCTCCGCAAGCACGACCATGGCTTCCTGAAAAAGGCGCAGAAGAATAAGGAAGGCTGGACAAAACGCATGGATGACTACGGCACTCGCCGCGACAGGCCGATGAAGCCACAGGTCATCGGCTGGGAACTGGGCAAACGCATTCCGCCGAACGCGATTGTCACATCCGATTCAGGTACGATCACGACATGGTGGGCGCGCTATGTGCCCGCGCTGCGCGGCCAAAAGCATAGCTGCTCGGGCAACCTGGCAACCATGGCCTGCGGCCTTCCCTATGCAATCGCCGCGGCCATCGCATTCCCTGACCGGCCCGTGTACTGCATCATTGGCGATGGTGGGCTGAGCATGCTCATGGGCGAATTGATCACGGTGGCTGCTTACAACCTTAATATCGCAATCATTGTGATCAAGAACAACACCCTGGGCCAGATCAAATGGGAGCAGATGGTCTTCCTCGGCAACCCCGAATACGCTTGCGATTTGCGTCCCGCTGACTTCGTAACCATCGCGCGCGGTGCGGGCCTCGACGCTATCCAGATCGATGACCCTGCGCTTTGCGGCCAGCAGCTAGACGGTATCTTGAATCAACGCGCGCCCAGGCTGATCGAGGCCGTGGTGGATCAGTTCACACCACCCATGCCGGCCAAGATCAAAGCTTCGCAGGCCATATCGCTTGCCGAAGCGCTGGTGCGAGGCGAACCCAATCGTATGAAAATCGCGCTCACTACAGCACACGACAAAATACGCGAGCTGGTGTGACAACCACCTTGAATGTCGGACCTTCTCGACATTGCGCACCATTGAGCAGGCCGGCCACTCTAGAAGTGATAGCGAAGCGCGAGCTGCATGAGTCGAGGCGGCATCGAATTCACCGCTTGTCCGAAGCTGCCGCTCGAGATGTTGCCCTGCACCGCTGCCGCTCCGAAAAACTGCGTGTGGTTGAAAACATTGAACGCCTCAACGCGGAGCTCGAGTGAGTGGTTCTCGCTCACGAGCACATTGCGTGAGAGGGTGGCGTCGACGTTCTCCATTCCAGGGCCCGAGAAGAAGCGGCGACGAGCGTTACCCATCGTGCCAAGAGCCGGTAGAGAGAACTGTGTTGGATCGAACACCGCTGCGGCGTTGCGGGGATTGGTATTGATATGGAGTGAGGCGCCCGACCATTGCGGGGTATCGACGCCGTTGTTATTGATGCCATTGGGAATCGTACCAAGCAACGACGTGTCGTTGTTGTTGAGCAGCGTGACCGGCAAGCCCGATGTGAACCGCGCAATGCCCGCAACCGCCCAACCGTTCACTAACACGCCGGTAAGTCCTTTTGACAGGTTCGGAATGTCATAGTTGAACGATCCCACGAAGTTGTGCCGCATGTCGAATGAAGAGAGGCTGCGGCTCAGCGATGGATCGATCGGATTCACAGGCTCAGGCAAACCACCTGATTGATCGATGGACTTCGAATAAGTGTAGCTCGCAAGCAACTCCAGGCCGTGAGAACGATGGTTCAGCGTAGCCTCCAACGCTTGGTAGCCGGCATTGGCAATCGTGCGTTGCAGCTCGACACTGCCGAATGCGGGACCAAAATCCGTGCGTGCTACCTGCTCATTGAACGGTCCGCAACCCGAGCCGAGGCTGAGACAAAGCGCGGGATTGGCAGGATTGACCTCTTCGAGAACCAGCAGATGATGCGCCGAGGCGCCGACGTAACTTATCGTGGCAAGGCTTGCGCCGAATTGACGTTCGAAGCTGGCCATCCAGTGCTCCGCATAAGGAGTCACGTCGTTCGGATCTACAGCAGGGATGCCGACAAGCGGCTCAAACTGGCTCCAGTTCACGCTCGCATCTGGATGGCTGCGGCTTGCGCCGTATGCAACTTTTTGCAGCGGGAAACGCTGGCCCGCATTCGCTCCGGTGGTTGCAACCGTAAACGGATCCTCAAAGAGCGGCGGCGCGGCCGAAGTGTATGTGTACCCATAGGGCGGGTTGGCGCTCATGATTCCGGCGGAGAGCCCTTCGTAAGCGGTATAGAACACGCCATAGCCAAGCCGTAAACTTGATGCCCCCGGCTTCCCCAGCAGCCTGTTCATGGGCCCACTGGCGGCTTCTGGAGACCATGCAAGACCGATTCGGGGAGAAAAGTTGTCCCTCGCCGCCGCCAGCGAGCGCGGCACACCTGGATCGCCGGGAAAGACAAGTCCCAGCGGCGCTCCCGGGTACACCTGTGACTGTTCTCCAGCAACGAGGGTCTGCAATTGATTGAACTTTTCATTCCACGGACGAATGCGATCCCAGCGGACACCGTAGTTGATGGTGAGTTGTTGCGTTGCCTTCCAGCTGTCCTGCGTAAATGCGGCGATATACGTATCCCGGTTGTAAAAACTGCTGGCCTGCCCTTGCGTATAACTCGACGGCGCCCCGAGCAGGAAGTCGGCAAAATCAAGGCCCGTTTCCGACCCGTTAAATCCAAAGCTGCCGTTGAACACAACATCCGGGTGCGTATTGATTTGGCTCGCGTGCAGTTCCCCGCCGAATTTCAACCCATGCTTGCCAACGATTCGGGACAAGGCGTCGCTGAACTCGTAGATGTTCTCAGCCTGCACCAGCGCCGTTGTGTCGATTCCCATGGTGAAGTCGTTGAACGCAATGTTCTCGATACCCTCCGTCGAAGGCTTGAGAGGCACGATCCCATTGAAACCCTGAGAACTCAGCGACGGGCCTACACCACCGCGCGGCTGCCCCACCGCGTTGGCATTCCGCATATAGCTCAGGTGAAACTCGTTCAGCGCAACGTCGCCAAATGTCATGACGTGAGCCAGGTTGGCCAGTTGGGCTTGGCCGTTTGAAGTTGCGTCGAATCCAGGCACGTTCGCGCCACCGGTCCCTGTCGGATAGGGATTGTCGAGAGCGTAGCGATCGAGAAAGTAATATGCAGTCAGCGTTCCCTTGTGGTGAACCCAGTCTGCCCGCAACGCGCCTTTGTCATCCTGCAGTGTTTCAGCCTTGGCCGCGGTAGCGAACAGCGACGATCCCGCATTGGGCTCAGGAACGTACTGCAGGAGCGCTTGGGCAGGCGCGGACCATGCCGCTTGGGGGATCTCGCCGTCCGGAAAAACCTGCGCATACGTTTCGCCCGCTGTCACCGTGCGCCCCAGCTTCTTCGAAAGCAGCGACGCCCAGTAGGGTCCGCTCACGAGGCCAGTGAGCGCACGCTGGCTGAAGTCACCGGAGCGTTCGGCAATAGACGGCACTGCAATATTGCCCGTGTCCATGCCTTCCGTGAGACGGGTCCCCTGGTAATCGCCAAAAAGAGTGATGGATTTCGCGTGAAACGGTGTGCCGCCAAGCGTGCCTCCAAACTGGTTCTGGCGGTATGCGCCGCGCTCCCGCGAAAAATAATTGCGCGCATCAAGCGCAGTGTTGCGCAGAAACTCGAACGCGCTGCCGTGCAATTGCGCACTGCCTGCCTTCGTGATGACGAGCACCTGGCCGCCGCTGGAATTGCCATATTCGGCGTCGAAGTTCGACGTGAGCACGCGAAAGCTGTCGATGGCATCCAGATTCGGCAGGATCGAGGTGCCCATGTTCACGTCTTCTTCCACATCGCTGCCGTTCACGCGAAAGCCATTTGACGATTCGCGCTGGCCGCTGATCGAGAGATTGCCTGGATTCGCATCCCCCGAGGGCGGAGTCGATGCAACGCCGGTCATGATGACGGCGCCCTGCTGTGCCGTATTCTGGGGAACGATCCCGGGCTGTACTGCCATCAGGTCGGTAAAATCACGCCCGTTCAGGGGTACGCTTTCCATCTTCTTCGAATCGAGATTCTCGCCGAGTTGTGTGCTGGTGGTCTCTGCAACGAGCGCATCGGCGATGACTTCGACCGTCTGGATGTTGCTCTCGACTGCAAGTTCAACCCCCATTTCTGTGGTTGGCGCCGCGTCAGTCACCGTAGCCGAGCCCGTGAAGGTCCTGAAACCAGGGTCTTCGATAGAGATTTCATAGGTTCCCGGAGCCAGCAATTCAACACGATACGCGCCCTCCAGGTTCGTCGTAGCGGAAACAACCTGGTTTGAACCGGACATCCGCACTGTAACGGCTGCGCCTGGAAGCATGCTGCCTGACGCGTCGTGCACCGAGCCGGAGATCGCGTATGAGATGCTCTGGGAAAGCACTGAAAAGGGCTGAAGAAGAATAAGACTGATGATGGCGAAGTGGACTTTCACAAGCTTCCTTCCTGCATTTGCAAATTGGCGCCGGGTCGATGGGTAATGGAGTGCCCGAACTCCCAATAGGCGATCTGCACAGTCGCCAGTACATATACGACAAATTAGGTCCGAGACTTGCGCAGTGATCTGAATCACAAGGCAGGCGTTTGAACGCGCGGCGAACGGATTTCCCGGTCCACGGCAAACGCGGTCCTCGGAGACGGCCTGCGTACTGTTATGCCTGGCGGCCAACTGAACGCGCCTGCATCACGCGAGACGCAGCCATGCTCCAGGCCCCGCAGTTGCTCGCGCCCGGGCCCCTCGATTCATTGACCCTCACCGCGCTTTCCCCGTATGATGAACACGTTGGGCTACTTGTGTGCGGCATTCTGCCGAGGCATGGGCTCGCGGCTGCAAGATGGCCTGTTCCGCTTGTTGCCCCCTCGTTCAATGGCAGGACAGCTGACTCTGGATCAGCATATCGGGGTTCGAATCCCTGGGGGGCAGCCAATAGAATCAATCACTTAGCTGCTTGTCCGACTGGGTTTCCTGCCCACTGTGCCGTAAATTCGCTTCTGCATTGTCAGCGTTGCGTTGATTGACGAGCTGTGCCACATCCTTGAGTTCGGGATGGCAGGTAGGGACCTTGCTCCAGTTGAAGAACCCAATGTGAGCGGCAGGTTCCTGCACACTGGGCGACATTAAGGCAGGAGTCGGCGTCGGTGAGTGCATTGGCGATAACGCGTAAACCCGGAATCATCGGCTGGCGACATGCCCGTTTCCGGCACCGAGCCAAGAAGAACTGATTATTCAGATTGCAGAATTCTTGCTATATCAAGCTGAAGCGCTCGGCGGATAGGCAGCAACGCAGCTGCAACCAGGATCGCGACCAGGATTGTCACTGCTCCCGCGTAGCTGATCGGATCCAGACCGCTGATACCGTAGAGCACGCGACGCAATATCTGCGAAAAGCCGCCGGTTATAGCCAGCCCGGCCCCCAGTCCAAGAAGGACAGGCCAAGCGAATCGCCGTAAGACGGCGGTGAATATCTCGATGCGATTGGCCCCGAGCGCGAGCCGGATCGAGATTTCTTTGGTCCGTTGCGCCACGGCGAAGCTGACAAGACCAAGAAGGCCTACGACCGCGAGGAAGATCGCAATGCCGCCAAGCAAACTGATGATCGTCGCAAATTGTTCTGCCTGCGCAACGTTCTTGCGAAAGCCGGCGGTGAGTGGGGTGATTGTTGGACGGAGTCCGCTATCGATGCTGCCCGCAATCGCTTTGAGGGCGGGCGTCAGAGTCTTTGGATCGCCCGCCGCTCTCACCAGAACAGACATTTCAGGAATATTGTCGGCCGCGGGAGGATAGTAAATCTCCGTTGCATCCGTGTTGTTGAGTTCCATGGCGCGCGTGTTGCCCACAACCCCGACCACGACGAGGTTGCTCTTTTCCCATTGCTTTCCGATTGGGTCTTCACTTGGCCAGCGTTTGCGCGCCAGGGATTGGCTGAGGATGACTGCATCCTTTTCGCCGTTGCGAAATGTGCGGCCACGCAGCAACGGAATCTGCATTGTCTGGAAAAACTCAGGACTGACCCAGTTGGGATAGATCAAGATGCTCCGCCCGGCAACGTCAATGCTCGTGTTCATCACCATGTCGTTCACCAGCGGAGGAATCCGCACTATCGATACGGAGATCACGCCGGGAATCGGCCGCAGCCGGTTCTGTAATTGATCGAGGTAGGCAGTGGCCTGGGCAGACGCGAATCCATGCTCGTTCATTCCTGGATCGATCGACAACACTTGCTCATAAGCAAATCCAGGGTCCGAATACAATGTGTGCAAGGTTGCGCGCACCAGCAATCCAGACAGGATGAGCAGCGCGCAACTGGCTCCAACCTGCGCACACACCACGAACTGATGCCAAAGAGAGCGATTCTTCTTGCGGCGCACCATCCGCAATGTGGGCAACAATCCAAAAAGAAGTGCTGCGACAAAACCCATTGCGGTGGTGAATAAGAATACTCGCCAGTCGGGCAGTGCACTCATCCAGGCAGGGGCATTGGAATACACCAGCACGAGGCGTAAAACTGCGTAGCTGAGCGGCAATGCGGCTATGGAGCCGAGTAGGCCCAGTAACAGATTCTCAGTCAGGAGTTGGCGAAAGACACGCACCTTGCGGGCGCCCAGGTCGAATCGCAGTTGAATCTCCCGCTGCCTGCCCGCGCCGCGCGCCAGCAGCAAGCCGCTGAGATTGGCGCAAGCAATGGCCAGAATCAGGAATACCAGCAGCGCAACAAAAGGCAGTATCGGCGGTCCACCCTCCAACGAGAGAAAATGAGCGCCAGGCGTGATGACAATGTACTCGTGGTCCCAGATCACGCTTGGATAGGTCTTCCGCAACTGGTTAGTGAGTGAAAGCAGTTCCTGTTCCGCACCCGTCCTGCTGACCCCCGGGGCCAGGCGCCCCCACATTTTGATCAAGCCGTCGAAATTAGGATCCGCGAGAGGTTTGCTGCCTTCAACAAAATAGGGGTGCTGCAAAATAGGGAGCCAGAGGTCGGGATCGTCGGCGCCGAGGCTCGCGAACGACTCGGCAGCAACGCCGATGACCGTGGCCGGCTTTCCACCAAGACGGATCGACTTGCCCACAATCGTTGGATCGCCATCAAACTGTCTTTGCCAGAGGCGAAAACTCAAAACACAGACGGGCGCGGAAGCGGCGTCATCGTGCGCGGCGTCGAACAGGCGTCCCGTGGCTGCGGCAGCCCCCAGTTCGCTGAAATAGTTGGAACTGACAAACGTTGCGCTGACCCGCCTCTCGTCCTGATTCAGCACCAGGGGCGCACCGTGCATGGTTTCCATCACCGCCGAAAGCGATTTGGCGTGGTCACGATAGTAGGCGATCGACGCATATGGGATGCCAGGCGTAATGTTTTCCGGTGATCGCCGTTGAATGCTGACCACGGTCGCGGGGTCGCGCACCGGAAGCAATTTGAGCACCGCGATGTTGTACAAGCTGAATGCCAGCGTGCAGACGCCGATGCCCAGTGCAAGGACCACGATTGCCGTAACGGAGAATGCCGTCGATTTGGCCAGGATGCGCGCACCAAATCTCAGGTCCTGCACAATGGACACAAGCCACAGTGTTCCTCGGCTCTCCCGGCAGTCTTCCTTCACCTGCTCGTCACCTCCAAATTCAAGGCGGGCTGCCCGGCGCGCTTCGTCTTCAGTTAAGCCCGCCTGAATCTTGGCCGCTACCAGAGTTTCGAAATGAAAGCGAAGCTCCGCATCGAGTTCCCTCTCCATTCGGACTGTCTTTGAAAGCCGCTGAAACCAGTTCATGAGGGTTCTCCAAGTGGGTGCTGCAGAATCATGCTCACAATTTCACTCAGGCGTTCCCAGCTCTCTGTCTCGGTCTGGAGTTGAGTGCGGCCTTTTGCGGTCAGCCGGTAAAACTTGGCCTCGCGGCCGGTCTCGGTTGGACCCCATTCAGCGACCAGCAACTTCTTGTTCTCCAGGCGGTGAAGAGCCGGATACAGGGAGCCTTGCTTTATCTGCAGCGCCTCCTTCGAGATCACCTGGATGCGTTGCGCAATCGCATATCCGTGAATCGGTCCGAGCGCGGCGACGCGAAGAATGAGCAGGTCTAATGTGCCCTGTGGAAGCTCGAACTTGGGAGAACTCGGCATGCCTATTGCTTCTACATATACACCATGATATGTAGAAGCGCAAGGGGTTATTTTGAGAATAGGCTAGGAAAGCTGACCGCTGCCGAACCAGCCCACATCCTTGGTAGCGTGGGCCTTCTCATACCCAAAGTGCCTCGATTGACTGAGTGGGTCTATGCTGGCTTCGCGATCACTCTTTTACTCTGAAACGTTGGATCGTCCCTCAATGGGGAAAGTACGAACTAGGAAACATCAAAACGATAGAAGTCGAATCGTGGCTTCGGCGTTTGCCGCTTGCAAAGGGCAGGGTTGCGAAGATCCGCGGCGTGATGTCGGATCTGTTCAATCACGCCTGCCGACACGAACTCTTTGACCGCAATTCCAAGGCGTTGTCGGATTACCCGGAAAGAGCCGACCTGCGATGCTCAAACCAAGCTTCATTCCGACGACTCACGGGCCGTGATGAACGCCCGTTTACTGTTACTGATCCGCGCAACATTCGAAGGAACGAAGCTTCACTGAGCCTTGTTTCGCTTCCTCCATTGCACAACGAGGCCTCGCGAGTGACTGAATATAGGCACACGTCGCGTTCCGTAATCGGCAAAGTCGCATTAGGTTACTGAGTCGACGTAGCAGCCTTCATCCATGCTGCAAAGGACCTGTCTTATCGGCCACGGCCAAAGCTTCGCCGATCACCGAAGCTGCTTCGGTTGCCTCCGCCTGAATCCTTGCTCTTCCGGGCCTGGAAGCAATTCTGACAGTACACGGGACGATCGCCGCGGGGCTCGAACGGCACGGTAGTCTGCTGTCCGCATCCGGCACACGTTACGGATGTACTCCGTGACTCACTGCGTTGGTATCCGCCGCCTGACTCCTGCTTCTTGGCTTGGCGACAAGGTTTGCAGCGCTTAGGCGTAGAATATCCACGCTCGTTAAAGAATGTCTGATCTTCTGCGGAAAAGGTAAACGATTGTCCGCAATCGCTACACATGAGTTCCTGATCCCCAGCCATGTAAATTCCTTTCGTCCTTGCTTCAGTGCGTTTTACGTTCGAAAGACATCGAACCAATGACCTGCATTGGTAGTTGAAGATCGCGGTCTAACCTGTTATGGATTCTCCGCGGCTGCGATGTAGATCAATTCTGTGATGCACAGTTTAGCCGGATCACCAACTTTGTCTCCGCCGCCGGGCGAACGATTGCGTGAATCTACTCGGTACCGATCTCTCGCGACCGATGTGCTGGAATCCGGGATAGACTGAGTAAATGGCCCGGTAGAACTCGAAGCACGGCTCTTACCGGGCGTTGCATTCACCTAGACGACCCGGACGTTTTCGGCCTGGAAGCCTTTGGGGCCTTTAACGACGTCGAACTCTACCGCCTGGCCTTCCTTAAGCGAACGGAATCCCTCACTCTTGATCGCTGACTGATGCACAAACACGTCTTCGCCATTGGCACGGCTAAGGAAGCCGAATCCCTTTGTATCGTTAAACCATTTCACGGTTCCCTGTTCCATAGCTATTCCTTTGTTGCAGAAAGTATCGCTGAACTCAAGTGGAATGGTTGCGAGTTGAGCGGGTAGGCAGAACAGGCAAGAACGCCAAGTCGGATTCGACGACCAATCTTTATCCTACGCCTCAAAGGGCAGATGCGCGCTAATTGCAGGCCCAATCGAAGAGGTGAGGTTTTTGACCAGAAGTTCTAGGGGACGATTAGGAGAACCGTCCAAATAGGCGTATGCTCAACCGTAAAGGGGATCAGCAGGATTATTCGCTATCTTCAGCCTCCCTCCTCCTTGTGTCTCCGGCACGGAACCCGACATTAGCAAACCGGTTCACCGACTACACCGAGACGAGCCCGGCTCTGTAGCAAACGCACGACTACCGAGAATTGGGGCACATATGCGATCTGAACTGGTGTATCTTGCCGGATTCAAAATAGAAAATCGTTTTCTGTTGTCCGCCACGGTTATGCGCGTTGCGCGCATGTTGCACGTCAATTCCAGCAGGACTGAAGACACGCTGAATCGCGTGTTCACGGATGTGGCTGCGGGCCGCTTGATCGATGTGAGATTGCCGGAGGTGACTCCTCCTCCTCCAATCGACGAACTGGTCGTCCCGCTAGTTTGATCGGCATGGATCTGTCTTAGCATCCGTACCCGCCAAAGGAAGGACTCATGGGCCGTCCAGAAGAGGAACTGCGCAAAGTCGCCGGGCGGATGATTTCCAGATCGCATCTGCTCGCAACGCATGCCGGCTCACATAGCTGCGCGACCCGGAGCCAGACAATGGCAGCCGCGGCGCTCGAGCCTAATATCTCCGCATGGATGCAAGACTGAACACTCCAAGTTTGCATCCATGCGAATCATCGTTACGCGGCGGATTCGCCGGCTACGCTTGAATGCACTCCGCGTACCCGGAAGTGCCTCATCTGAATGGAAAGGGCGCGCTCGATCCTGCGCAGATCATTGCGTTCGGCCGGTCCGGCAAAGGTGGATGCGACTCCCCGGGCCGAAGCGCGCCCGGTGCGACCGACGCGGTGAACGAAATCTTCTGCCACTCTGGGAAGATCGAAGTTGACTACATGGGCGACGTTGGCCACATCGATGCCGCGGGCAGCCACGTCAGTGGCAACCAGCACGCGGTGCCGACCCTCAGAGAAGTTGCGCAGCGCCTGGTTGCGTTGCGATTGCGAACGGTCCCCGTGAATCTGGATGGCCGCATGGCCGGAGCGAGCCAATCGCCGTGCGACGCGGTCGGCGCCATGCTTGGTGCGCACAAAGACGAGAAAGCTGCCTTTTTCGGCATTAAGTAAATGCTCGAGAAGTTCCTGCTTCTTGTCGGCGTCCACGCTGAAGGCCCGCAGTTCGACGTTCTCCGCCGGCTTGGCCACCGTGCCCACTTCAATGCGAACCGGGTCTTTGAGGTAGTTGCGCGCAACATCCCTGACCTTGCCCTCAAGGGTGGCGGAATAGCATAGCGTTTGCCGCGTGACCGGCAATGTGGCGACGATGCGATGAATCACGGGCTGGAAGCCCATATCGAGCATGCGGTCCACTTCGTCGAGCACCAGGATCTTGACCTGGTCGAGGTGAACGAGGCGCCGCTTGAGGTAGTCCTCGAGGCGGCCGGGCGTGGCCACGATGACGCGGACGCCGCGGCGAAGAGCATCGATCTGCGGCCGTTCATTCATGCCTCCGACTACCAGCGCCGCGGAGTACACCGCGCTGGGCCGGACGGCCTGAAAGGCCTGCTCGACCTGCATCGCCAGTTCGCGGGTGGGCAGCAATATGAGCGCCTGCGCTCCGCGTCCTTCCATCCTCTGCGAATGTGGTCGCTGGAGCATTTCAATGATCGGAATGAGGAAGCTCAGGGTTTTACCGGTTCCGGTCTGCGCCGTGGCCAGCACATCGCGGCCCTCAAGCGCGGGAGGGATTGCCGCTGCCTGCACCGGCGTCGGAGTTTCGAATTTGTTGGTTTTGAGCCGTGCCATCAAGGCATCGGAAAGTGAAAACTGAGAAAAGTGAATCGTCAAAATTGACAATCTTTCTAAGGGTTCCGCGAGCCCAAGATTTCATCGGGGCCTGCAAACGGAGCCGGACGTAAAGCGCGCAAACCGAAAAACGGGCGCGAGCCTTCTTTAGATATGCGTAAGGAAGAACCGAATACATCCCAGGTTAGCAGCAGGCTTTCAAAACTGATGCCTGCGCCACGGAACTGACCCACGCTACACGACACGCCTTTCGGCACGTTGCCGATCGGCACCCTTGTTCGACGCACATCAAATGCGCAGTTCCGACACGGAACTCAAAGGGCTACGCTGTAGGGGCTTGGGGAAATCTGTGCAAGGCAGGGTTGCCTTAATGGAAGGCAAAGCGCCGCTCACGACCAAATCACTGAGCGCAAAGCCAGTATAGCATGATTTCGCCTTGACCCGCCGGACAGAGCAGATTAAGGGATTGCGCGAACCCATTTAGGATGTCGATGCTGGGCGCATTTGTGGCGTTCGAATGCGTCGCCTATCGCTATAGGCGGCACGTTCGGTATGACCTCGAGCCGCTGCACGAATGGCTGGGACCAGGCGCAATCGGAGCAACTCCATTTTGGAGACTGCCTTGTCGGCGGCAGGAGTCTCCGCGTCGTTTCAGTCATGGCTACAACTGTACGCTCATTTCCACGACGAAGTTTGCGGGGCCATCCACCGTACGAATACCAGCCCGGGCACATGCAGAATGGCAGGCGGGATGACTCACCCAGGAGGGTCGCGGCTCACGCCGACCCATTGCACAGGACAGCCGGGCCGACGCAGGATGCGGGCGCAAGGTCCGCGTCCCGCCTCTCATCCGCCGTCATTGCGGGGATCGGTCTCGGCCATAGCGCTCTACCTGTCATGTGCCATACTTACGTTGGAGTATCGAGCCTGCCCGGTACTCCATTGAATGGAAAGTGTTTGGGTGCTGCCTGCGCCGCGTTTGCGGAGGCGGTATCCGCGGAGGATTCATGGTTGAACTGGAAAAGCCTGCATTCGATGCTGCGACTTTTCTGGCAAATGCCGGCCTTGGCCGCAGAATTGTTCAATTCGCGCCTAAGCAAGCCTTTTTTTCGCAGGGTGATGCCGCAGATTCAATCTTCTATTTACAACGGGGGCGCGCGAAGGTCACTGTTGTCTCACCGGCCGGCAAAGAAGCGACGATCACGCTCCTCTCTGCGGGCGACTTTGTAGGAGAAGAATCCCTGGCCGCATTGTCCGGAGTGCGGTTGGCTACAGCGGTCGCCGTCACCGCCTGCACAGCGCTCAAGATAAAGCGGGCTGAGATGGTCCGCGTCATCCACGAGGAGCATGAATTCTCAGACCTGTTCTTAAAATTCCTGTTAGCGCGCAGTATGCGCATCCAGGCCGATCTGGTCGATCAATTGTTTAATTCCAGTGAGAAGCGGTTGGCACGCATTCTCCTGCTGATGGCAGAGTTCGGCACCCCTGATGCGCCAGAACCATTGATACCCAAGATATCGCAGGAAACTCTGGCGGAGATGGTGGGGACAACACGGTCCCGCGTCAGCTTCTTCATGAACCGATTTCGTAAGCTTGGATTCATCGAATATAAAGGCCGTATTCGAGTTCACAAATCACTGCTGAATGTAGTGCTGCACGATCATGTGCCCCACCAAATTGGCGAATCGACTAACCCACCGACGAGTAAGGGCTCTCGCTCCAAGACCGGCCGCTCAAGATCGCAGATTTCTTGAGCATTATGGTCAAAGCCGGACAGTACAAAAGGCTTGCCGCATGCCGCACGCGCATCAGTCCCCGGCATCCTCCCGGTTGCTTTCTATCCAAAGGGCAGCAGCGTGAGCGCACTCTTGCATATCTTGCATATCTTGCGAGAATTGCCCCAAATGAGATGCCGACTGTCCGAATCTCTCACTGCTGAACACCGCGCTGAACCCAGAAACACGGAGACCATTGCATCTCCGATCAATTAGCGCATTCTTATCCCAGCGCATAAGCGCCTTATCTTAGAACTTCCCAGTTGCAATTAGGTGAGCAACTTTGATCAGACAAAGACTTATGCTTCAGCTGACGATGTATAGAGGTTGATTGCACCGAGGCACTGTTTTGTCAAGGCTTGAGCACAGAGCATTCGATTCCGCAACCTTTCTGGCAACTGCCGGGCTGGGAAGAAGGATTATTGAGTTGAGACCAAGGCAGACATTCTTTTGCCAAGGCGACGCAGCAGACTCCGTGTATTACCTGCAAAAAGGACGAGCGCGACTCACCGTAATCTCTCAAACCGGTAAACAGGCCACAATCACGCTTTTATCAGCCACTGATTTTGTTGGAGAGGAGTCTCTCGCTGCAATCATGGGTCTACATCTGGCAACCGCTACTGCCGTCAATTCCTGCACAGCGCTCAAGATTGACAGAGACGAAATGATCCGCGTGATGCACGATGAGCCCTCTTTTGCCGAAACCTTCCTCAAATTCCTCTTGGTCCGCAGTATGCGTATCCAGGCAGATCTCGTCGATCAGCTCTTCAACTCCAGTGAAAAACGATTGGCGCGGGTTCTTCTGTTGATGGCGGAATTCGGCAAGCCGGGTGAACCGGAAACCCACATCCCGTCGATTACGCAGCAGACGTTGGCAGATATGATCGGCACGACCCGTTCCCGAGTGAGCTTCTTTATGAACCGCTTTCGCAAGCTTGGGTTTATAAGCTATAACGGTCGCATTCAAGTACATAAGTCGCTGCTTAACGTGGTCCTGCTCGATCGACTCCCTGAGCACAACGCCGAAAAACCGCGCATTCCAGTTGCCAAGGCAATTCCGGCCAGTAAACGCAAGTCGTCTTCACGGCCTCGAAATGACGCCGCAGCTCGAACCCGGCACAGAAACCCTGGCAGCTTCCGGCGCTCGGGCCCGCCAAGGCGTATGCTCAAGTAGTAGCCTGCTTTCTCTTCTCGCCTCTGGCACTCCTGGCTTCGCTTCAGACGAGCGTCTTACAAGTACGCAACCCGATCGACTGGAGCTCCAAAATGAGTCTCATCAAAAAGTCTGACGTAAAGAATCATCTGTCTGCCCACCACCGCACGAAGATACATCTGGCTAGCCCCGAGAGCCAATCAGACGCTACCGGTTTCGCACACGAGGAAGATGAATCAAAGGTGAGCGACCCAGTTGAGAAACCCGTGGTTACTCCTTCCCCGAGCAAACCAGAGACCGCTCCGGTTGTTACTTACAAAAGTGCGAAAGTGTGACCCAGACTCCATCTTTCTTCGTGCCGGTGGTGCGCTGCCAGATCACGTTGCCCCTCTCAAAGACCGCATTTGTGACGACTGGGATCATGTTGTCAGGATCGAAGCAACGAGTCTCGACCTGATGATTCGTCGAGCGGGCTGGCACTTGATCTGGGTGAGTAGATCCTGTTCACGGAGAGGCTATGGGTGGACCGAAGAAACGGCCACTCAGCGAGCTCTAGATCGCGTGCTCAAGGGAATCGCCGAACGATTCAATGCCGCAGAGTTTAATTCTCTTCGTGTTATGCGTTTTCTAGACTTCTAAATCGCAAACGTCACGGTGGAAGCCCGCCAGATTCAGCCAAACACGGCCCTGGATATTGACGAAGAGAACCCCCTTGAGAAGCACTTCCGGCCATTAGCCCTCTGACGAAAAGAACAGGTGCTAATTGCTGGCGTATGCATCCACATGATGTTGGCGAACTGCATCATGCACTGTGTGGATCAGATTTGAAAGCAGGAAAAATGCCTTTTGCTAATACGACGAACTCTATTAAGCCAGTTGAAGGATCCCGTTCATCGGCAGCCATCCCCATCTCATTCGAAGCGAGTACTCTGCCCCTGCCGACCCGCATTGCGTTTGTAGGTAACTATCTGCCGCGTGAGTGCGGCATCGCGACCTTCACCACCGACCTGTGCAACGCGCTCACTGATGAATTCGGACCTGGACGTCTGTTTGCGATCCCCGTCAACGATCCCGACTCAAACTATGAATATCCCGAACAGGTCCGCCTGGAACTATTGCAGGAGGATATTGGATCCTACGAGCGAGCAGCAGAGTTCCTCAACTTCAACGGCAATGACCTCGTCTGTCTGCAGCATGAATACGGCATCTTCGGAGGCACCGCCGGCCGCTACATTCTGGCTCTACTCCGTAAATTGAACATGCCGCTGGTAACAACGCTACACACAGTTCTTCGCGAGCCGGATGCGAATCAGAGAATCGTCCTCGAGGAAATCGCGCAGCTCTCCGACCGCTTGGTTGTAATGAGCGAACTGGCGGACCAGCTACTTCGCGATGTGTATGCAGTTCCGGGCGGAAAGATCGACGTGATTCCGCACGGTGTACCAGATCTTCCGTTCATGGACCCTAACTACTTCAAGGACAAGTTCGGCACCGAAGGAAAAAGTGTTCTGTTAACCTTCGGACTGTTATCTCCGAATAAGGGAATAGAAAATGTGATTCAGGCGCTGCCCGCAATTCTTGCGCGTCATCCGAACGTGGTATACATCGTCTCAGGCGTTACACACCCGCACATCCGGCGACGTGAGGGAGAGAGCTATCGCGAGAGCCTCCAGGCCCTTGCCAAGCAGCTTGGCGTTGCCGATCACTTGATCCTCAACAACCGTTTTGTTGACGCGGAAGAGCTCGTCGAGCATGTCGGCGCCGCGGATATCTACATTACCCCTTATCGGCAGGAGGCGCAGGTCGTTTCCGGCACACTTGCGATCGCCCTTGGAGCAGGCAAAGCAATCATTTCCACGCCGTACTGGCATGCCAAGGAGTTGCTTGCTGACAAAAGAGGTGTCATCGTTCCATTTGAGAATCCCTCTGCCATCTCTGATGCGGTCCTTGCATTGTTAGAGAATGATGCCGAGCGTCATGCGATGCGTAAGAGGGCCTACCTGCATTCCCGTGGAACAACATGGCCGACGACAGCCAAAGCTTACATGGCAAGCTTCCAACGCGCTAGGTTCGAGCGTTCGTTGCAGCCGAAGGCCACTCACCTGGACGGTCACGCTCTGCCCCGGGCTGAATCAGCAGACCAGCTTCCAGATCTCAACACCGGCCATCTGCTGACCATGACTGACGACACGGGCATATTGCAGCATGCGATCTTCTCCGTCCCTAACACGCGCGAAGGGTATACGACAGACGACAACGCTCGTGCGCTCATTGTCTCCACTCGGCTGGTTGGCGGCCGGGCCCATGGGGATCCCACAAAATACGCAGAGCTTTCTCGCAGGTATCTTGCCTTCCTCTGGCTCGCATTTGATGGTGATTCAGGGCGCTTCAGGAATTTCTTAGGTTACGAACGTAGGTGGCTTGAGAACATAGGCTCGGAAGACAGCCATGGCCGTGCACTCTGGGCTTTGGGAACTGTGCTGGCGCAGTCAAGCGACGCTGGATTGCGCGGAGCAGCAGGGAGACTGTTTGAGGCAGCCGTCCCAGCGGCCCTGACATTTACCAGCCCACGCGCATGGGCCTTCTCCATGCTCGGAATGCAGAACTATCTGGGATGGTTTCCGGGAGACAGAGCAATTCAGGGGCATCATAATGCGTTGGCCAATCGTCTCCTCGATATCTACGAGCGCAGCACAACCAAGACTTGGAAGTGGTTCGAGAAGAGCCTCTCATACTCGAACGCACGGTTGCCGCAGGCGCTCCTTCTCGCTGGATGGATGAGTGAAAACAGGAGAATGGTTACGGCGGGACTAGAAGCGTTGCAGTGGCTTCTCGATGCCCAGCACAGGTCTGACAGTGAGATATTTGTGCCCATAGGCTCGAACGGCGTCTTCAGCGAAGGCAAGGAGAGACCTCGCTTCGATCAGCAACCGGTTGAAGCCTGCGCCACGATCTCCGCTTGTCTTGTGGCATACAAGGTGACGCGTGAGGAGCGCTGGCGGATTGAAGCCCGTCGCGTATTCGATTGGTTCCTCGGCAAGAACGATCTCCGAGTGCCGCTCTACGATGCCAAAACAGGCGGATGCAAAGACGGACTTCATCCGGATCGCGTCAACGAGAACCAGGGAGCGGAATCCACGCTCTCTTTCTTGATGGCGCTGCTTGATACGCAGGCCTCGACCGAACCAAGCGCAGAAGCAACGTACCAGGAAATGAGCGTCTCCCATTGAATTCGAATACCACTGAGGCCACCCTGCAAAATCAAGTAGTTCCGAGATCCATCGCACAAAAAACGCACGCCGAAATGCCTCTCCTGACGCGGTACAGTCATAACCCGATTCTCAGCAGGGAGCATTGGCCCTATCCCATCAATAGTGTGTTCAACGCAGGGGCTGCGCGACTTGCGGATGGAGACACGTTGCTCTTGTGTCGTGTGGAAGACCGTCGTGGCATTTCACATCTTTGCGCCGCACGTTCAACCAACGGTATCGATGGATGGCGGATCGACCCTGAGCCGACTTTGGTTGCAAACCCACGCGAATATCCCGAAGAAATCTGGGGTATCGAAGACCCCCGCATCACTTATGTGCCGGAACTTGAGAAGTATGCAGTGTCATACACATCATTTGCTCGTGGTGGTCCGGGTGTTTCGCTTGCTCTCACCAAGGACTTCCGAAGCTTTGAGCGGTACGGCGTGATCATGCCGCCAGAGGACAAGGATGCTGCTCTGCTGCCCAGGAGGATCAACGGTTACTGGGCAATGATTCATCGTCCAGTGACGACACTCGGAGCGCATATGTGGATTTCCTTTTCGCCGGATCTAAGACATTGGGGAAGCCATAAAGTCATTCTTGAAGCGCGCCGCGGCGGATGGTGGGACGCAAACAAGATCGGCTTATGTTCGCCGCCAATCGAGACATCGAAAGGATGGCTGACGATCTATCACGGTGTGCGCCACACAGCATCCGGCAGTATCTATCGCCTGGGTCTGGCACTCTTCGATCTCCAAAGGCCGGATGTTTGCCTGCAACGAGGAGAATCGTGGATGTTCGGTCCTGAGGCTCCGTATGAGCGTACCGGAGATGTAAACGACGTCGTTTTTCCGTGTGGACAGACGATTGACGCGGATGGAGATGGCATCACGCTCTATTACGGAGCCGCCGATTCCTGTATCGCGCTTGCCACCGGCAGTATCAACGCGTTGCTCGCATGGCTGGAAGCGAACCCCAGCTCAGGGGATGGAATTGCCCGTTGAAAGTGCATCGGGTCACTGAAAGGACGTTCCGGATGAATGTTGCAGCAAGCACAATTTGGCCCAACTGGCTGCCGCGGATGCTCTGGTTCAGGCGAGCATGCCCTTGCTGTAACTCAGTCCATTTCAAGCCAGGCGAAGCACGTTCTCTTGACGGGCTCCTCGCCATGTTCGCTCTGCGGCCGGTTCGCTGTATGTTTTGCTGGCGGCGTTATTACTGGTTTTCACTCCGAGGCGCGGAATGAGCATATATCGGAATGTATTCACACCTCGAACGATCTTCTGCGACGCCTCATGTCGAAGCACTCCCGCGCCAACTCTCAATTATCAGATCGTTGCGCAGATGCAGAAGATGTGCAGAACACCGAGAATGCACCGGCCGTCAGCATGGGACCGTACCTCCTTAAGTCTGGGCAGACAAGCCTTGAGCGTGCCAGAGATGATCAGCTCAGTTCGCGTATTTTGAATCAAGTCCTACAGGGACACGGCCATAGAATTGTCTGAAACTGTTCAAAATTGACCAGCCTTGGGAACAGTTTGGCTGGAATCATCACAATAGTGAACTGCGGCTGTTTCCTGTCCCTTATTTCACTTTTCTGCGAACTCCTGAAAACACGCTCCTGGGTTCATAGAGTATTGGCGGCATTATGCGAAATCCAGGGTTTTTCAAACGTGACCGAACGTTCAAGCAGCCAATCATTTGGGTAACGACCTTCTTCATGGTGGTCTTTCACGCCGGCGCAGTGGCAGCGCTGTTTGTATTCAGCTGGAAGGCTCTTCTCCTTGCCGTGCTACTGTGGTGGGTTGCCGGGAGTCTTGGCATCGGCATGGGTTACCACCGTCTGTTGACGCATCGCGGATACAAGACCCCGCGGTGGGTGGAGCATGTGCTGTCCGTGTGCGGCACGCTAGCTTTGGAGGGCGGACCGCTTCTCTGGGTTGCAACCCATCGGATGCATCATCAGAACACCGATAGAGAGGGAGATCCGCATTCTCCGCATGATGGCGGATTCTGGGCGCACATGGGCTGGGTTCTCACGGGGCAAACCATGCGACAGAATTCAGCAGAGCTCTTGCCGTTCGTTCCCGAGCTTCGAAAAGACCGATTCCAAATGTGGATCAGTCGTTGGCATTGGGTGCCTATCACCATACTGGCAGGTCTGCTTCTTACCGTTGGTGGGTGGCGTTACGTTCTGTGGGGCATCTTCCTTCGGACCGTCATAGGTCTTCACTCGACCTGGCTTGTCAATTCCGCCACACACATGTGGGGAAGACGGCGCTTCGCCACTCGGGATGATTCCAGGAACAGCTTTTGGGTGGCACTGCTGACATTTGGTGAGGGCTGGCACAACAACCATCACGCTTTTCCTCAGTCAGCCCGTCATGGCATGACATGGTACGAACTTGACCCAAACTGGTATGGAATCCTGGTCCTTCAGATCTTCGGACTCGCTTGGGATGTGAAGTCGAAAAGGATCAATCATGCTGAGACGCAGGGTGCTGGGTGAAGACAGAGGTCCTAGCGGATCGGTGTGGAGTGATCGGTGGCGAGAACTGTTTCGACCTCGCAGTTCTGGGGGAACCGCTACGAACGTAAAGAAAGCCGGCGACAGGCCTATCGCCCTGGCGGTGTTGTTCATTATTCTCGGAATCTTTGCCATTGCGGAGCCCGCGATCGCTCGGTTTGGGTTGGCCACTCTGCTCGGGTGGCTCCTGATCATAGCCGGCGTGGGGCACTTGAGCGTCGTGAGCGGAGGGAGTCGCGGTATTTGGCAGCTGATCCTCGGCACAATCTACGTGATAGGTGGGGTCTTTCCCCTGACGCATCCGCTCCTCGGACTAAGTGCAATTACACTCCTCTTGTCGGTAGTAATCTTCGTGGAAGGCACGCTGGACTTGACCGCGTATTTCAGGACACGCAATGAGAGTGGTTCTGTGTGGCTGCTGGTAAACGGCTTGATCACACTGATGCTGGGCGGCCTGATTTCAATTCACCTGCCGTGGAATTCGGCATGGGCCATCGGGGCGCTACTGGGCTTGAACCTGTTGACGACAGGGTTCTCGCGTCTGATGCTGGGGATAGCAGCGCGAAGCCCTGCAACCACAGTGGCGGGATAGGGGGCATAGCATTTCAGTCTCGGCTCCCTTGCCTGCTGCCCGCCGGAAGCCGCTGGTGATCTCCTAGCGACGGAACCCGCCAGTACGACATCGCCGCCCTGCTCGGCTTGCAGCTTCTGTAACGTCGGTTCGCTTCTCGCCTCCCGCCGATCTAGCCGACAGCGAGATCGTCTCGACCCGCGGTGTTCGACGACATCAAAGAACATCTTCGTCTGAGCAATGCGGGACAGCGCTTCCCTAACCCGCTTCCGGTTGCGCCGCTTCTGCATGGCCCGTATTTCACGCTTTGAACACATTGCTTCAGCGTCATCCGAGAGTTCGCGCCACCATAAATTCAGACTGCCAAGTGAGCAATTCTGGACAGTCAGCTATTCCTTATCCGCGTATATTCACCGTTATGAAAGACGGGATCCGGGTACTGAACGTCGAGCTAGATGGTGACGACGGAGTTGTGTTGACATTCTCCGACGGTACAACTGATGCATATGTGGCCGAGGAACTATTAGAACTAAGGCCATATCGAGAACGACTTAGAAACAGGAATATCTTTAACGTACCTACTAAAGGTCGTAATCATGACAATCTCCGAGGCGAAGCTCAACTGGCCGACCGCCAACAGGTGCAGGACAAAGCCTCACCTTCTCGTCATTGATGACGACGTGGCAGTTGCGGACACACTCGTCATGGTCCTGAATTCGGAAGGGTTTGAGGCTAGGGCCGTGTACCGCGCCGAAGAAGGCGTCGAACTTGCGAGGAGTCTTGAGTTCGACTTTCTCGTGACGGCTGTCGTGATGACGCAGATGAACGGCATTGATGCCGCGATTCAGATCCGCAAGCTTCTTCCCAAATGCAAGATCCAGGGGACAATGACGCCAGCGCTTTATTGCAAGGCGCGCAGTCTCAGGGTTACAGATTCGAAATTCTCCCCAAGCCTGTGCATCCTCTCGTGCTCTTCCAGGCGCTTCGCTCAGTCGAGCCCTGATTCAGGCGCCCACATGGTGGAGCGCGGTTTGCGAAGAAACTCCTCGAACGATTCCACTGTTGTTCAGGAGGAATGCGAGAGTCCGACTTGCGAGATCATTCGGCGGCCGGTTCAAGTACCTGCCGTGACACCGCGTCAGACCAACCTGGCGTTCACTTCAGTTCAACTGACCGGGATGAATCCACCGCAGAGGGGGCAAGCGCTGAGTTGCCTGGCCAACCTTCTCAACCCGGACGGTGTCTACGATCCGTGTCGCGCTAACGATCGGTTACTGCTGGGCATGAAGGGGAGCATCAGCGAGTTCGAACTGAGCGTACTGCGTTCTCGGATGTTGGAGGCAGCTCTTGCCAGGGCGTACAGGGGCCACGCGCCGAAACAGACGGTTTATCGCAGCAATAGAATGGATCTGACCGGCCCAGCCCGATGCATGCCGTTTGGGGGTTCCCATGTTGATGCTGCGATCGCAAGGGAGTTAGTGCGCGCAGTGCAGCCGATGTCATGGTGCCATGTCAAGCGGTGGTGCGCCAAGTTCGTTTGTGGGTTTAGCTCACGACGTGATACGCACGGCTGTTGATCCGTGGAACTGGTCACCAACCCCGAGATTTCCCTTGTACCAACACTCAAATCTCTCAATCATCTCAATATGGAAGAGCTTCATGGAATCCTGTCCCACCCATCATCGCTCCTCCAGCTTCTCGCCGTTCTCGCGAATATTCATATTTGCCATTGCGATCTGGAGTAAAGTAACACTCGACGGTTCAACGGCTGTATCACGTCTGAACACTTTCCCGGTTACAATCTGGCCTCCTAACTTCGGCTGCGAGAGGAGAATTCCATGCTTTCCCAAGCCAATATCGCCCCGCCTACTCCGCTGGGGGCGACGCCCGTGCCTGGCGGCGGAGTCACTTTCCGCGTCTGGGTTCCTCGTGCAACCGACGTCTACCTCAACGGAGCCTTCGGTGCGAATACATACGCCAACAACGCAGCAAGCGGTCGCCTCACCAAGGATGCGTCTGGATATTGGACCGGATATGAGAGCGACGCCCAAACCGGTGACGAGTACACGTTCTACGTGGTGAATGCGACACGCGGCCACAAACGGGACCCTTATGCCCGTCAACTTAAAGAAAATGGCTTCCCGGATTCCAATGGCATTGTCTGCGATCCCGATTCTTATCCCTGGCATGACGGCGCGTTTCAAACTCCGGATTTCTCGAATCTCATCGTCTATCAGATTCACGTCGGCACTTACGCCATCAGCCGCAATGGCATTGCTTCAAACTTCCTCGACGTCGTGGGAAAGATCCCCTACCTTCAGGCGCTCGGCATCAATATGCTGCAGCCAATGCCCATCGACGAGCAGGAAGAGAATCCGAACATGGGTTATGAGCACGCGGACCTCTTCTCTCCTGACTTTCCCTATGTATGCGTCAACCCCGTACTGCTTGCAAGCTATCTTGCTACAGTCAATGGACTGCTTGCTTCCAAAGGCCAGCCGCCTCTGCAAGTCTCCGACATCGCTACGGGCCCAAACCAGCTGAAGGTCTTGGTCGATCTCTGCCATCTGCACGGCATCGCAGTGGCGCTTGACGTCGTTTACAATCACGCGGGCAAATTCCAGGTGAACAGCGCCCTCGACGACAACTGCCTCTACTACATGGATCGCGTGCCCAACGTCGGCAATAACAACGACAGCCTTTACTTCACAGATCAGGATCGTGGCACCGGCGGGCTTTCATTCGCGCTCTGGAATAATCCCGTTGCCCAGTTGTTAATCGACAATGCCCGCACATTCCTTGCCGAATACCACGTCGATGGGTTTCGCTACGACGAGATCAGCATTCTGCTCTCCTGCAACCTGGGCAGCGGCTGGGATTTCTGTCGGACACTGACTACCAACAATCGCACAACGAACCCGCGCCTGCTGCAGAACGCGGAGTTCTGGCCGGGCAGCCAGCCCGGCGTCCCCAATTCGCAAGCTCCGATCGTGCAGTCCGCATCCTCGGGCGGAGCCGGCTTCGATGTAGTACAGGCGGATGCGCTTCGCAATGCTCTCCGCAACGCAGTGGGAGCCGCGGCCAATGGCGCTTCCGCAAGTGTCTCAATGACCGATATTGCTAACGCGCTCTATCCGCCGGGCCTCGATCACGCGTGGCGTGCCGTCACCTGCATCGAGAACCACGATCTCGTTTACAATGGCCGCCAGCCGCGCGTTCCCACTCTGGCCGACGGTTCAAATCATGAGTCCTGGTACGCGGCCAGCCGCACGCGCGTCGCCATGTCGATCCTCCTCACTGCACCGGGCATCCCACATCTCTTCATGGGCCAAGAGTTCCTTGAAGACAAGCAGTGGGACACGAACCCCTCAGGCTCACTTCTGCTCTGGTGGGATGGCATCAACAGAGGCCTCGACCAGGCGAGGGTCAATCACCTGCGCTTCACGCAGGATCTAATCCGTCTGCGCTGGCTCAATCCCGCCCTTCGCGGCGAGAATGTGCGACCGTTTCTCGTGAATGACTTCGACCGTGTCCTTGCCTTTCATCGCTGGCTCGAGGGCGCCGGACAAGATGTCATCATTGTGGCGTCGTTCGCCGAACAGACCCGCTGGGGCTACACGGTCGGCTTTCCATTTGGAGGCTTCTGGAATGAGATCTTCAACAGCGATGTCTATCAGAATTGGGTGAACCCCGACGTGGCAGGAAACGGCTCCGGCGTGACCGCTAATGGAGGAGGCGTTCAAGGCTTTCCGGCGTCGGCCACGGTTATAATTCCCGCCAACGGAGTGGTCGTGTTCACCCGCGCATGAAAAAGCCGAGTATTCCACCTCTCAGAATGTGCTATACCCAGTCGCGATAACTGACATCAGAGCCTCAAGCGAACAAGTCGCAGCAAATTCGCGGACAGGCTGTAGCAACCCCGTCACGAGATCCATCCCGACGGAAGCAACGAGTTGATCGGGCACAGATTCGCATGTGGTCCGACACAGCTCTCGCAGTTCAGGGGTAATCCCTTCGACCGACGCCAACAGCGAAAGAAAACTACCACGTTCACTCGGATTCTGCGTGGTCCGCAATTCGTCCCATAGCATGGCTTGAAGGTTGGAGTCTGTCGCCACGCGGCGGACGATAGGGCGCTGAAATCCCTTGGCAAAATAGCGGTAATTAGGACGACAGCCCCTCAGCACGAATTGAATGCGCGAGCAAATAGGGCGAGATAGGGATCAGATTTGAGTGCACCGGAGTCAGCGTTCAGTGTAGTCCTTCGAGGTCACAAGAAACGACTACAAGAGCGAATCGCCTCGCTGTTACCTGATAGCACCTGAAGTCCCTCATGCAGCCACGGGATTGTGCAGAAGGGGAGAAGGAGGTTATTACGCCCCCGACCGGCATTCCCCGGTCCAGATCACTGACGAGAAGCCGACTTCCGAGGACCGATCCCGGGCAACCTTCGAAATAGCCTGGGCGCATCGCGCTCAGTTGAGTTCCTGTGCGAGTCCGATGAGGAGCCCTTCAGGTCCGCGGATGTAGCAGAGCCGATACGAGTCCTGATACCGGACTACGTCGCCCACGAGCTGTGCGCCGCGCTTACGAAGCCTGCCAAGCGTCTCGTCGATATCGTCCACGGCGAACATGACGCGGAGGTAGCCTAGAGCGTTCACTGGGGCGTTGCGGTGATCCGCGATGACAGGTGGCGTGAGGAAGCGAGAGAGCTCGAGGCGGCTGTGACCGTCTGGCGTGCGCATCATCGCAATCTCGACGCGCTGATCGCCAAGTCCGGTGACCCGTCCTGCCCATTCTCCTTCGATCGTGGCCCGCCCTTCAAGCTCAAGGCCGATCTCTCGAAAGAAATCAATTGTTCCTTCGAGGTCATCGACGACGATTCCTACGTTATCCATTCTCTTGAGCGCCATGTATCGAATCTACACTCGGTCGCCTGGATGCAACCACGGGTGCTTTGCAACGCCGAAGCACGAGCGGCGCGGAGCTTGTCAAAATGTCCGAGCAGGCGTTGAACGGCGAATCACGGGCGATCCTGAAGTGATCGTAGTGTCGGTACCGAGAAACGCGCTAGGGTGAGCTAGAGCAGATTCAGTTCCTTCTTGGGCATGCCTCTGTGCAAACGACAGAACGGTAATGGTACCTGGGCTGCAAACAGCGTTTCCGCAACGCGGTGAATGATCGGATTGGGTTGGAGCCCGACCCGCAGGGATCTTCGTAGATCCCGCACCGCTGGCCGACTTGGCGCTATTGAACCGTGCCGAGCCGTTCTCGCCATAGGCAGCATTTGGTCTGCGTGGCGGGCGTTATGGATTGCGGGCCATTTTCCACCAGGAAGACTAGGATGGCCTTATGTCTGGCAACAAAGAGGAGCAACGGGCAGCGGTGTATCGCGGAGTGGATGAGCCTGACGCTGCGATTCTCTCGCGGTACGAGGTCACGCCCAACTCAAGCGGTCCTATCCAGAAGTACCTCGAGGCCATTGCACAACTGCGTTTGCCAAGTGGCGCTCCTTTGATCAGCGTAATTCTCTTCGGCAGTACGGCAAAGGGAGCTTTCACGGCGAACGTATCGGATGTTGACGTGATTGTCGTTCTCCCCGACACCGCGAGCCAGGATGATCGCCGTCACATTCAGGAGAAGGTGTTAGCTCTCGAGATATTTCATGGATTCCGGATGCCGTCGGATCGGACTCGCGGCTGGCTCGAAAATTATGTAGAGCGCTGTACGGGATATTCTCTGTCCGGCTTTGTTTGCACGCGAAGCGATCTTTTATCGGGGAAAATAACCCGGGTGCTTGGACTCTCACCGCTAGAGGGGGTCTTCGTCGACCGAATCGTACTTGCTGGCGTGATTGTCAGTGCTGTGACTGTCTGGGGTGAGGAACTGCTGGCACAGGTTCCGATTCCTGCGCTTCGCAGGCTCGATGTGTTGAAAGCACTTTTCATTTTCCTGAGCGCGGTCATCTTGAGCGCGGCGGTATTTCCTCTGTTTCCGAACGCTACGAAATATGCGATGGGAGTTCTCAAGCACTCGCTCCACAGCTGTTATTTCTGCTATCAACAGAAAACAGCATCTCTCAAGGAAGAAGTCGACTTTTTTGGCCCTCGCGTGAGCCGGCGAAATGTTCTGGATGATCTGCTAAATCGGCGTCGAAGATACTCCCCGTCGCTCGCATTCGTGTTGAGCTGCCTGCCTATTCTGTTCCGTTTGCACGTCCGAACTGCGCGAGATAACCGGTTTCCGCAACCCGTGTCACGGAACAGGATCGTATAGAACACTGCCGGTCTGAAAGCGAACTCAGTAAAGCAACCTGTCGTACGAGGACTGGGAACAAATGGCTTTACCACGATTACACCTATTCGAACTGGAAGATCTGGAATGGTTTCCGCACACGATTCGTAACCTTGCCCTGGACTATTTAGGTTTTATGGAAGTACGTTTCGCTCTGCACAAGCCTGTGATGCCGCTACTGCGGAGGATGTTTGCACAAACCGGTACATTGAACGTAGTCGATCTCTGCTCCGGTCGAGGGGAACTGGTTCTGGCGTTATACGAGGCATTGACCTCTGAAGGTATCGACGTTGAGTTCACTCTGACCGACAAGTTTCCCGATCTAGTTGCATTTCGCTATATCTCCTCTCAACATCCGCTCAAACTGCACTATGTCACTGGCTCCGTAGATGCTACAAAAGTACCGGCTGAATTGGCAGGATTGCGTACCATCTCCAATGCCTTCCATCACTTTCCGCCGCGAGCGGCAAGGAGAGTCCTCGAAGACGCCGTCAAAGCGGGGCAACCGATCTGCATTTTCGAGATCCCGGAACGCAGGCTGCTCACGATCATTTCCCTGCTGCTTACGCCGCTGTTTGTGGCCTTTGCAACGCCGTTCATAAGACCGTTCCGATGGAAGCGATTGCTATGGACCTACTTGATTCCACTGGTCCCTTTCATGTGCTGTTGGGACGGCGTGATCTCCCAACTTCGGGCTTACACCGTAGCCGAGTTATCGGAACTTACCCATGGACTCGAAGATTACAAATGGAGTGCAGGAAACGCGCCCCTTCATAGACAACCAGGACATCTGACGTACTTGCTCGGAGCGAAACGCTCTGACAATGTTTCGCTCATTCCGCTGCCAGTACAAGATCGTCAACCCATGTGCTTCTGCTCGCAGATCACCCGAGGTACGCCTTCGTGCCGATAGTAGGCGAAGGCTTCTTGTGGGTGCTCCAGCAGCCCTGCCAGCTTCGATGTCTCCGATGGAGACATGGTGGGCGGCAAATAGATCAGCCACTTCGGATCGACTGCGAACCGGCTCATTACCTCGAGAACTGCGGTTCCCAAGACCAATCAAACTCGGGGGCCACGCATCCTTTTGGATTGAAGAGGAGATCGACTCCTGGTTGCAGGAGCAGATCACCAACAGCGACTGAAGGCTGTGTGATGCAGGTGCTTTTGTAGGTACTTTGCCATCCGGATTCAGGCAAGTCATTGATAACACGACTTGTCCTGATCCCTGGGGGACAGCCAATCGTTCCTCATCGCTCGTTGTACGCCCTTCTCGCGGCATCTTCGGAGCGCCTGGGAAGGTCATTCGCGTCGTCGGTCCTGTTTCTTCAAATCCTTGTCGCCGAATGCCGGATCCAGGCACGCGCTCGCGTGCCCGGGAATGGCGCCTCCAACGGTCTGAGCGGGTATATTCTCTCTTGAATCCGCTTTCTCGATAACCCGGGAACGAAGGTGGTCGATTTTCCTCGGGGACGGCCAACCACAACAAAAGGATCACCCATGAAACATGCGTGCCATGAGCACCCCTGGCGCGGTCGAGTGCTCCCCCTTGCAGTTCTTTGTTTGTCCTGCGCGACGATGGCGCCGATCCGAGCCGAAGATGCCGGATCTCAAGCTCCCACGCAGGACGCACGCAACTCCGAGATCGTCACAACCAACACGCATCTTCCGTTACCCCGCTTCGCGAGTCTCAAAGAATGGGAAGAACGCAAGGCATTTCTCCGTAATCAGATTCTGGTAGCTTCGGGACTGTCGCCGATGCCGGAAAAAACTCCGCTTCATCCGCAAATCTTCGGCAAGGTTGTGGCGAAAGATTACACCATCGAAAAGGTTTTGATCGAAACCCTGCCCGGATTCTGGCTCGGCGGGAACCTTTACCGCCCTCGCAACGAACAAACGAAGCATCCCGGCATTCTCAATCCGCAGGGTCATTGGCCGTACGGGCGTCTTCAAAACGACGCCGTCTATTCGGGGCCGTCTCTCGGAATTAGCCTGGCGCGCCAGGGATACGTCGTATTCGCCTACGACATGGTGGGCTACACCGACACGATCCAGGTTCCACATCGATTCGGCAGCGCCGATCAACGCCTATGGTCGTTTGGACCCTTGGGCCTGCAACTGTGGGACTCCATCCGCGCGCTTGACTTTCTTGCCTCGCTGGATGACGTGGACGCCAGCCAGCTGGGCGTGACCGGAGCGTCCGGCGGTGGCACCCAAACCTTCCTGCTGGCTGCTGTGGATGATCGCGTCCAGTTTGCATCGCCGGTCAACATGGTCTCGGCCATCATGCAGGGTGGAGATTTGTGCGAGAACGCCCCAGGACTGCGGATCGATACGAGCAATGTCGAGATTGCCGCGATGTTCGCGCCCAAACCCATGCTGCTGGTGTCAGCAACCGGGGACTGGACACGCAATGTGCCGAAAGAGGAGTTCCCTGCGATCCAACGAATTTATGACCTGTACGGCAAGCACGATCAGGTGGAAGTCGTTCAGATTGACGCAGAGCACAATTTCAATCGCCTGAGCCGCGAGGCCGTATACCGGTTCTTTGCAAAACATCATCCGGGACTAAGCGATCAGCAAACTCTAACCGAATCCAACATCGACGTGCCGATGCTCCAGGATCTGACCGTGCTCTCGAATCGCACGCTGCCGGCCGGTGCCCTCAATCTGGATGGTGTATTCGCTCTTTGGAAGAAGCTTGCGCAGTCGCAGAATGAACAGGTGCAAAACTCGACATTCCTCCGCGAACGGCTGCGACAGACGCTCACAGTCGAAGTACCTCGCGACGTGATGGCCGACGTGCATGACCGCTCGATCGTCCTGAGTCGCGCATCGAAGAAGGATCGAGTGCCGGGAATATGGATCGCGGGACGAGGCGTTCCGGCAGTTGTCGTGAATCCCAACGGATCGGCTGCCGCGCTCCAAACGGACACAGTAAAACAACTCGACAAGAACGGCAGACCGATTCTGTTGCTCGACGTTTTTCAGACTGGAACCACAAAAGCCCCGCGCCACGGCGACATTGCTGTGAAGCCGGCGCCTAAATCAGCTGCCGATGCCGACGACGAGGAAATGGCGAATGCAGCCGCTGGGTTTCCCAAATTCCTTACATTCAATGTAAGTGTCGATGCGGCCCGCGTACAGGACATCGTCACAGCGATCGTGTATGCAACGCGAAACAATCAGGGGGTCGAAGTCTTCGCGACTGGCGATGCGGCTGTTTGGGCTACCTTTGCCGCTGCGGTCTGCAAAATCCCGGTTAAGCTCCACGTGACGAATGTTCCTGCCATGGACGCCGATGCCGACTACCTGCAGCATTTCAATGTTCCGGGCATTCTGCGCGCGGGTGGACTGCGCATGGCAAATAGCGTCGTCAATCACTGAGCCAAGACCTTCACCTACGACGCCGAGAATCATCTCGTTTCGATGGGAAGCACGGTCACGCTCGTGTATGATGGCGACGGGAACCGGGTCTCGAAAACCGTGAATGGCGTAACAACCAAGTACCTCGTCGATGATCTCAATCCGACAGGCTACCCGCAGATCATGGACGAATTGACCAACGGTGCAGTGACCCGTACCTACACCTATGGCCTGCAGCGCATCGGCCAGTACCAGGTCATCTCCAATACCTGGACGCCGAGCTTCTACGGGTACGACGGATTTGGCACTGTGCGCAACTTGACCAACAGCGCCGGCGCCATCACCGACACCTACGAATATGACGCCTTCGGCAATGAGTTCACGGTCTCCGGTGGCAGCAATACGCCGAACGAGATGTACTACCGCGGCGAACAGTGGGACTCCGATTTAGGGCTCTACTACCTCCGCGCCAGATATTACAACCCAATCACCGGAAGGTTCATGGGCAGGGATCCGGAGGGTGACGACGATGACTATGACGACAGCGACGACCCTGAAGACTGGGAAGTAGCTGCCGACCCGAAGAATCTGCACGCGTACCTTTATGCCAACGGCGATCCGGTGAATTTGGAAGATCCAACTGGGCAATCGGCCGTTCTTACAGTTGGCCTGATTGATTGGGAGGAAGTCGCCAAGAATACGCTGGGACTCACTATTCTTGGGGCTGAAATCTATTGTGCATATGACCTGCTCGCAGCCGAGACGAACGATTGGGTAGACCTCGGCCTCAACCAATGGAACGGAAGCGTGCACCGGACAGGGCCATGTAGTGCGGCTTTGAACCTCTTTAAGGAACACGACAAAGGCAAACGTAAGAGCACGAAGGGTAAGCATGAGAAAGGGCAAGGTCGCAGAACGAAGTCCCGGGGGCCTGGAACTCATCCCAAATTTCCGCCAAGGAAACGTCCAAAGGGTTGGAAGGGACCCTGGAATCCAAGCAAAGGCTGGGGCGATGATCAATAAGAATGACAACCAGTCTTCGGCGCGACTATTTGTGCTGGCCAAGCGACATTTCGCACCGGGATTCGGAGCCACGGATTCTAGGCTTGGCTTCGAGCTCATGAAGCAGGCGGCAAGTAAAGGTCACGTCTTGGCACACGAATGGTTGGGAGCGTTCTACGACTATGGTTTAGGGACTAGACCGAATCGGCGTCGTTCCTTCGAGCATTACATGGTCGCCGCGAAAGCTGGCGAACCGAATTCCGAATACCATGTCGGCATCTTCTATCACCAAGGAAGAGGAGTCCGTCGGGATTTCAAAGAGGCTCTTAAATGGCTCCGGAAAGCTTCCAGGCACGGAGATGACACAGCGACGTACTGGCTGGGCCAATGCTATCTCCGGGGTGACGGGGTGCGCCGCAATGAAAGAAAAGGGTTCGCTCTGCTGCTTGCCGCAGCGGAAAATCGCGTGATAGAAGCAGCGTATTCGGTCGGTGTTTGTTACGAGAATGGTCAGGGCGTTCCTGTTGATCTGAGGACAGCGTTTCGCTGGTATCTGTTGGCAGCGAGGCGAGGATATGAAGGTGCCATCCGCAGTCTTGTTCGTTTCTATGAAAACGGCATGGGCACGACCAAAAGCAAGCAGAACGCGAAACTCTGGCGTAGTCGTCTGTCCTCACCAAGTCGTCGCGCTGCCTGAGTGCGCTCCATGCTTACGCATGGGTTTTAGGGTGGACACGTCTCCCCCAGTTGGGAGCTGCAGAGTAACTTCGGTTGCTGCAGGGTAACTTCGGTTGCTGCAGGGTAACTCGGAACGAGAGACAGCGCGCGCTTGTCGGTTTAGCAGGCTGGACCGCCGGTCCAGAATCTGGACTGTTGTGAAACGAGTGCCGTTGAGCCACGACTAGAGCGCCACTGGAGCACATCTGGGCTCCGGCTCGGCGATGAGAACTAGGGCCAAACCAGGTGATTGGCAGCGGAGGGCACGTACAGCACAACCACGTCACCACCAGGCGTGCGGTAGGCGGCGAAGCCGCGAATACTACTCTGATTACGAATCGCCAGGCGCGCACCTCATCATCCGCACCAGTGTCTCGGCTGAAGCGAAGTGTGCGCACCTCGCCTATCACTTCATTCGGCATTGGATTGCTGCGCAGGAATGGCGCACCGGACGCAACCTGCTCTCCGATTGAAACGAAGCCGCTCTCCGTTATTGTCAGTGGCGCATCAGGGCCGTCGCATTCTCGCTCGATCACGTCCGTATCAATCGGTAGTGGAGCATATGAATCAGGTTGCGTGGCAACGGCTTCTTCATTTTCGGGGTCTTCCAACTCAACCGAGTAATCGCCAGACGCCAAATCGATGCTGGCGATTTCATGGGGAAACGGTTTGAGGTCCGCCACCATCGCCAACGACGAGCGGTAGTCCTGAAAGTCGCATAGCGGAACGCGGCAAACCATCGGCGGTCGCGTCGAGCCCGAATTCTTCGCGCCCGAGTCCCAAACCAAGAAACCCACGACAGGCCAATGCGCGTCAAAGCATATGTTCTGGGTCGAGAGCGATTTGAATAGAACATCCGGGATAGATTCTCGATTTCGTATAAAACCGTAAAGCCCTTCTACCCATGAAGCTGTCTGAGAATTCGATCAATCGGGTTGACGTATCCGCCTACTCCATCCCTACAGATGCGCCTGAGGGCGACGGCACATTCAAATGGAATTCCACGACGCTCATCATCTGCGAGATTCACGCCGGGGACGAAACCGGTATCGGATACACCTACGGAAACCGAGCCACGGCCATCCTGGCGGATGAGCTGGGACAGAAGTGCCTGCGCGAGCGTTCGGCTCTCGATATTCCCCGCCTGCACCACTCCATGCTCGAGCAAGTGCGCAACGACGGAAGCCGTGGAATCGCATCCATGGCAATTTCGGCTCTCGATGTTGCGTTGTGGGACCTGAAAGCCAGGTTGATGACGTGCTCCCTGGTCGATTTGCTCGGTCAGGTCAGTGCGAGTGTCGCCGCGTACGGCAGCGGCGGGTTCACAACCTACAGTCATGCCCAGCTTGCCAAGCAGCTCTCGGGATGGGTGTCGGATGGCTTTCAGTACGTCAAGATGAAAATCGGCGCCCATCCGGATGCGGATCTCGATCGTGTCCGCGCGGCACGCGAAGCAATTGGTAGCAAACCAGAGCTTTTCGTGGATGCCAATGGCGCCTATAGCGCCCAAAAGGCTCTCTCGTTTGCGCAGCGTTTCGCCGAGTACGGCGTCTCCTGGTTCGAGGAGCCGGTAAGTTCAGACCACCTTGCCGATCTGCGCGGAATTCGCCATCGCGCTCCAGTCGGCATGGACATCGCAGCCGGCGAATACGGCTATGACAGCTTTTACTTCCGCCGCATGCTCGAAGCTGAAGCCGTCGATGTCTTGCAACTCGATGCAACCCGCTGCAAGGGATTTACCGGCTTCCTGCAAGGAGCGGCGATTGCGTCAAGCTTTGGATGCCCCATCTCGGCCCATTGCGCGCCTTCGCTTCACATGCACGTCGGCTGCGCAGTCGCGGGATTTCGTCATGTCGAGTATTTTCACGACCACGCCCGCATCGAGCAGATGCTCTTTGATGGCTTCGCGGCTCCCGTTCACGGACAGTTGACTCCCGATCGGAACCGCCCCGGTCTGGGCCTGATCTTCAAACGAAAAGACGCAGAACGCTTCGCGGTGAAGCAACAACGATGACTTACCAGAGGACGATGGTTTCGCATCAAGGAGAGCTCGCATGAGCTTCGTTTTGACAACCGCACTTGAGCGCAGCGCGAAACTCAGCTTGCCGTCTCCACTGGATAAGCTCGCAACTTCCGCCCTTGAGCACCTGCGCCAAGGCTGCTTTCAGCGCAGCCTGTGCTTTGTTGTTGCGACCACCAGCGTGGCAAGCGGGCTCGAAGTTGGATATGAGCACTACAAGGGCAGTTACAGCAATCCTGTGATGTACACGCCCGTGGCCTTGAGCGGGGCGCTTGCAGCATCGGGTTTGCTTGGAGTGCTGAGCCGCCGCTGCGCGCGTACCGTGCTGCGTTGGGTCAGTCTCGCGACCTTGGCGGATGGAGTTGTCGGATTCTTCTTTCACGTGCGCGGGGTGGCGCGCAAGCCGGGCGGATGGAGTCTCCCGGTCACCAATATCATCATGGGCCCGCCGATCTTTGCGCCGCTCCTTTTTGGCACCAGTGCCTATCTCGGCTGGATGGCCTCGTATCTCCGCCGCGAGGAAGACCTCAATCACGGGGCCGAACGGAGTCAAACACTCGCGGCCCACCTCGTCCCCGTTCAACCTGATTGGCGCTCCGACATTCGGTACGGCAGGTTCCAAAAGCATCTCTCGGCGCTTACGGTTGCATGGGCGTTTTTCAGTGGGTTCGAGGCGCTCTACTCGCACTACAAAAGCAATTTTCGATACAAGGCCCAGTGGACTCCGGTTCTGCTGACACCGCTTCTGATGGCGGCAGCCGTCGGAGCGATTAAAAGCCGGCGCATGGCGAACACGGCGCTCCCGATCACTTCGGCACTCGCACTCGTCAATGGCGCTGTAGGTTTTTACTATCATGCGCGCGGAATTGTTCGCCGCCCCGGCAGTATGAAGAAGCCGCTCTACAACACCCTGTATGGGCCGCCCATCTTCGCGCCGTTGTTGTTTGCCGCCTGCGGATTCCTTGGCCTGATGGCGAGCCTGCTTCGCAGGGAGCGCGCATGAGCCGCAAATCATTTCCATTTCGCGCAACCGGCGGCGAGCTCCGCGATCTCGATCAGCCCGGCTACTACCCGGGATACAGCACCATCGATCAGAAAAAGCACTGGGAGGAAGCCACACGAAATCTGGTGAAGAAACGCGTCGAAGAGACCACGCCAATGCGCTTCTTCACCGAGCAGGAAGCAGCACTGCTCGGAGCAATCGTCGACCGGTTGATGCCGCAAGATGATCGCTCCGAGGCCCACACGATTCCGATTCTTCCTGTAATTGACGAACGGCTGCACAAGAACGAACTGAACGGGTTTCGCTACGAGGACATGCCGCCCGACCAGGATGCCTACAGAATCGGCATCCAGGCCATCAATGCGATGGCGCAGGCCCGTTTCAAACAACCCTTCGTGGAACTCACCGTGCATCGTCAGGAGCTCATTCTGAAGTCGCTGCATGACGGAAAGCCCGATCCGGATCATGCGGTCTGGGCGCGCATGCCGGTCCATCGCTTCTGGGCTTTGTTGATGGAAGATTGCATCAATGCCTACTACTCTCACCCGTGGGCATGGGATGAAATCGGTTTCGGTGGCCCTGCGTATCCGCGCGCTTATACGCGGCTTGAGAATGGCCTGCCCGAGCCGTGGGAAAAGGACGAGGGGCGCCACCAGTGGAACGCGCCCGTTGACTCGCTTTCCGACCTCGATATGGAGTCCGCTCCTCCTGCCGACGGTGCGCTTCACGGTCATGGAGGAAGCCACTGATGCCGCATCGTCTCGGCTCGATGCAGACACTTCCCTCACCCATGCAGCGTTTCGCTCAGAATGAAACCGTCGATTACTGCATCGTTGGCGTGGGCTCGGCCGGCGGCGTGCTGGTGCAGCGGCTCGCGCGAGCCGGATTTCGCGTCGTCGCGCTGGAAGCGGGCCCCTTCTGGGATACCGAACGCGACTGGGTAAGCGACGAGAGAGGCTCGCACGAACTCTATTGGAATGACCTGCGGATCACCGGAGGCACGCACCCCCTGGCGTTGGGCGCAAACAATAGCGGCAAGGGCGTTGGCGGCGGTTCCGTCCACTGGGCCGCATTCGCGCCACGTTTCCACCCTTCCGATTTTCGTGTCTACACCGAAGATGGCGTGGGCACAGACTGGCCCCTCTCCTACTGGGATCTGAAACCCTACTACGAACTCCTGGAACGCGAAATTCCAATTGCCGGCCCTGCATGGTTTCCGTGGGGCGATCCGCATGGTCATCCCTATGGGCCGCACCCATTAGGCGGAGTGGGCGATGTGCTCGTGCGCGGGTGCTCGCGGCTCGGGATTCGTTCTGTCGCTGGTGGTCCAGTCGCCATTCTCTCGGCGTCGCACGGAGACCGTCCGCATTGCATCTATCGTGGCTTCTGCCTCCAGGGATGCAAAGTCGGCGCGAAAGCGAGCACGTTGATTACCCACGTTCCGGATGCCATGACACACGGAGCAGAGATTCGCGCCTACTCGATGGCTTCGCGCATCATTCTGCGCCCTGACGGCCGGGTTGACGGTGTCATCTACCTCGATCGCGACGGCAAAGAGCACTTCCAGAAAAGCCGAGCCGTCATCGTGTCGGGCTATGCCATCGAGACTCCCCGACTGCTCCTGAACTCCGCTTGTCCCGGTCATCCGCATGGACTCGCAAATTCCAGCGGCACGCTCGGTAAATATCTAATGGCGCAGGCCGGCAACGTGGTTGCAGGACGGTTCGACGAATTGATCCGCCTGTACAAAGCTCCGCCGGCCCACGCACTCTCAGAAGAGTTCTACGAGACAGACCGGCGGCGTGATTTTGCCCGAGGGTTTGCGATTCAGACGGTCGGCCCCCTTCCAATTGCCTTCGCCAAGCAGATGGTTGCGGCGATGGGCGCATGGGGATGGGGCATGCGGCGCGTGATGATGGACTACAACCACTGGGCGACCATCGGGGTCCTCGGAGAAATCCTTCCCTGGGAGGACAACCGCGTCGAACTGGCTGAAGAGAAGGATCAGTACGGTCTGCCGGTCGCGAAGGTCACGTTCAATCTCCATGACAATGACAAGAAGTTGATCGAATTCGGAAAAAACAAGGTGATCGAGATCGTGCGTGCCGCGGGCGCGAAACAGATCGTCCAGGAATCCCGTTTTGCTCACCTTGTCGGCGCGGCGCGCATGGGAGATGATCCATCCACATCGGTTGTCGACAAGTTCGGTCGAACCCACGACATTCCTAACCTCTTCGTCTGCGATGGAAGCATCCTGCCTACGCAAGGCTCCGCAAATCCCGGACTAACCATCCAGGCGCTCGCAGCGCGCACGGCAGATTATCTGATCAAACAGGGGGACGCGATCTTCTACTCAAATCATCGCGACCTCGACGAGCCGGGAATCCGCTACGATCTCAGTCCGCCTTACACCAGGTTCAAAGGCAATCCGCGAATCGCCTAGCGAGACAAATTCCTGGCAACGAGAAAAGCTCCGAGAACGCCACACCCGAAAACAAACCAGCCGCGATGCTTCGAGACTTCCGCTTCCAGGCTGAAGGGACGCGACTCTGCATCGAACGGGCCGTGCGCGCCAAGGCTCGTTGCAACCGGTTGGTCCACATTGTTGGGGCGATTTGGCGAGTCGGGAATCTCGCGTTGCTGCGCCTTGTATCCGGTTCTGCCGAGATAGAGATCGAGCAAGCCGGGAATCAGCTTCTGTCCCAAAATTGCCTTCACAGTCGACCCGCCAACCCAGTATTCACGCCGCGGCGAATCCGCAAGCGCCGCCCTCACCACCACCCTCGCTCCCACTTCAGGCTCGTAGATCGGGGGGACGGGCCGCGGAAGATTCGGCAGCCGGCTCTTGACCCAGGTGAACTGCGGCGTGTTCATCGCGGGCATATGAACCACCACCACCTTCACCGGGCTCTTGTCATGATGAAGCTCGCAGCGCAGGGAGTCCGTGAACCCGACAATGGCATGCTTCGTCGCGCAGTAGGCCGACTGCAAGGGAATGCTCCGCATAGCGAGTGCCGAGCCAATCTGGATGATGCGCCCGCGATTGCGCGGAAGCATTCGCCTCAGTGCAGCGAGAGTGCCGTGTACATATCCGAGATAATTAACCTCCGTGACCCGCCGGTATTCCGACGCCTCCATCTGCTTGATGGGCGAGAACACCGAGACCATGGCGTTATTCACCCAAACGTCGATGGGGCCGAGACGCTCTTCGAAATGAGCAGCGGCGGCCTCGATGGCTGGGGCATCGGAAACGTCGGCCACATAGGTGGCGGCCGTTCCGCCAAGCTCTTCCACCTCCACTGCTGTCGCATCGAGCGCAGCTTGATCGCGAGAAATCAGCCCAACCCGCGCCCTGGCTTTCGCGAACTCCTGGGCCATCGCCCTCCCCAACCCCGCGGATGCACCTGTAATCACCACTGTGAGCATCTGTTCCATTCGTGAATCCACTCCATCGCACTTAGATGCGACCCCCGCGGCAGGGAGCATCTAAGCGTTGCGACGGTGGGTTAGATATCCTGATCGGTGCCGCGATCGCAATGCTCGGTATTTTTCTAAGTGCCAGCTTAGGAAATCCTCACTTTGATCCATTGGCATCGATTCTGATCGGGATTCTTCTTGCGGCGGTCGCTCTGCTGCCGGGCAGAGGAACAGGCGCTCTGCTGATCGGAGAGCGCACGAATCGTGCTCGCATCCGCCAGGTGCGAAAGATCCTCCACGAAGATCCAGCCGTCGAACGAATTGGAGAATTGCTGACGATGCAGCTTGGCCCGCAACAGGCCCTGCTCACCGCGCGCGTCGAATTCCGAGGTCCGCTCAGCCTCGAAGAACTGGAGTCGTCCAGTTCACCAGTTAAAAACTCGCATTCGGCAGGCGGAACCGACGGTGGTTCTGCATCTGCCCTCCTCGGCACACCGCTAGTGAGATGCCTGAATGTTTCGAATGGATCGATCAGCACCTTGGATATCGCCGCTGTTGACAATGCAAGAAACTACTTCGTTGCGCCCTTTGTCTTCTCCAGGTCCTTCGCTCCCGAAAGATGCTTTTGAAGAGTCGGCAGTGCCTCTTGCGCATACGATTTCAGGTCCGGACTTTGCGCGTCAGCCGCTTCTTTCTTGTAGATCTCGATTGCTTTTGTATGCCCGGTAATCATTTCCTGAATGTAGCGCCGGTCGAATGCTGTTCCCTTCAGTTTCTGAAACGGGTCGATCATCGTCTTGTTGTGTTCGGAGTCAATCGCGTTCGGCACGTTCAGGCCTGCTTTTTGGGCGGCTGTCGACAACTGTTGCATGTCCGCGGTGTGATCCGTCATCAGCATTTGCCCGTAGTCCTTTACCGGCTGCGCCGAAGCCGCGGTTGAGGCCAGCTGTCCAAGGTTTGCTTCGACCATGTCCGTCTGGGCCGCAAATTCGACGAATTGCTGATCGGTCATCGCGGCTTTTCCCGCCGCTTTTTTCTGCGCCATAAGACTTGTTGAGGCAATCAACACTAAAACGGTAACCGCAAGAACTCCCTTGATCTGCATATTTTGTTCCTCTCTGGGCCGTGCACTTTAGTTCTTTCGATGCCGTATGGGCCCGCAATGGACGTACGTCTTCCCTGCCGGCCAGTGTGATGAACTGCGATGGGATCTCGGCAGGGATGGTGTGCCCAACGATTCAAGGGTGTTGCAGGGTTCGTTCCTTTCTGGAAACGGATTCAAAGGATTCGTGGGTCATTCAACTGCTCTGAGATGCTCGGATGGATGGAAACGGCGGCACTCACTCGTCGCGCAGCACTTCAAGCGGTCGCAAGCCGAGGATCCGGTTGCTCGCGATCCATCCGGTCGCGGTCGCCAGGACCGCCGTTCCCACTAATGCAGCAAAGATGGCCATCCAATCGATCCGATAATTCACTTCGAGCCGGTGCAGCAGCACCCGCGTCAGCAGATTGGCAAACACCACGCCTACCGACCCAGCCAGC
>DATGFX010000080.1:0-1524 GCA_035308825.1 Occallatibacter sp. | reverse complement strand
GAAGTGGCTCAGGTCCGTACAGATTCTTGCAAACCACCCCTACAAGGAAGACGGCCTTGGGCGGGTGTGATTGGGAACTAATTGAATCCACTGACGTCTAAAAGGGAAATCGATGCCCGACGGTTCGCATCCGCACTCAATCGATTCCGCAGGGCGCGCGGCGGACCGCGCTGCCGCCATCTTTCACCGTAGACTGAGTCGCGGCACCACCGGCCTTCGGGTCGTGGCCTGTATGGCGCCACTGCTCGGAATGTTTGGCACCGCCGTACTGTGATCGGTGCACTGCGTTCCGGCTACAACTCGGGCTGCGATTATGGCGATTGTGCGGGCGGTCCGTCGGAGGTCTTTGTTCCATTCCTGCTCAGTTTGCCGATCGCCGTTTTCGCCTGTGTCCGATTTCATTGGGTCATCCATCAGGTTGAGAGCTTCGACCTCGAGATGCGCATAGCAACTCTCGATCTCCTCAACGATCTTGTGCGCTGCCGTTCCGTCCGCAAATAGAAGTTGATCCTTCGCATTCGCCCGGCGGTTGATGCTGTCCAGTGACGTCCCCGGTTACATCGGCGCCCCCCGCAGGAGGACCAGCAGCCAGCAGCGGCGCGAGCGGAGCCACCGGCACCGGGGCTGCCCCGGCGCCCCAGACTACTCCGGAGCCAGGTTCGTCTGCCGAGGCGGACAAGGCACCAAAGAAGTCACCCAGCTTTAACAAGAGCAAGTAATCGTCGCGGGGGGCCGAACCCGCGACGACTGCCAAAGCGAACGCCCCTTTTTGTTGGCACGGCAAGATTGACCTGCCCGATCTTTTGTACCAGTCCCACGTGAATATAACTCCGAGGATTGGACTTCGAATTTTCCCTCGCGTGCATAGTGGTTTGCACTATGCGGCGACGAGTTCAAGGATCTGCAGAAGGAAAACTAATGATCCGTTAATGGTGCGCCGGAATCCTCGGGCTGGCCCAACCGGCCGGCATCCGCGAGCTGTTCACTAGAGGGTGGGTACTTTCATCTGGGTCCCCGACTGAAATCGCGATCCCACCTGGTAGTTAACATGCCCCGCGATCAGGTTGCTGAGACCGTGTTCGAACGTCGGTAGTTTTCCGAACTTAATATCGGGGTCCTCCCGACGTGCCGTTTACGCTACGAAACGGATGTTCTGGGGCGTTCCTTGCCCATTCTGCGTTCTGAATCAACCTGGTTCGGCGCGCGCCACTAGGATCAGCCGGTCCTCCGGCCGCGTCCCGGTTCACGTTAACCAACGGGGTGGGCCCGGCGATTCAGCGGGACCCAGATGAAAGTACCCACCCTCTAGTGAACAGCTCGCGGATGCCGGCCGGTTGGGCCAGCCCGAGGATTCCGGCGCACCATCAACGGATCACATCCAGATGCCGCCCCCAAGATGTCATTGCGATCCCGACCAAGACGATTACCGAGCTGAGCTACGGCCAAGAAGTTCATCGGCGAATTGGCACTGCTGCAGGGCTAGCGGTCGTATCGCTAGGCATCGGTGCACTTGTGGCCTTCAGC
>DATGFX010000079.1:0-1778 GCA_035308825.1 Occallatibacter sp. | reverse complement strand
AGGGGAATGACCGCGAACAAAACCCAGACTACCTTGTTCATCGAGCAACCTCGCTGGGGAGTTTCCTATGCGAACGGGGTGAAGGCGGGAATGTTCGCTGTCTTGAGTATTATGCCTGCGTCAGCACGCGCCCGACGATTTCTATTTTGCGCGTCAGGCAGCAATTGGCTGGATCATTTCCGAATCTCTAGAGGATCGTCGGCCATGCTTCAGTGTCGTTAGCAAGTGAAAATGTCCGCTTTTGGTAGCAAATGAAATGTCCGGTTTAGTTAATCATCAGCCGTAGTAGCAGAGGCGGTGGTAAAGTGCGAATCCCGCGTAGTTTGCGGGATTTGCAAGTTAAGAGGGAAAGTCGGTTTTTTGACTTTTCCTCTTAACGTCTTTTCCACGGCCTTGATTTGTTTTTTGGTCAGCGGCGTCAACAGTTTTCCTTCAGCGCTGTATTGTCCGACGCGATGTCCCGCGACCATCAGCGTCAGGGTAGTGTCCTGATGTTGATGGATGATCACCTTGCATCCAGCCAGCGTAGGACGCCACTCGGCGCGCTCGATCTGCATGACCAGATTGTTAAAGCGCACCGTGTTGTCCCGGTCAACGGTGCGCTCGAATCGTTGTGTGAAGATCATTTCGAGGTTCCTGTTCCGGCAGGAGATGAACGCGGTTCCGCGCTCGGCTGCCGGAACGGTGAAGCGGCGGTTGAACTCGGCGATGTAGTGCTGGTTGAGAAACTCGTTGGCCCGGTCCAGAGTTCTGATCCTGCGCAAGCGCAGCTCCTGTGGCAGCCGTCCCTGCCAGGTGGAAAAGTTACGCTCCGAGCGGCCCCGCGCCTGCGGAGAGTAGGACGGAATCATATGCACTCCCAGTTCCTTCATGGCCCGGCCCACCTGCGTGGGACGCTCGTAATCGACCTTGCCACCGCTCTTCGGCGTATACCAGAAGTGGGCTCCGCGGTCGGAATAGAGCGAACAGAACAACCCCTTCCGTTCAATCACTGCCCGCAGCCCGGCCATCACAGTGGCAGTCGTTTCTTCCGGCGCCAGCTGCGCATAGTAGATCTCGCTGGTGGCATCATCCAGAATCACGATCAGATCGTGCCGACGTTCATCCTGAAACCACTGGTGATCGCTGCCGTCGATATGCAGCATCATCCCCGGCAGCGGACGACGCTCGCGACGCTTGCGGTGCACGCCCCGCCTGGCCTTGCGCTTTACCAGACCGGCTGCCTGCAACGCCCGCTTGACCCACGTGTAGCTCAACCCGATCCGATGATCTTCGACTAGCTTCTCGTGGAAATGCCGCACGTTCAGATCGAAATACTTCTCCCGATACAGACTCAGAACCTGTTCGGCTTGCTCCTTCGGCACCCGCCGGCTGCTTGGTTTACGCCGTCGCCGATCGAGTAATCCCTGCGGGCCATGCTCCTCGAGCCGTTTCCGCCAGCGCCGCATCTGACGCTGGCTGATGCCGATCAGCTCGGCCGCCTGCCACCACTTGATCTTGCCCGATGTGGCCCGCAACAACACTTCCTGCAACTTCATCGCCCGCTCCGCTGCGGTCTGCGGATAGATCGCCATGCTCTCGCGCATGGCTCCATCCTCGCCGCCCGTTATGCGGACACTTCACTTGCTAAAAACACCGGACATATTATGTGCTAACGACAGTGGGCAAACATTCAGTCACTCCTCCATAAACACTGCTTGGTGGAGGCGTGCCCAAACAAATCGGGCCAGCCCATGGCTGGCCCTCCTCGTGTCAACGCATTTCAACTAACTCGCCGG
>DATGFX010000078.1:0-6074 GCA_035308825.1 Occallatibacter sp. | reverse complement strand
GCCAAACACATTGCCTACATCGTCGATGCGAACATCATCCAGATTGACTTCACGAAAGCGATCGGCAAGCCACGCGGCGCGCGCAGATTCTCCAAATGGAGGCGCTGGAACCCGCGCCATCTCCATTTGCCACTGCGCCAGCTGCGGCTCCTGCGTGCGCAGCCAGTTAAAGGCCGAGCGCAGATCAGGCGATGCCGCCAGCAGGGCTACTTCCTGCTGAACTGCAGGCGCAATCTCCGGGAGGTCGGTGCGTGGAGGAGCGGGGCTCATGAGGGGTATTCGTCAGTTTACAACGCGCGGAAAGGAATGCGGATTGCCACCGCCGGGAATCGGTGGTCAGTGGTCAACAAGGGGTTTCAAGATTGTCATCCGGAGCGGTAGCAACTGCTTCTCGAAGAGAAGCGGTTCGAAGTGGAAATATCCCTTTTCCACCCGTTGCGCCCGCGGCCTTCTCATGCGTTTCCTTCATGGGGTGGCCTGATTTCTCGCGTTCTTGCGAGAAAGCCTTCCGGGTGCCCATGTCTCGTTTTCCTTTGCGAGACGTGGGATGTCACCACCCCTTCCTGTGGGGATTTCAAATCGGGTCTGCGGTCATTTTCAGCATCATCCGCTCTGTCTCTCCTCAGCCTCGGCCAACCATCCACGCCGCAACTTCTCAACCGCAATACCAGAAAGCAATGGCTTGATATCAAGAATCGGAGTTCCATCCAGCATATCGACGCCCCGAACCTTCAACTCGCAGCGGTCGCGCCCCAGCAGCTCTACAATCGTCAGGCCAATCGGATTCGGGCGCCGTGGCGAGCGCGTCGCAAACACGCCATGCGGCCGATTGTCAGTGGGCGGCGTCCCAAGCAATTCGAAGCCCTGCGCGCGATCGAACTCCCAGAGAACGATGAGATGCGAGAATCCCTCGATGTCGGTGAGTCCTGTCTCGAACTCGGGCAGGATTTGGAGCACACCATCCGCCTCGTGCTTCGCGCCGAGACCTTTAGGAATCTCGCTGGTGTTTGTGTAGGAACTATGTACAAATCCGATGGGCCGCGAGGTAAACATGGGCACGCCTGCCTGTTAATTCAAATCTAACTCGCCCGGCTTGTCACACCCGCGCGCTGCTCGACCATCGCTACGAGTTTCTTCGTGGCGGGAATTTCGATGCCGTACTTTTTCGCGCCGCGCAGGATCGGCCCGGCAATCGCATCCAGCTCCGGCGGATTATGCCGCTCCACATCTTTCTGCATCGAGCTGCGCATGCCGCCTGGCATCATCGCTACTCCGGAAAGCACCTTCTCGGCACTCACTTTCGCACCCTCGGCGATCGCCACAGCGCAAGCCTCCCGCACACAGCTTTCTCCTAAAGCGCGCCAGGAGGGATCTGCAAGAATTTCCCCCACACTTTTATCTGCCGCTGTCGTACTCAGAGCAAACGGAGCGAGAAAAACCAGCTTTCCCCACATCAGCGTTGGTTCGTCATCGATGAAGCGGCACTCGAAGCCAAGCGCCTGAAGCTGTTCGAGAGCGCCGGCGAGCAACGGCTTCCCCGTAGACAGAACATTCAGCCTCGCAAAAGGCGAGCGAAGGATGATGTGCCCGGCAGTGACTCGCTCGGCTTCTCCAGCGAATGTGCCCGGAATCACGCGGTCGGCTCCGTACTTAGAGCGTAGCAGCGTCACATGATCGATTCCATTCAGCAGCGGGACGATGGCACGCACCGCATTTGGACTCTTCAGGGCCGCAAGCGCCGCCTCGAACTGGGTAGCTTTTACCGCGAGCCACAGCGCGTCAACGGGAGGCACGTCAGCAGCAACCGCAACATCGACCGCGAAGTTGCCAAAAGGGCTCTCAAGACGAAGTTGCTTGGGATATTGCGCGAGGGTTTCCGGTCGAACAACCAGCGTGACCGGATCGCCGGAGTGAGCGAGGCACGCCCCAATTAATCCGCCGACACCGCCCGCGCCGAGAATCGCATGTCTCATTTGTTCCGCCATAGTAAATGCCGTGGCGCCTCCCCAAAGACGCCATCCCGAAAAGCCCGCGCCTTCACCGTCCAAGCAAGAGATTTTCGCTTGCCGCTTATAGGGCGCACCGGTTCAATTTTGCTTTACAGTCGCAGGGAGGCACTCGACAACTTCGGCGTCGCTCAGTGTATGATCACTCGCTTTCGCCCGCTGGTAGATACGTTCCACCAGATCGTCAGTTGCCGGAATGCCGCGCCGCTCCAGCCAGAACAGCACATTCGACTTTCCGCTCATGGGGCCGATGTCGATAATCTGCTCGAGCCCAAATACGTGCGAGGGAACGCCGGAATAAACCGTATTGGCGAGCACTACATCGTTTTTGTGATACGCCTTGATGATCGCCGCAGCATGAACTCCGGTTGCAGTGCGGAAGGCATCGTCACCCACAACTGGATAGTTTGCCGGAATAGGCACGCCGGTGGCTCGCGACACTGCCTGGCAATAGTGTTTCAGCTTGGTCAGGTCTTGATCGTCCCAGGGGGCAATCCCCATCAACTTCAGGTTCACCAGCATCTGATCGATCTGCGTGTTGCCTACGCGTTCGCCAAGGCCGACGGCGCAGCCGTGCACGCAGTTCGCTCCGGCAATCACCGCCGCCATGGAATTGGCGATCGCGAGCCCGCGATCGCTGTGCCCGTGCCAATCAACGCGAATCTTTTCGCCCGACGGCTTCACGACTTCCTCGATGACAAATCGCACCAGGGCGAGCGCGCCCATGGGGGTGGCGTGTCCGGCCGTGTCGCAAACCACGATGGCTCGCGCCCCACAATTGATCGCCGTCGAGTAGAGCCGCTTCACCGTCTCCGGATCGCAGCGGCTCGTATCTTCGGTGACATACATCACATCGAGACCGAGCGAGACCGCATACTTTACGGCTTTCTCGGTCGTTTGCAGCAGAAACTCATCAGTCCAACCCTCAGTAAACCTGCGAATGGGACTCGACCCGATGAAAGTAGCTGCCTCAATGGGAAGCCCGGTTTTCTGCACGATCTCGGCAATCGGACGAATGTCATTCTCGTGCGTGCGCGCCGCACAGTTGGCGCGAATCTTCATTTTGTGTGCGGCGATCTCATGCGCGAGCGCAGTTACGTGTTCGACGGCTCTTGCTCCGGCGCCTGGCAAGCCAAGATCGAGAGCGTTGATTCCGAGCGCCTCCATGAGATGCAGAATCTCGATTTTTTCGGAAATGGAGGGATCGCGTACCGAGGGCGACTGTAAGCCATCGCGAAGGCTCTCATCGTTCAGCAGCACCGGACCCGGCGGCTTCAGCCCCGGCGGATGGTTCTTGTTCCAGTCGTAGATGAGTTCGGAGGTGTTCATGGAAAAAACGGCCTTTGGCTCTTGTCTCGCCGAGGGCAGCTGTATTCTGCGGCCCCAACGATCTTCACTCCGCGACCCCGAACATCAGGAACTGGCTCAGAATGGCTTCTAACTTTGATGGATCGCCCGCTCCTAGGAACTTTGTGTACCCTGTCTCTATTTTTCTTTCGGTGGAAGCGTCAGGCCGAAAACCGATTTCAGTCCTTGCCCCGCGACGTTGACCTTGGCTTCCGCCGGATTCGGCAAATACAGGGTCTGACAATGTTCGCAGCGGTAGACCTCGGCGTCCGGTCCCCATGCTTTTTCTGCGTCGCCGCACTCTCGCTCGATGGCATCGGTCGTATAGAACCAGCGCTTCAGGTGACCGCCGCAGAACTTGCCCTTATCGTTCTTCTCGTTGCAGGCGCGCTGCCCAACTTTCTTGATCTTGACTCTATGATGCGGAAGCTGCGGTGGAGTTTGGATGTCCGAAGCGGTGATTTCGCCAGTCGCCAATGATCTACCCTCGAATCTGCGGCTCAGGAGGCCGAATTGGGCCTACGAGCGCCATTGTACTCGAAGCCGATTGCTTAATCAGCTTCGCCAGTCTGCAACTAGAATTCTCTCTTTGGCTTGGCCTGATCGACTCCGACACGGCCGGCAGTGATCTCCGCTTGAAAGTAGTTCTCTGCCTTGATCGGTTCCCCCGCCAGACGCCGCAGAATTGCAATCTGCCCGACGTGGGTCAGCGCATCGGCAATCGGCCCTTGCAAGAGCCTTTCCGAAGATGCGTGCAGCGTTTCCTTGGAGGCCAGATAATCGTCGAACTTCTTCAAAGCAGCGAAAAAGCGATCCATCTCTTTATCCCAAGGCAGCGGTTCAGAATCATGCCAGGCGCGAGTTCCATCGGCCATGGAAAGCGCCCAATCCATGAGGTCACCGATGTGCGCCAGAATTTCACCCGGTCGGCGAGCGCCCGCGCTGGCATGGAATGACGAAAAACCTTCCGGCGCATTCCGGATGGCCTTCCCTCCGCGGTAAGCCAGCGTGGCAACCGCGTGCCTGAGCAATTCGCGTTTCGGATCGGTGTTGGAAGTGTCGCTCATATTTTCCCGCTTTCTGCTCGCAATGGTTGGCTCCCCGGTTAGTGCTGGTAAAAAGAGGTTACCTGCGGGCAATCACAGCTTCCCGCTTCGCAGCACGCCCGCCGCATGCAGTGCACCGCGAATACGCTGTGGCCACGTTCGGGCAAACTGGAAATCGATGAACGCTTCCATCTGCCGCGCAAAACGCTGCCCGTAGGCATACCACCAAACTTTCTTCATTCCCGGCATGCGATCTACGTCCACATACTTGCACCGCACCATTTCTTCCAGTCCGAAGCGGCCGTGGGTGCGCCCAATGCCGCTGCACTTCACTCCCCCGTGCGGCGCTTCGCTGATGCCGAAACAAGAAATCACGTCGTTCACCATTACTGTGCCAGCCTGGATGCGGCGGGCAAGGGCGGAACCGCGAGCGTGATTGCGTGTCCAGAGGCTGGCTGCCAACCCGAACTCTGAATCGTTCGCCAGCTTGATTGCTTCCTCGTCGCCGTCGAATGGCATGACCGGCAGCACCGGCCCGAACGTTTCTTCCCGCATGATGCGCATGCCATGCGTGACATCGGCCAGCAGGGTCGGCATATAGAAATTCCTGCCCAGTTCCGACAGACGCGACCCTCCCGCGAGAACCCGAGCGCCCTGCGACACGGCATCCTGCACGTGAACTTCGACAATTCTCAACTGATCCTCGTGGATCATTGGCCCGACATCGGTCTGGGGATCGATCCCCGGCCCGACACGCAACTTACTGATCTTATCGACACACGCATCAAGAAACATGTTGTAAAGGCTGCGATGCACGTAGCAGCGCTCAACCGACAAGCAGGTCTGACCGGCATTCATGAACGCTCCCCATACCGCCGCACTCGAGGCTACATCGATATCAGCATCGTCGAGCACCAGCATGGGATCCTTACCGCCCAACTCCAGCACAACCGGCAACAAGCGCTCGGCCGCGGCTTTCGCAATGCGCTTGCCGGTCGCGACGCTGCCCGTAAAAATAAGTTTGTCGACGGGCGAGTCGACCAGTGCAGCACCGGTCGTGCCGTCGCCCGTAAGAACCTGAAAGATATTTTCTGGCACGCCCGAAGAGTGCAGGAGTGCCTCCAGTTCCAGCGCTACGAGAGAAGTGAACTCAGAAGGCTTGAGGACCACAGCATTGCCCGCGGCCATTGCCGCCAGAGCCTCGGTTGCGGGAATCGAAAACGGATAGTTCCACGGTGAAATGATTCCGATGACACCACAAGGCTCACGCACCAAGTATCCGGTCTTGAGCTTGGTCGCTAGATTTCCATGCGGGACTGGCTCATCGCGGAGCAGGCGGTATGCGTTTTTAATCAAAAAGCGAGCCGCGTCGAGCACGACCAGCACTTCGGTGGTCAGGGCTTCCGCAACAGGCTTGCCCGACTCTCGCGTGATCGCTTCGGCGACATGCCGTTTTCTGTCGACCAGGATTCGCTGGAACTGGCGCAGCGTGTCGATTCGCTTTCGCACACCGCTTGCAGCCCACTGCCGCTGCGCCTCTTGTGCGCGCAGGACTGCGGAGCGGACTTCGGAGTCGTCGAGGCATTCAAATTCGCGCAGTACTTCGCCGGTCGCCGGATCTGTCGAGACGATTTTGTGCGCGCTGATTTGCACATTCGCGACCATGGGTGCTAGG
>DATGFX010000077.1:0-33342 GCA_035308825.1 Occallatibacter sp. | reverse complement strand
GAAAATGAGCAAAGCCACCGAAGCCCTCACCGAAACCCGCTGATCTGGAGACGCACTCTAAACAGGTTCATGTCATCTGGGTGAGCCAGCGGCAAGTCGAAAGACGGCGTTTGTCCTTCGTTCGAATTCGTTGATCGGCGGATGAGGACAAATCTGATCTGCGAATACAGAAGCATGGCGGTCCGACCGGCAATGTCTCCCCGGCCCCAAGTGGCTATGTCCACGCGCCCCTCCGCGCCATATCCTGATCGCTCCGCGCTGATTTCAGTCTGCGCTCTCGCCATGACCAACCGAAGCCTCGCATCCAACCTCGGCTTGTATGTCTATGCCCTCGGCGCCATTGCCCTCGGCCTCATCGGCCTCGCGTGGGGCGATTTCGCCACCATGTGGCAGCGCGTCCTGCCTTCCGTTCCTTTTCGCGAGCCGCTCGCCTACCTGACCGCCATCGTCGAGTTTGCCACAGGCATCGCCATTTTATGGCGGCGCACCGCCCGCATCGGAGCTGTGGCCCTCACCGCCCTCTATTCGATCTTCACGCTCTTGTGGGTGCCGAAAATCTTCGCGCTGCCTTTGAGTTACGATCCAGCGGGAAACTTCTTTGAAGAGCTCTCCCTCGTAATCGGCGGCGCAGTTGCGTATCTTCTCGTGTCTCCGCCCAACTCGGGCTGGGCAAAGCGCGAGCCTCTCGTCGCCCGCCTCTATGTCGTCTGCGTCCTCTCATTCGGAATCGTGCACATCATTGATTTGCCAGGTCTGCCCTCGTGGATCCCCGCTTGGATTCCGCCCGGCCCGAAGTTCTGGGCCTACGCCACGACCGTCTGCTTCTTCCTCGCCGCGGCGTCCATCCTCACCGGAATCCTCTCCGCGCTTGCCACCCGCCTGCTGACCGCGATGATCCTCGGCTTCACGATTTTCGTCTGGGGCCTCAAGCTGCTCTCCACCCCGCACGATCATTTTTCCTGGTCTGGATTCGGAATCTCGCTCGCCATGTCCGGCGCAGCGTGGGCGGTTTCTGATTCCATCAGTGCCTGCGCTCGACAAAAGCCAACCGTCGCCGCACCTGTGGAGCCACTTCGCAGCATCGCGTGAGCAATCCACGAAAACGAAATCTCAGTGGTGGTGCCCGCCTCCGCCGTGTCCACTCGAATGTCCGCCGCCCGAATGACCACTGAAATGACCACCGCCGCCGAACGAATGTCCGCCTCCACCCCAGTGGCCGCCACCACTCATCTTGGGAGCTTTCGGAGCCTTGAATCCACCGCCGCCCCAGCTTGAGTGACCTCCTCCGTAGCTGAAGCTCTTCGGAGCCTTGTACTCGTTGGAATGTCCGCCTCCAAAGAGGTGAAACCCTCCTGAATGCTGCTGGTTGCCGCCGAAACCTGAATAACCTCCATAAGAATGGCCGCCCCCGAATTCCTGCCCGTGAAAACTGTTTTGCGGCGTCGTATAAGTCCGCGACGGCGCGCCGTAGCTCATGCCGTGGCGCCCATTGAATTGCCCACTGCGAAATCCGTTCTCAGGTCCGCGCGAGGGCGTGCCATACGTCAATCCCGAGTGCCCGCCGTAAACTTGCTGTCGACCGTTGAAGCCCGAGCCGAATCCCGATTCTCCACGCCCCATGAACGCCTGCTGTCGGCCAAATTGCTCATTGGATCCGCCGCGGAAACCTTGCCCACCGGGCAATGCCGGTCGCCCGTACACCTCGCCACGCTGCGGCAGCCCTCGATTAAACCCTTCCTGCGTTCGCGCGTCACCCCAGCTATGCGCCGGCCCGCCACGCAACTCGCCGCGGTTCATCAACCCGCCCCCATACGCTTCCCGGTTTCCACCAGCAGCCCATCCCCGATTCCTATCGGCTCGCTCATACCCACCGCGGTTCCAGCCTCCGCGTCCTCCATCCCATGCCGGTCTGCCCGGGTAATACCGCGGTCCTCCGTGTGGAAATCCCCAATCAGCCACCGAACCGCTGTGCGTAAAGTAGTTGCCGTGGTTGAACAGAATCGAATGGGCGAGCCAATCCAATCCCCAGCCGAGCCAGCCCCAGGGCATGGCCGTGAAGGCATTCATGGCAATCCCCGGCCCCCAGCTCATCAGTGAATTACCAAAGAATGAGCCAATTGCGCCAAGAACTGAGAACCCAGGATAGGGATCGACCGGCTGTCCGTAGGCCGCCCATGGATTGTAGGTTGGGACGTACACCACTTCGGGATTGGCTGGCGCAATATTCACGTATCCCTGGTCGTCGCTCACCGTTTCCTGCGGCGTGCTCTGCAGGTTTCCGGCTGCCTCGGCACGGTCGCGCATCACCTGGATGGTCTGCAGCACATCTTGAGGCTGATTGTAATAAGCATTGCCTAAGCTTGTGGTCCATTGCAGGTTACGATCCATCATCGCGAGCACCTGCGGAAACGCGGTGAGCGCCTTGATGCTTGGATCCCAGCTCGCCTGCGCGTTTGCGCCCGCAACAATCTGCTCGGGCGGCACATTGCCCTGCATCCGTAGCCATTGGTCTGCCGCAGAAACCTGCGCCGGATAAGTCGAGGCCGCCAGGACCTCCGCCACTAAGTTGTCCGGATAAAGCGCGATCGGCGCCACAAGCTGTTGAAGCTGATCGGGGCTCAGAGGCTGTGTCACGTCATTGCCCTGAGGCTGCTGCGAATAATAGGGCTGGTTACCGTAGGCATACTGCTGCTGGTTTGGCGCGTACTGCTGCGGATACTGTTGCCCGTATCCCGGCTGCTGCTCATAAGGCTGCTGATACGCCGGCGCCTGCTCGTAAGGAGACTGGTTATAGCTGTCATCCGGCGGCCAATCTTGCTGCGCCGCGGCCGTTCCCGCTGCGGAAAAAACCAGCGCGACCGCCGCAAAAAAAACTGGCATGCCGCTCCAACGTGTATTCGCCACACGCAAATTCGCGTCTATGCCACCGTAAGTGTGCGCAAGCTTCGGGCTCGCGGTGATGATAGGGCCCCGTTCCTCTTCGATTCGACAACTCATATTCCCTCACAGGTCTCGGATACTCACGCCACCGGCAACCACGTAAGGTCCGGACCACTACGGGCTCGATCAGCACCTGTCCGCATCCCGTCTTCTGTCGGTCCCGGCGAGACCACCAGCGTCAAGGCGGTCCTCGGCCGAGTGGGACTGACAGACCTAAACCCCGATTCCCTGGCATAGTTTCGGCCGAGCGCTCAGATTCGTTCCGAAACCCCTCTTTTCCCGAAAACGCACCGCAAATGCAGCGGCCTGGCTAATGGATGGGCCTCCAACTTCTGGACTAAACTGGAGAAGCCATGGCAACTTTGACTGCACCAACAACGATTCTTCCGCGCTCGCCACAGGGCGCCTTCCGTAACGAGCCCTTTACTAATTTCAAAGATCCCGAAACTGCCCGCGACATGCAGCAGGCGCTGAATCTGGTGGCATCCCAGTTGGGCCGCGAATACGACCTCATCATCGGCGGCCATCGCTCCAAAACCGACGGCAAAATCCGCTCACTGAACCCCGCCCGCCCCTCGCAAATCGTTGGCACTCACCAGAAGGCAGGCGCCGAACACGCTGAGCCCGCAATGCGGGCAGCCCTCCAGGCCTTCGAGACCTGGAGCCGCACCTCCGTCGAAACCAGAACCTCGCTCCTCCTCGCTGCCGCTGAAATCATCCGTCGCCGCAAGCTTGAATTTTGCGCATGGCTCACCTACGAAGTCGGCAAGAACTGGGCCGAAGCCGATGCCGACGTCGGCGAAACCATCGACTTCCTGGAGTTCTACTCCCGCGAAGCACTGCGCCTCGCTCAATCCCAAACGCCCATCCAATACCCCGGCGAGCGCGATCAACTGCTCTATATCCCGCTAGGCGTGGGCGCCGTGATTCCGCCGTGGAATTTTCCCTTTGCCATCATGGCCGGCATGACCGCCGCCTCCATCGTCACCGGGAATACGGTCATCCTCAAGCCATCCAGCGACTCGCCCACGATCGCAGCCAAATTTGTAGAAGTTCTCGAAGAAGCCGGCATGCCCGATGGCGTCGTCAATTTCTGTCCTGGCTCGGGCGCCAGCTTCGGCAATGCAATCGTCGAGCACCCGAAGACGCGCTTCATCGCCTTCACGGGTTCCAAGAGTGTAGGACTCGAAATCCACGAGCGCGCCGCAAAGACGCAGCCGGGTCAGATCTGGATCAAGCGCACCATTCTCGAAATGGGCGGAAAGGATTCAATTCTCATTTGCGCAGATGCTGAGATCGAGTCGGCTGTCGATGGCGTCGTCGCGTCCGCATTCGGATTCAGTGGCCAGAAGTGCTCGGCCTGCTCGCGCGTGATTGTCGAAGCCTCGGTCTATCAAGATGTCGTCGATGGTCTGCGCGAGCGGGTGGCGAAACTGACTGTCGGCGATCCGGCCACTAACCCGAACATGGGTCCCGTCATCAACAAAGCCGCTCTCGACTCCATGGTGAGCTACATCGAAACCGGCAAGAAAGAAGGTCGCCTCATCGTGGGCGGTAACACCGTGCAGACCGAGGACGGCGGATTCTTCCTTGAGCCCACCGTCATCGCCGATATTGCTCCTGACGCGGTCATCTCCCAGGAAGAGATCTTCGGACCGGTCTTGGCTGTCATCAAGGTCGACGATTTCAAGGCAGGACTGAAGGTCGCCAACAACACTGAGTACGGCTTGACCGGCGCCCTCTACACGTCAGATCGCGAACGCCTCGACCTGGCGCGCAATGAATTCCATGTCGGCAATCTTTACTTGAATCGCAAATGCACAGGCGCCATGGTGGGCGCACACCCGTTTGGCGGATTCAATATGAGCGGGACGGATTCCAAGGCAGGCGGTCCTGACTACCTGCTGCTCTTCACGCAGGCAAAAAGCGTGGCCGAAAAACTCTAGATTGACTACGCAACCGCCGGAGGCGCGGCGGCCTGCTCTTCCGCATCAAGCTTGCTGCCCACCTCGGCAGCAGCCGCGGCCAGGACCTTATGGTGAATCGTAAAGAGGGCCAGTTCAAGCCGGTCGCTCACACCCGTCTTGTCGTAAATCGAGCGCAGGTAATTCTTGATCACCTGCTCCGTCGTCTTCAGGCGAAGAGCAATCTCGCGGTTCTTGCACCCTTGAACGATGAGCGCTACAATTCGCATTTCCTTCGGCGTAAGGCGGTCGCGCACACGCGCTCCCACCATGTCCTCTTCCGGCGATTCGGGCATCATCAGTTGCGGAGGCGCCCACGTTTCCCCGGCAGCCACCCGCCGAACGCACTCCACCAGCGATGGACCTGTCACGTTGCGGAATACCACGCCGCGAAAACCCTGCTGCAGAAAAGCACTCGCCATCTCGTTGTTCTCGGCAATCACAATCCCGCGGCTATTGGTGGATTCGAGCAAAGACCGCAGATGCCGGATGTCCGGCCGCAGCGAAGCCGCCATCACCACGATAGCGCCCGGAAACGTGCTAATCGCGTGCATCATGCGATCCAGATCGGAACACTGGGCAATGATGCGTAAATCTTCATCCATCGCCAGCACTTTAGCCGTGCCGGCTCTGAAGATTGCTTGTGAATCGGCAAGAATGACCTTATTCATGTCGCGTTGTCCCATGCACTGCGGGGCCCATAGACCAGATCAAACGATGATCCTCTCAACCTGGTCCGGCACCGCGGTTCAAGATCAGGTTGCAACTTCTGCCCTCAAGGACTGTATCGGCAGATACACACAAAAAATACGAAAGCCGCCGGCATGCCACATTGAAGCGGGGATTTTCAATGCCTTTGGTCATCATTGCAAGTTCCAAAGGGTCAACCCTAAGGTAACGTGTTGGAACAAGCTTACAGCCCAAACCCCGTCACGTCACTAGGTTCCCCACTACAACTAACGTGCTAGCTGTTAACTGATTAGGCTCATTGGACTTGTAAAAACTCTGAAAAACTCACCCAACCCGAGGTCCTAGACTAGGAGCATATGGCGAGGCCGGTTTTACTTGCGATCGATGATGATTCCAGCGTTCTGGAGGCCGTGGTACAGGATCTGCGCAGCCAATACGGAGCCACATACCGGATCATGCGCGCGGGCAGCGGGCAGGCAGCCCTCGACACCCTCGCGCAACTCCAGGCAAGGAAGGAACCCGTCGCACTCCTCCTCAGCGATCAGCGCATGCCGGGACTGACGGGCGTTGAATTCCTCGAGCGCGCCCGCGAACTCTATCCCGAGGCACGCCGCGTGCTCCTGACCGCCTACGCCGATACTGAGGCCGCAATTCAGGCCATCAACTCCGCGCGCATTCACTACTACCTCAACAAGCCATGGGATCCCCCCGAGGAGAAACTCTACCCCGTCCTCAACGATCTCCTCGACGATTGGAAATCCGGCTATCGACCGCCGTTCGAAGGTCTCCGCGTGATCGGGAGCCGCTGGTCTCTCCAAGATCACATGCTGCGCAACTTTTTGTCTCGAAATCACGTGGCCTATCGCTGGCTCGATATTTCGTCGAATGACGAAGCGCAAAAGCTGGTTGGTGAGCGCCATCTGACCGGCGAGCAAATGCCCTTCGTCCTGTTCCCCGACGGCACCATGCTCGCCGAAGCCACTCCGGAATCCCTTGCCGCTCGCGTCGGTCTCAGAACCCAGGCCGCGCAGGAGTTTTACGACATCGCCGTGGTGGGCGCCGGGCCCGCTGGTCTTGCCGCCGCGGTTTATGGCGCCAGCGAGGGCCTGCGCACCCTCATCATTGAACCGGAAGCTCCAGGCGGGCAAGCCGGCTCTTCTTCACGCATTGAGAACTACCTGGGCTTTCACCAGGGCGTGACCGGCGAAGAGCTGGGCCGCCGAGCCCACCTTCAGGCCACGCGCTTCGGCGCCGAGTTCCTCATGCAGCGAGCTACAGGCCTCCGCATCGACGGCCAATATCGCTTTGTGCAACTTTCAGACGGCCGCGAGGTCGCCACCCACGTCGTCCTGCTAGCATCAGGCGTGCAATACCGAAAGCTCGATATCCAGGGTGCAGCCCGCCTGGCGGGACGCGGCATTTACTATGGCGCCGCGCTGGTTGAAGCCGTCGCCTGCAAGGACGAAGAAGTATTTGTCGTTGGGGGCGCCAATTCCGCTGGCCAGGCTGCCTTGCACTTTGCCAAATATGCCCAAAAAGTAACCATGCTTGTGCGCGGATCGGGCTTGTCTGCGACGATGTCGAAATATTTAATCGATGAGATTGAACGCACATCCAATATTGTGGTCGCGGCCAAAACACAGGTCGTCGAGGCCCAGGGCGAAGATCGCTTGGAATGCCTCAAACTGCGCGGTCCGCAGGGGGAATACAACGTGCCCGCTTCTTCTGTCTTCGTTTTCATTGGGGCGGAACCCGGCGTTGCGTGGTTGCCCGCTTGCATTTTGCGCGATGAAAAAGGTTTTGTGTTGGCGGGTCCGGATCTGCGACATGACGGGAAATTGCCGGATGGATGGCGCGAGGCACGTGAGCCCTTCCTGCTTGAAACCAGCGTTCCGGGTATCTTCGTCGCGGGAGATGTGCGGCATGGCTCGGTAAAGCGGGTGGCGTCGGCAGTTGGAGAAGGCTCGATCGCGGTGCAGTTCGCGCATCAATATCTGGCAGGGTTCTAGACCTTCACACGGTCGGGATTGAGTGGCGGCCAGAAGGAGATAGAGATTCTGAAAGCACGCGGGGTTTGTTCGTTAAGGCGCAAGCGTTGTAGAACCAAAAAATAAACGCGGCTTGGGCCGCTTAGGGAAATCGGTCTACCGCAGTTTGATTTTCTCTGCGGGGTTCTCAGGTGGGAGTGGAACGAACACAGCATGGCGGAAGCCGATAAATCAATGATCATCGAATCCGTCGCATTCAAGGACATGGCGGCGGAACTACGCACCACCCGTCCTTTTTCGGGCACCAACGTCGATCATCTTCCCGGACTCGATCGCATCGAGCGCGTGACAGCGAAATCCGGCGCAGTCCTGGTCACGCCCGGTTCTCCCGCCGATCATTACTGGATCGTTTTGAAAGGCGACGGCCGAGCGGAGCGCCAAGAACCAGATGGCTCGCTTACCACCGTCGGCACAGCGCGCACTGGCGAGGGCTTTGGCGAAACTCCACTGCTGACAGGACGCGCCCAAATTCCCTTCCTGATTACCGCAACCGAAGATTCGGTGATGGCTCGATTCACGAGTGAGCAATTCTGGGCTCTTTTGGCCTGCTGCCCCGAAGCGCGCAAAATCATTCTCGCCGATATGGCGCAGCGGCTACAGGCCTACCAGGTCGAAGCACTCCATCGCGAAAAGCTCGTTTCGCTGGGAACACTCGCCGCCGGCTTAATGCACGAGCTTCACAATCCCGGCTCCGCGGCAAAGCGATCTGCCTCGCAGCTCCGTGAAAACCTTCTCAAGCTTCAGCAGATTGGACTCCGCAACGCCAGCCGCCCCAAAACTCCGCAACAGCTCGAGTGCATGCGGGCTCTCCTCGAGCACAGCGTGAACGGCTGCAAGCTCGCCGCGATGAGCAGCCTTGAACAAGCTGAGGCGGAAGAACACTTGGGAGAGTGGCTCAATTCGACCGGCGTCGAAAATGCATACACCATCGCTCCCGCTCTCGTCAGCATGGGCTTCAACCAGGAAGAGTTGATCTGCGCCCGAGAGTACTTTGAAGCCGATTCATTCTCCGACGCCCTCAACTGGCTCGGTGCGCTCATCTCTTCCATGTCGCTGGTCTGCGCCATTGAAGAAAGCATCTCGCGCATCTCCGACCTCGTAATGGCTGTAAAGAAATTCGCCTACGACGAGCGATCGGCGGCCCGCGATCTTGATATCCATGACAGCCTGCAAAGCACGCTTACCATCCTGGGACACAAGCTGCGCCTCAAGCAGATCACCATCGAAAAGAAGTTCGATGCAAAACCTTCCATCATCCGTACGCGCGGCTTTGCTTTGAGTCAGGTCTGGACCAATCTCATCGACAACGCTGCTGACGCCTCGCCCGGTCAAGGCCATATCGAGGTTTCCACTTGGACCGAGCCCGACTGGCTCGCTATCGCGATTACCGATCACGGCCCCGGCATTCCCGCCGAAGTCCTGCCGCGCATCTTTGAGGCTTTCTTCACTACCAAGCCGCAAGGTGCCGGAACCGGCCTCGGACTCGAGATCGTCCACCGCATCGTAACCCAGAAGTTCGGCGGCAAGATCGACGTTTCATCTGAACCGGGCAACACCCGATTTACCGTCCGCCTCCCCCTCCATGATCCATCCCCCGCAAAAAATGCTGCTACCTGAGTGCGGATAGGCTTGAGGCGCCAGCCGGCGCACCTTCTCTTTTTCGGCTGATTTCGGCTGACAATGACTCGAGACGCTGCTACCGTATGAGGTATTCCGGGCTCCCGGTCCCCCAATTCCAACTATGCACCACCCGCGAGAGCGATGCTGGAGGTCGTTGTGTCTTCTGTCCTGATCACTGGAACGAGCAAGGGAATCGGCTACGAGACCGCGCTGACGTTTGCGCGCAACGGGCATCAGGTTTTTGCCACGATGCGGAATCCGGCACAATCCAACCTCGGCGAAGCGGCCGCGAAGGAGAATCTGCCCATATCGATATCGGTGCTCGATGTTGATTCCGACGACTCGGTTCAGAGCGGCATCAACGCCATCGTCGCCAGGCACGGCGCTATCGATGTGCTGATCAATAACGCCGGCATTGAGGCCTATGGAGCCGTTGAAGAGCTGCCGATGGCGGTGTTTCGTGCGGCAATGGAAACGAATTACTTCGGCTGTATCAGGACCATTCAGGCGGTTGTCAAGCACATGCGAGAACGGCGGGACGGCTGCATCGTCAACGTCTCCTCTGTCGCTGGACGTATCGCCAGCGCGCCGCTCACGCCGTATATGGCCTCGAAGTGGGCCCTTGAAGCGCTGAGCGAGGGGCTGGCCGGCGAGCTGAAGAGCTTCAACGTGCGCGTCGCCATCGTCGAGCCCGGCATCATTGATACGGCGATGGCGCGGCGTCTCTCCACCCCCTCCAATGACTCGCCTTATCGTCAGACCGAGCGGTTTAGCAACCTGTTCGCTGCATCGCTGCAGCATCCCGTGCCGCCCACGGTCGTGGCGCAGAAGATTCTCGAGGTTGTGGAGAGCGGAACGTGGCAGCTCCGGCACCCCGTCGGCCCCGATGCCGTGCCATTCCTCGAATGGCGCCGTTCGATGAGCGACGAGGCGTGGGCCGACCTCTACGCATCCGATGACGACAGTTGGTACGACCGCATCCTGCGCGACTTCGGACTCGAGACGCGAATCACAGCGGTTCGCGACTGAGGCTCGTTCTCTGCGTTCCAACCACGCAAGTCGCAATAGAGTTGAGCTCTGTCCAAATACGGACACATGGGGCCGGAACCGGACGCAAAAAACCGGATTACCCTGGGTAAGCCAAGGAAATTCGCCGCATTTTGTGGAGCCGGGCTTGCACACTAATCCGGGTGGCCTTGTCTAGAAGCCTTCTCAGAATCCGCAGGTCAGCGAGAGCATTTGCGCGGGCGCCGGGCCTGTCATTTGCTTTACTGCTGACCATCGCGCTTGGAGTAGGCGGCAATGCAGCCGTATACGGGTTTCTGCGGGGATTGACTCACCCCTCGCTCCCGCTCAAAAGCTCGAACGGCGTCGTGTCGATTCTGCGGCAAGATCCCTCCCGCGGGGCAGGACCTCTCTCACTCGACGAATATCAACGGCTCGCAAGCACCCCTGGAATATTCGATTGGGTCGGTGCGGTGCGAATCAATCCCGGCAAAGCGACAATCGACGGCCGATCCCAAATCGCAACCATTGCGACCGTCATGCCCAACCTTGCGAAATCCTTGGCAATCCCACTCACCGATGGCGCAGTCATCAGTCACCGTATTTGGGAAAACCAGTTCAGCAGCAAAAAAGATGTGCTCGGCTCAACCATCCGCATCGATCAAGCAGAACTGAGAATTTCGGGAATCGCGCCGATTCAGCTCGACGGACTCTATACCGGCCAGAGAGTGGATCTCTGGATCCAATCAAACGAACAGGAATTAAAAAATGCCGACCACGACAGGCGAAATCTATGGGTTCTTGCACGTCTTCACTCCGGCGCTTCAATTCCCCAGGCGCAGGCTGCATTGCGTTCTAGCACCTTGGGTGAAGTGCGCGTTACGCCTTTCACCGGCATTCTGCCGAATCGGGCCCGCGGGCTTGCGCGCGTCGGCATCTTTCTCAGCTTCTCTGCGGCAGCCGTTTTCTTCGTCGCCTGCACCAACGTTGCTTCATTCCTCCTGGGACGTGCTTTGAGGCGATCGCACGAGACTTCTCTCCGTATTGCTCTCGGTGCAACCCGCGCCGAGTTGCTGCTAGAGCTGTTCGCCGACAGCCTCGTCATCTCGATCGCCGGCGGGATCCTCGGCTTGTTGCTGGGGATGTTGACCGCCCACACACTTCCGGTTTTTCTATTCAAAGAAGACGCAGAACGGCTCAGCTTCGCCCCTCATTTGCTCCCCATCTTCGGGGCCTCATTTCTCTGCATTGTCGTAACAGTCTTCTGCGGCATGATGCCTGTTTTTGGCACAAGAACCGATCGCCCCTGGACCGTTCTTCAACGGGAAACCGGTTCGCCCTCTAAAGCAATGCTGCGGCTCCGATCAGGTTTGGTCGTCGGACAGATCACGGCATGCTGCATGCTCGTTCTCTGCACAGCGCTCCTTCTCGATGGCCTTCACTCAGCATTGCGAACCAGTGCTGGACAGCTTCTCGGCGATCCGATCCTTATTACCGTGCAAGCCCAAATCCCACGGAACGGGCCTGAGGTTGACACAACCTATTTCAGCGAAGTGGAGCAGAAGACAAAATCAATTGCCGGTCTTTCGCCGCTGGGGTGGACTGCCCAGCTCCCCGGAAGTCAGCCAACCTGGCGAACCTTCAAAGTCATGCCATCCTCTTCTCAATATCGCGATCTCGATATGGACATCGTCGCGCTGACACCAGGCTCCCTCAACTCGCTGGAAGACCCATCGACCGCCGAAAAGATGTTTGGGATAAACGATCAAAAATACCGGCTCGCGGTCGTGGATGAAGACGCGGCCGCCCAACTTCTGGGCCCGCAGACGATTGGCCTGGTGATACAAGACCCGGCCGGTCTGCCCATCGAGATCGTCGGTGTGGTCAAGAAAAAGCCCGATGAGCTGCAGCAAAGACATCCGACCATCTACTACGGCTATCTCAATCCCTCGGCCGCGCCAGGGCCCATCAGGGGCGCGCACTTTCGCGTGCCGCATGCCGTTCCCGAATCCGGCGTCGAGTTGAACACGAATTCTGTTTCGGCCAACTATTTCCTCGCGCTCGGCATGGCGGCAACCGTGGGGGAGAAGTTCTCTGATCAGGTTCGTGCCCAGGGGCGCGTGGCCGTAATCAATCAGGAAGCCGCAGACCTCTTCTTCCATGACAAACCACTCGGTGCAGGGGTCGTCGATGAGAACGGCGTGAGAACCGAGATCATCGGAGTCGTCAGGTCACAGCCTTTCGGCACATTTGAACGGCACGCCGAACCCACCATTTACTTTCTGATGGATCGCGACTGTCCCGCGCGCATGACGCTGATTCTCAAAGATTCAAAAGGCAGCAAAGGCATCGAAGCAGAGCTTCGGAAAAAGATAGAAAGCGTGCCTGGCGGTAATGGGCGCATTGCGATCAAGACACTCACGGCGCAATTGACTCAGTCCGGATTGGCAGGTTTGCGGATTGCAACCCTGATTGGCGGCGCGTCCGCAGCCGCGGCGCTTCTACTCAGCATCCTTGGCTTGCTGAGCTCACAAAACGATGCGGAACGTCAGCGCCAGCGCGATCGGGCGCTCCGCATCGCCCTGGGGGCGCAACGGGGGCGCATCACCCTGATCGTGGTAAAGAATGCCGGAGTGCTCGCTCTCGCCGGCACGGCAATCGGAACGCTGCTGTCTTTCGTGCTCCTTCGATTGCTGATGGCCGATATCACGATCTCTTGGCCGCCCATCCAGGTTTGGGTGATCGCTTCCCTTTTGCCTGCCGCTCTGGTCGTCACTGCGAGCATGCTTCCCGCGCGTCGCGCTTCCGTCATCTCCCCGTCGTCGATCATGCGCGACAGCTAACATGAGAAGCGCTTGTCAAAATGGCATTAGTCGGCGGCAATCCCTCCGCCCAGTTTCTTCTATTCTTCGCACCGCGTAATCCGGCTCGTCGTTCCTCCTGCCTGCTAAAACCCCGATTCACCGCGGGGCATCGGCGCCGGACGAACAGAATTGAAAGATATTCCCTTCGGGATCGGCCGCATCGCAGGCTTCTCCAGGCCTTTGCCAGGGACGACGCACTGTTTGGATCCCGAGCGATTCCAGCCGTTCCCGTTCGCGTTCCACATCCCTCACTTCAAAAATCAACTTCACTGGCTCTCTTTCTCGCGGCACTGGCGGAGATGCAATTTCGATGTCCTTTGAAATTTCTGCGGGGATGGCATGCAGCGCGAATCGAAAACCGCCCGTCTCGAAGCTGGCCCAAACATTCGTCCAATTCTCGTTCGTCGGTTCAACCCCGAACAACTCGCTGTAGAACTGCTTCATCCGTTCCAGATCTTTTACGTAAAGCATTGCGCTGCGTAGCTGCATGCTCGCAATGCTAATGCAGAACTCCATGCCGCCAGACCGGCCCGCAGAAACTCGGCGCAGTTCAGCGTCAGTCAAATGTATTATTGCAATTTGCAGTCAAATCATTTAAAATGAATACTTTAGATCGAGAGATCTCGGGGAGCTTCGGATCGACAAATATCGCTCGCACCGTGAACGTCTCGGTTGAGTCAAGTTGATCGCATCTCTGCCGATGGTATCGGTGAGGATGCGTGCGTGTCCGATCCCACCGAACTGCTCCAGACCGTTCTCGATGCCTTGCCGGAAGGAATCGCCTGCGCCGACCAGGAGGGCCTCGTCCGATTCTGGAACCGCGCAGCAGAGGCGATCACCGGTCACACCGGCTCCGATCTCGTGGGCCGGCCCATTCCGGCAGTTCTCGACATCTTGATCGTCGGCGGGGTCAGGCGTTGGGTCGAGTTGACCGGATCGGACCCCACGCCGCGCGAATCCCTCATCCAGGTCCGCCATCGACTCGGCCACCAGCTTCCCATCTTGGTCAGGGTGCTCGCTCTGGAAAATAATTTTGCCGGTCGCATCGGGAACGCTGTCGTCTTTCATCCTGCCGAGAATCTCGATGCGTTGCCGCACCGAGAATGCGGCACCGGCCCTCAGATTGAGACCACCGAATCTGAGCTTCAGGACCGGCTCGAAATGGAGTATGCCGACTTCCTTCAAAGCGGGGTTCCTTTCGGCCTGCTGTGGATTTTCGTCGATCAGGCAGAGCGCTTGCGCAAAACGCATGGATGCCGCGCCTGCGAAGCCATGGTCGACAAGCTGGAGCACACTCTGATGCAGGGCCTGCGTCCCACCGAGCAGATGGGACACTGGGGCGAAGACCAGTTCCTTGTGCTTTCGCACGAACGCACCTCTGAAACACTCGCCTCCCATGCCCAGGTCCTCACCGGCTTGGCTCGAACCACCGACTTTCGCTGGTGGGGCGACCGCATCTCGCTCACCGTCAGCATCGGCGCAGCGCAGGCAGACGCGCACGAGCCCCTGCCCGACTTACTGGAGCGCGCACAAGCAGCAATGCTCGCGAGCTTCCATGCCGGAGGCAACCACAGCACGCTGCACCCGCGGAGACAAGCATGTTCGCCATCCTAGGCATTCTTCTTGTCTTCGCATCCGTTATCGGCGGGTTTCTGATGGAGAAGGGGCATATCGCAGTGCTTCTCCAGCCGGCAGAACTCCTGATCATCGCGGGAGCCGCCACCGGAACGCTCCTTGTCGCCAATCCGGTGCACATCCTCAAGGGAATTCTCGCCGGGCTCAAAGGTGTGTTGAGCGGCTCGGGGTTCACAAAGGAGCGGTATCTGAGCACGCTCAAGATGATGTACCAGTTCCTCAACAAGGTCCGCAAAGAGGGCCTGCTGAGTGTCGAAACGGACGTCGAGAAGCCGGCGGAAAGCGCGATCTTCAAGGCGTATCCCGATTTTGTGGCCGACGTGCATAGCCGTAACTTTGTTTGCGACACCTTGCGTATGGCGATCACGGGTGGCGTCGAACCCTTCGACATGGACCAGATGATGGAACTCGATATGGAAGTACACCACCATGACGCGACCCAGCCAGTCAACGCGCTTTCGACGGTCGCGGATGCGCTGCCCGGCCTGGGCATCGTGGCCGCCGTCCTCGGCGTCGTCATCACCATGGGCGCACTCGGCGGACCGCCGGAAGAGATTGGCCACAAAGTCGCAGCCGCCCTCGTCGGGACGTTTCTTGGCATCCTTCTCTGCTATGGGGTTGCCGGTCCCCTCAGTTCCAACATGAGCAAAACTGCAGACGAACACAACAGCTACCTGCACGTCCTGCGCGTCTTGCTGCTTTCGTTCTTGAAGGGCTCAGCCCCGATGATTGCTGTCGAGATGGGCCGTCGAGCGATTCCGGCGCATGTGCGCCCGACCTTTGACGAGATGGAGCGCACCTGCAAGAACCAGGCAGTCGCCGCGCAGCCGGCAGATAAGCAGGCTGCCTGAGCACCTGCCTGTCACCGCGAGAGAGGAATTCCGCGCATGTCGCCCGCCAAATCACGGCCGATCATCATCATCAAACGCGTCAGCGGTCATGGCGGCCACCATGGCGGCGCTTGGAAGGTCGCCTATGCCGATTTCGTCACCGCCCTGATGTCGCTGTTCATTGTTCTGTGGCTGATGAATTCGAGCGAGAAAATCCGCAAAGCGGTTGCAGGGTACTTCAACGACCCCAAAGGGACGGCAAGCATGATGGGCACCACCATGACCGGCACGGGAGAAACCGTCTCTGCCGCCAGTAACGAAAATCTGCAAAAACTCAAGGAGAAGCTGGAACAGGAGATCAAGGCGCGCAAGGAACTCGAAAAACTTCAAAAGCAAATCGAGATCACCATTACACCCGAGGGCCTTCGCATCGAGCTCATCGAAGCTAAGAATGGAACCTTTTATGAAAGCGGCAGTGCGCGCCTCAGCAACAACGGGCAGGAACTGCTGGCTCTTTTGGCCTCGGAGTTGAAGACCCTGCCCAACAATCTGCTCATCGAGGGCCATACAGACGCGGCGCCGTATTCAAGGGATGCAACCTACACGAACTGGGAGCTGTCGGCTGATCGTGCCAATGCGGCCAGAAGGCTGCTGCAGCAAGATGGTGTTCGTTCGGACCAGGTCACACAAGTGCGCGGCTATGCTGACCAGCTGTTGCGTGTTAAGAATGACCCTTTCGATCCATCCAATCGCCGCATTTCGATCCTCGTGAAGAACCTTGAGAGCCCGATACCAAATCTGCGGGGAGCCGCTGCAGTCAAGTAGGCTGACGGCCTCTCCACTGCTCTCCCATCGCCGGATGTTGTACCCTTTGGCTTGGCAATATGCGCATCCGGGAGGCGAATCAATGGCCGTAGTGGCCGGAGTGGATTTCGGCACGTTGAGCGTGCGAGTAACAGTGGTAGATAGCCGGCGCGGGCCCATCGGCACCGCCTCCGCTCCTTACCCCTTGCATCGCCGCCGCGAAGATCCTGACTTCGCCACCCAATCACATGGTGACCAGATGGCCGCATTATCCAGTGCGACCCGCGAAGCGCTGCGCGTTGCCGGCGTTGACCCCAGAGCGGTCGCTTCCATTGCGCTCGACACCACGGGGTCCAGCGTTGCTCCTGTTGGCAAAAATCTGCAGCCGCTCGATGACTACTACCTCTGGTGCGATCATCGTGCCCACGCTGAAGCCGAGGAGATCACGACCAAGGCACATGCCATAGGCCTGGAAGCAATCGACTGGTGTGGCGGCGTCTACTCGCATGAATGGGGATTCGCGAAACTGCTTCATTGGCTGCGTCATAACCCGCAGTTGCGTGATCATTTTGTCACTGCGCTCGAACACTGTGACATGGTCGCAGCCACATTGTGCGGGATAAGCAGCGTGGACCAGCTGAAGCGCAGCGTTTGCGCGATGGGTCACAAGTGGATGTGGAACCCCAAATGGGGTGGCTTGCCTCCCGAGGAATTCCTGGTCGCTGTCGATCCTGTCTTTGCCGGCATCCGCGCCAAACTCGGCGGCGAGTACCTCACGAGCGATCGTCTCGCGGGACATCTTTCGCCGGAATGGGCTGAAAAACTCGGCCTCCGCGAAGGCATTCCGGTCCCGGTGGGAGCGTTTGATGCACATTGGGATGCGCTCGGCTCCCACATCCAGGAAGGCGACGTGGTCAACGTCGTGGGAACCTCCACCTGCATCATCGCCATCGCCCGTAAAGCACAACTGGTTCCCGGCGTTTGCGGAGTGGTGCCAGGCAGCGTTCATCCCGGCTACGCAGGCATTGAAGCGGGCCTCTCGGCAACTGGAGATATCTTCGACGCCATCGCCCGCCGAGCACAAACGACGGTCGCAGCGCTTTCCGAAGGTCTCGATCAGTACAAGGCAGGACAGACAGGCCTGCTGCGCATGAGTTGGGACAACGGCGATCGCACGGTGATTGTGAATCCGGAACTGGGCGGAATCACTCTGGGCTGGAATTTGGTTCAAACGGTGCAGGACGAGTTATTCGCCGCAATTGAAGGCACCGCCTTTCACACCCGAATCATCCTCGAGCGCATGGCAGACCATGGCGTTCGGGTTGATCGCGTGATCAACGCCGGCGGCATTCCGCAAAAGAACGAAGTTCTGAATCGCATCTATGCCAACGTCCTCAACAAGCCGATCCTGGTGCCTGCCGGTATTCCCACCAGCCTTGGATCGGGGATTATGGCTTTGCTGGCAGCCGGCGCCTACAACACGATCGAAGAAGCGCAGCGCGCTGTCTGCCTGCCTCTGCGCGCGGTAAAACCCGATCCATCCGAGGCCGCCGTCTACGAGCAGCTCTTTCCCCTCTATCGCGACCTCTACTTCGCCCTCGGCAGTCGTAAAGCCGGCCCTGCCGCCCTCGGCCGCATATTGCCGGAATTGCGCCGAATTGCGGCGGAAGTTCGAAAATCGCCGGCGGCATGAGCGGAATTACCGATCTCGGATGCGAGCGCCAACCAAATGAAAGACGCCGGCAAGGAATCCTCCTCGCCGGCGTGATCATACTGCTGGGTTCAGGTTAGAAATCAAACCTCAGGCTAAACTGCATGCGGCGCGGCACGCTCAATAACGAGCTCGCCACACCGAGATCGCCGGCCGTAAGCTGGCCTCCGATTGAAGCTGGATCGAATCGAACGGTGTTCGTCACGTTATAGACTTCCCACGCGAATTTGAGAGAACCGGATTCGCGAATCTTCCAGGTCTTGTTAATGCCCGAGTCTACATTGAAGAGACCGTCTCCGCGGAAGTTGTTGCGTTCCCCGGCCTCACCCGGATAGGGAAGGCGAACCGGCGACCCCGAGTACGCTCCGGCGTTGATAGCTGCAGCATCATCGAAGAACTGCGGGTTTCCGTTCTGGTCGAAGTGGCGGCGCATCTTGATCGGCGCGGTAACCACGCCATAACTCTCTTCCTGCCAATTGGTGGTCCATCCCGGTTCGAAGAAGCTGAATGGTAAACCACTCGTCCACCGTTGAATTCCCGACCACTGCCATCCGCCAATCACGGCATCCGCAAACCTGTTGATGTTGCCGCCGAACGCCTTCCCACGGCCAAAGGGGAGAACATAAACCCAGTCGGTCGTAATCAGGTGCCGAGTGTCGAAGTCCGATGAGCCGCGATTCAGATACGGTTTCCAGGTGTTGAGGATTTCACTGAATGCGCCGGTATTCGTGCTCGAACCGCCGAATTCGTTGCTACGCTCCGTATCGGATCCCATGTCAATGGAGTGCGAGTACGTGTAGCTGAAGTCGAGCGTCAGCCCATGGCTTGAAGGATGCCTGAGCGTGAACTGAGCGGCGTTATAGTAGCTCATACCCATCGAGGACCACGCAAACAGCGAAGAGAACTGGTCCTGCCAGAAGTGAGACTGCCAATCGCTCGGGCAGCCGTAATAGCAGTAGAAATCGATGTCGGAGAGAGCCGTCGTTGCGCCCCATTGCGCGCGGTACGGCGCCCATTCATTGTTATAGATCGCCTGCGTCGCACTCTCACCTGGATAGTCGTAACCGGCCATGAAGGGGAACACATCCTCGAAGTATTGGATCGGGTCTACCGTGCCCGCGCCACCGCCGTTGAGGTCTACATCGTGGGAAAGTTGCGAGCCGGCAGCATAGTAGTCGCCCCCGCCTGCGGGATCGACGTAGTCGACCGGTTCAGCAATGTCCAGCTGTTGCAGCAGGTGCCGGCCAAGCCTGCCCACGTAAGCGCCTTCTGCCGTCCATCCGTGCGCGATCTCGCGCTGAACTGATAAATCAAATGTCTCGGAGTAGGGCGTCTTGATCTTGCTGTCGAGACCCCACTGGATCGAGAAGTTGTCCAGCGGATAGAGGTACGGGAACGAAATCGTGTTGGCCGCGCCGGCGCCCACATTGATGTCGGGGAAAGTCCGGTTATCGGTGAAACGCGGCGATCCGGGATGGTTACAGCCCGTTACGCACTGACCCTCAATCTGGTACACGCCCGCAGGATTGGAAATCTGCGAGCTCATGCCGAACGAGCCTTCCTGGTCGAAGAGGTTTACCAGCGCCTCTCCAAAGTGGTCGTAGTAGATACCCGCGCCTGCCCGGATAGAGGTCTTGGAATCAGGTGAATAAGCAATCGCAAAACGAGGAGCGATGTTGTTCTTGCTCATCGGGTAATAGCCTGGCTTGCCATAGAACTGGCCCGCCGGATTAAACGAGACATCGGGCTCATAGATTTGGCTGGCCTGCGCTGCCGATTCCCGCTGTAGATACCAGGTATGAGTGTCGATGGTCGGCGTCACCTCCTGGCCCTGGTCTTCATAGGGCGTTTGCAGCAAGGTATGGCGGATACCGAAGGTTAGAGTGAGGTTAGGCACTACGCGCCAGGCGTCCTGCACGTACCACTCAAATTCATTTGCCTTGAAGTGGCGGGTCAGGGGCGCTCCGTCAGCCAGCGCATTTCCCGCGGTCGAGCTCGTGAGCTTGTAATTGAACACGTCCGTGATCTGCGGAATCGTACCCACTAGATTCGCATACGCAATTTCATACGAGTTCCCGAAGGAGGGTCCATCGACTGATGGTTGGCCGACCACACTGGGATCGGGTGGCGCTCCGTTCAGCCAGTATGGATTCGAAGTGGCGCTGTTGTATGAATTCTCATCGCTGATGTGATTCTGGTGAACCAAACGCCAGTTCGCGCCGAATTGCAGGCTGTGATTACCCTTGGTCCAACTCAGGTTGTCGACGACATTGTTGACCGGAATGCTCGTGATGGACGAACGCGTTTCTGCCGTGGGCGAGTTGAGGAAACGGAAATCCACGTAATCGCCCGATCCGATGCCGCTGTTCGCAAAAGCCTGACGGATGAAGCCATAGCGAACGTCATTGATCAGTCGCGAATTGATCGTCCACGTATCGCCCGCAGTGATACCTTTGCTGTCGTCCACGAGTGTGCGTGCCGCCGGTTCGCCAGGGAAGTGTTCTGGGAAGGCGGTCGCATCATCCTGCAGGTTTCCACGAACGAAGATCCTCTGCTTATCCGACGGCACAAAATCAAGGCGCCCGATACCGGTATTCAAACGAATGGGCGCAGGCGAGGAGAAGGAGTACGAACCTGTGTTCAGACCGCCGTCGCCGAGTGCCGATCCATTGGCTGCCGGCATTTGATTCAAGTAGGCCAACACGTTCGGATTGGGCCCCGGCGGAGCCGAATACGCCGCCGTGTTGCAAACCTGGCATCCCACGTCCATGGTTGTAACCTGGCCGGCATTGACCGATGCTGTGTCTCCAGCCGAATCGTCGATGTAGGTAATGCTGCCGGCCTGATAGCTCGCGGTTGGCGAGGTCGTCGTTACCTGCTGATTTTCAGCAAGACGCGAACCCTCATAGTTGCCGAAGAAGAACAACTTGTCCTTCACGATCGGGCCGCCAAGGTCACCACCAAAGATGTTGCGAATCAGCTTGCCGGGTATGTTCGGCTGGCCATTCGCGACTTCTGCTTGCTTGTTGAACCAGTCGTTCGCAACCGTAATCGTAGGGCGGTTGTATTCATAGGCAGCGCCGTGGAACTTGTTCGTGCCGGACTTGGTAACCATGCTGACCTGCGCGCCAGAAGACCGGCCGGAATCAGCATTGGCATCACCCGTCGTCACACGAAACTCTTCGATCGAGTCCTGCGTTTCACGCAAAACGCCGCTGAAGGCAAAACCATTCACCTGATCGTTGTCATCCACGCCATCAATCGTCACGTTCCCCTGGTCGGATCGTCCACCGTTGACAGCGCCACTCCGGCTGTCTCCCATGCCGTATTGCGTGGATGGATTCTGCAGGTACAATACGCCGGGCTGAAGTGATAGCAGATCGGGCACATTGCGCGTCTCGCTGGGCAGTGCTTGAATCTCCGCGTTGTCCGCTGCAGTACCCAGCGACGCATCGGTCACGTTCAGGGTTTGGGCAGCTGCCGAAACATCAACCGTGACGGTGCTCGTCTGCACCGTGAGCGTGAAATCGACGTTGGCGGGCTGGTTCACAAGCAGTTCCGCCGACTTGGTCTGGTCCCCGAACCCGGCGGCACTCACCTTGATGGTGTACTTGGACGGCGTAATCTGCGGGAATTCGTAGAGCCCCGAACTCGAGGTGGTGGTGCTCGTCGATTTTCCCGTAGCGGTATCTGTGATCGTGACCGTGGCTCCGGGCAACAGTGCGCCCGACGGATCCTTGATCACGCCGCGGAGAGAAGTAGTTGCGATCTGGCCGAAGACGAGGGAAACGGTGGAAAGGATACAAAGCAGTACCCATCCCAAATGGGATTTTTTCACGGCTGTTCCTCCAAAAGTCGTTCCTGGCTTGTCGTTCTTGCGTCTCTGTACAGCCTTGTGCTGCGGCGAATACGCTCTGCGCCGCAGGAAAACGTCTACAGCTCTGCCCGCCTCTGCATTCCAACACCAAATGGCGGGGTTAAGGGAAGTAAGTCGTCTTGCGTCTTGCAGTAACGTCGGCAGCAGAACCTGCCGTCGGCGAGGGTAGGTCTATCTTGAGGGATATTTACCCAGGATTCAACAAAAAACTGCGCTTAATCCTCGAAAAACGACCATTCATCCCGGTATTCCGACGTTCTGTACCTCATTGTTGCTGCTGCATTTGTTGAGTTTCTGCCACAAGCGGGATTCTCGGTGGCGCCTCCTGAGCCCGCTCAACCAGCACGCTCCAGTCATCCGGAATCGGAAGTTTGCGATCGAGCGCCGGTGGGCGCTCGCCTGCCTCGACCTGTACAGCCACGTAGAGATCACTTTCCGTTCTCCCCCGAAAGATGCCATGCGTCGGAGGAACGTCAGCATAGTCCCTGCCAATCGCAGTCCGGATGTGTCTGTGATGAGCGATGAGATTATTCGTCGGGTCAAAGCCGACCCAACCCAGATGCGGAATCAGCACATCCACCCAGGCGTGCGTCGCGTCTGGCGTCGAGCGGTCATGATCCTCGCGCCCTCGATAGAGGTACCCCGAAACATAGCGGGCCGGAACCCTCAAAATTCGCAGAATGGCGATCATCGTGTGAGCAAAGTCCTGGCAAACGCCCTTTCCGCTCAGAATCGCTTCATCGATCGGCGAATCGGCCCGAGTGTGCCGTGGTACGTATTCGAAGTAATCAAAGAGCCGCTGGTTCAATTCATGAACCAGCATCAGTGGGTCATCGCGCCGGGTCACGTCCAGCCTCGCTGCCAATTCGATCACCGCCGGGCTCGGCACGGCAAACGTGCTGGGCAGCAGCATCTCCCAGTAGTCGCCCGACTCGATCAGCGCATCCAGATCGTTCCATGCGTCCGGAGATAGAAATTTGGGGACTTCAGGGACCGCCTGCTGCTCCACCACCGACTCAGCCACGATGACAAGTTGGCTATGATCACCCGGAATATCGAAATGTTGTACGTTGTTGCCCTGGTGATCGCGGTAGCTGAATACACGGCAGCGCGGGCTCACCGAGAGTGAGAAAGTCAGGCAATGCTGATTTGTATCGGAGCGCGGATGCATACGCGTTTCCATGATGCTCTCGTTAACCGGATGCGAATAGTGGAACCGCGTGAGGTGCCGGATGGAATAGAAATTCAATTTTCAGGCCTCCATCACATCGCCAGCGCGGACTGGATTGAATAGTGAATGTAGTAGCGGTACATGATCTCGTGGATGCGCAGGCATTGCTCGCGAACGCTGTGGAGAAAACCTGCTGTGTCGCCATCCAGGATTTCGGCGATGTTGGTGTAACCCAGCATCGCGTGAAGCCGGCCAATGGTGGCCGAAAGCTCATCGGGTGGGCGCCTGCCACCCGTCCTCTGAATCGCCTCAACAGCCTGGCGCACGCAGTCAACCGAGTAACGAAGCGCGTGCGGAAAATCCCTGTTCAGCAGCAGAAACTCCAATATCCGATCGGGCGTCAGATCCGCGGTGTACACCTGGCAGTACGCTTCGAATGCAGTACAGCAGCGCAATAGCCCCACTTGCTCCAGGTACTGGTATCCCGACCATTCACGGACCGATAGTCCAAAAAGTTCCGGATGATAGACCTCGAGCAATGTAGCCGTTGCATAGGCCCGCTCGAGGTACCGGCCGAGACGAATGAAGTGCCACCCCTGTCCGTGAATCATTGTGGTGTCGGTGACGCCCTTGAACAGGTGAATTCCATCTACCACTGTTACCAGAACGTCTGCGATGTTCGACTTGAATTGCATTTGCACGTGCGGCGAATGCACCTGGTGATAGAGGCGGTTCAGCCTCTGCCATTGCTCGGTCGAGATCTCTTCGCGAACCTGGCGCGCATTCTCCCGCGCCGCGTTGATGCAAAAGGTCGCCGACGCTGGATTCACACTGTCAAAAATCAGACTGGAAGCCACGGACTCGAGAGAGCCGCTCCAGTCAAGCCCGACTGGCTTGCCCAGCGATGCGACCAGCCACTGCCAGCGTTTTTCAGCGGTTGGACCTCCTGTGTCGAGCATCAGGCCCATGGTCACGTCGAGTTGGCGCATGGTGTTTTCAGCGCGCTCGAGGTAGCGGCTCATCCAATAGAGACTATCGGCAACCCGCGAGAGCATTGCCTTCCTCTCCCTGGCTCCAGAGCCGATGCTTAGTCCAGCACCCATGTGTCCTTGCTTCCCCCACCTTGTGACGAATTCACGACCAGAGAGCCTTTTTCGAGTGCCACCCGGGTCAACCCGCCGGGCACGATATTCACTTTGTCGCCGAAGAGGACGTACGGCCTCAGATCCACATGGCGCGGCTCCAGCACATTGCCCACCAGGCACGGCGCACGCGAAAAATCCAACGTGGGCTGAGCGATGTAATTGCGAGGATTCGCCTGAATTTCCCGGGCAAACTCTTCGCGCTGCTGCGTCGTCGAGTGCGGACCAATGAGCATACCGTATCCGCCGCTTTCTCCGACCGCCTTCACCACCAGCTTGTCTAAGTTCGCGATCACGTGCTGCCGTTCCTTCGGGTCAGTCATCAGGAACGTCTCCACATTCGGCAAAATTGGCTCCTCGCCGAGATAGTAGCGAATGATGCGCGGGACATACGCATAGAGAGCTTTGTCGTCGGCCAATCCGGTGCCGAATGCATTGGCGACGGTGACGTTCCCGGCGCGGTACGCGTTGAACAAACCCGCACAACCCAAGTTCGAATCGGATCGGAAAATCAGCGGATCGCTGAAATCATCATCCACCCTGCGATAGATGACATCCACTCGCTTCAACCCGTCGGTTGTACGCATATAGACGACGTTGTCGTGAACAACCAAATCTCGGCCTTCAACGAGATCGATTCCCATCTGCCGCGCAAGATATGTGTGCTCGAAATAAGCCGAATTGAAAACTCCGGGCGTTAACAGCACGATGTTCGGTTCAGGGCGGCCTTCCGGCGCGAGCGACCGCAGCGTGGCCAGCAGTTGTTGCGGATAGTGCTCGATCGGCCGCACTCCATAGCTCTGAAACAGCTTGGGAAATGTCCGCTTCATCACCCGCCGGTTCGTGAGCATATAGCTCACACCCGAGGGCACACGGAGGTTATCTTCGAGCACCACGAATTCGCCGTTATTCAGCCGCAGCAGATCCGTTCCGACAACCGCAATGTACACGTTGCGCGGCACCTGAAGCCCACGCATTTGCCGCCGATAGTGCCTGCAGCTGTACACCAGATCACGCGGCACCACGCGAGCGTTCAGAATCTTCCCATCGAAGTAAACATCGCGAAGAAAGTGATTCAGGGCGGTGATCCGCTGCGTGAGTCCCCGCTCGATGTGGTCCCATTCGGTCGGAGTCACCAGACGCGGCAGCAGATCGTAGGGAAAGATCCGTTCAGTTCCTTCTTCGCGTCCGTAAACCGTAAAAGTAATCCCCTGCGTCAGGAATGAAAGCTCGGCAGACTGCTTGCGGCGCTGCAGCTCCTCTTGGGGAAGACTGGCCAGCGTTTCAGCCAACGCTCGATAGTGAGCGCGCACCTCCCCGTTCGCCTGCCGCATTTCGTCGAATGCGCGATCAAGCGGATAGTCACCGAAAAGCGCTTCCACGGCGATCGGATGGCCCGCGCTCATTGCGAATCGATGCCTGCTCCCAATTCTGGGCTGTGGGAAATGCCACGGCGTGCGCCGCTCCCGACCCAACCTATTGCCAGAATCCGTTCCTATGCTTTTAACATGCGAAGCATAAAGGCAGCATTAGGAAACAGGGCTGTGAGCCCGGCCGTCGCTCCGGGGGATCAGCTGGCAGGCACCCGCGCCTGCCGCTCTTCCTTGACTAGAAATGGTTCCAAAGCGACTGGTTGTAAACGGCGTGGTGGAATTGCACCTCGCAGCCCTTCACAATCGACCCCAGCAGCCGTGGGCAGCGATCGGCAGCTGCTTCCTTCAGTTCGGCATAACGACCTTGCACATCTGAGCCGATGATCTGGCCAATCCACTTCGATGATTTGAAATCTTCGATTGCCTTGTAGATGCCGTCGGGCAGGTAGCGGCCGCCCTCGCGCAGATTGGCAACATGGGCAATCTCGCCATCGATACCCGTCTTGAAGATCGAATACATCGAAAGATACGGGTTGGCATCCGGAGCAACAGCACGCACTTCCGTTCTCATCGAACGCGAATTGCCGATCGGAACACGAATCATCGCGCCTCGATCTGTGGCCGACGCGCGAATCTGGTTCGGAGCCTCGAAGTGCGGGTCGAGCCGTCGGTAGGCGTTCACGCTCGAGTTGAAGATCAGGCACAGATCCAGCGCACGGCTGAGAATGCGGTCCAGGAAATCCCATCCGAATTTGGAGAGCTGTTCTTCGCCTTTTTCATCCCAGAAGAGATTAGTCTTTCCTTGTGATACCGAAACATTCGTGTGCATACCACTGCCGTTCACGCCTGCAACGGGCTTGGGCAGGAAGCACGCTGTGTAGCCGTAGTTGTTCGCAATCTGCCGGCAAAGGAGCTTGTAAAGCTGAATCTGGTCTGCGGCGGCCACTACTTCGCTGTAGCCGAAATTGATCTCGAACTGGCTCGGCGCCACCTCGGGATGATCCTTCTCATTCTGGAATCCCATGGCGCGCTGCACTTCGGCTGAAGTGTCGATGAATTGCCGTAGCGGATCGAGTGGCAGCGAATGATAATACCCCCCGGTGCTCACAAAATCGAACTTGCCCGTTTCGTGGTATGTCTTTTCCGCATCATGACCGGCAAAGAGAAACCCTTCGATCTCCGTGGCCGCATTCAGCGTGTATTTCTTCTCGTGATAGAGCTTGTCGGCATAGTTCTTCAGCACACCACGCAGATCTCCAGAATAAGGCGTGCCGTCTTTGTCGATGACGATGCCGAATACCAGCACCTTGCCATTCCCAAAAACGTCGGCAGGTACCCAATAAAATGCGCTCCAGTCGATTCCAAGTCGCAGGTCGCTCTCCTTCTGCGCTGTGAAACCTCTGATCGACGAGCCGTCAAATGTCAGGTTCTCGTAGGCGCCCAGCAGAAACTTCTTGTCATAATCCAGCAGGTGCAGGCGCCCCTCAAGATCAGAAAACAGTACGGTCACCGCTTTGATTCGCTTCTCGTCGGCCAGATATTTCAGCCTCTTCTCTCGAATTTCGTCAGGCGCAACGCGATTCAGTCGTTCCGTCTTGGCCTGCAAGTTGAGCTCTTCCAACTCTTCGTACGAGAGCGCGAGAAAATTACGATATTCAGTGGACATGGGTCTCCTTCCCGGCAAATTGACACAGTTTAAGCGTTTTGAAAAACCTTTGCGTGCACCGCGGCCATTGCCGCTCTCCCGGCACGATCTTGAAATCAGTGCCGGCAAATTGCCGAACACGGAAATGGATCCGCCAATGAAACGCGGCTTAGGCAAGCAGCAGATGGTGAGCTTGTCTATAGGTTAAACCTGTCAATAGCGCCGTCCGAAGGAATTTGGGACATTTGCGCTACTCGTGTGGAAGAATTGCCGGAACCCTTCGGAGCTTCGGAGCGATACGATACCCTGTTCCACGCGGGAGAATCTCATCCCAACATGCTGATCAAGCGCCGTCTTCCACTCGCTTCCCTGCCGGTTGCCTTCGTTCTGCCCAATGCGTTCGCGCAATCACGAAGCCGTTGACTGTCCCGGAGAAAGCACCAGGACGAAACGCGACGAGGAATAGAAAATGCGGGACAGCCCGAGCTGCGGCCGCCGGCGCTTGGAAGTTGTGAGCTGAGATCGCCCAGCAATTCCTCTACCGGCCGGCGGAGTGTAGCCTTGATGATCAGGAGACGCCCATAAAAATGCTTAAGTTGAACCATTTGACGTTGATCCTGTGCGCCGTTTTCGGGGGCTCGCTTCTGGCCTCTGAGGCCCAGCAAAACTCTGACACACCGCAGGAAAACTATGTTCGGGCGCATTACACGAAGTATGAATTCCGCATTCCCATGCGGGATGGCAAGCGGTTGTTCACTGCGGTCTACGTTCCGAAAGACGCTTCCAGCGGTCCTTTCCCGTTCCTGATGGATCGCACGCCCTATAGCGTGGCGCCTTATGGAGAAGACGAGTATCCGAAATCGCTCGGCCCATCGCCGGAATTCGAAAAATCCGGCTACATCTTCGTCTACCAGGATGTGCGCGGTCGCTGGATGAGCGAGGGCGAGTTCGTTGAAATGCGTCCGCATATTGATGTGAAGACGTCCTCGCAGGATGTCGACGACGCCTCCGACACATACGACACAATCGAATTCCTGCTGAAGCACGTGCCGAATAATAATGGGAAGGTCGGCATCTGGGGTATTTCTTACCCAGGCTTTTACACATCGGCGTCGATGATCGATTCACACCCGGCGCTGGTCGCTGCGAGTCCGCAGGCCCCTATGACGGACCTGTTTATGGGTGACGACAGCTACCACGGCGGCGCGTTCATGCTCTCGGCCAACTTCGGCTTTTATGCTTCCTTCCGTCCGCAAACGGAGCCACAAACTCCGCACACTACCGTGCCATTCGACTTCGGCACGCCCGATACCTACAAGTTCTATCTGAACGCCGGCAACATCGCGAATCTCGATAAGCTTTACCTGAAGGGCTCGAACTGGCTTTTCAACGACCAGTTCAAGCACGATACATACGACTCGTATTGGCAGGCCCGCGACTTGTCGCGTCACATGAAGAATGTGCACTGCGCGGTGCTTGTGGTAGGCGGCTGGTTTGACGCAGAAGACCTCTCAGGCCCGTACCGCACTTTTTACGGAACTAATAAGTTCGACCCAAATACCCCTTCGACCCTGGTCGAGGGTCCTTGGGTTCATGGCGGCTGGGCACGCGGCGATGGCAATCATCTCGGCGATGTCCAGTTCGGCTCCAATACTGGCGATTATTTCCGCACACAGATTCAGTTCCCGTTCTTTGAGCATTACCTGAAGGGCAAGGGCGAAGCACAACCGAAGGCTGTTGTCTTCGAGACCGGAACCAATGTTTGGCGTCGCTTCGATTCCTGGCCTCCTAAAGATGCCGTCGCAAAGACGCTCTATTTTCATTCCGGCGGCAAGCTCACCTTTGATGCACCGACGGATACCAACAGTTCCGACGAATACGTTAGCGATCCTGACCATCCCGTGCCCTTCGTGGGATACACGACTGACACGGTGCCGCAACGGTACATGGTCGACGATCAGCGATTTGCCAGCTATCGTCCCGATGTTCTCGTCTATGAAACCGACCCGCTGAAGGAAGACGTGACCATCGCGGGGCCGATCTCGCCCAAGCTCAAAATCGCCAGCACCGGAACCGATTCGGATTTCGACGTCAAGCTGATCGATGTCTATCCAGAAAACTATCCGGACCCCGAAGACGCGACGCGCGGCAACAAGCGCATCCTCGACGTCCCTCCGCTGCACATGGGCGGCTATGAACAGCTATTGCGTGGCGAGCCGTTCCGGGCAAAGTTTCGCAGCAGTTGGGAAAAGCCTGAGGCCCTGGTACCCGGCAAGGAGACCGAAGTCGATTTCCAGATGCCGGACCTGTTCCACACCTTTCGGCGCGGCCATCGCATCATGGTCCAGGTGCAAAGCTCCTGGTTCCCTCTCACCGATCGAAATCCCCAAACCTTCACCGACATCCCTTACGCGAAGCCAGAGCAATTCCAGAAAGCTACCGAACGGGTATTTCACCAGCAAAACGCCGCTTCGGGTGTGGAGGTACTGGTATTGCCGCAACCCTAGGTTGCTTCGTGATTCCGGGAACCTGGCCCTTTTGACATAACGAGCATGACGATGGCCATCAACAGGATTGCTGCGGGAATCGTAAGCATTCCCGCGCGCATACCGCCCGCACTGGACGATATCCATCCCGCAAGCCATGGCAGCACCGAGCCGCCAAATCCCGCGGTCGCCAGCACCCAGCGCGAGTCCGCCGTCTGACGAATGCTCGCGAATGAACCCGCAATCACCAGCGGATAAATGGGAGCGAGAGCCGCACCAAGCAACAGCATCGCGATCTCCCGGCCAAAGGCGGATGCGGCAACCGCAAGAGCGATTCCCGCGACGAACCCCACAGCCACTGCCAATCGGAAGACTAGCTTCGGCTTTAATCTCAACAGCACAAACGACGATAGCCCGCGCGATCCCAAAAATCCAACCCAGTAGAACGAAGAGGCTGCGGCCGCCAATGCCACACCTGCGCCGGTCATCCTCAGAGCGTAGGTCGAGAGCCACGCCGCAGCGGTGTTCTCGATGCCCACCTGGAGAAAAGCCGCTACTGCAAACCCCAAAATGAGTCCAACGTTTGCCCTGTTTTGGCTCGCCTTCTGTTGACGCAAGAGTCCTGGACCATCGCGCAGAAGAACGCCGCAATACAATGCAGCCAGTGCTGAAGCAGCCGCCAGGATGGTGTACACCATTCGATACGACGCTCGGGTAAGCACTTGTGCAGCCAGCACTGGCGCCGCAAATGCTCCGATGCTCCAGGTGAAATTGAGCGCCGTCAGAATCGGCGCGCACCGCTCGGGAAAGTTGCGTCCGGAATAAAGACTCACCGCCGACATGGCATCGCCGACGCTGATACCTAACAACAAAAACAGTGGCGGCAGCAGCGGGGGGCTCGCCCAAGCAACTCCAAAGCAGCAAACAGCTGAGCCCACGAACGCCAGGAACAGATTTCGTGCGTAGTTTCCCCTGCAAAAGACAGCGCCCAGTGAAGTGCCGGCGAAGTAAAGGAAGAACAAGAGGCCGGACTGTTTGTCATGCAGGTGAAATGAGGCCGCCAACGAAGGCATGAGCGGGCCGCCAATCGCGTGCAGCACACCGGTGAGCGCGAAGGCCGGATGCAGTATGGCAAGCGCTCGATGATCGGAGGCGCCATCGTCCCGCGGCATCGCTGGTTCAGCTCCGTTTGGCGCGTGCCCGGCGCGGGTTCGGCGGACAAGTCGATTCGCGGATTACGAGCTCAGGGTGAATCGGCACCATATCAGGGAATGTCGCCTGCCCTCGAATCCGCTGCAGCAAGATACGCGCCGCCACTGTTCCCATTTGCTTCATCGGCTGGCGAATCGTTGTGATGCTCGGGTTGTGGAACGCGGCACTCTGAATATCGTCGAACCCAACCACCGAGATATCGGTTGGCACCGAGAGGCCCTGGTTCATCAGTGCGCGGATTGCTCCGATTGCGGAGACGTCGTTATAGCAAACGAGTGCCGTGAAATCCCCGCCTCTGCGAATCAATTCATTCGTCGGCTCAAAACCAAGCTCAGGAGTTGAGACGCGCAGTTCCAGAGACACCGAGAGTTCGGGAGGAACAGGCAGCTTTAGTTCGCGCGCCACGTTCATCAGGCAGTTCCAGCGATCGTCCGCGTCCGAGCTGTGGCTGCCTCCACGCATGAACGCGATGCGGTGATGACCGAGTTGATAAAGATGCCGCAATGCAAGCTCAGCAGCCCGTCGCTGATCAAGAACGACATTCGTCACCCCCTCGAGCTTGCGATGTCCTGCGACCGCCACTACCGGGATGTTCAGACTCTTTTCAAGGATGGTATCGATGAGGATGAAACCCTCAATCGACCGATCCATCAGCATGCGCGGATACTCTTCGATCAGGTCTTGCTTTCGGCGGTGGCTGGCGGTCAGGTAGAAGTATCCCTCTTCAATCAGGAACTCTTCGATTCCGGCCAGCACCTCGGTCGCGTAGCTGTCATTCAGTTCAGGAACCAGCACACCGACCGTGAATGTCTGCCGCTTGCGTAGAGACCGCGCGTAGAAACTGGGACGGTAGTCAAACTTGGCGGCGGCCTCGATCACGCGATCGCGCGTTTCCTGCGGGATCGACCGCACTCCAGGAGCGTTGTTGAGCACCAGCGAGATCGTCGCAGGTGACAGATTCAAATATTCACCCAAGGTACGCAGGCTGATCGGCTGCCCCGGTTGCAAATCGGAGCCCAATTTCGTTCTCTTGACCATTCCTTGAAGTTGTAACACCCTGGGCTGCGATGTGATGTGATCGAGGCATTCGATTCTGTCACTCGCATTGGAGCCGGAACGGCCTGATCGATTCCCGTTAATCCTCCGGGCTCCTGTCCGATCGAAGAATGCGCCGTAGGAATCCGCTCCCCCTTTATAATCGAGAGTTGAAGGCCTGTTCACTTCGGAGAGGTGGCCGAGCGGTTTAAGGCAGCGGTCTTGAAAACCGCCGAACCTTTACGGGTTCCGTGAGTTCGAATCTCACCCTCTCCGCCATTTCGCCATCAAGATTTATAAGTTATATAACCACCTTATATTTCTTACATATGCGAGATATCTTTAAAGTCTAACCTCTATTCTCGCCGCGCCCTATCGTCTCATCTCCAGGCTAGACCGTGCGCTTAAACCAGCAACTCGACGTCAGCTTCACCCCTGCGCGATCCGGTAACGCGACAGCTTTCCGGGTCCATCTGCGGACAGCCCTCGGGATCATCAGCGATGGGAGCGTGACCTGCTTTTGAGATTCATTGGGGACTTTCATCAGGAAAGAGTCCAGCCGGAACGGTCCTGCCGGCGTATGAATTGCGCGGCCTCAGGACAGTTCTTCGCATGCATCTTGTGTGCATCCCACTCGATCTTCTTTCCTGCACGCAATGAAACACAGCCCAGCAGCATAATCTCTGTGAGAGACGTGGCGATATCAAAGCGCGAATAACACGTCTCCGGCTTGTTTTCCTTGATGGCCACCAGCCACTCCTGCGCGTGGGCAAAAACACCACCATTGCCCTTTTTGCCGTAGTGATTGCGGGGAATGCGCTCCGGATATTGGGCCATCGCGGGATGCTTGGTGTAGTGGACAAATTTCTCCTCGCCCTTCAGCTTCACAAAGAAACTCGTTCCATAGTCGTCCGGCGAAAACACCGTGCCCCCATCGCCAATCATCAGACACCCGCTCTTCGGAATCTCGCCGAGCAAGTCGGTGATGTCAGCCGTCAGTTCAGCGGGTGGTTTGTTGCTGAAGTCATGGCCGTCGGGAGCTGTGGGGTCAGGCTGCCCGCCGTCGTACCACCACAGGGTCACCGCATCGTGCTCGATCTTTCTCGAACGATGGAAGAACGAAGGGTGCTCGAGTGGAATGTGCGCCTTTCGCTTGGGAAAGTCGTATCGGATCTTCGAACCCACCGGATACGATTCCTTGTTCATCTTCCCGAAGGGCATTGCTTCGATTCCCGTCGGGGCGCCCAGATCCAGGGCGCGAAACGGCAGGTTGACTGTGTGGCATCCCAT
>DATGFX010000076.1:0-4677 GCA_035308825.1 Occallatibacter sp. | reverse complement strand
AAAAAATGATTCGCGAATCGCCTCGCGGCCGCGTGAGAGACCAGCCGAGTGCATGAATCCCTTGAACCACGACATAGAGTTTGCGTTCCGGGCGGTTGGCGTGCGCCTCCTAACATCGACCTGCGGCAGTGGTGCGCCTTCGGACGGCGAAGGCGTCGAGAAATGTCAACGATGCGCATGGTTTACGTGGACATGTAGACGGGTCCGGTTGCAGGTCGCCGCAACCCGACTTATAGCAGTCTGGAAATCCAGGCCTTTCGCGACCGCCAGCTCGATCAGGCGGTCCCGCGATCGCACCGCGGCGTCGAGACAATCCTCGGCCTCAGACGACGGCAGCCGAATCTCCCCGCCCTACAGGCGCCGGAGCTCGGCACGGGCTCGCCCGACGTCGCGCAGCGCGCCCTCCCCGGGTCCCGCACCAGCGCCCGGTAGCTGTCCGCCAGCTCGGCAGGAGCCGTGCGACCTTGGCTACCGGAGCGGACGCCTCAGCGCCCAGCCGGCCGCTTCCCTTCTCGTCGAGTGCAAGCATGGCCTCGAGGGTGGCAGACCCACCCCAAGCGACCGATCGAGTTACCCAGGCGGCTTTTTTCGGCTTCCAACCCGTTGCTCGCTTCGGTCTCCTTGGCCGTCGCCGCGAGGCGCTTGGGCACCTCCGCGCACGCAACCTTGATAGTCGCGGGATCGGGCAGCTTGGTTTGAATGTCGTCGCGCAGCAGCACCGCTTCGACCACCGATCGACGTACCCGCATACCTTGCCGCAGATGGCGGAACCTCGGCGATTCACCTCGACGCACACGCTTAGTGCGTGCGATCGCTGATCACGAAGCTCTACCGCACACGTCACACTTGAGCAACGTTGAGAACAGGTACTTGCCCGGTGGTCCTGTGCGCGTCGCGGCGCGCTGCGTGAAGCCCGCACGTATGCGAGCCCCGACCGTGTCGACTGGTCGTGTCTGCCTCGCCGGGCGGTTTGCCACGTCGCATCGTCGATGATGCGCAGCTCGGGAAGGTCGTTGACGATGCCATCCGACTCAGGGCGCTCGCGCTGCTCGCGCCTTTTGCTATCTGGATTCGTGACCCATTGGCACCGGGTCCACACGTAGCGACCAATGTACAGCTCGTTGCTGCGGATGCCCGTACTCTCCATCGGCCAGGGATCGCGCTGGCGCCGAGCCCTTCGACGGCTTCGCGCGGTTCCATGTTCACGTCGTTCGAAAACTTGGAGTGCGACACGAAGTCGCTTATGGAAGTTGTTCCTGCTTCATTGGAGGGAACCACCTGTGTCACCGGGTGAATCTAGGAGGCTGAATAAAGAGCGTCTCTGACAATGTAACGAAGCACCGCTAGGTGCGGGGTACCAATCGCGAGAGGCGTACCCTTCTGGCAGCCACAGCCGGATGAGTGCTAGATAGTCGGTATGGTGAAAACATTTGAATCTGCGATAAAGATCGTAATTCGAAACAAGCGGAAGTGGCTATTGCGCTTGAGCCAAACGGCAACGGAGGTGGGAACTGCGCGTTCCATATGCGCATTCGTGACCCATAGGCCTCCCGGTCGAGTGCGGACACCTACCCCGACGTACTTCTGCAAGCGGAACGTGGAAACCCCGTATCGCTCCCTTCGGGGACAGCAGGCTGCAAAGTCTGCCTATGGTGGTGCGGGAACAGGATCGAGGAGAAAGCGAACGCCATCCTGTAATGGGGTGGATAGGGGTTGTAGGTCGGAACATTACCCTACGCGAAAGCGGGCAGACTTCCTCATGGTCTCTCTTCACAAGAGAGTTCGTAGAACCATCTAAACGGGAGGAAAGCAAATGAGTGCAGCAACACTGGCACGTGCACCTTCCGGCGCGACGTGGGACGGCATCAATTGGGCCGGTGTCCAACGCCACGTAAGAGGGCTGCAGGCGCGTATTGTGAAGGCAACACAGGGCGGCAGACATAACAAGGCGAAAGCCCTGCAATGGTTGCTGACCCACTCATTCAGCGGCAAAGCATTAGCCGTCAAGCGGGTGACTGAAAATAAAGGCAAGAACACCCCCGGTGTGGACAAGGCAACATGGAAAACGCCGGTGGCGAAGACCAACGCGATTGCATCGTTGAAGAGGCGGGGTTATTCGCCCCTTCCGCTTCGGAGAGTATTTATTCTGAAGAAGAATGGCAAGATGCGGCCGCTCGGCATACCCGTGATGAAATGCCGCGCCATGCAAGCCCTACATTTGCTGGCGTTGGCACCCATTGCGGAAACCACCGCCGATCGGAACTCTTATGGGTTCCGGCCGGAGCGCGCAACTGCTGACGCAGGGGAACAATGCTTTAATTCCCTGGCGAAAAAGGCAAGTGCGGAATGGGTGCTGGAGGCCGATATCGAAGGCTGTTACGACAATATCAGTCATGACTGGATGATCGCCAATATCCCCACGGATCAGGTGATTTTAAAGAAATGGCTCAAGGCGGGATTCGTGTATCAGAACGAACTCTTCCCTACGGACGCCGGCACCCCACAAGGGGGCATTATTTCGCCGGTGGCGGCAAACATGACACTGGACGGCCTCGAAGCGATGCTGGCGGAGAAATTTCCGCACGCCAAGCGGAGCGGCCTGAAAATGAACATGGTGCGTTACGCGGATGACTTCATCATCACTGGCCACTCGCAAGAATGGCTGGAACACGAGGTCAAGCCTGCAGTGGTTGCATTTCTGGCGGAACGTGGGCTCGCCCTATCGCCGGACAAGACCAAAATAACGCACATCAAGGATGGGTTTGACTTCCTCGGGTGGAACATCCGCAAGTACAACGGCACGTTGTTGATGAAGCCGTCGAAAGCGAACGTCAAAGCGCATCTTGACAAGATCCGTGAAGTCATCGAGGCGAACAAGACGGCTAAACAGGCGGATCTGATAAGTCGGCTCAATCCTGTCTTACGAGGATGGGCGAATTACCACAGCCATGTAGTCGCCAAGGAAACCTTTGCTCGGGTTGATGACACTGTCTGGTCAATGCTGTGGCGATGGGCGGTAAGAAGGCATCCCAACAAAGGAGCCCGATGGGTTAAGCAGAAATACTTTAAAACCAGAGGCTCTCGGAACTGGGTATTCGCCGCCACAGAAAAAGAAGACGATGGAACGCAAAGGGAGCGCATCTTGCTGCATGAATCGGATACGCCAATCCGTCGGCATATCAAGATTAAAGCTGACGCCAATCCGTACGACCGGCAATGGGAACCGTATTTCGCGTCTCGATGGGGCACGAAAATGCTGAACTCGGCAAGAGGTCGCCGGAAGTTATACCGCGTCTGGCGAAGGCAAGATGGCACGTGTTCCACCTGCCAGCAGCCCATCACAAAGAGTACCCCTTGGGTCACTCGCCACATAGTGAAACGCGCTGCAGAGGGTCGGATGCTGCCAGCAACCTTCAGATGCACCATCTCAGTTGCCATAGGCGCAGTACGCCGCAAATCACGTTGTGTAACCGGGTGTCGCAAGATGCCTTAGGAGAGGCTCGAGCCGTGTGCGCTGAAAGGTGCATGCACGGTTCCTAGGGGGCTGGGCGCGGGCAACCGCGTCTGGCTACCCGACCAGAACGCGCTTGCGTTCGTTGATGAAATGCGCGCCCTATCGCCGTGCGTTTACTCGCACCGGATCCCGGGTCGATCGCGATACGAACTACTCAGCGCAATTCCGTCGGGTGATGCGAGGCAGTGGCACCAAGCTGATCAGCTCGCCGCCAGGATCGCCGTATCTGAATGGCTAGGCCGACCGATCCGTACGCTCGACTTCGGTCGGCGCCGACTCAGTGTTCGCTAACCGTTTAATGATAGCGGCCTTCTTGCCTTTAGGCCGAAGCTGCTCGTTGTAGCAATCGATAGCCGCCCGTATTTGACGAATAACTAGGCTGCGGTAGTGTCGACCATCACGTTGGGCCAGCTTCTCAATCATGGAATCGTGCACAGCGACGGTCTGGGCCGCACGGTTCACATCCTGCCAGTGTAGATGCCTCACTGGATACGCACGCTCGCGAAGCATCACCATGATTCCAGCCAGCCAACGATTGCGAGTCGCCTGAGCAGTCACCGCATGGAATTCGGCCCGCACCTCAAGCATCTGGATCAGGTCACGCCTCTTCACGGCATCGCGGAAGCGCTTGTTGATCCGCCGTAACTGCGCCAGTTCAGCTGGATTGATATAGGCCACGGTCAACGGTGCAGCAATGCCCTCGATCTTTAGCCGGATATCATAGAGTTTGCGAACATCATCACCTTCTATCTTCGCGATAACGCTGACCCCCTTCGGCCCCGGGACGACGAGCCCGCGTTCGCAAAGTCGTTTGATTGCCTCTCGTACCGGGGTTCGACTGACACCAAAACGAGCCACCAAGTAGCGCTCCGAGATCTGCTCTCGCGGCTGCAGCGATCCAGCCAGAATATCCGCCACGACTTCGTCAAAGACTCGGTCGGCTGCAGTTGCCACAGACGTTACCTCGCGGTGGAGAGCTTCGGTGATGCGTTCACGACGCCAATCCTTCGAGTGGGACGCGCGCGAGCGGTCGAGCGCAACATTCTATCCTGCCGTTCGTCCATGGCGCGAATGGGCGAAGCAGTCGTCAGCGCGACGACCGCCTGGGATTGCTGAGCGATCGCCCGCAAAGATCGACCTCATGAGCCGTCCTCACCGGGGGC
>DATGFX010000075.1:0-1849 GCA_035308825.1 Occallatibacter sp. | reverse complement strand
AACGCGTCCTGCTGCGCGCGGTTCCATCGATGGATCTCGTCGATGAAGACCACGGTGCGCTTGCCCGCCTCGAGATCGTGGCGCGCCGTCTCGACCGCCTCGCGCAAATCGGCGACGCCCGAGGTCACCGCCGCGAGCTTGCGGAACACCGCGCCCGACTGCTCCGCGAGCACGATCGCGAGTGTGGTCTTACCGGTGCCTGGCGGGCCCCAGAGGATCATCGAGTGCAGCACATGCGCCGCGACCATCTGGCTGAGGAACTTGCCGGGTCCCAGCAGATGCTCCTGACCCACAATTTCGTCGAGCGTGCGCGGACGCATCCTGTCGGCCAATGGCTGGCTGAGCGGGGTCCGCGGTGGAAAGAGACTCTGCGACGAATCGGCCTTGCGCCGTGCCATTTTTGAAAACTATCACAGTCGCCGTGGTGTTGCGCAGGTGGCAGGCGCGGATCTCTTTCCCTGATCAAGAGTCGCGGTTGAGCACTTTCCAAAAAAGTATAACGGAGAGAATTCCGCTAGCACCCCCATCCACAGCGGAGAGGGCAGTGAGGCTTGCATCTCATCACCACGTAAGCCCAACGGCCTTTCTCATCGCATCTTCGAATGCCTGATCGTCGAGGCTTCTTCGCAAGCCCAAAATTATCTCAGCGTCCGGGCCGACCGGTACACGGAAAGGTGTCGCGGGGTCTTCGATTGCATTGGCGATGGCCAATGCGACAACTTCGGGTGCGGTTCTACCAGAGGGGCCTGTCATTTTGGTATTGGCTCCCTCCCACTGCTCCCAAAGTCCGGCGTAGTCGGCTGGTCCCTTATGAGGCTCGATCGGTTTTATGCCGGTAGCGATGTTTCCGGGCTCCATCAACACGCAGCGTATTCCAAAGTGACGGACTTCCATGTGCAGTGACTCCGTCAAGGCTTCGAGCGCGAACTTGGAGGCGCTGTACGCTGCTCCGAGCGGCGAGGAGACCCGGCCGTTTATACTCGACACATTCACGATGACGCCGGAACCCCGCTTTCGCCACGCAGGCAAGACCGCCTGGATTATGCGCAACGCGCCGAGCGTGTTTGTCTCGAACATCTGCCGGATACGATCAAGTGGATAGCCTTCCACCGGCCCTCCGCCAGATATACCTGCGTTGTTGACGATTGCATCGAGCGGACCAACCTCTTCAAGGCACCGCGCCACGGAGTCGTCGCTGGTGACATCAAGCACCCGTGCCTGGATGCCTTCCGATCCGCTCAACGCGGATACGTCGGTGGCGACGACTGAATGCCCTCGGTTGGCAAGTACCTGCGCCGTTGCCATCCCTATGCCGCGTGCCGCCCCTGTAATCAAAACCCTTAGCGTCTTTGACATTCGGAAGTCCTCTTGCGTGTCGTAGTTAGTCTTCTACGGTTTGTTCGCCAGCCACTTCACAAATCTGCCATATGGATCAAGGCTCGGCCAACTCTCGCCGTACACCTCCGGGCCACAGACGGTGGCTCCCTTTCTCGGAAGAGGTAGCGATCGAGAAACCATGACCTCGCTTGCTCCGCGGATCGGTTTTCGCATGGTCTTTGGAATAGAGATCGTATTGATTGAACAGGTCTCACCCAGTGAAACATTTCGCGGTCGTGATCATCCATCAGCCTGGTGCTGATGCTGGAAGACGCCCAGCGCTTCCGGCTGTTCGCGATCGCCGCTCGCTCTGTGCGTTGCGCTGCCGATTGTGACCACACTGTCGGCGATGATGTTCCTGATCTCGGCAAAGTTCCGCCTTGCGTGCCGGTAGCTTCTAACAGCGCGAATTGCTACAAGCGGGGCATGTTTTCAGCCTGCGGGTAGATCCTACCGTAGCAGCCACGGGGGG
>DATGFX010000074.1:0-2412 GCA_035308825.1 Occallatibacter sp. | reverse complement strand
TGGACGTAACCAACGCGTTGCAGGCGCAAAACGTGCAGGTTGCCTCCGGTGAGCTGGGCGGCTTGCCGTCGGCCAAAGGCCAGCGCCTGAACGCGACCATTGTGGGTCCGCAACGCCTGCAAACTGCCGAGCAGTTCGGAGAGATTCTGCTCAAGGTCAACTCCAATGGCTCGCAGGTTCGCCTCAAGGACGTGGCTCGGGTCACCCTGGGGGGCGAGAACTATTCGATCTTCGTCGAATACAACGGCCACCCGGCATCGGGTATTGGAATCAAGTTGGCCACAGGCGCTAACGCGCTGGATACAGCCCGTGCGATTCGCGCCACGATGGATCGCCTGCAACTGTTCTTTCCAGCCGGCCTGAAGATGGTCTACCCCTACGACACCACGCCGTTTGTGAGCGTCTCCATCCACGAGGTGGTGAAGACTCTGTTCGAAGCAATTGTCCTGGTGTTCCTGGTGATGTACCTCTTCCTCCAGAACCTCCGAGCAACGTTGATTCCAACCATTGCCGTTCCCGTGGTGTTGCTCGGCACCTTCGGCGTCCTGGCCGTGGCGGGCTTCTCCATCAACACGCTCACGATGTTCGGCATGGTTCTGGCCATCGGCCTGCTCGTGGACGACGCGATCGTGGTCGTGGAAAACGTCGAGCGCGTGATGGCGGAAGAAGGTCTGACGCCCAAGGAGGCAACGCGCAAATCAATGGACCAGATCACCGGCGCGCTGGTTGGCATCGCTTTGGTCCTGTCGGCGGTGTTTTTGCCGATGGCGTGCTTCGGCGGCTCTACCGGCGTGATCTACCGGCAGTTCTCCATCACGATCGTCTCCGCGATGACGCTTTCGGTACTGGTCGCGCTGGTCTTCACTCCGTCTCTCTGCGCCACATTGCTGCGCAAGCCAGCCGGAGGTGAGCGGGAGCGCAAGCGAGGGCTCTTCGGCCTGTTCAACCGGGGCTTCGCCAGCATGAATCGTGGCTATGAGCACGGCGTTGGCCACGTCACGGTTCGCACCGGACGCTACCTTCTGGCATATGTTGCCATCGTCGTGTGCCTGGGGCTGCTGTTTGCGCGCGTGCCAACATCATTCTTGCCGGACGAAGACCAAGGCATCTTGTTCCTGCAAGTCGTCGAGCCGCCGGGCACGGCTAGCGAGCTGACGCAGCAAACGCTCAACGAAGTTCGAGATTACTTCATGAAGGAGGAGGCGGCCGTCGTCAGCGACGTTTTCACCGTGAATGGATTCAGCTTCGGGGGCCGAGGTCAAAATGCGGGTTTGGCGTTCGTGCGGCTCAAGGATTGGAAGGATCGTCCGAACGCACGAGATTCTGTGTTCGGCCTCGCCGAGCGAGCCAATCAGCGCTTCCACCGGATACGCGGGGCTTTCGTCATCGCCTTTCCACCGCCGGCGGTCCTCGAACTCGGGAACGCCACCGGCTTCGACTTTGAGTTGGAGGATCTGGGAAACGTGGGGCATGACGCGCTCATGAAGGCGCGCGACCAGCTGCTGCAAATTGCGGGAAAGGATCCCGCCATCGGTTCGCTGCGGCCGAACGGCTTGTCGGACGAGCCGCAGTACAAACTCGACATCGACTGGGAGAAAGCCAGCGCTCTTGGTCTGTCAATCGACGACATCAGCCGAACGCTCGGTATCGGCTGGGGTTCGGCATACGTGAATCAGTTCGTCGATCACGGTCGTGTGAAGCGGGTCTTCGTCCAGGGCGAGGCCGCATCGCGCATGCTTCCTCAGGACCTGGACAAGTGGTACGTGCGCAATGCAGCAGGGCGGATGACGCCATTCTCTGCGTTCTCCTCTGCGCACTGGAGTGTCGGCTCGCCCAAGCTGGAGCGCTATAACGGCACCTCTTCATTGGAGTTTCTCGGCGGCCCGGCGCCTGGACGGAGCAGCGGCGACGCATTGGCGGCGATGGAAGCGGCGGTCACTAGATTGCCGAAAGGCATGGGTTATGAGTGGACGGGCCTGTCGTACGAGGAGAAGAAGTCAGGCTCGCAAGCGCCTGCGCTGTACGCGATTTCCCTGGCCATCGTATTCCTGTGCCTGGCGGCCCTCTACGAGAGCTGGTCGATCCCGTTTGCTGTCATGCTCGTCGTGCCACTGGGGATTCTCGGCACGGTGAGCGCGACTTTACTGCGCGGGCTCGGAAACGACGTCTTCTTTCAGGTTGGCTTGCTCACCACGGTCGGGCTGTCTGCCAAGAACGCAATCCTGATCGTCGAGTTTGCCAAGGCGAACGTCGAGCACGGGATGGGTATCGTTGAGGCGACGATCGGCGCCGCGCGGCAACGCTTACGCCCCATCCTCATGACTTCGTTTGCCTTCATCCTTGGTGTGATGCCGTTGGCGATCGCCACCGGTGCCGGTGCGGGCGGACGCATTGCCATTGGCACAGGCGTGA
>DATGFX010000073.1:0-95493 GCA_035308825.1 Occallatibacter sp. | reverse complement strand
GACATCGATCCCGGCGTGCTGATTTTCATTCTCAAGAAGATTGCGGAGACGACGCCGAATGCTGCCGAAGCCGCCGACCAGCTCGAGACCGCAGCCAGCAAGAAAGCGGGTCTGCTGGGGATCAGCGAGCTGTCGAACGACATGCGCGACCTGCGCGAGGCCATCAAGACCGGCAACGCGAAAGCGCGCCTCGCGGTAGACAAGTTCGTGTGGACCATCCAGAAGTGGATTGGCAGTTACTTTGTCGAGTTGGGCGGGCTTGACATGCTGGTGTTTACGGGCGGCATCGGTGAGAACGACATTGCTTCGCGTGCGGAGATCTGCGCCGGACTTGGAGCGGTGGGGATCGAACTGGAAGCAAAGCGCAATGATGTGCGGGGCGAGGCGGTGATTTCGAGCGCGACGTCGCGGATTGCGGTGCGCGTGATTCCTCCGGCCGAAGACCTGATGATCGTGAATCACGTTGTGCGGCTGCTTGGCGAGTGAGGGCTGAAGCTCGGGATCGGTACAGCCCATCGAGAGCTGTTCTAAACTGAAGGTGATGGATTCACCCGCCCTATCGGTTCCCGCAACGCCTTTCAACGCTCGCCAACTTCCCTCACCTGCATTGCGCCGGTTCGCATGGACCGTGCTCGTGTATTTCATCGCGGTCATTTTGTGGGGAGCGGTGGTGCGCGCCACGGGATCGGGCGCCGGATGCGGAGACCACTGGCCGCTTTGCAATGGAACGATGGTGCAGCACTCGCCCCGCGTCGACACGATCATCGAGTTCACCCACCGGCTGACGAGCGGGCTGTCGTTCTTTCTGGCAGTCGGTCTCATGGCGTGGACCTTCGCCGCCACCAAGCGCGGACACCTGGCACGCTCAGCCGCTGGAACTGCGGTTGCGTTCACGCTGGTTGAGGCAATCCTCGGCGCGTTTCTGGTAAAGCTTGGACTCACCGCGCAGAGCCAGTCGCCATTGCGAGCGCCCTATCTCGCGCTGCATTTGGCGAACACGCTTCTGCTGCTGGCTTCATTGACGCTTGCGGCGCATTTCCTGGGCCGCAAATGCGGATACATGCGCGGGGAGACTCGCCTGCTGGCGCCCACCGGCGCGGTGGTTGCGATCGCGACGTTCCTCATTGTTGGGGTTACGGGATCTCTCGCCGCACTGGGCGACACGTTGTTTCCAGCGAGCTCATTGAGTTCGGCGCTCGCACAGGATTTTTCGGCGACAAGCGGATGGCTGGTGCGCTGGCGTTGGACGCATCCGACGATCGCATTTGTGGCCAGCATCTTTCTCATCTGGCTGCTGGCGCGCGCGGCGCAGCGCTCGGCCCATTGGGACAATCGCGGATTGTCTGCGCTCGTACTGGTCCTGTTGGCTGCGCAGTACGTATTGGGGGTACTGGATGTGGTGCTGCTGGCGCCGGTCTGGCTGCAGATCACGCATCTGCTTGGCGCCGACGCATTGTGGGCTGCGCTGGTGGTGCTGACGGCGCGCGCGGTCGTGCAGCCCAAGGAAGCAGCATAAGGTTTTCGGCAAGCCGAACGCTACTTCACCAGTACACCCGCGGCCGGATAAACGGTCCCGTTCGCCGTGGCTTCGATCACCGGCAACTCGGGGGTTGCGGTCAGCCATTCGATGCGCCCATTGCGCAGAATCACCGTATCCTCGGCCTTGCCGCCGCGAATGCTGGGATTCCATGCGAATGCCTGGTTATCGACCACGATCTCTTTTCCGTTTGGTGTCGCGATCCACTCGCGTTCGCCGTAACCGGTTGCGCCACCCTGGTGATGGAAGCGCTCTTCTCCGGGGAAGCCTTCGGCAGCGTAGGCCGCTTGCGCTACGCGATACAGATCCGCCGAGGACGCGCCCACGGCCGTTGCATGGAGCAGCGCGGCGTTGACCTGAGCCGCCGACTTGAATCGCGCAGCGAGTTCGGCCGGCAACGCGCCAAAATGGATGAAGCGCGTGATTGAAATAACCAGGCCCCACTTGCGGGCGCAGAGATTGAGCATGCCGTATTTTTTCAGGCGAGCGCCGCGCGCGACCGCGTGCTTGTACTTGTAAATGCGATCGTCGACGGCAAAGAGATAGACCGAGGGCAGAATGCCGCGGCGAAGCAGATTGGCCGCAGTCATCGCTTCGAGATCGTATTCACTCAGGCCCGGTTCGACCTGGTGCAGGGCCTCGACGGCTGCGGCAACGGTTTCAGCGCCGAGCCAGCGATAGCGGGCTATTTCTGTTTCGCTGAGCGCGGCCCGCAGCGGATAGAGATTCACTGGAGTCATGCCGGCGGCGGGGGTATCGGATCCGAGCGGTCCACCAGCCAGCCTGGCCGCAGCAGCAGCGGTGTCGTCGGCGAACCAGGGAAACAGGACCGGCTCGAAATCGAGTACGCCGAATTCCTCATCGTGCAGGCGCGGCGCTTCGTTCTCGGTGGTGAAGTAGTAGCGCTTCCCTTCTGCCGTTACCAGCAATGAGGCCACGCCGGTTTCTGCCGGAGTGAGAACGCGCAATTCAACTGCGCCGCCCGTCAGCCATGCGACATTTTCGTTGCGGCGAATCAGGACCCCGCCGAGTCGCTGGGCGCGGATCCACTCGACAAGCTGTTCGTGTTTGGCTTCCAGTTCGGCGTTCCAATCGGATTGCGATACGAGAGCGGTGCCGTTGACTACGAGATTCTTGCTGATTCGCCTGGTGGTGATGACCGTCGCCATTTGAAGTCTCCCTCTAAAAACAAGCAAGGCGCCGACATGCAGGTCAGCGCCCGAATTTGAAATGTTTGCCCGCTATTCCTCGAGCGCGGGATGATGATGGCTCTCCCAGCCGAGATAACGCGCCGCTTCGTGAATGGACTTTGACACATCACTGAAGTTGGCGGCAACGTGATGCTCGAATCCCTCGCGACAAATGAAGCGAAGAAGCTTCTGCAATTGTGGAATTTCAGCCACTCCCGCTCCACCAAACGTTTCGAGCGGATCATCCGTAAAGCGGCCCGCGCCCGTGTAGCCGCGCACAATGCCGCGGCGATCGTCGGTCGAGTAGCGCGCGAAACTCATTGCGCCGGCTTTTACGCGCCCCACGCAGGTACCGAAGGTGTTCAACTTGCCGACCGTGCCGGCGATAATTTCCTGGTAATCCATGCGCACATCTTTGAAGAAGTGCTTGGGCAGGTTGGAGCAGTGGAAGCAGACGCACTTGTTGGGATCGGTGCCGTAGTTGTTGTTCCAGTCGAGGAGCGCCGAAGGTGTGCCAGAGGCCAGAGCGAGCATGTACATACTGAGCGTGCCGGGGACGTCGACTTCGCAGGCCGAGGGGATCAGTTCATTCGACATCATGCTCATGATGGTGCACGGAACCACGCCGAAGAACTCCTCCATCGAGGTCCAGCACTGCACGGCGCTGATGGTGATGTGGGCTTGCTTCATCCATCCATCAATGACGGCGCCCAGCTTTGCCATCTTCAACAGGGATTCGTCGGGAATGCCTGAGGTTGTAACGTACTTCTTGATGGCAGCCAGTTTGGCCTGCGCCGCATCATCGTTGTCCTGCATGCGATTGATGCGGCCAAAGATTTCCGAAAGATCAATCGTCTCGATGGTGATGCCGCTGGTCTCGAAGATGCGCTCGGAATAGCGAACGGTATTGAACGCTGTGGGGCGCGCGCCGATGGCGCCGATGCGCAGATTCTTGAGGCCCTTCACGATGCGGCAGACCTGGGAAAACCACTCCAGATCAGCCTTGAACTCCGGCGAGGTGACAGCCTCGGTGTGCAGCGTGGTGAGTGAGTAGTTGATACCGTACTGCATCATGTTGTTGCAGGCCGACATCTTTCCGCAGAAGCTGTCGCGCCGCATGGCGATGGTCATATCGTCGGAGCGGTCGGGCGTGGCCTGCACCAGCACCGGAACCTTGAGGCCCGACAGGCGGATCGCGTCGACGATGCCGCGCTCCTCACCGAAGTTGGGGAGCGTGACGATGATGCCGTCGATCTCGTCGGCATGCTTCTTGAACAACTCCGCGCAGCGCTGCGACTCTGCATAGGTTTCCACAGCGCCGTATTTTGATTCCTCGGGACCAAGGACAATGGCGCGCGCGCCGGCGGCCTCAAGAACCGAAATGATTTCCTCGCGGCCCGTCTTGGCGAGGTGATCGGGAAAGAATCCGCGATTCCCCACGACGATGCCGAAAGTCATTTTTCTTTGCGATGCCATCTTTTTACTCCGTTCATTCTGCCGCTTGCGCGGAATGACGCAAAAAACTATGAATCGTTGATGATGCTGCGGACGCCTTTAATGATTGTCGCGCCCCGGTCGAAACTTCACTGTATAAAGCAGGCCAAGCAGGAGCAACATCCCACCCCACCACACTGGAGCATGAAGATTTGCAAGAACCACGCTGGCCGTGTGGCCGCTCGCCAATTCTGAGAGTCCATAGCCGAAAATCAGCACGCCGTAGATGCTGAGGAGGACGCCGATGAAAAACCAGATCGAGATATGCCCTGATTGCATGCGAGTCCTTTACCAGAAATAGATGTTGAGGGCGAGGAAGCCGACGACGGCAATCACCAGCCAGAACCACTCGTTTTTGTAATAGGGAACCGGTTCTTCTTCCGGCAACCTTGTGGCGCCGTAGACCAGGCCGTCGAGTTCGGCCATGGATTTGGGTGCGGTGGCCAGGCTGACGACCACATTCACAAGAATGGTGACGATCACCGACCAGAGAGCTCTGTACATATTTTCGGCCATGGTCTTGGCGTCGGGTGACAAGGCGACGTAGCGGAGCGCGTCCGGCACCATTTTGACCCATACCCAGAGGCCAATGGATGTCAGGGTGCCAATGAGCAAGCCCCAGAAGCCTCCCTGGCGTGTGGCGCGCTTCCACAACATGCCCAGGAGCACCACGCCAAGGAGCGGCGAGATGAAGAAGCTGAACAGGGATTGGACATAGTCCATGATGCCTGCCGCGCTCATTACCAGGTAGGCCGTGAAGATTGAGATGATGACGCCCAACACTGTGGCCCAGCGGCCTACCGCAACGTAGTGCTCGTCGTTCGCGTTCTTCCTGATCAGCGGCTGGTAGATGTCGTAGGTCCACACTGCTGAGAAGGCGCTGACGTTGCCGGCCATGCCGCTCATGAACCCGGCGATGAGGGCGGTCACACCCAGGCCAAGCAGCCCGGGACCGCAGTAGCGCACCAGCATCAACGGGAGCACTTCGTTGTAACTATGCAGACCTGAGCCCGGCGTTGCAAGGTTCTGCGCGACCAGGTGCATCAGGCTTCCATCTGGATTGCGAAGAACGACCAGCGCGAGCAAGCCGGGCAGAATCACGATGAACGGCACGGCCATTTTGAAGAACGAGCCGATAATCGGCGCCATGCGCGCAGCGCGCAGGTTTTGAGCGGCCAGGACGCGCTGGACAACGAGAAAGTCCGTAGTCCAATAGCCGAAACTGATGGCAAAACCGAGACCGAAGACGATGCCGGTCCAGTGAATCCCCATGGGGTTGTCGGCGAAGTGGCCCATGCTGCGCCACATGTGCGTGTAGTCGCCGGAAGCGGTGAGACCTTCGGAGATATTCTGTGCAAGCCGGGCCTTGAAGCCATTCCATCCACCGCACTCGACCAGGCCGAGAATGGGGACCAGCAATGCGCCGCCCCAGATCAGCATGAACTGCAAAACTTCATTGAAGATAGCTGAGCGAAGCCCGCCGAGGGCCACGTACGCAGCCACCGCGAGCGAGGAGACAATGATCGAGAAGTGGAGATTCCAGCCCAGGACCACCTTCATGACTTCGGCCATCGAGAACATGTTCACGCCGCTCATGAGCACGGTCATGAAGGCAAACGAAACGGCGGAAACAACGCTGGCGCCCTGTCCGTAACGAAGCTGCAGATAGCCGGGCACGGAATGCGTTTTGCAGACGTAGTAGAAGGGCATCATGACCATGCCCAGGAACAGCATGGCGGGAATAGCCCCGATCCAGTACCAGTGGGCCGCAAGAATGCCGTACTGGTAGGCCGATCCGGCCCACCCCATCAATTCCAATGATCCGAGGTTGGCGGACACGAAGCTAAGGCCCGCGATCCAGGCCGTCATTTCGCGGCCGGCCATGAAAAACTCTTCGCTGGTGTTGGACTGCTGCTTGAGGTAGAAGCCGATCCAGATGACCATGACGAAGTAAATGGCAACGATCAGGATATCGAGCGTGCTCAAATGCGCCAGTGACGAGGCACTGATCGCCAAGGCCAGGCCGGAAGAGCATGGCGCTCCCGTAACCGCAGCAGAGACTGGAACCGTTCCGAACATTCGTCACCTGTTCAGGTGGAGCTTCACCCAAGAAATCTAAGGACGTTCGCACCTAAGTAAATGGGTTTACTGGGAACCCTGTCAAGGGTAAATCCGGCGGGTCCGGAACGAACCCGGGCCCGGTCTTGCGCGAGAACAACGAAGCGCCACGCGATTGCAAGAATTGAAGTTCATTGAAAAGCGAAAGATGATTTTTGCCCGGCAAAGTGTAGCACACTTGCGACATGCCGGACGGTGGCATCCGTTCCTGCGAAGGCGGCCGGGTAAATCGAGTTCTCTTCTGCTTCGGGTGCTCGCAGAAGAGTTGCTGTGCTCGCCGGCCGCGGCAGCATTTGGGGCTTGTGTTCGCGCTTTGTCAACGATACCGTTTAGGCATGGGGCTCTTCCCCGGTCTCCATCCATCGCAAAGCCCCATTTCTCAATTCTGTTGCGGGCGAGACGGAAGTCCGCCCGCTCAATCGCATTGCAAGGAGTTCGTCCATGCTTCCGACACCCGATTCTGTTGCTTGTAGCGGCTTCTCCCGCCGAAGCTTTTTCCGTTTTGCTGCCGGCGCCTCGGCCTTGGCCACCATGCCCCTGCTCACCGAGCCCGAGCTCGCGCGAGCGGGGCGGCCACACTTCGCCGATCCCAACATCGGAATCCACATCGATGCCAATGAAAACCCGATGGGGCCCTGCGAAGCTGCGCGGCAGGCGATGATCGACATTGTTCCCCGCGGCGGGCGCTATCTGTTTCCTCTCGAGGAGGAGCCGGCAGAGATTTTCGCCAAACAGGAGGGCCTGAACCCCGAATCGGTCATTGCGTTTGCGGGATCGAGCGAGCCGCTGCATTATACGGTGCTGGCCTTCACCAGCAAAGACAGGCCGCTGGTGATTGCCGATCCCGGATACGAAGCGCCGATGTGGGCTGCGCAGGTGAGCGGCGCGCCGATCATCAAGGTACCGCTGGCCGATCCCAAGGGTGCAGCCATGCACGACATCAAGGCAATGCTTGCAGCCGCGTCGAATCCCGGCGTGATCTACATCTGCAACCCTAATAACCCGACAGGCACGTGCACGCTGCGCGCCGACATCGAGCAGGCGGTTGCGAATGCCCCGAAAGACACCGTCATCCTGATCGACGAGGCTTACATCCACCTGTGCGACGCGCCCCGCTCGCTCGAATTTGTGAAGGACGGCAAGAACGTAATTGTTCTGCGCACCTTCTCGAAGCTTTACGGTATGGCCGGCATCCGCATGGGATTTGCGATTGCCCGGCCTGATCTGCTGGCAAAGATCGTGCCGCTTGGCGGACAAAATCCGCTGCCGATCACCGCAGTGGCCGCCGCCAAGGCAAGCCTGCTCGACGCCGACCTGGTGGAGAAACGCAAGAAGATCATCGCCGATATTCGCGTCGACACGCTTGGCTGGTGCAAGAGCCAGGGCTATCACACGACGCCGTCGGAAAGTAACTGCTTCATGCTCGATGTGGGCCGGCCTGGCGCGGAGGTGCAGGCGGCTCTCGCGAAACAGAACATGTTTGTGGGCCGCATTTGGCCGGCGTGGCCGAACTCGCTTCGCATCACGGTGGGAACAGTCGATGAGATGACGGCGTTCCGCAAAGCATTCACTGACGTGATGAGCACGAATACAGCGGGGCTGACTCCGGCTCCTCTGCCGCGCAGGCTGGCGGAGCATCCACACACACATCTCTCCTGAAGAATAGCGGCGTATGCGACGAGGCCTCGCTCACGAGCGGGGCCTTTCTCTTTGGACCTCGAGACGCGGGATCGCGATTCTTTGCATGTGATTCAAATCACTTCGCGAAGTGCCGCATGGCACATCTGCTGATTTTGCTTCGATGGCAACCTTACGGGTACGAGGGAGCCATATGCAGGAGTTGGAAGCGCGCACAAAGCCGCATGCTCCGGTCATTCTGGTGGCCACAGATTTGAATGATCTGGATCGGCTGATGCCGTTTGCGCTGCGCGAAGCGGCGGAGTGCAATGGGAGGCTGATCCTGTTACACGTACTGCCGGCGAGCCGCGGTATGGCCATCGATCCGGCAGGGATGCCGTACTACGATCCGACGAGCGCGCTCGAGTCCGCCGGCGTCGCGCTCGAGCCGTGGTGCCGGACCGCGCGGAAGCGAAACATCGCATGCGACGCATTGGTGCGCGAGGGGCAGGCCGCCGAACAGATTTCCACATCTAGCCGACAATTCCTTGCTGATCGTATACTGCTTGGCACTCGGAGTCGAAGCAAGCTGAGCAAGCTGCTGATCGGCTCTGTGGCAGAACAAGTGCTGCGCTCGGTCAACCTCCCGGTCATTACCGTGGGTCCCGAGGCTCATCTCCCGGTTCAGTCCAACACCCGCGAAAGGGTTGTTGTACTTGCTACCTCATTCGGGGAGACCTCCCGCCCGAGCGCTGCACTTGCCTGCCGGATCGCCGCCTCCCAACATGCCAAGCTGGTCCTGCTCCACGTGCTCCCTCCGGTGATCGACAAGGAGCATGCCGCGGCGGGATCTGAATTGAATTCGATTGCCCTGGTTCAACTGCGCACCCTGGCGGAACAGATTGGCCATGCGGATGAAGGCGGCACGGTGATCATCGAGCCGCTTGTGGCACACGGAAACCCGGCCATTGAGATTCTGGCGACAGCCTCGGAATTGCAAGCGAGCCTGATTGTGCTTGGTTCTACCCAGCGATCGGCATTCCAGAACCTGACGCGCGACCGCATCATTTACCGCGTGCTGGCGCATGCGCGTTGCCCGGTGCTCACGCTGCGCGAGCCGTCGCCGAGCGCCTCGGCGGAGGATGTCGAGCAATTGGCAGAGAGATTCTGAAGGTCAGTCCGAAGCCAAGGCATTTGCGGTTTCAAACTCGAACTTGCGCAGATTTCTCATGCACTCCGCGAGAGCTCCCAGGAGGGTCTCGCTCCAGCCGATGGGCTGGAACTCCATGGTCTTCTGGTTCACTCCGATATCGGCCGTGGCAAGGAACTTCATGTCGCTCGTTTTGGCGGTGGCAAATTCCTTCACCGTGATGCGTACTTCAATTTCGCCGCCAGCATGCTTCTTCATCACGGAGAAGAAGTGCAGCTTGGCAAGCGCCTCCGAAGGATCCTTCTGCACACATTTCCAGTCGTCCATGCAGTTCTCCTGACTGATCGGGGAGGTGTCTGGCAAGTGTACTCGAACCGGGCAGGATCGGCACAAGGAGGATGTGGGCTGCAATCCGAGTCTCTTTACCGGTGACAAACCTTAGACATGTTCCTTTGACCGAATCGCAAAACTCATGGCGCAGATTTGCAACCATGTGGCTACAAACGACGGGGGTGCTTCATCAGTTCGATTGGAACTGCGTGGGGAGGAAGCTAGGCGGTGAGGCGTTCCAGCTGCTCGGGCTTCACGATGGTCATGCTGGAGCCTTTGATCGTGATCCACTGATCGCGGCGGAACTGGTTCAAGAGGCGCGTGACGGTTTCGCGGGAGGTGCCGGCCATGTTGGCAATCTCCTCGTGCGTGAGCGCCATCGTGAACCGGATGTCGGGCTTGCCGTTGGAAGCGGAACGGCCCCAGTCAAGCAAAAGCCGCGCGAGCCGGCCTGCAGCCGACCCGGATAACGCCAGGCGCTTGGCATCATGAAAGACCGTGAGGTATTCGCCGGAAAGAGCCTGTGCGGCGTGCATGCTCGCAATGCCGTGGCGACCGAGGAAATCGACGAATTCCTGCTTGCGAACGGTCTTGACCTGGCATGGCTCAATGGCTTCGGCTGTGACTTCGTGCGGGACGTTTGCAAGAACGGCACTGAGCCCCATGACGTCACCGGGACCGGCGATCTTGAGGATCATGGTCTTGCCATCGCGCGATGTGGAGGAGATCTTGACCTGGCCGAAGCAGATGATGAAAACGTTGCGTGCTGCGTCGCCCTCAGAAAAAAGCTTGGCGCCGCGCGCATGGCTCATCATGATGCCGATGGAATCGTATTCCCGGAGTGCCTCCGGTGTGAGGTTGCAGAACATCCGCAGATGACGATGCTCACAGTTGAGGCAGTCTTCCGGAGGGTGATGCGAGTGCAATCCAGCCATACTTTTCCTGCAGGTTTAATAGAAGTATAGCGTATTTTGGCGTGGTGCAAATCAGGGGTTTGGCTATCACCAAAGTGTCACAAATCAGCGCCCTACCCTGGGAAGCGGATTGCCTCCGGAACGCCGGAACTCCTTAAAACGCGCGGCGGTACACGCAAGATAGCATCGCGATACCTCCCGCGCCAATTCCTGGAGGAGCTGCATCCGGAGCGGAGGATAGGCCTGAAAAGCCCGGTGTAATGTATCGATTCGAAGCATGAGAAGCGATGATGGGGCCTGGGCGACCAGGGAGTAGGTGTGACGTCCATCACCCAACGCGGCCGCAAGCTCCGCCAGCCCCCCTCCTTGCATCGCGCCCAGGGTGAGCCGTGCAGCGAAGCGCTCCGCCTTACGCAGCAGCCGGCCAGAAATGACGAGGTAGAGCCCAAGGCACGGATCGCCCTGGCGAAAGATGACCGATCCAGTATCACATTCGATGCTCTCGGCTGAAGCATTCAGGAGATTTGCGACCGCGGGCGGGCACGCCAACAACTCGGCGAGCGGGCGGGCTGCTGCGTCCGAATACCCGAATTGTGCTGGTCCTGGCATGGTCCCATTTCTCGTGTTCACCTGGATCGGCCCATTGGTTCAGACACCAAGGGCTATACCACTGAAGCCGATGCGCAGATCGCGTCGTGCTCCGAGTGGCCTGCATCGTCTTCAGGCGGAACACACAGAACCGGAACCCGCGATCGAGCCAGCATGGAAAATGCGGTGCCGTGCGGGCCCGTGGTTCCGCTGGCGCGCTTGATTCCGACGACCAGGATGCATGGCCGGTTCTGCCGCACAGCGTTCGCCATCGCATGCTCAGGCGGGCCATCTTTCACAATGCAGCGAATTGGAAATTCGCTGGTCTGCTGGATACCGAACTGCTTGAGCGTGGTGGCGCGCGGATTGAGGAATGCGGATGCTTCCGCGGACCGGCGCGCATGAAGAACCAGCAGCGTGCGCTTGAAAACCCTGGCGAGAGACGTTGCCGTGGCAACTGCTGCGGGGGTCGCTTCATTTTGATCGGCGGCGAGCAGAACGGGGCCGCCTGGAATCGGGCGGAACGGGCCGGCATTCCAGTCCGCTGCAACCGCCAGCACAGGACAAGGTGCGAGACGCGCCAATTGTTCGGCGATTGAGCCGACGACAACCGGGCCGGCTCCTTCGCGCCCTTCGGTCCCCAGCACAATCAGTCCGGCGTCATGCTGATGAGCCACATCGATCAGCATCTGGGCCACTGTACCCTGGCGAATTTCGGAATGACTGTGGATGCCTTCCCTCATCAGGTCCGCGGTCATGCGGTCGAGAACTGCGCGAGCCTCCTCGGGCATCGCCTTGCGGAGGCGCCCGGGAACGTTCTCGACTGCCGCGTAGTCCAGCGGATCAAGCCCGTGAGCGAGGACGATGCGGGCTCCATAAGCGCTCGCCAGCTTGCGCGCATACTCGAGCGCGGCATCTGACCGGCCATCAAGATCGGTTGCCACAACGATGGTCTTCAATCCAGTACCAAAACTCATTGATCGCTCCCTATCGTGGGCCCGGGGCATTTCGCCTTATTGGATACCGAGTCTGCTCTTTGCCTACCCGATGGAGCAGTGACACGATGCACCTCCTCTTGTGACTAAGGTCACGTTGGCAGTCTTGGCGCGGCTTCGGTCGCTGTCGCTCGGCGCCTCCGGCGACTCGGTACGGGCTTGTGATGGTTTACATGCGCCGCCCGGAAGCGATAGCCTTTCCCGCGTCATGAAAAACCGCTTAGGTCAAGCTACTCAAACGATTTGTCGCAGTCGTACGATCTGCCTGGTTCTACTTGCCGCAGGTTTCACTGGAGTGATGCAGCGAAGTGATGCGCAGGGCCCTGTCCCCGATTCGGCTGCCATCGAAGCGAAGGCGCATGAGTTGCTGAGCAAGCTCACCATCGAACAGAAGATTCAGCTCATCGGCGGTGTGGATGACATGTTTACGATTGCCGAGCCGTCGATCCAGCTGCCACGCTTCAAAATGTCAGACGCGTCGGTGGGCGTGCGCACCTGGGGACCAACCACTGCCTATGCCGGTGGCGCAGCACTGGCTGCCACGTGGGATCGTGAATTTGCGCGCAAGCTGGGCGTAGCCCTGGGACGAGATGCGCGGGCTCGCAGCGTGAATTTCCTGCTCGGGCCGGGCGTGAACATCGCGCGCTCGCCTGTTTCCGGCCGCAATTTCGAGTACCTGTCAGAAGATCCGTATTTGAACAGCAGCCTGGTTGTGCCTTATATCGAGGGGGTGCAATCGCAAGGCGTGATCGCCACGGTGAAGCACTACGCCTTGAATAACCAGGAGTACAACCGCCACAACGTGGATGTCGAAGTGGACGAGCGAACGATGCGGGAGATGTATCTGCCCGCATTTGAGGCCGCGGTGACGAAGGGCCACGTGGATGCGGTCATGAATTCCTACAACCTGATCAATGGCTCGCATGCCACGCAGAACGAGTTTCTCAATCTGAAGGTGCTGAAGGGCGACTGGGGATTCAAGGGCATCCTGATGTCGGACTGGGATTCCACGTATGACGGCGTGGGAGCGGCCAATAACGGGCTCGATCTGGAAATGCCTTCGGCGCGCTTTATGAATGTGAAGACGCTCTTGCCGGCAATCAAGAGCGGCGAAGTGAAGGAATCTGCGATCGACGACAAGGTGCTGCGGATTTTGCGCGATGAGTTGCGCTACGGCTTTACGGACCGTCCGCAATGGAATGCGGAATATCCGACGTATTCGCTGACGGATCGTCCGGTTGCCCTGGAGGGCGCGCTCGAAAGCATCACGCTGTTGAAGAATGAGAATCATCTTTTGCCGCTGGATGCAGCTGCCACAAAGACGATTGCGATCTTCGGGCCTGATGCGTGGCCGGCCGTTCCCGGTGGTGGCGGCTCCTCGCAGGCTTCGGCATTCGACGCGGTCAGTGTCGTCACCGGCATTGGAAACCTGCTCGGTTCGAAGACACACGTGCTCTATTCGCGTGGATTGCCGGAAATGATGGATTTCTTCTCGCACACACGCTGGACGGGCGAGGTCAAGGAGGATACGTACCCGAGCAAGGACTTTACCGGGACGCCTGAAACGGCAAGCGTGCATGAGGTGAGTCAGTACAAAGACGATTGGTGGGGACCGCCCAACAAGACGCCGCGGAGCATCCGCTACACCGCGACCTACCAGGCTGACAAGGCTGGCAAGTACGTCCTTCTGGCTGCGGCCTCGGGCGGGGACCACTACAAGATCATGGTCGACGGCAAGCAGGTGATCGATCAGACGGAGGTGGAAGGCCAGCACCCAGAATCGGCCGTGGTGGAACTCAGCACAGGGCAGACAGTCACGGTCACAGCCGACTACATCCCGAACTTCTCCGGCAACCGATTTGCGCTGGGGATGGCCAATGAAGCCGATATGGTTTCGCCTGAAGTGAAAGAGTACGCCTCGGCTGCCGATGTGGCTGTCGTCTCCGTCGGCTTCGATCCCTCGACCGAAAGTGAAGGCCTGGATCGTACGTTCACGCTGCCCTGGGGTCAGGATGCACTGATTGAGGCTGTGGCGGCCGCAAATCCGCGCACCATCGTGCTGCTGACCAGCGGCGGGGGCGTGGACACGACGCGCTGGCTCGACAAAGTTCCAGTCCTGGTGCACACGTGGTACCCGGGACAGGAAGGAGGCTCGGCGATCGCCGACATTCTCTTCGGCCGCCACGATCCTGAGGGCAAGCTGCCCATCAGCTTCGATCGCAGGTGGGAGGACAATCCGTCGTACAAGTACTACTACCCGATTCCGGGCGCAGATACTTCCCTGCACGTCACCGAAAACGGCCGCCCTGCGGTCGATTACGTGATCCCGCACGTGAAGTACGAAGACAAGCTGATGGTCGGGTATCGTTACTGGACCACGACAGGAAAGCATCCACTGTTCCCGTTTGGCTTCGGACTGAGCTTCACGACGTTCAGCTTCTCGAACCTCCAGGTACCTGCGACCGCGAGTTCGGGGTCGGATGTGACGGTCACATTCGATGTGACCAACACCGGGAAAGTGGCAGGAGCTGAAGTTGCCCAGGTGTATGTCTCGGATCCGTCGGCAAAGGTGGATCGGCCCGAGCGCGAACTGAAGGGATTCGAGAAGGTGCGCCTGAATCCGGGAGAAACACGCCACGTGAGCGTGCACCTGGACTCGCGCGCCTTCAGCTACTGGGATGAAAATGCCCACAACTGGCACATCGATCCAGGCAAGTTCACGGTTCTGGTGGGCGATTCAAGCGAGAACACTCCGCTGCGCGCGGACGTGAACTTGCATTGATACAGCACGAGCACACGAGCAGCGAAAAGCTTCGCAGATTTGCGGGGCTTTTTGCTGAAGAGGACCTGAAGATTCACATTTATCATTGGCCCATGAAACGCGTCCTCTTGTCGTGGAGCAGTGGAAAAGACAGCGCCTGGACGCTGCATCGATTGCGGCGTCAATCAGATGTCGAAATCGTTGGTCTGCTGACCACGCTGAATTCCGAGTTCCAGCGCGTGGCCATGCACGGGACCCGTCTCTCGGTGCTCGAAGCCCAGGCCGAAGCCGCGCGACTGCCGTTATGGGTGGTTCCGCTGCCTTGGCCGTGCAGCAACGAGGAATATGAAAAGCAGATGGCGGAAGCGTGCGGGCGTGCGATCCGTGAGCGTGTCGATGCGATTGCTTTCGGCGATCTATTCCTGGCTGATGTTCGATCTTACCGCGAACGGCAGTTGGCACCGACGGGGCTCGCGCCGCTCTTTCCGTTGTGGGAATTGCCGACAGCCGAACTCGCTCGCGAGATGATCGACGGCGGCCTGCGTGCCCGAATCACTTGCGTAGACACGAAGCAGCTGCCGGCAGAGTTTGCGGGCCGCGAATTCGATGCCAACTTGCTGCGCGATCTTCCCACCGGCGCGGATCCTTGCGGAGAACGAGGCGAGTTTCACACCTGCGTATACGAAGGACCGATGTTCGCCCGGCCGATTCCGCTCGAACCGGGCGAAATCGTCGAGCGGGATGGATTCGTCTTCGCGGATTTCGCACGCGCTTCGCCATCGGCAACTGCAACGGCGATTGCCTGATTTTTCAAGAACAGGGTGTCATTTCTCCGGCGCCGGGGCGAGACCCACATCGGACGCGGGCGGCAGCGTATGCGTCTCGTGCCATTTGTGAATCACGAGATCCCAATCGTTGCTGCGGCCAACCCACAACTGCGCGACCCGATCGTACCGGGCCTGGTTATTGGCCAGCCAGTAAGGACGGTTATCGCGGAGCCATGCGTCGTCATAGAGATGGCCGATCATCGTGTAGCCATCGCGAATATCTTCGAAGCGGCCATTGTTCGAACCAATGGTGTACAGCTTCTCTGAGACTTCATCCCACTGGCTCTGGTCGCCGACCAGCGACTGCGCCTGGCTATAGAGCGAGGCGCAATCATTGGCGAATTCGAACTTCATGCCGATGAAGTCGATGCGGCGAGCGCCCAGTTCGAGTGCATCGAGCGCTTCCTCGTTGTCCAGCTTGCGTCCATCCTGCGCAGCCGCTGCGCGAGCCTGAGCAAGAAGCGTGATCGCCTGCTCGGCATCCATGCGGATCTCCTGGGCCACGGGCATCAGCTTGGCCGCGACCTCCTGCCCGGCCGCGGAGAACGGATCGACCCAGAAGTAGTGATCCTCTGCGCCCTCGAGTCCGGCCTTGCGGAAAGCCGCATGGGCGGCCATCAATTGCTGCTGCGCCTGGTCGATCTTGCCCGTGGGCTCGTTGTGGAACGCGAGCCCGTACGACGCGATGAAGTTGTCCTGCGACGATTCACCCGGCTGCCATGCCGCGGCCGCGCCAAACACGACGCCAAACCAGTTCTCGTCGAAGATGCCTTCGCCGTCATCGTTCCAGACGGTGTTCAACTCGCCCTTCGCGCCCAGCCTCTGGCCGTCGCGCACGAAGGCGCGAATGTTGCCGAGGGCCTCGTTGTTGTCGGGATACACGCGGTTCCAGTTGTTCACGCCGGTCGCAACCCACGTCTCGAGCCCCGACTTGATGAACGGTTCAAGATTCTGGGTGAAGTCCGGCTTTGCGTCGTAGTGCCATGAGACCGCAATCATGTCCTTGGGCAGCGTGCCCACCAACTCCGGCGAGTTCTCGGCAATGTCGCCCCAGAACAACAACTGCTTGTGATAGGGCTGGAGCGTGGCGTGGATCTTCGAAAGGAAATCCAGATAGACCTTGCCAAGCCCCTGCTGCTTGACCTCGTCGCGCGTGCGCCCCATCCCCAGCTCGTCGGTCTCGTCGGCTCCGATATGCGCGTAGGGACCGGGAAACACTTTGGCCAGTTCGCCGAACCATTGCGAAATGAGAGGCAGCGTCCCGGGATCGCCCGGCGCCAGGAGCGAGCCGTGCGCGGTTTCGCCAAGCGATGAATACATGTCGTATGCGAGCACGTGATGCAGATGGCCGAACGCTTCCTGCTCGGGAATGATGGTGATGTGGTATTTGGCGGCGTATTCGACCATCTCACGCGCTTGGTCCACAGTCATCGCCCCGCCGGGAAACGCGAACAGCGGCGTAGCGGGATAAGCAAAGGTGTTCTCAAAATAGGGTGAAAAGATGTTGACCTTGTACGCCGCCAGGGTGCGGAGTTCGCGCTTCAGAAAATCCATGTTGGGCAGCGGTCCGCGCGACCAGTCGTCGCTCAGACCGCGATGCGGCATGGCCGGCCAGTCGCGGATCGTGGGAACCAGCAACTGCTGTTCCTTGCCCGAGCCGCGAAACAGCTGCTTCACGCTCTGCGCGCCGTAAAAGACGCCCGCGGCCGTTTCACCGATCACCGCCAGACCGCGCTTGCCGTCGGGCACGATCACGTAGCCTTCGTCGTGCATCGGCTCATCGAACTTGAGATGCGCGTGCTCCATCAATTCCTTGCCAATCGCCGTGTCGGCACGCAGCAAGCGGAGGAGCACCGTTTCGTGCTCTCCGGTGCGAACGCCGCGATCCTTGAGCGCTTCCTCGAGATCTTTCGCGGCGAACTCATCGTCGGCGTCGCGCTCGGCCAAGATGCGCACGCCGGCTTCGTCGACGCGAACTGCATCGACCGCTGAACATTCCCTCGGGGCCGGAAGCAGGTGCAAATCCGCGCAGGTTGGAGCGGATGCCGACTGTGCGATCGCGCCTGAAACCGCGCACAAAAGAACCAGGGAGCCAATAGAAAGATGGAGACGCATGAAAGCCCTCGTTTCAAATCGATTTCGACAGCAAGGCTAATTCATGCCCTCGTGGTGTGTACAGGCGCAAATCGCCATTTCGACCAAAAATGATCACGTTATCGCTCTGGTTGGCCCGAAACGCTCGAAACGGGTAGGAAAGCCCGTACGGCAGGTTGCGAGAAGATGAGTTCGGTCACGCGCTGCGCAATCGCTCAGCGCAAGGTTTTCAGTGCCGGGTACAGTTTGCGCCACTGCGCATAGCCGCTTTTGTAAGCACTCACGTCGGCCGCGTCCGGCTGGATGCATTCTGCGACTTCGATCGCTTGCCCGCAGGCTTCATCGAGATTGGCCCAGTGGCTCACGCCCACTCCGGCCAGCAGAGCCGAGCCGAATGCACCGCCTTCTTCGGCCGTGAGAATCTCGACGGGCTGTCCGTAGATGCCGGCCTGAATTTTCCGCCACAATGGACCGCGCGCGCCGCCGCCACCGAGACGGATCGCGGTCACGGGAATCCCAAGCTCCGCGAAGAGCGTGAATGTATCTTCGAGCGAATACGCGACTCCCTCGAGAACGGCGCGGATGAAGTGCGCGGCTGTGTGATGAACGGAGACACCGGCGAATGCGGCGCGCACATCGGGATCGAGATGCGGAGTGCGCTCGCCCAGCAGATACGGAGCCCAAAGGAGGCCTTCGCTTCCCGCCGGAACCTTTGCTGCTTCTGCGCTCATCGCGTTGTAGTCCTGTCCCGCGAAAAATGTCTCCCTGAGCCAGCGAAGGCTGAGCCCTGCACCCTGCGTCACGCCCATTACGTGCCAGACGCCCGGCACGGCATGGCAGAACGTATGCAAGCGGCCCTTTGGATCTTTTGTCGGCTTGGCGGTTGCCGCAAACACAACGCCGGAGGTGCCGATGGTGGCCGAAACAGAACCCGCCTGGAGGATGCCCATGCCGACGGCGCCCGCTCCCTGATCGCCCGCGCCGGCAACCACCTTCGTCCCCGCAGCCAATCCCGTCAGGCTCGCCGCGGTTTCGCTGATGCGCGCGCAGACTTCAGGCGATTCGTAGACCCGGGGGAGCCAGCTCTCGGGAATTCCGGCAGCCTCGGCGACTTCCTGCGACCAGCGGCGATGCGTCACATCGAGAAGCAGCGTTCCTGAAGCTTCCTGTACATCGATGGCAAACTCACCGGTAAGGCGGTAACGCACGTAATCCTTGGGGCACATGATGTGCCGCGTCTTCGCAAAAATCTCCGGCTGATGATTTTTGACCCACAGCAGTTTGGTCAGCGTGAAATTGGGAAGAGCGGGATTGCAGGTGAGCTCGATCAGTTTCTCGTAGCCGATTTTTTCGTGCAGCCAATCGCACTCGGGTTGCGTGCGGGTGTCGCACCAGATGAGCGAGGGTCGCAGGACCTGCCCATTTTCATCGAGTAGCACGGCTCCGTGCATCTGGCCGGTGAGACCGATGGCCGCGATGCTCTGATGCGGTTCGGGAGCGGCAGCAAGGGTGAATCGGATCGCGTCTTGTGCGGCGCGCCACCAGTCTTCGGGATCCTGTTCGGCCCAGCCGGGATGCTCGGCGCGGAAGGGCGCGTGCTCACTCGAGGCGGCGCTGATCAGTCTGCCTTCCGCATCCAGCAGCACGACCCGCGTGCCGCCCGTTCCGACATCCATCCCCAAAAACCACATCGGTTTACTCCCGCGTAAATCGATTTTCAGAAACCGCTGGCAGCATAGCAGCTTGACCCGCGCGGTGGAAGAATAACGCGGCGGTCATGGTTCCGCGCTGCCAACGGCATTTCTACATTCACCTTCCCATGGTGAGATCGATCAAGTACACTCCGTTTGACTCACTTGCTACTGAACTTCTCCGCGCGCAGCGAAGGTGCGGGCGATGGCAGAACTCCCGCACGCGCATCACTGCCCCCAAGAGGAATGAGAATCCATGAATGCATCCGCACCGAGCCCCGAAGCGATCTTGCAAACCGGTCTGGCCTTCTGGGCTTCGAAGACACTGCTCAGCGCGGTGGAGATTGAGGTCTTCACCGAGTTGGCCAAGGGACCGGAGAGCCTTGCGTCGCTGACCGGGCGCCTGGGCCTGCATCCGCGTTCCGCACGGGACTTTCTCGATGCGCTGGTGGCGATGGGATTCCTCGCGCGAGAGGATGGACGCTACTCCAACACGCCTTCGACGGATTTATTTCTGGACAAGCACAAGCCATCATACGTCGGCGGCATGCTGGAAATGGCGAATCGCAGGCTCTTCGGACACTGGAACAACCTGACGACCGGCCTTCGTACGGGCAAGCCGCAAAATGAAGTCGCGCATGGCGAATCCGATGTTTTCGCCGCACTCTATGCCGATCCCGAACGCCTGAAATACTTTCTGCGGGCGATGACCGGCATCAGCCGGGGCGCGAATCTGGCGATTGCATCCCAGTTCCCGTGGTCCCGCTACAGGTCCGCAGCCGATTGCGGAACAGCGCAGGGGGATCTGATCGTGCAGGTGGCGCTCCAGAACCCTCATCTGTCCGGAGTCGGATTCGATCTGCCGGAAGTTGCGCCGATCTTCGAGGAGCATGTAGAGGCTCACGACCTGTCATCACGGGTGCACTTCACGCCGGGCAACTTCTTCCATGATCCGCTGCCCAAGGCTGACGTGATCATGATGGGCCACATTCTGCACGACTGGAATCTCGACGAAAAGAAGATACTCATCCGCAAGGCGTACGAAGCGATTCCCGACGGAGGCGCATTCATCGCCTACGACTGCATCATTGACGACGATCGCTCGAAGAACTCCTTCGGCCTCCTAATGAGCCTGAATATGCTGATCGAGACGCCGGGAGGATTCGACTACACGGGGGCCGATTGCATGAGCTGGATGAAGGAAGCCGGTTTCAGCGAAACGCGGGTGGAGCACCTGGTTGGGCCGGACTCGATGGTGGTCGGGATCAAGTAGTAGGCAGATCCCTCGATTGCAAAGATTTGCGCGGAGGGCAGTACCGTAATAAGGGACCTCGCGTCATGGTGTGACCTTCCGCACAGGTGCAAGGCGGGGCCCGGGTGAGAATGAACTCGTAAGGCCGGAACCGCTCCCTGGCTCCGGCCCGAAGAAAGCGAGCGAATGAGCGATCTTGCCCCCATTGCCGAGTCGGTAACCGTTGACCCGCTGGTGAGTCACCCAGCCGATTATCACGTGTTTCATCAATTTCTTGAGCGCTGCAAGTCTCTCGATGCGATCACCACGGCGGTCTGCTGGCCGCTGTCGGATGTGGCACTGAAGGGCGCCGTTGAAGCGGCGACGGCAGGTTTGATCCAGCCGACCCTGATCGGCGATGAGGCCGCCATGAAGGCGCTGGCTGCGAAGATCGGCGTCGATATCAGTGCCTATCCGATACTCGACGCGGACACGGAATGCAGGGCCGCCGAACTCAGCGTGAGCATGTGCCGCAGCGGCAATGCGCAGGCCATGATGAAGGGCAGCCTGCACACCGACGAGCTGATGAAGGCCGCCATGCAGCGGGATACCGGACTGCGTACTTCCCGGCGCATCAGCCATGTCTTCGTCATGGATACGCCGGCGTATGCGCGCACGCTGCTGATTACAGACGCGGCCATCAACATCAAACCGGAATTTGAAGACAAGATTCACATTGTGCAGAACGCGATCGAACTGGCGCATGCGCTCGGCATTCCGGAACCGAAGGTGGCGCTGCTCTCAGCTGTCGAGACGGTCAATCCCAAGATTCCTTCGACGATGGAGGCAGCGGCTCTCTGCAAGATGGCGGATCGCGGCCAGATCACAGGCGGCATTCTCGATGGCCCACTCGCCTTCGACACAGCGGTGAGCACGAAGGCTGCCAAGATCAAGCATCTTGATTCGCCTGTTACAGGCCAGGCCGACATTCTGGTAGTCCCGGATCTCGAAAGCGGCAACATGCTCGCCAAGCAGCTCGAATATCTGGGCGGCGCGCAACTCGCCGGGATCGTGCTGGGAGCCAAGGTTCCAGTGATCCTGACCAGCCGCGCCGATTCAGCTGAAACGCGGCTGACGAGCTGTGCCGTCGCCGTGCTGCTCCACTATGCAAATCATCCCTCCGCCTAGCACTCCCTAAGCAGAGCCAGGGGCGCCCTTCCCAACCCGGATCGGCGCCCCTGGTGTTTTGCACAGAAAGTTAACAGAACCGATCCAGTGAGGACGCATCCAATCCGCTATATGGCGATTGAGGACCGGTCTGTCCGCGGAGCGCAAGCGGATCCTCTCCGCCCAAGGAGCTGTCGATGCCTTCACATACCCATCCTGATGCGAGAACGGCCAAGAACCATACGCAGGACGACGCGAGAGGAGCGGATCGGATCAACGTTCGCGACGGATTTTCAGCCGAGGACGTGAAAAACCTGAGCAGTGTGTTGAACGCTCTTCTGGCCGATGTGTTCGCGCTCTACCTGAAGACCAAGAACTTCCATTGGCACATGAGCGGCGCGCATTTCCGCGATTATCACCTTCTGCTCGATGAGCAAGCCGACCAGATTTTTGCCATCAGCGACGACATCGCGGAACGGGTGCGTAAAATCGGCGGCACCACGCTGCGTTCCATCGGGCACATTTCCAAGCTGCAGCGCCTCTCAGACAACGACCAGGAGTTTGTGGCGGCTCGCGACATGCTGGTGGAGCTGCACTCCGATAATCGCGCGCTGGTTGATAGCCTTCGCGCCGCCCATGAAGTCGCGTCCAAGGCCAATGACTATGCAACCACCAGCCTGATTGAAAACTGGATCGATGAGGCGGAGCGCCGCGCCTGGTTCCTGTTCGAGTCGACGCGCTGAGCGGGTCCGCATCTCCGCACAAAATGAAAGACGGTCGCGCCAGGGGCGGCCGTCTTTACCCGCTACACGGTTAATCCATTGACAGGCTGAGCTGGTGCCGGACATCCGCACCGCGTACCCAAAAGATGACATCGGCGGCGATGCTGGAGGCATGGTCGGCAATGCGCTCGAGGCTACGCGATACCATCAGGCCGTTCATCGCCTGTTGCGTGTATTGCGGCTTATCCTGGATGAGCTTGAGAAGATCGGCGTGCGCGCGGCGATTCATGCGGTCGATCTCGTCGTCCATCTCGCGAACCGTATCAGCCAGGCGGGCATCGCCTTCGAGCAGCGCCTGGATTGCGCTGCGAATCATGCGGCCGGCAAACTCGCCCATGGCCGCGAAGTCCACCGGCAAATCCACCGGCTCGAGTTGCAGAGTGTCGCGAGTGCGGCGCGAGACGGTCATGGACTGGTCACCGATGCGCTCCAAATCGCCATTGATCTTGATCACCGCAAGAATGAAGCGGAGATCGATGGCCATGGGCTGCTCTTTGGCGAGGAGTTCATATGCCATTTCGTCGAGCTCGCGCTGGGCGGTATTGATGGCTGTTTCATTCTGCTTGACGTATTTGCACAGCCCCTTGTCGCGCAGCAGATAGGCATCGATCGCCGACTCAACGGACTGCTGCGCCAGTGCGGCCATGGCGAGCAGCTTGTCCTTCAGTTCGGCCAGTTGCAGTTGAAAGTGAATCCGAGGCAAAACGCAAATCTCCCTCGCTTGATTGTGCATCAAGCATTGTTACTCGTGTGCAAATTTCCATGGGTGGACCATTACCATTAGCACCGGAGCTCCTTGAAAGGCCGGAGGTTAGACGCGGGCAGGCAGCCTTCGTTTCGGAGGAGCCTGGGCATCGATCGGGCAGGACCCAGCGCTGGCTCGGCTCCCGGGAACCGGCAGGACCTTCCGGGCCGCAGCACGAATGGGCCTTCACAATGGTGTGGTAACTCGAGCTCCAATTTCCGAATCCAAGCGATGGGACGGCGCATGCTGATCGGTGCCGAACCAATTCAGGCACCGGAACTAGACATGGTTCGCACCAGACAGAAGCGCCTTGGGCTGACATGGATCGTGGTCTTCATCGTTGCCCTTGCCGGTTGTCACAGCAAAGGGTCGGTAGTGACCGCCTCGGAGTCCAAGATGGAGTTGACGAGTTCCAACCTGCAAAGTGGCCAAATCCCGCTGGCCTACACCTGTGACGGCGCAAACATTTCTCCGCAGCTGTCCTGGTCCGATCCTCCGCCGGGGACAGAGAGCCTGGCGCTGATTGTGACCGACCCCGACGCTCCCTCGGGCACGTTTACGCACTGGATCCTGTTCAATCTGCCGGCGAGCAGCCGTTCGCTCTCTCCCGGAGTGCCGGAAAAGGATCAGCTTGCCGATGGGTCACGCCAGGGAGAGAACGATTTTGACCGGACCGGGTACGGTGGCCCGTGTCCACCGCACCACTCCGATCATCGCTACGTGTTCACTCTGTATGCGCTGGATACCACGCTCGATCTTCCCGTCGGGGCGTCGAAAAAACAGGTGGACAAGGCGATCAAGAACCACGTCCTGGCACGCGGCGAACTCACGGCTCACTACGGGCGCGAGTAAGTCTCCGGATTTGCCGGAGAGCCGGCGAACGGATCATTTTCCAACCACGAGAATCTGGAATGAGCCCGGAATCATCGGCGGCCGCGGCCCGCGCATCCAGGCAGGCGCGCCCGGCGGAGGCGGCTGAGCAGGTGCAGCCGGCGTCGGACCGTATTCAGCCGTGATCAGGTAAAGATTGCCGGTCTTCGGGTCGAGCGTGAGCGTTTTCGCACGAGCGGGCGTAGGCACGGTTTGCTCCACATGAAAGCTGGCCGGCGAGTCTTCCTTGATCACCGTGAGCGTTCCGTCGCCCTGCGAGCTGAACGCTTCCAACGTGTCGGGCTTGAAGGTTGCACCATCGCATCCGACCCCGATCGGCAAATCGGTGATGATGTGCCCATCGGTCGCCGAAAGGATGACCATGTTGTTCTTGTCGCGGCAGGCGGCGAAGAGAATATTGTTTTTCGCATCGAGCGCGAGACCGGCGCAACCGCCTCCCTTGCTCGAGAGGTCGTATTTGCCCACCATCTTCATTGCATTGGCATCGATGACAGCAATCGCGGATTTGTCTTCGATGTCAACGTAGATCTTGCCGTGTCCATCGGCCGCGGCCTGCTCGGGTGCGCCCCCGATGTCGATCGTTCCGAGAATCGAGCCGTCTTTATCGTCGAGCACTGTGATGTTCGGCTCAGCATGGCTGAGCACGTAGAAGCGGTGATTCACGGAGTCGTTCAGGTAGCCGTCCGGGTGGCCCTGCACATCGATCTTCTTGAGGATTGCAAAGGTCTTGGCATCGAACATGGTTACAGGACTGGACGTCGCGAAACCATGTCCCGTCTCCGTGTCGACCGCGCCTCCATGCGCGCTGGTGCCGGGAATATCGCCTTCCTGGGCCAGCGTGTCGAGATTGAAAACACCAATGTGCCCGGCAGGGCCGGAGCGTGCCACGTAGAGGTTGCGGCCATCCGGATCCGCGGTCACGTAGTCGAATCCGCCGTCGCCCCCGACAAGCTGGATCTTGAGCACTTTGTAGGGACCGGATTCCTGCGCGCGGCCGAGGCAAACAGCAAAAAGCGCAACTGTAAGCAGAGCAGCCAGGGTCTTCCATTTCATGGTGCATCTCCAATTCAGAGTTGGGGTAGGCAACGGCCGGCAGGTAATGCAGAAGAAGCATACGCGCGCCAACCTGAAGTTTTGCTGAATGCGTCTGTGAGTTTCGTCGAATAAGAACGAGGATAGCTTAGAGGCGCCCCTAGGCAGTCATCTCCGCGCCTCTTGCTTCGTGACCCAGCATCGCCAGCAACGCCAGAGCCAACGCTACCACCACGACGGTGATGGCTAAGACTGGTGGATAGGTGCCCCACCACTCGGCCACTTTGGCCTGCAGAACACCGTTCCATGAGGTGATGAGCCCGCCCAGCTGATAGGCCAGCCCCGGAGCCGTCGCCCGCACCGGTCCCGGCGAAAGCTCAGTGAGGTATGCCGGCACAACTCCCCATGCGCCCTGCACCATGAATTGCATCAGGACCGCGCCTGTTCCCAATGCAACGGCTGTGTGCCCATAGGCCCAGAGCGGGATCACCGGTAACGAAAGCAAGGCGGCGGCCACGATCGCCCGCTTGCGGCCCCAATGCTCAGAAAGCTGTCCGAAGACGAAACCGCCAACGATCGATCCGAGCCCATAGAGCACGCCGATCATCCCCACAGTTGCCGCGGAGAGCTTGATCTGGACTGTCAGAAACGTGGGATACACATCCTGGGTGCCGTGGGAGAAACTCATGAACGCGGTCATCAATACGACAAGGAAGAGAAACCTCGGAAGAAACTCTTTGAGCTGCGCGGGAATCATCGGACCTGCGCGGCGAGCGGCGCGCGCCTCTGCCCCGGCCAGCCAGACCGGCGATTCTTCCACCCGAGTCTGCACGTACAGTACGAGCAAAGCTGGGCTGGCCCCGAGAATGAATAGACCGCGCCAGCCGATGGAGTGAAAGAAAAGGCCGAAGAGCGCCGAGGCAACGATGGATCCGACCGCGTAGCCCTCCTGCAGGATGCCCGAGAACGCGCCCCGGCCTTCTTTCGGCAGCGTCTCGAACGTCAAGGCAGCACCGACGCCCCATTCGCCACCCATCGCGATCCCAAACAATGCCCGCAGAACGAGAAGCACGCTGAGGGTCGGCGCAAAGGCGCAGGCGAACTCGATGATGGAGAAGCTGAGGATATTGAAAATCAGGATTGGCCGCCGGCCGTAGCGATCGGCGAGCACTCCGAAAACCAGTGCGCCGACGGGGCGAAATGCCTGTGTAAGAAATACGGCTTCAAGAATGACCGATGGCTGTGTTCTGAATTCTGTCGCCATGGCCTTGACGCAGAAGATCAGCAAGAAGAAATCCAGGCTGTCGAGTGTCCAGCCCAGAAACGAAGCGATGAATGCGTGTCGTTGCGGCGGTGTCAGGCTTTTGAAATCTGGGACGAGGCGCATCATCGGGAGCATAGCAGACGGTCGAATTGCGACTTGGAGCACTTCGCTCCAATTGGCTGCGATGAATTCATCACCCAAGATGTTGCAGATGCCGGCGCAAACTGCTGTTTGGAGTGGTAACTCAACGCCGAGTTACTAAAATCCACCATCGCCCGACGTGATTCGCATCTAACCTCAAGAATGGCCAACACAAACTTCGATTAACTCAATCCAGTCAGATAGTTTCAACTTAGCACTAAGGTAATAAACAGACCGCACTTTAGTGATATCAGTCACAGTGAGCGAGCGGGTCTTGGGATGATTCTGCGGATGTAAGCCAGCATCAAAGCGCGTTCGTGAGTCCGCAGTTCGGGGAACTGCAAGCCCAGGGAGCCATCGGTGCAATTCGGCTTTCTGAGGTGATCGTTTGGGCCCATCTAACTCCGGTCTCATTCTGCGTTCCGCATCCAACTCCCTCACAACCAAGCGAATCGGCAGACTGGTTTTCCTGCTGTCTCTCTGCGCCTTCTTTGCCGGTATCAGGCCGGCGTTCGCCAAAAAACCCGTCGCCACGCTTAGCGTAAGTTCTAAAACCGTGAACTTCGGCAATGTGGTTTCAGGGCAGACGGCGATCCAGTCGATCACGCTATCGGCCAGCGGGAGGTCTGCGGTTACGATATCGAGTCTCTCCATCAGCGGTTCGCTTTTCACCGCATCGGGAATCGCGACACCATTGATGCTGAATCCCGGCCAGAGCGCGACCCTCACCCTGCACTTCTATGCGCAGGGCACGGGCCAGTACACCGGAGTTTTGACCATCGCCAGCAATTCGTCTGCCGGCAATATCACAGTGAACATGAGCGGCAACGGCGTTGCGGCGTCCGGCGTGCTGAGCGGCCTTTCCTGCTCGACGTCGTCGTTCGCCGGTGCGGGAACGGATGCCTGCACCGTGATTCTGAATGCGGCGGCCGGCAGCGGCGGCCTGGCGGTGAACCTCAGCAGCAACGATTCGGCGGTCGCCGTGCCCGCGTCTGTGACCGTGCCGTCCGGCACCAGCAGCGCTTCATTCAACGCGACAGTGTCAGCGGTGACTTCGGCGCAGACCGCTACCCTCACAGCCAGTTCCGGTGGGATTACGGAGACGTTCGCAGTTCAACTCTCCGTTGCGACGGCGATCCTCTCAGTCAATGCAACGAGCATTTCCTTCGGCAGCGTGGTGATCAATACGCCGGCAACGCAAACCTTGACACTGAAATCGACGGGGGCATCCGCCGTAACCGTCAGCGCAGCAAGCATCTCTGGCGCAGGCTTCTCAGTATCCGGCCAAACATTTCCGCTCACGCTGAACGCGGGTCAGTCCGCATCTCTCTATGTGCAGTTTGATCCGGCGAGCGCAGGCTCGGCAAGCGGGAGTTTGACCATCACGAGCAATGCATCGGGCGGAAGCAAAACGGTGATCAGTCTCAGCGGGACCGGCCTTCCCCACGAAATAAATCTCGGTTGGAGCGCTCCGGGCGGGTCCGATCCGATCGCTGGATACAACGTGTACCGCGCGGTCAGTGGAAGCAACTCCTACGAGCGGCTGAACTCCGCGCTGAATGCAACCACGGCGTACAGCGACACCACCGCGCAGTCTTCCGTGAACTACGAGTACTACGTCACAAGCGTGGATAAGAGCGGAATGGAAAGCACTCCATCGAATTACGCGAGCGTGAGCGTTCCGTAACTGCGGGATTCTCCCTGGCCGGCCGCTGAATGCCTCGGCGCCCCGGCAGGACCAAAGGCCGCCCGAACGATTGGGCGGCCTTTCCTTTGGAGCAAATATTTGTTGCAACGAATACCTTGCGGATTGCGTCACAATTGAAGGCGGGAGCTCATCTTCCGCATAAAACCGCGCCCGCTCTCGACTGCCGGTGGCAAGCTGCACCAGGCCTCGAAGGTCTCGACGCGGCATCGAACCATCAGGGACAGAGAATGTCAGGGCTACGCCACGAAATCAAGCAGGAACGGCCGTTCACGAGTGCGGAAGAAGAAGCGCTCTTGAATTTGTTCCGCACAGCCGATTGCATTCAGCGTGAATTTCACCTGAAAACACGGGAATGGGGGATTTCGTCGACGCAATACAACGTGCTCAGGATCCTCCGCGGCGCGCTTCCGGATGGACTGACCTGCTCGGAAATCGGGAAACGAATGATCACGGCCGATCCCGACATTACGCGGCTGCTGGCTCGATTGAGGGCGCGCAAGCTTGTCCGCCAGCAGCGCGACCGTCACGACAGGCGCGTTTTGTGGACGCACATCTCCGATGCGGGATTGGAGCTGTTGAGGCAAATGGACCCGGTGATCCAGGAGGCTCCAAAAGAATTGCTGCACCAGTTGGATGAAAAGCAGGTCGCGCAGTTGACCGAGCTGCTCGAATTGGCACGGCAGAATTGCGGAGACGGGCGCCGGCCACCCACCTGCGATGGCAGCGAAAAAGGTTGCGAGAGCTAGATCGCCGCACGGCGCATGAGTGAAGACGCGGAAAATCCGCGACGTTCGAAGATGCAATTGGGGGGTGAGGGCGCTAGCGGCTGACGATCTTTTTGGCGATGGTCTCTTCGTCCACATCGGCCTGGATGATCTTGTTGTGCAGGCAATAGAGCGCCAGCTCAAGCCGGTCTGAGACGCCGAGCTTGTCGTAAATCTTGCGCAGGTAGTTCTTGATGACCTGCTCCGTGGTTCCCAGCTGGAAGGCGATTTCCTTGTTGCGCTTGCCTTGCGTGATGCAAGTGATGATCGCCATCTCTTTGGGGGACAGCCGGGGCTGGTTGCGCGGACTGACGAGCGCAGCGGCCTGGGACCGGTACGCATCGATCACCCAATTCACGGATTGATTGTCGATCCAGGTTTCACCCGCGGCGATGCGACGCACGCAGCGCACCAGCAAGTCAGGCGAAATGGAACGCGAGATGATGCCGCGCACCCCGCGCCGATAGAGCTCAACGGTCTGACTCTCCTCGGTCGCCACAGCCTGGACGATGAGCCGGACCTCGGGCGAGCGCCGCAGCAATTCGGGAATCGCGTTGCTGGTGCCGGCCAGAAGACTGCCTTCGAGAAGGACAATGTCAGTGGGGTAGCGTTCTACAGCCGCGTAAAGGTTCTCGAGCGAATCCGCCTGGGCCACGACGCGGAGGTCGTCTTCCAGGGCGAAGATTTTACGGATGCCTACGCGATAGATCGCTTGCGAATCCGCCAGGATGATGCGAATGGTCCCCGGCCTGACCGGTCCGTCAAGTACTTCGCCATTAGAACTTTCTTCGACGAGATCCATATAAGGTGAAAACTGCCGATCGCGTGAGGCTACTGCTCCACAAACCGATAGTCATCGATCGTAGCTGCAGCTTGATATTGACCTTGGTTTAGGGAGCAGCGTACCACACGACCGTTACAGCAAACCAGAACGTCGCGCGGCGCGCCCAACACATCGCCCGGCATGCGCAGGGAGAAATCGATGCCCTGCCCAACTTTCAACGGGTCGTGCACTTCAAACAGCACGCCGCTTGCCGAAACATTTCTCGTTTGCGCAGGCTGCTCTTCGTGACCCGCGGATACCACTAACGGAAGCGAGAGAGGAAAACGAACCGCACAGCGGACTTCCTTGCGAGGAACTCCCCTTCGCGGTTGACGGTGCTTATTCGGCAAACCCGGCTTTGATGTGTCCATAGCCAATTCCATTCTGCCTTTCCCGGGACTCACACGTAAATGTAACGGACTTTTTCAATTGAAACTAGGGCACGAAAGTTTGTCCCCGGTAATCGTCTTGGTTACATCGGGATAGGAAACCCCTCCCAGCCTATTTTGCGCTCATGTCGATTCAGCTTTTTGCACAGGGAAAAATGCCGCCGAACCGCCGACCCAAGCCAGGTCCTTGTTGTGATCGACACCCATCATTTTTCCGCGTCCCAGCCGTACCAGGGAAAGAACCGGGGTGAGGGAGCCGGAGTCGGGCCACACGTAGAGAATGCGGATTTCCGCCTGAGTCAGGCCTTCGGGCGTCTCGATCGTCGGAACAAAGTGCATGCGCTGCTGGAGCAGGTAGCTGCCCCGTTGCTCCCTGGGAATGGCCAGCATTTGCGCCCGGGACGGCTCGAATTGAATTCCTTTTCCGGCGAATGAGAAGAGCGGCTTGAGAAGCAGCTGATCGTAGACGGTGGCCGCACCTTCCTCCCTTGGCAGCAGCACACCGGCTTCAGCGAGCTTCAGCCTGCCCCCTCCTTCGAGAAAGTCATCCAGAAACACGGCCGGGGGCACGACTGGATGGGGCTGGGAAGATCTCGAGAGCCAGGGTATGGAGAATTTACTGATGAGGAAATACCAGTTGGGGTGCCCCGCCCATTCCAGATCCCAGGACCTCCCGAGGTCGAACGGAAGCTGAATGTTGCGGGCAATGAGCTCGTCGGCGATCGCGCGATTGTAAATGCGGTGGATTGGAACCAGACGACCGTCGCGGGAGTAGAAAAGCCGGTTGCCATGCGGCTTAAGGGTCGTGATATCGACGACGGCGATGCCCAGCCGGCGCGCTGTCACGTTGAAATCCGGCACCGTTTTCTGGCGGAGCGGATCGACTTCGGTCAGGACCACGTTTTCGGGTTCGTAGCCCCCGAGAACCGTTTTCGCCAGCAGATCCCAGTACTCCGGCTCGCTTATCCCGCCCAGGAAAGTCCCTAGTTGCTCTGACAATCCGAAGATTTCACGGTATCCCGAACAAAGGACTGCCTGATATCCGAATACCGAAGGAAATGCCTGAATTTCCACAAGCCGTGGAACAAGCTCACCTTCCTGCCCGGCCGCTAAGGCAAAGTCGGCAGTCAGGAAATGGGGATGAACCGACTGATCGGCCACGTTGTAGCCAATGGGGATGGCTCGACGCGCCGCGGATAAGTAGTCTTCATCAGAAATCAGGCTTGCTGTGAGCTTCGCGCCCTCCTGGGCCATCTCGTTTAGAAGCGCTTCGGGCAAGAAGACAGGCGTTTCCGCAACCCGAAATTCCACTCGGGCTCCCGTCGCGACCTCCAGCCAATCGAGCAGACGCGCGTATTTCTCTGCGGAAAACCCCTGATTGAACGCCTTGCGGTACTCGAAAATCACTCGAATATCCCTCCCGAGAAGTCCGCCAGTTCCAAGATAGCCCGGACCAGCGACGGAGCATTCCTCGATCCAGGGCGATGACCGGTTGGAACAGCTAACCCGGTAACCGATTCACAAGCAGACAGGGGTGCGAATGGGGAGCAACTCGGAGTGGGATAAGAGGGCGCGCCCCAGCTCACTCCGCAACCAATTTGGTGTGATTTGGATCACCAGAAACCGCAGAAAATCGACGATTTGCGCCCCGAAAGTCGAATTGGTTGCCTCGCCTGAAAAAAAATTTGCTTGACAGTACTTTTGTTGTAGCGTTGTTGCACCTTTTGGGGTAGTCTTGCTCTGCATATTCATTCTTCCTTATGCAAGGAGTAAACCTCATGGGCCCAAATATGAAGGTTTCGGCTATTGTTTTCAGTGCGATTCTCGGCTTTGCCACCACGGCGAGCGCGATCCCGATGGGACCGCTCCCGATTCCGGGTAAGATTGCCGCCATCCCGATGGGACCGCTCCCGATCCCCGGTCAGATTGCCGCCATCCCGATGGGACCGCTTCCGATTCCGGGCAAGATTGCCGCCATCCCGATGGGACCGCTTCCGATCCCGGGTAACATTGCTGCCATCCCGATGGGACCGCTCCCGATCCCGGGTAATGTGACGGTATAAATAGTTTTTGCCGATAACCTCGGAAAGAATTGCTGCTACACTCATCGCATCGCATCATTTTGTTTTAGACAGGATGTCGATGATGGGTCCGGACAACTCGCTCTGGCTAGCTGGGATTTTGACAGAAGCGGTAGTAATAGGGCTGCTTGTTTATAGGCGTATTTGGCGGCTCTTACCCATGTTCTGCATCTACTGCGCCTGGGACCTTCTGAACAATCTCGCCGGGTTCATCAGCCTGCAGTTCTTTCCTTCAGCGTACAATTCGCTGACCTATCTCACCAGCATGATCGTTGACTCCGTGTTGCTGTTCGGAGTGATGGTCGAGCTGGTTTGGTCGGTTCTGCGCCCTATCCGCGATTCTTTGCCTCGCTACGGCTTTGTCATGATCGGTCTGCTCATCCTTGGCGCAGGAGTGGCGGTCTGGCCATTCGCGTCGGTTCCGGGGCTGGCAGGTTCCACATCGCTGGGGCGCATGATCGGCCATGTGCAACAGACGGTGGCGATCCTCAGGATTCTTTTGTTTCTTGCCCTGGCTGCCTGCAGCCAGTTCTTGTCACTCAGTCTTCGTGATCGAGAATTGCAAGTGGCTTCGGGGCTCGGTTTCTACTCGCTGGTGAGCCTGGTTGCGACCATGCTGACCACGCATCAATCAAGCGTCAGTCAGTATCGTTATCTTTATCGATTTGTGATCGGCAGTTATTTGTGCACCCTTCTCTATTGGGCATTCAGCTTTGTGCAGAAGCAGGCCGAGCGTCGGGAGTTCACCCCGCAGATGCAGAACATGCTGCTCGCTGTGGCAGGTGTAGCGCGGGCAGACCGTGTGGCGCTGGAGCGTTCTACAAAAGAAGACCTCAAATCGAGCCTGAAGCGCTAGATTGTCCCATCTCTGTGGAAATTCGCGCGGGGATTCGCCGATCGTGATGCCGCATCTCAAAGAAGATGAGGATGTTGCGGCTTTCTGATGCTTGCCCGTAAAGTATCATTGACGTCAGGACGACGTTACTGTAAGTTACTTATGTGTACCGAAGTGTGGGTACCACTTGATGATGTCAACCAGGGGCAAATGTCGGATTCTAGTCCACAGAAGTACTGTTTTCTGTTACAAGTAGTAGGAAACAGTGAGGGCTGACCGGGCAATTACCTGGTGGTAACCAAAGGAATGAAGAAGCCGGTCTGAGGGCTATATGATTCTTCCTCTGCTACAAGTTGCTGCAATTGCGGCTGTGGCTGTTTACCTTGGTCGCTGGAGAGCTAGTGTTCGCCGTCGGAGCACCCAGTCATGGGAGTCGCTCCTCCTGCGTCTCCGTCCTGATTGGAGCGCGCGGGAACTGAGCGATCACTTTCTGTGGAAAGAAGGGTTGAACGCTTCTCCAGAGGATGCGTGGCGGCGTATGGAAGGGCCCCGTGGTCTCTGGGTGATGTACCAGAATGCCAAGGTGATGCTCGAGATGGCCGACTTTGCATCCAGGAGCTGCGGCACGGTGGATAAGGAACTGCTAGCCACTCTTCGCAGCGACGCAATGCAGATTCGAGTTTGCGTGCTGATGGCTCTGGGCCAATACGCATTCACCCAGGCGAGCGAAGGAGTCCGCGTCAATGCATTCCGCGCCGCATCGATGTACACCGGGATGGCGGCCCGCATGACGCAGCTGCTGCAGGACAATGCAGCAGTCATCCTGCCCGATTTCGTCGCAGCGATGTAACTTCGCTCTTCAAACTCTCTTCAACGAGAAACCCCGGTCGAGGCCGGGGTTTTTCATTGGCAATTACGCGCAACGATCAGGCTGCGTTGTCGGTCAGGAACTGATTGATCCGTGCGTACTCGTCCTCACTCAGTCGAAATTCCAGGGCCGCCGCTGACTCCGCAACCTGGGCTGCGCTGCGGCCGCCCACAATCGCCGCAGTGATCGCGGGATTGTGCAGTGTCCACGCCACTGCTACAACGCCGGGCGTCACGTTGTGGCCGCTGCCGATCGAGCGAAGCAGCTCGACCAGACGCATATTGCGGCTCAGTCGAGGCTCCGCGAACTCCACGTTCCGCCGCCGCCAATCATCCTTGGGAAATGCCGCAATGCGCTCTGCCGTCATTTTGCCAGTCAGCAAGCCGGATAGCATGGGTGAATAGTTGATCACGCCAATTCCCTTCCCTTTCGCATAGGGCAGGATCTCTTTCTCGATGGCGCGCCGCAGCATGGAATAGGGAGGCTGCAGGCTCGTGATTGGGGAGATCTTCTGTACGCGTTCCATCTGCTCGACGGAGAAGTTGGAGACGCCAATCCAGCGCACCTTGCCCTCCGCCTTGAATCGGGCCAGCGTCTCCCAGCCTTCCTCGATCTCGTCTGCCGGGTCGGGCCAGTGAATCTGGTAGAGGTCGATCGTCTCCACGCCTAAGCGCCGGAGCGAATTCTCGAGTTCCTCCTGGAGCGAACCTGCTTTCAACGAGCGGTAAATGGAGCGGTCCTGTTTCCATCGCATGGAGCACTTGGTGAAGATGAGCGGCGTCTTGCTGGAGGTTCTGATGGCGCGACCGACGATTTCTTCTGAGTGGCCCAGCCCGTAGATCGCGGCTGTATCGATCCAGTTGACACCCAGATCGAGAGCGCGATGAATGGCGGCTATCGATTCGTTGTCATCCTGGGGGCCCCAAGCGAACTCCCAGTTACCTCCGCCAATGGCCCATGCACCGAAGCCAATTGCGGTGATTTGAAGATCAGAATTGCCCAATGTGCGAAGAGAGTGAGAAGCAGCCGTCGTGGTGGTCATGACTCCCCTCTTGGATGAAGCACAACGACAACGGTTTCAACTTTTTCCCGTGAAGCCGACTATGTGGACCTGCACCAGGGCGGCCTCGAGTATTGCCGGGGCCGAACAGGCACTCAGTGAGGTGAAACCGCTGTCGCCACGTATCGGGCGCCGTCAAAATTCGCAGTCACGCTGATTTGATCGCCAATGCGCAGATTCTGCGGTTCCGCAACAAGCGCAGGATTGAAAGACACCTGATAATTCCTGCCGTCTTGCTCATTCGTGATCGTCATCATTCCGGCATGTACATCGAGATCTGCGATTCTGCCTCCAAAAACAAAGCCCGATCCAGGCACTGCGAGAATCGAAATGCTGTCAGCCACGCTGCGCCCATAGCTGTCCGCCTTGAACCGCGCCGAGATGAGCGTGCCGGAAACCAGGTCAGACACGCCGGCATTGCTGGATTTGAAGGAACTCTGGCCGGCGCGGGCCACCGGCGTGTTGCTGGCGACGATCAGCTTGACTGGAGTCGGTGAAAGCGGAGAGCGAATGACCAGGGCGCCCGACCCGGGATCGTACGCAACCACGCGCCCTTCGCACTCACCTTCCGGCACCTGCGACAAGATGTGAATGCTGACTGCGAATACCTGCGATCCATCCAGCAATGTTTGAACCGAGGCTCTTCCTACCGGCGCCAAATCGCGCAAAGAAATCTTCTTTCCGTCGCGATAAATCTGGGTTCGGGCGTCATAGAAAATCTTCAGGGGGTGCTCGTCGGGGATTTTGAGAACGAACTCGTCTCGGATTGGATCAACGTTCTTGATTTCTCCACCAAGCACCGTGCTCTCTTTGCGCGGGACCGCCGGCAGTGAAGGCATCGCGCTGCCCGCAAGATCTGACTTGATGGGCGGCTTCGGAATGGGAACCTGCTGCCCTCGCAGGCACGTTGCCGAGAGTTGAGCAAGTGCTACACCGGAAACAATCAAAACAACTTGGAGTCGTTTCATGAGCACACACCATCGCAGCGCAGGGACGCCACAGTTCTGTCTGATGTGAACAAAAAGGATTCGGTGGCCTGGGCAACCGGTTTTCGCCAGAGCAACACCCCTGTGGAACGCGCATCTAAACACACATCAAGATGCCCGGTGAACGCGGCGCATCCACACTTGTGCGGGAAGGTTAAGTGGCGGCTGCATGAGCACTTCAATCAAGACATTGGCTATCGTTGCATTGGTCGTGATCGCGGGAAGTCTGGTTGCCGGCGCGCAAGATCCGAAGCTGAAGCTGACCATTCCGCTGCGCAGCCGGCTGAGCCCGGTACAGCGACTCAATCGCGATGGTGTTGAAGCGATTCAACATCATCAGTACGACAAGGCTGAAGGCTTTTTCATGAAGGCGTACCTGTATGATCCGGGCGACCCCTTCACGCTGAACAATCTCGGCTACATCTCCGAGATGCAAGGCGAACTGGATCGCGCTCAGAAGTTTTATCGCCTCGCTCTTGAGCAAGGTTCGAACGCGGACATTGACATCAGCAGCCAGAAAGAACTCAAAGGGAAACCGATGCTGGCCGCTGTGCAAGGCCTGCAGGACACTCCCATGCGCATCAATCGCATGAATGTGGCGGCGGTGAAGTTGCTCTCGCAAAACCGCGGATTCGATGCGGTGAGGCTCTTGAAGGACACGCTTCGCCTGGATCCGCAGAATCCGTTTACGCTCAACAATCTCGGCGTGGCATCGGAGGCGATCGGCGACTTCAATGGCGCCCTGCGCTATTATGCCGCTGCGGCCGCACAGAACTCCAAGGAGCCGGTAGCGGTGGCCCTGGATGCATCGTGGCGCGGGCGGCCCGTAAGCGAGGCTGCCGGGGAAAGCGCAAAGCGGCTCGAGCGCCGGATGCGGAAAATGGGCGGGAACGACACGCAGGCCGCGATGCTCAACACACGCGGCGTGTTTGAAGCCAATGAAAATGACTGGGTGGCCGCGAAAGATGACTTTTTGCGGGCTTACTCGCTTGATCCGACCAGCGCGTTCTCACTGAACAATCGCGGATACGTAGCTGAAAAGGACGGCGACCTTGAAACCGCGCAGTTCTTTTATATGAAGGCTCGTCAAGCAGAGGGAGCGAACGCGCTTGTGGGATTGGCTACACAACAATCGGCACAGGGGCAGAGCCTCTCGCACGTGAGCAACGACAGCACCTACAAAGTGGAAGGCGCGCTCGACGTTTATAGCCAGCAGCGCCGGCGCCAAACCGGACCGATCGAGCTGGTTCCACGCGGCGCCGCGTCGCAATCGAATCCACCGGCACAACCCAACGGTCATTCATCAACCAATCCTCCGGCAACAACGACAGCACCATCGCCACAAAATACACACTAATTTGAAAAGGGCCAGAATGATTGATACGGCAGAAACCTTCGCAAGCACGTCCATGACGTTTCTTTCGCGATTGCTGCTCGCGCCACGCGACCTGAAGGCCTCGGCCAGAGAATCTGCAGAGCTCACGCGCGAAATCCAGAGCCTTGATCGTCCTCAATTCGAGGACCTGCTTGCCCTTGCGGGGTCGAATCACGTGCTTGTGCGCGGAATGGAAGCCTTTCTCACCCTGGCTCGCGATGCGGGTGATCGCGCCCGCATCCGATGGGCTGAGAGCGCGCTTGCGGCGGAACGAGCCCGGATCCGCACAGCCGTAGGGTTTCTGCATGAGATTTGTAATGCCTTCAAGGAACATTCCTACGAGCTGGTTGTCATCAAGTCTCTTGACCACTGGCCCGACATCGGGAGCGATCTCGATCTTTTCACGCAAATACCGCCGGAACGGATCTCGAATTTGATGCGCCGCCGCTTCGATGCCTGCATCGCGGAACGTAGCTGGGGCGATCGATTGGCAGCCAAGTGGAATTTCATGATCCCCGGCCTTCCGGAACCGATTGAAGTTCATTTCAGCCGGCTTGGCCAGACGGGAGAGCAGGAATCCGTCGCATCGAACCTTCTCCGGCGGGCGCGGACAGTGTTCATCGCAAATCACTCGTTCCGCGTTCCTTCGATTTCGGATCGGCTGATGATTTCGAGCCTGCAGCGGATGTACCGTCATTTCTATTTCCGGCTATGCGACGTGATCGACTCGGCAGCGTTGGCGGATGCAGGAGCCATCGACTACGAAAGCCTGCGCGCGGCCGCGGAATCGGCGTGCATCTGGGATGGCGTGGCCACCTATCTCGTCATCGTTTCGGATTATGTGAAGCGCTATCGGGGAACCGGTCTTGATTTGCCGACATTCGTTCGTTCTTCAGCGCGTTTCGGCGGAGATCAGATTTACTTCGCGCGTGATTTTCTACGGGTCCCCATCATGCCGCAATCTGCCAGGCTTTATGGAAGACAGCTGGCCGATGTGCTGGGAAAAGGAGAATTGCACAATGGCGCACGGCTGAGCCTGCTGCCATGGCTCGCTACCGCGGCGGCCGTCCGACAAAAGCTGACCGGCAGCGACAAGGGAATCTGGTAGCTAGCGCGATGGGTTCGGTTGTTGAGAACAAGATGGGTTCGCAACGACTGGTTAAGAGTTGAATCAAGCTGGATCATCCAAGAGAGGAGGTGCCGGAGCTCCCATCTTCCGGCGAGAGTCTATGGGCGACCGAATATCCAAACCTTCCGACCGAGGATCACGCGACCGCGTGAATTCCCGCGATTTTGCCGTGGTTCGAAATAACACTGATTTCTACACACGCTCTTCTCTGGCAATCGATCCGCAGGAGGACACCTTCTACCCACAGCCACGGGTGCCGCGGCTGGTTCCGCAAGCTCCCGCATATGCTGCCGCGGGCGGCATTCCAACGTTTGCGGGCCTTGACGTCGTTACCGCGACCAATAATCGCAAATCACGAACGATCTCATTCGTGCTTCACCTGGTGATCATTGGCGCCATACTTTGGCTGACGCTTCGGCCTGCGTCGCGCGTGATTGAGAAAAAGATCATGGCCCCGATCAACATTACGCTGTATGCTCCGCCTCCGCCTCCGAAGGTGCTGCCGGTTTCTCCGAAACAGGGTGGCGGTGGTGGTGGTGGCGCACATGAGATCCCGCCGCCCATGCGAGGAAAACCGCCGGAGGTGATTAAGCCGGCGCCGGTGGTGCTGGCGCCGCAGGTGCTCAAGCTCGACCATCCAAAGCTTCCCATGGCGCCAAGTGAGCCCGTCAATATTCCCGACAATACCAGGATGCCCAATTTAGGTGCGCCCGACTCTCCTCAAGTGAAGCTCGCATCGCAGGGTGGCGGCGGGGGATCCGGCTTCGGCCAGGGCATGGGCGGCGGCTTGGGCATGGGCCATGGGCTTGGTGCAGGCCCAGGCAGCGGTGGCGGCTATGGGGGCGGCGTGATGAGCGTGGGCGGCGGCGTGAGCGCTCCCGTGGTCATTCACTCCGTCGAACCGCAGTTTACCGATGAAGCGCGGCGCGAGAACTTCCAGGGCACGGTCGAGATTCAGCTGATCATCGACTCGCAAGGAAACCCGCAGAACGTGCACGTGATCCGGCACCTGGGAGAAGGGCTCGATGAGAAGGCAGTCGCAGCGGTTCAGCAGTACCGCTTCAAGCCGGCCATATTCCAGGGTCATCCAGTGGCAGTACAGATGATCATCAGCGTGGACTTCCATTTGCACTGAGAACCATCTCTTCGGATCAAAATGGATTTGAAGGAAGTCAGCCCGCAGCACAGATCGCAGCTGCGGGCTTTCTCATGCTCTTCAGGAAATGACGATGAATCGGCTCCGGCCCGCTCTGCAGTCGCGTTGAAGTGATTGGCAGGGATGCTGTCAGGCAGCCGGTGCGCGCTCCGCAGCGGATGAATCGCGCAGAGCCAGGAAGCCCAGGCTCGTTGAAAGCGGTCGACTCACCCGGATTGCCGGGCTTACTGCCGCTCGGCCTGCTGCACGCCGCCTTGTGCCTGGCTTGGTTTTGCGAAGTAGCCTTTGCGTGTTCTCACGCTCAGCTTGCCGCGGCGGGAATAGGCTTCAACATGGACGGAACGGTAGCCCCCGAGCTTCGTGGGCTTGGTGGAGTGGTAGTCCACGGTGTACTGATTGCGGATGTCGTGTGCCACCTGTCCAGCGATGTCGTTCACTTCGTCGAGCGAACGGGGGAAATAGGCGATGCCGCCGGTTTCTTCTGCGAGGCGCTCCAGCGCGTTGCGGGCGCGATCGCTTTCCGCGCTGTCGGTATCGAAGAGCAATCCCACGCAGTACACTACGGGCCCACCAAGGTCCTGGACGCGCCGGATGACCTCTTGCAGCGTAAGCCGCGATGCGTTGTCGGCGCCATCGGTAATGATCAGCAGAACTTCCTTTCGCATCCTGGCATGCTTCGAGAGCTCGTCTGCGGAAGCGGCGACCGCGTCATAGAGCGCCGTGGTTCCTTTTGTGTCGACCCGCGACAGGCCCCGGTCAAGCGAGACAAGATTTGAAGTGAATCCCTGGTCGAGATAGGCCCGGTCTGAGAAGTTCACGACAAATGCTTCGTCCTGGGGATTGGATTCTCTCACCAGGTTCAGGGCGGCCACATTCACGGCTCCGCGCTTCTCTCGCATCGACCCCGAGTTATCGACCAGGATGCCCATGGAAACGGGGAGGTCCTGGTGCACCACCGAGTTGATCGGTTGCGGAACACCATCTTCCCAGACACGAAAATCGTCCTTCGTGAGGCCGCTGACGGTTCGTCCCTTGTCATCGATCACAGTGCAGTTCAGCAGGACTTCGTCGACTTCGGCATGCAGCGTGTAAACGCCGTTCTGGCCTTTCTGGAACTGTGGAGCGCCTTGCTTGCCCGCATTCACGGCCGGAGGTGGCGGCGGAACTTCGCGGTCCGGCGATGAAATGGGGTCGCGATCGACATTGAGCGGCGGTTGCACTTCCGGCTTTGTCGGATCAGGCAATGACGATAGCGGGATCGGCTGCGCCTGCGCGGCAGCGGTGGGTTGCGGCTGAACCTGCGCCTGGAGGGTCCATCCGCCGCACCCAAGCAGAATTGCGGACGCGACGAGGGTCGATGCGGACGGGTACGGGTTCGAGAAAAGCATCGGAATCTTCATAGTTCGAATAAGCTCGATAGCGAAACTTGTCGAATTTCGATCCACCTTCAGGGCCGCTGGGGCGCTCCGGCGGAAATACCTGTCATCGGCAACTCCAATGCAAACAGAGACGCATTGCCTTCGTCCGCGTGCACCCAGATTCCATGGAACGCGCTACGTAGTTCAGGATGTGTATCCACAAGCGCCGTCATCACAGTTGTTACCTGCTGCCGGGCTGTCATGGGGTTGCGTAGTTGCGCTGTCTGCGCGGGATCGGGAGCGTAGTGCACATCAAGATCAAGGCCGCCAAAAGCCGTGGAAATATCGACCGCGGTGAGCCGGAAAGATGATCCGGAGGCGTTGAGCATCATCGGTTGCGTTCCGGGAAATGCGGGCGGCCGCGCTCCATCCGCTTCTTTCCGCAACTTCTCCATGTTGGGACTGGACAAAAAATCGAGCGGGTTCAGCAGGTCGATGGCGATCTTGTAATAAAGCCACGCCGCCCAATCCATTTTGGTTTGCGCATATTTGCGCGCCGAAACCCAGTACCAGAGACCATCGTGCCCGGCTTCGGTCATCGGTTTTCTGAAGTAGCCGGCAAACATCCAGCGGTCCGGAGCCGACTGCGCGAGGATCAACGACACCTGTTGCGGTTCGGGGACGCCCGTGGCGTGCAGGATCGCGAGCGCGTAGGTTCCCTGGGGCAAGGCGGAAAAATTGACGACCACCACAGGCGTCCCGCAAAAGAAATCAACCCTAGACGCCGCGGGAGTGCCCGCCGAATTGTCGAGCAGGTAGAGCTCGTCCACGGTAATGGTGGCATTGCGCAACGTCGGCGAGAAGCTCTGGATGGAGCTGGCAATGCCGGCAAAGTCTCCCGCCACTGCCGGAAGCGTGTTGGCCTTCAGGTTGAGCATGTCGCCGCTCTGCATCTGGACGAGCATGGTGCGCGCGGCGCTCGACAAGGCGTCGCGCTGCGGGCCCGTCATCTGCGCCTGGGTGGTGCAGGAAGCGGCGCGGGCTCCCGGCATATAGAGAATCGGGATAAGACACAGGAGGACTTGCGCAATCCGGATCGAAAGAGATCGCTTCGGCATACGGACAGCCCTTTCGGAGCAACGATCATCGGGCGAGCGGAACGACACCCCTCGCGCAGCACAGCTGTACAACAGGTTGGATGCAGGAATTTGGGGTGCTGTCAGGGTCCGTATTCTGAAGGGCTTATGGTGGGCAGTGAGGGACTCGAACCCCCTGCCGCCACAGAACTAATCTTCCGAGCTCTCCGTGAGAAGATCGACGAAATGCAAGCCCTTTGGTAGCAGCATGTAGCTGTTCGGCATATCCGCCATGATGTTGATGTTGTTTGGCGGCGGAATCTTTGAAACTAGCCCGTATCCCTCGAGCTTGTTGCAGGCGCTCTCGATTTCCCCCAGTTTCCGTGTGGGCCAGCGTTGGTCCTCCCATCGTCTGTAGGCTTGGTATCTCTCGATCCGGCCGCTGGCTCTCACTGCGCCGCCCTGCATCTGAACTAACTCACGTAGGTAGAAAACATCGAGGTCTGTCAATTCACGAGCGACTCTCATTAACTCTTCGATGTCATCCTCGTCGATTCTTTCGCGCTGAACGATGCCATTCGCAAGGATCAATCCGATCCGTTTCACCCGCTCCATTGATCGGGTGACAGAAGCCTTCCGGCCGCCATCAACAAGCAATCTCTGTGCCGCCTCAACGCGCGCGGCGAACTGTTCCGGAGATTCAGACTGCTGAAGATGCTCAAGAATCTCCTCATGATTGCTCAGGACGTCTTTTATGGTCTGGATCATCGCTCGGATTCGCTCATACTCGTCCGACTGAATGCGGTCCTTGATTCGTTCTACAGTGGCGTTGAATGGCCAAGGAAGCGGAAGAGAGGACAGCGCACTTAGCACTGCCTTGTTCGCAGTGCCTGGTTCGTTGAGCTCATCGAGCTCTCTTTGAAGCGCCTCTAATGGATCATCGACGGCCATGAACCAAGGATACCCGGTTGGCACCCTGCACCCTGGTCTCCGCTGCGAGCAGCGGGTTGCGGTGCTTTGAGCGCCGAAGACGGCGCCATCGCGCGATCTGCCAAGACGGCGCGTTGGTAGATGCGAGAACCCGGCTAAATCTGCGAAAACCTCTTATGGTGGGCAGTGAGGGACTCGAACCCCCGACTTCCTGCTTGTAAGGCAGGCGCTCTAACCAGCTGAGCTAACCGCCCACGCCAACGACGTCCTGTCGCTGAGACCGAAGCCTGGCGGCTTTCATCCATGATACCAGCGGGATGGTTCTGAGCGTCCGCGCACAGCTCTCGCGCACCTTGGATTGATACACTTGGCCGGTGCACCGCCTCGTTGTGAATGCTGATGATTTCGGTCTTACGACCGGAGTCAATCGGGCCATTATCGAGCTGCACGGCGCCGGAGTGCTGACCAGCACGACGCTGATGGCCAGGGCGGGCGCGACCGAGGACGCAATCGAGTTGGCGCTCGCGAATCCGTCTTTGGGAGTCGGTTGCCACGTGGTTCTCGTCGACGGAGATCCGATGCTGCCGGCCGCACGCGATCTTCCCAATCTTGCCCACCCGGCGACGGGCCGTTTCGAACCGACCCTCCTTCGGTTTCTTGCGCGCATTCATTCGACCTCGAGCGTACGCAAGATCGATTACCAGATTGAGAGGGAGGTCTCGGCGCAGATCGAATCGCTGCTGAAGCGTGGGGTGCGCCTGACGCACATCGACACACACAAGCACACGCACATGTTTCCCCGAGTGCTTCGCCCGGTGCTTCGAGCCGCCCGGGCGGCTGGGATCCGGCTGGTCAGGAATCCCTTCGAGCCGGAGTGGGCAGTCCACGCAACTCCGCGAGCGGGGTGGCTGCGTTCGGCCGAGGTGTGGGCGCTGCGGCGATTCGGGCCATTTTTCAGGCGCATCCTTGCCGAGGAAGGATTCTCGACCACCGAAGGAACCATCGCAGTGGCGGGAACAGGAAGCATGGATGGAGCGTCGGTGCGGACGCTTCTCGAGCAGATGCCACCGGGCACGTTTGAGCTGGTCACGCATCCGGGCTACAACGACGCCGACCTGGCCAAAGTACGCACGCGGTTGCGCGAATCGCGCGACGTGGAACGCGGCGCCTTGCCCGTGATTCGAGAATTCCCGGGAATCGACCTGATCTCATTTCGCGATCTGGCGCCGAGCGCTTGATTTAACCTTGTTTCTGCATACTCCCTTCTCCCGGGGACGTCCAAAACCCAAGGCACCACACAGGATTGGAGCGAGACCGCGCCATGCGCATCGGAATCACCTGCTATCCCACTTATGGCGGTTCGGGCGTTGTGGCGACGGAGCTGGGCATCGAGCTGGCTAACCTCGGGCACGAGGTCCACTTCATCTCGTATTCGCAGCCGTTCCGGCTGAACGGGCGCGACGACGGCATCTTCTATCACGAAGTTCCGGTGTCAAGTTATCCGCTATTTGAGTTTCCGCCGTACGACTTGGCGCTCGCCTCGCGCATGGCAGAGGTGGCGGAATTCTGTTCGCTCGATCTGCTCCACGTGCACTATGCGATTCCCCACTCGGTGAGCGCGCTGCTGGCGCGGCAGATGCTGGCTGCGCGGGGACGGCGACTGCCGTTTGTGACCACGCTGCACGGCACCGACATCACGCTGGTCGGGATCGACCGCAGCTATCTGCCGATCACGCGCTTTTCGATCCAGGAAAGCGATGGCGTAACCAGCATCTCGAATTACCTGAAAGAAAAAACGGTGACCGATTTCGAAGTCACCCGGCCTATCGAGGTCATCCCCAATTTCGTGAACTGCGATGTTTACACGCCGTTCAAGGACGAGGCAGTTCGGGCCGAGGCGCGCAAGCGGCTGGCGAACCCTGGAGAGGCGATCCTGATTCACTTGTCAAACTTCAGGCCGGTGAAACGTGTGCTCGATGTAGTGAAGGTGTTCGCGCAGGTCGTCAAGGAAGTGCCCGCGCAGCTTGTGCTTGTCGGTGATGGGCCCGACCGGTCAGCGGCGGAGTGGCTGGCCCACGATCTGAAGATTCATGACAAGGTCCATTTCCTGGGCAAGCAGGACCGCGTCAGCGAATTGCTTCCCCTTGCCGACCTGATGCTGCTGCCGAGCCAGCTGGAATCATTCGGATTGGCGGCACTCGAAGCGATGGCATGCAAGGTTCCGGCGATTGCCACCAGCGTTGGAGGCGTACCGGAGCTGATCGAACACGGCGTGACAGGGTTGCTCTATCCGGTGGGAGACGTGGAGAACATGGCGCGGGGCGCGATCGAGTTGCTGACGGATCAGAAGCGGCTCGACATCATGCGCGACGAGGCGCGCAAGGCGGCAAGGACGCGATTCTGCGCGACGCTGGTGCTGCCCCAGTATGTGAAGTTCTACGAGCAGATCCTGGCGAGTGGCTCCTAAGGCGAGCAAGAGGGGCAGCGGCCTAAGAGGGATCGTCGAGCGCGAAATTGGGGACGAATCCAAGCCCGCGCCAGAATTGCTCGACCAGCGACACCGTTTCGGGCGCAGTCGCGGCGGTTCTTCGCAAGGGGATTTCAGCCCCGGGGTTGAGGGATGCCAGGGCCGATGGATCCATCGCGATGGCCACGCACTGGCCGGCACGATAGGTGCAGGCGGCGAGATCGCCAATGGACAGGTGCGTGGTCGGCGTTGCCAGGATGGTCTGCGGCGGCGCCATGCGATCGAGCATCCACAGGATCTCAAGCTTCGACTCGAGCTCGTCGGGAACGCAATCGATGGCAAGGTCAGCCGAACGCACTGCGTCTTCGATGGTGGCGACGAATTCAACGGCTTGATTGCGCTGCGTCTCGGATGACTCCGCGGCGAACTGCTGCGGCCCGAGCCGCTGGCGAAGGTATTCCTGCGCGTGGTGAAGGGTGGCAGGCATCACGTCCTCGAGCAGGACGCGATGCCCGACGCGCGCAGCAGCGAGGGCAAGCCATCTGCCGAGCGGACCGGCTCCGATGATGGCAACGGTGTTGGGCAAGAGGGTTTACTTGCCGGCAAGGGCCTGAGCGACGTCTTCGGCATTGGGGCGCGCCTGGTCGAGGTGCTCGGCGACGCGCACGCGCTCCTCGGTGGTGAGTGTGGGCACGGTGGCGAGAACGCGCCTGAGCGTGACGGCAACGTCGTCGATCAGGTTCATGAGACGAATGGCTTCTCCAGAGAGCGGCATGATCTTCCTCGTGGTTGAATTCGCTTTCTATTGTAGGGGGTCGAGTCAGACCCGTACAAAGGAGCGAACCCGACGCGATCTGATCGGTGGGGGTCTTCGATACCGTACCGGCCTCTTCATCGATAACTGACAGGCGGCGGGTTGATCGCTGAGAGCTCTTTGAACACTGCGTCGGGAAGTTGCAGCGATGCGGATGCGACATTCTCTTCAAGATGCGCGATCGACGAGGTGCCAGGAATGGGAAGGAGCACGCGGGAGCGCCGCAAAAGCCACGCAAGGGCGACCTGGTTGGTGGTTGCGCCCATCGACTCAGCAGCGCGCTGCAATGCTTCGTGGGCCTGGCGATTCTGCCCGAGAGGAGCCCACGGAATGAACGCGATTCCCTGCTTTTCACAATGATTGAGCAGGTAGTCCCATTCGCGATCGGCGAAACCGTAGCGATTCTGCACGGAGACGATGGGCACGATCTTGCGAGCGCGCTCGACATGTTCGAGCGTCACGTTGGAGAGCGCGACATGGCGGATCTTTCCTTGCCCGCGAAGCTTGGCCAGCGTGTCCATCGAGGCGTCGAATGATACAGCGGGATCGGGAACGTGAAGCTGGTAGACGTCGATGCGGTCGAGCCGCAAGCGCTTCAGGCTGCCGTTGACGGCCTCTTCGAGGTGCTTCGGGCTTGCGTTATGAATCCACTGCGCAGGACCGACGCGTTCCCATCCTCCCTTGGTTGCGATGACCAGGTGGCGGGGGTAAGGCGACAGCGCTTCGGCAATCAGCTCTTCTGAAACATAGGGGCCATAGGAGTCGGCCGTATCGATGAAGTTGACTCCGAGCTCGACCGCGCGGCGCAGGGTTGCGAGGGCTGCATCGCGGTCGGCCGGCGGACCCCAGATGCCCTTACCGGTGATGCGCATGGCTCCGTAGCCAAGACGATGCACGGTCAGGTCGCCAAGGGTGACGGTTCCTGCTGCCGCGGCGGAAATGGTTGGCGCGTTCGAGCTCATCCGGAAACTCTCCTTCTGACTAGGATGGCGCGAAGACTCCCTACGATGCAATGAGGAGGTCACGGCCTGATTCATGCGGTGTTTATGTGGTGCTGACTGCCGAAGCCATCGAAGCAGCCACGGCTTTCACGCCGCGGAGATCGATCTTGCCCGTGCCGAGCACCGGAAGCGCGTCCACATGGAAGAACTGGCCGGCGCGCGGCTTCCATAACGCGGGCAAGTCGCATTGCGCAAGCTTTTCGAGCACGGGAGCAAGCTTCTCATCGGAAAGCGTGGTGACCACGACGATGCGCTCACCCTTCTTTTCGTCGGGCAGCGCGGTCACGGCGAAGATTTGTTCGGTGACACCGGCCAGTTCGTGCAGCTTGTCTTCGATGCGGATATGCGGGACCATCTCACCGCCGATCTTGCTGAATCGCGACAGGCGATCGGTGATGGTGAGGAATCCGTCCTCTTCCATCAAGGCGACGTCACCGGTGGTGTACCAGCCATCATGCAGCACTTCGGCCGTTTTGTCCGGCCTGCCGAGATAGCCTTTCATCACGTTGGGGCCCTTGACGAGAAGCATGCCCGGAACACCTGGTGCAACCGGCGCTCCCGTGTCGAGGTCGACGACTTTCACCGTGATGCCCGGGAGCGGGTGGCCAATCTTGCCGCGGCGGCCGCCGACCTGGCGAAAACCGGGCGCACGAAAATCGCGGCCGTTTACGGTGACCACCGGAGAGCATTCCGTGCACCCGTATCCTTCGAGCGGACGAATGCCGAAAGTGTCTTCGAAGGCCAGTGCCACGCGCTCGGGCAACTTCTCAGCGCCGACCAGCACATATTGCAGGCTGCCGAAGCTCTCGGGGGTGCAGCGTCGCATGTAGGCCTGAAGGAAGGTCGGCGTGGCGATGAGAAACGTGACGCGATACTTCTCGACCAGTTCGCCGATGACGCGCGTGTCGAGCGGGTTCGGATGGTAGACCACTCCGACGCCGTTGACAGCGGGCATCCACAATGCCGCCATAAAGCCGAAGGAATGGAAAAACGGCAGGATGCCCAGAATCTTGTCGCGCCCATCGAGCATGAAGACTTGCGATACCTGCTGGATGTTTGCCGTGAGATTGAAATGCGAAAGCATCACGCCCTTGGGATCCCCCGTGCTTCCGCTGGAAAAGATCACGGTGGCAAGGTCATCCACGCTGCGTTTTGCGCCGGTGCGCCGCGCGCCGACGAGGACGCGAAGAAGCGTCTGCGGCACGAACCAGGCGAGCAGGACAGCAGCGAGCTTTTCAGTGATGCGCGGACGATCGAGCGCCTCCTCCAGGAAGACGGTACGGCCCGGAATTTCGAGCTTGGGGAAACGCTCGACGAATGCTTTTGAAGTGATGACGACATCGACGTGGCACTGGCTTGCGCAGGCTGCGATGACTTCGCTCGAAGCCGTGTAGTTGAGGTTCACGCCGATGCGGCCAAGGAGGATGAGCGCGTAATTGGTGAGCGCTCCGCCGACGGAGGGTGGCAGCAGCAGGCCGATCATTTCCTGATCGCCGATAACAGGGCGAAGGCGGCGCGCGATGAAGATCGTTTTGGTCAGCGCCGACCCAAAGGTCACTTTTGGCGTTTTGCCGTCGGCCATCATGAAGCGCAGGGGAAAGCGGCGTGCCGTGCGCACGAAGGCGCGATCCAGCGTTCTAACGCGGCGTTTGCGCTGCTGAAAGGCCTCGGCCTGCAGATCCTGCACCGCCCGGCGCACCTCGATGGCGGTTGAAGTCGGTGACATCGGGGCGCCGAAGCTGACCGTCACCGGGTACGGAATGCGGCGCGGCATCTTCCACAGGAATCGACCGCGCTCGAAGCTGAATATGCTTCCCCAGACTCCGTCGAGATTCACAGGAATGATGGGAGCTTCGACGCCTTTCATGATGCGTTCGAGCCCGCGCCGGAATGGAAGCATTTGTCCCGTACGGGTGATCTGGCCCTCGGCGAAGATGCAGACGATTTCATCGGCGCGCAACGCATCGGTTGCAGTTCGCAGCGAGCGGATCATGTCGCGTGGCCTCTGCTCGCTTGAAATTGGGATGGCCTTCATGATGCGGGCAAGCGGCTTGATGATGGGCTTGTCGTAAATGCCCTTGTACATGAGGAAGCGGATGGGCCGATCGGTCGAAGCAATCAGCAACAGCGCATCCACAAACGACATGTGGTTGCAGACGAGCAGCGCGCCAGTCTTCTCGGGAAAGTTGTCGCGGCCCAGCACCTTGACGCGGTAGACGCTGTGCGTAAAGAAAAACAGAAGGAGTCGCCCGAACCACTCCGGCAACAGCATGAGCGCGTAGACCGTGCCCGCTGCGGTAATGCAGGATGCGGCGACAATGACGCCGCGCGGATTGAGATGAACGTAAGACGTGAAGACGTAATAAACACCGGATGAAATCGCAATTCCGACAAATGAGAGCAGGTTGGCGGCGGCGATGATACCGCCTTTGTCTTTCTCATCAGGCCGGTGCTGGATGAGTGCGTTGACCGGAACGGCGAAGAATCCAGCCCAGAAACCGAGCACGCTGAGCAGGACGGCGGATCCCAAAAGCCCGAAGTGCATGGTGCCGAGCACGAGGCCCGTGCAGGTCATGCCAATTGAACCGAGCGGGATGAGACCGTACTCGATCTTGTTCCCGCTCACCAGGCCGGCGAGCATGCTGCCGATGCCGATGCCCACAGCCAGCGCAGCATTCAAGTAGCCGGTCTTGGTCTGGCCGATGTGCAGAACGTCGGGTCCGTACACAACCACCGTCGAAAATAGCAGCGAACCGAGAAACCAGAAGTAGGTATTGCCGAGAACGGCAAGAAGCAGCGCGCGGTCGCGCCGCATCAGGCCGATCTGGTGACCCAAATCGCCAAGGAAATTGACGCGGAATTTCTTCCGCGGAGCGGCGGCGGGAACGTGATCGATACCAAGGCTGGTGAAAAAGCCAATCACGGCGAGCGCAAGCAGAGCGTAGCCCGCGTAGACCTCGTGGCCATGAAAGCGCTCGGCCATCGCCGCGCCGGTGACTGTGCCAAGGATGATGGCAAGGAATGTTCCAAGCTCGATGACGCCATTGCCCCAGGAGAGGCGCTTCGCCGGCAGCAGTTCCGGAAGGAGTCCATACTTGGACGGACCAAAGAGGGCAGCCTGAGTGGCCACCATGCCCAAGGCGACCAACGTCAAGTTGCGCGAGTGAATCGCCAGGCCCGCGGTCGCCACGGTCATGGCGCCGATTTCCATTACCTTGGTCCACAGCGTGACTCGCTGCTTACTGAACCGATCGGCGAGCCAACCCCCGGTCATGCTGAAGAGCACGAATGGCACGGAGAACAAGAAAGTGACCATGGAGACGAAGCTGTCGCGTGCACCTTCAGCCAGCCCCATGCCGACGATCATGGAAAGCAGCAGGTTGCGCAGGATGTTGTCGCTATAGGCGCCCTGGAACTGCGTGGCGATCAAGGCCCAGAAGCCTCGCTCGCTGCGAGGCGGGGTGGGCTGCTGCACCATGACATCCGAGTCGAGACGTACCGTGTCTTCGGTCATAGAAATGCGGGTGGGGTAGCGTCGATTATAGTCCGGGCCCAAAGCGGGTTCGACTATACTACCGTGACATTGACATCTGCCCAGCCGCTCAAGATGAAGAATGCCGTTCCGGCATGGTCTTGCAGGAAAAATGCAAGTCGCGGCTAGAGGCTCGTTCTACTGTCAGGCACCAGTTGTCAGCCATTTGAGGACTTTCGAAGATGGAACTCATGATTGTGCTGATCGGCGGGCTATTACTTGTCATTCCTTTGCTTGCCATCATTGCCCTGGTTCGAACGGAACAGCTTCGCAGGACCGCCTACGAAGCGCTCGAAGATCATCGAGACAAGATTGAATTCCTGAGCCGCGAGATCGTAGGCCTGCGCAAAGAGCTGGAGCGTGCGCAGGCGGGTGGGCCCATCCAGCCCGCGACGGCGGAGGCGGCACATCCACCGGCTGCAACACCAGTCGCGACGCCGGAGCGCGCTGCTGCCGCCGAGAAGGTGACCCCGGAACCTGTCATCCCGGCGCAACCGGGCTCTGCGGTCACGCCGCAGCCGATTCGAGAAACACCTGCCCCACGACCCGAGCCTGTATTTCAGGTCCAGGATGTTGCGGCGCCGACGGCTGCGGCGATTCCGACGATCGAGCCACCGATCGCGCAGCCGGCAGAAGTTCGAAGTGCGGCATTCCATCCGACTCCCCCCGCGCCAGAGAGAACAACTCCCGAACCGGCAGTCCCGATCCCCGCACCCGTTGCTCCACCGGCTGCACCGACTCAACCCGCATGGGCGCAAGCTGGGGGGCAGTCTAATTACGCTTACGCTCGCTCAGAAGCTGCGCGAGAACCCCAGGCAGAGGCCGGACCGCCGCGCAAGACCTTTGGCGAGTGGCTGCGCACGACATTGCCGCTCGAAGAAGTGCTCGGCATGAACCTCTTCGCCAAGATCGGCATCATCCTGCTGGTCTTGGGCTTTGCCCTGCTGGGCCGAGTTGCATTGATCTCGATGGGACCCGGGGCGCGTGTGGCGCTCATCTATGTAGTCTCCGGGATCATGCTGGGCGGTGGCATCTGGCTCGAGAACCGCGAACGCTACCGGCTGGTGGGACGCACGGGCATCGGCGGCGGCTGGGCCCTGCTCTTCTTCACCACGTACGCCATGCATCACGTGGCGGCCATGACGGTGCTCAGCTCCAACACCATCGATTGCATCCTCATGCTCGCGGTTGCCGTTGCGATGGTGGCGCACACGCTGCGTTACAAATCGCAGCTGGTCACCGGACTGGCATTCCTGCTTGCCTTCTTCACGGTGGCGCTCAGCCAGGACAGTGTGTATGCGCTTGCGGCAGGCGTGATTCTCGCTGTCGGCATCGTTGCCATCGCATTGCGCATGTCCTGGTTCGAGCTTGAAGTCTTCGGGATCGTAGCCAGTTACGCGAACCACTTCTACTGGCTCTACAAGCTCTATCCCGATGGCGTCGCGGGCCACAGATTCCCCGAGTTCTGGCCCAGCGCGATCATCCTGATGCTCTATTGGCTCGTCTTCCGGATTTCCTATGTCGTCCGCAAGATTCGCGCGCCGCGCGATGAGCGAATCTCGACGATCGCCGCGCTTGCGAACACGATGCTCCTGGGCGCCGTGATGAAGTTCCAGTCCACGCATCCGGAATTGGCGTTTTACGCATTGCTGGGGCTTGGCGCCGCGGAGTTCGTCTTCGGCCAGCTTCCCATTACGCGGCGCAGGCGGCCTGCATTCGTACTGCTCACCGTGATCGGAACGCTGATGATCTTCGCCGCGTTCCCGTTCAAGTTCAGCGGCAACAACATTGCGCTGTTCTGGATGATCGCGGCTGAAGCGCTGCTGGTCGCCGGCATTGCCCAGGCGGAAGGGCTGTTTCGCCGTCTAGGTCTCTTCGCGGGATTCGTGACCGGCGTGCTGATCGTATACGAAGCATGGCAGATCGTTGAATTCCGCCAGCACTCCGACGCAATTCGCATTCAGGATGGCGTGCTTTTGCTGACGTGCGCGGCGCTTTTCTATTTAAATGCGCACCTGGTGGGCCACAAATGGCGGGAGGTCTTCGATGGAATCGATGGCACGCTGATCCAGCTGCAAAGCTATCTTGGCGGCATCACCGCCTTCCTTGGGATCTGGTGCGTGCTTACGCGCGACTGGACCGCGATCGGCTGGGCAGCGCTGATGCTGGCGGCGGCGGTTGGAACGAGGCATTTGCAGCACAAGCCATTAACGGTGCAGGCAGGCGTTTTGGCCGCGGCTGTTTCGATATGCGCGATCATCGTGAATTTCCACCTCGACGCCGGTTATCCGCATCACGTCATGGCGCGCCTCGTCACCATGCCCATCCTGGCCGTTATCTTCTATCTGACGGCGTGGGCTTTCTCGGGCAAGGGCGATTTTAGAGTCCTTCCCTACACCATGTCACTCTGGCTGGGCACATCGTTCCTCGTTGTTCTGGCAGCGCTCGATGTTGCCCCAGCCTGGATCGCACCCGTGTGGATGGGCATGGCGGTGGCGCTCAGCCTGACTGGGCGCCAATTCAACCTTCGGAACCTGGCCTTTCAGGAACATCTGCTGGCAACGGGCGTTGTCGTTCAACTCCTGTTCGCAAACATCGATGCGGCGGCGGCGCTCGAGAGATACGGGCCTTTCGTCTGCTGCGCGGCGGCTTTGTATGCGCTCTCTCGGTGGTCGACCCTGCGTGACGCGTCGTATCGCAGGCCAGCGGCATGGGCGCACACGTGGGCGGCGACCACAGTGCTTGCCGCATTGGCCTGGCATGAATCCCCCCAACCATGGCTCGCGGCTATCTGGGCGGTATTCGCGCTGGCACTGGTCGTGGTAGATCGCATCTTCGACGTGGAGGAACTGCCTTACCAGACGCACGTGCTTGCATTTCTCACGGTCACCCGCGTCATCATGGTGAACCTCTTCACCCAAGACAAATGGCATGGCGTCGACGTGCGATTGATCACGGTCGGGATTGTGGTTGGATCGCTCTATGCCATCGCGCGCTGGGTGCGTATGCCCGAATCGGTGCGCGACGCGTGCCATTTGTATACATGGACCGCTTCGGGCCTGTTCGCCTGGATGATGTGGAGCGAGCTGCAGCCTATATCGGTCGCCGTGAGTTGGGCCATCTTCGGGTTGCTCCTCTTCGAGATTGGCGCCTGGAAGCAGCAGAAACATCTTCGTCTGCAGGCCTATGTCGCGCTGTCAGCGGCGTTCGTCCGAATCTTTTTCGTTAATCTCACCGCGCAAACATTACCAGGAGAAGCGATCAGCCCGCGCATCTACACGGTTGCACCGATTGCGCTCATCTTCTTCTACGTGTGGGCTCGTTTGCAGTCGCAGAAATCGAAGCCAATCGGGTCGTGGTCGGTAGGCGATCTGATCGCGTATTTCGGCACCGGCTGCGTGGCTGCGCTGCTCTACTATCAAGTGCCCCCGGAATGGATCGTGGTTGCCTGGGCGTGCCTGGCAGTCGCGCTGATGATCGCTGAGTTCGCGCTCGATAAGACCGTTTTTCTGCAGCAGGCCATTCTGCTGACGGCCGGGATCGTGATCCGCGGTCTCGCACATAACATTTTTGGAGGAAGCTACTTTGCAGAGTCTGGTTGGCGGGGCAATGTTGGAGTGTTGTCCTTGGCATCGGCGTTGTTGTTCGGCGCGCTGCCGCTGGCATTCAAACTGCGCACTCGCAATGCCGACCGTGCGATGGATTCTTGGCTCAACCGGGTGCTGGCTGTGAAGCGCCCGGAACAGATCTTCTTCTTTGCACCCATCGTGCTCATCACCGTCATGATCTTCGTCAAGATGAATCCGGGCATGGTGACGCTGTCGTGGGGCATCGAGGGGGTGCTGGTGATTCTGCTGGGCCTGCTGGTAAATCAAAGAAGCTATCGCATTACCGGCTTGTTATTGCTGCTGCTTTGCGTGGCGAAGATCGTCATTCGGGATGCCTGGAGGCTGAGCGATCGCGACCGGTACATCACCTTCATCGTGCTCGGCGCAGCACTGACGCTGGTTTCAACGCTCTATGGCAGGTACCGCGAGACGGTGAGGCGACTGCTGTGAAGCGCATCGCAGCCCTTGCAGTGGTCCTTACCATCGCCGGCGTGGCGCTCTACTTTGCGCAGCGCGGAAAGAGGCAGGACGTGGTGAGCCCCGATGCGCTGGTGAACGCGGCGGCAGACGTGCAGCGTGACCTGACGCGCGCGCCGATGCATTTCACGCGAATCCCCGACTCCGAGGAGACACGCATTGGCGACGAGCTTGCACAGCAGTACGTGTCGGCTGCTCCCTTGCAAACCGCCGAGGCGCGTGCCATGGAAAGTTATGTGAGCGCGGTGGGCAGAAACGTTGCCGCACATGCAAAACGGAGGCTGAATTTCAGATTTCACCTCGTGCCTAACCCGGATCTGATCAATGCATTCGCCTTGCCGGGCGGGCACGTGTTTGTCGGACAAGGTCTGCTCGACCAGATGCGAAGCGAAGACGAGCTCGCGTTTGTCCTCGGTCATGAGATCGAGCACATCGATCACTACCATGCTGTCGAGCGCGTGCAGGTCGAGGCACAGTTGAAGCATTTGGACCTCGATATTGTCGCGGGTCTCGCACAGATCCCGATGTCGCTATGGCAGGTGGGTTACACCAAGGATGAAGAATTCGAGGCAGATCGCGAGGGAATTCGCATCGCCTCAGCCGCCGGGTATTCAGCACAGGGCGCGGTGAACCTGTTGAATCGGTGGACAAAGCTGCATCGCGAATACGTGATTCACGCCGAAACGCCGACGGATGAATTGAGCCGGATTGCGGTCGAAGGGCTGGAAGGCTACTTTCGCACCCACCCGCTGCCCGCAGAACGGCTCGCACAAGCGAATCGCGTGATCGCCGAAGATCATTTGGCGGTGAACCAGCCTCTCAAGCCATTTCACGTCGAATACGAGGTCACAAGCCAGGAGCAGTGACAACCGTGGTGCGCAGCCTCATCACTTCCAGGTCGCGCCATTGTCGTGGGACGTCCACGTGATTCCGTCGGATGTCTCGACTGTGATCGTGCCGGGCGCCTCGAACCGGACATGGACAATCGCGTGATCGGCCCCGTTCTTCTCCGGAAGTGTGACCTGCGTCCAGACTGCGCCATCATCTGCCGATCGATAAAGGCGCGCGTGGTCGCCGCCGATCCAGACCTGGCCGGCAAAAACAGAGATGACCCTCATCGTTGCGGTTTCCTGGGGAAGAACCGGCTGCCAGATCCCGTTGCCGAAAGAGCGCTCCGGCCGGCCGGCGGCGTTGATGTGCCAATGCGGGCGCACGAGCCCGCCGATTGCGGCCTTTGCCATTTCACGTTGTGGCTCCTCCTGCACAAATGCCGCAGCAGAGTTTTTCATCGTGCTCTGCGCAGGCGCCGGGTTTGCGTTGCTTTGGCTTACTTCCTGATTGGACTGGAGGTCCTTTTGGGCATTTTTGGCCTGCTCCATTCTGTTTCCGGCCGTTTCGGCGTCGAGCGCTTGTTGCTGGTTTCGACCGCCGGATTGACTGGCAACCTGATTTTGCAAAGCCTCGTTGTTCTGCGTCTGCTGCTGCGTCTGCTGCGAAGACTTTTCCCGAGCATCCAAGTTGACGGATGGCTCGCTTTGCGGAGCTGCAAGCGATGGCGGAGGAGCAGCGGCCGCCGCTCCTTGAGCCTTCTTTGCGGGCCGATCAAGCTCGTCACGACGCGCTTGCGTTTTCTGATCGACCGCCGGCGCCTGCTGCACGGACGGCGTCGCAAGCAAGGGCGGCGCCTGCCCGCCGGTGTCTTTTGCAATGGTCGACGTCGCCTGGCGTGCGGCACGTTGCTGGTATAGCAGAACCGAAACGCTGACCACGATAAGCGCGGTCGCGAGCCCCGCCCATGGCAGCCAGATTCGCATGGAGCGCCTTTCGGGGCGGAGATGGACCGCTGCGGGCCCGGACGCGGGAACGGGCGAGGATGCAGTAGTGACGGCAAGGATCTCCCTGCAATCCGCGCAGGAGGCGAGGTGGACAAGGATCTCCTGCTTCTCCCGTTGCAGTAACGTGCCCTCGGCAAATGCCGTCAGCATATCCGCGTCGGGATGCGTGCCAGACGGCGTGGCCTGCGCCAGTTCTTTCAGTAACGGGTTGGCGTGAGACTGCTTCAATTCCGAATCATTCCCTCATTTAGAACGTTCCAGTTGAGCCTTCTTGCCTTAGATTTGCCGAGACGTTCACATTCATGTCCCGCACGTCGATTTGTTCCATCAATTCATCGCAACGGCGCGGATGCATCCCCGTTGCTTGCATTCGTTTTCTGATCCGCTTGCGAAGCGCGCCGGTGAGCTTGTCGAGTTTTCTGCTGATCGTCGATTCGTGGACTCCGAGCTGGCGTGCAATGTCAGCCAGCCTGCGCTGATCAAGATAGTAGGATGCAAGCAGAAAGCGCTCTTCGGCAGTCGCTTCAGCAAGCGCCTCCGCAACCGCAGCGGATAACACACCGTTTGGTTCCGGCTGCGGTTCGGCCGCCGGAGCAGCAAAACTTGCGCCTCCCTCAACCTGCTCGTCCAGGCTCACATCGCGAGCTTTCGCGCGGAAGCGATTGACGTGCTGCTGCGCCAGGACTGTCCGCAACCAGCCCTCGAGCGACCCGCGGCCCATATAGTAGTCGAGTTTTGAAATGCACTTCCCTTCCCGGTTCGGCATGCCGTAGAGCTCCGCATAAAGCTCGTCGGCAAGTTCGCGGCCCATGGTTTCATCGCGGGCAATTCGATAGGCAGCCTCGTAGAGCGGGGCTCGAAACCGATTCAGAAACGCATTCCAGGCTGTTTCATTTCCAGCCGTACAGGCGCGCGCGAGGACCAATTCCTCAATGCGTAACGAAGCGACGAGGGCAAGCCGCTCTTCCTCGGCAGCTCCTGCTGCGTACCGGCCAATTACCGCCGCAACAATCCCCTCAAAGAGCTCAAGGGTGATTCCGTACTTTGAGCCGTCCGACTCATCGTAGCGCTGCGCAATGGCCCCGCGCAGGGCGCTTCCCATGGTGCGATCTTCGACCGGGACTGAACGACCGGGGAGCATTGGATGCGATGGTAGCAAAATTCCCCGCAAGAAACCCGGATGGCCGCGTTCTCTTGCATCCGGGAACGATTTCCGGCCGAGGAGGGCGGCATGGCGAAGATTTCAGGGCTTCTTGGCGCGACATGGCGCAAGCGGGCGATCGCGGCCGGCGCAGTGTTCGCGTTGATGGTGAGTCTGCCGGCAATGGCAGGTGGGCCGGTTGAGAACGAAAATTTCAAGGTCCTGGCCCCTATTGTGCACGGCAACCTCGCGATTTTCCCCGTTGTGGCCGCTCGCAACTTCGACACCTCAGAATTCATCACTCTCGATGAAGGCGTGCATTCGGGACAGGTCACTGTAACCGAAGCGGGCGAGGAGCGCGGCCTGGTTCGACCCGGCCAGGCGATATCGCCGAGGCCGAGCGCCCAGGTGAACAACCTGGTGCTCTACAACAACTCCTCGCGGCCGCTGCTTTTGTTGGCAGGGGAGATTGTGACCGGAGGCAAGCAGGATCGCGTCATCGGCTCCGACAGGATCGTTCCCGCGAACACCGGCCCGATTGATCTCGGCGTTTTTTGTGTCGAGCCGGGGCGGTGGGTGGGCGCGAGTTCCAAGTTCGGATCGATGGGCGCGCAAATGGCTCAACCCAGTGTGCGCACGCCGGCAATGGCCGAGCGCGATCAGTTGCAGGTATGGGCTAACGTAAGGGAGTCGAACGCTCGGATAGCAAACAATCTTTCCGCACCAGAAGCGGCAGCCATGGCAGGTACCACTTCCTATGCGAAGGTTTTTCAGAGCGCGCCGGTCGAGAAGATTGTCGCGGGGTATGGCGGCCTCGAATCCGAACAGTCCATTCTGCGCGAGCTCCGCGCGAAAAATGCAACGGGCGTGGTGGTTGCGGTCAATGGACAAATCGTTTGGGCCGATGTGTTTGCCAGTACCGATCTGCTTGCGAAGTACTGGCCGAAACTCATGCGCAGCTATGTGGCAGAAGCCATGACCTCAGGCAGCAACGGAGGGGTGGCCAGCCAGCATGACGCGGATCTTTACATGCGCAGTCTCAGCGGGGGGCGCGAGGTTGTCGAAACCGAGGCGGGTATTTTCCGCCGCACCGAGGTGAGCGGCGATGCTTATCGTGTATTTGCGTTGACATCTCTGCTTCCCAAGACGGATTTCACAGTTCATATCGCAAAGATGCGCGAAGATGTCAAAGTTGGTTCGATGGACTGACCCCGATTCGGCGCAGTGCGCGGCGATTTCATACACCGGAAAAACAACATACCCTGGCACTGTGTTTGTGAAAGGGATACGTATCCAGCGAAGGGCGGAGCGCTCGCATTTCACCCCCTGCGCGGGCGCCCGCGATCGAACAGACCTGCCACAGAATCTGATCGAAGACCCGCTATTCAGACGTATGTCGCCAGATCTGAACGGGATAGCGGCAGCCCCGGTCATTCTACCGCCGGTTGCGTTCATAAAACACTTTCATATAAGCTTTAAGTCTCAGCCAAACCAGATCTTGGCGGATTGGGACACAGGCCGCACGGGTTCTGTACCCATCCAAGGGCCAAAGCACCTTAAGGCGAACAGGCGCCATGAACCTCCCCAGCGCTTCAGCAATTGAACAGTGGCCATGGCCAGTCCGCGCAACATTGGGCTGTGCTGCCGCAATCGCTGCGGTCGCATTGACGTACGCGATCGAGCCTTTGCGTGCGTTCCCACTCCTTCTGGCCTTTCCGACGGTCATATTGAGCGCGTGGTTCCTCGGCATGATGGGCGGCATGTGCTGCGCAATGACCGACGTCATCCTGGTCGACCAGTTCCTCACCAGGACGCAACTTCGATTCTCCATCGGCAACGCCCGGGAATTCGCGCGCTTGATCATGTTCCTGATCGTCTCGCTCGTTCTGGGATGGGCGATCCGGCGCCTCGCGCACCAGCGAGCCTTGCTGAGCCTGATGGAAATGCGAGAGCGGCTGAACCGCGCCAACATCGAGAAACGGCTGGCCGAAGAGCGCGCACATTCCATGGAAGAAATTCGAGATCGCGATGAAATGCTGCAGCTGGCCTTGCGCGCGAACGGAATGGGCTTATGGGTCTGGGATCTGCAAAAGAATGTGGTGCACCGTTCCGAAGAGATGCTGCGCATGGTGGGCCGCAAGCCCGGAACGCTCTCGAACGATCCCGAAGCCTGGCTCAAGTTCATTCATCCCGACGACGTGCACGGCGTGATGGACGCGATGCACAGGACGCGCGACACAGGGATGGATTATCACAAGCAATACCGGGTGATCTGGCCCGACGGATCCATTCACTGGATTGAATCACAGGGCAAATGCCAACGCGACAGCGAAGGGAAGATTACGCGGCTGGTGGGCGTGATGGCCGATGCCACCCAGCGCAAGCGCACGGAAGAAGCAATGTTGCGGGCGGAGAAACTTGCCGTTGCGGGTCGTTTGGCAGCGTCGGTCGCGCACGAAATCAACAACCCTCTCGAAGCGGTCGCCAACCTGCTTTACCTGATCACGATGACGGACACGGTGGCGGAGTGCCAGGACCGCGCGGGCCAGGCGCTCGACGAGTTGATGCGCGTTTCGATGATCGCCCGGCAGACGCTGAAATTCCATCGCCAGGAGGGGACGCCAAAATCAATTCTGCTTTCAGAATTGGTCGAAGGCGTCATTGCAATGTTCCGGCCGAAGCTGGTTGCGGCGCATATCGAAGTGCGGCTGAAAGTCGTCAGGGAATCGCGCATCGCATGCATGCCGAGCGAAGCCCAGCAAATCTTCGCCAACCTGGTTGCCAATGCGATTGAGGCGATGCCAAAGGGCGGAAAATTGCTGGTGCGTTTGCGCAATTCAAAAGACTGGCGCGACCGAAGCAAATCGGGCATGCGCGTGACGTTTTTTGATTCCGGCATCGGCATGGACCGGCCAACACTGAAGCGGATTGAAGAGCCGTTTTTCACCACGAAGACTGAGACCGGCACCGGCCTTGGGATGTGGGTGGTTGCCCAGCTCGTGGAACGTCATCACGGTTCGGTCTCAGTATGGAGTTCGCAACGGGATGGACGCAGTGGAACTACTTTCTCGGTGTTCCTGCCGATGGGGGAAGAGCACGTTCTCAAGGAACTCGTGGATGGGTATGCGCAGACTGTGAATCCTGCAGCGATGAATTGACGGCTTCACACTACGGCTGCCTGACGCGCGGAAGCGGCCCACCCTCCCACAAGGAGTGGAGCCGCCTCATCGCATTCCGGGCGAACTTACCTGGCGGCCGGAAGCTTGTTCTGAATTCAAATTCATCCTGCTGCCGATCACGCCGCTACAGCGTGCGTTTGAACAAAGGCGTCGCGATCAGCAAAGTTCCGATGCCGAACGTAAACAGAAACAAAAGGTCGTAGCGAATCGATACCCATCCCCCGTCTTTCAGCAGGATGGATTGGAACCCATGGATTGCATACGTGAACGGGTCGGCAACCGCGATCGCGTGCAGCCACTTGGGAAACGCCGCAATGGGATAAATAGCTCCCGACGGGAAGAAAAGGAGCGTATTGAGAACGCCGAACATCGCGCGGGGAACGAGCGGATCGTCCACCCGAACCATCATGAGAAACATCATTCCGTTGAACGCGATCGACGTGCCCAGAATCAGGAAGAACAGCTGGAGCAATGCCGCAGGATGAAAGATGACGCCGAGCCCCGCCATGAGCGAGCCGATCACGGTGAGCGATATTCCAGACAGTACGGCCTTGATCGCTCCGGCGATATTGAGCCCCATGACGAGTTCGAGCTTGGTAATCGGCGTGACGAGATAACCCTCGTGCACACCGCGTGCTTTGTCATCGATGTAGAGCATCCCGCCGCCGATCATGACCGAGATATACATGGCGAGGGCCACGGAGCCGGCGAGCAGAAACTTCATGTATTCGATGTACGGATAGAGTTCGACCGTCTCAAGCGCGATGTTGTTGACGATGCGAGGCTGAATCACGGGCTGGTTCAGGGCGTCGACCAGCGATTGCATCTCCGATTCGAGAGAGGCGCTCATGAACTGGTCGGAGTTATCGACCACGAGGCCGATCTGCGGCTTATCCTGTGCGTAAACACGGCGCGAAAACTGGGCCGGAATAATCACGGCGGCATCGACTCTGCCGTTGCGAACATCTTCGCGGGCTTCGCGCTGATCAGCGTAGTCGACGGTTGTAAAGGTTCTGATGTTGGAGGCGACCGCATCGAAAGCTTCGCGGACCTTGACCGCCTGCGGCCCGTGATCGTAATCGACGACCGCGACGCGGGCATTGCGGATCTTTCCCCCAAATGCGTTGCCGAGAATGAGCAGCTGTACCAGCGGCAACATCATCGACATGATCATGAGGACAGGCGAGCGGAAGAATTTGCGCATTTCGCGCTCGACAATGGCAAGCATTCTATTCATGGCTGCGCTCCTGGCCGCGGCGGCATCATGAAGACCGATTTGACCTGTTCGTCGCGGAGTTGACGGCCTGTGTAATGGACAAACACATCATCGAGCGACGTGTTCTGCACGCTCAGCGACGCGAGTGTTTCGCCGAGCTTCGCAGCCATCTCCACGAGCTGCGTGGTGGTCTGCGAACCGTTCGAGGTCAGGATCCGGTAGACGCCTGCCGACTGCGACTGTACCTCGGTGACGTCGGGGAGCTTCTCCAAGCGAGACTTCCATTCCTCTGACTCGCGCGCGAATTGCACTTCAACGACATTGGAGCCCGGAACGCTCTGCTTCAATTCCACCGGACTGCCTAACGCGACCAGGTTGCCGTGGTCGACAATCGCGATGCGATCGCAAAGCCGGTCGGCCTCCTCCATGTAATGCGTGGTCAGCAGCATCGTGAGGTTGCGCGTCTTCTTCAGGTTGTTGAGCATCTCCCAGACCGCGATGCGCGAAACCGGATCCAGACCCGTGGTGGGCTCGTCGAGAAAGAAGATGCGCGGATCGTGGACCAGCCCCCGGGCAATTTCGAGCCGGCGCCGCATCCCGCCTGAAAGGGTCTTGGTTTGCGCCGTCCGCCACTTCGTGAGGTCGACCGCTTCGAGCACCTCGGCAATGTTCTTCTCGCGCCGCGCACGCGGCACGCTGTAGAGCTTGGCGTAGATGAACAGGTTCTCTTCGACCGTGAGGTCCTGATCGCTCGTCAGCGCCTGCGGGATCACACCGATTAAGCGCCGCACTGCGTCGGAATCGTACATCACGTCGTGGCCGGCCACCATGGCTTTCCCGGCGGTAACCGGAATGAGCGTCGTCATCATGCGAATCAGCGTGCTCTTGCCCGCGCCATTCGGTCCCAATAGTCCGAAAATCTCTCCATCGGCAACTTCAAACGAGATTCCCTTCACCGCCTCGAAGTCGCCGTAGCGCTTGACGATGTTTTCGACAGCAATCGCAGCCGTGCTGTAGTCGTTCCTCTTGCCGTTGCTCGCGGCAGGGCGCTTATCGGCGATTGTTGTCGATTTGTTGGGCTGTTCGTTCATCGCTCACCAGCTTGCTTCTCGGGCGGTTCCGCCACGGGGCTTTCTTGCTGAGGCCTATTGCTTCACCAGCTTGGTTTTCGGGATGTAGACGTAGGCGGTCATGCCAGGAACAAACTGCTCTTTCGGATTGGGGATGAGCAACTTGATCTGCACGGTTTTGATGTCGCGCTTGCGGCCGCCGTTGATATCGCGCTGGGTCGCGAAATCAGCTTCTGCCGCTTTGGCAATCACTTTGCCTGAGACGGTGTCGCCGCTCGGCATCGCTACGCGAAGCGAATCGCCTAGTTTCACGGCATCCGCCTGCGTTTCAGGCAACGGAGCATAGACCCAGGTCTGCGTCAGATCCATGATGGTGGCGATGGTGCCGCCGGCCTGCAGCACTTCGCCCTGGCGCGCCGCCAGCACATTCACAGGCCCGCTCACCGGGGCGTAGACGTTGGCATAGCCGAGCTCGACACCCGCCTGCTGCGCGAGATACTCGGCGTTCTTCATCTGCCCGCGAGTAGAAGCGACAGTGCGCGCTGAAGCTGCCGCGAGCAACTCATGCGCGCGGGCCTGGCGAACCGCTGCATCGGCCGCGGAGACATTCTGACGCGCCGTGTCCACCGCAGCCTTTGCCGCCTGCAGGCTGGTCACAGCATCGTCCTTGGCCTGTTCGCTCATGATGCCCTGCCCGGCGAGGGCGACGATGCGTTTCGTGTCGGCCTGCTGATGGTCGTAGTTGGCTTGGGCCTGGGCAAGAGAAGCTTCGGCTGCATGCAACTGAGCTTCAGCGCTGACAGAGCCGCTCGAGACTTCGCCCTGGTTCTGACGTTCGGTTTCGACGGTTTCTCCCAGCTTGTAGCGATCGCTCGTGACCGTCGCTTCGGCGGCCTGCTGCGCCGCTTCCAGATCCCTGCTCTCGATGACGGCGACAAGGTCGCCCTGGTTCACCTGCTGCCCCTCCTGTACGTTCAACGTCTGAATGCGCCCGGGAATCTTGGCGCTGACCAGCACTTCATTCGCGTCGACCGTGCCGATGAGCATCAGGTCGCTGGGTGCGCGGGCCGTGAGCAGATACCAGGTCAGGGAGCCCAGCGTGAGCAGTCCGAGGATGAGGAATACCCTATTTCGTGCGTTCATCGTGCCTCCGAAATACCAGCGGATCGCCTTTCAATTCGGGCATGGGCGTATCGGCAAGAACGCGAGCCGACAGTTCAGCGCCGCGTTGCCGATCGATAAAAACCGCTTGCCCGAGAAATTCAACCAGAGCTTTTCTGCGCGCTGCCAGCGCATCCGGCGCGAAAGGCTCGAAGGGCATCAATTGACGCCATACCGGCGCGCTGAGGAAATAGAAAACATTGGCGCCCATCGCTGCGAGCGGAATCTGAAACCAATCCACATTGATGAGCTCGCCGGAAGAGATGCCCTCACGGATCATTGCCTGCAGCATGGTCTGGATGGGGCCGAAGACACGCTTGACCAGCACGTCGATCGCGTTTGATTCGCCCTGGTGCAGGCGCATCATTTCCTGCTGCATCAGGCTCTGAAACTCGCGCTGCCCGAGGATCCGGTCGAAGTGATCCAGTGCCGTCCGAAGCAGACGCTCGCCAGCCGATGCCTCGCGGAGAAAAACGGCCATCGAGCGATCGCGAATCTTGCCTGCAATCATTTCGAGGGCGGCGCCGTAGAGATTCTCTTTGCTTTCGAAGTAGTAGTAGAGAAGCGCCTTGTTCACCCCGGCGGCCGTTGCGATGCGATCGGTTCGCGCGCCTGCAAGACCGTACGCGCTGAACTCGGTGAGAGCCGCATCGAGGATGCGGGCACGGGTCTCGGCAGCGCGATCAGAAGCGGCGTGGGTGGCAGGCTGAGCGGTCATGGCAATAATTTAACTAACCAGTTAGTAAAATAGCTCGGATCAACTGAGAATTGCAAGCAAACCGCAGCATGAATCAAATAAGATGTTTATCATCAAATGATTAGCAAAGGAGGCGGCGTTCATGGTATTGCGAATCGGGGGCTGCGAGCCGATCCTTTGCGCTCCCCTGCTCCGGAAGGTAGACGGAAAGCTGATTGAACTCCTTGGGACGCTTGGAGCAGAAGACTGGGATCTCCAGACGCTTGCACGGGAGTGGAAGGTGCGCGATGTGGCAGCACACCTGCTGGATACGGTGCTGCGCAAGCTATCGCTGGTCCGCGATTCGTGGTTCGTCGAGAAGGTCGAGCTGCGCTCCGCGCAGGATGTGGTCGATTTTGTGAACCGGGTGAACCGCGAGGGCGTTGCGATCTATCGCCGGCTGAGCCCGCCGGCCCTGATCGACATGATGACGCTGGCGTGCGAGCAGAGTGCAACGTTTCACGAGGCGCTCGATCCGTTCGCGCAGGCTGCTTTCAACGTGAGTTGGGCCGGCGAAGAGACGTCGCTGAACTGGTTTGACACGGCACGCGAGCTGACCGAGCGATGGCACCATCAGCAGCAGATTCGGCTGGCAACGGCCCGGGCTGGCATCATGACCCCGGAGTTGTATTTCCCGGTGCTGGATTGTTTCGCGCGCGGGCTGCCGTATTCGTTTCGCGATGTGCACAGGCGAGAGGGAACGACGTTGGAATTGGAGATCCTTGGGGAATGCGGCGGGCGTTGGTGGTTGTCGCGCGGCGCTGAGAGCTGGAGATTTGTCGGTTCGGCAAGCCGCGAACCAGATGCGCGGATCGCGATTCCGGAAGAGATTGCCTGGCGTGTGTTCACCAGGGGAATCGCCCGGGATGCGGCTGCAGCGCAGTCAGAGATCACCGGAGACCGCGAGCTTGCCGAACGCGTGTTGCAGCTGACTGCAATCGTCGCCTGACGAACCTGGTTCAGGCGAGCAGGTCGATGCTGCTCCCAGACGACTCGGAGCCCAGGGAATCCTCGGCGTTCCCCTCACCATCCACTGGCTGCTCTTCGTTCTCCGTTTCTTCTTCGAGCCCGCGAGAGGAGCGCTCTGTCGTGCCGGAGCCCGCGTCATCGGGGCGCGCCGGCGGGTCAACCTTGATCACCAGCGCTTCTGCGCTTGCCCTTCCGCTCGCGCCTGGCAGCATGACTGCACGAATTCCCGGAACTGGACCGATTTCCATTGCCTTGGCCGCCTCGCTTCGGGGTTCCTTCATTCCGTATATCGGCCAAAGAGCGGGATCGATCAAGGCTTTCAGGAAGAAATTACGTCTGCGCTGGAGGCGGTGGCAAGTAGGCGCGCCAAACCCGTTGGCAGCCTGAGGACCGGTCAAGCACTTGCTACACTGAGGCCATGCCGGACGCACCGGAGTTTCAGCGCATCGCCCAAGAAGCACTCGCGTCGCTGAGGCGTCACCTCATTCTTCACGAAAAAGAGGACGAGCCAGGGTTCGAAGTGGAAGAGCAGAACGGAGTGCTCAACGTCCGGTTTGAAAAAACGGGCGCCAAACTCGTGATTGCGCGAATGCGCCCGTGCGACAGATCTGGATCACTGCGCTCTCCACCAGCTTTCAGCTCGACTGGGATGCAAGCGCGGGATCCTTCGTGGTGCCGCGATCAGGCGAGCGGCTCGAGCCGCTCGTTGATCGCCTGATTCAGCAACAAGCAACCGGTTAGCGGAAGGCGGGCGGCCTGTCGGCTATGCTGCTGCCCCGCTGCTTGTTTGGCTGATCGCCCATCGTGAAGCGAAGTTGCGTCGCGCCGGGCTGGAGCTTGCTGATCGGCAGCCACGAGCTCGGATAGGCAGCGCTATTCAACGTCACGGTTTGCACGAAGACGCCCAAGCCCTCGCGCGTGACGACCAGCGTTCTTCCTCCCGCAAGCTTCAACGTTGCCTTGTCGAACATCGGCGCGCCCAACACCACTCCTCCTACGCCGGGAACGGCCGGGTAGAATCCCAGCGCATTCCAGACATAGACACCCGAGGTTGCACCGAGGTCGTCGTTGCCGGGAATGCCGTCCGGCTTCACGGTGAAGGTTTGTGCTGCGATGCGCGAGATGACGTCCTGCGTCTTCCACGGCTCGCCGGCAAACACATAGGCATACGGAGTGACAAAGTCGGGTTCGTTCTCCATGTTGAAGCAGGGCTCGCCCCAGCAGCGCAGCTTCGAGAAGAACTTGTCGAGGCGAGGCTCGACGGCCGCATCACCGCCCATCGCCTTCAACAGAGCCGGATAGTCGAATGGAATCATGAAGCTGTACTGGTAGGTGTTGCCTTCTTCGAAGCCGTTCTGATCGGTGGAAACGGGCGCGTTGTCGCGCTTCGGCATGGAGTGCTCCGGATCGAAGCCTGCCTCCCACGTGCCGTCCGCATTGCGAGGCCGGATCCAATGCGTTTCGGGATCGAGGAGGTTTTTCCAGTTTTCTGAGCGGGCGAGGAACTGCTTGTACTCGGACTCATTGCCGAGCTTGTGCGCAAACTGCGCAATGGCAAAATCGGCGCTGCAGAACTCGAGGGTCCGCGAAGCATCGATGGAGTCGTTGTTCGCCGGCACATAGCCAAGCTTCATATAGTCGGCCAGGAACGGACGTTCCGAGTCATTGTGCGGACCTTTGCCAGGCTCGGTTCCTTCCTTCACCATGTACTTCAGGGCGGTCGCAGTATCGAAGTTCTTCGCGCCAAACGCATAGGAAGACGAAAGCAGGATCGAGGGTGAGTCGCCTCCCATCACGTAGGTGACGTCGTTGGCCGCCGGCCAGCGGGGATACCATCCACTTTGCTCGGCGTCATTGACCAGCGACTGCATCATGTCCGATTCGCGCTGCGGTTCAAAGAGCGCCTGCAGTTGGACCGTGTTGCGATAGATGTCCCAGTCAGAGAAGTTCGCGTATTGCGCCGCCTGCTTCGTGCCGGCGAGCGAATGAACTTTGTCGTCGAATCCGATGTACTTGCCGTCGTCATCGCTAAACAAAGTGGGAGCGAGCAGCGAGTGATACAGGCCGGTGTAGTAGATGGTGCGCTGGTCGGCGGTGCCGCCCTCGACGGCTGCGCGATCCAGCAGACCGCTCCATGCGGTGCGGGCCTTCGCATGAACGGCATCGAAGTCCCAGCCGCTGATTTCGTGCTCGAGATTCACGAGTGCCCCAGCTTCGCTTACATAGGAAACGCCGACCTTGAACAGCACTTCATGAACATTGCCGAAGTCGAGCCAGGCTCCCGTGTGCTTGCCGCTGGCTTCACGAGTGTCCTGCAGCATCGAGTCATCCTGCCAGAGCCGAGCTTTAAAGGGTTGGTTGAACCTACCCGCGAGGTAGAGCTTGTAGTGTGAATCGGAACCGCAGAACCCACCCGCGGCGGTCGATCCAGCAAAGGTATCGGCGGATTTCAACTCGATCGAGTTGCCATAAGCCTCGGCCGAGCGGCTTGTCTCGCCTGGATTGAAATGCGTATTCGCGCTGCTGCCGGCATTCACCAGAAGGCGAGCAGGCACTCCTGCCGGAAAACTGAAACGCGCGATCCCGGCGCGATCGGTCACGGTCAACTCGACGCGGACCCCTGTTGGCAGGGTCAGAGCGTAGTAGCCAGGATGCGCAACCTCGTTGGCGTGGTCAAAGTCGGCAGCATACGGAGCAAAGTGGGCGCCTGGACTGGTGGACAACGGACTGCTCGTGGGAAGAACGGCGAAGTCTCCATACAAGGGGCAGCCGGCGCCACTCAGATGGGTAAGACTAAAGCCAAACAGTTTCTTGTCGTTGTGAAAATACCAGGCGTCGTTGTTGCTGTCGGGGCTCCACTGCACCATGCCGAACGGCATGGACGCGCCGGGAAACGTGTTGCCGCCTCCGTCTGTGCCGATGATGGGATTGACGGAATCATAGGGTGTTGCTGCGGACTGCGCGCGCGTCGACGCCGCAGTCGAAATGAGAAAAAGACCAAGGCTGAAATAGAGAGCAAGGCGAAATTTCATAGAGAACCCTTTGGTGGAAAGGTTTCCACTCGCAGGAATTCTACTCTCCCGGCGACAGGCGTCCTGTGCCCAATGCAAAAGCGGCCCAGCGATGATTCGCCGGACCGCTTATAAAGGCCGACGGGCTTACTTGAGGTTGTAAACCGCTTGCAGTTCCTTGTCTGCGATGTCCTGCGGCAATGGTGCGTACGAGAGCGCCGACACTTCGCCTTCACCGGATTTGATGATCCAGCTCAGAAGGTCTTTGACAATCTTCCGCTTGTTGGCATCATTGCCCGGATCAACGGAGATCAACAGGTAGGTGAAGCTGGAGATCGGATAAGCCTGGGCGCCGGAAGCATTGGTGATGGACACCCGAAAATCATCGGTCTTGAACTTCAATCCGGCAGCCGCCTCCGTCACGCCGGCGATCGAGGCCGTAATCCAGTTTCCGGCCGCGTTCTTGATGGCACCGAAGGTGATGTGATTTTGCAATGCATAGAGCAGTTCGACATAGCCGATGGCACCCGGCAGCTGGCGTACGAGAGCAGCCACATTCTCATTTCCCTTGCCGCCAACGCCCACGGGCCAGCCGGGTGATGAGGACCTGCCCGGACCGCTTTCCCACTCTTTGCTGACCTTGCTCAGGTAATCGGTAAAGATGAAGCTGGTTCCGGAAGCATCGGAGCGATGGACAACGATAATCTTCTGGTCTGGAAGTTTCGCGCCGGGATTGTCCTTTGCGATGCGCGGATCGTTCCAATTCGCGATTTTGCCCAGGTAGATGTCAGCCAGCATGTCGCCGCTGAAGCGCAGATCGGTGACTCCAGGCACATTGAAGACCGGCACAACCGCGCCCAGCACAGTGGGAATGTGAATGAGCTTCCGGTTGCAAGTCTTCATCGCGTCGTCGGTCATGGGCATGTCCGACGCGCCGAAATCAACCAGCCCCGAGCAGAACTGCTTGATGCCGCCTCCGGAACCAATGGATTGATAGTTGATCTCAACACCCTGATGCGCTGAGCTATATTCGCTGAACCATTTCGAATAGATCGGATACGGGAACGTCGCGCCCGCCGCGGTTATCGTCGTTTGAGCCTGCGCGGCCGCCAGTGCTACTGCGAACACACCCGCTGCAATCAATGTCCTCTTCACTGAATTCTCCCTTGCTGGAATTCGATGCCGATGTTGATTCTCTTCCTGGAATGTTACGGGGATTTGAACGATTGGCAGGATTTAGGGCGTCAATTCCGGGCGGCTGTCGTCGAAGGCGTGGCTGCAACTTCTTCGGTCCGCAGGGGCTTCTGGGCCACCGGGAGGGTGAAATAGAAAGTTGCGCCCGAGCCCAGTTCGCTCTCGACCCAGATGCGCCCTCCGTGAACCTGAACGATATGCTTCACAATCGCCAGCCCAAGACCGGTCCCGCCTGACTCACGTGAGCGCGCCTTGTCGACCCGATAAAAGCGCTCGAAGATCCGCGCGAGATGCTCCGATGCGATGCCGGGGCCGAAGTCCTGGACAAAAAACTCAATTTCGTTCTGCAGAGCCAGGGCTCCGATACGAATCCTTTTTCCCGGTCCGCCATATTTGATCGCGTTTTCGATCAAATTGCCGAACACCTGGTTCATGGCATCGGGATCGGCCATGACAAGGGAATCGGGCGCGCCAGCGTCTTCAAGCTCAACGCTCGAATCGACCACGATTCCCCCAAGGGACTCGATCGCATCCTGCAGGAGCGCACTGGCCCGGAAGGGTTGTGCCGCCAGTTTGTAGTCGGGGCTTTCGACGCCGGCAAGGGCCAGCAAATCCTCAGTCAATCGGTTCATCCGGCTCGCGTTCTTGAGGATAATGGCGAGGAATTCCCGCGTTGTTTCCGGGCTGGGCTGCGGCTCCTCCACGAGGGTTTCCACATAGCCCTGGATCGAAGTAAGCGGTGTGCGCAGCTCGTGGCTTACGTTGGCGATGAAGTCGCGGCGCGATTTCTCTGCAGCCTCGATGCGGGTCACATCGTGAAGCACTGCGAGCGCTCCACCCGATGGCAGGGGGGCGGCGTTGATCTCGAAAATACGACCGGGTGCGAGCGAACTGGATCGCCCAAACCGCATTTCGTGAGACTCGAGAACGCGGCGCACACAATCCAGCAATTCCGGATCTCGAACAGAGTGGATCAGCGGACGTCCGGCGCGGATTTCTGTGCCGGCAATGCTCCGCATCACGGCGTTCGACCAGCGCACATGCCCCTCGTTCGTAACCGCGAAAACAGCCTCCTGCATTGAGTCGAGCATCGTCGCCAATTCGTGCCGCCGGTTTTCCATTTCGGCGAAGGTTTGGTCGAGCCGCTCGGCTGTCTGGTTGAGGGCACCTTCCATTTCAGACAGCTCGTCTCCTCCCTCCAAATCGAGACGCGCGCTCAGATCGCCCTGGGCGATCCGCCGCGCAAATGCGACGACGCGCTGAAGGCGCCGCGAGACGTTCCCCGCGGCCCATGCCGCCAGGGGCAATGCGACGGCAAGCGCAATCAAACCCGACCAGAGAGCCTCGTTTCCCAACCGGTGCAGGGCGTCAGCCGGCATGTGCTCCATGAAGCGACGCAGGATCAGCTCCATTGCCACCGTTTGGAACACGAGCAGCAAGACGAAGAGACCGAGGAGCTTTGTGAAAACTTTGCGGGTCAACTGGGACCTGCTCTCTTTCGCTGGAAGAGCGGGTTCGGCCTAGTCGCTCTTGGGGATCTCGAAGCGATAGCCGGCACCGCGCACGGTCTTTAAATAGCGAGGATTCTCCGGATCAATCTCGATTTTCTCACGGATGCGGCGTACATAAACGTCCACTGAGCGCGGCGTGACAAAGCGTGCGTCGCCCCAAACGGCGTCGAGAAGGTGGTCGCGGCTGAACACCCTGCCGGGGTGGCGCGCGAGGTAGTCAAGGAGCCGGAACTCGGTCGCCGTCGTCGTGGTCAATTCGCCGCGGACCTTTAACTGCATGGCTCCCTGGTCGATGATCACTTCTTCAAAGCTGATGACCGAGGGCGTGAGGGGCCGTTCGAAGCGGCGGAGGACGGCTTTGACCCGCGCAACGAGTTCGCGCGTGGCGAAAGGCTTCGTAATGTAGTCGTCGGCTCCAAGTTCAAGACCAAGAACACGATCGTTCTCCGCCGCACGCGCCGTGAGAAAAATGATCGGAATGGTGGAAAGCGTGGGATTCTGGCGCAACCGGCGGCAAACGTCGAGCCCGTCTCCCCCGGGGACCATGATGTCGAGCAGAAAGAGAGCAGGCGCTTGCCGCTCGGCCTCTGGAATGAGGTTAGTCGGGGTATGAAACAACTTTGTGGCGAAGCCGGCAGCTTCAAGATGATGTTGCACAAGCCGGGATATATCGGTGTCGTCTTCCAGTACAAATACCGTCTGGCTCAACCGGTTTGTCCTCGCCCGGCGGCTATTTTGGTTGAGCTGCTGGGGCCGCACGGAACCGTTATCAGACTAATGCAATCAGGCAAAAGGATTGCAAACGTTTGATGAATTCGGCTGAGAGCAAAAAAGGAGACAAGTGGCCCGATCTTTTTGGAATGGTTGGAGTTGAGGCAGGTTTTGGTGAACGCCTCGCGCTCACGGAGTCATAAGACAGCATCCTCTCGTTCCACCCGCGGCAAAAGCGCGCAGGCGTCCGCGGCACGACTCGGCTCGAGTGTCCTGGTGGCGGGTGAATCGGAAGGATCAGCCTGGTCCTTCCCAGCGCGGGGATCCCGCCGGTTTGCTTCCGCGCGCCTCGCTCTTTTCTTGCGAACTTCGTCGGCGGCCACCAGGATGAGTGCAATCAACGTGACCGCCAGAAGGCCGATCGCGAGCCCGCCATGCAGCTGGTCAAGCCCTTCGGAGTTGAAATCGCCATAGAGCAGGGCCAATCCGATGAACACGAAAAACAGATGCGCGCAGAAAACCCGCAGCGACGCCTTGCCCAAAGTAAGAAACGGCTCAATCGCAACCAGCCGCATGACATATTTGCGCAGCCAGTAGCAGAACAGGGCGAAAGCAGTCAGGTTCACGACCCGCAACGGGCCAATCTGCCACTTGTCGAGCAGAAAGCCGAACGATTGTGGCGTCAAGTGCGGTCCGAACCAGGCGAAACGAACTCCAACGAAGAAGACGCAGATGGCGGCCGCACCACCGGCAACCCAGGCCGGCATCCTGGGAAAGACCCGCGCCTCCTTGGCAGACCGCGCCCCCAGCCACAGCCCGACCGTCCAAAGAAACTGCCAGCCGAACAGGTTGAACGCACCGGTCTCCTGCAGCGGAATATTGAGGTGGATGACGTGCACAATCCAGTTGTGAACCAAGTCGCGCAGCCCGAATTGCGCGAAAAGCCACACGACCCCGCTCATGCCGAGAACCCAGCGCCAACCGAACTTGACAGCCGCCGACAACACCACCGGCGTGAGGAACAGGAACGTGATGTACATGGGCAGAATGTCAAGCAGCGGCGGGCAGTAAAGCAGCAACACGGATCCTGCAATGGCTACGAACGGATGCACGAGGTAAAAATTAAGAAGATTCGTGATCGCGACTTTGTGGGTATGCACGGCAAATGCTGCCACGACGGTGAACGCCAGGGTGAGCATCACCAGGTGGTACTTGTAAACCGTGAGGGACCGCCTCCAGAGCCGTGCGCGCACGTGGGCCGGGTCGTACTCCAGATCACGAATGTAGAGCCGGCCTACCAGCAGAGCCGAAATCAGGACAAACCCCTCAGCCGACGTGAGGAAGCCAAGCGGCTGGTCAACAAAGTCGCTGAAATGCGTGGGAAGGTGCGTGACCGTCATCCAGACCAGGAACAGTCCCCGCAGTGCGTCGAGTTCAGGACGGCGTTCGAGTTTGTAGCGCATTCGGCAGAGCCGGATCGGCGACCCCTGGGTCGAACGAAGGTAGGCTTATGCAATTAGACGCTAAGTCCGGGGACCCGGTTTGCCTTCCCTTCGAGGCAGTTCAAACCACCCGCGGCAGCGCGGGTTGCCTGCCAGGGTGCCTGGACCTTCTTGACGAGATTTGGCGCATTCTGCAACACTCCCTGCGCATAGCCGCGACAGGTGCAGTACACACTCTTTCCCCCGGGGTCCGGCGGTTGCACTCGTTCTGTCGCGGAGTGCTGACCACGTAACGACCCGCAATGTGAGCGGTACTCAAACGCGCCCTCAAAAGGAGGAGAACATGAAGAAGTATCTGGCAGAACTGGTTGGAACCTTCATTCTGGTGCTCTTTGGTTGCGGAACTGCAGTGGTGGCAGGTCCGAAGGTCGGCATTGTCGGCATCGCCTTTGCCTTTGGGTTCGCGCTCATTGGTGCAGCCTATGGGATCGGGCCTATCTCCGGCTGCCACATTAATCCGGCAGTCAGCCTGGGAGTATGGATGGCGGGCCGGATGACATCACGAGACATGATTGGCTACTGGATCGCACAGTTCCTCGGCGCGATTCTCGCTGCCTGGATCCTGTCGTTTTATATCGTTGGCGGAGTGCCGGGTGGCTACGATGTAGCTGCGAACGGCCTGGGACAGAACGGCTGGGGACCCGGATACCAGGGCGAATACAACGTGATCTCGGCAATTGCGTTCGAGTTCATTGCGACGCTGATTTTCGTGATCGTGATTCTGGGGTCGACGCAGAAAAGCGCGCCCGCTGGTTTCGCCGGACTGATCATCGGCATCACGCTGGTTGTGATTCACATTTTCGGCATCAGCATCACCGGCGTCAGCGTAAACCCTGCCCGCAGCTTTGGTCCCGCGCTCTTTGTCGGCGGCAAGGCCCTGAGCCAGATATGGCTCTTCTTGCTGGTGCCAAGTCTGGGTGGTGCTGTTGCAGGTCTGCTCTTCAGGATGAACTTGCTGGCTGCCACTCCTGAAGCTGAAGTGAAAGAAGTGCGGGAAGTCGTGGGAGCATAAGACGACTCCCCGCAGGTTTCGAGGATCAGGCGTTGGCATCGGCGGCTGACTCGAGCGCGGCGATGTAGTCCGCCACCGCTTCGCTCCAGCCGTCGATGTGCGTCCAATTTATTACTTGGCACGCGCCGTAAAGCGCAAACGCACATAGTCGGCGGTCCAGTTGCCGTCCTCATCGCGAAGCGCAGGAGCCAGCAGATCGGTTGTCTCGCGCACCACAGTTTCCTGGATCTGTTCCGGCAATTGTCCGATCACGCCGGAACGAAACGTTCGCAGCCACCCCACCATCCCGCCTTCTGCCAGTCGTGTTCGCCGCGGGAAATGTTCGATCCGTTCGACGATGAAGCCGTGCCGCTCAAGCCGCCGCGTGTACGCCTCGGGCGTGGGATAGTAATTTACTTCATTTTCGACGTTTCCGAATCCGTAACGGGTCAGAACGGCGGTAAATGCGACCAGGATGGCTGCGACATTGCCATGCCCACCCATTTCGGCGACGAACCGGCCGCCCGGCCTGAGAACCCTGCGCACTTCGCTCAGCATCGCGTCCTGTCCGCGAACCCAATGCAACGCAGCGTTCGAAAAGACCGCGTCAAAGGAGCCATCGGCATACGGTAGTGATTCGGCCGGCGATTCCTCCGCATCCACCCCGCGGGATCGCGCTGCCGCAACCATCTGCGGTGAGGCGTCGACACCTTTCACGAAGGCGCCGCTCGCGATGAGTCTCTTCGTGAGCTGGCCGTCTCCGCAACCCAAATCGAGAATGCGCTCGCCGGGCTGCGCGGCAAGCCATTCCAGCACGCCTCCAGCCAACGCAGGGACAAATGCGCCGTCTTTCGCGTACGCCTGCGGATCCCAGGTCTGGGTCATCTCCAACTCCCCCAATTCCAGATTGGCTGTTGAAGGTCCATAAAGCAAAGTTATTTTGTTTTGCGCTTTGATAAGCAGAACTTATGAAAGGGCAGGCCAGTGCGAGGTGTCCAAACTCAAATCGACTGCACCGGGATCAGAGTCAGATCGTCGACCAGGCCCACTTCCTTTTGTACAAAGGGCTCGCCGTAGCGGACACCCGCGAGCAATCCATAGTGCCGCGCTTCGGCAAACGTGCGCTCGCGAATCTCTTCTTCGGGTACGAACAGTCCGCCACCCGTTTCCTGGTTTGCATATTGCGACTTATAGGCCATCAACGCGGCATGGCGCTGATCGATGAAGGGCGTGATGTCCACAACGAAGCTCGGCCGCACATCCGCGTACAGGCTGGCATAGACGATTTTGTAGGGACGATGCGGCGCTGAGGCCGTTTCGATCTTCGCGAGTCCGGCAAGAAAACACGCTTCATAGCCCAGTGTCGCCACGATCGCATGATCCGGATGGCGCGCCTGCCAATAGGGCAGGATCACGACACGGGGTCGAATCTCGCGCAGCACACGCGCAATCTTCACGCGATTTTCAAAAGTGTTTTCGATGGCGCCGTCGGGCAGGGCAAGCGCCTGGCGCCATCCAACCCCGAGCAGTCTTGCCGCTTCGGCAGCTTCGAGTCCCCTGTCCTGAGCCGTTCCGCGCGTGCCGGCTTCGCCCTGCGTGAGATCGAGAATGGCCGTACGCAGGCCGCGCGCAGCCATCCGCAACAGCGTTCCGCCGCAGGTCTGTTCCACATCGTCGCGATGAGCTGCTATTGCCAGCACGTCGGCCGCAGGGAAATCGGACGCATTGGCCATGAGATCAGTAGACGGTGTTGTTGCCGTCCGTTGTGGCATCCATGTAGGCCACGTCCGATGCCGTGCCCGTCACCGTGACGTACTGGTTGTTGATCGACGAGCCGTCTTTGGTGGAATAGATGTATATCTGGCCGCCCTCTGCCACGTAGACCTTGTGCAGCCCCTCCACATCGGCAATGCCGGTGGCATCGCCCAGGTAGGGCTCGATCATCGTAACGGAGTTGTTCGCCGTGTTGTACATGGTGAGGCAGCCATAGGGTTGATCATTGGCGGCACGATATCCGTTGTCACACTTCGTCATGCCGATCCAGAGCGTATTGTCGTCTGCGAGTATCATCCGGCTCCTTGCGCCGGGCTGACCATCGCTGATCGGAGTGGAGCTTGTGACTGTATTGTTTCCGAGATTGATCACCGTCAGATTGCCGCCAAACAATCCATCCGCCTGCAATTGTTGCCCAACGACGTACATCGTTGAAGAATCGATGAGGGCGTTGCTGGCTCCGCCCGGAACGGGAATCATCGAACTTGCCAGAGCCGCCGCAGATGGAAGTTGGCCGGACTGCTGCCCCTGAAGGAAGATCATCGGGGCAACGGAAAGCGGCGTCACCGAAGCGGCTGACCCGCCACATTCCGGGCCGCAACTCAAAATGTAGGCCGTGCCGCCATCCGCTGAAAATACAGCTTTTACAGGACGATCGAACGTCAGCGGAGTTCCATCGGGGCTCTGCGCCTGGATGAGGCACCAGCGCGGCCCGTTCTGCGGCTCGCAATCGACAGCTGCGCTCGGCCAGGTGCCGGGCCCGCCTGAATAGGCCAGCGTTTGCTGTGCGGTCAACTTCACGGGGTAGTACATGTAGTTGGAGTTCTCGACGAACGCCAGCGCGACCGAGCCGCCAGGATTCACACTGACGCGATACACTCCCGGCAAACTGAGGCCATAGGTAGCCGCACCTCCTCCTGACGAGTCGATCACGCTTAAAATGTGGGCCGACTGGCTTGCCGCGAACACGTATTGCCCATTCCGGGAGACGAAAATGCTCGCCGACAGGCCGGCGAGCTGGCTCGTACCGAAGCTAGTGCCCGACGACTCCTTTTGATAATTGATCAGAGAATAGCTGCCGTCTCCGTAGCCGTAGACCGCACCGATCTGTTCCTCGGGCATGTTCTGGATCGTGAGCGGAAGGGCGCCCGAATATCCCGAGATGGAAAATCTCTTGTTGATGTTGTTGTAGGCGTAGCGAATATCGTAGAAGGCGTCAACGAAGACGAGCGCGCCCTTGGTTAACGCGCTGGAGTTCTGCACCGCGATCAAAACACGGTTGGGCAATCCGCTGGGCGGCAGTTGTCGGCCCGCAAAATAGGTAGTTGAACCACACCCCGCCAACGCGACCGCAACGGTCAGGGCTGCGGCGGCGCTCCACCAAAGACTTCTTTTCCTCAAAATCCCTTACCTCGACGGAAGCCGCGAAGCGATCCGCAAGCGCGGCGTAGACGAAACGATGGCGAATTCTGCAGCATTCGACCACTCGAAATGGCCTTATCTCGACCGGCTGCTGCAATTGATATGACTCCCGAAGTATAACAAAGCGATCTGCTCGGCTGGCGCGAGGCGGATGCTTGCCTTAGCATGGCAAGAGCATGCCGCAACTCGCCGAAATCCTCGACAGCCGCCCGGTACTGGCCGACGGCGCCATGGGCACCGTCCTGTATGCGCGCGGCATCTTCATCAACCGCTGCTATGACGAGCTGAACCTCTCTGATCCGAACTTGATTCTCTCGGTTCATGAGGAATACTTGCAGGCAGGCGCGGAGATTCTGGAATCGAATACATTCGGCGCCAACCGGTTTCGACTCACCCGTCATGGTCTTGGCGGCAAAGTTGCTGAGATCAATGCCGCCGGCGTTCGCATCGCGCGTGAGGCAGTTGCGCACCTGAAAGAAAAGCAGGCCGGCGACGCGTGGGTTGCTGGCTCGGTTGGCCCTCTCGGCGTTCGTCTCGAGCCATTCGGCAAGACGGGATTGGAAGAGGCCCGCGCGGCTTTCGCGGAGCAGATCCGCGCGCTTGCCGAAGCCAGGGTCGACCTTCTGGTGATCGAAACCATGCCGGCTCTGAATGAAGCCCGGGAGGCCCTGCTGGCGGCGAGAGAAACTGCTCCCGACCTGCCGGTTCTGGTCATGGTGACCGTCGACGACGAGAGCAATTGTCTCGACGGGTCTTCGCCCGAGCAAGCCGCGGCTCTTTTGACCGAGTGGGGCGCAAGCGCGATCGGAGTGAATTGCTCCACTGGGCCGACCACGGTGCTGACAGCCATTGAAGCCATGCGGGGCGCGACCACGTTGCCCCTCGCCGCGATGCCCAACGCCGGCATGCCCCGGGCGGTCGAGGGACGCAACATTTATCTCTGTTCCCCCGAGTACATGGCCAGCTTCGCGCGCAAAGCGATTGCAGCGGGCGCACAAATTGTCGGCGGCTGCTGCGGCACCACCCCCAACCACATCCGCGCCATGCGATCGGCGATCCGTGCGATTGATGCACAGGCGCATTTCGTTGAAGGGCATGCGGCGGCGGTCGTTTCCACTGAAACGCCTCCGGAGCCGCTCGGTCAGCGCTCGCGCATTGGCGCCTTGCTTGAAGAACGGCGATTCATCACCATGGTCGAGGTTGTGCCGCCGCACGGCATTGATTGCTCGAAAGAAATCGAGGGCGCGATGCTGCTGGCACAGTTGGGTGTGCATGCCATCAACGTGCCCGACTCGCCGCGCGCCTCGGCCAGGATGAGCGCGCAGAGTCTCTGCATCCAGATTCAGCAACACACCGGGATGGAGACGATTCTCCATTACACCTGCCGTGACCGCAACATTCTTTCGATTCAATCGGACCTTCTGGGAGCGTCCTCGATCGGCCTGCACAACATCCTGTGCGTGACCGGCGACCCGCCCAAGCTGGGCAACTATCCTGATGCGACTGCCGTATTTGACGTAGACGCCATCGGCCTCGTCAACCTGGTAAGGCGCTTGAATCACGGATTGGACATCGGATCGAACTCCATCGGAGCCACGACGAACTTCACGATTGGAGTGGCCGCTAATCCGGGCGTGCCCGACATTGAACACGAGTTGCGCCGCTTCGGCTACAAGGTGGAGGCCGGTGCAGAATACGCGGTCACCCAGCCAGTCTTCGACATACGTCTCCTCGAGGATTTTTTGCGCCGCATCGAGTCGTTCCGTATCCCGGTCATTGCGGGCATCTGGCCGTTGACCAGCCTGCGGAATGCCGAGTTCATGAAGAATGATTTGCGCGTCTCCATGCCGGAAGAGATCATGCTGCGTATGGCTCAGGCCGACACGCCCGACGCGGCACGCCAGGAAGGCATCGAGATCGCTCAGGAGATGCTTGAAGCGGTGCGGCCCATGGTGCAGGGAGTACAAGTCAGCGCGCCTTTCGGCCGTTACAACACCGCAGCCGAAGTCATCGCCAGCGTCCTGCCAAAAGGCCGCAATCAAATGGAGCAGGTGTAATGGCCTCGTTTGAAGAATCGCTCAAAAAGCTCGAAAGCATTGTTGCGCAGCTCGAAAAGGGAGACCTCAGCCTCGAAGATTCGTTGAAGCTTTTTGAAGAGGGCATGGGCCTGTCCGCCGCGTGCAAGCAGGAACTTGAGGCCGCCGAGGGCAAGGTTCAGATCCTGCTCAAACAGCGTGACGGATCGCTGAAGACAGAGCCATTCCCGCCAGAGAAGAAAGCCTAGCGGTTACCGGTCGGCTGTGTTAAGACGTTCTCGCAGCCAGGCCATCATGTCAGGGGGAATGCAGTCGAAGTCCTTTACCCGAAAAACAGGCAAGCCGCGTGGAAGGGCGCACACAAGCTTCTGATCCTCAACCAGAACAATGGCATCGGCCTTGCGGAGAAAGGCCTGGAACGACGGCTTGATGTCGGTCCCGGGCCCCCAAACGGCCATCGCAATGCTGGGTCTGATGCAATCCACGATCCGGTTCGACTCGAAAATCACATTGTCGACCCCGTCGAATGCCAGTCGAATTTCGCGGATCGGGATTTCATTGTCCGGTGCACTGACGAGGAACGCGCGCTGCGCTCCAGCCGCAAGATAGCGTGCTGTGTCGCTTCCCTGCCCTGGACTGTCTTCTTCCCAGATGATTTCGGGACAATGCGCATGCGCGGAGACTTTCACGGCCGTCCATCGAACCTCGGTCAGTTGCCGGATGAGCGCGCAGATCAGCGTCGTTTTCCCAACGTTTCGACCACTGCCGCCGATGACGAGAATGGCCATGCCCCCGCTCATTCGCCCGCATCGGTTAACTCTTTGCCGCGGCGCTTCGCCAGCCGTGCCAACGTTGCCTGTTCGCGCAAGACCTGCTTGAGCGGACGTGCAGGAGTTCCGTAGAGTACCGTCCCGGGGCGCAGTCCATCATTGGTGACGGTCTTGCCGTTGAACACGCCCGATTGCCCGCCGAGAATGACTCCGGGCCCTACATGCGCGTGGTCTCCGATGCCAACCTGCCCGGCCAGCAACGCGCCCTTGCCCACCGTGCTCGAGCCCGAGATGCCGGTGAGGGCCACCAGGATCACATCTTCGCCAATGTCGCAGTTGTGGCCGACGTGGACAAGATTATCGATCTTCGTTCCGCGCCGAATCCGCGTTTCGGCCAGCGCCCCGCGGTCGATGGTCGAGTTGGCGCCGATCTCCACGTCGTCCTCGATCACCAGCGTGCCTTTCTGGGGAAATTGCGTGTAGGCTCCTGTTGCCTCGTCGCGCACGTATCCGAATCCGTCAGCACCCAGCACCGCCCCGGCGTGCACGATCACGCGATCACCGATGGCCGTTCCGGGGTACAACACGGCGCGTGGATAAATGTGGCAGTGTTCCCCAATCTTGACCCCGTCGCCGATCACGGCGCCTGCGCCAATATGCGTGCTGTCGCCAACCTCCACATGAGGACCGATGACCGCGCCCGCGCCCACCACGACGCCTGCCGCCAGGTTCGCATCGGACGAGACAACCGCCGCCTTATGAACCCCGGAAGATAGGGAGGGCTTGGTAAGCAGCTTGGCGGCTCGCGCAAACCACAAGCGTGGCTGATCGGATTCGATGATGGACTTGGCATGCGGATAGGTGGCAGTTGCGCCAGACTTCAAAACCACGGCGCCCGCGCCGCTTGAGAGAGCGGTTGCTGCGGCCTCAGCGGAATCGGCAAATACCAGGTCGAAGGGACTGGCGTGCTCGTATGCCTTGACCTCCTCGACCGACCATTCCGGATCACCCTGAACAAGTGTTCCGCCCAGCTTCTCGATCAGCTCGCCAAGGGTCATTCGTGTTCCTCAGTAGAGACTCGGCGCGCCCGCCGGCCGCGTCTTCCAGCGCCTGTGAATCCAGAGCCACTGGTCAGGGTAACGGCGAATCCAGTCTTCCAGTACATCATTGCATTGTTGCGTAGCGGCGAGGACATCCTGTTCGTGGTCCTCCGTCTCCGCGAATTGCAATTCCGGACCAAAGTGGAGCACGTATTTCTGCTCCGCCGCCTCCCACAGCAGGAAACCCGGCAACACGGCGGCACCCGTCTTCAGAGCCACACGGGCCAAGCCTGGCGCCGTGCACGCGTCGATTCCAAAAAACTTCACGAACACTCCCTGTGGAGGGGTCATGTTGGTGTCCATCAAAATCCCGACCGCCTGATTGCCGCGCATCGCAGTCAACAGGCCGCGCGCAAAATCATCCTTGTGCAGGACCTGGTTTCCGTGCAGGCAGCGGATTCGATTGACATACTCGTCCAGAAAGCGGTTATCGAGGCGACGGATCACCATTCCCATCGGAAAGCCCGCGAGCGAATGGTAGAAGCTGGAAAGCTCCCATGCGCCCAGATGCCCGGTGAGCACAAGCACGCCCTTTCCGCGCGCCAGCGCGACGGCATAATGTTCCAGACCTTCAGTCCGAATCCAATCTCGTGTGTTCTGCGCCGTGTACCGCGGCATCCGGCAGAACTCGACCAGTTGCCATCCAAGATGGCGATAGACGCCGCGGAGGATTCGTTGTCTCTCCTCAGGTAAGAGTGCGGGGAGAGCCATGCACAGGTTGCGCTCGCCCACGCGCCGCAAGCGGCCGAGCAACACATACACACACCATGCGAGCCCGGAAGCTAGAAGGCGCGCAAGGCCGCGCGGCATCCGGCCCAGTGTTCGCGCCACGGCGACAACCAGCCAATATTCGAGCTTCTCCCGCATCGTGGATAACAAACATTCAGTGTAGGCCATCGCAACCCTGTGGGCGCAGGAGCGCGACACTCAAACAGCAATGAAAAGGCGGCTCTCAATGAGCCGCCTCGTTGATCAGGTTCCACAGATGCGCTACTGCTGTTTTGCTTCACTGAATTTGTGAGCAACGTCGCGCACAAAGTCGACCGCTCCCGGGGGAACCGCGACTTCTCCGTGAAGAATCGTATCGAAGGGGTGGGGCGCGCCGTAGTAGGTGTCGGTGTCGTCCTTGTTCTGGGTCACGCTCGTTCCATCCAGGTCGATGCCGGCGAAGATTCCTTTGTTCCGCGAGTAGCTCAGCAGTTCGGCATTCATCTTCCAATCCGTCGAAGCCTCGCCGGCGCGGCCAACCGGGCCAGCCGCAGCGGAAGCGTCGCCGCCGATCTTGAATTTGCTTTTCAGCAAATCCTGCATGCCCCGGTCATTCACTGCAATCAGCACCAGGTCAGTCGATTGTCCGCCAATCTGGAATCCGAACGATCCGCCGGCCATGCGGATAAACACCGGAGCGCTCCATCCGTGGCCTGTGCGGCACGTTACGACGCCTTGCCCGTACTGCGCTCCGACGATGAAAGCTCCCTTTACCAGTCCGGGCACCACGGCCACACACGTGGCGTGCTGCAACACATTCATCGGGATCGTCCGATCCTGCGCATTCATGATTTGGTCCAAAACCGTTCGCGCGGCCTCGACTCGTGCGTTCAGATCCTCTTTGGAAGAGGCTGCGTAGGCTGTCGTGCAGAGCAGGAGCAAACTGAGGCAAACAGAAACAAAGGACTTCTTCATCGCTCAAATCCTTTCTTAACCGCGTTCCGGGGAGCCGCGGGTTCAAGTCAAACGCTGGGAGGAGTGCCAACGAGAGCCGTGGGAGAAATGAACTCAGGACTGGTTTTGCTACACCCAGTCCCCAAGTCAGCGTATATCAGAATTTTCAGGTGGATGCCGCAATTCCGCATGAGAACAGACTGGCCAAGAAAGCGTAGCTGTCCCTAATTACTTTAGATGCTTAGTTTGACGGAGTGGTGGGCTGAATTTACTGGGACGGGGACCGGCTAGGTAACCCTGAAAAACAAAAAAAGAGGAGTTCCCAGGCATCATGCGGACATGCCGCCTGGGAACTCCTTTCCCCAGATCTGCGTTGTTTCTTGCTACCCATATTGCGGGTATCGATCGATGAACACAACGGTACTTAAGGGAAATGTCTTTTGGTAACCAGCCTAGGAATACCCCTAGTACCTCCAAAGACCCTTCACTCCTTCGGCGGAAAGGCTCCGCGGAGGGCCCACATGGATAGGTCGATGCGATTTTCGGTGCCTGTTTTTCTCATGAGGCGGCTCACGTGAGCCTTTACGGTGCGAGCCTCGATGCCGAGTTCCCGCGCAATCTCGCGATTTGAGCGGGCCAGCAGAATCAAATCCAGCACCTCGCGCTCACGCTCGGTGAGCAACACAGAGCCGTTTGGCCGGCTCAACTCGGGCGAGGAGAGCAGCCGGTCAATGAGCCTGGAAAGCAAGTGGCGGGGCGCCCAGATCGAGCCAGAGACAACGACCTCGAGGGCGGCGCGGATGGCGTCCGGGCCGGCAGCGCCGTCGAGATAGGCGCGGGCGCCGGCAATAATCGATTCCATGACGAGATCGTCGTTGCCTTCCGGCCCGATCACGATCAGCCGCAAACCAGGCCGCGTTGTGCGCACACGCGAAAGCGTCTGCAAACGGCTGGCTGACGCATTCAGGTCGACCACCAGGTAGTCGACATCGGGTTTTGCCAGCAGCTCCTCGAGGGTGCCGATCACGGGAACCAACTGGGCCAGGCCCGGCTTGGGCCGTTGCTCAAAGACGCTTCGCAGGCCTTCCATGCGAATCGGCTCACCGGCAAGGAGGCCTACGCGGATCTCCGGGATTCGGACCTTCGATAGGGCATTCGCCGGCGCTGAAGTCGGTTCTTTGCGGCCACTCGATTTTTGAGAGGCGCGTTTCATGTGCGGGGGCGCACTCCTAACATCGGACCTCGTTCAGAGCTTGGGAAGCACGATTCCCTGCTGCTTCTGATACTTCCCTTTTCGGTCTGCGTAGCTGACCTCGCATGGCTCGTTTCCATGGAAGAACAGGATCTGGCACAACCCTTCGTTGGCATAAATCTTGGCCGGCAAGGGTGTCGTATTTGAGATTTCGAGGGTCACAAAACCCTCCCACTCCGGCTCGAAGGGCGTCACGTTCACGATGATTCCGCACCGTGCGTAGGTCGACTTGCCGACACAAATCGTGAGGACATCGCGCGGGATTCGAAAATATTCGACAGATCGGGCGAGGGCGAAGGAGTTGGGCGGGACGATTACCGACTCTGCCTGAACCGACACAAAGGAGCGCTCATCGAATGCCTTCGGGTCGATGATGGCGCTGTTCACGTTGGTAAAAATCTTGAATTCATCGGAGACGCGCAGATCGTATCCGTACGAAGAAAGCCCAAAGGAAATGACGCCTTTGCTCACCTGTTTTTCGCTGAAAGGCTCGATCATCCGGTGTTCGAGTGCTTGCGCCCTGATCCAACGGTCACTCAGAATTGACATGCGTCTCCTGTCCCGAACGGCGGTCGATGTCCGGCAACTTGGTACGGGCTTTTTGCCGCTTGAGGCTTCATCTTACGAAACGCCAACTTCCCGTGACAACCGCGCCGGGCAGCGCGGCTGTGGAGGAATGCGCAGAAACTCCCGCCAAGCCGGAAGCCCATCACAAATTTTTCGGCATTCGGGACCAGTGTTCCACAACCCGAGCAAATTCTGTACCATCAATTCCGTAGGGCGTGGTACATTTCTTTTCGAGTCGCGCCAGCGAGGTAACCGCTTTGATTAAGCAGGACATCGTCCATCAGGTAATTGAACGTACGGGCCTGCCCCGCACCAAAGCTGAGGCTGCGGTGGACACGGTCTTCGAGGGGCTCAAAGAGGCCCTGGCGGCTGGAGAGCGTATCGAGCTGCGCGGGTTTGGCGTCTTCAGCGTTCGAGCCCGTAAAACCGGCATCGGCCGGAATCCTCGCACCGGTACCGAGGTCAGTATTACGCCAGGCAAAGCGGTTCGGTTCAAGCCCGGCAAGGAATTGCACGCCCTGGGCGACGGCGCGTCTTCGCCGGCTGCGACCACCGAGTAAGCACTCGACCATCTGCAACACCGCAGCACTTGCGTTCTTACCCGACGCCTGGGAAGATTCAGGCCTACATCAGCCGTTGCGCGTCAACGTCGATCACGACGTTCTTGCGCGGAACCGCGGCTTGGTCGCAGTACGTCAGCATCGCGCGCAGGACAGCATTCAGCGTCTGCCGTGAAGTCGATTTCAGGATCAGGTGAAAGCGGTAAATGCTCTTGATGCGGGCAATCGGCGCTGTGCATGGCCCGAGCACCCGCACGCTCGCTGGAGCCGACCGCTGCAGCCATTTGCCCAGTTCCGCCGACCAGGCCGCTGCCTCCTCCAATCTCTGCGATTGCACCAGGATGTTCGCCAGGGCTCCGAAGGGCGGGTAATGCATCCAGCGGCGGTACTTGAGCTCCCGCTGCACGAACTTCGCGTAGTTGTGGGTGCTGGCTGCCTCGACCGCGTAGTGGTCGGGATAGTAGGTCTGGACGACAACGCGCCCCGGCAGCTCGCCCCGGCCCGCGCGGCCTGAAACCTGCGTCATCAGCTGGAAGACGCGCTCGGCGGCGCGAAAATCGGGCATCGAAAGCGCATGATCGCAGCCCACGACGCCGACCAGCGTTACTCCATGGATATCGTGGCCCTTGGCGATCATCTGCGTGCCCACCAACAAATTGATTTCGCCGGAATGAAGCCTCGCCAGGATGCGCTCAAGGTCATGGCGCCCGCGAACGGTATCGCGATCCATGCGGCCGACCCGTGCGCCCGGAAAAATCTCGCTGAGCCGCTCCTCGCCCTGCTGCGATCCCGCGCCAAGGTAATACAAGTGCTCGCTGCCGCATTTGGGGCATTTTGCCGGCACGGTCCGTTTGTAGCCGCAATAGTGGCATTCAAGGCGCTGCCCGGCGCGCGCCAATCCTGCATCGTCGAGCGTCGGCTTGTGATGCGTGAGGGCAATCGCGCAATTTTCGCATTCCAACTTCTCGCCGCAGGCGCGACAGATGACGGCAAAGGAGTAGCCGCGCCGATTGAGCAAAATGAGAACTTGCTCGCCGCGCTCGAGGGCTGCTTTGGCCTGCTCGACCAGCGATCGGCTGAAGAGCTGATCCTGTCCTGTGGCCTGGAATTCGCGCCGCATATCGACAAGCTCGACCTCAGGCAGCGGCCGGTTCATCACCCGCTCGTCGAGAGCGATCCGCGTGTACTTGCCCTGTACGGCGTTCTGCCAGCTCTCGAGCGATGGTGTGGCCGAGCCGAGGACAACGACCGCGTTTGCAAGTTTGGCGCGCATGACCGCAACGTCGCGCGCGTTGTATCGCGGCGTCTCTTCCTGCTTGTAGCTCTGGTCGTGCTCTTCGTCGACCATGATCAGGCCGAGGTTTGGCACCGGCGCAAAAATGGCCGATCGTGTGCCGACCACGATTGGCGCTTCTCCGCGATGAATGCGTCGCCACTGCTCGCTGCGTTCATCGGGCGTCAAAGCGGAATGGAGCAGCGCCACCTGCGACCCGAAGGACGCATCGAGAAGCCCTGCCATCTGCGGAGTCAACCCGATCTCCGGCACCAGCAGGATCGACGCCAGACCCCGGTCGAGCACCTGACGCATCGCGGCGAGGTATACCGCAGTCTTTCCCGATCCCGTCACTCCATGCAGAAGAAACGCATGAAATGCTCCAAGAGATGCGGCGATCTCCGCAACCGCATTGATCTGCGGTTCGTTCAGGCGAATGGTTTCCGCTGGCGGCTCAATCCCGCCCAGACGGAAGGCGAGGGCGCGCTCGTCGATCCGCACCAGACCTCGGCGCACCAGGGTTTGCAACGTCGACGACGGCAATCCCTTGTTGCGAAGCTCCGTCAACGGCATTTCGCCCCCGCATGCAGCCAGTTCCGCCAGGATTGCCTGCTGCTTTTCGGTCAGGGTGGGCAGCCGAGCTTCGGGGACCAGCACGGCAATGCGCTCGATCCGTCGCGCATCGCGTTCTACCGCAGAAGCCTCGCGAGCAATCCACTTCTTTCGCAGCAGCGTGGCCAGTACCTGGAGTGAAGCAGAGGTGGCAGTGCGGAGCGTGGAGACCTTCACCGCTTCGCCATCTGCCAGCCGCTCCAGAACGCGCCGTTCCAGGTCATGCGATTCACGCGACAATTTGCCCTTGGCGGCGCGGACCCCGGTCTGCCCGCCGGCATCTCCATCGAGGCTTGCCGCAAGCACATCGCGTCCCTGGTCCGTGATGCGGTAGTAGACGGTTCGGCGCACCTCTGCAGTGAGAGGCAGCATCCCGCGCAGTACTTCGCCCAGCGGAGCGAGATAGTACTGAGCAATCCAATCGGCGAGGGCAAGCAGGTGATCGCTCAGCAGAGGCTCATCGTCGAGCAGCGCCTCGATTGCTCGCGCCTCGAAGTCGGTCGGCGGGGTCTCAGAGAGGCCGGTCACTACGCCAATCATCTTCTCGTTGCGAAACGGCACGACGACCCGGGCGCCGCGCGCCGGTTGAAGGCCATCGGGGAGCGCATACGTGAACGTGCGATCCAGCGGCACGGGCAACGCGACCTCGCAATAGACAGGCATAGTGGGCAAAGCCCAGTGTAGGGGAAGCTTCACGCGCGATTCCGACCGTGATTTACACAGCCATCTCGTTTCGGGCATCCGCATTACAATTCGTGCTGATGAGCGCAAAGATCTTTAAAACCTCCTTAGCTGCTCCGCGCCGTTCGTCCTCGCACTCTGGGCCCATCACCATGGCCATTGACATTGGCGGCTCGGGCCTGAAGGCCATGCTGCTCGACCAGCATGCAAAACCGATAAGCGACCGCCAACGCGTCCCAACTCCGGCGACTCCCACGCCCTCTCTCGTCCTGCGAGGCCTGGAGGAGCTAAGAAAGAGCCTTGGCTCTTTCGATCGCGTCTCGGTAGGCTTCCCGGGCGTGATCAAGCGCGGAATCACGTTTACGGCAGTCAATCTGCATCCGGCCTGGGAGGGCTTTCAGCTGCAAAATGAGCTTGAAAAACGCTGGAAAAAACCCGTGCGTGTGGCCAATGATGCCGCCGTTCAGGGTTACGGAGCCATCATCGGCGACGGCGTGGAGCTGACGCTGACCTTGGGCACGGGGATGGGAGGCGCCCTGTTCACCAGCGGCAGGCTCTGCCCCGGCCTGGAACTCGGACACCACCCCTGGCGCAAGCACACCTACGAGGACTACATCGGACGGCGCGGATTAGACAAATACGGCAAGAAGCGCTGGAACAAGTTCCTCGAGGAAGCGATCGATCAGACTGCCAAGCTGTTCAATTGGGACCACCTCTACATTGGGGGCGGAAACACGAAGAAGATTGAATTCAAACTGCCAAAGGACACGAAGATTGTCTCCAACGAGGCCGGACTGCTCGGGGGCGTTGCCCTTTGGCGGGAGTGGAAGTAGAGCACGTCCCATCTCGGGCCCATGCACCGGCGAATCTGAATCAGGAATCCAGCTTTTTTTCTTGGGATTCCTGTCTCGTCAGTCATTCCATTTCCGTGCTACGATCATTTCCACAAAAGCGTCTGGCTGGGTGCAGTAGCCAGCCCCGGGTCCTTCCACTCACCAGTTCGCCAGATCAAAGGAGGCGGACATGACCCCGAGATCCGCATCGGCCGCAACGGCAACTCTTTCCCTCCTGCTGTTTGCATTCGCGCTGCCCGCACAAACCACTGACGCAGCTTCGTCGACAACCGGCGTTTCCAAGATTCGCATCGTCCGGCTCAGCGAGAACAGGGGTAGTGTGCAGATGGACCGGAACATCGGCCGCGGCTTTGAGCCCGCTGTAACCAACATGCCGATTGTCGAGGGGAGTAGTCTGCGGACCGATGCAGGCACTGCGGAGGTCGAGTTCGAAGACAACAGCAGTCTTCGGCTCGCAACAAACACCGCAGTCGAGTTTCCGCAGCTGAGTCGCGCCTCCACGGGTACTGCTTCCTCGATCCGGCTCTTAAAGGGCACGGTGTACATGAGCCTGCTGAAATCGAAGGGCAACGAATTCAATATCCAGTTCGGCAAGCAGACCATTGAATTGCAACCGGCCAGCCACGTCCGGGTGCAGATGGATGCCGACGAGGCGATGCTTGCTGTTCTAGACGGATCGGTGCGAGTCGATGGCCCCGCCGGAAGCCAGGAGATCTCCCGTAAAGAAACGGCAACCTTCCATCTTGCCGACCAGCAGGCGCCCACGGTTGCGAAGAATGTCGAGCAGAGCCCATTTGACGCATGGGACAAGCAGTCGGTGGAGTATCATTCGCGCGTTGCTTCGATGAGCGCATTCAACAGCTCGTCGTCGCCGTATGCATATGGCATGAATGACCTTGCATACTATGGCACGTTCATGGATGCGGGCGGCTGCGGCGGGGGTATGATGTGGCGGCCCTATTTCGTGAGCGCGTCCTGGGATCCCTATTCCAACGGCGTTTATGCATGGTATCCGGGCGCCGGCTACAGCTGGGTTTCGCCGTATCCCTGGGGCTGGATGCCGTACCACTATGGGAGCTGGTCCTTCTGCCCCGGGATGGGTTGGGGATGGCTGCCCGGCGGAACCTGGACAGGCCTTCCCAACACAGGAATCATGATGACCCGCATGGGGAGCGCGCCGGGGCACATTCAGCCGGCGCCGGTCAATCCGCCTAAGCCCGGAGAGCCGACCCTTACCGCCGTCAACCTGAGACCACTGGTTCATTCCCAGGTCTCCTCGGGCGACTCGTTCGTGTTCCGCAACGATTCGGCGGGTATGGGGATCCCACGCAACGAATTAGGCAAGCTTGACAAGCTGTCGCACGATGCGGAGGCGCACGGCACGTCGACCACGCAGATTTACATCAGCGCGGCACCCTCGGGCACGGCGCGGGGCACGATGCCTGGAGGTTTGGCTCCAGCTTCCATTCATCGCGGAACACCGCCGTCGCAAGGACCTGCCTTTAACGGAGGAGCTGCGGTGCGTGGCCCGGGCGGGAACAGCGGGAACACCTACTCATCACCCAGCCCAAGCCCCACCCGCTCGGCACCAGCGCCGACTGGCGGAGGAAGCCGCCCGCACTGATCCAAAAACAGGCCGGGCATTGCAAGCTGAAGAAAACAAAGCCCGGTCTGGATTTACGCCCACCTATGTGGCATGGTTTCATTCCGGGACAACGGTGCCCCATAATCCTGCGGCGTGCCCTTCGTAACTGCCTTTTGTGCTTCAGATCACTTGCTTCCTGGATATTTGCGCCAAACTGAAAGACAACCTTCAGAGGCGTATTCATGAAGAAGCTTTGCGCGTTCGCGCTTTGGTGCCTTTTGTTGTCTTCGGTTCCGTCCACCGCTCAGGACCTTCCCACGCGAGTCCAGCAAATGCGGGTCTCCTATGCGGGGTCGGGTAGCATCGTTCTGCTCGACGAGCACACCCTGCTGATCGAGCCCAATATGCCAGGCCCCATGTGCGCTCTGCCCAGGAACGATGGCGGCAAGACCACGTGGTTGTTCTACGCCTTCAATCTTGCGTCGATCACTGTTCCGCTCGCCACGGTCGACGAGTCTCTGATCGGCGAAGATATGGTCTTTACCGATCCGGCAGCCACCAAGGCGTACAAGACGGGAGACGTGGGAGACACCACGATGGTGATCGTGGCCGGCGTGCAGGGCAAGCTGTTTCAGGCCCAGACTTATGACCGGGACAAGTTAGCTCACTTGGGACCCGGTCCTCACGATAGCTCCGAGTACGGGCAAACGCACGACAACGTTGAGGCATTCGGATTGACGTTCAGCGACCATGCCTCTGCCCGCGCCTTCGAGGCGGCCTTGCGGGATGCCGTGATTCTGGCCAAGGAACAGGCCCGGCGCTGAACCTTAGCTTACAGAGGAGCAGGGTTTGAAAACCCAGCTGACCCGCGCCTCACGCCTCAGTCGCGGCCTGGAGGCTTTAATCCCAGTTCGCGCATGGCGATCTGCAAATCGGACCACGCTTCTTTCTTCTGACGAGGATCGCGCAGCAAAAAGGCTGGATGATAGGTAACGATCAGCTTTGTCCCTCGAAATGAATGCACTCGCCCGCGCAAACCAGCGAGAGGCTGTCTCTGACCTAACAAGTAGGTCGCAGCGGTGGCTCCCAATGCAACGATCACCTCGGGCCGCACGACTTCGATCTGGCGGAAGAGAAACTGCACGCAGGTGTTGGCTTCATCCGGCTCGGGGGTGCGATTGCCCGGCGGACGGCACTTGACCACATTGGCGATGTAAACTTCATCCCGCTTCAGGCCCATTGCCCCAATCATGTTGTTGAGCAATTGACCAGCGCGGCCAACGAACGGCAACCCTTGTGCGTCTTCGTCGGCTCCTGGTCCTTCGCCAATGAACATGAGGCGCGCGTTGGGGTCTCCATCGGCAAACACAAGCTTGTTACGGCCTTTGTGCAGCGCGCATCGCGTACATTCGCCGATGTCTTCGCGAAGGATGCGAAGAGCAGCTGCGCGGTCGACGATTGCAGTAGTCCCTGCGGTCTGGGCTGCGCTGTCTCTTCGTGCGGGAATGATCGGCTCCTCCTGGAGGAAGTTGGATTCCAGCGAATGCGTCGCCTCGGTTGAATCAGCTTCCGCCGCATCATTGGGGCGCCTGTACAACTCACTCAGGCCAAGGTCGCGATAAAAGCGCAGGCGTTCGGCAAGTGCCTGCTGCAATGCTGGGTCGAGCGGACGGGCCACGCAGCTTACTCCACGATGAGTTGACGGGGCGGTGCGACGGGCACATCGGATTGCTGCAGAACCCTGTCCTGTGGGGATTGCTGGTGGTCGGTTTCGACCAGCAGCGGCCGAGGCCGGCGAAGCGCCAGAATCTCATCGAGAATGCGATCCGCCAGTTTCCGCTTCGGCATCTCGTGCAACTCGATCGCCGTGGTCGGCGTGAGAAATGTAGCCGCGTTATTGTCTGCATCGATGCCCACGCCCTCACCCGAAACATCGTTGACCACGATGGCGTCGGCACCCTTGCGCAGCAGCTTGGCGCGGCCGTTCTCCATGCGATTTTCAGTCTCCGCGGCAAAGCCAACAATCAGCTGGCCAGGCCGGCGCCGCTGGACGACCTCGGCAAGAATATCCTCGGTTGGCGCAAGCTCCAGTGTCATGGGCCCGCTGCGCTTAAGCTTGCGGTCCGATACGTTCACCGGGCGGTAGTCAGCCACGGCAGCGGCTTTGACCACGAGCGTTGCTTCGTTCATTCGCTCGATGACCGCGTGCCGCATCTCTTCCGCGGTGGTCACTCGAATCACCTCGCAATGCGGAGGAGGATACAGGCTCGACGGCCCGCTGATAAGAATCACCTTTGCCCCGCGTCCCTGCGCCGCATCAGCCAGTGCGTAGCCCATCTTTCCGCTGGAGCGATTGCCAAGATACCGAACCGGATCCAGCGCCTCGCGCGTACCGCCGGCCGTGACCAGGACGATCTCTCCGGCCAGATCGTGACGTCGTCCGAGCGCGTTGAGCACCGCATCCGCAATGGCTTCCGGTTCGGCCATCCGGCCCGTCCCCACCATCCCACACGCCAGGTCGCCGGTGCCAGGCTCGATCACCCGCACACCTCGCTGGCGAAGAATCTCAAGATTCGCCTGGGTTGCAGGATGGTCCCACATGTTCACGTTCATGGCCGGCGCGACGAGCACCGGCGCCTGCGTCGCGAGGTACATCGTGGTCAGGAAATCATCGGCAATGCCGTGAGCAAACTTGGCCAGGATATTCGCCGTGGCCGGAGCCACAACGAGCGCGTCGGACCATTGCGCCTCGCTGATGTGCTCAATTCCGTTCTGTTCGTTCGATGCATCGTACGCGCTCTCGCTCGATCCCGGTTCATCCCACAGGCTGGTGATCACTTTATGCCCGGTAAGCGCAGAAAACGTGAGCGGCTGCACGAACCTCGTGGCCGACTTGGTCATCACCACATGCACTTCAAGGGCCTGGCGTTGCAAGGCGCGCACCAGTTCAGCCGCCTTGTACGCAGCAACCCCGCCGGAGACGCCAACCGTCACTCGCATAGAGGAATTGTAGTCTGAATCAGATCGGGTATGAAGTCGACGAGACGGAAGGCGGCGTGGTCTATCTCCGCACGCCGCTTGTCAGGCTCGCCGCGAACCGAGAATTCGAAGGATCAGCCTAGTGAGCCAGAATCGGAATGCCGCGGTCTTCGACTACCGGCTTCTGTATCGCAGTCTCCTTCTTCACATAGGCAATCTTGCCCGCATCGATTTCCTCCTGCGCGATGCGGCACGCCTTGGTTGAGCGGCTCGGAACGAGCGCTGCTGATCCGTTCTGCAATTGGCGGGCGCGCCGGGCTGCGACCAGGACCTTGCGGTAATTCGAATCGAACTTAGTCTCAATCGTCATCGGTGTCCTCTCCGAAGGGAAGTTGTTGCTGGCCGGAAGCGCCATCGATGCCAAACGCCTCCAGCACGGGTTTCAGCCGCTCCCGCGAATTCAAGAGGCGGCATCCGGCAGCGACCTCCAACACCCTGCTGGAGCGATAGGCAATAGGCTCCGCATTGCGATAGTATCGCTCAGCCAGCACAATGGCCTCAAGTTGCGCTACGGCCCGGTCAAGGACGTCGTTGATCAAAATATAGCTGTAACTGCGATAATTCTCAATTTCCTTCCTGGCTTCGTTCAATCTGCGGTGAAGTTCTTTGTCATCTACGTTCCCCTCGGCGCGCATTCGATTGCGCAGGCGGGTGCGCAGCTCCTTGGGGGTCGGCGGCAACACAAATATGCTCACTGCCTCCGGCATCGATCCCCGAACCTGCGACGCTCCCTGCACATCGATATCAAGCAGCAGGTCGTGGCCGGCACGCCGCGCATCGTCCAGCGATCGGCGCGCGGTTCCGTAGTAGTGCTGCCCGAACACCTGGGCATGTTCGAGAAACTCTCCCTCGGCAACCATCCGCTCGAATTCTGCTCTCGTGGTGAAGTAGTATTCGCGGCCGTTCTCTTCCGAGCCGCGGGGTGGACGCGTCGTCCACGAGATGGAGAAATCGACGTCCTTCACCTGCTTGCGAAGTTCGTTGACGATGGTGCTTTTGCCTGAGCCGGATGGTGCCGAGATGATGAAGAGAATTCCTGCCACTAGCTCCCTTTCGTGCCTTTTCTGATATGACTTCCTCTACT
>DATGFX010000072.1:0-22012 GCA_035308825.1 Occallatibacter sp. | reverse complement strand
AGTGCGGGAGCTTCTGACCAAGTACCAGTTCCCGGGCGACGATGTTCCGGTGGTCCGTGGATCGGCTTTGGGCGCCTTGAACGGGGAAGCGCAGTGGGAGGCGAAGATCGACGAGCTGATGGAGGCGGTGGACAAGAACGTTCCGCAGCCGCAGCGCTCGGTGGATCAGCCGTTCCTGATGCCGATCGAAGACATTTTCTCGATCTCGGGGCGCGGCACGGTGGTGACGGGCCGTATCGAGCGGGGCAAGGTGAAGGTCGGCGAGGACGTGGAGATTGTGGGCTTCCGGGAGACCCGGAAGTCGGTCTGCACGGGCGTGGAGATGTTCAAGAAGCAGCTGGATGAGGGTCTGGCAGGCGACAATGCGGGAATCCTGCTGCGCGGCATTCCCAAAGAGGATGTGGAGCGGGGGATGGTGCTGGCCAAACCGGCGTCGATCACGCCGCACACGCACTTCAAGGGCGAGGTGTACGTATTGAGCAAGGAAGAGGGCGGTCGTCATACGCCGTTCTTCAAGGGCTACCGTCCGCAGTTCTACTTCCGCACGACGGACGTGACGGGAGTGGCGGAGTTGCCGGCGGGGACCGAGATGGTGATGCCGGGCGACAACGTGCAGCTCGAGGTGGATCTGATCACGCCGGTGGCCATGGAGAAGGGCCTGCGCTTCGCAATCCGCGAAGGCGGCAGGACGGTGGGCGCGGGCACGATCTCGGAGATTATCAAGTAAGGCAGAGAAACAGAGAAGCAGAGAAACAGAGAAGCAGAGAAACAGAGAAGCAGAGAGACAGAGAAGCAGAGAGACAGAAACCGAGATGTTTCACTGGTTCACTGCCGACAAAAAGCGAGTTGTCAGTGGTCAGTTGTCAGGGATCAGTCAAATGCGGTGCAAACACCGAGAACAAAGCTGAGAACTGAAAACTGAAAACTGATCACGGAGAAGAAAATGCGGGAAATTGTGACGTTGCAGTGCACGGTGTGCAAGGAGCGGAATTACTCGACGACGAAGAACAAGAAGACGACCACGGGGCGTCTTGAGTTCTCGAAGTTCTGTAAGCGCTGCCGGAAGCACCAGCCGCACAAGGAGTCGAAGTAAAAGGCAGCTTTCAGCTCTTAGCTGTCAGCTTTTCAGCTTGGGCTTGGTCAGGGTGAGGAAGAAGGCCCTTTGAGAATAAGCTGAAGGCTGATGGCTCAAAGCCAGCAGCTGTCTCACAGGGGCGTAAGCTCAACGGTTAAACTGTCGGTCTCCAAAACCGAACTTGGGGGTTCGAATCCCTCCGCCCCTGCCAGAATTGGAAGGAAACCGCCGGGCAATGACGCCGGGCGCGAAGGATTAGAAGCATGGGAAGCAAAGCAGCAATCGAAAAGGGTGAGCAACGCTCCGCCAAGGTGCAGGAACCTGGCGCGCTGTCGAATGTCACGGGTGGCGCGATGGGGATCTGGTCGAAATTCACGCGCTTTCTGACGGATGTGCGCGCTGAAATGCGCAAGGTGGTGGCGCCCACGCGGAAGGAAGTGCAGGCGACGACCTCCGTGGTGATTGTGACAACGTTTCTCTTTGGGCTCTTCTTCTGGGTAGTCGACATGATTTTCAGCAGGGGAGTGCACCAGATACTGACCCGGCTGGGCGCCGGGCAGTAGAGCCGGCTGCGAATCGAGAAAAGAATGGCAGAAGAACAAGAACAGACGACAACCGGGCAAGTGGCACCGGAGGCACAGCCGGAGCGCAACGAGCGCTTCCGCTGGTACATCCTGCATGCGTATTCGGGCTTCGAGCGGAAGGTGCGGGAATCGATTGAGAGCCGTGTGCAGGCATTCGGCCTGAAAGACAGGGTGGGGCGGGTGATGATTCCCACCGAGCCGGTCACGGAGATCATCAACGGCAAGAAGCGTACCGTGGAGCGCGTGTTTCTGCCCGGGTACGTGCTTGTCGAGATGGATCTCGACAATAATCTTTGGCACGTGTTGAAGGACACGCCGAAGGTGACGGGTTTTCTGGGCACGGGCGACAAGCCGGTGGCACTGTCGGAAGAAGAGGTGAGCTCGATTCTCTTCCGGTCAGAGGTGTCGAAGGACAAGCCGCGGTTGAAGATCAAGTTTGAGAAGAACGAGCAGGTCCGCATTACCGAGGGACCGTTTGCCAACTTTAACGGCGTGGTGGACGAGATCAACGAGGATCGCGAGACGCTGAAGGTCATGGTGACCATCTTCGGAAGATCTACGCCGGTGGAACTCGAGTTCGGCAAAGTGGAAAAGATTGAGTAGCCGTCAGCTGTCAGCCATCAGCTCTCAGCTTCTAGCCGGTCGTCGGCCTGGCAGGCCTCCGGTTGCGAGCGAACTGAACTAACGGCACCAAAATTGAAAAACGTACAACCGGCCAAGAGCTAAACGCCAGGAGCTTGAGGCTAGTTTCCGAAGGAAACCGAGACATGGCACCTCCGAAGAAAGTAACTGCACTGGTGAAGTTGCAGATTGAAGCCGGCAAGGCAACGCCCGCGCCTCCTGTTGGCCCCGCACTGGGCCAGGCGCAGGTGAACATCATGGAGTTCTGCAAGCAGTTCAATGCCAAGACACAGGGCAAAGATCTGGCAGGGCTCATTATTCCGGTGGTCATCACCGTATATGGCGACCGCAGCTTCACATTCATCACCAAGACGCCGCCTGCGGCTGTACTGTTGAAGAAAGCGGCGGGTCTGCAAAAGGGATCGGGCACGCCCAACAAGGACAAGGTGGGCAAGGTGACCGAGAAGCAGGTGCGCGAGATCGCGACGCAGAAGATGCCGGACTTGAATGCGGCATCGGTTGACGCTGCGATCAAGAGTATCAAGGGAACGGCCCGCTCGATGGGCATCGAAGTGGTGGGCTAGAGTCCATCCCGCTTGGGCTCAGGATCGGTTCATTTCCAGGACCTAACGTACGGGCTGACGCCCGTGCCCTTCAAAACCTGAGTTTACGATTGATGTGAGAAGGCCCTTCCGATTGGGAGGGCCTTTTGCTGCGCAAAACTTAGCTCGGCTGGATGCGGGGACCGCGAAAGTACTGGTTTGCCGGAGGGCGAAACAGGATGAAAGCGATGACGGCACAGATCGCGGAGTGAATGATGAGCTCCCGCATCTGGCCGACGCTGATGGCGACATGGAAGACGATCCAGGCAAGAGCGAGCCAGCGCGCCCAGTTTTTGCCCACGAGCAAGAAAATGCCGCAAAGAACCGCGATGAGTTCGGTGACTTCGATGGAGATCGCGTCGGGATGGCGAGCCAGCAGTTCGGGGAAGTGCATGACGAAGCCGCCGCAGCCCACGAGAAGATATACGCAGGCGAGAATCACGATGGAGATGGGGCGTTTGGATGCGGGCATGGGCTTCGGTACGAACTATAGCAAAGAAGGTTCATTGGTAGGTCACACGCGTAAGGCGATGCACGCATGAAGGTGCTCCGAATCTCCGACAGAAGGGTCCCGGGCCTGAAGGCCCACGCTCGCTCCGGAGCAGGGCTGAAGCCCGGATCGTTTCGCTCGCTTTCAGAGCAGCAGATTCGTCGCTCACACCACCTCCGAACCCTGCCCCAAAGATCAGTTCGCTTTTTTGGGGACCCCGAAACCGTTCGGGGCCCCGTTCGCTCAGAATGACAGGGGCTGATTGTTTCGATTCCGCGGGTCTCCAAACCCGGGGCACCCAATTCCTGGTGATCTTTCTGCAATTGCAAAAAGCCCTCCGCTGGTGGAGGGCTTTTTTGCTACGAGTATCGATTGCGCAGAAATGTACGCCGCGCCTATTTTGGCGGGGCCGGCGTGAAGATTTCGCGCTTCTGGCTTGGCTCGGGTTTCGGCTTTGGTTTGGGTGCCTTCTTTGCTTCTTTCCTACCTTTGTCTTTGCTTCCCATGGCTGACAGTGTGCCATATTTTGCGTTCATCGGGAAGAGCCGATGACGCAAGCGTTATCCGTTATCAGGGGTCAGTTGGTTGCGGCGGCAGCGTGGGCATTCTTTTCCTCGACGCCGGGTGCGCGCTGCAAATGGTCGTAATTGAGGATGGCGTTGAAGACGAGGCCGTAGGTGCCGATGGTCTCGCCGCGGTAGATGGGATTGTTGGCGAAGAGGAGCACATTTCCCTGGCCGAGATGCGCGTCGACAACGATGGGGTGCTCGGCGATGGAGCCTGCCTTGTCGAGAAGGCCGTCAAGCAGCATGCTCTTGGCGTCGGAGAAGCGCAGGATGACGTCCGGCCTCATGGTGTCAGGGATGACCATGGGGTTGTTCCGCATTTGCTCCTCATTGAGCTTGCGCGCCTGCCACGGCTGCTGCTTTTCGAGCGGCTCGGCCTCGGTGATTTTGCGGCCCTGCGGCTCATCGCTGTCTTCGAGGCTGCCGCGGCCGGTGGGACGTTCGGCGTAGGGATCCATGAGCATGCGGCCGCCGGAGCGTCCGAGGGTGTTGCTGACGTTGAAGGCCATGCCGTTGGCGCTGATCACGGGAACGGAGATCCCATAACCGAAGGCTACCGGGCTTTCGCGATCGACGAAGACGGTGTTGAGGACGGTGCCGACGACGCGGGCTTCGCCGTGGGGAGCGACGCTGACGCCGGGAGCGAGACCGGTATCGATGGCGAACTCGGCCGTGTCTTCACAGGTGATGAGCAGGCCGCCGCCGGTAATGAATTTCTTGAGATGCTCGAGGCCGTCGTAGCCGAGGCCTGGACGCATGTCATCAGTGGAGTCGAGACGGCCGAGGTTGGGAGTGAGGTCGGTCTTCTGCCATGGCATGGGATTGTTCCACATGGGGAGGCCATCAATAATCTCTTCGCTCGAGGCGCGGCCCACGGGCGCGAAGATGATGACGTCGTATTTGGAGCGCAGGTCAGCTTCCTTTGCGGCGGTCTGGGTGTTGATGTAGTCGTAAGGGATGCCTTCAGTGTCGAGCGCGTAGCGCCACCAGCCCTCGGTCTGCGTTGCGAGCCAAGTGTGCATCACGGCGATGCGCGGCGCAGTCACGTCGTGCGCGGAAACCATGGGGACAACGCTGAGACGCTCGGCATCGAGCGCGAGATTCTGGAGAGCGGCGGAGAGCGCGTCTTCAGAAATGCCGCTGATCAGGAGCGAGCCGGCATTGAAGTGCTTGTCACCGGCGTCGAAGGGTTTATCGACGGCCTGGATCTTTGCGCCTTTGAGTTTGTAGACGAGGGAGAGCAGGGAGACCTGGCCGTTATTGGCGACGGCGAAGGTGGTACCGGCGCCTTCGATTTTGCCTGCAAGCTTAGATGGATCGTCGACCTGAGTCATGGATGCTTTAAGGATCGAAGCATCGGGCACGCGGACAACGTGCAGATGGAAGAGATCGCTGAACGACCAGCCGGTGTCGTCATAGGGATGTTTCTGGGGATCGTCAGGCGCCCAGAACTGACGGTCGAGCAGCGCATCGGCGATACGGGAATATGGCTGATCCATGCGGACGACTACGGAGCCGGCGGGGAAGGTTTCCTGGCGGGTCTTGTCGCCACGTTTTTCGCCTGGAAGCGTGCAGGTGGCTGGAGAAGAGAGCTGCTGCACCTCGACGTGCTGGCGCTGGAGGACTTTGAGCATTTCGACGGCGCGGTTGTTGTCGGCTGGATCGGGCGGAAGAACGTAGGCGGCCGGACCGGCGAGTTCGGGTTTCTGAATGGAGCGCTTGCTCTTCAGGTAGTAGTTCTCGAGGAAGTGGTGGGTGTGCTGCGAGAAGTAGGTGATGGTGGAGAGCAGCGCGCTCTCTTCGTAGTTATTGTTATCGCGTTGCGACCAGTTGACGACGGGGAGCGGCGGATTCTGGCGATACCAGGTGCGCGAATATTCTTCGGGTGTGAGGACGCGCTTTTCGGTGTCGGCGCCGCCGTTGCCAAAGGTTTCGTAGAGGCGGCTGATGCCGTTGTGCATAGCTGCCAGGAACATGAGGTATCCGGGACTCCAGGTATCGAAGTCGCCGTGGGTGAAAACGCCGGGCATGCCGAAGCTCTGCATCTGGGCCACGTTGTTCCAGCCGAGCTCGGCCCATTCGTCGGCGAGGGTGGGATCGACCCAGGCGTTGTAGGGTCCGTCGCCGACGGTGTTGTCGTAGAGGAACGGCACGGACTCATGCAGGTCGTGAAGGACCTGCGCATGCCACTTGAGGTAGGTGTCGAGCACGTTGCGGGTGAGATCGAGGGTCATGCCCATGGCGTCGCGGTTGTTGTCGTGCGCGACGTAGTGGCCCCAATAAAGGAGGCGGGGATATTTTTCGTCGAGATGGGCGCGGTGCCATTTGTAGATATCGACCATGCGATCGCGGCCGTCCACCTCGACCACCGGAGTGATGAGGACGATCATGTGCGAGCGGATGAACTTGATGTAGGGAGCGTCGTCGACGGCGAGGCGATAAGCGAGCTCCATGAGCGCGGTTGGAGCGCCTGTCTCGGGTGAATGGATGGTGCCGGTGATGTAGTAGACAGGGTAGCTCTTGTCGATCAGCGCGCGGGCCCTGGCGTCGTCCATGCCGATGGTGCGCGGGTCGGCTAGCTGCGCGAGGCGAGCGTCATTCTCTTTGGCGCCGGCGAGCAGCTCGGGATCGGCAATCGCGGCGGCGATCATCTCGCGGCCCTCTTCGCTGTGGCCGATGGTGAAGACCTTTACGCGTGGGCTGGCGGTCTCGAGCATGCGGAAATACTTGTAGACGTCTTCGGCATAGGGGAGCATGTTGGGCGCACCGGAGACATCGCCGAGAACTTTCTCGGGTGTTGGGACGGTCTTGGAGGCGGGAAGGTAGTCGACGAGCGGGGAGATGAAGGATTTGTCGGTGGTGTACTTGAGGATCTGGTCAGTGTAGTGCTGATCGATGGGCTGATTGGGATCGCGAGCGTAGGTGGCATTGAGCTGTTGCGCTTGCAGGAGAGAGGGTAACGAACAGAACGCGGCGGCACAAAGCATCAAGGCAGGCAGGAAGCGTCTCATAGTCCTCGTTTCAGTTGGGTCTTTCCAGATGCGGAGTCGGCGGACGGCGATCGTGCGTGGCGAGGCCCGCGGGTCCGGAAGGCGGCGGGATGGCACGCTGAGACGTTCGACTGCAAGCAGCGTCAGACCGACTTGCCGGGATACCAACAAGCTAAACGGTGACGGCGCCGTTCTTCAATATGAGAATTTGGGGGGCGGAGTAATGATCTCGGCCGATCACGGATTGGAGATGACTCGGATGTGCGCCATCATGCCGCCGTCCTGATGTTCGCCGATGTGGCAGTGGTAGACGTAATCACCTACTTCGGAGAAGGGAATGGCGACGTAGACCGGTTTTACCTTGCAGGTTCCGCTTCGCCACGTGGCGATGGTGCCATCGCATGTGCCACCGCCGTTGGGAAGCGGCACCTCGTCCATCAGAACGCCGCCATCGCCGGCTGGCGCGCCGTCGGGCAGAACGAGGAACTTGGTCTGATGCATGTGGAAGTTGTGCGCTTCGCCGGCCACATTGACGAGTTGCCAGACCTCCGTGACGGGCTGGTTGTTGGGCGCGAGAGGGAGGCAGACGTTGATGTACTCGGGGTTGAATGCCGTGATGTCTTCAAACGTGCCGGGGACGGGATTACCCTTGTCGTCGATCTCTTCGTATCCGAGGCCGAAGCCGTCGGGATTGTTGGAGGGGATGCCAAAAAAGATGCGGCGCTGATAGCCGGGGGGCAGCGCAGCGCAGTTCGGCGATGCGATCGAAGCAACGGGCCGGGAGAGCGCGCTGAGGCGCGGCGCAAACTGGCGAACCTGCTGAGGAGAGAGCGAATCAAGCTGGTGCGACGTTGCGGAGTCGAGGGGAACGGGGAGAGCTGACTTTTTGCCTGCGGCAACCTGACGCGCGTCGGCGATAGGAATGGATTGGGTCATGCCGGGGAACATAGCCCGGACGGCACCACCGAGGATTCCAGTTGAGGAGAGCGCGTTCTGGCGAACCGGGCGCACGCTGAGCGTGTCCTGCGCGTTGGAGGGAGTTCCGGAAAAGACGAGGTGAACAAGGTTGGCGGCGGGCCAATCGTCGCCGGCGGCCCCGGTGCTATAGGCCTGGGTGATGAAATCGGCGGAGGAGAGCTTCACGGCCTGATGCGGAGAGAGCCAGATTTCGGCGCGGGAACTGGGCAGCATGACGAGTTGCGTGGCGCAGACGGGCTCAGCGCTGCGGTGAGGATCCTTTGGGCCGGGGCAGGGCACGGGATTGAACTTGCCGCCGACCGAGGGGCCCATCTTCGAAACGTCTGTGCCGGGAAGAGGGGCGAGAGCGACGCCATCGAGAGAGACGACCTGGAAGAGCACGGGGGCGTGATTGGTCTCGCTTTGAATGATGAAGCTGTAGGAGCGGCTGGCGGCGGAGTTCAGCAGGCGCCAGACCTGGCCGACCTGGCGATTGACCTGAAGAGTGGGATCGACGCGGCCATTCACTGAGAAGAACCAGCGGCCACCTGTGTAGTTGCTTCCCGGATCGCCGGGATTGTTGGAGTTGTCGATGCCGGGGCAGGATCCGTCGCGGAGTTCACGGGGCGCGGGTGTGGGAGCACAGAACTCCGAATCTTCCTGATCGAGGACGTTGCCGTTGGCGAGGACCTGCGTGTCCTTGATGATGAATTCGTGGACCATGTAGCTGGTGGGCAGATTGAAGTTCCCGGTAGCGGATGCATAGTCGGACAGGTTGCCGATGGTGATCATGCCGGAGAGGCCTTCAGAGATCTGATTCACGCCGAGGCCGTGCACGTGAGGATGGAAGTAGAAGAGTCCAGAGGGGTGATTGGGCGGAATGTAGATGTCGTACTGAATGGGCTTGTCTGTCGCCGTGAGATCAGGATCGACCATGGCGGGCAGCTTGCCCGAGGGGTAGCCGAGCACATAGACGAAGTCGCCATAGGTGGGGTCGGCCGCGTCAGCTTTGCGCGGTTCGACGATGAGGCCGTGGGTGTGGATGTTGGTGGGATTGGCGATGAGTTGCTCGTTCATCATGGGGTCATCGCCGTGGGCGTTTTCGGCATCGGCCGGCGCGGGCGGCAGGTGATTCACGAGTCGCATACGCAGATGATCGCCGGGGTAGACCTGGAGGCGGACGCCGCCGTAAGGAGCGACGGTTCGCGAGTCGGACGGACACTGGTCATCCTGCGCAACGGACATCGGGCAGATCTCATATACCCATGCGGTCGGGGTGAAAGAGCCGAGCTTGATGGTGGAGGCCCGCGCGATGATCAGCAAATCGAGCAGATGATTGCTGCTGGTGAATACCGGGGGATCAACGAAGGATGGGGAGCTTTGGGCGAGACAGAGTGTGGCGAACGCGCACACGAGTGCAGCAAGGTGCCGACGTACCATGGGAATCTCCGGACGGATGTACTACGCAACGGTGCGATGCGAGAGCACAACGGGCGGGTTGCTCCCCGAAGCGTGGTTCAGCTTCGGGACGTGAGAACGCGCCCCGGAGCTGTGGCCAGATGCCCGATCCTACTGCGGAGCGGGGCCGCGGACCACCTGAACGAGGTCAGCGGTGCGGATATTGCGCGCGAAGGCGGCTTTTACGTCATCGGCGGTGAGGGACATGTATTTCTGCGCTGCCTGAATCGGCTCGTCGAGGGGCAGACCCATGACGGCGCGACCGAGCAGGCCCCCGGCAACAGCGTTTTCACTTGATTCGCCGAGCGGGATATCGCGCAGCAGCATTGACTTTGCCTGGCGCAGCTCGGCATCGGAGACATTCTGGGTGCGCATCTGTTCGATGTCGCGGATGATGAGGGCCTTCGCCTTGGAGACATTGGCGGGATCGCAGCCATAGTCGACGGAATAGTTGGAGCGTGTTTTCGAGGCCTGAAGGCTGACGTCGACGTTGTAGACGTAGCCGGCAACCTGGCGCAGGTCGTGGTAGAGGCGCGTCGCGTAGAATCCGCCGCCGAGCACGTGATTGCCGAGTTGGAGCGGATAGTAGTCGGGGCTGAAGCGGTTGATGCTGAGCTGTTCAGCCAACGAAACCTGATCCTGGACCTGTTCGGGGTCGGGAACATTGACAGCGGAGGTCTTGTTGGCGGGGACAGGGGGCAGCGTGGTGTTTGGCTCGGGACCGGTGGCTTTCCAATCGCCGAACCATTTTTCGATGACAGTCTTTGCTTCGTCGGGGGTGACGTCACCGATGACAACGATGGTGGTGAGGTCGGGGCGGAGCGTGGTGTCGTGCGTCTGCTTGACCTGGTCGAGGGTGAGCTTGGAGACCGTGGCCGGCGTGGCTTCACGCAGGACGGGGTCGTCTTTCGGCAGCAGGGCGAGATCGAGGGCGCGGGCGGTGCGATAGCCGGGACTTTTGAGATTGCCATCGAGGAACTGCGCGTTCTGCTGACGGGTGATCATGAATGCCTGCTGAGGCAGTGCGGGATGCAGTTCGTTGTCGGCGAGCAACTCGACGCCGCGAGAGAAGTACTCCTTGAGCACGCGAACGGAGAACCGGTATCCAGCGCTTTCGTCGGCGGCGATGTCGTCGAGAGCTTTTTCAAATGCGATGCGATCGAGGGTCTGCGAGCCGTAGGAGTAGAGGCCGTCGAGCACGTCATCGACGCCTTCCTGGCCGGATGGGGTTTGCAAGTCGGCATTGTGCTTCACGGTCCCGAGAACGGTGACGGTGGAACTGGTTCTATCGGTGCGGACGATGAGGCGGATGCCATTGGCCAGCGTGGTGTCAGAAACCTGGAGGTAATTCTCTGGCGCTTTGATGGTTTCGAGGGGGCCCTTCGCCCAGTCGGGCAATTCGACCGGCTTGGTGGGCGCCGACGTCATTTTTTCCGCACCTCCGAATCCCTTTTCTGCCACGGCCTCGCCGCTGGGCACGGGCTTGAGGGTTGCGGTGATGGTGTTGGCATTGAGGAGATATTGTTTTGCGATGCGATTCACATCCGCGAGCGTGACCTTGCGCATGGCGTCAACGTCTTCTTCGGGCGAGTTGCGGCCCTCGGCGGCGAGCGCATTGGACCACACTTCAGCGAGGCCGGGAATCGAGTTGCGCTGAAACTCCGCTTGCGCGATTTCTGCGCGCTTGGCGGCATCGACGAGATCCTGGGGGACGCCGTTGTTGGCGTAGTTGGTGAGGATCTGGCGCATTTCGTTGATGGGACCGGCCGGATCGGCGCCTGCGGGGAGAGCCACGTATCCGATGCCGACACTCGATTCGCGATACTCCTCGAACATGCCGAATTGTGCGGCGAGCGCCTTACCGGCGGGGACCATGGCGTAGAGGTCGCCGCGCTGGCTGGCGAGCACGTCGCCAAGAATCTGCGCTGCCGCATAGTCGGGCGAATCGGTGCCGGGCAGGCGATAGGCGATGACGCCGAGGATGTAGGGGAGATTGCTGTCGATGGTGAGGTTGTCGGACTTGAAATCTGTGAGCTGGACGGCAGGGTGCTGAGGCACGTCGTGTTTGGGGATATTGCCGTAGAGCTGCTTGATTTTATCGAGCGTGGCCGCGGCGTCGACGTCACCCACTACGACCAGGATCATGTTTGAGGGCGAATACCACTTTGTATAGAAATCCTTGAGCTGAGCGGCGGTGGTCTTGTCGAAGGAGTCTTTCGTGCCCAGTGGATCGTGCGCGTAGGGGGTGCCGGCAAACATGAGGCCGTTGAGCTGGTTGACGAATTTGTAGACCGGGTTGGAGAGGTCGCGCTGGACTTCCTGCTCGATTGCGCCGCGCTCGTGGTCCCATTCGGACTGGGCGTCGTCGGCGCCGCGGAGGCAGGCGGCCTGCGCCTCGAGCGCCACGTTGACGTCGGTGGCGGGAACGGTGGCGTAATACTGCGTGATGTTCTGCTGGGTGTCGGCATTGTCGGCTCCGCCGAGCTGGGCATAAATGGCGGCGGTTTGATCGGCGGTCATGCCGGTACAGCCGCGGAAGGCCATGTGTTCCTGTGCATGGGCCATACCCGGGAATCCTTCGGGTGTTTCGTTGCCTCCGACGATGAAGTTGGCCTCAACGGTCGCGACAGGCGCCAGGGTGTTGCGAATGATGACGACGCGCATCCCATTGTCGAGCGTGGCGCGGGTTACTTCCTGCGACGGGGCAGCCTGGCCGGAGCTGAGGGCGGGCCATGAAGCAGCGAGAAACAGGAAGAGGGGCAGGATTCGTGTATGCTTCAACGTCAATCTCCAGTCGTGGCGGGGGATGAGAACAGATCGAGGCCGCTTCTGAATTTTAAGATGCGCACCGTGGGATGTGTCGAATGACGATTCCCCCAGTTGGCCAAGACGGGTGGGACCGCCCCATGACGGAACCGGATTCCGGGAACCCTGGGCATGCAAAAAAGGCAGAGACCGTTCAAGGTTTATGGCCGTCTCATTCATTGGGTGCTGCATCAGTCGGAGGCGGTCGTGAAACGGTCCGCGGTGGCTGTGGCGTCTGTGGCGGCGGTGAGTGCGATTGCAAGCGTATGGGGTGCACAGGCTCCGGCGCAATCGAATGTGACCGAGACGCTGCCTGTGGGGACGAAAGTGGAGCTTGCCGTCACCAACCCTGTATGGGCTAAGACGGCGAAGGCGGGCGACCCGCTGTACATGCAAACCGTCTTTCCGGTGGCGGCCGGCGATCGTGTTGGGATTCCGGCGGGAACCTACGTGGAGGGCACGATTGAGTCGGTTACGCAGCCGACGCGGAAGGGCCGCGCAGAGATCGACGTGCTCTTCAACAAAATCATTTACAGCGACGGGTACGTCGTGATGTTGCCGGGTGGAACGGCAGCAAATGGGGCTTCTGCGTCGACGGCGGCGAAGCTTACGATCCAAGTGAGCCGGGCGAACGATCTGCTGCTGGACAACGGCGCGCAGGTGGAGATGACATTGGCGACGCCGGTCGCGCTGGACGCAGAACGAGTGTCGGCGGCGATTTCGCTGACGCAGGCGCCGCAGCCGGGGAGATTCAAATCCGCGACGCAGTGCCGGCCGACGCCGGGTTTCCCGGGAAGTCCTGGTACGCCGGACACGGTGATTCCCGGATCGCCGGGCACGCCGAGCACGACGATTCCAGGTGGGCCGGGAATGCCCGACACGGTGATTCCGGGTACGCCCGCGACGCCGGATACGGTGATTCCTGGAAGCCCGGCTACGCCCGATACTCCGGGGGCGATGTGCCCGCCGGCGCCACTGGTTGTATCGAGCGAACCGATCACACCGGCTTTGCCGCAGACACAAATCGCGGCACCCAATTCAAATTAGTCAGTCTTCTCGTCCCACGAGGATGAGAGAAACGAGATGACCCATGGCTTTTCGATTTGTTGCCGTTCTGATGATTGCAACGGTCTGCGCGGCGCAGACACCGATGCCGGCAGCGGATACGCCGCCGAGCAGCACGGCCGGAACCATCACGATCCCGCAGGGAACGTCGGTGGCGCTTACCTTGATCAGCCCGATCAAGAGCAAGTCGACGAAGGTCGGCAATTCAGTGCAGGCGCAGGTGGCGTTTCCGGTGACGGTGGGGACGCAGGTTGCGATTCCCGCGGGAACTTATGTGGAGGGGATCGTCAACGCGGTTTCAGTGCGCGATTCCAAGACACACAATCCCAGCGTGAAGATTCACTTCACCGCTTTGCTGTTTCCGAACGGCTACTCGGTGACGCTGGACGCGATGAATACGGATGCGCTGTTGTTGGATCCGGGGTTTGACTCGCAGACACAATCCGAAGTCGCGGATGCGAGCGATGGGGCTCCGATGCTGGGCGAGGGATTCGGCGAGCCGGGCCAGAATCCGCCTCCTCTGCCGCCGTTGCCTTCGAACGGGCCGTCGCCTGCGGTGATGACGGGTGTTGTTGCCGGCGCAGGTGTGGGAGCAACCGCGCTGATCCTGGCGCTGGCGCATCACCGCGCCGCCACTGCGGATTTTCTATTGTTCGACAATGGGTGGCAACTGCAGATGGTGCTCGAGAATCCGCTGACGCTGGATGCCGCGAAGATCGCGGCGACGGGGCCGGCCAAGACAGGTGCGGCGGCGACTGCACCGTAGCAGCCTTGGGGAGATGCTTCGCGAGAAAAAGAAAACCACCCGCGAAACGTACAGCGGGTGGTTCATGGCAACTTTCGAGGTTCGACGTCCGGCGGGAAAAAACATGAGGCTTACTCGCCGGATGGTTGTTGCTGCTGCGGCTGCACAAAGACCTGCTGTGGCGCGTAGACCTTGGCAGAGACCAGGCCGCCGACTTTCAGGTTCATGCGTTCGACGTCGGGCTTGCCTTTGAGCGGCGAGTTGAAACCGATGCGATACTGGTTTTCAAAGCGCAACCGAAGATCCTTGAAGTAAGGATCGAACGAGACCGGGTTTCCGACGCCCTCCCAGTAGCTGTTTCCACCGGTGGCCTCGGTGACCTGGTTCAGCAGGTTCTGGCCGGCGTTGCTTTCGTACCAGGTGCGATCGATGCGGCCCTTGTTGACCCAGTAAATGGAGTAAACGACGACGTGCGCGCGAACCGCGTCATTGATTGCGCTCATGACATAGGGATCGCCCGGATCATAGCGGAGCTGATAGTAGTCGACGCCGTCGGTGACCATGACGACTTCACGCCGCGCGGTGGGATCCTGCGAGGGCCAGTGCTTTGCCAGATCGGAAAGGCAGAAGTAGGGGCTGGCGCTCTGCGCGACGAAGCCGTTGGGGAGGTGCAGGCCCCGAAGCACGGCCGCCGGATCGGATGAGAATGGACCGGTCAGTGCGGCGCGGCCATTTTCCATGTAGGCGATGGTCATCTTCGTGTGGGACGGCATTTCCTTTACGAATTTCTGAATGTCGGCCATTTGCGTTCCCAGTGAAGTGCGCGCGCCGCCATCGATCATGAGCACCAGTTCGAGCGGGCTGCCGGCACCCTGGGCAGGCGAGAAGCTGGTGATGTCGGAAGCCTTTCCATTCACCTTCAGCTGGACGTCTTGCTGCGTAACGTTCGGACGGGCTTCGTTGTCTTTTTTCGGCAACACGGTGATCAGCGCCTGCCCCTGTCCCTGCTCGGGAGCAGGTGCGGAGAAAGCGGGGACAGCCGTGATCGCCGCTCCGGCAGCCAAGAGGAAGGCCGAGGTGGCCGAAACGACTGCAGTTCTAAGTCTTTTCATAGGGTTACCCTCCGAGGCTGAGTCCGCTGCCCGCTCGATCGCTGGCGCGGTTCGCCTCACTTTGGTTCACTAATTTAGATGCCCTTTGGTCGAGAATGTTGCGGCGGGAAGGGGCCGGCGACGTGTTGGAACGACGCGTAAATTGCATTCCAGACTAGGTTTCGCTATGATGAATCAATGTGCCTGGATTCCAAGTCCGGGCTGTCACTAACACCACGGCTATTGAACCCCATCGATGGATAGGGCAGGCAACCAAATTGGTTGCCCTCTGAGATGAGCGGTTTCCGCGAGAGCGGGCTGGCAAGGGCGGTGGGAGACGAGGGATGAATGGCAAAGCCCAGCAAGAATATTGCGAAGGCGCGTGCCGCCGTGGTCAAGCCGGCGTATCCGCTGCCCGAAGCTGTGAGCCTGCTGCAGCAGGTCAAGTACGCAAAGTTTGATGAGACGGTCGACCTGACGATGAGGTTGGGTGTGGACACGCGTCACGCGGATCAAATGGTGCGCGGGACCGTCGTTCTGCCGCACGGACTGGGAAAATCGAAGACCGTGGCCGTGATCGCGACCGGCGACCGCCAGAAGGAAGCGACCGACGCGGGCGCGGATTTTGTGGGCGGCGAAGAGATGGTGGAGAAGATCCAGAAGGAGAACTGGACCGCGTTCGACGCTCTGATCGCCACGCCGGACATGATGAAGGTGGTGGGACGGCTAGGCAAGGTGCTTGGGCCGAAGGGTCTGATGCCGAATCCCAAGACCGGCACCGTGACCATGGATGTGGGCGCTGCGGTGAAGGAGATCAAGGCCGGCAAGGTGGAGTTTCGCGCCGACAAAACCAGCCTGGTGCACGTACCGGTGGGCAAGCTGAGCTTTTCGCCGGACAAGCTGGTGGAGAATGCGGCGATGGTGATCACGACGATCGTGCGCGCGAAGCCCTCGGCGGCCAAGGGGAAGTACATCAAGAGCATTACGCTGAGCTCGACGATGGGTCCTGGCGTGCCGCTGGATTCGCAGGTCGCGGATGCGGCGGGCAAGAAGTAAAGAAGCAGGGGGTCAGTGAACAGTTGTCAGTGGTCAGCCTACGTTGCGATCGACTGACAGTGTGGCGGACCAAAGAGGAAGGATTGAGAACAGGAACAAGGATCAAGACGGCACGGAGAAACTGATCACCGTCCGCTGATCACTGTTTGCTGCGCGGAGCGCAAAATGGCGATTTCGAAAGGCAAGAAGGAAGAGAAGGTCAAGGCGCTAGCCAAGGAGCTGGAAGCTTCGACGACGGCAATTGTCGGCACGTTCAGCAAGCTGACCGTGGCGCAGGATTATGCGCTGCGGAAGGTGGTGCGCGAGGCAGGCGGCAAGTATCGCGTGGTGAAGAACAAGCTGGCGGGCATTTCGAGCAAGGGCACCAAGATTGAGGGTGCGCTGAAGGGGCTGAAGGGCGTGAGCTCGGTTGCGTTCACCTCGGGCGATCCGGTGGCGCTGGCCAAGGGCTTCTCGAAGTGGGTTGGCGAAAACGCGGAGTTCCAGTTCAAGCTGGGCATCGTGGACGGCAAGCTGCTGAGCGTGGAAGAAGTGAAGGCGCTGGCTACCATGCCGGGCAAGGAAGAGATCTTTGCGAAGCTGCTCTTCCTGATCAACGCTCCGGCGCAGCGGCTGGCGACGGTACTGAATGCCACAGGACGCGACCTGGCGGTGGTGCTGGGACAGGGCGTGGAGAAGGGCAAATTCGCTGGCGCGGCGTAATGGCGCCGGCTCTTAGCCGTTGGCTTTTAGCTCTTAGCTTGTTCGAGTGCCGCATATAACGCGGAAGTCACTCAGCAAGAGCTGATGGCTAACAGCTGAAAGTTCATAGAGGTTTAAGGGGTTCTTGCGGAAAGCTGATGGCTGAAAGCTAAGAGCTGCTTTCAAGGGTTTTGGCGGTAAAGCAAGCGGAAAGGGCGCGGGTCTGGCGCATCGGAAACTTACCGTTTGGATTTGCGGCCGGGTAATAGGAATTTCAAAACGGTTTGGATTGGAGAACAAACATGGCGGATCTCGCACAATTGGAAGAACAGATAGTCAGCCTGAGCCTGCTGGAGGCGGCAGCGCTGGTGAAGAAGCTGGAAGAGCGTCTCGGCGTTTCCGCTGCGGCAGCGGCCCCGGTGGTTGTGGCTGGCGGCGGAGGCGGGGCGGCGGCTCCTGCGGCTGAGGAGAAGACCGAGTTCCAGATCATCCTGAAGGACTTTGGCGCGAACAAGATCAACACCATCAAGGCAGTACGCGAAGTGACGTCGCTCGGTCTGAAGGAAGCCAAGGATCTGGTGGACGGCGCGCCGAAGACCTTGAAGGAGAGCGCGACGAAGGAAGAGGCGGAGACGATCAAGAAGAAGTTTGAAGGCGTCGCCACCATCGAAATCAAGTAGCAGGCAGCTTGCAAGACGGGACAAGACGCGCTACGATAAAGGTTGCGCGTCTTTTCCGTCCCATTTCGCATATCGCGGTGATGGGAAATCAGGCTGGACAACGCGTCTTGATATCAACAGCAGGGCACGCAGGCATCCGCAGGCTGGAGCAGAGCCAAGCACTCTGGCGGCGGGAACGGAGCGAGGTTCAAGTGCCCAAGGGTCAGCGGGATAGGCGGATTTTCCGTTGACGAGTGGCGAGCAGCAGGCGGGCGAGCGGCAGAAGCGAGCTTTGGGAACGGCGAAAGCAGGGCAAAAGATTTTGGATGGGAGCACAGGCAGCGAGCCGCGCTCGTGAGGCATTGCGTCCTCGCGGGCCTTTTCGCGTCTCACCATCGCTGACGGACAAGAGTCTCCGGCAAATCTGAAATCAAATCGCGCAGGTGGGAACCAAGATATGCACCTGCGACCCTGCTCCCTCGATTGTGCGCAGTCTAGCGCAGTAGCCCAAGAAGCCGCAATTGCCAGCCCAACTGGGCGACCCTCTACCGTAGCACGCTTGGCAAGGGGACACCGGCACGATTGGCTTTCCCTCGGCGGTCTGGAGCGCCGAACGGGATCGGTACGAAGAGGTTCACTGATCCGGATTTATTGATTGTTTACTTGAATTCAGCCAGCGCCTAAGAGACTCGGGCGATGGCCCGGTACGCGCGAGCGCGATGCCGGATTGAAGAGGCTCAGGAGTGAAGCATGCCCAACGAGAAGCGCGCGATTCGCAGCAGGCTCGATTTTTCAAAGATTCCAACGGCAACACAGATTCCCAACCTGATCGAAGTACAGCGCCGCAGCTACGAGCGGTTTCTGCAGATGGACAAGCTGCCCAACGAGCGGGATGACTCGGGGCTGCAGTCCGTCTTTGTGTCGGTTTTTCCGATTACGGATTTCCGCGGCATTTCGCAGTTGGACTTCGTGGATTACGCGATCGGCAACTGGGAGTGCAAGTGCGGCCACCTGAAAGGGCTGCATCACCTGCGCACGGCCTGCGTGAATTGCGGGTCGATGGTGATTACCGACCCGTTCCTGCCGGGCGATGTGCTGTGCCCGAAGTGCGGAACGTACAACAAGAACACGCCGGACTTCTGCAACAAGTGCGGCGACCCGGTTGGATTGCAGCTGAAGTACGACCAGCAGGAGTGCGAAGAGCGGGGCATGACGTTCTCGGCTCCGCTGAAGGTGACGGTGCGCCTGACGATCTACGACAAGGATCCGGAGTCGGGCAACAAGACAATCCGCGACATCAAGGAGCAGGAAGTCTTCTTTGGAGACATTCCGCTGATGACGCCGAACGGCACGTTCATCGTGAACGGCACGGAGCGCGTGATCGTGTCGCAGCTCCACCGGTCACCTGGCGTCTTCTTCGAGACGGCCAACAATCGTACTTACTTCCTGGGGAAGATCATTCCCTACCGCGGTTCGTGGGTGGAATTCGAGTACGACCAGAAGAACACGCTGTATGTCCGCATCGATCGCAAGAGGAAGTTCCTGGGCACGATCTTCCTGCGCGCGCTTGGTCTGCGCTCGGACGAAGAGATCCTGAAGACCTTCTACACGGTGGACCGCATTCAGATTCACGGCGGCAAGCTGTTCTGGACGGTGCAGCCGGATCCAAAGATCAATACGCACCTGCTGGGCTCAAAGCCGGCGCACGCGGTGATGCACAAGGGCGAAGAGATTGCCCACTCGGGCCGCAAGGTGACGCCGCACTCGCTCAAGGCGATTCGCGCGGCGAACATCGAAAAGATTGAAGTGGAAGCCGCCGAGCTGGACGGGGCATTCACAGCTGCCGACGTGGTGGACACGGCGACGGGCGAAGTGATCGTCGAGGCCAACGTGGAGCTGACGGCCGACCGCCTGCACAAGGTGATGGCTTCGGGCGCGACGAACTTCGAAGTGTTTTTCCCTGAGCGCGACGATGTGGGCAACATCATCACGAACACGCTGAAGCGCGACTCGGTGCACAAGCCGGAAGAAGCGCTCATCGAGATTTACCGCAAGCTGCGGCCGGGCGATCCGCCGACGCTGGACACGGCGACGGCGCTGTTCGAAGGCATGTTCTTTGACGCGCGCAAGTACGATTTTTCGCGCGTGGGACGTCTGAAGTTCAACATCAAGCTCTACGAGAATCAGGATGCGACGCCGCTCGATCATCGGACGCTGACGCCGGAGGACTTCTACGCGACGATCCGCTACCTGCTGAAGCTGCGCAAGAACATCGGCGTAGTGGACGATATCGATCATCTGGGCAACCGCCGCGTGCGCGCGGTGGGCGAGCTGATGGAGAACCAGTTCCGCATCGGCCTGGTGCGCATGGAACGCGCCATCAAGGAAAAGATGAGCGTTTACCAGGAACTGAACACGGCGATGCCGCACGACCTGATCAACGCCAAGCCGGTGATGGCGGCGATTCGCGAGTTCTTCGGTTCATCGCAGTTGTCGCAGTTCATGGACCAGACCAATCCGCTGTCGGAGATCACGCACAAGCGGCGGCTGTCGGCTCTTGGGCCGGGCGGCCTATCGCGCGAGCGCGCCGGGTTCGAAGTGCGCGACGTGCATCCGACGCACTACGGACGCATCTGCCCGATCGAGACGCCGGAAGGTCCGAACATCGGCCTGATCAGCTCTCTGAGCTGTTTTGCGCGGATCAACGAGTACGGATTCATCGAGTCGCCTTATCGCAAGGTGAAGGACTCGAAGATCCTGGACTACGTGGAGATCGTGAACGCGGGCGAAAGCGGCCTGCGCGTGGGAGACCACATCGAGAAGGAAGAAGCGATCAAGCTGAATGCCACGCTGAAGAAGCAAAGCAAGCGGACGATCGACTACATTCCGTACAGCTTCTACCTGTCTGCGTGGGAAGAGGACAAGCACACCATCGCGCAGGCAAACATCGAGTTCGACAATAACGGACAGATCACGGAAGACCTGGTGAATGCCCGCCGGCTGGGCAACTTCGTGCTGGTGAATCGTGCGGAGGTCGACTATATCGACGTTTCGCCGAAGCAGCTGGTTTCGGTTGCCGCATCGCTGGTGCCGTTCCTGGAGCACGACGACGCCAACCGCGCGCTGATGGGCGCCAACATGCAGCGCCAGTCGGTGCCGCTGCTGGTGGCCGAGGCTCCGCTGGTGGGCACGGGCATGGAAGGCGTGACGGCGCGCGATTCGGGCGCGGTGGTCCTGGCGAAGCGCAACGGCATCGTGGATTCGGTGGACTCGGAGCGCATCATTGTGCGCGTCGAAGGCGAACACCATCCCACGCAGCTGTCGCGTGAAGTGGGTTCGGACATTTACCAGCTGATCAAGTTCAAGCGCTCGAACCAGAACACCTGCATCAACCAGAAGCCGGTGGTGCGCGAAGGTGAGCGCGTGGTGAAGGGGCAGGTGATTGCCGACGGTCCGTGCACCGAGCAGGGAGAACTGGCACTGGGACGCAACGTGCTGGTGGCCTTCATGCCGTGGCGCGGATACAACTTCGAGGACGCGATCCTGATCAGCGAGAAGCTGGTTAAGGAGGACTACTACACCTCGGTGCACATCGAGGAGTTTGAGATCGAAGCGCGCGATACGAAGCTCGGGCCCGAGGAAATCACGCGGGACATTCCGAACGTCTCGGAGCACGCGCTGCGCGACTTGGACGAAAGCGGCGTGATCCGCATCGGCGCCCAGATCGGCCATGGCGACATCCTGGTCGGCAAGGTGACGCCGAAGGGCGAGACGCAGCTGACTCCGGAAGAGAAGCTGCTGCGCGCGATCTTCGGCGAGAAGGCAGGCGATGTGCGGGATGCGTCGCTCACGTGCCCTCCGGGTATCGAGGGAACGGTGGTGGACGTGCGGATTTTCAGCCGCAAGGGACAGGAGAAGGACGAGCGCGCCAAGCAGATCGAGGCGGAGTACGTTTCGAAGCTGGAGAAGAACCTGGGCGACGAAATCCGCATTCTGACCGATGAGCGTCTCAAGCGCCTGGAAGGAATCCTGGGTGGCAAGGAGGTGCTGGCCGACCTGCACGACGAGCGGACCAACAAGCGCCTGATCACGAAGGGCGCGCTTCTGGACCGTGACACGATCGAGCGCATCTCGACCAAGAACCTGAAGCGCATCCGGTACAACGACAAGGATCCGCGCGTCAACGAGCAGATCGACGAGATCGAAGAGATGACGTCGCGGCAGATTGAAGTGCTGCGCAAGATCACCAACGAGAAGATCGCCAAGCTGCAGAAGGGCGACGAACTGCCTCCGGGCGTCATCAAGCTGGTCAAGGTCTACGTTGCCATGAAGCGCAAGCTCTCAGTCGGTGACAAGATGGCCGGACGCCACGGTAACAAGGGTGTGATCGCCCGCATTCTGCCGGAAGAGGACATGCCCTACCTTCCCGATGGAACGCCGGTCGAAATCGTCCTGAACCCGCTCGGCGTTCCCAGCCGTATGAACGTCGGGCAGATTCTCGAAACCCACCTCGGGTGGGCGGCGAAGGCGCTCGGCGTGCAGTTCGCGACCCCGGTTTTCGACGGCG
>DATGFX010000071.1:0-4817 GCA_035308825.1 Occallatibacter sp. | reverse complement strand
GCTTCTCGCGGATTTCATCGGCCGCAACGCGGTTCAGCCGGTCGGCCTTGGCTTGCAGGTTCAGCGCTTCAAGCTCTTCGTAGCTCAAAGACAGAAAGTTCCGGTACTCAATCGACATGGTTCTCCTTAGGGGCGGGAAAGTGAAAAAACAGTCACTCAAAGTCTACGGTTCCAAACCTAAGGAACCTGTGAGAAACGCGGACGGAGTTGGACAAGCCGCAAGGGCGACTCGACCCCGTCGAAAACAGAATAACAAGCTCAATGAGGGCATCCCCGGTGGAATACCGGCCCTCTTTTCGGCAGAAGTGGCCCTAGGTCATAGCCCGCCGGAACCCCGTCGGGTGCACCGCGCGCACTCTGATCACGAGCGCAGTCGCGTCCCTTTGGCCGTCGCCCGACATCGCCGTAGCCACCAATTCGCGCGCCATCTCGTCCGCGGTTTTCGGCTGCGAAACGATGTCGGCCATGCGCTCGCAGCCGACTCCCTGGTGCACCCCATCGGTGCTGAGCACCAGCACATCGCCGGGAATCACCGTCAGCGCGGTCGTATCCGGAGAAATGAAAGACGACGTACCCAAAGCGCTCAGCCGAGCCGCTCGCAACCCATTCGTCAAATGATCCGGCTCCGACAACCCTTGGGTGAACTCACTTTCATGGTCCTGGGTCACTTGCCGCGCCGCGCGGTCTCGCACCAGGTAACAGCGCGAGTGGCCTACATGGGACACAATCGCCTGATCATTGCGCAGAGCGCATGCCACCATGGTTGTCGTCAGTTGCCTCCCATTTTGCCCATTCGTCTGGCCGCGACGCAATGCGGCATTGGCCGCCTGAATCAATTGCGGCAGCAGGCTGATCAGCATTGTGCCCGGGTCCGCCTGCTCGAATTCAGCAGTGAGAGCAGCGATTGCCGTCGTGGCCGCAGCCTCATCCTGCTCATGGGCGCCGGCTCCATCGGCAAGCGCGAAAAGATAGCCATGCGATTGCGCCTGGTTCCGCGAGTACGGAATGAAAACCCCCGTCGCATTGCCGTTCCTGGTCTTCACCATGGCGTGGGCGCTTGATTGTCCGAATTGAATCTCTAACATTCGTCGCCGCCGGATCGAATCCCTAAGCTTTCGCCAGATCATCCCCGTCATCACGCGTGCGCCGGCGTTTGTGCGCGGCGCTTGCGCGCGCGATTCATCCTTCGTCAGGAAGCTGCGAAACCCTTGAACATGTGAAGCCTAGGCGACACGGGATAAAGATGCAATGAAGGCGGACACGAGCAGAAGCAACGATTTCGGTCTGCACCGCGGAAAACCACAGCAAATTTGCTGTTAAAATCTGATCAATCGCTGATCACGTTCGAACCGGCGGCAGCCGGATCCCAGGAAACCCGAGTGCAAGCTTCTCGCACGACGCGGTGGCCAACGCAGCAGAGTCACTCTTTCGCTACATAAGCCTGGTTCTAGTCAATTGAAAGGACCGTACACGTTGTCCGGTGCCTCAACCATTCCTGTCCGCGCAGCCCTTGGCGCCCGAGGCGTCCACGGATCCCGGCCCCGCGCCCTTCAGTTCGCCCTGCAGTGCTTCTATGGGGTCGGTGCCGTTCTCGTGATCACGGGTTGCGGCCGCATCTTCCAGGGTTCACTGCTCGCCTCCGTCCCCCTCTGCTTGATGGTTGTCGTGTTCGCAGCCGGCTGGTATGGGTTCTGGCAATCCATCGTCGTCTCTGTTTCCGCCGCTGCCGCTGGATTGCTGGCTTCGCCGCATCCCGGCCCCGTTTCGGCGAGAACCTTCGTCGAATTCCTCTTCTCCTTGCTCGCCTTCGCAATGGCAGCCTATTTTGTGAGCCGGCTTGCTTCCCGCGCCGCCGAGAGAGAGGCGATGGAGAACGCCGTTTCCGGCCAGATGCAGGATCTCTACGAATTTGCCCGGCGCACGTTGCAAATGAATTTGCACATGGAGCCGGGCGCGCAACTTGCCGACCTCGTACACGAAGTGTTCGGCCTCGAAGCGGTTGCTGTCTTCGATGCCGATCTTCACGAGATCTATCAGGCCGGCTACTGGCAGGATGATCCGCAGGAACTGGCACAGAATGTCTACTACTTCGAAACATCAGATGACGATCCGAAAACCGGCATCGGGCGCCGCGTTGTTCGCCTCGGCTCGGTGCCCATCGGAAGCCTGGTCGTGCGCGGCGAGACCAGCCCGCTAACCAACAACGCAATCGCTTCGCTCATCGCTATCACCTTCGATCGTTATCGCGCATTCGCCAACGAAAGCCGCATCGAGACCGAGCGCCGCACTGAGCAACTCCGCTCCACCGTACTCGACAGCCTGGCTCACGCATACAAAACTCCACTCACCGCCATTCGAGCGGCTTCCTCCGGGCTCAGTGAAATGGGGCACTTGTCTGCCTCGCAGGCCGAGCTCGTCTCCCTCATCGACGAGCAGGCGGCAGTATTGAGCGACCTCACCGCGCGTCTCCTCACCACGGCTCGTCTCGATTCGGGTCAAGTCGCCATTCATGCGGTTGATGTCGGCGTTGCAGCCCTGATTGAGGAAGTGGTAGCGGGCCTCGGCGAACGCCTTGCCAGCATGAAAGTCGTGATCGATCTCCCCAACGATAGCCTTGTCGTCTGTTGCGACCGGCAGCTCATGAACATGCTGCTTACGCAGTACATCGACAATGCCTGCAAGTACTCGACTTTCGGATCCACGATCACAATCCGTGCCGCGCATGCGCAGAACGAGGTCATCTTTTCCGTGCACAGTTTCGGCCCCGTGATTCCCGTCGCGGATCGCGAACGCATCTTTGAGCGCTACTATCGCTCCTCCACGCTGTCCAGCCACGCGTCGGGCACCGGAATCGGGCTTTCCGTCGCCAAGCGCGTTGCCCTCATTCACGACGGCCACGTTTGGGTCACCAGCCACGAAGACGAGGGAACCATCTTCTACGCGGCAATTCCTGCGCCGTTGCAAAAAAGGAAAAGCTCATGAACCAGCCTCCCATCCGTGTCCTTGTCGTCGACGACGAGTCCGCGATTCGCCGCGCGTTGCGCCCCCCGCTCGTCGAGCTTGGCTTTCAAATTGCGGAAGCGTCACGCGGTGAAGAAGCTTTGCAACTGCTTCATGCCGGCAATGGCAATGTCGATGTGGTTCTGCTCGACATCAACATGCCCGGAATCGGCGGCATCGAGACTCTGCGCCGCATTCGCGCGCTGGCGCCGCGGCTGCCGGTTCTCATGGTGACTGTCCGCGATGGCGAAGAGGAGAAAGTCGAGGCCCTCGAACTCGGCGCCGACGACTACGTCACCAAGCCTTTCAGCATCCGGGAGCTCATCGCCCGCATTCGCACAGCGCACCGCCGCGTCCATGCGCCTGCCCGCGCCGAAGATGCACCCATCGAGATCGGCGAGATCCGCCTGATGCCGGCACGGCGCAGCGTAACCAAGGGAGGCGCAGCCGTCCACCTCACCCGCAAGGAATTCGACATTCTGCACTGCCTGATGAGTCGCGCCGGACGGGTCGTTACCTACGCCAAATTGCTGACCGCCGTCTGGGGCGCCGATTGTCGCGAGGAAGTCGAATATCTACGCACCTTCGTCCGCCAGCTGCGAAAGAAAATTGAAGACGATCCTTCCAATCCTATCTATCTGCTCACCGATGTCTATGTGGGCTACCGCTTCACGGATGCGCAGATGCTGCAGGATGTACGCGACGGCATCGCGCACGCCGAACCAGTCTCAGAGTCTGTGCTGTAGCTCGATGATCGTGACCTTGCGGCCTACTCGTCATAGTGCAGCAGGCTGAAGACGTCGTACTCCGTGAAACGGTCGCGTCCTTTCAGGAAATCCAGCTCGACAGCGAATCCCAGGCCCGCGATCTCGCCGCCAAGCTGCTTCACCAGCTTCACTGTCGCTTCCATCGTGCCGCCCGTCGCCAGCAGATCGTCCACCAGCACCACGCGCTGGCCCGGCCTGATCGCGTCCATGTGAATCTCCAGCGTGTCGGTGCCATACTCCAGGTCATAGGTGACCCGCGCGACCGGCGCAGGCAGCTTGCGCGGCTTCCGCACCGGAACAAACCCGGCATTCAGCCGATATGCCAGCGCAGGCCCGAAAATGAATCCGCGCGCTTCGATCCCCAGTACAAGGTCGATTCGCTGCTCGATGTAGTGCGCGGCCAGCGCGTCGATGAGTTGTGCAAAACCGGTCTTGTCCTTCAGCAACGTCGTAATGTCATAAAACAGAATCCCCGGCTTGGGAAAATCGGGCACCGTGCGCACCAGCGCCTTCAGAGCTTCCACGTTCACTGGCTTCTTGTCGGGCATGCTTCCGCTCGCTCCTGGAGTGCAATCAACTCCATTTCAAGATAATTTTGGGGAAGGGAACAGGTGGGTCTGCGGTTCTTCTTCCCCATCAATTATAGAAGAGCACTCCTCCAACTCAGCATTCGTGCAGCCTTTACAATCTCGATTCGCCGCGCCATCACTCCTCCGTTGCGGCACCGAGTTGCTCTATCATTTGCCTGATCTCCGGATTCGACATGAAGCACTTCCACAGCAGGCCCGTTCGATAGTTCTCCACCATCGCCACGATTGGCGCCTGATTCAATCCCATGTAGATGGGCGCAACCCAGTTTTCCGCCGGGTCGTATGCGTCACGCGGCCCGTAAATTCCCCACAACTCGCCTCCCAGATCGCGATAATAGTGCTTCAGCGCCGCCATCGAGGCCTCCGGCGTGTACGGGAACGACGACAACGCTCCGGTCGGCGCCATCGTTCCATGATCGTCCAGATCATCCGGAGCGGACGCCTCATATCCCTTTGGCGT
>DATGFX010000070.1:0-29960 GCA_035308825.1 Occallatibacter sp. | reverse complement strand
AGAGTGCGGCCGCTGATGGTGAGGGTCGATCCGTCGGCATGGCCGGCTTCGATAAGCCGCTTGGCGAGAAGGCGCGAGCCGCCTGCCGCCTGAAAGTGGGAAGCCATGTATTTACCGGCTGGGACGAGGTCGCAGATGAACGGGGTGCGCTTGCTGATCGAATCGAAGTCGTCGACAGAAAGCGGAATGCCGAGTTCGTGCGCGATGGCGATCAGGTGCAACACGGCGTTCGTCGATCCGCCGCTGGCGGCCACGCTGGCGATGGTGTTTTCGAGCGACTTGCGGGTGATGATCTGCGAGGGACGGCGATTGACGCGCACCGCATCCATGATCATGCGGCCGGCTTCGCGCGTGGCGGCAAGCTTGTCTTGCGCGGTGGCGGGAACGCCGGAAAGCTGGATGGGCGAGATGCCGAGGATCTCTCCCGACATGGCCATGGTGTTGGCGGTGAACTGGCCGCCGCATGCTCCGGCGCCCGGGCAGGCATTGGCTTCGAGCGCTTCCAGTCCAGCGTCGTCGATTTTGCCGGCGGCGTAGGAGCCGATGCCTTCGAAGACGTTCTGGATGGTGATGTCGACACCGTTGAGCTTGCCGGGAGCGATCGATCCGCCGTAGAGCATCATGCCAGGAATGTCGAGGCGGCAGAGCGCCATGATGATGCCGGGCATGTTCTTGTCGCAGCCGCCGATGCCGACGAGGCCGTCGAACAGGTTGCCACGCGATGCGAGCTCGATGGAGTCGGCGATGACTTCGCGCGAAACCAGCGAAGCCTTCATGCCCTGGGTACCCATGGTGATGCCGTCGGAGATGGTGATGGTGTTGAACTCCATGGGCGTGCCGCCGGCTTCGCGAATGCCCTGCTTGAGGGCGTCAGCGAGCTCGCGGAGATGGACGTTGCAGGTGCCGATCTCGGTCCAGGTATTGGCGATGCCGATGATGGGCTTGTGGAGGTCTTCCTTGCTGAATCCGGAGCCGCGCAGATAAGAGCGCGCCGCCGCGCGGCTGGGGCCCTCGGTGAGGGGAATCGAATTGCGTTTGCCTTCGGTCATTAGCTCCCTTGTTAGCTCGCTCCTGCGAGCGGTGTTAGTCGGGTTAGCGGAGTTAGCTATGCATTGCTGCAACTCCGCGTGCCGCGCCAGCTCCCCTCACATCACTTTGCCTGCAGCCATGCTGCTTCGTCGTGCCTGGCTTCGTATTTGTCGAGTTCGGCGGCATGGCGCAGGGTGAGGCCGATGTCATCGAGTCCTTCGAGCAGGCAAAACTTGCGGAAAGAGTCAATCTCGAACGATGCCTTGAAGCCCTGGTTGTCAGTTACTGTCTGGTCCTGAAGGGAGACGGTCAGCTGGTAGCCGGGGATGTTTTGCGCGTTCTGGAGCAGCTTGTCGACCTGCTCTTCGGCGAGGCGAACCAGGACGATGCCATTCTTTCCGGCATTCGAGAAGAAGATGTCGGCAAAGCTGGGTGCGATGACACAGCGGAAGCCGAAATCGGAGAGCGCCCAGGCAGCGTGCTCGCGGCTCGATCCGCAGCCGAAGTTCTTGCCGGCGATGAGGATCTTTGCGTCTTTATAGCGCGGATCGTTCAGAACAAAATCCTTGATCGGCTCGCCGGCCGGAGTCTGGCGCCAGTCGAAGAAGAGGAAGTCGCCATAGCCGGTGCGCTCGATGCGCTTGAGAAATTGCTTGGGGATGATCTGGTCCGTATCGACGTTGGTGCGGTCGAGCGGCATGGCAATGGATGTGACGGTGCGGAACGGTTCCATCAGGCTGTCACCTCTTCTCTGACTTCCCAGTTGCGAATGTCGACAAAGTGGCCGGCGATCGCGGCGGCTGCTGCCATCTCGGGACTGACGAGGTGGGTGCGGCCTCCGCGGCCCTGACGGCCTTCGAAGTTGCGGTTGCTGGTAGAGGCGCATCGCTCGCCGGGCGACAGAATGTCGGGATTCATGCCGAGGCACATGGAGCAGCCAGGTTCGCGCCAGTCGAAGCCGGCCTCTTTGAAAATCTTGTCGAGGCCTTCTTTTTCGGCAGCGGCCTTCACCTGCTGCGAGCCGGGAACGACCATGGCGTGCACGTGGCCGGACACCTTGCGGCCGGCGGCGATACGTGCGGCGGCGCGCAGGTCCTCGAGACGGCCGTTGGTGCAGGAGCCGATGAAGACCCGGTCAATGGGAATGTCTTCGAAATGCGTGCCGGCTTTCAGATCCATGTATTCAAGGGCGCGCTCGAAGGATTTGCGATCGAGATCGTTGGCGGCGGCAGCGGGATCGGGTACGGCGGCCGTGACCGGTGCGACCATGCCGGGACTGGTGCCCCAGCTGACGTAGGGAACCAGCGCGGCGGCGTCGATGACGAGTTCGCGATCGAACTTTGCGCCGGGATCGCTGGGAAGTTTCGACCATTCCGCGACGGCGCGCTCCCATGCGTCGCCTTTGGGGCTGAAGCGGCGGCCCTTGAGGTAGGTGAAGGTGGTTTCGTCGGGAGCGATCATGCCGGCGCGCGCGCCTGCCTCGATGCTCATGTTGCAGACGGTCATGCGGCCTTCCATCGAGAGCGATCGAATGGCCGAGCCCGCGTACTCGATTACGCAACCCGTTGCGCCGTCGGTGCCGATCTTGCCGATGATGGCGAGGATGATGTCTTTTGCCGTGACTCCCTGCGGGAGCTTGCCTTCGACGGCGATGCGGAAGGTCTTGGGCTTTGACTGCGGCAGGGTTTGCGTGGCGAGGACGTGCTCCACTTCGCTGGTGCCGATGCCAAAGGCCAGCGCTCCGAATGCGCCGTGGGTCGAGGTGTGTGAATCGCCGCAGACGATGGTCATGCCGGGCTTGGTGATGCCAAGTTCGGGGCCGATGACGTGGACGATGCCTTGCTCGCGCGAGTTGACGTCGTAGAGCTCAATGCCGAAGTCGGCGCAGTTCTGGCGCAAGGTGGAGATTTGCCTGGCGGCGATCTGGTCGACGATGTTGAGGCGGCCCTCGATCGTGGTGGGCACATTGTGATCCACGGTCGCGATGGTGCGGTCGGGCCGCCGCACCTTGCGTCCGGCCAGGCGAAGGCCCTCGAAGGCCTGCGGGGAAGTGACCTCGTGGACGAGCTGCAGGTCGATGTAGAGCAGTGTCGGCTCGCCTTTCGGTTCGACGACGACGTGCTGCTCCCAGACCTTTTCGAAGAGTGTTTTGGGTGTGGTACTCATCTGTCCCTCGGGAAAGCCTTCGGCTCTCAGCTGCCAGCTTTCAGCTATGTTGTCGTGATCCTGCCGGATCACCTGAAATTCGATTCGTGGTGCCACGCTTTGAGCTGTGAGCTAAAAGCTGACAGCTGAAAGCTGTTTTGCGACCGTCTCGCGAACTTTGGCGCCCATGTCTTTCGTCGAGAGCACGGTGAAACCCTGGGTGTTGCCGCGCGCCAGGTCCGGTGTACGGAAGCCTTGTTCGAGGACCTTGCGAACCGCGGTCTCGACAGCGGAGGCTTCGGCTTCGAGACCGGCGGAGTGGCGAAGAATCAAGGCTCCGGTGAGGATCGCGCCCAACGGGTTTGCCAGCCCCTTGCCGGCGATGTCAGGCGCCGAGCCGTGGACCGGTTCATACAAGTTGACCTTGCCGCCGATGGTGGCCGAAGGGAGCATGCCGAGCGAGCCCGTGATAACCGCCGATTCGTCCGAAAGAATGTCGCCGAAGAGATTCTCGGTGAGCACCACATCGTAGTTGCGCGGCTGGTTCATCAGGTGCATGGCCATTGCGTCGACGTACTGGTGTTCGACAGTGACATCGGGAAATTCGGTGGCGACTTCGTTCACCGTCGCACGCCACAGCTGCGAAACTTCAAGCACGTTGGCCTTGTCGACGCTGGTCAGCTTCTTGCGGCGCTTCTGGGCAAGCTGGAATGCGATGCGTGCCACGCGGGCAACTTCAGCTTTCGTGTAGACCATGGTGTTGAAGGCCCGATCCCCGGCCTTGTTCCATTCGCGCGGCGCGCCGAAGTAGAGGCCGCCGAGCAATTCGCGCACGAAGAGGACGTCGGCGCCATCGACAATCTCGGGCCGCAGCGGACTGTTCACCGCAAGCTCTTTGAAGGCGAATGCAGGACGCAGATTGGCAAATCCGCCGAGGGCTGCGCGAATCTGGAGCAGACCGGCCTCGGGCCGCTTGTCCGGAGGCAGCGAATTGAACTCGTTGCCACCGACAGCGCCGAGGAGAACAGCGTCGGAAGCGAGCGCGGCATCGAGGGTGTCCTTCGGCAGCGGAGTTCCGTCCTGCACGATGGCCACTCCACCGATGCGCTTCTGGTCGAACGTGAAAGCGTGGCCGCCGCTGGCCGCCACTTCCTTGAGCACGGCGACCGCTTCGCTGGTGACTTCGGGGCCGATGCCGTCGCCGGCGGTGACTAGAATCTTCAGCTGCATCTTCTGCTATTTCCCTCAGGGGCTAAAGCCCCCGATATTCCTGGTGCAGTTTCGGCCCGGCTGAAGCCGTGCCCTTGTTACAAAGCCTGGCGCATGTGATGCGCTTCGTCAGATCGATTCAACCCGCTGCGGATCAGTCCAGCTCAGCCACCGGTATGTTGCGCCGTTCGCGAATGTTGTCGGGCAGCAGGCCGATCAGGTCCTGGTCGTAAATGTTCTTCTTGCGGTCGGCGAGGGCCACAAAACGGTAGTAGACATGCTGCAACTCATCGCGGCTGACGCTGAAACCGAGCTGCTCGAGCCGATGGCGCAGCGCGGCACGTCCGGAGTGCTTGCCGAGCACCAGATTCGTGTGGGAGACGCCGACCAGGGACGGCGTCATGATCTCGTAACACAGCGGATTGGCGAGCATGCCGTGCTGATGGATGCCCGATTCATGCGCAAACGCATTGGCGCCTACGATCGCTTTGTTGGGCGACGGCTTGAAGGTGATGATCTGGCCCAGCACCTCGCTGGTGGGATAAAGATTGGCGAGCTTGATCCCGGTGGTGACGCCGTAACGATCGCCGCGGACGTAGAGCGCCGCCGCAATCTCTTCGAGCGATGCGTTGCCTGCGCGCTCGCCGATGCCGTTGATGGTGCATTCCACCTGGCGAGCGCCGCCCTCGATGGCTGCCAGCGAATTGGCGACCGCAAGTCCGAGGTCGTCGTGGCAATGCGACGAAAGGATCACGCCCTTTTCGTCGATGGCCGGAATGCGCTCGCGCACTTCGCGGAACATCCGGCCATATTCCTCGGGCGTGGTGTAGCCCACCGTGTCAGGCATGTTGATCGTCGTCGCACCGGCTTCGACGGCAATGCGAACCATCTCGACCAGAAAATCGCGATCGGACCGCGTCGCGTCTTCCGGAGAGAACTCTACGTCATCACAAAGCGTGCGCGCCAGGCGCACGGATTCGCCGGTCTGGTCCAGCGCTTCCTGGCGGCCGATCTTGAGCTTGTATTCGAGGTGCAGATCGCTGGAGGCGAGAAAAACATGGATGCGGGCGCGGTCGGCGAACTGCAGCGCGCGCCCTGCCATCTCGATGTCTTCCCTTTTGGCGCGGGCGAGTGACGCGATGCGCGGCTTGCGGATGGCCTGGGTGATCGTCGCGATGGCCGCGAAATCACCTTCCGACGCCATCGCGAATCCAGCTTCAATGATGTCGACGCCAAGTTCCTCGAGGGCGTGGGCCATGGTGAGCTTTTCCTGGGTGGTCATGCTGCACCCGGGGGACTGCTCGCCGTCGCGCAAAGTGGTATCGAAGAATACGACTTGATTCTTTTGGTCTGGGCTCATCAATTTGCCTGCCAGGGGCGACCTCTGCGAACACTCCTAGTTTCTCGCATTTGGGATATATAAGGCAAAGTTATTCTTGTTGTGGAGTCCATTACAATTATTTATATCGAATCGGGAGCCGCTGTATGGATTTGAGCCAGCTTGAAACATTTCTGGCCGTCGCGGAGGAGAGAAGTTTTTCTCGCGCGGCGGTGCGCCTGCATCGCACGCAACCAGCGGTGAGCCAGGTCATCCGCAAGCTCGAAGCATCGGTGGGTGAAACGCTGTTTGATCGCGCGGCCCGTGACGGTTCGCTTACCGCGGCCGGAGAGCTGTTGCGGGACTATGCGCTGCGGCTCGTGGCCCTGCGGCGCGAAGCATCAAGCGCGCTCGGCGAGTTGAGAAGCCTTGAGCGGGGACAGCTGCAGCTCGCGGCCAACGAATACACCTGCATGTACCTGCTGCCGGCGGTGGACGCGTTTCGCCGCGAATTCCCGCACATCAACGTAGCCATCCATCGGGTGCTGGCCAGCCATATTCCGGACGAATTGAATCAGCGGATCTTCGAGATCGGCGTGATCTCGTTTCGTCCTGATCCTGTGCAGTTCCGCACCATCGCGGTATATGGCGACAGCCTGGCTTTCATCGTGAGTCCGAGTCATCCACTGGCCGGGGCGTCCAGCGTGTCGATCAGCGAATTGGGAAATGAAAATTTCATCGCCCACCAGGTCGAGTCGCCGCTGCGAAGAAAGGTCATCGAAACCTTCCAGCGGTACCGCACGCCGTTAAACATGGATATTGAATTGCCGACCATAGAAGCCATCAAGCGATTCGTGGCCATGGGCAATGGCGTGGCTCTGGTGCCGCACCTGACCGCTGCTCGCGAACTCGAGACCGGTGAGCTGGTGCGCGTTCCCGTGGACGAACTGGAAATGAAACGGGTCCTGCGCCTCGTGCATCGCCGCCCGGCAACGCTGAGTTATGCGGCCCGGGCGTTCTTGCGAACCGTTCGATCGCTCGCACAGCAGCAGGGACCGCCCTTCTTCTATCACGTGGAACGGGAGCGGGCAGTTTGAGCACTCTCGATCACGCGTCGAATCGACAGCGTGCGGGAATCTAATGAGTAAAGGTTTGATACGCTTTGCGCGCCTAAACGTCTAAAGCAACAAATCCATCCCGGCAAGCCCTCCAACGGCAAGCCGTTCCGGGCATTTACAATGCTGAGAGCGGGGCCCGTCCTATCGGAGCACCGGAAACGACAAGCGGATTGCCAGCCGGACGGTTGTGCCAATCGCGAGGTTCTAGACCGAATGAAGAAGATCGCCTTTATTGGATGCCTGCTGGTCATTTGTGCGACCGCGGGGCGCGCTCAGGAGAGCAGACAAGACATCAGCTTAAGCGGAACAGGCATCATTGAACCGTTTATTGGTTCTTCGACCGACGTACAGGTGAGTGCAAACCGCGGTTTTGGGGCCATGCTGAGCTACCGGTTTCAGCTCACGCCAGCCAGCGCCCTCGAGGCGAACTACGGCATCACCTATAACAACAAGCTGCATTACCTGATCAGCAACACAAACAACTACCTGGTGAACACGCGCACCCAGGAGATTTCATTTGCGTACGTGCGCAGTTTCAACTTCCGCAAATTCAATCCCTTTGTCGAAGGCGGTCCCGCCGTCCTGATCCTCCTGCCCATTCGCGATGCGGCCACCACATCGCTCGATGTGAAGCAGCAGACCGATGTCGGCGGGCTCTATGGCGCGGGCATTGCTTACGAAATCAGCCCGAGCTTCGACATCCGCGCGGAGTTTCGCGGCATTGTCACCAAGGTTCCGACATTCGACTATAGCCAGCTGGATACCAAGCGCTGGTACAACATCTACTATCCAGCGGTTGGCGTGGCCTATCACTTCTGAGAAACAGAGAAACAGAGAAACAGAGAAGCAGAGAAGCTGAGAAACGAGGGGATCGACGGGGCGGTCCCCTTTCAATTTTGCCGGAGAGCGCTCTTTTCAGTGGATGAGAAAACGGGTCGACGCGAGCACCGCAGAGCGCTCCGCGGGGATGGCACGTTGATCCTTGTTCCCTAGCCGGCGGTCCCCGCAGATCCGGCTTCGCGATAGCGGCCCAGCTCTTTGATCATGGAGCAATGCGGCTTGAGAACAGCGAGCGCCGCTGTGCCTTCATCGCTGGATCGAATCTGGCAATCCACGTAGAAGACGTACTCCCATGGCTTTCCGTGCACGGGGCGCGACTCGATCTTGGTCAGGTTGGTGCCCAGCTCGGCTAATGCTTTCAATGCGGACGCAAGCGTGCCGGGGCGGTGTTCGAGAGAGAAAGCGATGCTGATTTTGTTCGGCAGCGGATCGCTCTTCGCGCCGGCCGACCTGCGCACGAGGAAAAAACGGGTGTAGTTCTCGGGGTTGTCCTCGATGCCGGCGGCGAGGATGGTGGCGCCATAGTGGCGGGCCGCAGTTTCGCTCGCGATGGCGGCGGCATGAAGATCGCGCTGCTCCATCAGCTGTTTTACGCTTCCCGCGGTGTCGTAAAAAGCGAGAGGCTTCATCGTGGGGTGATCGGCCAGGAATCGCCGGCATTGCGCAAGCGCCACGGGATGCGAATACACACGCTCAATCGAGTCGATCGAAGCTTCGGGGTTGGCGATGAGGTTGTGGCGGATGCGAAGCAGGGTTTCATCGACGACTGTCACGGCGTGGGTAAGCAACAGGTCGAAGTGCTCGAGCACCGAACCGGCAAGGCTGTTTTCAATGGGAATGACTGCGGCATCCACGTCGCCGCAGGAGAGCGCCTGGAAGACGTCGCCGGAGACAGAGCAGGGAACGATCTGCGCGTCGGGAAGGAGTTTGGCGGCGGCTTCACTGGAGAAGGAGCCTGGTTCGCCCTGAATCGCGACTTTCATTCCGACGCCGGGTTTTGCCTGGGTTTTGGTCACGGTAAGGTTGGCAGCTCTCAAATGGGTCGATGCTCTCAGGGCACCATATCACAGCATTTTCGGCGGAGGAGAATTACCTGCGCATCCAGAGGTCGGTGGCCACGAAGCAGAGGAAGACGACTGCGATCACGCCGTTCATGGTGAAGAATGCGGCGTTCAGTCGGCGCAAATCCTTCGGCGAAACCAGCGAGTGTTCGTAGGCAAGCAAGAGGCCGACGATGGCGATTCCCAGCCAACCGGCGACTCCGAAGGCGAAGAGGCGTGCGAACCAGACCAGCAGGATGAGCACCGCAAGATGCATCAGGCGGGCTGCCCAGAATGCAGCGGGAATGCCCATCGATTTGGGCAGGCTTTCGAGCCCGGCGTAGCGATCATGGTCGTAGTCCTGGCAGGCATAGAGAACATCGAATCCGCCGACCCAGAGCGTGACCGCCGCAGTGAGGACGATGATGCGCGGGTCGAGGTTGCCTCGGACGGCGATCCATGCGGCAGACGGAGCGATGCCGAGAGCGAGGCCGAGAACCAGGTGCGACCAGCGCGTAACGCGCTTCATGTAGCTGTAGCCAAGCAGCACGAGCAAGGCGACCGGCGCGAGATAGAGGGTCAGGCGATTCAACTCGGCGGAGGCGGCGACGAAGGCAGCGGCCATCAGCACCGTAAACCCGAGGACGAAGTTGCGCGTGAGCAGCCCGGCAGGGATGGCGCGGGTTCGTGTGCGCGGATTGGCGGCATCCAGTTCGGCGTCGGCCCAGCGGTTGAACGCCATGGCGCAGGAACGGGCGGTGATCATGGCCGCGATGATCCAGCCCAGGGTGCGCCAGCTGGGCAGGCCGCGGGCGGCGAGCAGGGTCGCCGTGAGCGCAAACGGGAGCGCGAAGATCGAGTGCTCCCACTTGATCATCTCGAGCGTAACGCGCGTTTTCTTCAGCAAGCCCATGGGCGAATCCTGCTCCCAGTTTAGCGGAGAGCTATGGAGCAGGGTGCCGGGCAATTCTTGAATCGAAGGGAGCCGGAGCGGCCTAGTTGGCGGCTTCAGCTTCCTCAACTGTGTTGGCGAGGGGCAGGATGTTGCTCACCTTGGTGACTTCAAACAGATCCATGATGCGGCGATTTGCGCCGGCAACAACGAGCTTGAGCCCTTTCGTCTGGCAGTGAACGTACTGGTTCATCACCAAGCCCATGCCCGCCGAATCCATATAAGGCACGCCGGTCAAGTCAAGAATCGTGAGCCTGGCTGCGCCGCCGCTGCGCAACTGCGACTGAAGTTCAAACAGGTTGCGGAGGGTGACGGGCCCGCTCAATTGAAAGACCTGGGTGTCGGCCGATTTGCCTTCTTTGCGGGTGATTTCCAAGGGTGCGTCAGAGAGCATAGCGAGACAAGTGTAAGGAATAGAACGGCCTTTGTGATTACAATTCTGTGAATCGCAAGCCGGCGCGGGTTCAGGATCGATACCGGCAAAAACAATAGGGCCCCGGCAAGTTCGCCGGAGCCCGAATGAAGCGTTCAGTTTGTAAGCCAGGCGCTGCTCGCCTCGCGGTGATTACTGCTTGGGCGACTCGCTGCCAGCGTTCGCGACCTGCAAGTAGTTCTTGACGCTGAAGACGCCGGGAACGGAATTGGCCCGCAGTCCTGCCGTATCCTTGTCTGCCTTGGAGTCAACCATGCCGTAGAGTTCCACATTGCCGTTCTGGACTGAGATACGGATCGGCTTGGCCGGATCGATCGCGTATTTGTTCAGGCTGGGGTAGCCATAGACCGAGCGCGCGACTGCCATGCGGGTCTGGTCATCCATGATCGAAACGGGATCGACCTGGATCTGGTCCACGACATCCTGCACGCCAGGAGTGGTACTGGCCAGAGCAACAGCGGAATCGCGATCGGGGTAGTTATGGGCGTGACCTCCAAGCGTCACCACGCCGTTCTGTACCTGAACGGTGATGGCGTTGAAGAGGTTGCCGTAACCCACGCGGTCGTATTGCATCTTTTCCCTGAGCTTGTTTTCCAAGTCCGAGTCCGAAACCTGGCCGCCGACCTGGATGTCGTTGCGGACGCCCTTCACGCCCTTGGCATGAAGTACCTTCTTCTGCGCGTCGGCCTTGTACTCGTAGAGGCTCACTGAGCCTGTCAGCGTGGCGACGCCGTTGCTATCGACTGATGCCTTGACATCCTTGAACTGCGATCCGTTCAGTTTCGCCTGCGCTGCGTTGTCCCCCGAATCCTCCTGCGCAAAGGCGGCCGCAGCTCGACCCTCAGCCGCGAACGATGGTTGAGAGAAGCATAGGCAAGCCGTTCCAAGCAGAACCACACTAGCCCAGCTCCCCAAAGACAATTTCGTTTTCATCTTTCCTCCTCATCTGTTGGAAGCCGTCATTCGAAAGGGAGTTTCACCCTTCTGCAATCTATTGACACAGATTGCGAAGAAAGGTTTCTAAGTTGTCTGGCTTGAGAATAAAGTTAGCTGCGGGGGGGCCGAGTTACTCGTCAACGACATATTAGATGCGGACCGCGGAGAGCCGGATGCACAATCGATGCGCAACCGTGCGCTTGCACTACCGATAACGTCGCGTTGCCTTGATTACGATTGAGAATACGTCCGATTCGTCGCGCGTTACAAGCAGCGAGATATGGCGGTTAATGGCGATTTCAGCCTGGAGCAGCTGCTGGGCCGTTGTGTCCACATCTGTCGCGTAAGTGAAGGTGACATATCTGCCGACTTGCTCTTCGACGGTGATGCGAGTGGTTGAGTTGCCCAGCACGCCGAGGTAGTTGGGATCCACCTTGATCGATCCGGCTCCAAACAGTTTCTGCACGCGGCTGCTCACGGTGGCATTGAGCGCGCCGCCCAGCAGGGCATCGGTGGTGGGATTGCTCGTCACCTCCTGCTGCTGCTGGGTAAAGATGCGTTCCTGGTCCTGCGTCCGGCCCAAGGCCAGCAGGGCGACGACATCGGCTTCGGGCAATGGCGGGTCGCTGCGATAGGTGACCGACATCTTGTTGGGAGGAGTGCCGTGAAGACCCAACGTGATGTCATAGTCCTCGACGCGAGCCGTGGCATTCAGGTCGATGATCGGCTCGATGCGAACAGGATTGGTAAAGGTAATGTCTCCTCGCTGCAACTCGTAGCGGGTGCCGGCGATGGTGGCGCTGCCTTCAAGGATTGAGATGCGGCCCTGGACCGAGGGTGAGGCAAGCGTGCCGCGAACGTGCAGGTCCACGTCGCCGGCGAGCTTTGCGTACGCATTCTGAAAATTCAACTGCGGGGAGGAAACGATGTGCACATCGAGACGCACATGATTGGAAGGCGCATTGGGAGCAACAACCGACTGCTGCGACTGGCTCGCCTGGGTGGCCAGGGCGGTCATGTCGAGTTGCGGGCTGATCGTGAAGCGCGTGATCAGCACGTTGCCGCTGAGAAGCAAGCTGTTTTGCGTGCCCTGGAGCCGCAGAGTAGCATCGGCTTGCGAACTGATGCCCTCCGGATAGCGGATGCGAACGCCCTTGCCACTGAGAGACAGGTCGGCGAAGAGACCGTGCTGGTAGGCCATGTACCCCGACACGCTGAGGAGCCCACCGCCGGTCCGAGCCGTGAGCGATTTCACTTCGAGGCGGTTCTGATTGAACTGCAACGTGCCCTGCAATTGGCTCAGGCTGTTCGGCAAGTCTTCCAGGGCGAGCGAGGCATTCTGGAATTCAATTTGACCGGAGAGATTTGGATTATCGATGGGACCCTGCGCCTTGACCTGGAACGTTGTGGTGCCGGTTGCGGTCACATCGGCGTCAAGGGTTTCAGCCAGCTTCAAATTGATGGAGCCGCTGGCAGAAAAGTTTAGATGGCGCTTCTGTTTCAGATCGAGGCTGCCCTCCGCGCGCAGGTCCGTTTCTTCTCCGGTGATGTGAACCGGAGCGAGTGTCACGCGGGAGTCGGCCATGGTGGCCTGCACCGGGCCCTCGCTCTTCAGATGGACGCCTTCCAGCGTGACTGCCAGGTTCTGCAGGTTCAGGTTGCCGCGGATCTGGTCTGGGTGGGCGAGCGGGCCTTCCGCAGCAGCGGTCCCGGCAAGCGCCGACTCGCCCGTCAATCCCTGCAGGTGCGCCATTTTCAGGATGGCGGCGATATTGAATTGAGAGAACTCCGCCCTGGCCTGCGTGTTGTAGTCGCCGGAAAGCGCGGTCTGGCCGTTCGCTGTGATCGAAGCGGTTTCGAATTGCGTTGTGAGGTTGTAGTAGGCAGTGCGATTGGTGGTGTGGGCCGCGATGTTGACCGTGCCCATCGGCTCGCCGCTGATGGTCATCCCGGTGATCGTGCTTTGCGCTGTGAGGCGCGGATCGTCGGGCGTACCTGAGCCGCTGACAGCAAAGCTCAGTTTTCCATTCATGTCGACCCCGGCATTACGCAGCCGCTGGATGTGATCCAGGGCGATATCGTTTCCGCGGGCGTCAATCTGGAACGCGCGGCTCTTCATGTCGAATGAGCCGGATGCGGACAACTTGCCCGTCTGGTCGTTCACCGTGACCGAGGACAAATGCAAGACCTGCCCGCTTACCACGCCCTGTGCGCGAACGCGTGCGATCGGCTCGCCATAGATCACGCCCTGATCCAACTCGACGGTCCCGGATCCATCGAGGGTCCGGATCGGTCCGTTGACCTGCAGTTGAGCATTTACTTTGCCGGTCGCTTCGAGGTTGCGGCCCAACAGCTGCAGCAACTCTGTGAGGTCGATATCGTTGGCTCCAAGGTGAAGCTGGAGCAGGGAATTGGAATCAAAGACCGGAATCCCGGGCGATTTTTTCGAGACCGGCGCTGCTGCCGTGAGCGACCCCTGCAGGCTGATGGTTGCCGGTCCCTGGGTCAGTTGCGCGTGATCGATGGCAATGCGTGCCGCGGAGTAGCTGCCGTTCGCCACTACATTGTCCCATTGAACGGTTTGCGGTTGGCCGTTCGTGCTCCAGCTCGCGGGTAACTGGACAGCGAGGTTGCCGGTGCTCAAGGTTCCGGCCAGATGCGGATCGCGAAGTGCGCCGGTCCACTCGCCCTGGAACTGGGCCTGTCCTTTGAGGGAAATCGGAAGCGCACTGACGCCGGTGTTTCCGTTGTGTTGCAGGCCGAGGTCGCGCAGCAGCGGATCGAATTCAGCAAGATTCGTGGACGAGAAGTTCAGTGCGATGGCGGAGGGGCTGCTAATTGGATACGCGCCCAGATGCCCATGCGCCTCGATCCTGCTTGCCGGCATGGCGATGTTGAGTTCGCGCAGATCGACGGCACCATCGCGCTGCGTGTAGGTACCGTCGATGTCGCCCGTCGCAGGGACTTCTCCGATGGGAGTTTTCGCCGATGGGGTCATGCCGAGCTTCGTGCTCACGGCAAGGGTGGCCGTGTCTCCGTGATTCCATGTGGCGACGGCGGGTCCATTAAGCAGGGCATCGAGACCGAGCCGCTGGAATGGCGGCTGGCTGACGATATCGAGGATGGTATCGAGAGAGACGTTGTTGAACTGTGCTGTAACCTTTCCGTCTACGGGAATGGTGGTTGTCGAGGCAGGCTGTGGCGGAGGGGGCGGCGCAGGTTTTGCCTGACTCTGCTTGCGCGAATACCAATGCGGTTTCGAAGCCGGCGCCGGAACGGCCGGTGTGAGAGCGGGGCCGGGGATGGTCGCCAGCCAATGCGCGAGCGTTACCTGGCCCGTGATGTCGCCCCCTTGTTTCAGATGAGCGACGATCGAGGAAATGAGGAGCTCCTCCGGATCGGCGTGGACTTTCGCGTCGAGCCGAATGCCGCGCGCATTGATGTTCGATCCGAGATACGCGCCGCCATCGACGTGAATCGGGCCATCCGCGCGAAACGCGCCTTCATGCCCTTCTGCCGTGAGATCGAGGTTGGCGATGCCCTCGGGCGCATCTGGATAGCCGGTGAGTGGCTCGAGCAGGCGCATGTCCAACTGGCCCGTTGCCCTGGCGCGCCATTGTGGGTGATTGAAGTCGATCAGTTCGCCGGTCACGTTCAGGGTGCGGTCGGGAATTCCTTTGCTATAAGCGGTAATCGAGAGCGCGCGAAGGTAGGCCGCGGAATGCAAAAGGTCGAGGGTTGCCTGCAAACGTGCCTTAGTTGGCTGGATCAGCGAATGTGCGGGCTCTCCGCGCGCCAGATTGAGTTGGCTTGCGCCGGCTTCAATGCGATAGCTTTCGGGATTCCGGCCGGCGGCGGCGTTGTAGGCCAAGCGCAAGGAGACGTCGTCGGCGTCGAAGTCGAGCCGTGCCAAGCGGTTTTGGAAATCGAACGAACTCGCGCGGCCCTCGTAATGGAGCACGCCTTGCTCCACCGATACGTGTCCCGCCTGGAAATCAAACAACGTATCGACGAGGGGTTTGTTCGATGTTCGGGGATTTTGAGGATGCGGCTGGTTAGTCGAGCCGTCTCGATAAACGATGAGATGAAATGCCGGGTGAACCACCTGGAGGTCGTGCAGCTTGATATGGGGGCTCAGAATGCCAAGGACGCTGAGCCGTGCCCGCAACTGGCCAACCGCGGCGTAAGGGGCCTCGCCCGCTGCCTCTTTGCCATGGATCACGATGTTGTCGGCTTCGACAAACAGTTCAAGGGGAATCCAATGAATGGCGCCAATCTCGACCTGTCCGCCTGTGAGGGCCTGAATGCGTGCGGCAACCGTTTTTCGAATGAAATCCTTGCCGCTCGATGATTTGGCCCAGAAATAGAGAACGGCGGCGAGGATCAGCAACGAGATCCCGACGCCCGCGCCGATCCGGAGGCAATGGCGCGTGATCCGGCGCAGCCATGTGCGAGGGGGCGCGAGGCTCGTTTGAGCGTCTGTCATCGTGCGGCGGTTCCTCGATCTCTTGGTGATGCAGCCGCTTCAAGCTGCGGATCGAAAACCTTGATATCGCCTTCGGTGCGGAGGCTATCGAGCCAGCTGCCGAAAAGCGCGCTCACCTGCTGCTGCAACAGGATTTCCTCGATGCGCGGAGCCACTTGTTCGAGAGATGGAACTGCTTCGCCCGGGGCATACTGCGGCAATAGCGTCTGGTGATAGTAGGTTTCAATCTGCTCGTGCGGGATCACGATTCCCTGGCGGAACCGAAGCTCGATGAAATGAAGAATTTCGAGCCGATTGCGAAGATAGGTGTCGACCTGTTCCTGGGTCAGATCGTGGCGGGCGAGAAAGTCTTTCCAGCCCTCTTCGGTTGAGCATTTTTCCCGCATGCAGACAGGCAGCTGCCTGCGAAGCGCGTCCAGCCGGGTTTGCACATCCTCTGCGCTCGGCGCTGCATTCTGCAGGTCTTCTTCGCGAATCTGCTGGCGGATCAAGGCCCGGCTGATCAGGCGCTGCAGCGCAGATTGCGGCGTTTCGGTGCCGGCATTCGGTTCCAGCACGGAGAGCCGCATCTCGGCATCCAGATCGCTGGAAAAGATTGGCTGGTCGTTTACCACGGCGAGCAGGCGGTCGATTACGACGGGTGTCGAAGCGGCTTGAGTCTGGGCGGTGGATGGGATCGCGAATGCGCACATTGACGCCAACAGGCACAGCCGGCAGGCCGTGGTCGAGAGTTCGCGTGTGGGCCAACGCATCATCAGAATGTTTGCCCCAGGCTGAAAAAGAAGTTGAAGTGACCGGCATGGCCCATGTAAGGCTGCTGCTGCGTTTTCGTCGGGTTCGCGTAATCGACGTAAATTGGATAGACGGGCGGATTCAGGTTATAGCTGAAGTCCAGCCGGATCGGTCCGACGGGCGTATGGTAGCGCATGCCGACTCCGGGTGCATGTGAGAAGTAGTTGAAGCTGCAAGGTCCCTCAAGGCCGGTGGATGTTGTTGGCCCCACCGGACCGCCCGCAACGGGCTCGCAACTGGAGCGGTCTGGCTGGCGGACGCGAATTGCGCTTGCCCATACGTCGCCCGCATTGCGAAACACGTTCCCCATATCTTCAAACAGCACGAAGCTGATCGAGTCGCCGAGGTAGGGAAGCATAGGTGGGGGCAGGCGGAGTTCCGTGCTGTTCACCAGCGCGCCGGCGCCGCCGATGGGGAATCCCGTGTACGGATCTCGGGGCCCGGCGGCGTTGAACGAGAATCCTCGCAATGAAGTGGGTCCGCCGGCATAGATGCGCTCGGGCAGAGGGATCAAGGCATCGGAAGCAGGCCCATAGGCTCGTTCCTGGGCGTAACGCGTGTTGCGCGCAATCACCAGCGTGTTCTTGAAAAACCCGTAGTAGCTCGAATTCGACAGATCGAGACGGTTGAATTGGGCCTGCGAGCCGAATCCGTGGTTGGAGACGAAGTCCTGGAACGTCGTGAAGGTCCCGCGATGGGAATCCAGCGGAGAGTCGCGCGTGTCGCGAATCCACGTCACGCCAGGTCCACCGACGCGCACTGCTGCGGAAAGTTCCGGGATCTCGCTGGCGCCGACCTGCAGGCTATCGGCGGATACCTTGACGCGGCGAAAATCAAACTCATAGATGAAGCGATTGGCGATTGGAGTTCTGGCGCGCGTGGGGCTGAGATTCTGGGTCCAGCGCAAGCCGGCATCGAGTTTCGATGCGACGTAGGTGGTCACGTCCTGGCTGTTGGCGTACCCGCCGGTGAAGGTCAGTCCGAAATTCTGGTTGCCGTGAAAGTGCGGGTTTTGAAAGATGAAGTTTACGTTCTGTTCGAGGAGACCGTAGGTGCCCTGAATGGACGCGGACTGCTCGCGCCCGAAGAGATTGTTGCGTGTGACGCTGAGCAGCACGCGGGGGCTGATGCCGGTTTTCCCGTTCGGATTGCAGGGCACGCCATTCGCGATCGCGCCCTTGCAGTTGTTCTGGGGGGTTCCGGTTTGCGCCTCGAATCCGAATCCATAAGTAAGCGTCCAGCGCCGAGCCTCGGTCAGATCAACCAGGACGGTCTTTCTGGCCTGCTCGCCGTTCGGATTTTCGACGGCGGTGTTGACTTCGTTGAAGAGCGCGTACTCGTAGAGATTTCGTTGCGTTTGCGCGAGGCCGGTTTGGTTCAGGGTATCGCCGGGATGCACCGCGACGGCACGCGCCACCGTATCGGGCCGCGTGTATTGAAGCCCGGATAACAACACCTTGCCCACAAACGTTTGCGGTCCTTCGAAGATATGAAAGACGACGCTCACTTCGTACGGGTTTGTCTTGTCTGGGAATTCCTGCACATCGACTCGTGCCTGCTCAAAGCCGTGATCGAGGTAATTCGTTCGCAGGGCATCGCGGTCGCCGGCGAGATTTTGTGCCGAGAGAAGTTGTCCGGCGGCGGTATTCATCAGTGGTATCAATGCGTCGGTCGGCACGTGGTCATTGCCCTCGATGGTGACGGCGGTTACGCGCTCCTGTTTTCCCTCGACAATGTCGTATTTCACGCGGATTCCGGTTGTGGCCTGTCCCCGCTCCGGTGTTTGCGTGCCCCCTGGGATTACGTCGGGAGTGACTTTGACATCGGGGAAACCATTGTTCTTATAGACGGCTTCCAGCGTGCTCACGTCATTTGCGACAAGCGCCTGACTGTAGAGACCGTGACGGTCCGATACGTCGGCGGCGTGGACGCTGATCAAATCCTTCAATGTGGAGGAGGAGAAGTAGTAGTTGCCGGCGGTGGTGATGCGCTCGACGCGCTGGCGCTGTCCGAGGTCGACCGAGTAGACAATCTGGACCTGGTCCGGTTGCGGGGTCAGACGATTGTGGTCGATCTTCACATAAAAGTAGCCCTGCCGCTGAAAGTAGTCGCGCAAGCGGCGGTTTCCTTCATTGAGGAGGTCTTCGTCCACTGTGCCTTCTTCGTAGATCGGCACCAGCCGCCGCAGAACATCCCGCTCGATGCCGGCTCCTTCGAGCCGCAGGGTTACGACCGGGCCCTCGTTGGCTGTGAATCGGAAGTTTGTTTTGTCGGTCTTGGGATCGAATTCCTGCGCCTCGAGCTTGATCTCGGCCTCAAGCCGGTTGACGCGCCGGTAATGCTTCAAAAGACCGGCGAGCGCACGATTCACGGTGTCATGATCGACATGCTCATTGCCGCGCAAATGAGCATAGCGACGAAATGCGGCAACACTCATCCCCGATTCGCCAGTGACATCGATGTTGCCCAACCGTGCCTGCGGTCCAGACACGACGTGATAGGCAATATCGACGAGCTCGTCGTCTCGACGGGGCGTTTCCGATTCGGTAATTTTTGGGCCGTGATAGCCGTTGTCGGCGAGCGTCTCGCGCATAAGCTCGAGCGCGCGGTCGAGCTTCGCCTGGTCGAGACGGGTTCCTGCGACCAGCCGGCAGGCGCGCTGCAGCTGGGTATTCATCGTCGCGCCTTTGGCCCCGTCGACCGTGACCGTACCAATGAATTGCCTTGGCTTTCCCTTGAAGACGAGATCGACGCCGTCTCCCTGCCGAACGGCTTCCACTTCGATGGTGTCGAAGAGGCCAGTCGCATAGAGTTGCCGAAGGCTGCCCGCTATATTCTCTTCGGTGAGCGGAGATTCTGCAGTCTGGGCGAGGTGGTCAGAAAGCGGAGTCAGTCGTTCGGGGTCGACCCCTTCGATGGAAAGGTGCAACACACGCAGTCCAATCCATTGGGCCATGGGATCGCGACCGATGGCGTAGTTTGCCTGCGTGTTCTTTTGATCGGGAGGCGAAGCAGGAAGCACCGCGGATTGTGCAGCCGCAGGACTGGAAGGAAGGCTGAGAAGGATGAAACAGCCCGCCAGCAGAGCGCCGATCTTGCATGGAATCCGCCGCCTACCGGGCCGCTTTCGCTTCAAATCCATATCTCCTTAGAAACACAAGGAATAGCACAACCCCGGCGGCACGAGACGCATCCAATTAAAAGTCTGGAAAACTGTATGCCGGTCATCCCTGCACCAAGCCTGGCCGCGTATTTCCGCTGCACCTAATACTACCGAGGAATGTAAGCTTGGCGCAGCAACACCCAACATGCAGAGCGATCCACATCCCCCAAAGGAAGCGCATGCCACGATCAAGTCCTCCCAAGCAGGTTCCGGCGGATCCGCCGCGCCAGCCGCAAGTACAGCTCGAAGAGGAGCCGCCGCGTCAGCGCCCGGCGCCTGCCGCTCCGCAGCCCCCTGAAACCGATACGCTCGCCCGCGCACAGGCTGGAGATCATCAGGCCTTCGCGCAGCTTTATGCATTGAATAAGCGACGCATCTATTCGCTCTGTTTGCGCATGGTGAGCAACGTTGCCGAGGCCGAAGACCTGACCCAGGAGGCTTTTCTTCAACTGCATCGCAAGATCGCTACGTTCCGCGGCGATTCGGCATTCTCCACCTGGCTGCATCGTCTTGCGATCAATGTCGTACTCATGCACCTGCGCAAGAAGGGCCTTCCGCTTCTGTCATTAGACGAAGCGATGGAGCCGTCGTATGATGATGGACCGGGACGCAGCTTTGGCGCTCCCGATCTCTCTCTTGCGGGGTCGATCGACCGCCTGGCGCTGGAGCGAGCGGTGGCCGATCTTCCGGCGGGGTATCGTTTGGTGTTCGTCCTTCACGACATTGAAGGCTACGAGCACAATGAAATCGCCAGCATGCTCGACTGCTCGATCGGCAACAGCAAGTCGCAGCTGCATAAGGCGCGGCTCAAGCTGCGCGAAGCGCTGCGCACGTCTTTGCGAAGGGAAGGGCCCAAATGACCGGAGATCCCAAGGAGATGACCTGCCAGGAATTTCAGGCGAGGTTGGCGGATCTGATTGGCTCCGGCGAGGATGTCGCGAGCCATCCGCACCTGCAAAGCTGCGATCGATGCCGAGCGTTGCTGGCGGATCTTCAGACCATCGCGGACGCCGCGAAACAGCTGTTGCCGATTGAGCAGCCCAAAGAAGACCTCTGGGAACGGATCGAGTCTGCCATCAAAGAGGAAGATGCGGCGCCAAGGCGGGAATGAGACCCCGGCTCTCTACCGTATTGGGGTTTTTGGCTGCTGCCTCCTGCAGCCGTTCACATCTGTGCAAAATCAGCCGATAGGATGGTCGAAACCTGCCGGCGCAGCGTCGTTGAGATTGCGGCAGCCTTTGCCGAAGGCTGGGGCAGGCTGCGCGTTTCTGCCCATGTGGTGGGGCCCGCGTATGGGGAACCTGGGTCCCGGTTGGGAGCGTAATAGGAAGTGTGAGTTGCGGGCTTTTCATGAACCGATCGGACTGAGAGGATTCCTGAAACTTTTCGGTTTCTGCGTTGTCTAATGAGAGAAAAGTTGATATGAGGACACTCAATGGCAAACGTGCCAACTAACCTAAGTTCCCTGAATCCAACAACCGTGTCCAAAGAGGGGCCAGCCATCAGGCGGGTATCGGTTTTGCCTGTCCGCGATACTGTGCTGTTCCCGCATGCCGTTTTGCCGCTTACTGTTGGGCGGGAGAGTTCGATCCAGTTAATTGAGTCGCTGGGCGAGGAACGCTCCATTGTGGTTGCGGCCCAGCTTGATCCGCGCCTTGATTCGCCCACGCCCACCGACCTGCACGATGTGGGCACGCTGGCTACGGTCCACAAGATCGTGCGGATGCCGAATCAGAGCCGGTTTGTCTTTACCGAGGGTGTCGACCGAGTCCGGCTGCTTCGCTATGTCCAGACCGAGCCCTTCATGGTGGCTGAGGTCGAGGTACTGCCGGACGTTCAACCGCAGTCTGACGCCAGCATGGAAGCACTGGTGCGGAATGTCGTGAGCCAGTTCCAGCAGATTGTGTCTGAGTCGCCGACGCTCTCGGACGAGCTGCGGACCATTGCCGCCAACATCGACGATCCGGCGAGGCTGGTGGATTTTGTCGGTTCGTCTCTGCCGTTCCTGACCACGGACGACAAGCAGAAATTGCTTGAAACGCCGGAGATCCTTGGCCGCCTGGAACAACTCAACAAGCATCTGGCCAAGGAAATCGAAGTCCAGCAGCTTCGCAACAAGATCCAGAGCGAAGTGCAAGACCAGGTTCAGCAATCGCAGCGCGACTACTATCTGCGCGAGCAGATGAAAGCCATCCAGAAGGAACTCGGCGAGCAGGACGAGACCCAGCGCGATATCGAAGATCTGAAGCAGAAGATTGAAGCGGCCGGGATGCCCGAGGACGTGAAGAAGGAGGCGCTGAAGGAGCTGTCGCGGCTTGGCCGCATGTCTCCGATGGCGGCCGACTATTCGCTGACGCGGAACTACATTGAATGGCTGGCGGTATTGCCCTGGTCAAAGAGCTCCGGCTCGAAGATCGATATCGGCAAGGCAAAGGAGATCCTCGACGAGGACCACTACGAGCTGCGCAAGGTGAAAGATCGGATTCTCGACTATCTGTCGGTGCTGGAACTCAAGCCCGACATGAAGGGACCGATTCTTTGCTTTGTCGGACCCCCGGGAGTGGGGAAGACCTCGCTGGGGAAGTCGATCGCCCGCGCATTGGGGCGCAAGTTTCAGCGCATCTCTCTCGGCGGCATGCATGACGAGGCGGAGATCCGCGGGCACCGGCGCACCTACATCGGTGCACTACCGGGCCAGATCATCCAGAGCATTCGCCGGGCGGAAACCAACGACCCCGTGATCATGCTGGATGAAGTCGACAAGCTGGGACGCGACTTCCGCGGTGATCCGGCTTCGGCGTTGCTCGAGACGCTTGATCCGGAGCAGAACAACACGTTCCGCGATAACTATCTCGATGTGCCGTTCGATTTGTCGAAGGTGTTGTTTATTTGCACGGCGAACATGCTGGATCCGGTGCCGCCTCCGCTGCTTGACCGCATGGAGCTTATCCCTCTGCAGGGCTACAGCGAAGAGGAGAAGGTGCACATCGCGGCGCGATATCTGGTTCCGCGGCAGATCAAGGAAAATGGAATCACGCCGGAGCAGATTGAGTTTCCTGAAGAGGCGGTGCGGCACATCATCCGCCACTACACGCGGGAAGCGGGTGTGCGCAAGCTGGAGCAGGTGATCGGCACCGTCTGCCGCAAGGAAGCGCGGCGCATTGTTGAAGGCAAGGCTGAGAAGCTGGTCGTCAACAAGGACGTTCTCAAAGAGTTTCTGGGCAACATGCAGGTGCGTGTCGAGACCGAAGTGGCGGAGCGGGTCAAACGGCCCGGTGTGGCTGTGGGTCTGGCGTGGACCCCGGCGGGCGGCGACATCCTCTTTATCGAAGCAAACAAGATGAAGGGGAAGGGCAGCTTTGCCATGACGGGCCAGATTGGCGAGGTGATGCAGGAATCGATGCAAGCCGCGCTGACCTGGGTGCGCTCCAATGTGGATCGCCTGGGACTTTCGGAGGACTTCAACCGGGAGATCGATCTGCACATTCACGTTCCGGCGGGCGCAATCCCCAAGGACGGACCTTCGGCAGGTGTGACGATGGCAACGGTTCTGGCTTCGCTGCTGACCGATACCCCGGTTCGGCCGCTGACCGCGATGACGGGCGAGATCACCCTGAGCGGCAACGTGCTGCCAGTGGGCGGCATCAAGGAGAAATTCCTTGCGGCGCGCCGGGCTGGAATCCAAACCGTGATCCTGCCCGCCGAAAACCGGCAGGACGTGGAAGAGGACCTGACGCCCGAGATGCTGGAAGGTGTCCAGATCCACTATGCCAAGCAGATCGAAGATGTGCTTGCGGTCGCTCTGCCGCTGATGAAGGGGCAGAAAGCGGGCCCCGTGCTCGAAGGTGTGGAAGGGGAACGGGGCGCGAGCGCAGCAGCTTGAACCCTCGAAATCTCAAACGGAGGCCGGCGAACCTGCCGGCCTTTTTTGTGCCTTCGACATGCCCAAAGTGTGCGGTCTGGGGGCATCGGACCGAATGGGCACTATTGCGTCTAAGCTGCAGGCGGGTATGCTGCTTTTGATGATCCAGGTTCAAGTTCTTGCGTTTGGCGTTCTGAAAGACACGCTGGGGAGCGATTCGCTTCGGGTCGAGCTGCCGGAAGCAGCGACCGTCGCCGATCTCCTCGCAAGCTTGCGGCAGAGCCACGCCTCCGCACGGCTCAAAGGCATCGCAGTCAGCGTAAACGCCGAGTACGCGAACGCTGCACAGGTTCTTCGCGATGGCGACGAGGTAGGTCTGCTGCCGCCGGTGTCGGGAGGTGCTTCGCGCACGACGGACGGCAATGACGCCTCTGTTGATGAGGCAGCCGCCAATGCGCAACTCCAACCGGTCAGAGTTGCCCTCACACGCAGCCGGATTGACGCCGAGCCGCTGGTTGCCTCAGCGAAACAAGGCGAAGATGGTGCGGTGACCGTGTTCGATGGCATCGTCCGCAACCACTCGCGCGGACGGCGCACGCTCTACCTCGATTACGAAGCCTACGAGGAGATGGCGACGAAGCAGATGGAGGAGCTCGCTCGCGAGGCAGCGGCTCGTTTTGGAGTTCGCCACGTCAGCATCGTGCACCGGCTGGGGCGTCTCGAGGTGGGTGAGACGAGCGTGCTGATCGTGGTCGCATCGGCACATCGCGCGCAGGCATTCGATGCCTGCCGGTGGCTGATCGACACTCTGAAGAAAACGGTGCCGATCTGGAAAAAGGAGACTTTTGCCGACGGCGCGGTGTGGTCCGATGGCGAACCGTTTCCCGAGGGCGTTGGCCTGGAGACCAAGCATGCCGAGTAGCGGCCGGTATTGGGGGACAATCCGGCTTCTGCTCGCGATGGCGATTCTGGCGGCTGCCGCGCAGAGCCTCGCTGCGCAAGAAGTTACCTTCCGGATGGATGTAAAGCTGGTCAGCCTGTTTGTCAACGTGACAGACCAGAACGGCGCGATTGTCGGAGGCTTGGCTAAGGAAGATTTTGCCGTGGCCGAGGACGGCCGGCCGCAGCAGATTTCTGTGTTTGAGCGCCAGTCGGAACGGCCGCTGAACCTGGTCCTCGCGATCGACACCAGCGCCAGTACGTACAAAGACAGGGCGCTCGATCAGGAAGCCAGCAAGCGTTTCGTGAACGCGCTGGTTCGCTCGCAGGACCAGATGAGCTTGATCGAGTTTTCTACCTTCGTGAGCGAGCTCTCGCCTTTTACGAACAAGCTGGCGCAGCTTGACCACGCGCTCGATCATTTGCGGGGTGACAACGCCACGGCGCTTTACGATGCGATCTATCTCGGCTCGCAAAGACTCGGTCCCAAGGAGGGTCGCAAGGTGCTCGTGCTGGTTTCAGACGGGGAGGACACCGTCAATAACACGACCTATGCGCAGGCGCTCGAGCAGGCTTTGCGCAATGAAGTCATGATCTACAGCATCATCGACGTGCCCATCGAGGCCAGCGCCGGACGATCCATTGGCGGCGAGCACGCGCTGATCACGCTTGCAGAGCAGACCGGGGGCAAGAGCTTTTACGCCGACCAGGACGGCCTCGATAAAGCATTTGCCCGCGTGAGCGAGGATTTGCGGACGCAATACCTGATCGGCTATTACCCGAAGAATGAATTGAAGGGCGTGGATTTTCATCGCTTCCAGGTCACCGTGCCCAGAGCGACGCAGGAGGCATACAACATCCGGTACCGCACGGGGTATTATTCCGACTCGCCGGTCAAGGCGCAGAATTGAGTGGCGCGCGGCAAGGTGCTTTTCCTTTCGTAACAGCAGTCTCATGTTGGACGAAAGAATTCCTGTGATCGGCGTTTCGATTGCATCTAAAATGAGCATGATGACTCCTCCCATTTCCTCGCGCCGGCGTTCCAAGACGCCTCCGCCCGGCGAGACCGGACAGGAAGCGCTCTATCTGCGATCGCTTAGCGAGCGCCAGGTCAACGTAGTAATCAAGTTGAATGATGGGGAAACGGTGCGGGGGTGGATCGAGTACTTCGATGACGGCATGCTGCGCCTGACGCGCGAGGGCAAGCCGAACCTGTTTATCTATAAGCACCAGATCCAGACCATCACGGAGGCGGGCAAACGTCGCAACGCCCGGCCCGTCAATGGCAACCATTCCGGCGAGGCGTCCGCGTGAGCCAACCGGGCGAGACCCCGCAGGAATTTGTCTGGGTTCCGAAGGCAGCAGAGATCGCACGAGAAGCCGGGGCTCAACTGCGCGAATTCTTTGCCGAGGGCGTGGCCACCGAATACAAGGGCGACGTGGACGTTGTCACGGTAGCCGATCGAACCGTTGAGAAACTCATCCGAACCCGGCTCGCCGAAGCATTCCCCACACATGGAGTTTACGGCGAGGAGGGAACGCGCGAGGGGCTGGAGCGCGAGTTCCGCTGGTATGTCGATCCCCTCGACGGAACGACGAACTTTGCTCATGGATTTCCGCAGTTCTGTGTTTCGATGGGACTCGAAGAGAGGCCGCCGGACCGGACGGCTGCCGACGAGGACGGCACCCTGGTTGCAGCCGTGATCTACGATCCGCTGCGCGACGAGCTTTTCGCCGCCGAGGCAGGGCAGGGCGCCCAGCTGAACGGCAAGCCGATGCAGGTTTCGAAGATTCGCGACCTGGCCGAGTCGCTGCTGGCAACGGGATTTCCAAGCCGCAAGCGCCATGCCAGCCCGAACATCCACTTCTACCAGGAGTTCACCCTGCGGTCGCATGGAGTGCGCCGCGCCGGTTCGGCGGCGCTCGACCTGGCGTATGTGGCAGCGGGGCGGATGGAAGCATTCTGGGAATTCAACCTGAATCCCTGGGATACGGCAGCCGGGATTCTACTGGTGCTGGAAGCTGGCGGTAAGGTCACCGACTTCAAAGGAAATCATTTCAAGCTCGACAGCCACGAGATTTTGGCCTCGAACGGCCTGATCCAGGACGAACTCGTCTCGCTTTTTGACGACATGTTTGCCGGCCGCGACCTGTCGCCTATTCCTACGCCGCAGGAGTTCGCAGCACTGCGACAATCGCGCTAAAGGTCGCGACGTTTTCGGGACTCAAGCGATCCGCTCGGAACTCCTGAAAACAACGAACTTCCATTCCTGCATAGCGGAACGAAAGGCGAGTCACCTGCCAGGGTCGTGTGCTACTATCAGCCTCGAGAAGAAACCCATCCGGAGAACGCAACAATGGCTTATGTAATCGCAGAACCCTGTATCGGCACCAAGGACACCGCCTGTGTGGACGCCTGTCCAGTCGATTGCATTCACCCCAAGAAAGACGAGGGCGGCCATGGCGAGGCCGATCAGTTGTTCATTGACCCGGTCGAGTGCATTGACTGCGGCGCCTGCGTTCCTGCCTGCCCTGTTTCGGCGATCTTCGCTCTCGATGACCTGCCGGAGAAGTGGGCGCACTTCGCACAGAAGAACGCCGCGCACTACGGCCGTTAAAATCATCAGGACTCACCTGCAACGCGCATCTCGCACGGGATGCGCGTTCGTGTTTGTGCGGCCCTACGCACTCGCTGGTCCTGACTACCAAACACTCACATGCCCGTTCTGACTTCAGAAGCCGTTGTGCTGCGCTCGTGGCCGGTGCACGAGGCTGACCTGATCTTGAGTCTTTTCACGCGCGACTACGGGCGGATCAGGGGCGTCGCCAAGGCCGCTCTCAAAAGCCGCAAACGGTTTGGCGCCGCACTCGAGCCGATGACCGAAGCACGCGCCTGGTTTGTGGAGCGGCCCGGGCAGGAACTGGTGCGCATTGATCAACTCGAACTGGTGCGCTCGCCCCTGTCGGCGCCGGTGGATGCCGCGAGGATGACCGTACTCAACTTGTACGCCGAAGTGCTGGACGAGGCGCTGCCGGAACGCGATCCGCAGGAGACGGTGTTTCGGCTGGTCGTCTCGGTGCTGGAGCGGACGCTGATCGACAATCCGTGGATGCCGCTGACGTATTTTCAGCTCTGGATGACGCGACTCATGGGCCTTCTGCCCGATCTGACGCATTGCATGGCGTGCGGCGAAGCCTTGCATGACTCGGAGATTTTCTTCGGCCGCCACGCGGATGGCCTGTTTTGTGCTGTACATCGCAACGGTACAGCCAGCGCGCTTTCGGCAGAGAGCTGGCAACTGGCGCAACGCATGCTGCGCGCGCCGGTGGCCGCGTTTGCGGAGGAGCCTTGGACGCGCCGCCAGGCGCAGGATTTGCGCCGGTTCGCATTGCAGTCGCTGGAACGGCACCTGGAGCGCAAGCTGAAGAGCGCTGAGGCGCTGGCGAAATTGGGCGGGTGAGGCTTTCTGACGATGCGCTGGGGCTACATGCCGATCACGCCAATTTTGTAGGCCAGTAGGGCGATCGCGGTCGCCACCGCCATCCAAGCGCAAAGAGTGTAGCGGCGGAAGAAGTACAAAGTGACGCCGAACCAGCAGGCGCAGGCAGCAATCAGAGCACCGCCCACATAGGGCATAGCGGCTCCAACAGAGAAGCTTGCGCCATGGATGTGTCGAAGCCGGAAGATCTCAGCTAGTGTCCTGACCACAATGAGGAATTGAACCGTGATTCCAATCTGGGCCCAACGCTCTCGAGTCACGTTGAGAATTGTAACGTTTGTGCTTCTTAATGTTGTTTGGCCATTCCGTTGAGTTGGCGCGTCCTCAGGCGTGTGGCCGGTCCCTTTGCGCAGGCTGATAGAATCGAACCTTAGTTCCGATGAGAGAGATTTGCCTGTGCCCGCTGCTCCAATGGCTTCTTCCTTGAAGCCTTCCGCTCTTACATTTCAGGAAGTGCTGTTTCGCCTGCAGGGCTTTTGGGCGGAACGTGGTTGCGTGTTGCAGCAGCCGTACGACGTGGAAGTGGGTGCCGGAACGATGGCGCCGGAAACGTTTTTGCGCGTGCTGGGCCCGAAGCCCTACAAGGTCGGCTACGCGCAGCCGTCTCGGAGACCTGCCGATGGGCGCTACGGCGAGAACCCCAACCGGCTCTTCAAGCACACCCAGTTTCAGCTCATCCTGAAGCCGCCGCCGGTGAATGTGCAAGAACTCTATCTTCAATCTCTTGAGGCAATTGGTATCGATCTAGGCAAGCACGACTTGAAGTTTGAAGAAGACAACTGGGAGTGGCCTGCGGGTGGCGCCTGGGGCGTGGGTTGGCAGGTGATGGTCGATGGGCTCGAGATCACGCAGTTCACGTATTTTCAGCAGTGCGGAGGGCTCGATCTCGATCCGATCTGTGCTGAGTTGACCTACGGACTGGAGCGCATCACGCAGTTCCTCCAGGACGTGGATTCCATCTACGACATCGTGTGGGCGCGCGATCCGGAGACCGGCACGCCGACGACGTACGGCGAGGTGCGGCTGGCCGAGGAACTGCAATTCTCGGTGTACAACTTTGAAGTAGCCGATGTGCCGCGGCTGTGGGAGCACTTCGCGAGCTATGAAGCCGAGGCGCACGCGTTGCTCGACAAGGCGAATCAGCTGCTTGCCGATGAGCATGCGAGCGCGAAAGAGAAGAAGCGATTTCCGCTGCTGCCCACGTATGAGCTTGCGCTGAAGTGCTCGAACCTTTTCAACATTCTGGATGCACGGGGAGCGATCAGCGTAACGGAGCGCGTGGGCGTGATCGGCCGTATTCGCGCGCTGGCAGTGGGCGTGGCCAAAGCATATGCGCTACAGCAAGAGGTCAGCTGACAGGTCTCAGCCTTCAGCAGCGCCTGAGGCCGAACGAAGAATCAAAACGAATCGGACGGACCTGACTGGCACGAGTGGTTTGCCGGAGGACCAAAGAAGCTGAAAGCTGAGGGCTGACAGCTGATGGCTTTAAGAAAGAATTGATTGAATGCCGGACTTTTTACTTGAGATTGGGCTGGAAGAAGTTCCCGCCCGCATGATTGCCGGGGCGGAAGCCGAACTGGGCCGCCGCGTGACCGAACTGCTGACGCGCGAGCGGCTGCTGAACGCGGATGCCAAAGTTTCGACTTTTTCGACGCCACGCCGCCTCGCAGTGCTGGCGGAAGGCTTGCTGGTTGCGCAGGCCGACACCGAGGAACAGCTCGTCGGCCCGTCGTGGAAGATCGCGTTCAAAGATGATGCGCCCACGCCCGCGGCGCAGGCTTTCGCGAGGAAGGCGGGAGTGCCTGTCGATGCGCTCAAGAAGGTAGCGACTCCCAAAGGCGAGTACGTTGGAGCAACCATCACGCGAAAGGGAGTGGCCGCGCCGCAGGTGTTATGCGCCGAGCTTCCGAAGGAAGTCTTCAGCCTTTACTGGGCCAAGAATATGTATTGGCGATCCGGCAAGTCGGAACGCTTTGTGCGACCGGTGCGTTGGGTCGTAGCGCTGCTCGACTCGGCCATCGTTCCGCTGGAGATCGCGGGCATTGCGGCGGGCAATCTGAGTCGCGGTCATCGCGTGCTGCATGGCGACCACTCCGTGGCTTTGCGTTCGGCAAAGGACTATGCGGAGACGATGCGCAAAGCGTTTGTGGTGGTCGATGTGGCAGAACGGAGGCACACGATTCGCAAGGCGCTCGACA
>DATGFX010000069.1:0-188845 GCA_035308825.1 Occallatibacter sp. | reverse complement strand
TCCTCGCCACCGATCTTCATGCCGGGAATGTTCTCCGCTCGCAGAGAGAGCCCTGGCTGGCCATTGATCCAAAGCCGTTCGTGGGCGATCGCGCGTGCGATCCGGTGCAGCACCTGATCAATTGCGAAGCCCGCCTTCATGGGGATCCCTCCGCCCTTGTCAAGCGGATGGCCGGCCTGACAGGTGTCGATCCGGAGAGGCTGCGCCTTTGGACCTTTGCCCGCGCCGCCGCTGATCCGCGCGAAAACTGGACCAATGCCCGGTGGTTCGACATTGCCAAAGCGCTGGCGCCATAGGTTGCCGCTGCTTAATCCCAAATTCTCAGGACGGGTCAAGGTGGAATTCTAAGGGGCAACGAAGACATGCACCAGAGTTGAGAAGAAGCTGTGAGGGTGCTGGCTGGCATACAGCACGGCGACAATCACCAATACAATCCCAATGACAGTTCCCCATCGGAATCGGCGATCTTTACCGTGTTGATTTGCATTCATCCCGGTCATGTTCTCACTCTTTGACGCCCCTCCCAGGCAATCGGCTCCAGAAGTAGGCGCCCATTCCAAGCCTGTTTCTCGACGCAAACGGCCTGGCGCAACTATCCTGTTAGGTTAAGCCGCATTCTTTAAACACTCCAGAAATAAGAAGGGCTGTTTTTTCATCATGAGCAAGGCATCCATCGCCATACATTTGCCTGACGGATCCGTGAAGGAAGTTCCCGCGGGAACGACGCCTCTCGAAATTGCGAACTCGATTTCCCCACGGCTGGCGGCGGCGTCTGTCGTTGCGCGCCTCACCCCGCTCGCGACTGGGTCCAGGGCGAACTCCGCCCAAGTGGGCGCTTCAGAAGAAGCTGCGATGTATGCGGCCGAAGATACGGGGGGACCGCGGCTTGTTGACCTTGCCACGCCCCTCAGTCAAGACGCGAAGCTCGAGCTCGTGAAAGAAACGGATCCCGACGCGCTCAAGGTCGTACGCCATTCGGCCGCGCACGTCCTGGCAACGGCGGTGCTCGAACTGTTTCCCGAGACCAAGCTGGGTCACGGGCCGGCAACGGATTCGGGTTTTTTCTACGATTTCTATCGCGAAAAGCCGTTCACACCAGAAGACCTCGCGCAGATTGAGGCCAGGATGGCCGAGGTGGTCGCGCGCGACGACAAGTTCGTCCGCGAGTACGAGCCGCGCGAGCAGGCGCTTGCGGAGTTTGAAAAAGACGGCGACTTCATGAAGACCCACTTCGTCACGAGGTTTACCCAGCCCGGCGATCAGGTAAGCTTCTATCGCAATGGCGAATTCGTCGATTTCTGCCGCGGTCCTCATGTGCCCTCCACGGGGCGCGTGAAAGCCGTCAAGGTGATGTCCATTTCCGGCGCCTACTGGCTGGGGAATGAGAAGAATCCGCAACTCCAGCGCATCTACGGAACGGCATTTTTCTCCAGGAAGGATCTGGACGCCTACCTGGAACTGCTCGAAGACGCCAAGCGCAGGGATCACCGGCGGGTCGGTAAGGAACTTGAGCTCTTCACGGTCAGCGAAGAGGTTGGCGCCGGCCTGCCCCTTTGGCTTCCCAAGGGCGCGACCATTCGAAGGCTGCTCGAGGAATACATCCTCGACTTGGAACGCAAGGCGGGATACGAGCATGTCTACACCCCAGCGCTGGCCAAGGTGGATCTGTACAAGCGTTCCGGCCACTGGGCCCACTATCACGAAGACATGTTCCCGCCCATGGACCTTGAGACCGAGCAGATGGTCCTCCGGCCAATGAATTGTCCGCATCACATCCTGATCTACGAGTCGAGACTGCGCAGCTATCGCGATCTGCCGGTGAAACTCGCGGAACTCGGCACCATGTACCGCTATGAGCGGTCGGGCGCATTGAGCGGCCTCAGCCGCGTGCGCTGCATGACCCTGAACGATGCGCACATCTTTTGCGCGCCCGAGCAGATCAAGGAAGAATTCTCCAAGGTCATGCAGCTGGTCGAGGAATCCTATCGTGCGCTCGGAATCACGAAATACAGCTATCGCCTTTCGCTGCGCGATCCGGCAAACAAAGAGAAGTACGTCGACAACGATGCCATGTGGGAGCTCGGAGAGCGCGTTCTGCGCGAGGCGCTCGATGCCCTGGGGCTGAAATATCGAGAGGCCAAAGGTGAGGCCGCATTTTACGGGCCGAAACTTGATATCCAGCTTGCCGATGTGATGGGGCACGAGGAGACCTATTCCACCATCCAGGTCGACTTCCATCTCCCGAACCAGTTTGGACTCGAATACATGGGCGCGGACGGCAAAGAACATCGGCCCGTGATGATTCACCGCGCCATCATCAGCACGATGGAGCGCATGGTCTCCTACCTCATCGAGCTCTACGCCGGGGCTTTTCCCTTATGGCTCGCGCCGGTTCAGGTGGGCCTCGTGCCCATCAGCGAGCGGCACCTCGAATACGCGAAGAAGGTCGAGGGCGACCTGAAAGCCGCCGGTTTGCGAGTGGAAACCGATGTGCGGAATGAGAAGATGAATGCCAAGATCCGGGACCTGGCGAACCAGAAGATTCCCTACATTCTTGTGTTTGGGGACAAGGAATTCGCGGGGGGCGCTGTCAGCGTGCGCGTACGGGGCAAGGGCGATCAGGGCTCGATCCCGCTCGGCGACTTCATCGCCAAGGCCAAAACATTGGTCGAAAGCCATTCGCTCGAGCTTTAATTCGTGCGGTTTGCAGGAGCATGACCTTTGAGCGCCGGATGGGTTACGGACGAAAAGTGATCTCCCATTTGTGCCATGTCGGCCGACCGGGAACTCTGGTATCGTTCCTGTAACTCGGATCACATCGATGCTTCTACCGGTCAGCCCGCGGTTTCCCGCTTTGTCGCCGTGTTCGCGGTGGAGTGTGGCTGTCCTGGGGGCGATGCTGTTGCCGCAGGCTTGCCAACTTGCCTCGGGTCAGGACAAGACCGCTGCCGGCAGCCCGGCCCAGCCCGCGACGGTAAAACCGGCGCCAGCGGATTCAAACCCCGGCGATTACTCGCGAGAGGCTCTCGTTTTTGACAAGCTTGCCACCAGGATCCGCATGGAGGCAGATGGCACCGGCACGCGCCAGACGACCGCCGTGGTCCGCATCTTTGCCGATGCGGGCGTCAAGCAGATGGCTGTGCTTACCTTCACCTACACGGCGTCGAATCAGCAGATGGACATCGACTATGTGCGTGTCCGCAAGCCCGACGGCACCGTCGTTGTCACTCCTGACTACAACGTGCAGGATATGCCCGCGGACGTGACGCGGGAAGCGCCAATGTACTCCGACATTCACCAGAAACACGTGGCCGTCAAAGGCCTCGGCGTGGGCGACACCTTGGAATACCAGGTCACGCAGCGCACGCTCAAGCCTGAGGTCCCCGGCCAATTCTGGCTGGATTACACATTCGAGAAGAACCTCGTCCTGCTCGACGAAGAGTTTGATCTGGACGTGCCGGCGGATAAGACGGTCACCGTTGCCAGCACAGACGTGCAGCCGCAGGTCACCACCGCGAACGGCCGCAAGCTCTATCACTGGGCCAGCTCCAATCTTGCGCGGCCTGATCCCGACGCCCCGCCGAAGTCGACCAGGAACTGGAAGCCGTCCCTTCAAGTGACCACATTTACAACCTGGCAGCAGGTGGGCGATTGGTATGAGTCCCTGCAGCAGCAGCCGCTTGCGATTACGCCCGCTATCCAGGCGCGCGCAGACCAGTTGACCAGGGGACTCACAACCGATGACGAAAAGCTCCGTGCCATCTTTAATGAGGTTGCCCTCCACATCCACTATGTCGGGCTGGAATTCGGAATTGGCCGCTATCAGCCGCATCCCGCCGACGATGTGCTTTCGAACGAATACGGAGACTGCAAGGACAAGCACACGTTGCTCGCTTCTCTGCTGAAGGCCGCGGGAATCCAGGCGTGGCCCGTGCTGATTTCCACGAGTCGCGAGCTTGACCCGAAGACTCCTTCGCCCGCGCAGTTCGACCATGTCATCACGCTGGTCCCGCTCGATGGCAAGCTGATATGGATGGATTCGACAGAGGAAGTTGCCCCGATCGGTACCTTGATGGCAACAATCCGCGACAAGCAGGCGCTCGCGATCCCGGCAGGCAAGCCGGCCTACCTTGAGCGCACCCCCGTTGATCTGCCCTATCAGCAGTCCGCAGAGGTCCGGGTGGAAGGCAAGTTGTCCGACCAGGGCGTGTTTACGGGTCATTTTGTGCAGACCTACCACGGCGATGTAGAAATGCTCATTCGGGCAGCGTTTCGTTCGGTGCCGCAGTCGCAATGGAAAGAATTGATCCAGCGGTTTTCAAACTCGACCGGATTTGCTGGCGAAGTCAAAACTCCGGATGTTTCGCCCATCGAACAAACCAGCCAGCCCTTCCAGTTCTCCTATGACTACACCCGCGAAAAATATGGCGAGTGGGAAGAGCGCCGTATCTCGCCGCCTATGCCGCCTGTGGGATGGGAACTTGCGCCCGGGGTCAAGCAGATCAAGCCAGCCGACGATGTAGAGATCGGTTCACCCGGTGACCAGTTGTATTCGGCGACGGTGCAGCTGCCGGCCGGCTGGGCCGTGATTCCGCCCAGGAACGTGGACCTGAAGGAAAGCTGGGCAGAATATCGCGCGACGTACAGTTTCAAGAACGGCGCGTACACAGCGGAACGTCGCGTCGTGACCAGGCAGAACAAGGTGCCCCTCGATCAATGGGACAAGTATCTCGCCTTCCGCAGGGCGATCTACGCAGACGAAGTGCAGATGACACCGATCATCAGCGGCAAAGATGCCCAGGCCTTTCAAAACAAGCTCAATTCCGATGTGGCGGTCGCGCCGGCGACTACGCATGGGCGTTCCGTGGTTACGCTGTCCGGAGAGGCGAGAGAGCAGCTTCTTTCCGCGGTACAGCCTTTGCGCGATGCGATCGGCGTTCTCGAAGCGGACCCAGGCGCGGGCCCGGACGATCTGACCAGGGCGGTGGATCTTTCGCGCAAGTCGGTCGAGGAGATCGAAGCGAAGACGCTGACCCTGCCCTCTGATGACGCGCATTCCCTTTACTGGGGACAAGTGCTCGCGTTTGCCTGGTGCACGCGAGGCTGGGCGGCCCTTGAGACCCACGATCTCGCGACTGCGGAAGCCTACCTGCGCGCGGCCTGGAGGCTGGGCCAGGACAGGATGAGCGGATTCCAGCTCGGGCGGGCATTCGAGGCCGAAGGCAAAAAAACTGCCGCGGCGCACCAGTACGAGCTTGCCCACGCAACCGGCGTTGAGAATCCGCTGGGCGGATTCCTTGGGTCCAGCGACAACCTCGACGATCGAATCGCTTCAGGTTATCAGCGCGTGACGGGAAGGGAATTGCGCGCCGCGTCTTTGAACCATGGCCAGTATGACGGCAGCCTTCGCGCAGAGCTGGATAAAGACGAGGAGATACGTCAGATCGCGCCCAGCACCAAGCTCACAGGTTCGGGACTCTATGCTGTCGCCTTCGAAGATGGTAAGCCGGTCAGGGTAAACCTGCTCCACGGCGACAAGGGCTTTGAAGGAATGACTACGACGTTGCAGTCCCACGCATTTCCGCCAGAGCTGCCCAGCGGATCGAAGGCGCGTCTTTTGCGGGAGGTGCGGCTGGTGTGCACGCCGTGGTCGGGTTGCGATGCCTATCTTCTGCTGCCGACCTCCATCGAAATCCCCTCGCTCGATGTCACACCCGAAGGAGCACCGGCAGGCATGAAAACTGTTCGCGTTGAAGTCGCCCCGCAATAGAAGCGTCTGCAGCCCGATTCTTCGCCTCACGCTATGCGTTGATCGCCATTCCTTCCACCGCTGCGTATCCATCGAGCATGGCTTCAGCAAGCGTCGGATGGGCGTGGATGGTGAACATCAGATCGTCCACGGTTCCTTCCAGGTCCATCACCGCAACCGCTTCGGCGATCAGTTCCGTCGCCTGCGGGCCGATGATGTGCACGCCCAGGATCTCTCCGTATTGTGCATCGGCGACGATCTTCACGAACCCATCGTGGCTGTTCACGATGGTCGCCTTCGAATTGCCCGCGAACGGAAACTTGCCAACCTTCACCTGGTGGCCTTTTTCCTTCGCCTGCGCCTCGGTCAGCCCGGCTGACCCGATCTGCGGTTCCGTAAATGTACAAGCGGGGATTCGATCGCGCCGAACCGGGCGGAATGGGCGTCCGGCGATTTTCGTCACCGCGACAATGCCGCTCATCGCCCCGACATGGGCTAGCTGCGGCAGACCGGCGACGATATCGCCGATGGCATAGACTCCCGGCTCAGCGGTTTCCTGCACTTCATTTACCTGGACGAATCCGCGATCGAGCTGGACTTTCGTCTTGTCGATGCCAACATCGCCGGTGCGGGGCGAGCGTCCTACGGCCACCAGTACCCTCTCGGCCTCCTTTTGGAGCGTCTTGCCATTCGCGTCGGTCCAGGTGACGCGAACGCCGGCATCGGTCTTCTCGATCTTCTCCACCTTGGCGCTGGTGTTGATATCGATGCCGCGCTTCTTGAACACACGCGCCAGCTCTTTCGAAATGTCTTCATCCTCAGGCGGCATCAGTCGAGGCAGAAACTCCAGGATCGTAATTTCAGCGCCGTAGCTGCGAAAAATGGACGCGAATTCAACTCCCACGGCACCCGCTCCAATCACGATGAGCGACTTCGGCACCTGCGGAATGGAGAGAATCTCGATATTGGTGAGAATGCGATCGTCCGGCGAAAGTCCGAAGAGCATCTTGGCGTCAGAGCCCGTCGCGACGATAACGTTCTTCGCTTTTAGCTCGCTGCTCTTGCCATCCGCGCCGGTTAAAGACACGGTATGCACGCCATCTTTTGCCGGACCGGTGAGCCTGCCATATCCCGGAACCACCGTGACCTTGTTCTTCTTCATCAGGAATTCGAGGCCCTTGGTGTGCTTGTTCACAATCGCGGTCTTGCGCTTCAGTACGTTCTCCCAGTTGAGCGCCGGCGCAGTCACGTTGTCGATGCCGTACTCGGCAGCGTGCTTCAGATGATCCCAGATTTCAGCATTGAAGAGCAGGGTTTTGGTCGGGATGCAGCCCACGTGCAGACACGTGCCGCCCAGCACTTTCTCCGATTCGATCAGGGCCACCTTGAGCTTGAGTTGTCCTGCGCGAATGGCCGCGGTGTAGCCTGCAGGCCCGCTGCCGATGATCGCCACGTCATAGATCGTGTCTGCCAATGCGAACTCCGTTTCTGCGCTCTCCCGTCGCGGGTCCGGCGCAAACCACTGACTAGTTTAAAGGATGCTCCATGTTTTACTTTGTTTTGACATCGTTGAGACAATCGCCAGCCAGACGAAGGCTATGCTGGGCCGATGGGAAGCCCGGCAGCAATTGCGGAGCACGTGGGAGCAGCCAGTCGGCACGACGTTCCATCCCTCGATGGGCTGCGCGCCGTTTCGATCGCGATCGTGATTCTCTCGCACACGAAGTCCCTGCTGCCGGCGGCATTGGTCAACTCAGGTTTGTTCCGGTACTCGATTGGCGGGGGGCTCCACGGGGTGCAGGTGTTTTTTGTGATCAGCGGATATCTGATCACGACCCTGCTGCTGCGCGAATTCGATCGCACCGGCGACATCTCGCTCCGGCGCTTCTACGCCCGCCGAACCCTGCGGATCTTTCCGCCCTTCTATATCTATCTGGGCGTGTTGGCAGCGCTCTGGGTTGCGCGGCTCGCGCCCGAGGATCCGTCGACATTCCTGGCGGCCGCGACCTGCACGATCATCTACCATCCGAATCCGCAGGGATGGCTCGTGGAGCACGCCTGGTCCCTCAGCATCGAGGAGCAGTTCTACCTGCTTTGGCCGTTGATGCTCCTCATCGCATATCGACGCAAAGTGGCAGTGCGCGTCGCCATAAGCGTGCTCTCCGTGATGCCGATTCTCAGGGCAGTCGTGTGCTTGACCGGGTCCCATGCGGCAACGGAGCACAGCCGCCTTCTCGTGAACAGCGGCGCCATCGACATGCTCATGATCGGCTGTCTGCTCGCGTTGGTTCGCAACGGCGCTCGCTGGCAGCGCTGGTTTGAACTGAAAGCCAATGCGTGGCTCGTGATTGTGCTTCTTGCGTTGGGCCTCGTGATCGTTCCCTATGCCGCTGCCAAGCTTTCAGGCAGCGCCTTGGTTCTCGTCATCGCATTCGGATACACGATCACCGCTCTTGCGATTGGCGCGCTCTTGGAATACGTCGTGAGACGTCCTCGATCGATCGCCGGCAGCATCCTGAATAGGCCGGTCCTTCGGCATCTGGGCGTCATTTCCTACAGCTTGTACCTTTGGCAGCAGCTCTTCACAGCAAATCCTGCGCGATTCGGAGTCTTCACCTGCGCGCTGATCCTGGCTGCCGCTGAATTGTCGTTCTGGATCGTGGAAAGGCCCGTGATGCGCCTGCGCGCGCGTCTGCTCGTTTAGTCCGAGTTCGCTTTCACGAGATCCGAGGCTTGCTGAATCGTATTGGGATCGTCACCGAAGGCGTCGATCCACTCGACGCCTGGTTCGCGCCGGAACCAGGTGAGCTGCCGCTTCGCATAGTTGCGATGTCCCTGCTGCGCTGCCTTCAGCGCTTGTTCGATGCTCCAGGAATCTTGCAGCACGTGAAGCGCCTGCCGATACCCCAACGAATCGAGCGCCTTCACCTCGCCGAAGCGGGCCAGCAAAGATCGTGTCTCGCTCACTAGCCCCGCGGCAAACATCTCCGCGCAGCGATGGTTGAGCCGGTTGTAGAGCGACAGCCGCGGCGGGTTCAGCCCGATCTTCACCAGGCGGAATCCAACCAGCGGATCGCGCCCCATGATGTGCGACAACGGCTTCCGCGAAGCCACGCAAACCTCGATGGCCCGGATCAGTTTGGGTGTGTCATTGGCGTGGATGCGCGCGGCCGAAACCGGATCGAGCCGCGACAGCATGCGATGCAGCCATGCGCTTCCTCGTTGATGCGCCGTAAGTCGCAGACGCTTGCGCAGCTTCTCCTGGCGCGGCGGCCCCGCGAAGAGGCCATCGGTGAGCGCGCGCAGGTAAAGACCCGTGCCTCCGCTGACAATGGGCATCTTGCCCCGGGCGGCGATCTCGCCCAGTAACGCTCGCGCTCGGCGGCTGTAGTCGCCGGCTGTGAAAGGCTGGTCCGGATCGACGAGGTCGATCAGGTGATGCGGCGCCCGCATCCGCTCTTCTTTCGTTGGCTTGGCGGTTCCGAGATCCATGCCTCGGTAAACCGCCACTGAATCACAGCTGACAATCTCGCCCGCGAAGCGCTCCGCGAGGGCAATGGAGAGCGTCGTTTTTCCGGAACCCGTGGGCCCCAGCAAAATCACGACGAGGGGTTCCGGCTTGGGGCGAACGGCGTTCAGCTGTCAACTCCATCGTTTCTTCGATACTTGCAGATGGCCTCGCCATCTCGTTCGTGTCTGACAACTGACGACTGACCCCTGATTACTTCATTTACGGACGCCACCAGCCGGGTGGAAAAATCCATCGAGGATTCGTGTGCACCAGCCACCACGCAAGAATGATCGCCGCCAGCAGCAACATGCCCCACACCTCGTTGCAGAGCGTCGCTCTCCTCTGTGCCTCGCGGCGTTCCCGCTCGGCGGTTTGCTCACTGTAGGACTTGATGCGGGATTCAACCATGACGTGCCGGTGATCGCCATTGATAGAAAGCAACGGCGGCCCACAGATAAGTATAGGTTGAGAGGCAGTCTGCTTGCGGTTTGACTTACCCCCGCCCGATTGCTGACCATATCGTTTCGGGGGAAAGCACGTTCATGAAGGTTCTTATCCTGGGTTCGGGTGGCCGGGAACACGCGCTGGCTTGGGCAACGGCACGCAGTCCTCGCGTAACTGAAATTGTCTGTGCGCCTGGCAATGGCGGCATGGCGCAAATTGCGCGGTGTGTCCCGGTGGATTTGAAATCCGTCGAATCCATGGTGCGGGTGGCTGAAGAAGAGAATCCCGATCTGACGATTGTTGGGCCGGAGCTGCCGCTTTCGCTAGGCATTGTTGATCTGCTGCAGGAGCGCGGCATGCGCGCATTCGGCCCGACGCGCGAAGCGGCGCAGCTCGAATCGAGCAAGGGCTTCGCGAAACAGTTCATGAAGAGGAACCATATTCCGTCGGCCAATTATGCAGTCTGTGCGAGCTCCGCCGAATTCGAAAAAGCGGTCGAGTTCTTTCATCCGCCCATCGTCGTCAAAGCCGATGGACTCGCCGCGGGCAAGGGCGTCGTGATTTGCCCGTCGCGCAGCGTTGCTCTTGAAGCCGCTCATGGATTGTTCAATGGAACTCTGCTCGGCGATGCAGAGAAGCAGGTGATCATCGAGGAGTTCCTTGAAGGCGATGAACTCAGCTTCCTTTGCCTGAGCGACGGCAGAAACGTCGTTCCGCTGGCGCCGGCGCAGGACCACAAGCGCATCGGCGAGGGCGACACCGGTCCAAACACGGGCGGCATGGGCGTTTATTCCAGCGACTCCATGCTCGATCCCGGCATGACCGAGTGGATTTTGCAGCACATTGCGAGGCCCACAATTCTCGGCATGGCCGAGGAAGGAATGGCTTTCCGCGGCGTCCTTTATTGCGGCCTCATGATGACGGCGCGCGGTCCAGAGGTGCTTGAATACAACGCCCGCTTCGGCGATCCGGAGACCCAGGCGATCCTCATGCGGCTCGAGACCGACTTGGTTGAGGTTCTCGAAGCGTGCATCGATGGTCGGATCGACCAGGTCGATCTGCGCTGGAGCCCGGGCGCTTCAGCATGCGTGGTAGCGAGTTCATCAGGCTATCCCGGCAGCTACAAGACCGGCTTTCCGATAGCCGGGTTGAACACGGCTGCCCAGGTCCCCGAGGTCCAGGTCTTTCACTCGGGAACGGCACGAGTGGGCAATCAGCTTGTCACCAGCGGTGGACGGGTGCTGGGCGTGACGGCCGCCGGCGATTCCATGGAACAGGCTTTATCCAGGGCGTACCAGGCGCTCGCCGAAATCCAGTTTGACGGGATGTACTACCGGCGCGACATCGGACATCGCGCGCTCGCGAGGAAAGCATGACAGTGACCATCAGTCTTGAAGAGCTTCTCGGATGGAACGAGGAGTCCGCGAAATTCTGGCATCAGCATTTTGCCGCTCACTCCGAACTGCTCGCATTGCCTTGCGACATTGGCGGCACCAAAACGGTGCAGGAGTTTGTGCGGCATATCTGGGCGGTGGAATTGCGTTGGGCCGAGCGCATTTCCGGAAAAACGGAAACGCCGCGCGAACAGATTCCCGAAGGACCGCTGGATGCGCTGTTCGATCTGCATCGGAGAGGGATGACGATTCTCCGCAACCTGCTGGAAGATCCCGCGAAGGATTGGGATGCCACCTACACCCTAAATGTGAGCTGGCTGCCGCCGGAGTTCCGCACCGCGACGTATCGCAAATTGTGCGTCCACGCGCTCTTCCACAGCCAGCGGCACTGGGCCCAGTTGGCCACGCTCGTGCGAGCCGCAGGCAACCCCTCAGGATTCCATGGGGATCTGCTCTTCAGTCCTAGTCTGCGGTAGGGGTCGCGGCCGCCGGCCTACCCGGTTGTTGCTTCTGAAAACACGATCGGCATAGCACAGGCCGGCCCTGCGTGGGTTTGAACGGCACCGTCGTCGATTCGCCGCATGCCGAACACGTCGTCCGCGTTTCGGTACGCACCCGCGACCCGCCGCTGGCCCGCTTTGCCTTGCACTGCTTGCAGCGCTTCGGGTCGTTCGTAAACTGTTTGTCGTGAAAGAAAAGCTGCTCTCCGGCGGTGAACACAAACTCCGCGCCGCAATCAATGCACTTCAGGACACGATCCTTGAACTCCATGGCCGGCTTCCCCAAAGAGCGGGACTTACGAAACGGCCATGAACAGGTGTGCTCGCCGGTCCGGTTTCCCTGTCTTTGCGCTTGCTGAACAAAAGGGCCCGGGCCGCAAAAAAAGGAAAGCGGCTAGATTTTGTCTCGAACGTCTGCCCGCACGGGAGACCGATCTGATAACCGCCATGTTTGTGCGTTGCGGCGGTTGGAGCTAACGGATCGAATTACAACGGGCCACTCAGTCTTGTCTGGTCTTGCTGACGTTTCCCGCGAATTCCTTGCGGGACGCGCTGAACGGCTCGTTGCAATTCAGTTTACGGTTTTAGTCCTGTTCCTTGCGTGCTTTCTTGCGGTTCCGCTTGCGCGCCAATGCTTCCTTGACGCGGCGCTTCTCGCCTGGCTTCAGGTAATAGGAGTGACGCTTCACTTCCTTGATAATGTCCTCCTGCTGTACCTTCCGCTTAAAACGGCGCAGCGCATTTTCGAGCGGCTCGCCGTCTTGAATGCGAACCTCTGCCAAAGAGTTCCACCTCCAAACCCGCCATCGTGGCAAATTTCATCATAATGGAAACTTGGGAGCCCAGCCAAGTATATGATTTGCCCGGTGTTCCCGCTCCGGACACAAGCCATCGAAATGTGATCTAAATCACATCTTCGGAACAAGACTCCGGGCTCATGCATCGGGCGGACCCTCGTCTCCGGCGCCGAGAGCCGAGTTCCCCGGTATCCGGCCTCTCGCGTACACTTTGGCTGAGAGAGCTTATGATTCGAAGCTACCAGGGACACACTCCCCAGATCGCCGACAGCTGTTACATCGATCTCTCGGCCCAGGTTCTGGGCGACGTCGGTATCGGCGAGCATTCTTCCGTCTGGATGAACGCGGTGCTTCGCGGAGACGTAAATTCCATCCGGGTTGGAGCCAACTCAAACGTGCAGGATTGCTCCGTGCTCCACGGCCAGCGAAACCTCTACGCGGTAAGCGTGGGCGATTGGGTGACCATCGGGCACAATGCCACGGTGCATGGTTGCGTGGTCGAGGATGAGTGCCTCATCGGCATCGGCGCGCGCGTCCTGAATGGCTGTCGCATCGGGACGGGTTCGATCATTGCCGCCGGCTCCATCGTTCCAGAGCGCACCATCGTGCCCCCAAGGACACTCTGGGCCGGGGTTCCCGCGAAACTGCGCCGCGAGCTGACCGACAAAGACCGCGCCATGATTCTTGAGTATGCCCAGAATTACCTGGACTATGTGGAAATCTACCTTTCTGAGGGTGCGCAGCTCAACGTCAGATAGACAAGCCTCGCATTCATGCAAGGCGCACCTTAGGCGGATCGACTGAATCCGCCAGTGAGGACTATGGCTTTTCGCTCCCGCAACTTTGCACTCATTGTCATCCTCGCCATAACCCCCTGGAGCCGAGCCTGCTTTGCGCAGAGTTCCAGCCTTCCCGATGCGCCTGATCCCGCAACGCAGCCGCAGGGCAAAGTCACCGTGGCGAGCACGCCCCGCAACATCCTCAAAGACCAGGCTGCGATCTGGACGAGTCCCGCGCGTATTCGGGAGTCGAACGCGCTCGTGCCGGCGCTCCTGGTGATTGCAACGGCCGTGACCATCACCACGGATCACCAGGTGATGTCATCCTCAAAACTGCAGAATACTTCTCTCAACGATAAAGCAGTAACCGCTTCTAATGGACTACTCGGCGGGTTTGTGGCTGCGCCCGTGATCCTCTACGGAATGGGCCGAATACACCATGATGATCACGCAACCGAAACGGGGATTCTCGGCGGCGAATCCATGGTCGATGCCCTGGCCGTCGACGAAGTAATGAAACTTATCTCAAGGCGCGAAAGGCCCGAAATCGACAACGCCAGGGGCAGGTTTTTCCAGACCACGGATTCGTCGTTCCCATCCACCCACACCATGATTGCCTGGTCCTCGGCCTCCGCGCTCGCCTCGGAGTATGGTGGTCCCTTGACCAAACTGACTGCCTACGGCCTCGCGACCGGCGTCAGCATCACGCGCGTGCTCGGCCGCCAGCACTTCCCCTCAGATGTATTGGTCGGCAGCGCGGTCGGCTGGATGATAGGGCGCTACGTCGTCCACCGCCACCACCATCTCGACTGAACCCTAAGCAGCATTCTTCAAGCGCATTGGCTTCGTCCGTCACTCTCTCCTTGACAATCTACATATCCGCTTCCTATAGGTAGATTGTCTAGGAGAGAAGAGCATGGCTCCTCTTGAAAAGGCGGACCTCCTGCAGGGAACTCTCGACCTGCTCATCCTCAAAGTTGTGGCGCTTGGGCCGGTCCACGGCTACGGCATTTCCCAGCGCATCCGGCAGATTTCCGATGAAGTGTTGCAGGTACAGCAGGGATCGCTCTATCCCGCGCTGCACCGCCTCGAGAAACGCGGCCTGATCGCAGCCGATTGGGGTGAATCGGAAAAGGGGCGGCAGGCGCGGTTCTACCGCCTCTCATCGAAAGGCCGCAAGCAGCTTGCGGCCGAAGAAGAGACATGGAACCGGCTTTCAAAGGCGGTTTCACTCATTCTGCAAACGGTGCCATAGGAGGCTGCGATGAAAAACGATCCGCGCAACCCCGGCGCAAGGCAGTCCATCGATCCCGAAATCGCCCACCATATCGACCTCATCACCGAAGACTTCATCGCGCGCGGTCTTTCCCCCGAAGAAGCGCGCCGCCGCGCCCTGGTCGAATTCGGCGGCCGGGAGCAAATCCGCCAATCCGTCCGCGCAATTCACACCTCTGTAATTGCCGAGGCCGTGGCCTTCCATCTCAAAGCCGCCTGGCGTTTCCTGCGAAAATCGCCGGGCTTTTCAATCGCGGTGATTCTCACGCTGGCACTCGGCATCGGGGCCAACAGCGCGGTGTTCTCCGCAATTGACGCGGTAATCCTGCGGCCGCTGCCGTATCCCGGGGGCGACCGGCTTACTGTGATCTACCAGCATGACATCCAGTCCCGCGATGCCAACCGTTTCGTCGCTCCCCAGCGTCTTGAAGACTGGAACCGCCTCAACTCCACCTTCAGCGGCATCAGCGGCTATTACACCGATGACCTGAGCGAACTCTCTGGCCCTCTACCGGAGAAAGTTACCGAGGCCCTCGTCGCTCCGCGCTTCCTCCAGGTCCTTGGCGTGTCACCAGTATTGGGGCGCGACTTCACGCCCGAGGAAGAACGATTCAAAGGTCCCGACGCCATTCTCATCAGCTACGGCTTCTGGCAGCGCCGCTTTCACGGCGATCCCGAAGCGCTCGGCAAGCGTCTCCATGTCGGTTCCTTCTACAACACCATCGTCGGAGTCATGCCGCGCGACTTTCATTATCCGAATCGCGATGTTGACCTGTGGGCGGTCAGCGCGCCCGACGCACCCTTCGCGCAGAAACGGACCGAAACCTGGTTTACGGTAATCGGCCGTATGAAGCCGGGCATACAACTCAAGCAGGCGCAGGCCGACCTGAGCCGCGTCCAGATCCAGCTTGGCCGCCAGTATGCCAGGCCCGACAACGAGCTCAGCGTCGAAATTGTGCCCATGAAGCAAACCGTCATCGGCGCCGTTGGCAGCTCGCTGTGGCTCCTGTACGGTTCGGTTTCGCTCCTGTTGCTGATTGCCTGTTCCAACATCGCCGCACTGCTGCTGGCGCGAACGGCTGAGCGCGAACACGAAATCTCGATCCGCTTTTCACTTGGCGCATCGCGGCGGACCATCATCGTGCAATTGCTCGCGGAAGTGCTTGGCCTCACCTTGCTGGGCGCCGTCGCGGGGCTTGCCGTGGACGCGGCTGCCATACGAGGTTTTCATCTCCTGGCCAGGACGCTCCCGCGCGCCGAAGAGATTGCGCTCAACTGGCGAATTGCGCTCTATTCCCTTGCAGCCGCTGTTGCAACAACCCTGCTATGCGGGCTGGTTCCCGCGATGCGCGGTACCCGTCGCGGGCTTGCCCAGGTAATTGCGCAAGGCAGCCGGGCGCAGGTGTCCACGCGACGCCCGTTGCAATGGACTCTGGTCGGGGTGCAAGTCGCGTTGGCGGTGACGCTGCTGATCGGATCGGGATTGCTGCTGCGCAGCCTCCAGGAACTCAGCCGCGTCTCGCCCGGTTTTGATCCCAGCCATGTCCTCACGCTGCAGGTGAGCGGCTCCTGGGGCGAGACATCGGACATCAAAGGCGTTGTTCAGCGCGTGGATCGCACGCTCGACGGATTGCGCACTCTGCCAGGCGTAGTCGATGCCGCCACGACGGATGAAATACCCGGAGCATCCTGGGCCTATCCGTTCGAATACAAAATCGATGGTCACGACAATATCGATCGCCGCGTTCTGGCAGATACGCGCACCGCCTCGTCGGGATACTTCAACGTTCTTGGGATCCCTCTTCTCGCCGGAGAGCCCTGCAGGGAAGCATCGACAACCAATGATTTGGTGGTCAATCGCAGCTTCGCCAATCTCTACTTCGGTGCCCGATCGCCTGTCGGCCATCTGCTTAAACCAGCCACCGATCCTTTTCAGGGTCAAATCCGCGGAGTGGTTGGCGACGCCCGCGAACAAGGCCTGAACACGCTGCCCACCCCTACCGTGTACGTCTGTGTGAGCGCGCCCAATCCATTTCCCAATTACCTGATTCGCACGCAGGGCGACCCGGCGCAGATGGCCGACACCATTCGCCGCCGCATTCACGATCTCGAGCCCGCGCGATCCGTCTACGCCATCATGCCGCTCACCGATCACCTTGCCGACGCGGCGCTTGAGAATCGCCTCCGCACGATGTTGCTTACCCTTTTTGCCGCCACCGCGGTGTCGTTGGCGTGCATCGGCCTGTACGGAACGCTGAGTTATCTGGGCCGACTCCGCCAGCGAGAAGTGGGTGTGCGCCTCGCGCTCGGCGCAATGCGCAGCGAGATTGTTAAGCGATTTCTGTTGCAGGGGTTGGGCGCGGCTGCGATTGGGTGCGCGTTAGGCATCGCACTGGGAGTCGGACTAAGCCGGTATTTGAAGGGAATGCTCTACGGCGTGACCGCGCTCGATCCCATTACGTATTCGGGTGTCGTGGGCATCATCCTGGTCGTTGCGGCACTGGCGTCATTGATCCCTTCGCTCCGCGCCTCGCAGATCGAGCCTGTCCGGGTTCTTCGCCAGGAATAACCTGCAAAAACGTAGCGCCCAGTTTCCAATGGAACTCTGGGCGCTGCGGGTTGAATTCAAGTTCCGGCTACTCCTTCGGGCCGCCGTTCGGATAATCAACGCGGATGGTCTGAATCTCGTACGGGTGCAAGGGAACCTTCACCACATCGCCGGTGACTTCAAGCGGACTGCCTTCCGGTTTTTCCATCATGTTGGTGACGGTCGCTCCCGTAGCTCCTGGCGGAACGTGGAACTCGGCAGTCGTGTCTTTGCCGGCCCACTCATACGCGCGGAAAATCAGGCCCTTTGCGTCCTCGGCCTTCTTCACCGCGGTGAGCACCACGTCTTCTTGCGCAACCGATGCAAACGAGTGCTCGGCCGGAAGCGGGCCCGGATGGGTGGACGTGACAACGGCCGTGAGCGGGTAGTTGTACTCCCACCCATGACGAACCGTCATCGCATCCTTCCAGGTGCCCGCGTGCGGATACAGCGCGTAGTGGAAGTGCTGGTGACCCATATCGGCATCGGGATCCGGCCACTTGGGCGAGCGCAGCAGCGTAAGGCGCAGCAGGTTCCCAACTGCGTCATAGCCGAATTTTGACTCGTTGATCAGGCTCAGGCCATGCTGCCCGTCGCCAAGATCGGCCCAGCGTTGTGCCGGCACTTCGAATTGAGCCTTTTCCCACGAGTTGTTGCGCGTGGTAGCCCGATCAATGGTTCCGTAAGGAATCTCATACGTTGCAAAGTTGCTGGTTGCCGCAAGCGGCATCGCCGCCTTCAGCAGAATGTGCGATTCGTGCCAGTCGACGTCGTTCTCAACCTCGACATACTCCGAAGCCAGCGAGATGTTCTGTACGAACTTCGAATTCTGGAAGTGGCTGGTGACGCGAATGGTTGGATAACCCGCATGTTCTTCAGACAATTCAACTGAGTCGGCATGGTCGATCGTCATCGGAGCCACATCCAGCGTGCCCGGATCGATGTTCCAAGCGTCGTAGTCTCGCGGATTGTCTTTGAAGAACTGCAACTGGTTGCCGCAGGCGCCCGAAGCAATCGACTCAAAATTGGCATGCTTGTCGAACAGGCTCGTGATGCAGCCGGTGTTCTTGTCGACCGTCACGCGGAGCCGTTCGTTCTCCAGCGTCAGCTTGCCGCCTTCCGAAGTGGAGTGGACGGCGGGCGCTTGCTTTGCCTCGGTGGTCTCCCCGTAGACCTTGATCACCTTGTAGCCGAGGGCCGGTACTTCATTGACGTGAACGCGCGCGTGAATCTCGCCGGTCTGCTTATTCACCGAGAGGATCTCTGCCGCGAGTGCCGTGCCGCGCGCTGCATCGACAAAGCGAGCCCCGGCCGCATTGGCCAGCTGGATATGCACCATGACGTCGCCGGAGCGCGCCCAGCCCAGCGGGTTGAACACAACCACCGACTGGCACTCGCCTTCCTTCTTGCCGGCGGCGGTGTCGATGTGCTCGGCGATCGCTTCAAGCGAATGCGATTTGATTTCGTTCGTCGACCAGCGAACATCGGCATAGTCTTTCTGCGCATCCCGGTAGATGACCGCGATGCCGGAGCCCGCTGCCAGATCGTGGAACTGGTTGAACAGCACCTTCTTCCAATCCTCGGTGATTTCATCGCCCGGATAACGGCGGCCATCGAGCCATGCAAGCGATGCCCACTTCTCTGCGTTGAGGGTTTCTTCAGAGCTCTCGCGCATGCTCTGCTTGTGCAATGCCTGAGTGGTCATTACGCCGCGGTGGTACTCGAAATACAGCTCGCTCTTCCACGTGGGAATGGCGACTTTTCCTGAGACCGCCGGTGGCGGCGTGTAGCCCTTGGCGATCGACTGGTAGTTCCACGTCGGGCTATCCGGCGCAATCTCCTTCTCGACGTCGGAGAAGAACGGCTGCGCGATACCGAACTGATACTTAGCTGTGACGTGGCTCGAATCAGCCCAGTGGAATCCCTGGTCGAGCATGGCGCGCGTCGGTCCGCCGCCGTGGTCGCCGACGCCATAGAGATCCATCATGTTGTTGAGACCCGGTGCCCGCTCGCGCGCAACAGTCATGTCATGCGACATGCGCTCGGGTCCCAGGTCGCGGTTGGCATAATCCTGCGGGAAGTAGGCAAGGACCTTCGAACCGTCGGGCGACTCCCACCAGAACAGCTTGAACGGAAGCTGGTTGGTGTCGTTCCAGGTCATCTTCTGCGTCACGAAGTAATCGACGCCGCTCTTCTTGTAGATTTGCGGCAGTTGCCAAGTGTATCCAAACGAATCGGGGTTCCATCCGATCCGGACATCGACACCATAGTGCTGTTGATACCAGCGCTTGCCCACCAGTAGCTGGCGAACCAGCGATTCGCCGTCGGGAATGTTGAGATCGGGCTCGACCCACATGCCGCCAACGATCTCCCACCGCCCTTCCTTGATCCGCTTCTGGATGTCGGCGTTCATGTCGGGATACTTGTCGGCCAACCACTCGTTATAGGCCGCAGCCGATTGCGTGTAGGTGTATCCCGGGTACTCGTACATCAATTGCAATGCCGTGCCGAAGGTCCGCTTCACCACATCGACCGTTTCAGTCCACGGCCAAAGCCAGGCAGCGTCAATGTGGCTGTTGCCGGTCTCATGGAACGTGACCGTCTGCAGCAGAGGCTTCACAGCCTCCAGCTTTTCGTGCGCATCCTTGAGGCTTGCGTCGAACTTGCCCTGGTCGTGAGCGTCGAGAGCCTTCACATCGACAGCCGCGACCGCGGCGTTCAGCGTGTTCATCGGGCCGGAATCGTTGGGCGCGAGCGAAGGAATCAGCGACTGCGCCGAGATGAATTCTTCCAGCAGGTCTTTGGGATTCGGCCGGTTCTCAGGAAAATCGATCCTGAACGTTGCGCCGCCAATGCTCTTGGTGTCGACCGTGTGCAGAAGCTTGACGGCAATCACCGCCTTTTCGCCGGGCTTGGCATCGTCAAAAAGAACGATGGGCTCAAGATCGTCGCCCATGGCCACCCTGCGGCCGTTGAAATACACAATCTCCGGCATGGGACCGTTTGCGTCGGCGTGGAACTGGAACCAGATGCGCGCGCCGGTCAGGTCGTAGCCCGCAAGCGTATCCGGCACCTGGACAGTCTGCCGGAACCAGACCGCATCGTTGGGCGCCTTGCCGTCCGGCTTGACGGCCTCCCAGGACGAATCGTCGAGATTTACGGCCTCGCCATGGGCAAGATCCCCGGAGTGCATCCGCCACCCTGCATCGGGCAACTCGCCGAGCCGGTTAAGCCGGCCAAACACAGCCGAAATCGTTCCGGATCCGCTCGAATCTCGCTTGAAGTTCAGTTCGATCGATTGACCCTGCACAAGATTGCCGTCAATCTCAGAGCCATCGCTTTTCAGTGTGCCTTCGTACCGCACATGAATGCGATCGATGGTGAAGACCAGCTTCGGCTCTTGGAATGTTGTCGTCGTCGACTGCATTCCATAATCGCCCTGGTCAAGACTGTCCGTCGTCGAGGAGAAGCTGCCGTCCTTCTCTTGCACCACGTGCAGCGCCAGCCGAAGGTGCTGGCCGCCGAAATTGAGCGTGCCGATCCAGTCCCCGACAATGGGCGACTCTGCCCTTGCCAGCGGTGAAAACACGAGAAGAAGAATGGCCAGAATAGCGAATTTTCCGAGAGCCCTGCTTGTCATTGGTCTCCTTACTCACGCAGCCATAGGTCTGAACCTGTGCAGTTTTGCGCCGACGACTCAACTTCGCGACAGGATCGCGCCATATTTTGCTGACTGAAAAATACTAAGGCATGGCGCGACAGGGTGGGTGCAAATCGGCCTATTTAAGTGACGGGAGAGGAAAGAATCATTTCGGTTCTGATTGGTCCAGATAGTCGATGTAGCCCAACAGCGCTCCCCAATGATAAAAGCGGTCGCTCGAGGAGACATCGTCGCCCGAGCCGGTCATTGCGTTGTAGTTTTCATGGACGTGGCGGTTCGCATTCCATTCCTTCAAAAAAAGCTTGGATGATTTTTGAGCAAATGCGCTGCGGGTACCCGCATCGTCGTAGTTTTCCAGACCGAGGTATACGAGGTAATTCATCGGACCCCAGATGCGGCCGCGCCAGTACTCCTGATCGTGGAAAGCGGGATCATCGCGCGCAATCGATGGAATCACGTACTCGCCCCAGAACTCCTCTGGGTTGAGAAGATGCTTCTGGATCATCGTGCGCGCCTGCTCCGGCGTGGCGGCACGCGCCAGCAAGGGATAAAAATTGGTCGGCGACAGCCGCTTGCTGTTTTCCTTTTTGTGAAGATCGCGGTTCAGGAAGATGCCTGCCTTTTCATCCCACATCGTCGCCAGCTTCGTCCGGTATCTCTGACCGCGCGCCTTCAGTTCCCGCGCCTCGTCGGATTTCCCTAGCTCCATCGCGATCTCTGCCAGCGCATCACAGTCGGCGATGTACATGCTCATCAGGCCCACATCGGCGACTTCAACCACATGCGTTTGCGGATTGTAGAAGCTGCCATCGTACATCGGGCTGTTGTCGAGCCCGGATTCGAAGATGGCCCCCTGCCAGGTGCCGCGCGAATCGTCGTCGAGATTGGCAGGCTGGTTCTCGCCATCGCTGCCCCACGCAAGATACCCATCCATGTCGCGATGCTTGGCCCACCAGCGGTTCCACCGCAGGAGCGGCTGGAACGCGTCCTCCAGAAACCAGCGATCGTGAAACTTTTTGTAGAGACCGAGCACAGTGATCGCGCCGACCGGTGGTTCGGAGCGGTCTGAGCTTCTCCATCCGCCCGCGCGAGCGTAATTCGGCACAAAGCCCTCAGGCGTTTCCTCCCGCAGGATCTCGAGCGCATTGGCGTAGGCGAGGTCCTTGTCGCCGATCGATGCGAGCGTCGCCGCAAAGAACGTGTCCCAGTCGAACAGAACGTAGCCGCCCCAACTGACCGACCACACGCGGCTGACCGGCGAGATCACGCGCATCTTCTCCGGATCGTAGATCGTGTCCCACCCGAGGGTGGTCTGGATGGCATCGAGGATCGGAGCGTTCTTGCCGGCGGCAGCGACGGAGGCTTCGTAAGCGGCTTTTTGCTTGTCGATTGCAGATTGAATCTCGTCGAGAGTGCGAGGGCGGCCGGCGCTGAGGCCAACTGGTGCGGTCAGGTCGACGGCAAAGAATGAGCCTGAGACAGGGGCGGTAACGGTATTCGTATTTGCATCGACCAGGTTGTCGCCGGCGCACTGCACCCGAACGGTACGGGAGCCCGTCCGGGCGTCAATGAAATTGCCATGCTTCATCGTTGTTCCGGGACGATTCCAAAGAAAGTTCACTGAAAAGACGACCGTGGGTGGCAGCGCAGAAGTGGCTTTGGAAGGGAGTGGGCTCACCAGCAAGACGAGATCGTCGCCGTCGTGCGCGCTCTGGATGCGAAGACTGTGCCCCTTCCAATCGATACGCAGGTCCGTGTAGCTCCCGTCCCACGCGTGCGGTCCGGGCGTGACCTTCTCGGCTCCCTCGTCGAGCCGTCCGATCAGCGCGTCGCCAAGAAATGCGTCGCCGCCTTCGGTCGTGTTGTGCTTCAGGCCTACGTGGATCGCCAGGCCTTCCGGCAGCAGAACCTGGGTCGCGACGCTGTGTACATCCCAGGTATTCCAACCGTGCGCGAGGCGCTGCTGCACCTGCTCATATTGGGCCGACCGGCGCAGCTGGGAGTTCGCGTCGGGCGCAAGGTGCGAAGTTGTCTGTGTGGGGCCGGAGACTCCGATCATCCCGAACGCCAACACCACACCCGCGCATCGCATACCAGACACCGTTCCCTCGCGTCTTTCCCTCGTCCCTACGTCCCTATTCCCTAATCCCTGTCCCCTGACCCCTGACAACCGACCCCTGCCCACTGACAACTGACTCCTGTTCTCGCTGGGTGGTCATCCGGGGCACCCGGCGACAGGTCTTCGTCGCTGGGGTGGTCATCCGGGGTCCCCGGCGACAGGTCTTCGTCGCTGGGGTGGTGGTCACACCCACCCGCCATCAATCACATAGCTCTGTCCGGTAATCGCGCTCGCATCCTCTGAAGCCAGAAAGAGAACCAGCCGCGCCACATCGTCGGGCAGGATGTCGCGCTTCAGCGACTGGTTGGCAAGAATATTCGCTTTGTACTCGGGCGTGTAAACAAGCCGCTTCTGCTTCTCGGTCACAATCGCGCCCGGCAGCACGGTATTCACGCGGATGTTGTTGGGACCGAGATCGTGAGCCAGCGTGCGCGTGAGCCCCACAATGCCGGCCTTGGCGGTGATGTAAACCGGCAGCCCCGTCGTCGGAATCATCCAGGCAATCGAACTCATGTTGATGATGGAACCCCTCCCAGCCTCCTTCATCGCCGGCAGCACCGCTTGAATGCAGAAGAAATGATGTCGCAGATTCTGCTCCATGCAGCGGTCCCAGTATTCGGGGGTGACTTCATCGAGGGCGTGGCGTGCATCGTTCGCCGCATTGTTGACCAGCACGTCAACCCCTCCAAGTTCAGTCAGAACCTGTCGCACCGCCGTCTGCAGCGCGCCAACGTCGGTCAAATCGCAGTGCACATAGACCGGGGCCAGGCAGCCATCCGCGGTGAGCTGCTGGCAAAGCCGGTGTGCGGGCTCGTCCTGAATATCCAAAAAAGCCACGCGGGCGCCTTGCCGGGCGAATTGGGAGACGAAGGCCTCGCCAATCCCGGTCGCACCGCCGGTGATGAGCACGGCACGCCCGCGAAGACTTGGATAGGTCGCAAGCTGAGAGGTGTTCCGGGTCGAATCGGTCATGGGATCGGCGATACGGAATGCAAGCCGGTAGCAGTATAGAACCCGTGGGGTAAGCAGCACGAAATGAGGCGGTTGGCGGCGCGAAGCCGGCCGTTTCATCATGCGAGACGCTGTACCCGTTCCGCCCGGGAATGGAGCATACTTGTAAAGAGCTCCAGTCAAGGGAATCTTCCCCGGCGCTGTCCCTACGAATCCGTGGAGCGGTTCGACTCCCGGGGAAAACCGATTCATTCGCGCTGGAAAATCGATTCAACAGCGTGAGACGCCATCGCAGATTTTGAGGCCAAATCTTTGAAGTTCAATCCGCCCAAACGAGGGCGATGAGAGCGCAAGAGATTTCTATACCGCGCGGTTTGGAGCGAGAAACTCGACTCGAAACGCGCGACCGGTTGGGGTGAGATCGGTATACGTACGCTTGGAAGATACAGGGGGGAATATGAAGGAATCCGCACGTTATCCCGGCATCCGGGTCACAGCCAACGGCAACCAGCTGGTCTCGTACCACACTGAGACGCGCATTGCCGACGCTGGCGTTTTCTATCCCATCACGCCTTCGACCGAGGGCGGCGAACTCTTCCAGCAAGCCTATGCTGAAGGCCATCTGAACGTCTTCGGTGGCAACACGATTGCCATCGAGACAGAAGGTGAGCACGCGGCCCAGGGCGGCGCCATCGCACACTCCGTGTGCGGCAAGCGCGTGGTGAACTTTACCTCCGGGCAGGGCGTGGTCTATGGCGTCGAGCAGTACTATCACGCGCCCGGCAAGGGATCCACCATGGTCCTCGAAGTTGGCGCGCGCGCGCTCACCAAGCATGCCCTCAACGTGCATTGCGGCCACGATGACATTTACGGCGCCCTCGATACCGGCTGGATCATGCTTTTCGGCAAGGACGCGCAGCAGGCCGCCGACCAGGCCCTCATCCTGCGCCGCGTAACCGAGCTTTCGCTCACCCCCGGCATGAACATCATGGACGGCTTTTTGACGAGCCACCTGGAACGCACCTTCTACAAGCACGAGTCGGATCTGATTCGCGAATATCTCGGCGCTCCCGATGACATCATCGAGTGCCCCACTGAAGCGCAGCGCGTGCTGTTCGGACCGACACGGCGGCGCGTGCCGAAGATGATCGACCTCACCAACCCCATCATGATGGGCCCCGTGCAGAACCAGGAACACTACATGCAGGGCGTAGTGGCGCGGCGCAACAACTTTGCCGAGCCGATCCTCAAGTTCCTTGAAGACGCGTATGAGGATTTCGCCAAGCTCACCGGTCGCTATTACGGGCTCGTCAGCGAATACAAGACCAGCGACACCGACACCGTCTTCGTTTCGCTGGGTTCGGCTGCCGAAAACATCGAGGCTGCTGTCGATTATCTGCGTGCGACACGCGGCGTGAAGGTCGGCTCCATTCACGTCAACGTGATCCGCCCCTTCCCCGAGGCGGCCCTGGTTGCCGCGCTCAAGGGCAAGAAGAACGTCATCGTCCTCGAGCGCACCGACGAAGCCATGGCCGGTGACAACCCGCTCGGCCGCGATATCCGCACCGCCCTGACGAAAGCAGTCCAGTACGAAGGACACCCCGCCGCTGAAGGCCTGCCGGCCATTTCGCCCAGCGAATTGCCGACACTGATCAATGGAACATATGGTCTCGGTTCGCGCGACTTCCGTCCGGAACACATTATCGGCGCCTTCGAATATGCGACCGCGGGGCGGGCGCGCAAGGATGGCAAAACGCTGAAGGACGGCGCTAACTTTATCGTTCTCGGCATTGACCACCCTTACAGCGTGATCGGTGACGAGATGCCCTCGCTGCTGCCAGCAGGCGCGGTGGCTGTGCGATTCCACTCCGTTGGCGGATGGGGAGCCATCACCACCGGCAAGAACCTGGGCGCAATTATCGGCGACCTCAACGATCTCCTCTACGAGCGCGACGGGCTGAAGGACGAGTACGGCAATCCCAAAGAAATCATCCACGTTAGCGCGAATCCCAAGTACGGATCGGAGAAGAAGGGTGCACCGACCAGCTACTTCATGGTTGCGGCCAAAGAGCGCATTCGAGTGAACTGCGATCTGCGGCACGTGACAGTCGTGCTGTGCTGCGACCCGAAGGCATTCACCCACACGAATCCGCTGGACGGCATCCAGGAAGGCGGCAGCCTCGTGTGGGAGTCGGATCACGAAGGCGCGGAAGCGTGGGAGCGTCTGCCCCTGTGGGCCCGCAATCAAATCATCGAAAAGAAGATTCGCGTGTTCACCCTGCCCGGCTTCGATATTGCAAAGAAGGCGACGGACCGCGGCGACCTGCAACTGCGCATGCAGGGCAATGCGTTTCTCGGTGCGTTCTTTGCCGTCAGCGATCTGCTCCAGGACTTCGGCATCTCGCAGGAGCAGTACCGGCAGGTCGTTCACAGGCAGTACGTGAAAAAGTTCGGCAAGATGGGCGACGCCGTTGTGCAGTCGAACATGGAAGTGATGCTGCAGGGCTTCGATCGCGTGAAAGAGATCGCGATCGGCGAGCTGGCCGCGGCAGACAAGTCGAGTCTGCGTGGCGCCGCGTTGCTGCCGATCCTCGAGACGGTGCCGGAAATGGTCGAGGCCGGTGGTTCCTGCGCAACAGGCGGATGCCGCTCCACGCCGATTCCGGCAGGCCAGGGACCGCGCACTCCCATCAGCTCCATTAACGCATTCGACGCCGAGTTCCGCTCGCACTTCGGCTACAACCAGCCGGCCACCCCGCTTTCTGCGATGGGCGTGATTGCTGCGGCGACGGGTGACACGGCCTCCAAGTACGTAGCGCGCCGCGAAACCCCGCTCTACATCCCTGAGAACTGCACGCAGTGCATGGAGTGCATCTCGGTTTGCCCGGATACTGCACTGCCCAACTGCTCGCAGGATCTGGGTACGCTGCTTTCAACCGCCATCTCCCACTACGTGGCCGATCCCGCGGAGCGCACCAAGATGATGCACGCTCTGCCCGAGATCGAGAAGCGCACCCGCGAGCGGATGGTTGCCGAGATGAAGACCGGAACGCCGCTCCAGACCATTCTGCGCGATGTGACGGATTCGGTGAACGGCTTCTCGGAATCTTCCAAGAGGCAGTTCTTCCGCATCATGGACAAGGTTCCGATGGCTTATCAGAAAGTCAACGCCATCTTCTCCTCTCCGGAGCGCAAGACTCCCGGCTCGGGAGGCATCTTCTCCATCTTCGTCTCCGACCTTTGCAAGGGCTGCGCAGCCTGCGTAACGGCGTGCGGCGATCATCAGGCGCTGAAGATGGTGCAGGAAACCGAAGCGGTGAACGCCGAGCATGAAACCGGCACGGCCTTCCTGAACATGCTTCCCGACACTTCGCAGAAGTACCTGGGACTCTATAACAACGCGAACCCGGCCGACTCGAAGACCGCGACCCTGCGCAACATGCTCATGGTGCGCACCAATTACGATGCCCTTGTTGCTGGCGATGGCGCCTGTGCAGGCTGCGGCGAAAAGAGTGTGCTGCGCTCCATCGCGGCCGTCACCGAAGCCTATATGCGCCCGGTCTACCACGCCAAGAGCGATCGCTTCGTTGCCAAGGCAGGCGAGTTGGAGAAGAAGGGCGCGGCCCGGCTTGGCGCGCTGAAGGCTTCTGATCCAGCAGCATACGCGCTGTTGCGGCAGGCCATCTCGCACCTGGTACTGGGTCTCGGCGGCGAAGATGATCGAGACACGAAGGCCCGCATCGCGGCTTACGAGGCAGAAAACGGACAGATCGGCGATGAGCAGCTTGTGGAAGCAATGGCGGCGGTGCTGCTGACCGAAGCGTTCAACCACAAGAGCCTGCAGCCGATCGATGGTCGCCTGGCCAACGGCATGAGCGTCATGGCCATGGCCGCGCACACCGGCTGCAACACGGTGTACGGTTCCACCTCGCCCAACAATCCCCATCCGTACCCATGGATGAACTCCCTGTTCCAGGACGGCATCACGGTGGGCTGGCTGATGGGCGAGAGCTTCATCGTCGATCATGCGCGCCGTTCGGTCATTCCGGAGCGGTTGGCCGATGTCCTCCTGACCCGCGAAAGCGGTATTACCGACAAGGAGTACTACGAGTTCACGCACTTCACTGATGCCTTGATGACCGACCAGGAAATCGTCGAGCTGCCGAAGGTCTGGGTGGTTGGCGGCGATGGCGGAATGGGCGACATCGGCTACCAGAACATGTCAAAGGTGATCCTGCAGAACCGGCCCAACGTCAAGGCGTTGATGCTCGACACGCAGGTCTACTCCAACACCGGCGGCCAGAACTCCGATTCGACGCCGATGCTGGGAGGCAACGACATGAACGTGTTCGGCGTCGCCACGCAAGGCAAGAACACTGAGAAGAAGACGGTGGCCGAAACATTCCTCGCCGGACATGGCTCGCCCTTCGTCGCGCAGGTTTCCATGGCCAATGCGCCAAAGCTTTACCGCGCGATTCTCGATGGGCTGGAATATCGCGGAACCATGTTCCTTCAGGCATTTACCACTTGCCAGCCGGAGCACGGCGTCGCCGACGATATGGCGCTGCACCAGGCGCAGCGCGTGCGCGACTCGCGCGGCGTGCCGGAGTTCGTGTTCGACCCGCGCAAAGGCGAGAGCTACCAGGAGGCGTTCGACATCAAGGGCAATCCCTCCATCGATCTTGACTGGTACGAAACCAAAATCAAGTCGACCGGCGAGACCACGCGCTACACCGTGGCTCACTGGTGCACCACCGAAGCTCGATTCCGCAACCACCTGAAGAAGATCAAGGCGGAGCAGGCCGAGAAGATGATTCCGCTCGAAAACATGCTGGTGCGCATCACCCAGCAGGACGTGGTTTATCGGCGCTACCTGAATCCAGAGCACCGCGCCTTCATCCCCGACTTCGGCGTGTACATCAAGTACGAGGACAACGGGAAACTGGAGTACAGGTCGCTCTCACGGCAGCTGGTCATGTTCTGCGTCGAACGGCGCAAGGCTTGGCGCATGCTGCAGTCGAAGGCGGGCGTCGTGAACAAGGAATACGTCGCGCAGAAAGCGATCCTGGCCGATGTAGACGCCGGCAAGGTCTCGCGCGAAGAGCTCTTTGCTCGCGGTCACGACCTGGTCCGCGAAAGGTTGTCTGCGGCAGCGCCTGTCAAAGCCTGAAAATTGCACGCCCGTATTGCTCGAACGCGGACTTCGGTCCGCGTTCTTTTGTCTTGGTGGAACTGCACGTTCGCGCGAATGAATCCCCCACCGCTTTCCAGGTTGCACGATCCCTGTCTTTAGCATCTAACGGAACATCCCAGGCCCATTTGGGATCGAGGACGGGGATGCGTATAGCAATTGTTGCTTCACCATTTATATCTATTCCACCGGTTCGCTATGGCGGTACTGAATTGTTCGTAGCTACATTAGCCGAGGCGCTTGTGGCCAAACGGATCGATGTTGCAGTCTATGCAAACGGCGAATCCACGGTGAACGCCGAGCTTCGATGGCGGTATCCGCAATCTGACTGGCCCCTGGCTCACGAGTCGGCAGGCATGACCAAAGAATTGGATCAGGTTGCGTGGGCCATCGAAGACGCGGCGAGAGACTGTGACATCGTCCACGTGAACAGCGCAATTTCGGTCACCTATTCACGCTTCTCAGAGGCCGCCACGGTATGCACGCTCCATCATCCGTTCGACCCGGCCTTCGCCGACCTCTATGCGCGCTACCCGAACGTGTTTTACGTGGCGATCAGCAACGGACAGGCTTCACACTATCCAAGACTCGATGTAGAAACCATCCACCACGGTATCGATTTGAATCAGTACAGCTTTCAGCCCCACAAGGAAGACTATCTCTGCTTCCTTGGCCGCATCGCGCCGTTGAAAGGCGTACATCAGGCCATTGAGGTGGCAAAAAAGGCTGGGATCCCGCTCAAAATTGCCGGCGAAGTTCAACCGGTCTTTCGTGACTATTTTGAAACCCAGATCAAGCCTCACATCGATAACCGATTCATCGAATACATCGGCGAAGCGGACCTCGCCATGAAAAACGAATTGTTCGGCCGATCCATGGGGTTTCTGTTCCCGATCGAGTGGGAAGAGCCATTCGGCCTCGTCATGGTCGAAGCCATGGCGTGCGGAACGCCGGTCTACGCCTTTGCCCGCGGCGCTGTGCCCGAAGTGATTTGCGAGGGAGTTTCCGGCTCCATGTGCAATTCCGTCGTGCAAATGGCTGAGAAGGTTCGGACCATGAAGTTCAATCCGAAACGCGTGCGCCAATGGGTCGCAGAGAAATTCTCCGCAGAGGTCATGGCGGGGCGCTACCTTGACTTGTACCGCCGGATTCTCCAGGAAGAAGGGGATGAGGATGAAGCCTGGCCTGAGGCGGGCGAAATCGCAGTATGAAATCAGAGGGCCCATGGTGGAATTGACGAAACCAGTTGAGCTACGCCAAATTCCAGCACCTCCAGAACCACGCATCGCCTACCCGGAGCCCCATCTCTGGGCAACAGAGATCACGGCTCTCGTGCGCGGCAAGACCTTCCTCGCAACCGATCTGTCCGGCAACGTCGTGCCGCCGGGACATCCGAATGTCGGATTCTTTTGCGACGATACCCGGTTCCTGAGCCATCTGCACCTCCGCGTCAACGGGCATCCTGCGGTTGTTCTGTCCTCCAATACTTCCGAAGCGAACGCCACCCGCGTTGAAATGACTCCCAAAGGCAGCCTGCACGGAGATGGGCTGGATTTACCCGTCAATGCGGTCTATATGCGGCGCGAGCAGGTGCTCGAAGGGAGCGTGCTGCACGACGTCCTGTCCCTGCGTAGTTTTCATGCCGAACCGATCCGGCTCACCATCGACATTTCGTTTGGCGCCGATTTCATGGATATATTCCAGGTGCGCGGCATATTGCGCGGAAAGACAGGAACCTACTACGCCCCGATACATGATGCGAATACGGTGGTCTTTGTCTATGAGGGCCTCGATCAGAAGATCCGGACGACTACGCTGGTCTTTGAGCCCGCCCCTGCTCAGATTCGCGACAGCTCCATGTCGTGGAAAGTGGAACTTCAGCCGTTCGGGAACGCGAACATCAGCGGCGCCATCATTCCTCGGGTGATCGACGCGAATGGCGGGGTCGCGGTGCAGGAATTGCTTCATCCCAAGCCGGAACCTCGTCTTTCAGGCGGCCAGCTTGATCGAGCGCTTGCGCAATTGGAAGACGACTTGGGCGCGTGGCAGGCGGAGTGCAGCAGGTTTCGCTCCGATAACGACATCTTCGATGCGATGCTGCACACCTCAATTCGCGACTTCTATTCTTTGCAGATTCGCCAGCCGGCTGGCAGAGCGATTGCCGCCGGAATTCCCTGGTTTGCCACCATCTTTGGGCGCGATTCCCTCATTGCATCGTTTGAGACCCTGATCCTGAACAGCGAGCTGGCTAAGGGGACGCTTCGCGTCCTCGCCGCGTACCAGGGCCAACAAACGTCCGATGAACGCGATGAAGATCCAGGGAAGATCCTTCACGAGCTGCGTTCCGGTGAAATGACCAACACCGGCGAGGTGGCATTCGGGCGCAACTACGGTTCGGTCGATGCTACACCGCTGTTCGTGATCCTGCTGAGCGAGTTCATCACCTGGTCCGGCGATCGCGACTTTCTGCATGAGTTGGAACCGCACCTGCGCCGGGCCATCGACTGGATTCTCAATTGCGGCGATCTGGACGGAGATGGATTGATCGAATACTGCAGGAGGAGCCCGAAGGGCCTGCAGAACCAGGGTTGGAAGGACTCCGGCGATGCCATGGCCCATGCCGATGGAGCGCTGGCACAGCCGCCAATCGCGCTCGTCGAAGTGCAGGGATACGCTATCAGCGCTTTTGAGCGGGCCTCGACCCTGTTCGCGATGCTCGGCGATCACCAGATGGCCGCGAAACTCAAAGCCTCGGCGGCAAATCTTCGCGAGCGTCTTGTCAAAATGTTCTGGCTGCGCGAAGAAAGCTATTTCGCCATGGCGCTCGATCGTGACAAGAACCCGTTGCGCGTGAAGTCCTCCAATCCGGGGCACCTGCTCTTTACGCAGGCGATCGACGAGGATAAAGCTCATCATGTCGTCGATTGCCTGATGGATCTGGACATGAACTCTGGCTGGGGCCTCCGAACCCTTTCAGAACGCGAGAGAACCTTCAATCCCATGAGCTATCACCGCGGCTCTGTCTGGCCGCACGACAACGCCATGACCGTATACGGGATGGCCCGGTATGGGTTTCATTCGCAGAGCTCGCAGATTTGCACCTCGCTCTACGACAGCGCTCTGCGTTTTCGAGACTACCGGCTTCCGGAACTCTTTTGCGGAATCCAGCGAGGCCGCGGCGATGACCCGGTGCATTACCCCGTTTCATGCACTCCCCAGGCTTGGGCGTCGGGCGCCATGCTGCTCATGCTCACGGGCATGCTCGGCATCTGCCCCGACGCGGAACGTCATGAGCTCAAGATCGTTCACCCGAACTTGCCCCCGTTCCTCAACGAACTCTCAATCGACGAACTGCGCGTAGGCAATAGCCGCGTCTGGTTGGAGTTTTTGCGGCGCGATGGTCGGACTGCGTGCCACCTGACCCGACTCGAAGGCGAAAAGATTTCCGTCAATATGGTCTATCGGTAGTGCAGGCGCCGTCGAGTCACTTTACGTTTGCCGCTGTAACGATCTCCGCGTGCAGTCTGGCCTTCCAGTGTCCGGCGGTGTTGACCCAAACAGAGGAAATATTTGCTTCCGCCACCAGAACGTGGCCGCCGCAAGTGAGATTTTGTTTCGAATGATAAGCAATCGTGGCAATATCGGGATCGAGGAAAGTCACAATCGGATGTTCCACGGTTGCGTCGCCGAACTGGCAGGGAATGGAGTGGGCGCGTTGGATGAGATTGAGCAACTGATCCCGATTCATGATCTCCCTGTCTGCTTCCACAAAATCCGGCAGCAGCAGACCCTTCAGCGCGGTCAGGTTGGCCGTTGATTCGTCCTTCTGAAATACGGTTTCCGCGGCGATAACCTGGCCCTCGATCGATACCGGATGCGCCTGCGGACGAGGTTTCTGGGCAAAAACCACCGCGCACTGCAATAGCGCAAGCATTGCGCTGCTCAGAAAACGGGCGATTTCAGTCATTCGGCCTCTGCGATTCATCCGTATCGCCATCCGTATTCGAAGGCTCTTTTTCTCCAGACTGAACCACAAACCCGTTGAGCACCTGCTCGGTCCGCATCCGCATCTGCCACTTGCCATTGCGGCGCGCCCAGATCGAGGTGATGTTCAGATCCACCTTGCCCTTGCGCAAACCGCATGTGCCGCGAAATGTGGTCTGGTAAACAATCACCGCAACATCGCTGGAGAGCGCACTTACTTGTGGATGGGCAATGGCCAGCGGTTGGCTCGTGCAATAAGGCTGCTCCACCTTGATCAGTTGCAGTGATTCGGCGCGACTGTGAATCTTGCCGGCAACACTGATGAAGTCAGGACTGAGGAATGCCCCGATATCGTCGGTATTACCGGAAGCCAGTGCATGGAGCAGCGATTGCTCCAACGCAATCACATCGGCATCGCCGGGCTTTTGTGCAGTCGCGCTCCCCGCATCGGAGGATGGTTGCGGCGGTGCTTGGCCCGCCAGCGGAATGGCCGCGGCCAGCAGCAACACAGAAAAGACTTGTTTCATAGTGGATCCATGCCGTCCATGCATCACCTCATCAGGTCGCTCTAATTGTCCGTGCATAGCACGTCGTAGTTATAGTTGATCAGCACTCGCTTGATCGGCGCCGCAAGCTTCGGGATCGCGATCGTTTTTTCGAATGTCGAGGAACCCACAATCGTGACCGCGCCCATGCGCATCATGTGTCCGTTGCCCAGCTCGAGGTAAACAGGTACCAGCATCTTGAACTGCGGCGAAACTCCCGACTGCGTGATCTTGATGTGGATGCTGGTGCCTTTTTCGCTGTCAGTAGCCTGCCCATCGAAGTGATACGCAGGCAATTCCGTCCCGTAGACAAATTCATTAAAGAACCAGTCCATCCGGTTGTTACCATCCAAATTCATCTGCGGGCTCATGTGTTTCTCGACAATGGCTTTGAAGTCCTCCGTGGTTGCGGCCTTCAGGCGATATGTGTCGACAAAGTCATGCATGGTCTCGATGAAACGGGTCTCGCCGTCCTTCGAGCTCCACATCATCATGCGCAGCATATGAAGGATGTAGGCGCCCTTGGGGTACACCAGGTCCTGATAGACATTCCACCCGGTTTTATTGGTGCTGAGCCGGAAACCCATTGTGACCGGGCCGACATCAATCGGCCGGAATCCCTGCGCGTTCTTCTCGGTGATCAGCCGGCGCTGCTGCTTCCAGAATTCGCGGAAATCGTCAGGCTTGGGTCGCGTGGCTTCGAGAAAGATGGAGGCGGAGGTGTTGGCAAACCCTTCACTCATCCACTGGTCGCGATAGCTTCTGAAGCCCACTGTCTGTCCCCACCATTGGTGCGCTACCTCGTGCGCCGTGACCACCTTCCAGTACATATCTTCCGGTCGCAGTCCAAGAACGTGCTGCTGTGTCTCGTCCAGAAAACCGCAGATGGGCAGGTAAACCAGCATGGGCCAGCTCTGGCCGTAGTTGCAGGCAAATTGTTGCGTCACGGCGATTCTGGTAAACGGAAGGGGTCCAAAGTATTTCGTGTAGAGATTGGCGGCCACCGTTCCCTGGCTCAGCTGAACGGGCAGCATCCCCGCCGCGTTAAAGTTGCCTAGGTTCATGCTGGCGAGATCGCTCAGTTCGTCCGGCGGTGTGCTGTTGGCGTAGACATCGACGGTCAGGTCGTCGCCCAGCTTGCCCGGTACAGTGGCCTCCTTCATGGTGAATCGGCCAAGATTGAATCCCACCACGGCCAGCGGAACGTCAGTCTTCCACTCGGAAGTCGTGATTTTCCCTTCCGTTGTTTCGTTCACGCGCGTGCCGGTCGCGATGAGTTGCAGGCCTTTGGGCACGTGGAACGTCATGCGGTAGGTGGCGTAGTCGCCCAGGCCATGTGCCGCATTGGGATACCTGCTTTCGCGCGCGATCGGATAGTAGTTGGCGCCTCCCTCGTTCATCACCACGTCTTTGCCGCCATAGGCAATGCGGATTGTGGCCGTCTCATCCTTCTTCAGAGGCCGCGGCAGAATCACCCCGAAGTCGGCATCCTCCTCTTTCTTTTCCTGCACGTAATCCAGGATTTCGCCTTTGTCCGTATCGACTCGGCTGACCCGCAGCGTCGGAAACAGATTCAATGGAACCACGGCCAGCCCGTCCCGTTGCGCGATCACGTGCACCGTTGCGAGGCCGGTGAGGAACCCGCTCTTCTCGATCGTGACGTCGAGGCTTTCGTTGTCGATGCGATACGTCGCGTTTTGTTCGCGGCCGCTTCCGCTATCGTGCGGAGTCTCGGAACTCAGATGGAATGCGGCGGGGTAGCTCGGACCCCAGTCGTTCCAGTTCAGCAGCGAAATCTCTTCCGGTGCCACGTCGACGGCGCCGTGCGGATCGAGACGGAAGATAAGGTGAGGATCTTTTCGGCCCCGGATAGCAGCGAAAAAGTAGCCGTTGAGCGATGGGCTCATCACATCCTCGAGCAGCCGCAGATCGAGATTGTCGTGCAGTTTTTGTCGCAGGAATGTCTGCAGGTCCCGCGCAGCGCTCCCATAGCTTCCATCCAGCTGACCCTTGCCCGTCGCCGCTTTGCGCAGTTCCGCCGCGGTCCGGTCCGTGAAGCGAAGGACCACCTGGTCAAAATCCTCGTCAAATACCTCGCTATGAGTCGTGATCGAGAGGTTGTGGCGCTCCTCGGCGGTCGGCGGTTCGAGGCGGAAGTGTCCCTGGCCCTTGAACACCGCTCCGGTAATTTTGCCGTTCACCTCGGGGTAGAGCGCAAAATCGCCGTGGTGAAAGGTGAACGTCGCCCCGTCGCGGCGCAAAGTCAACTCGTTGACGGTGACCACCTCCCCGGCCGGAAGCAGGTTCCGCATCTGCTCGTAAAACGGATTCGAGTTGGCAGGATGTTGCGCGATGGAAGGTTGAAGGGAAGAAAGAAAAAAGACAAAACACGGCGCCAAACTAGGTTTGAACCGCAAAGCGAGCCCCCGGACATGACTGGCGATTTGGCATCCATTATGCCCCAATCCCGAGCAAGCCCGCCGAGAAAGCATCGGTGATTGCCTTGATGCGCTCCCTCCGAGGTAATGCCTATGGGCGGCTGAACGTCACGTACCTCCGCCCCTCATATAGCCTGAAACCGCCGCTCGGGTCCGAGAGGACCTGGAGAGGCATCGGCCGCTTCAGCCCGTCGTCGGTGGAGGTGGAGATGGTGAACAAATCATGCGCCCCTACATCGGTCACAATGAATTTGTTTCCGCCGACGAAGCCAATGCCGTAGATTCCGGCCTGAAGATGCTCGCCGCCAATCTGGATGGGAACCTCGGTTACAAAGTAGGCCTGGTATTTCGCCTGCACATCGCTGGAGTAGCCGCTCGTATCAACCAGCACCGACCAGATGTAAAACCCGTCGCCAAACTTGACTCCGCCTGAATTGCGCACCTGCGTAGTAGCTGACTGGCCCTTGTAATAGACCGATGGCGGCAGCAGCTTTTCGAGGTCCGCCGGCTTCAGAACGGTCCCGGACTGCTGGGCCGGCGCGCTTGCCGGAACAAAGATCGCCAACGCCAAGGCGCAGGCGCTGATCCATTTGCAGATTCCTTGGAATTGCATGAAGGCTCCCCCTGGTTGCATGGTTGCGAACGGAGTATATCGCATGGAAGGATGCTCTGGCGTTGGGCCGGCGACCAGCGCACCAGGCTCGGCGTATAATCCCGGCATGGCGGCGAGCGCGCAAACCCCCGTCAACACTGAACAGAACGCCGCATCGAAGCTGCGGGCGCTCGAAGATCAGCTCGCATGCCTGGGCCGCGTGATGGTCGCCTACTCCGGCGGTGTCGACTCCGCGTTCCTGGCTGCCACAGCCCACCGCGTTCTTGGCGATCGCATGCTGGCGGTGCTGGCAGATTCGCCCAGCCTGGCCCGCCGCGACATGGAGCAGGCTCGCCTCTTTGCCGAATCACAGCGCATGCCCCTGCGGATCATCCAGACTGAAGAGTTGGACAAGCCGGAGTATCAGCGCAACGATGCCGACCGCTGCTTCCACTGCAAGACAGAATTGTTCGACGGCATGCAGAAGCTCGGCGCGGAGTTGGGATTCCCGCACATCGCCTACGGCATGAATGCCGATGATGAGCGGGACTATCGCCCCGGCCAGCGCGCGGCAAAAGATCACGAGGTGCTGGCGCCGCTTGCTGAAGCAAGGCTCACCAAGCTGGAGATTCGCGAATTGGCAAGGACTGCGGGTTACCCGCTCTGGGATCGCCCGGCCGCCCCATGCCTGAGTTCGCGCGTCGAATATGGACGCACCGTGACCCGCGAAGTTCTGGAACAGGTGGAGCGCGGCGAAGAGAGCCTGCGGCAGCTCGGATTCCGGGAGTTCCGCGTACGCCATCATGGCGAGCTTGCCCGCGTCGAGATTGCCCGCAACGAATTGCCGCGCGCGCTCACCATCGAAATGCTTGACACGATCACCGCCGAATTGCGCAAGGTCGGCTTCAAATACGTCACCCTCGACTGTGCGGGTTTCCGGTCCGGTTCCTTGAATGCGGTGCTGCCGGCCGAGGTGCTGATGAGGCGCGGGACATAAACGACCGTTTAGAATTTCCTTCGATGCGAATTGGCTATCTTGATTGCTTTGCCGGCATCAGCGGAGACATGCTGCTCGGCGCGCTGGTCGATGCCGGCGTTCCGATCGAGCGCCTGCAAGAGACCGCTGCGGCATTGAACGTCGGCGCACGGCTCGAGATGCGCAAAGTCACGCGTGGCGGCCTCACCGGAACCAAGGTCGACGTGATCACGCCCAGCGACGATCACCCGCATGTCCACGAGCACAAACACACCCACGATCACGGAGAACACGCGCACGCCGAGCCCTCTTCTCATGCGCACGCGCACCATCGCTCTCTGACCGCCATTCTTCACATCATCGATGCCGCGACCATTCCAGCGGCCGTGAAGGCCAATGCGAGCCGCGCTTTCCAATTGCTGGGCGAGGCCGAGGCGGCCATTCATTCCATTCCCATCGAGACGGTGCACTTCCACGAAGTGGGTGCGGTCGACACCATTGTCGACATCGTGTGCGGTGCGGCTGGCTGTGCCGCGCTCGGCGTCGATCGCTGGCTCGCTTCTCCCTTGAATGTGGGCAGCGGAACCGTTCAATGCGCCCATGGAACCCTGCCCGTGCCTGCACCCGCCACGCTGGCTCTGTTGGGTGACGCACCTGTCTATTCCGCCGGTTCGCCCATGGAGCGTGTCACCCCCACGGGCGCGGCCCTGCTGCGCATGCTCAACGTCCAGTACATGTCTCTCCCGCCAATGCGCGTGACTGCGACGGGGTGTGGCGCGGGCGGACGCGACACGCCTGCCGAGCCCAACCTGCTTCGTCTCATGATCGGCGAAGAGACAGCAACGCAAGAGGGTACGTCGGAGCCGATCGCCGTGATCGAGACCGTGATCGACGATTCAAGTCCGCAGCTCCTTGCCTATGTGAGCGAGCGCCTGCTCGAAGCCGGAGCCTGGGACGTCTACCGCGTCGCCGTGCAGATGAAGAAAGGCCGCGCAGGCGTTCAGATGACGGTCCTCTGCCGCCCCGATCTGATACCTTCCTTGCGCGAGCTCATCTTCCGCGAGACCACAACCATCGGCTTGCATTGGCGGATCGATCAAAAAGCTTCGCTGGCGCGCGATTTCGTCGTGGTCCAGACGGAGTGGGGACCGGTGCGAATGAAAATTGCAAGCTGGGCCGTGGGCGACGTCGCCAACGCCGCGCCCGAATACGAAGATTGCCGAATGCTCGCGATCAAGCATGGCGTTCCGCTCAAACACGTGATGCAGGGCGCAATGCAGGAGTACGCGCGCACAACCGCCGGAAAGGAATCGCTCTGATGGATCGCAAGCACATTGAAGCGCTGCTGGGCGAGGTGCGCGAGGGACGCACCCAGGTGAATGAAGCGCTCGAGAAACTGCGCGATCTTCCCTTTGAAGATCTCGGATTTGCAAAAGTCGATCATCACCGCGCCCTCCGAACCGGAATGCCTGAAGTGATCTACGCGGAAGGTAAAACCCCGCAGCACGTTGCGCAGATATTCGCGCACATGGCGCACGCCGGCGGCAACGTGCTTGCGACACGAGCCTCGCGAGTCGTGTTTGATGCGGTCGCCGCCCTCGAGCCGCGCGCCGAATATCACGAGGTGGCTCGGGCGATCACGCTTTCGCAGGCCGCTCCCACGCCGGGCAAGGGAACCATCGGCGTCGTGTGCGCCGGTACCAGCGATCTGCCCGTTGCGGAGGAGGCTGCCGTCACCTCTCGACTCCTGGGCAACATCACTGAACTGATCGCCGACGTCGGCGTCGCCGGCATTCACCGCCTTCTCGCCCAAAAAGACCTGCTGCGAGCCGCGCGCGTGCTCGTCGTATGCGCCGGCATGGAGGGAGCCCTGCCCACTGTGGTGGCGGGCCTGGTCAATGCTCCGGTGCTCGCCGTTCCAACCAGCGTCGGATACGGCGCGTCCTTCGGAGGCGTGGCAGCATTGCTCGGCATGCTGAACTCGTGCGCCCCCAATGTCTCGGTTGTGAACATCGATAATGGTTTTGGCGCCGCGTGCATCGCATCGCTCATCAACCATCTCTAGGAGGGCACATGGCTCCTTCCCGCAGAACGTTCCTTAAAAGCAGCGCCGCCGTTGCCGCGGTAGCCCTGGCAAATCCCCGTGCGCATGCGTTCTCCAATGGTCAGCCGGCCATCACTCCGCCGCTCAGCCAATTCGGCTACGGCGACGTCACGTTGCTCGAAGGGCCGGTTCGCGAGCAGTTCGATCGCAACCATGCCTTCTATCGCGGCCTCAATGAAGATTCGTTGCTGAAGCCGTTCCGGCAGCGCGCCGGATTGCCTGCTCCCGGAGACGACATGGGCGGATGGTACAGCTGGGCTCCGCTCGCCGACCTCGATAAGCCCGGCAACAACGGCTTCGCGCCATGCCACAGCTTCGGCCAGTACCTCTCGGCGCTCTCGCGCTATTACGCGGCAACCGGCGATCGCGCGACAAAAGAAAAAGTAGATCGCATCGTGCGCAACTTCGCGCCCGCCATCACCCCGCATTTCTGGGACGATCATCGCTTCCCGGCCTACACCTACGACAAGATTTCGTGCGGCATGATCGATGCGCACCAATTTGCAGGAAACGCCACGGCATTCAAGGCGATGGACGCGACGCTCGATTCGGTCGCGAAGTATCTGCCGCCAACGGCGCTTTCGCGCGCCGAGCAATACGCGCGTCCGCACAAGGACGAGTCGTTCTGCTGGGACGAGCCATATACGCTGCCGGAGAATGCTTTTCTCGCCTGGCAGCGCGGCGCTGGCGACCGCTATCGCCAGCTTGGAGTCCGCTTCCTTGCCGATAGCTGGTACTGGGATCCGCTGGCCGCCGGCGAAAATGTCCTTCCCGGAAAACACGCCTACAGCCATGTGAACGCGATGAGCAGCGCGATGCAGGCCTACTTCGTGCTGGGGAGCGAAAAGCATCTGCACGCAGCGAAAAACGGCTTCGATTTTCTGCGCACCACCCAAAGCTTTGCCACAGGCGGATGGGGACCGGACGAAGATTTTCGCGCGCCGGGCAGCGGCGAAGTCGGCGAGAGCCTGACGAAGACGCACTCAAGTTTCGAAACGCCGTGCGGATCGTATGCGCATTTCAAGATCACGCGTTACCTGCTTCGCGCAACATCCGATAGCCGATACGGCGACAGCATGGAGCAAGTGCTCTACAACTGCATCCTGGGCGCCTTGCCCATCAAGGAAGACGGTCACGGCTTCTACTACTCCGACTACAACCACGACGGATCGAAGTTCTATCACCCCTACAAATGGCATTGCTGCACCGGGACGTTTTCACAGGTCGCGGCCGACTACGGGATCAGCGCGTACTTCCACGATGGCGACGGCGTCTACGTGAACCTGTTTGTGCCGTCGCGGGTGAAGTGGAATCGAGCAGGCGGCAGCATTGCTCTGGTGCAGAAGACGAATTATCCGCTCACGCCGGCAACGGAGATTGCCGTGGAGACGGATCGACAGGCTGGGTTTCCTGTTTATCTGCGCATCCCCGCGTGGGCCGGGCCAAAGACGCGCATTGCGGTCAACGGAAAGCGCGTAGATCAAAGCCTGGAGCCGGGCCGGTTTGCGAAACTTCAACGCACCTGGAAGAACGGCGACCGTATCGAAGTGGAGCTTGACATGCCAACGCACGTCGAACCCGTCGATCCGCAGAATCCGAACTTGATTGCCGTCGTGCACGGGCCCCTGGCGCTGTTCGCCATGGGCGAACTTCCAGCCGCCGTGCGAAGACAGGATCTGATGCAGGTCGCACAAGTGGCGAGTGGCTCAACGGATTGGCAGGCAAAGACCGATGCGGGCACGCTCAGTTTCCGGCCATTCACAGCAATTCACGATGAGCACTACCGGCTGTATCTAAACGTGCAGGCGTGACCCGCTGTCAATCGCACCAAGTCTCTGCCGTGCCGGCGCTCGCTAATCTGTGGGCCGGTCGTAGAAGCGGAAGAATAGCGACGGCTTCGAACACTCTTCCGCCTTCGCCACGAGTTCGGTTGACTGCTTCTCGTTCAGCGGCGTAAAGTCGCGCGCCAACTGCACGTTTTCTTCAAGCTGCACGATCGTGTCGCAACCGATAATGACCGTGCTCACGGGCCGCGACAATGTGTAATACATGGCCTCGCGCATGGTCAGCGTACCCGGCTTGTCGGTCTGGATCGCCATCCCTTCCCACGAATGCTTCTGCGCCTCGATCGAAGGCGGAGTCCAGCTCGAGAGCAGGCGTCCGCGCCCCGGAATCTTCATCCCGATAATGCCCATCTGCTTTTCGACCGCAAGCGGCAGCAACTGCTCGTTGAAGCTGTAGTGGTGCGGGTCGGCCGCGTTCATCGCCATCAGGATCGTGTCGAACGGATAGCGATGGATGGCTTCGATCAGCACGTCAGGCCGGTAGTGGCCGGTCACGCCGAGGTAGCGCACAACCTTTTGATCTTTCATCTCAAGCAGCGCTTCCATCGCGCCGCCTTTGCCGAAGATCTCATCGATATTCTTGGCGATGCCGATGTCGTGGAGTTGCCACAAGTCGACATGATCGGTCTGCAGCAACTGGAGCGACTTTTCGATCATGCGCATGGAGCCGTCGCGGGTGCGTTCCTTGGTTTTGGTGGCGACGAACGCTTCGTTGCGCCGGTGCGCCATGACTTTGCCCACGTACTGCTCGCTCCAGCGCTCGGGACCGCCATAGATCGACGAGGTGTCGAGATAGTTCACGCCCATATCGAGCGCGCGCTCAACAATGGGCACCGCAACGTCGAAGTTGTTCGGCTTTTCGAGCGCCGCCTGTCCTCCAAGCGAAAAAATGCCGACCTTGTAGCCGGTCTTGCCCAGATTGCGCGTGGGCATCGCCTCGGTAGTGCGTGGATTCGAGGGCAGCGCGGGAAGCGTCTTCGGAGTGTCGGCTTTCAGGGCGGCAGGCGCCAGCAGCGCGGCCGTGACTGCTCCGCCCGCTTTGAGAAAATCGCGGCGGCCGGGTTGACGAATTGAATTGGAATCGCTGGCGCTCATAAAGCCTCCCACAAACCTGGCGGAATTGTGCGAAGAAATGATAACGCAGAAGCGGCTTGACTCGCGGTGAGCGAAAACGAAGGGCGTAACCCTGGCTCAGGCGTTTGCCATTTGCGCCTGTCGGCGATGCCAGAAGTAGTACGAGAACGCCCACAGCACAAGCGTGATGGACGATGGAAAGAAGGCCGCCGGGCGGTCGCTGATGGAAGTGTGGGCAATAAGCGCCGACACAAGATTGATGGCGAAGCCCGCATAGGCCCACTCTTTGAGCCGCGCCGGAACCATGGGCAGCAGCAGCGCGGCCGCGCCCACCAGCTTCGCCAGCGACAGCTCCACACGGAAGGCGTTGGACGGGAAGCCGAGACGCGCGAAGGCCTGCGCTCCCTGCGGCAGGAATTCGTAGTACGCGGTGAAGCACATCTCCAGGCAGAACAGCACCGTGATCGTCCAGTAGGCAAGGTTGATGAACCGGGGATTGGGTCTGGCGCCGACGAGAGGCTCATGCTGCATTGTGGATTCCATGGGTTCTTCCTCCTTTGCTGAGATTCACGATTTCTGGCCCGGCCACTTGGGTGTTTCAACGCCGAACTGTTTCGCGTACTCGACAGTCAATCGCTGCCAGGGCTCGAACTTCATGGCATCGGCGCCTGCGAGGCGTCCAATCGGCGTGCCGCTCAGCAGGCGATCCAGCACATCGAATGCGATATGCCAGCCCGCGGCGCCCCACGCCATGAAGCGGCGGTCGATGTTGGTCCAGAGCGTCAGGCGGGTGCCAGGATCGAGTGCCTCGAGCTCCCATCGGTGTTGCCCGAACTCAAGCACCCGGGGAGCGTCCACTCGCGTCACTCTTGTTTCGAACGCCTTCGGGTTTCCCACCCATGTCAGGCGCACCGTGTTGCCGGTCTTCGTCAGATCTCCATCGACATCGAATGGCGCCCACTCGCGCAGATGCGCCGGCTCGGTCAATGCCCGCCAGACCTTTTCGGGCGAGTGGCGCAGCTCCCTCACAAGAATGAGCGTCCACTCCTCTCCATCCTTGCGCACCTCCGCTCCCCTGGCCGGACCCGGTGCGTATTCCTCGACGTTGATCATCTCTCTTCTCCTGGGCCAGCGGCCCATCCGTCCACGATGCCGGTCAACGGGCCTCAGCCCTGCCAGCGCTTCAGTTGCGTCAGTTGAATGAGATTGCCGCACGTGTCGTTCAGCATCGCGATCAATGCGTAGGCCACGTCCGTGGGCGCCATGGTGAATTCGCCGCCGGCCGCTTTGATGCGGTCGTGATCGGCCTGCACGTTGTCAGTAAAGAACATTGCAGCAGGCTGGTTTTGCTGGAACATGGCCGTCTGGTAGGCTTTGGCTGCGGGATTGTTGCTGGGTGCGAGCTGCACTTCGGTGCCGTCCGGTTCCTCGGCGGACGCGATCGTGAGCCAACGGTACGGTCCGTTGGTGTAGTCGGCCTTCTTCACGAAGCCCAGTACATCGGTGTAGAAGCGCAGAGCCTTCTCCTGGTCGTCGACGAGCACGCTGGTCAATTTGATTTTCATTTTCGTTTCTCCTTGGTTACATGCGCGGTTTGCGCCGTGGCGGTGCTTTCCGTTTCGGGGGTACGGCCCGCTTGTTCCTTCTGATTGTCGTGGCCCGCTCAGGGACATGTTCGTCCTTGGGGTAGTCGTCCATGTGGTCGAGATGGCGTTCAAGTGCATCCACATAAGGCGCCCAGAACCGTCGATACGCATCGATCCAGCCGGCTGCTTCCTTCAGCGGCCCCGCATCAAGCCGGCAGGGACGCCACTGCGCCTCGCGGCCGCGGGCGATGAGCCCCGCGCGCTCCAGGACCTTCAAGTGCTTCGAAATGGCCGGCATGCTCATTTCGAAAGGCTGCGCGATTTCGGTCACCGAGGTTTCGCCCAGAGCCAGCCGGGCCAGTATGGCGCGCCGGGTGGGATCGGCAAGGGCGGCGAAGGTGGAAGAGAGTGGGTCTGTCATAAACCGATCGGTTAAATAACCGATGGGTTAAATATAGGACTGATCGAATTTCCTGTCAACCCGTTTTTGAATTTTTTTGGGGATCGAGGTCGGGGTCGTTGGCCCCCGCCGCCAGTTCGTTCTGCTATGGAACAATGTCGGAGCGGGCACGTTCATTCATGGCAAAGCAAAGCGCAGGCATTCTGCTCTATCGCCGCAAGGCCGGAGCATTGGAAGTGTTCCTTGTCCATCCCGGCGGGCCGTTCTGGATGAAGAAGGATCTCGGCGCCTGGTCGATTCCCAAAGGCGAATACACCTTTGGTGAAGATCCGCTGGCAGCTGCAAAGCGGGAGTTCCTCGAAGAGACCGGCTTCGAATTGCCCACCGCCACGCCGCGCGATCTCGGGCAGGTGACCCTCGCGTCCGGCAAGGTGGTCAAGGCCTGGGCCGTCGAGGGTGACTGCGACTGCGCGATTCGCAGCAATACCTTTTCGATGGAGTGGCCACCGAAATCAGGCAAGTACCAGGAGTTTCCCGAAGTGGATCGCGCGGAATGGTTTGCTGTCGACCGAGCCCATGACAAGATCAATCCAGCCCAGTGCGCATTTCTCGATCGGTTGAAAGATTTATGACGCGCGAAACCGCCCGAGTGAATTTCATCACCCGGGCAGTTTGCGTTTGCGCACGTCAGATGCACAGCAGGCGTCCGAAGAAGGAACGATAGCGGCGCAGCGCTACGCGAAGATCCTCGGTGGATACCTGGTCGCCTCGACCCCATTGGCTCTCGAGCTTCTGGCGTTCGTCAGCAAACATCTCGGCCAGGCGTTTCATCGCGGCCGCGACCAGGCCATCGGCTTCCTCAACGGCATGCCGCGGCTCATCGACGAATCCCACCTGGACCGCATCCCAGCGAGCGCGAAAATCGGTGGCCTCCCCCGGCGAAAACAGCGGAGTGGACTGGTAATCCGCTTCGGCACTATCGCCATTGCGGTTCGCAGTTGTCGCAGCGTTCCTGGCATTCACGCCGTTGTTTTTCTCGTCGGTGCGAGCGAAATCCTCGGTCGTTGGATGGTCCTGCTCGTGTACGCCGGCCAATGTGGCAGTGCTAAGTCCTGTGTCTCTATTCTTGGGTTCGGGATTACGAAATTCATCCATAAGATATCTCCCTTTGGTTGTGGGCCCTCTGCAAGGTCGTATTCTGTTGTGCCGACGCGTTTGCTCCAGGTCTCGCTCGAAGGTTGAGAGCATCACCTACCTGCAAAGGTTGCCTATCGAATGGTTGTGCAAATTCGCATCCGCATGTGCCATGAATCGCCATGCGCGATGAAGTGATCGCGCGCCGGCGCTCTATTGCAGGCAACCTAGTTCGGGCGGTCCTTCTCCAACCTGCTGAATGTCCCGGCAGCTCTCACGAGCCCGGCCGTCGCAGACACTAAGCAACACCACGACTGCGGGACGCATTTCAACACGCACGTTAAAGCTGGAAACAGCGGATGCAGGAGAAGGGCTATGTTATCGAACCTGAGCAATGGAGAAGCTGTAGCGCTCGTCGTGATCGTGCTGGCGATTGCTGTGGCAATCATTGTTTTTTATGAGAAACGCCGCAGCGCGCGCCTGCGCAGCCAATTTGGAGAATCGGAGTATGAGCGGGCGATGGCGGAAGGCGGCGGAAATCGCCGTCGGGCCGAGGCTAAGTTGTTTGAGCGCGAGAAGCGCGTGAAGTCATTCCATCTGCGGGACCTTTCGTCTTCAGACCGCGCCCGCTTTGAGGCGGACTGGGACAGGGTGCAGGCGCATTTTGTCGACGCGCCGACCGCCGCGGTGGCAGAAGCGGATCAACTGCTCGGCGAAGTGATGTCGACGCGCGGTTATCCGGTGGGCGACTTCGAGCAGCGTGCAGCCGACATCTCGGTGGACCATCCTCAGGTGACTGAGAATTACCGCGCCGCACACGATATCGCCGTGCGGCAAGCCAACGGGCAAGCGAGCACAGAGGATCTGCGCCGCGCGATGATTCACTATCGCGCCCTTTTCGAGGATTTGATGGGTGGGCCTCATCCCACCACAACCGAGCGTCCGCCCCGCAATCCGGCGGTCACCGAATTCGGTACGAGCCCCTCGCTCAGAACCCGATAAAACGAAGTGCAGTCCCCCACCAAGCAACGCGCGGCCAACCCGGTCGCGCGTTGCTTTTTTGCTGGTCGAGCAGTCGGTTCCACAGTGTTTGACGACGCGGCCATAGTCGTCAGAACCCGGTAGCTGCGCGCTGCGCGGCGTGAGTCTCTGCTATTCCTTGCGGCCTTTGAAGGCGGCATAGATTGCCATGGCATGGCCGTGACCGAGGCCGTAGTCCTTCTTGAGCCAGGCCACAATCTCCATCGCCTTGACTCCGGTTTTCAGTAAGCCTTTCCTCTCTGCAAGTCTCCTGAAGTCATCCGGCGTTAATCCAGTCTTTGCCTGAATGTTGTCGATGTAAGCCTTGAAAGTCATGGAACTGATCTTAACGCGGGCTTCGCACGCCGGATGCAGCCCGGCATCTCGAGATTGCATCCAACAAACAAGAACAGGGACTTCAAGCGATCCTTAGCGCCCTTTCGTAATCCGAAAGAGCGAACGATCGCCGGTCGCGGGCACCGAAAGCCCGGTGATAAAGAAAATCCCTCAAGGGACAGGAGAACACGATGAATCGGACCTGCAAAGCACTCGCTGTCGCTGCAATCGCTGCCACTTTTCTTTCCGGCACGGGCTACGCACAGGATCACCATGATGACCAGCGCGACAACCACCACTACGTCAAGCACGAGGAGTGGAAGAAGGGTTACCACATGCGCCACGAGGACTGGGATCGCGGCGAACACATCGACTACCGTACTTACCATCTACGCCGCCCGCCCGCTGGGTATGAGTGGCGGCTGATCGATGGCAGCTACGTGCTGGCGCGCACCGACACGGGCATCGTAGCGTCAATTGTCATTGCGCCGCGGTAGGGAACTACCGTCAGCGAATCAAAGGAGCGCGGCCGCCTGCCGCGCTCTTCTTGTATAGAAAGTTGCTACCGGGAGTCTAGGACAAATTTCCTGACTTCGCGGAAGTTAGCGAGAGGCATAAGTCGTATTCCCTGCAGTTAGAGACCTTGACCGCAGACTATTCTCCGATACAAAGTTAGTCCGCTGCTCCGGCTCTTTACGAGGAGCACCGACAGAAGAAGGAGGGGGCCCTTTACCCCGTGAGATGGTCAACCTCGAAGGGCAGGCGCGGGTTATCGCTGTTGAGGATGCTGCTTTGCGAGGGTTCTTGGGGATTGACGCGCACCAATAGGACCTTGGTGGCCTCAAGCTTGGCTTCCACCGAATTCATGTTTCCATCGCGAACCTGGTGTCCGGTGCAGGAGCCGGAATAATCCCGGGCCTCAAACGTGTAGCTATATTCAACAAGTGGGATCAAGGAGCCGGAAGCGGAAGTCGTATGCCGAGTGATTTTGCCGGCAACGCGTTCCCAGCCGAGTGCCTGCCGCTCGTTCTTTTGGCGCTTCACGATGCTGGTCGCGCCGCCGATCAGATTTTCCAGAAACCGAACCATGACCGCTGATTATAAGCCGTCGGCGGAGGTTTGGTTGGCGCGGCCAGCGAAGGCAGACGTTTGGCGCTATTGGAGTTCGTGTCCCGGATCCCAGAAGCGAGATCCTTCGGTCCAGCTCAGGGGGCAGCTGGCGCCGGAAATTGAATTCCGCAGGCCCACCGCAACCGCATTGTCCGAGCAGAGGGAATCCATGTAGAATCGGGCCACTCCCCGAAGGCCCCTAAAAGGAAATTCCGGATGAAACCTGAACGCCTGTTTTATACCTCAGCCGGGGCTATCTTCCTCGTTCTGACCGTCATCGGATTCCAACATTACATCTTTGCCGGCAAGCACGTGGACGGCAGTCCCATTAGTCCGTTGATGCTGGCGACGGTCGTGGCGCACAGCAGTGCAATTTTCGCCTGGTTCCTGCTGTTTTTCGTGCAGTCGCTGCTCATCGCCTCGCAGAACCGCCGGGTGCACATGAAGCTCGGCTGGGCCGGCGTGGCGATTGCCGCCGTGATCGCGGTGACGGGGCCGCTGGTGGCTCTTCGCTCGCTTCGCGTCGATCCGAGCCAGGTGATCTTCGACTGGCCCGCCCGGCAGTTTCTGTTGATCATGTATACGGAGATTGCGCTGTACGTGGTGTTCGTTACGATCGGAGTGCTCAACCGCAAGCGGCCGCGGATTCACCGGCCCATGATGCTGATGGCCTGCCTGTCGATCGTGAGCGGAGCCACTGCGCGGACCGCAATGGTGAATTCGATTTTCGGGTTTCACCATTGGATGGGATTGTTCGGGCCGGTTGCCGCGCTGGGAGCGCTTCTGCTTCTGGTGCGCCTGGCCATGACCCGCAAGTTCGAACGCGAGTTTGCCGTCGGCTTTGCCGCCCTGGTCGTGGTGAGCCTCGTAGCCGGAAAGCTGGCGGAGACGAACGTGTGGATCAATTGGGCGGCAATGATCCTGAAGCGTTGAGGGAGGGGCGAAATTCACATAGACCACGATCGCAAACGTGAAGAGATAAGCCCATGCGGCAGCTCTCGCGGAAGTGCGCTGAGCGGATTCGATCGTGCTGGCAGGCATGAGGACTTGGTTTCCGGGGGAGAGAGCGGCGGGACGAGGGATGGACCGTCCACAGGCAACTAATACGCTTCGCGCGTGTTGCAGTTCCCGTGAAGGAGGGAACCAAAGACAAAAGAAAAAGGCCGCTCGATCCGGAGCGGCCCTTCTGTTTGCGCCGAAGGCGCAATTCGCGTTCCTAGTCCCCGGCTACGAGGTCGGTTTCTTCTTCCCGGTGACGGTTGATGGGCGAAGCAGCGTTGTTGGACGCAGGCTTGATGGAGTCGAGCGTGACCAGGCCGTCGACCGGCTTTTCGCCGAGCACGTGCTCGCGGTAGAGCTTGGCCATCTTGGCGTTTTCCGCATCGGTCTTGAGCTTGGTATCACGCGCGCGGATGCGTTCTTCGCGGGCGTTCTTGGCGATGCCGAGGTTGTCGAGGGTGTGGTTCGCTTCGGCGTTCACGTGTTCCATGTTGAGGTTGAGCGTGTGGCCCACCTCGCTCATGGCCACCTTCTTGCCGCCGGCGAAGATTTCATGACGGCCGTGCTCGTCGTACCACTTGGTGAGCGTGGCGGTCATGTGCATTTTTTCGATGATGTTGCGCCAGCCGATGCCGGTGTTATACGCGCAGAACGATATCTCGCCTTCCTGCGTGGCATACGGAATAATGCACTGCTCGGTGCGGCGGAAGTCGTAGTTGAACAGATCCTGGAACCACATGCCGGCGATGAAGAGGAAGTTCCAGCGATCCTGCCGCCGCTTCTGGATGTCTTCGAGCGTCCGGTCGCCCTTCACGCTGCCGTAGTTCTTGCCCGTAGCATTGAAGGTCTTGTCCATCTTCTTCAGCATGTCGGTGATCTTGAAGTGGGTGGGCGACTGGAACGGATCGTAGTTGCGCAGCAGCGCCAGTCCGAATCCGATGACCGAGAGCCACTTGCCGCGGGCAGCGTCGTTCACCTTGGCAAGGTCCTTGGCCACCTGGTCCATGTGCAGGAACGCCGTGACCGGCGCGGCTTCTTTGGTTTCCTTGTCGATCATCATGGCCATGCCGATGCCGCAATTCGGGTGGCATCCGCAGCTCAGCTGGCCCCACTCGGCGCTCGGCCCGTGAATCAGATCGGCCCAGTCAGAGAAGGTCGACATGAAGCTGATCGGGAACCAGTCGCGGGCGGGCTCGCCGAATCCGCACTGCTTCTTGATGTCGTGTGCCATGTGCGAGAGCGTGTAGCGCTGCGCCTGGCGCCGCTCGTCCGTGATCTCCTCGTCGCGGCCGGTAAAGCTGACGGGCTGGAACGAGAGGAAGCTGATCTTCTTCGGATTGTCCAGCGCGAACTCGATGATGCGGCCAACCTGCTCGTTGTTGATGCCGTTCACAATCGTCGTGACCGGCACGATTTCGACGCCGGCTTCATGAAGATTGTTGATGGCCTGGAGCTTCACATCGAAGAGGTTGCCGACTTTGCGGTGCGAGTTCGCCGCGTTGCCGATGCCGTCGAACTGGAGATAGACGTAGCGCAGGCCCGCTTCCGCGGCGGCGCGGCACAGCTCCTTCGATTTGGCGAATTCAATGCCGTTCGAGGCAGCCTGCACGCTGTTGTATCCCACCTTGCGCGAGTAGGCGACTGCATCGAGGAAGTAAGGCGAGAGCGTGGGCTCGCCGCCCGAGAACTGAACGCTCATCTGCCGCTTGGGCTTGATGGTGATAGCGTTGTCGAGCATCTGCTTGATTTCGTCCCAGGTGAGCTCGTGCACGAAGCCGACCTGGTTGGCATCCATGAAGCAGGGATCGCACATCATGTTGCAGCGGTTGGTGAGGTCGATGGTCAGCACCGACCCGCGGCCGTGGGTGACGGTCGACGTACCGTGGTTGTGGAGCTTGTCGTCGTTGTGGGCGCGGATGTCGCGGCCCGGGAACGACTCTTCGAGATGCTTGAAGAAGGCCGGATCGATCGACATCACGTCTTCGAAGTGGCCGTGCTTGGGGCAGTCCTTGACCATCAGGATTTTGCCGTCGCGTTCGATGATCTGCGCCTTGATCTCGCCCACCTTCTCATTCAGGAGGACTTCGTGGGGCAGCTTGCCGTCGAGGATCTGCTGGCGGATTTCGGGGACGCACTTGGGGCACAAGGAGTCGGTGGTGCGCGGCCAGCCGAGAGGCGGCTTCTCCTTTTGCCAGCTCTTGAGAAGCGGCTTGTCGCTCCATTTGGGGGTGAAGGACGGGTTGGGGCTGATGCGGTTCAGCCGTTCGTAGACGCCCCATGCACCCTTCGCCGCATAAACGGCAACTTTTTCGGCGTATTTGATCGCTTTGGACATATCTGTTGCGATGCTCCTCTTGAGATGTGGTTGCCCGTTTTTCGGGGGATTCGCGGGCAAATGGGAGCGGCCCGCGTTGACCTTAAAACCCACTAAGAGAGTAATTTGGAGCCTCCGTCAATCCAACCTGGGTGCAGCGAATGGGGAAATGCGGGAGCGAATGGGGAGGAAGGGGGAGTGAATGGGAGACGGACGGGTTTTTGGCCGCGACCCGATTCAGGGAATTCAATGTTCTCAAAGGGTTGTAGGCAAATCTCAGCCTCGGATTTCGATCTCCGCAACCCCGGGTTGGCGACGCAGCCGCAATGTACGCTCGCTGATCGTGATCGCAAGCGCTGAAGGCGGCCAATTCCTATGGCGACCCCGCCGGTTCCGTCTTGGCCACCTGGTCGATGATCCGCTGCACCAGCACGATGCGCACGTGGACCCGGCGAGCGAGGTCTGGCAGGAATTCCGTGATGAAGTTGTCGGTCGGGGCGATCCCCATCCCGATCGCATAACGCCATGCCGTGGATTTAGCATCCGTTTGCTCGCCGGGCACGTAGAGGTTGCTGATCTGCGCTTCAATCGGGAAGCCGAGCAGGTTGGCATAGTTCAGCATGCCGTGACCGTTGTCGCCCTGCGTCCACACCACTTGAAAGATCGCGTGCCCAAACCGGCGCGGTATGGAGGCATGGGGCATGCGATGGTAGTGCGGATCCTGATGGAAGACCGTCGGGATCAAAAAGGTCCCGAAAAATTCACCGGTCATATCTTCCGTGTAGCTGACCCCAACGTTTTTTCCAAAGCCTTTGAGGCCCGGCCCGTAAGGCGAGTGGGCATCGGAGCCAACCGCGATGGCTGACTGGCCAAGGATCGTCACGGCGTTGAACGGATCGACCAGATTCTTTACGGCGAGGCGAGCCTTTTCCTTGGGAGTGAGCGGCTTCACTTCAGGTCCATTGATGAAGCGCGCGAACCAGTCGATGATGGGCGTGGGTGGGCAGGGCGGCAGCGCCGCGGGGTTGGGAGGCGGTGGCGACTGGGCATCCGGATTGGCCACCGAGAATTCGAGTGCCCCAGTGAGTGTCGTAATGGCCGAGCCGGCCGACTCCGCGATCGTCACCACGCGGCAAGGACCGATCTTCGATTTCTGGCGGATGACCGTTTTGGGCGGGGGTGCGTTGGGCAGCGCTGCGCCCGGGCCAGACGGTGTGTTCGCCGGAACCGCGTTCTGTCCTGACGCGGCAATCGAAATCGCGAAGACCAGCGAGATCGCCCCGAGCCGCGCGAAATGCGACCGAGCAAAAACCCGGCGGCCGGCGGAGCGGGTTCCGAGACAATTGTTCGTTCGTGGAAACACTCGCCGGGCCCTCGCAAGGCAGCTGAGATTCTGATTTGAGTTGCCGAGCCCGAGGCCCTCGCTGCCTCGGGAACAATGATCCCGCCTCTTCCGAAATCAGACGCAAAAATCGAAGGAAAGGTAACTTCGAGCGACACAAAGAGTTGCACCGGAGCAGGCTGGAACGAAGCCGGGCGCGATCTCAGTCCATGTTGACCATCGCGGCACCGTACCCCCTGGTGCCGTTGACGCGCCCCGTGCGGCCTCCTCAAACTTGGCTTGAGGAGAATGCTATGAGCTCTTATCCTCCGCCGCCCCCGCCGGGAATGGGAGGGGTAGGTCAGCGGATCGAAGAGGCCGTCGAACTGATCGAGATGGAATTACGTCATGCCATTGCCTATGTGAATGATGCGGTGGTCCCGCAGGTGCGCCGCGAGTCGATCACCGCCATGCGCAACGTGGCCGACACGCTGCGCAGGCTTGCAGACCGCATCGAACAAACGGGTCCTGGATCCTAATGATCGCACCCGAGGGCAGGTTGCGGCGCGAAGCCGCTTGGGCTGGATGGGCGTTGCTGTTGCTGGCGGCGACAGGCTGCTCGCACAAGCAGCCGGTGGCGAAGTATCCGGCGCCGCCTCCGCCCACCTATCCCGCCGAGCCAACCTATTCCAATGTGCCCCCACCGCGGCCAGCTGCGAGGGGATCGATACCGGTCACGCCCACGCCTGAGGGCGGCGTCAGTGCAGACGACAAGGAGTTCATCCTCACGCATCGGCCGATTTATAGCGAAGAGGGCCAGGCATCGTGGTACACCGCTCCGTACAAGGGGCGCAAAGCCGCCAACGGCGTGGTGTTTGACGACGAGGCCTTAACGGCGGCGCATCGAACACTGCCGATGGGCTCTCTGATCGTCGTCACCAACCTGGTGACGCGTCAGGCATCGGCCATGCGCATCAGCGATCGTGGTCCGTTTGTGCCCGACAAGATCATCGATCTCACCAGGGCTTCAGCCAAATCGATCGGCATCTATCCGGGGACGGGCCGGGTGCGCATCGACGTCTATGAGACGCCGAAACCGATGGACTACGGCGGGCGGTGGTGCGTGCAGATCGGCGCTTTTACCAGCGAAGGACGCGCGGAACGGCTGAAATCGCAATTGCTGCGCGAGTATCCCGAGGCCAGGGTGATCGAGTTTCCCGGAGAGAGAAGTTACTGGGTGCGCATCCGGCCGGAAGGCGATGACCGCGCACAGGCCGAGTACATCGCGGAACACCTGCATCCCAGCGAAGGCGACGCATACTTGACACGGCTGGACTGAAAGACGGTTGTCAGTGAGCCACGGTCCGAGCATCAGCGACGTTGAAATGCGATTGCGCAATCCGGCTTCCGATCCGATATTTGGTTCTCCCCCAAACCGTGATGATCAGGCAAGAGCGAGGCGCTTCAGAGTGAGGACGGTGATGTCGTCGGTTTGGCCGAAGCGCTGCGCCTGGTCCGCGATGCTCTGAGCCGTCTGGACACTGATTTCACCAGTTCGCTCGAAGCCGAAGAGTTCACCCGCGGCGCTCTGCGCTTCGACCACGCCGTCAGACAGCAATGTGAGGCGGTCGTCGACGTCCAGGGTGAGTGTGCTTTCTTCGTACTCGGCATTTGCAACGATTCCGAGCGGCAAGCTCCCCGTTATATCAATCTCTTTTCCATTGCGGAAAGGGGCGAGGTGCCCGGCGTTTGCATAGCGCAGTTTGCCGCCTGAATCGAGCACTGCGCAGAAGCACGTTACAAAGCCGTCGTGGCCGGCGCGCACCAACTCGGCGTTCAGGCGCATCAGGATCGCGGCGGGCTCGAGTCCTTCAAAAACGAGGGTCCGCAGAGCACCGATCGCCAGCACTCCGGTCATGGCGGCTTTCAGGCCTTTGCCGCTCACGTCGCCCACCGCAATCACAATATCGCCGCCGGGCCGCGAAAGGATCTGGTAGAAGTCTCCGCCAACCTCCTGCGCGGGCAGATAAGCAGCTTCAATGTGGCAGCCGGTAAGAGCGGGGATCGATTTGGGAACGAGCCTCTGCTGGATGTCACGCGCCGCTTCGAGCTCCGCTGTGGCCCTTTCATGTTCGAGAGTAATGCGCCGGTGACGAAACAAGAGGACCGGGCCAATCGAAACCAGGAAGAAGAACATCGACAAGTCGTCATAATCAAAGGCTAAGCGGCCGACATGGAAACTTCTGAATGAGGGTAGGGTGATTCCCAGCACTTCGAAAGCACTCGCAAGCAGAAATGAGGGCAGCAGCAGACCAGCCTCTCGGTTTCCGCGTCTCCATTTCCATCCAAGAAAGCCCAGGGAACCGAGAATAAACGGCACCTGGACGACGAGCAGGAGCGTGGGAAAGGCCCCACCGGGGAATTGAGGCAGCCATGCGAACTTTTCACTGAGCACGGGAAGGCTAATGAACACCGGAACTGCCAACAGCAGAACCTGATAACCGCGCATCCACCGGCTGAGACGGACTCCCGTAAAGGCCGCGATGAATCCAACCAGCGGCGCATAGCGGCCGATCATCCCAAGAGCGTCCGTAAGGTAACCGGTCGGGCGCGGAAGTAGCGGGTATACGTTCTTGACGACCGCCGCCAGCGACATTGAGCCATCGAGCAAAAGGAATGCGGCGAACCAAAGGTACCCCCTTCCGCGCCGGTCGTTATAAAAGATCAGCAGCAGGATCACGGCGGCCAGAAGTTCACTCGAACTGAGCAGCGCTTCTGGGAGCCCCCGGTAAAAATGATTGGCGTCGGTGGCTGTTCGTATTGCTTCGAGAGTAAGCGCGTTGCCGAAGAGTACGTCGCCGCGGCGAGGGATTCTCGCAGGTCCGCCGATGGGTCCGACGATGCGAATTGCGATCTGGGCCGCTCCGGCAGGCAAATGCACGAGCAGCCAGCGACGCGCGGAATTTGTCGTGCGCGGCCATTTGCTACAGTCGGCAGATTTTTGCCCGTTCACAAACACCTGGCAATCGCCCGCGTTGGGATTCACAAGCAAAGCTGGATCGGAGAGCTGTTCGTCCGGCGTCACGGTGGCGCGAAGCCAAACGATTTGAGCGCCCTGGGTGAGGGTGCCACCGTTGCCGAGCTCATAGGGCTTCCCCGGGCGACGATCGGCAGAAGCGGATGCGCCGCCGGGAGGATCGCCTTCATAGAGAAGCCATGGGCCGTCGAGACGCGCCGGTCCGCCAGCACCGTGCGTCACGATCGATTGGGCACGATCGCGAGGCGCACTGGCTAACGGGATGAGTGCCAATGCAAGAACGAAACAGGCACGGCGCAACGAGCTTGGCCTCCGGACTCTACGGAAAGCCTGTCACAGAGACCGCACAGTAGCAAGAGTCATCCGTTGGGAGTTAGCCGTGAAGTGATTTGCATGATAGGACCTATTCTTGTTCTCTCAGCAGGGATGCACGAGCGAGCAGCCTGGAGTCCTATGCGCCCAAACGGCCCCGCAGTCATTTGCCTGCCGCCGCGGCTGCCTTCTTTTTCTGCGCCTCCACGGTCCAGGGGGGGCGTCACGCCATTCTGGCGCGCGTAGGCGATCAACTGGCCGAGATGTTCGTGCGCGTCGGCAACCAGAATGTACACAACATCGCCGTCATTGGCCTGCGGGCCCAGTTTCGGCAGCGGCTTCGCGAAATCCGCATTGCTCATCCCGTTGATCGTCTTGTTCGCGAAATCCCACGACTGGTTCAGGCTCTCGACGATGCGATCCCTGTCCGTCGTCGATTTTTCGAAGTCGCGGGGCTTGAATCCTGCGGGAGGAACCGCGCCCATCAAGCTGAGAATCGCGTAGCGCTCTCCGGCGACATGCAGAAACACCTCGGCGAACGACCGTGTATCGGGTGAAGGACGCCAGGTGAGCTTGTCGCCCGGCAGCGCCTGTGCGAGCTGCACGCACTTCTGATTCACCGCTTGCAGGTCAAGAAGGGCCTGGGCCTTCATGTCATAGCTGGGCGCAGTGGTATCGGTGGTGGCGGGAGCTTGTGCGTCCATGGCGCCCGTGTTCAGGAGGCAGGCGAGACAAATCGAAGAGAGGATCAGCGTTTTCATAGCGGTCTCCGCTGGAATCGAGGCTGTGGAAATCGCTCCGAGGTTAGATCAGGGCAAGAACCGATACAAGCTCTTGGTGACCGCCGGAGCTTTGCAGGGGTGAGTGGCGACATTAGCGCGACGGACATCCCGAATCAGCGGCTCATCGATGCGGACATCCGGGCCAGCAGCACGGCCGCCGCATCCCTTCTTTCAGCTCCGAGCACACCCTTTCGACGTGCTGCCGCCTGGTGTCATCTTTTTTGACGGAGATGGTCCAGCAGATCCACTCATTGCGAGCGAGAGGCGTGATGTCTTCCCAAGCTTCCAGTGCCTTCGCGTCTGCCGCGAGTGCCTTGCGAAGATCGGTCGGCAGATCGTGTACAACTCCACCGGAGATTCGAGGGTTTGGCATGGTCATCTCAAGTCGGCATCGCCGAGCATCACCTGTTTCTTCTTCTCCGAATCGTCCCGATCAGAATGAACACGCTCCAAATCAGCGCCGGCAGCCCGATGGGAGCCAGCGCAGCGGCCAGCAGAAAACCGTCGATGTTGTTCCCGTTTACGCCTGAGCAGCCGTGGACCCGGCAATAGTCAGCCGCCCAGAGAATGGAAAAGATCCAAAGCGCGGCAACTACAAATGCGATGTATCGAACAATGCGCATTCCGTTTTCCCGCTCTCAGCCCGCCGCGGCCGATTTCATTCTCGTTGCCACATGGCTCGCAACGCCAAAGACAAGAGGCCGAAGCGCGTAGAGAAGAGCCACGAGGTAGATCACCTCGATTGCCTCGCCGAAGGCCCACATGCCCGACGAGGCGCTCTGGATATCGCGGATTTGCGCGACCGAAACTCCCTGGGTAATGGCCTCGAACCGGATGATCACTTCGCGGCCGAGGAGCATCGCCTGATACGCGAGCACCCATGCCAGCACGAAGGTCCCAATTTCGTAGGAGCCGCGCACCAACCAGTTCATGCCGCGCACGAATTGCGCATATCCGCCCGCCTCCGCGGCGTCCCGATCGTTCAGCGTTGCCAGGATGGCGAACCCCACCGGTCCCAGGATGGCCAGCACCAGCCATAGCGGCGACCGCCTCTTCGAGCGGATCACCAGAAAGCACGCAGCGATCCACAAGACTCCATCAATCGCGATCGAACCCAGAAAAAGCCCGATCTTCAGCCCGTTCAGCAGGTGCCAGTTCCGCGCGTAGTTCGGATGACCTGCCGCAATTTCAGGATTCACCAGGCTGGAGAGCATTCCCCCCGCCATGGTGACAATGGGTATCAGCAGCAGCAGCGCAAATGCGAAAACCAATTGCTTCTTGATCATGGAATTGTCCGGGGAATTGGTTCTTCCACTCTACACCCGCCCCGCAACCGGACACCCAGATATGTCCCATGAAGAATAAAGATGCAAACGGTGGTCGCCTTTTCGCCTTCAAGGGTGCGAAGCACTAATTCGCTGACGGTTGTTCGATATGGTCGATGACCAGTGTCTTTACAGAGCCTCGTCCGCGCTTGAGCTTGAGACCAAGACGATTCACAACTTCGATCACCGCGGCCAGAATGTCGTGGTTTTCAGCATCATAGGGCGGCAGATAGAAGTCGTACGAGCCCGTGATCCCTGTCTGATTGAAGACAGGAAGCTGCAGCTTCTCGCTGAGGCGCTCAGCAAAGTAATCGAGTGTCGTGTTGGTGCCGGTCGCTTCTCCATCGGCGATACCGCCCTGCTTCGCCCACACCACGGCCCTTGGATCCGCCGTGGGATTCTTTGGTGATTTCAGCTGCAGCGGCTTTTTGCCGCGCGTAAGCAGATAGACTTCACCTTGCTTCGATTCGAAGTGGAACCTGAATCCGAAGCGGTCGCGCAGCAGACTTTGGAGCATAAGGCGCTGTTCGTGCGTTGCGTTAGCGTTGCGCACCTCGATCCGTCGCGACTGCGAGTCGTCAGGCGGCACGGCGTTTATGACGAACCACTGCGATCCCGTCCAGTCCGGACCTCCGGAGACCTGGTCCTGATATAGCTTGAACGCGGTCTGAATGAGCATCCTGACATTTCCGCCAAAGTAAACGCGCCCGCCGGGTTGGCCCTCGAAACCGGACACCAGGAATCGCGCCTTTGGGTCGGGCGGCTTGATGGTCGCGGCATCGAACGTGGGCAGGCTGGCCGCGGCAGGGGCAGACTGAAATGCAAGAACCCCGCCGCTGGTAAAAAGATTGCCGCCGACATAGACGCGGCTTCCTTGCGCCTCGCCGAGAAGCAAAGCGAACAACGCAATGGCCGCCACGCCTCCAGTTCTCATCCGAGATTGCCCCCCGGAAACATTCCCGTCTCCGACATCGAAGCCCCTGTACTTTGGTCTCCACTTATTCGACGTAACTCGTCGCGATCCGCTCCTTTCGGCACCCGCATCATAGTTCGGCTGCAGAGAAGCGTGCCAGTTCGGTCCCGTCGCCCCCTTCGCCCCACTGTCCTTTCCAGCCTCAGTGAGAGTATGCTGGCGCCCATTGAGGTCGGGAGATGAAGCCGTCGTGTCTCCTTTTTCTTCTCACCGTTCCGGTTGCCGGCCAGGCGCCGGTAATCGTTTTCGATCGCGGCGATACCGAACATTGCAAGACGGTCATGATCGAAGGCAGGCCCATGCTCGAATCCATCTTCCAAGGGACCAGCGTTGCGGTCGGGCTTCCGGTGAGCACACCCGACGGGCAGTTCCGCGTATTTGTCAGGGTGCAGCAGATCGGACGCGGCAAAGCGCGTGTGAAGCCGAAGGAATTCTCTGCGCTTTACGGGGACGCAGCCCGCACGCGATTCACGTTTTACCAGAAATCCGCGGAGGTCAGCCGCCAGCCGAAACATGAGGAGGCGCCGCTCGCGGGCATCGTGGGAGCGGGGTTGCAACAGGACGCCGGAACACCCGCAGATGTTTCCATGGGGCCTGGCGTCGACGACAATGACCGGCAGGCCCGTTTGAGACGCATGAGAAACGAAGACCTGAATGCCCCGGTGCGCAATGAAGAAGCGGCGAGAGAGGCAAAACAGAACGCGTCGTCGCGCGGAACGGCCGTCAACCCCGATGAGCTTTATCTGACGGCGGTCACGCTGCGCCAGGGCAGCTTCGTCGAAGGAATGGTCTACTTCAGAAAACCCAAAGGATCAACGCTGCATGTGGGCGCTCGCGACCTGCTGTTTGAGATCGATATCCCGGTCAATGGCGTTGTATTCCGGTTCAGCTGACAGAGTCTGTCCTTCCTGCCGCCCATCGGAGTATCCTGAGGCCCGTTGGTCTTTGCGAGGTCAAACCGCTTGAAGACAACGTCTCTCCTATTTATCGCTTGCGTTTCGGCCGCCGCGCAGGTTCCGGGTCCGAGCAACGTGGTTGCTTGCGATCCTTCCGACGCGGAACATTGCAAAATGGCGACCATCGAAGGCAGGCCCATGCGCGAACTGATTCATGAAGGCACAAGCATCGCGGTCGGCGAACCAGTGGTCACTGCGAATGGGGACTACCGCGTTTTTGTCCAGGTGAGCCACCTCGGGCCGGGCAAAGTGGAAGTGAAGCCGAAAGACTTCTCGGCGCTCTACTCCGACCCCGCGCACACCAGATTTGAGTTTTACGACAAGCTGGCCGAAGTCTCCATGCGCCAGGCCCAGCAGGACGCCATGAGTCGAGGCGTCGCAGGCGCTGACCAGCCGCAGGACGCTGGAAGCCTTCCATCCTCCGGTCCGGTCTCAAGCAGCGGCATGGTCCGCCGGCCGCCACTCGAGAACACAAAGAAACCCGATCCCGGTTACAACGACGTGATGGCGGACGGTTCCAATCCACAAGCCGCGTCACGGCCCGGAACAGCATTGAAACCGGAAGACTTGTATCTCGGCCGGAAAACGCTGCGCCAGGGGGGATCCGCTGAGGGGTTCGTCTATTTCAGAAAGCCGAAGCGATCGAAACTCCAGGTCGGTCCCCAGGATTCGCTCTACCAGATCGATATTCCGGTGAACGGAATTGTGTTCCGCTTCAACCCGGTCGCTCCGGCCTCGCAGCCGGCCGGTTAGCTGGAGTATGCTGACCCGCATCAGATTGTGTGAGAGGTGAGAGGAGATGAAAGCGGCTGGTCTCCTTCTTCTGGTTTGCGTTTTTGCGGCCGGACAGGCCCCGCCCGTGAAGATCAAGACAATCGCGTTTGATCGCGCCGATGCGAAGCATTGCAAGACGGCGATGATCGAAGGTAGAGCCATGCGCGAAATCGCGTTTGGCGGGACGAGTGTTGCCGTCGGCGATCCAGTGGGCACAGGCGACGGATATTTCAGGGTCTTCGTGCTGGTGCGCCACTTTGGGCCGGGGAAAACAGAGGTGAAGCCCAGGCAGTTTTCCGCTCTCTATTCTGACCCGGCAAACACCCGCTTCTCGTTCTACGACAAGGGTGCGGAGATCAGTCAACGCCGGCGCGAGGAGATCCGGGCTCTGCAGGCCGGCGGAACGGATGTGCTGGGTACCCCGAGCCGGCCTGGATCCTCCGGACCCACGCAAACCGTTGGCAGCAGTCGCGCGGCCAAGTTGGGACGCATGAGAAAGCCCGACCCCAACGAGGCGGCGGGTCGCGAGGATGTGGCCACCCGGCAGGATCAAGCCACATCCGGGGCCGGCACCGTTGTCACTCCCGATCAGTTGTATCTGAGCCGCGCCACGCTTCACCAGGGAACATCCGCGGAGGGCTTTGTCTACTTCAAAAAACCGAGACGATCGAAACTGCATGTCGGTTTGAGTGACCCGCTGCACGAGATCGATATCCCCGTGGGCGGAGTTGTATTCCGGTTCAACGAAGCAGGGAACCAGGAAACGAGGAACCAGGGAAAAGGGATGCAGAACTAGGAAGTAGAGCCGCGCAAAACTCACTCGATGCGGATGCGCAGGCTGTTCGGGACGCGTGCGGCACGCGATCGATGTGAATGGGCACATAGTAAGGAGGACGTATGGCAAGTGGAGTCCTGGCAGGACAGGTGCAGCGGGTGCGGCAGAACTATTTCGCGATTGCCGTGGCGGCGATCGCGTGTTTTGCGTTTGAGGCGTTGTGGTACACCGTCTTTCTCCAGAAATGGCTCGACGGGATCGGGCGCACGCGCGAGTGGCTGATGAGCGCAGCGGGATACAATCCGGCTGTTCAGTATGGAACGGCGCTGGTGATGGCGGCCCTTATGGCAACGGCCATCTCATGCGTGACGCAGTTAACCGGCAAGCAGACCGCTCTGCGCGGCATCCAGGTGGCCGCGCTGCTCTGGCTGGGCTTTGAATGCACGACGTGGTCGACCGAGTACATCTTTGAGGTGCGGCCGCTCAGCCTGTTCGCGATCAACGCCGGCTATTGGCTGTTCGGCATGATGCTGATCGGCGCCATCGTCGGTGCGTGGAAAAAGAAGTGAGGACGCAGCGAATAAAGCATCAGGCGGTCTTGCTTAGTCCATAGTTCCTAAGTCCCTGGTCCCTCGTTCGCTAGGTCCCTTAGTCCCTGGTCCCTCAGTCCCTAGTCCTTCAGGCACGGGCTTCCGGTGAACGGTACGGGCTTCAGCCCCTGAGGGATGTTTTCCAAACGGCTGCGCTTCACTCCGGCGGCGGGTAGAACGGCAGCTTCTCGTTCTTTTCGTTGGCGCGGCGGATGGTGAGGTCGTTGAGAAGGACGGCCGGTGCGAGAACCGTCGTTGGCACATCGCCGAAATAATTTGCAATCCACAGATCCTTGCCGGCCGCGGCGATGCCGGAACGCAGCGCGCGCGGATCCAGATCATCCAGCGAAGCCCCCCGGACGAGTTGCCGCTTGCCGTCGGCATCGATGCGGTAGAGCAGGCGCGGCGACAGCCCAGGCCCCATGGTGGCGACATAATAGGCGCTCTTTCCGCCATTGTCGCGCGCCAGATCGAGCAGCTTCCGATTCAGCTCTTCGTCGCTCAGGGTCTCCTTGGCCTCGATCTTGAGAACTCCAATAGTCGGCCGCGATGGTCCCGTGATGCCGCCGCGCGCATGTCCGTTCGAATCTGGAAAATCCTCCACCGGCTCCCGGCCGATCAGGTAGTTTTCCAGCCTCCCCCCTGTTACGAGTCCGACGTTCTGCGCCGCCACGCCTTCGTCGTCGATGTCGTACGCGCCGATGAGGCCTTTGCCATCAAGCGATTTGAGGCTTGGATCATCGGTGATGTCGAGGAAGTCGGGCAGCACGCGCGTGTGCAGGCTATTCGCGAAGGGTCCGTTGGTGCGCGCTTCGGATCCGAGTGGCGGGCGCGTGGCAATCATCGCGCCGGCAAGGAGGGTGCGGAACGTGTCGGCGCTGGCATCGGAGCTAAGCAGGACCGGACCGTGATACTCGTCTTCGACCAGGGGAGCCTTGCGAAGATCGGAAAGCGAAGCGATCAGCGCCACCACATGATGCGTGAAAACATCCGCCGAATCGATGTCGCTGAGCGCCGGGCCAGTCGAAGCATACGAGCGGTCGATGCGCATTCCGTCATCCGCCTGCGTGCCTACTCCAAAGCTGTCCTGATAGCTGGTCGACGATTTGCGGACGATCGTTCCTTCGCTGCTCACAATGCGCGTGGTAACAGCGCGCGCATGAAAAATCGCCGTGGAGTACTGGACGATGCGCTCGGTTGCGCTCACAGCCGGATCGGCGCGGTAGAGGCCGCTTGCGTGCGCGACGCGCTGGTTCCACTCATGTTCATCCACATGGAGCGCGACTGGAGCCTCGAGCGAGACAACAGGTTTCTCGTGGCTGAAGTCGTCGGCCTTGGGCGGCGTTTGCACCTGCTTCAGCGCGGCTTGCTTTTGCGCGAACGCTGCAAGCGCATTTTTGTACGCCTGGTCCGTTACCGACCAGAGCGCGGAGCGCAGCGCGATGGGATCGTCGCCCAGAGCGGCGAGCTCGATGGCGCCATCGCCGCGCCCGCCGGAGCTGTCGGTCTTGTAGTCGCCTACCCGCACCGTCACGCGGGCGATGCGGGCATGACTGTGTTGCATGCCTTCACCGGCGCCGAACGACGCGCGCGTTTCAAAGTCCTCGACATCCTCCATGCGGTACTCGATGAAAAACGGCTTCTGAAATCCAGGAAGCTGCAGTTGGCTCATGCTGCGATCGAGTTCGGCAAGCATGGCCGCCAGGACGGGATCCTTTTCCGCGTCCGCCCGAGTCGGTGTCTGCGCAGCAAACAAAGAACCGGAAGCGAGCAACCCCGCGACGCACAGAGAAATGCGCAAAGAAAGAGCGATCCAGTGCAGGTGTCTCATCGCCTCTCTCCCTGCCCGGCTGATCCCTGATCCCTGACCGCTGATCCCTGTTTCGGAATCGGCAGGATCGGCGGGCGCGCAGTCCCCTGCGGCTGGCGCTGCGTTTCGATCTCGCTCACCAGCATCGCGGGAGCCACGGCGCTCACAGGAACCGTGCCCGACTCGGCTCCGCACTCGCCGTTGAAGACTTCAGGCTTGTCACCGGTCGCCACGATGCGCTTCAGCGCCGCAAGGGGCGTGCCCACGATCGAGACGCCGCGAACCAGCTCATCGGGCCGCCCATCCACATACACCCGATACACCACCAGCGGAATCACCTGGAACGCCTGTGGCGAGCTGCGCGTCGTGACCGCGAAGCCCGACGAGATGTCCTCGAAGTAGAGGCCGTAGGACTTGTTCTCTTTCTTCGCTTCGTCGATGAGCTGCTTGCGAAGCTCCGCTTCGGGCTCAGATTTGGTCGAGGTCACAATCAGGTTGCCTTGGCGGCCGGTGGGCATCCGGCCGGTCTGTGCGCGGCCGTGTCCGTTGCTGGCGCTGAAGCTCGCGATCGGCAGGCGCGACATCAGGAAGTTTCTGAGCACGCCGTCCTGGATCAGCTCGACCCTCTGCGCTTTTTCGCCCTCATCGTCGTGCGTGTAGCTGCCGCTTAGCCAGGTGCTCCCGAATTTCGTGATCGTGGGATCGTCCGTGACCGAGAGAAAGCTGGGCAGCACGTCCTTGCCGATGTCCTTGGTGAAGGTCTGGCCTTCTTCGTCGCCGCGCTGGCGCTGCCCCTCGAGGCGATGCCCGAGAACTTCATGGAAAAAGACGGCGGCGGCGCGTCCGGAGAGAATCGCAGGACCATCGAACGGCTCGGTGACGGGAGCCTTCCGCAGCGCTTCCAGGCTCTTGCCGAGCTGGCGCATCGCAGCTTCAAGATCCGCCTGCGCAGGCAGTCCGTCGATGGTCTCAGCTTCGAAAGTTTGATCGCGATAGAGGTCCATGCCATCGTCGGCACGTGTGGCCGCAAGCACCACGAGACGCGCGCTGAGATGCGGCTCGACCACCCGCGAGCCTTCAGAGGACGCGTAGTAGTCCGTCTCGTTCTGCACCGTCAGCACCACGATGTTGCGATAGACATCGGGGTAATCTCGGAATACGCGTGAGAGATCGCGCAGGCGGCTTTCCCACGCGGCGCGATCGATCGTTACCGCCGGCGCTGGCTGCCGAATCGAAACCTGCGGCGGCTCGGCGCTGAAGTCAGGCGATGTGTCCTCCTCCTTGGCGCGCACCTGGGCCTCGGTCTTCACGCGCAGATAGTTGTCGACGGCCGTACCGTAGCCGGTATTCGTGGCGAGCCAGAGGGAGCGCGCGAGGGCCTCGCGATCGTCGCCAAGCGGAAGCTGCATGCTGTTCACGGCGGAGCTGCGGTGGTCGCCATGGGTGTTGTCGAGCTTGGGATCTCCGAGGCGTACCTGGACGTCGGCCACGCGAAGCCGGTTGTTGCTGCTTTCGACGATCCCGCCGAATTCCGCGCGGATATTCACAATCGACGCGTCACTCACCGAGTAGCTCAGGAAGTAAGGTGGAAGCTGCTTTTCAGGATCGGTCGCACCCGGCAAGGGATGCCCAAGCGACGTGAAGGCGCGCTGCAGCTCGGCAGTCATGGCATCGAGTAGGATTGGATTCTCTTGCTGGGCCGTTGCGCAGGGCGCCAGGAGCGCAATAGATAATAGTGCGCATAAGATTTGGTACGGCAAGTAAGAAGTCCGCACGGGAGCAGACAAATGAAATTTCCGCATAGATTGGGAGGGCTCAGTTTGAACGCTCTGTACCCTGATTGTCTCAGACTCGGCGTTGCACGGATAGGAAGCGAGCGTTTTCAGGTCTGGCCCATCTTGCTTGTGATTCTCGTGCTGATCATGGCGGTCGGCACGGCTCGCACTGCGGCTGCGCAGGCACCCAATATTGCCCAGCCTGCGGCCACTGCGAATCAGCCCTCCGCGCAACAGGCCTATCAATTGCCGCCCGACAAGATGGCCAAAGCAATCGCGCTCAGCCACATCCGCAACATCGACTATTTCGTCAACGCTCTCTGGGGCATCGCCGTTCTCTGGCTGCTGCTGGCTACGCGCATTGCGGCGCGGCTTGAAGCGTGGGCGAAGCGCGTGTTCCAGAGGCGGTGGCTGCAAGGTCTGCTGTTTTTCGCCGTCTTCATCGTGATCCTTGCGGTGGCGCAGTTGCCGCTCGACATGTTCATGCACCAGGTAAGCCGCAACTACCAGATCAGCGTGCAGGGGTGGGGAAGCTGGTTTGGCGACCAGGGAAAGGCGCTCGCGTTGAGCGTCTTGTTCGGGTCGCTGGTGATGCTGCTCTTCCAGTGGATCGTGCGCAAGTGGCCGCGCCGCTACTGGCTGGGTGTATGGCTCGTCACGCTGCCGCTCATGATGCTGGCCGTGTTCGGCGAGCCCCTCATCGAACCGCTGTTCAACCAATATGAGCCGCTCAGCAAGAATCACGCCGACCTGGTCGCGAAGCTCGAAAAAGTCGTGCAGCGAACTGGAACCAACATCCCGCCCAACCGCATGTACCTGATGAAGGCCAGCGTGAAGACCAACGGGCTCAATGCCTACGTCACCGGTATCGGCTCAACCAAGCGCATCGTGGTGTGGGATACCACCGCCGGGCGCGTTCCTGATGACGTGGTGATGTTTGTCTTCGGGCACGAAAGCGGGCACTACGTTCTGGGACACATCCCGAAGATGCTCACCGGCTTTGCCATCGGCCTGTTCTTTGTCTACTGGGCGTGCGCGTATTTTGCAGGATGGCTGGCGCGGCGATTCGGCACGCGCTGGGGCCTGAGCGAAACCGAGCCGCTGGCTTGCCGCGCCGGGTTTGTGGTATTGCTCTTCACGATTTCAGTGGCCAGCTTTGTGCTTGATCCCGCGAGCAATACGTTCAGCCGGCACTTCGAGCACGAGGCCGACGTCTACGGCCAGGAAGCCATTCACGGCCTCGTGCCCGATCCACAGAAAACGGCTGTCGTAGGATTCAACGCGCTCGGCGAGGCGTGGCTCGAAGATCCAAATCCAAGCCCGATCATCGAATTCTGGGAGTACAACCATCCCTCGGTGAAGACGCGCGCCGATTTCGCCGCGCACTACAATCCCTGGGCCAATGGCAGGCACGGGAAGTTCTTTCAACAGTGATCCGTGGTCCGTGATTCGAACGGACGGGGACGCAGGACCAAGGACCAGAGGCTGGAGCGATGCAGTTTTTAACGATTTCGCGCAGACGCACCGACGCGTTTCCTCCGGAAGCCTTCACGCCGGACCTCATCGGCCGCGAGGCCGCGCGGGTGAAAGAACTGTACGCCGAAGGCCTTCTGCGTCACATCTGGGGGCGCGGCGATGGCGGTGGCGCCGTCATCCTGTGGGAAGCCGCAAGTGAATCCGACGTGCGCAGCGCCTGCGAGAGCCTGCCCATCTTCAAAGCCGGCATGCTCGCCATCGACGTCCTCGTGCCGCTGAAGCCGTATGCGGGATTTGGACCATCCAAGTGACTTCGTGAGCGCTGTCACGGACGCCGGCCGCAACACGCGGTAGCCTGCTTTTCCTCAGCGAATATCGAGTGGCCGCACGATTTACACTAAGGATTCGCTGTGCGATCGAATTCGAAGGAGCGGACCCGCCAATGGCCTATCCAGCAAATTACCGCTATACCAAAGAGCATGAATGGATTGTGGTCGATGGGAACATCGGCACCGTCGGCATTACCGATTACGCGCAGAACTCGCTCGGCGACATCGTTTATGTGGACGCCCCAAAAGTGGGCGACACGGTGAGCGCCAACCAGACCTTCGGCTCGGTTGAAAGCGTGAAAGCCGTCAGCGACCTCTACTCGCCGGTGAGCGGCAAGGTGACGGCGGTGAACGAGGAACTGAAGAACTCGCCCGACAAGATCAACGAGGCGCCGCACGATGCGTGGATCATCAAGGTCGAGCTTTCCGATCCGTCAGAGCTGGAAAGCCTGCTTGACGCCGCGGCCTACGAGAAGTTTGTGAGTGAGGAGACCGGAGCATAGGTTCCAGTCTCCAGCTCCTGGCCTTTCGCTTTCAGCCATTAGCTCAAGCCGGGAAACAGGAGCCACATCGCAAACGCTGCATCATTTACTGGTCAGGCCGTTCGGCTTTTCCAATCGGCCGCCGGTACAAGCAATGGCTAAAAGCTAGGAGCTAGAAGCTGACATGCGCTATCTACCCAAATCGCCGGCGGAACGCGAGCAGATGCTTGCCGAGATCGGCGCCAAGTCCATCGACGACCTCTTCTCAATCATTCCTGCGGAGTACCGGCTCGACCGCGACCTCCACGTTCCGCGGCAGATGGGCGAGAGCGAGATCGTGGAGTACTTCAAGGCTGCGGCCGCAAAGAATGCCACCGACTACGCGAGCTTTCTTGGTGCGGGCGCGTACCGGCACTACCGCCCGGTCATCATCGATTCTCTCGTCCAGCGCGGCGAGTTCCTGACCAGCTACACGCCCTACCAGGCTGAAATCACGCAGGGCACGCTCCAGGCAATCTTCGAGTTCCAGACCATGATTGCCGAGCTCACCGGCATGGACGTGGCTAACGCCAGCATGTACGACGGCTCGACCGGCGCCGCTGAAGCTGTGCTCATGGCGATGCGCGTCACGGGGCGGCACAAGGCGGTCGTCGCGCGCACTGTGCATCCCGAGTATCGCGAAGTGCTGGCAACCTACTTGCAGCATCGCGACCTGGCCACGGCCGAAGTCGGCTATGACGCGAAGACGGGGCGCATCGACCTTGCAGCTCTCGAGGCCGCGGTCAGCGAAGAGACGGCCGGCGTCCTGGTGCAGAGCCCGAACTTCTTCGGCGTGATCGAAGACATTCCCGCAATCGCGGAGATCGCGCACAAGAAGGGCGCGCTGCTGATCGTGTCGATCGCCGAAGCCGTTTCTCTCGGTGTTGTGCGGCCGCCGGTCGAGGCCGATATCGTCAGCATGGAGGCGCAGTCGTTTGGCGTCGCGCTGAGTTATGGCGGTCCGTTCTGCGGCGTGATCGCGGCCAAGGAGCAATACCTGCGCCAGATGCCGGGTCGGCTGGCCGGCCAAACCGTGGACGGCAACGGAAACCGCGGATTCGTGCTCACGCTGTCGACGCGCGAGCAGCATATCCGGCGCGAGAAGGCGACATCAAACATCTGCACCAATCAGGCTTTGGTCGCGCTCATGGCGACGATCTTCCTGACTGTGTATGGCAAGGAAGGCATTCGCGAGCTGGCCGAGCACAACCTGGCCAAAGCCGAGTATGCCGCGAAGGCGCTGAGTGCGCAGCCCGGCGCCAAGCTGCGCTTCAAGGGCGCTCCGCGGTTCCATGAATTTGTGCTCGAGACAGCGGAGTCTCCTTCAGTCTGGCAAAAGCGCCTGATGGACGAGAAGATTGTGGGCGGTGTTGAGTTGAGCCGCTGGTATCCGGAGCTTGAGAACGCGACCCTGTGGTGCGCAACGGAAATGATGCCCCGCACAACCATCGACGCCGCAGCCAGAGCCCTGGCCGCCAGCCCGGTGGAGGCGTGAAGCCCCAACCCGAGCCACGAGCTTTGTAACAAGGGCACGGCTTCAGCCGGACCAACACAGCCACGAGTTTTGTAACAAGGGCACGGCTTTAGCCGGGCCGAAAAGAACGATAAAAGGAGAAGAGGGCTTCAGCCCCTGCAACGGATTCGGAGTCGAGAATCTACGAGCTTTGTAACAAGGGCACGGCTTTAGCCGGGCCGAAAAGAACGATAAAAGGAGGACGGGCTTTAGCCCCTGCCATGGCGCATCCGGCCCGCAATGCCATTCCGGTCAACATTCTGAACCCGTCTCGAACCTTCTTCGTGACGACGGGAATCAGCATGGGGCGGCGCCTTCTGCAATCCGGACGAAATGCCAATCTGCTGATCGATGTTCTCCGTTCGCTCGTCGTCGAGCGCAAATTCAAACTGCGCGATTTCGTGATCATGCCGGACCATGTGCATCTGATTTTGACCCTGGGCAACGAAATGACCATCGAGAGAGCGATGCAGCTGATCAAAGGCAGGTTCTCGCATCGGATGTCACACGAATTTGGCCGCAAAGGCGAGGTTTGGCAGAGAGGATTCACCGAAGTACAGGTGACGAACCGCGCGAGTTTTGAAAAACACCGGGAATATATCGCGCAAAATCCTGTGAAAGCAGGGTTGGCGTCATCCGCGGACGAATTTCCATTTTGTTTTAGCTATCTCACGAACAAGAAAGCAGAAGCGAAGGTTGGCAGGGGCTAAAGCCCAAAATGTTTGAGTGACCATTTGCGGCCCGGCTGAAGCCGTGCCCTTGTTACAAAGAGAAGACAAATCACGAGGGTTCAAGAATGGCAGTAGCAGAGACCACCATCAATCGTTCCATCGGCAAAGTCCGCACCCACCCCACCCAGAACGAGGGCCTCGTCTTTGAAAAATCGGCGCCGGGCAAAAAAGCCTACAAGCTGCCGCCGCTGGATGTGCCTTCAGTTGACCCAGCCCAGCTGTTGGGCTCCGCAAAGCGTGAAAAAGCAGCGGAGCTGCCCGAGCTGAGCGAGATCGAAATCATCCGCCACTTCACGCGCCTCTCCACATGGAACTACGCCATCGACCTCGGCATGTATCCGCTTGGCTCCTGCACCATGAAGTACAACCCGCGGGTCAATGAGTTCGTGTCGCGCATCGAGGGCCTGGCCGAAGCGCATCCTTACCGTCCCGACGTGCTCGCGCAGGGCGTCCTTGAAATCATCGACCTGCTCCAGAAATCCCTCCTCGACATTACCGGCATGGACGCGATCACGCTCCAGCCGGCCGCCGGCGCCCACGGCGAGTTCACCGGCATCCTGCTTGTGCGGGCATGGCATCAGTCGCGCGGCAATCCGCGCAAAAAAATCCTGATCCCTGACTCCGCGCACGGCACCAATCCCGCCACCGCCGCAATCTGCGGCTACCAGGTCGAAAACCTCAAGTCGAATCCCGATGGCGGCATTGATCTCGATGCGCTCGCGCGCCAGGTGGACGAGGACACCGCGGCGCTGATGCTCACCAATCCGTCAACGCTGGGCGTGTTTGAAAACGAGATTCACAAGATCGCCGACATCCTCCACGCCAAAGGCGCGCTGCTCTACATGGATGGCGCCAACATGAATGCGCTCGTAGGCAAGGTGCGGCCCGGCGACTTCGGCGTCGACGTGATGCACCTCAATCTGCACAAGACGTTCTCGACCCCGCATGGAGGCGGTGGTCCAGGATCGGGTCCCGTCGCGTGCAAGCAATTCCTCGAGCCGTTTCTGCCGGTGCCGGTTCTCACCAGAAGGACAGGAACCGAGGGACCAGGGACTCGGGACATAGGGAGCAAGAAAGCCGCGAACCTGGGTGCCCCAGGTCTCGATTCTGAGACCTGGGAAACGAAAACGGGAGGCCAATTGCATTGGGACTACGACCGCCCTCACTCCGTGGGCCGGGTGCGCGCGTTCTTCGGCAATACTGGCATGTTCATTCGCGCTCTCGCCTACATCATGGCCAATGGGCCCGATGGCCTGCGCCAGACGACCGAGGACGCGGTCCTGAACGCGAACTATATCCGCAAGAAGCTCGAAGATGTCTACGATCTCCCCTACAAGACGCCCTCGATGCACGAAGTCGTCTTCTCTGACAAAAAGCAGGCTGCCCGGGGCGTGAAGACCGGCGACATCGCCAAGCGGCTCATCGACTACGGATTCCATCCCTACACGGTCAGCTTTCCGCTCATCGTGCACGGGGCTCTGATGATCGAGCCCACCGAAAGCGAATCCAGGGAAGAGCTGGATCTCTTCATCGACGCCATGCGGTCCATCGCCCGCGAAGTCGAGGAAACCCCGGAAGTCGTCAAGATGGCTCCCCACTCGACGCGGGTGGGCAGGCTCGATGAAGTCTCGGCAGCCCGCAAGCCGGTTCTCCGCTGGCGTCCTGCCGGAAGCTGATCTGGTGCCCGGGAACCGGCCTTCATTCCAAAAACCGGCCGGTACCTTCTGCCGCGGGATTCGAATCCGACGAATCCCACGTTGGGGCGTCCCTCGCCGGTACTTAGGTGTTACCTCAGAGTACCTTTTAGAACCATTATCCAATTGCAAATGGCATCCGGGGACCTTGATAATAAACGACCCAGGGACACTTGTATTCAGAACATGGGCAGTGGGGTGCCCAATCGCTGAAGTTGATTCAGCACAATGATTTGCCGACATGCCGCGCACTGCAGGCAATGGCTGGTGATAGCCGGCGCTGCGCGGGCCGGCCGGGAAAATCCACAGGGGCACAGGAGGTCGGGGGCCGGAGCAAACCCGATCCGGAACGTGCGTAAGGAGTCCGTATGCGGATGATGACAATCACGAAGGGCGAGCAGGGCCAGATTCTTGCGCTGACCGTGTTGAGCATGACGTTGCTTGTGGGCTGTATCGCTCTAGCCGTCGATGTTGGCCTGCTCTTCCGCGCCAAGCGGAATGTCCAGATCGCCGCCGATGCGGGCGCCATTGCCGGAGCGTTGGAGGAGCATTACAACGGAACCGCAAATGTGACCACCGTTGTCGATAACGCTGCCTCGAAAAACGGAGTCACCGACTCGACACAGATTCAAGTCAGCACGTCTCCGGCGGATGGGTACCATACCGGCGCGGGCTATGTGGAAGTCGTGATCAACCAGCCGAACCAGACCGTCTTTATGGGGGCATTTTCGTTCATGTTAAGCCGTGGGACGACCTCGTTCAACACCGTCAAGGTCGGAGCCAGGGCTGTAGCCGGCGCCACGCCTGCTCCAGCTTGCATGTACGTGCTGAATAACGGACAGAAAAAAGGCGATGACGGCAGCAATGCCCTCTGGGTCAAGGGAAGCTCGACCATCAACGCCCCCAAGTGCGGCATCGATGTCAATTCTCCCAACGCTTCGGCTTTTTGCGACCAGGGAGCTGCGACGATAGATGCGCCCTACATCAGTATCGTGGGCGGTCAGTCAACAGGCGGAAAATGCGGCAAGAATTCCGGTGCTCCCATTTACGGCGGCGCCGCACCGATCGCCGATCCTTTCAATGGCCTCACCGGGCCCAATCCCGCGACGGATTGCAATTCGACCAATACGGTCACGGCGGCTGACGTCACCTCCACCACCACGCTTACCTCTTCGAAAAACTCAAGCGGAACTCCAGTGGTCTGCTTCAACGCCGTCGACTCCAAGGGCAAGCCCACCGCAACAACGCTGGACGGGTCGTCCACCAACCTGGCCCTGAACGTTGGAGCCGGCGTCGTCTATCTCTTCGAGAACGGAGTGAATATCTCCGGCAACGTGTGGGTCGGAGTTGCAGCCGGCACCACGCTGAGCTCGTCCGGACCTCCCTCTGGTGCAAACGGCGGCGTCATCGATATCTACGGCGGATCGTTCAACAACCAGAATGGCGGGTTGACCGCTGTGGCGCCGACGTCCGGCACCTACAACGGGATCTCGATTATGCAGCCGGCGGCCAATACGACCGCGACGTGCCAGGACTCCAGCCTGAAGGCGGTGCCCTGCCTGCAGATGCAGTTCGGCAGCAACAACTCCACAACCGGAGGCGGCACCAACGCCGAAGGCCTCGATGGACTCATCTACGCGCCCACGGCAACAGTGTATCTGCAGGATGAGGGCGGCAGCGTGCAGGCGGGCGGCATCATTGCGTGGGATGTATACAACAACAGCCAGCTGTCGCTCACCGATAGTTACAGTGATTACAATCCCACCTCGCCATTGAACATGGTCGAGTTGGTCGAATAGGCAGGACACACCATGATCAAAGCGTTCTTTACAAGTTTGGCTGCGGGAGCGCAGTCTCGCTGCGGCGAGGACGGACAGGCGCTGGTGGAACTCGCCTTGACGATGCCCCTGCTGATCGTCATTCTCGTGGGTGCCGCGGAATTTGCGCGTGCGACCTATGCCGGCATTGAAGTCTCCAACGCAGCCAGGGCTGCTGTCCAATACGGCGCGATGACCGGCGGGCACCTCAGCGACACCAACGGGATGACCAACGCGATCCAGAACGACTCCTTCAATCTTGGGACCACGGTGACCATCAGCTCCGGCTTTCCAACATCGTCCACAATCTGCTCCGACGGCAGCAAGTACAGCGGAGGCTGCACCGCTCCGGCCGGGCCCATCACCACCCTGTCGGTCAAAACGCAAACCACCTTTAAGCCGCTCATTCAACTTCCAGGGCTTTCGGGCGGGATCACAATGTATGGATTCGCTCAGGAAGAAGTGCTGGATTGAAGTGCAGGATTGAGTAGGGAGAAGCTTCCATGACGCATGACAGCTCGCAGTACGGCCGTTTCAACCGGACCAGAACTTTGCTGAAACGGGTTTACTCTGCGGTTCGCCGCGCGGAAGAGGGCAGTACGCTCGTCGAAATGGCGCTGACCAGCACCGTTCTCTTCGCTATGCTTTTCGGCATCATCGAGATGTCGATGGCCTTCTACACCTACAACTTTGTCGCCGAGGCGGCTCGCGAAGGAACACGCTACGCGATCATCCGCGGCGAATACTCCTGCTTGCCCAATAAATCCTTTCCAAATTGCAACCTCGGACCTACCAATGGCGGAAGCTCCGCCGTCCAGACGTATATTCAGGGCCTCGGTTTCCCGTTCGCAAGCGGCATCACCGCGTCCGCTGCTTGGTATTCACCCAGCGTCGATTCCAGTGGCGTCACCACATGGCCCACCTCCTGCACTACAGCGACCGATGCTTTCGGAAATCCATGCAACAAGGTGGGCAATGCTGTCCAGGTCCAGGTATCGTACGCATTTCCCCTCGCCATTCCTTTCTCCACGCAGGGAACACTGACCGTGAGCAGCACCTCGCAGATGGTCATTTCCTATTAGCGGTAGCGGCTTCCCCGCAGGTAACCATCCGCTTCGAAAAATGGTAATCTTGCCCCATCGAGATTCGGTAACTATAACGTAATTAACATCTTAGTGTCATTGTCGGCCGCCCGAAGAGCACGGCAAAGTGTATTGAACAAACGGGGCTTTTCACGCACAATTCTCCTACCTGCGTTTTGTTGGGGTCGCTTGCTGCCATCGCTGTATCTCTGTCCCCTGGGTCCGCAACAAAGATCCCAACTGTTCGTGCGCGATTTCCCCGGTTCAAGAATCCCATGTGGCACCTGGATCGCCGGTATCCCCGCCCGGTTTTGCAAGGTGCACGAGGAGCCACTTATGCGGATGAGAATTCAGAAAAGTGAGAGCGGTCAGGTCCTGGCTATTACGATTCTGTGCATGACCACTCTGCTCGCGTGTGTTGCGCTCGCGGTCGATATCAGCACGCTCTTTCTCGAGCAGCGCCGGGCGCAGACTGCGGCCGACTCTGCCGCCATTGCCGGCGCCATGAATCTGCAATACGCCACAACCGTCGACGTCACCGGTACTGCCGACACGGCAGCGTCCAATAACGGGTTTGCCTCGGGAGACGTCACCGTCCTGAATCCGCCGACCGATGGCTACCACACCAGCTCCGGATATGTTGAGGTCAAGGTCATCCATTCGACCCCGACCACGTTTATGAGCATGTTTGGCCTCCCTACGGTGAACGTGGGAGCGCGCGCAGTTGCGGGAACGACGCCTTCGCAAGCTTGCATGTACGTGCTCGATCCTACCGACGACGACTCCTTCTACATCAAGGGCAACAGCAACCTTATTGCCCCCAAGTGCGGCATCCAGGTGAACTCCAAGAGCCCTGATGCAGCCTGTGTACAGGGCAGCGCCAGCATTGAGGCGCCTTTTCTCCATATCGTCGGTCAGCAGAGCTCTTCGGGAAAATGCGGAAAGAACCCCGGAGCTCCGGTCAGCGGCGGCGTCAACCCGCTCGCCGATCCTTTCAAAAATTTGAAGGGACCGCCAACAGTGGGATCGTGCGGCAGCACTTCGAGCGCCACGTCGATCACCGGCAACGTCGCAGGACCGGGGAATGGAAGCAGTGTTTGTTATTCGAACGCAGTGACCATCAACGGTGCGACATTGGGAGCGGGGCTCTACGTGTTTGAGAACGGCGTCACGTTGAGCGGGACCGTCAATGTGAACGGCGGTACGCTCGACGTCGAGCAGGGCGGCTTCTCGCAGGGCAACGCCACCCTCAACATCACCGCGCCGACCTCGGGCACCTACAACGGCATCGCCGTTATGGTGCCCCAGACGAACACCAAGGTCAGCTGCGGTAACGCCGCCAATTCCATGAAAATTACCGCGCCCACGTGCCTGCAGCTTCAGTTCGGGAGCGGCAGTGGGAACCTCACCGGAATCATCTACGCACCATGGACAGCCGTATTCTTTCAGGATGAGGGCGGAGGCGTGCAGGCTGCGGCAGTCATAGCCTATCAATTTGATTCGAACAGCGCTGTAACGCTTACCGATAACTACAGTGACGCAAACCCGAGCACCACTCCGTTGACGAAAGTTACGCTTGTTGAGTGAAGGTTACTCTTGTTGAGTGAAAGGTGGCCGGAATGATTCGAGGAGGCTTTTCAATGTGTCGGAACCGCGCCCTGGCCGGGGAAGAGGGGCAGGCGCTCGTTGAACTCAGCCTGTCGTGCTCGTTGCTGTTCCTGATCTTGTTAGGCGCGATCGAATTCGCTAGGGCGACGTTCGTTGCCATCGAGGTCGAGAACTCGGCACGCGCAGGTGCACAATATGCCGCCATGAACGGCGGCAACGAGTCCGACACCGCAGGAGTCACGACCGCAATCCAGAACGATTCCTTCAATCTTGGAGGCAGCGTAGCCCTTGATTCCGGATTCCCCACGCAAACCAATGCCTGCTCCGATGGCAGCACTTACAGTGCAACGAGCTATTGCAACGGCGCAACGATTTTTTCTACCGTCAGCGTCAAGACGAAAATGACATTCTCGCCGTTGATCGGGTGGCCCGGCTTGCCAACCTCGTTCACCTTTTATGGATTCGCACAGGAGATGGTTCTGCAATGACAGGCGGAAAGATCACCAACGCCACAGAACTGCATCCGCGCCCTAAGAAATGGAATTCTTTCCGCGCGGTACCCTCCGGACTCGCTCGCATCACCGCGGGCCGCAATGCCAGGCTGCTCGCCGAGGAGGCCAATACAGTTGTCGAGATGGCCATCACCACGTTGGTCCTGTTCTCGTTGATTTTCGGCATCATCGAGATGTGCATGTGCCTCTACGCGTATAACTTTACTGCCGAAGCAGCCCGCCAGGCCACGCGCTACGCCATCGTGCGAGGCTCGCTTTCCTGCCAGGTCAACGCCAGCTTTAAGGATTGCAACCTGGGCCCGGCGACAGCCGGCAATCCACTCCAGACCTATGTGCAGGGACTCGGATTTCCTTATGCGAGCCAGATGACCGTGACACCAACATGGTGGAGCCCAAGCGGATCCCCAGGCAACACCTGGACCACGGCCTGCACAACGGCCACGGATGCGAACGGGAACGCGTGCAACCAGCCAGGCAATGCGGTGAAGGTGGTGGTCACCTATGCTTTCCCGCTTGCGATCCCGCTCGTGGGTGTTCATAGCATCACCCTGAGCAGCACGTCGGAGATGATGGTTTCGGAGTAGAGGTGGGATCAGGCGCAGCCGCCTTTGAAATTTGAGTGTAACGACGGCCGGGGGCCATAGGTGGTGCCATAAAGAAGTGCATTAGAAGAAACGAAAATAAGGTCAAGAGATTGCCCGGCGTTCCCTGAGCGCCGGGCGTTTGTTTTCTCGATTCCCACATAAACCCGCCGAGATTCACACCCCGGAGCGAGACCCAAAACGGCCTAAACTTTGAGGTATGGCTTCCATCCCCGACCTTACCCTCGACGCGGGCTTGCCCGCGAATATCGACGCGGAGAAAACCATTCTCGGCGCCATCCTGCTCGATAATGCAGCCCATTCCGAGGCCGCGGAGAAGCTCGAACCCGACGACTTTTCGCTCGACTCGCACCGGCGCATCTTCCTGCGCATGAGCGAACTGGTCAACTCCCAGCGTCCCGTCGACATCGTCACGCTGGCCAACGAGCTCTCCCGCTACAAGGAAGTCGAAAGCGTGGGCGGCGTGGCCTATCTCGCCTCGCTCACCGAGGGTTTGCCGCTCCGCCCCGTCATCGACGAATACATCCGCATCGTCAAGGACAAGAGCCTCCTCCGCAAGCTGATGAGCATCTGCTCGGCGGCCATTGCCCGCGCGGCCGACCAGAGCGAGACGGCGCTCGAAGTGCTGGGCGCGGCCGAGACGCAGCTTCTCGAGGTCAGCGAGAAAGGCATTTCGCACGGACTGCAGGGCCTCGACCTCATCGTCCAGAACTCCTTCGGCAGCATCGACAATCTCTATAAAGAGAGCCGCGAAGTCACCGGCCTCGCCACGGAATTCACCGACTTCGATCGCATGACCAGCGGCCTGCAAAAAGGCGAGCTCATCATCATTGCCGCCCGCCCCTCGATGGGCAAGACCGCCCTGGCAATCAATGTCGCCCAGAACGCGGCCATCTTCAGCAAGGCTGTGGTCGCCGTCTTCAGCCTCGAAATGAGCAAGGAGTCGCTGCTGCGCCGCATGCTGGCGTCCCAGGCCGGAGTTGACCAGCGCAGATTGCAGACCGGCTTTCTCGGCAAAGAGGACCACGGAAAGCTGCAGCATGCCCTCGAACAGCTCGTCGAGTCGCACATCTTCATCGACGACAGCGCCGGCATCTCGCTGGCCGAGATGCGCGCCAAGGCTCGCCGGCTCAGGCAAAATGCCGGCCGCCTTGACCTCGTGCTGGTCGATTATTTGCAACTTATGTCGATCACCCTGCCCTCGGCCGGTGGCAAACGCTACGAAAACCGCACCCAGGAGGTCTCGGCCATTTCGCGCGGCCTGAAGGCGCTGGCGAAAGAACTGGAAGTGCCGGTCGTAGCCCTCTCACAGCTCTCCCGTGCCAGCGAGCGCCGCGGAGACGACAAGCGGCCCATGCTCAGCGACCTCCGCGAGTCCGGTTCGATCGAGCAGGATGCCGACGTGGTGGCCTTCATTCACCGCGACGCCTACTACAACCGCACCGAGGAGCTGTCGGAGGCCGAGAAAGCCAAGTCGGAGATCATTCTTGCCAAGCAGCGAAATGGCCCGACCGGCACGGTATATCTCCACTTCAACGCGCGCTTCACGCGCTTCGAAAGCGTGTACATGGGCGACGAGCAGTAAGCATCATCCGGCGATCGGGTGGTCATGGTTTCTTCTGCGATTGAAGCCGGACCCGCTGAGCAAATCAAGGCGCTCGCTCACGCCTCATTCATCACCAGCACAACGCGGCCAACGATCAGATCGTCCGGCTTTCTGCCGGGCTCTGCCTCAAGAAGCCGAACCGGGAATGCCAGCTCGCGCGGTCGAAGCACCAGCCGTCCGTCAATGAAGTCGACGTAGCGCAACACCAGCCGCGTACCCACGCGCACCGCATACAACGTTGGCAGGTTGCCTCGATAAGGCTGGAACGATGTGTAATGGCGGTCGAGCACGGCCGTAGCGTCAGGAAGAATCAGCGGGTCCATCGGCGCCGCATCGAGCGCGGAAAGGCGCACCGCGACAAACCGGTCCCACTGCCCGCGCTGGCATGTGTCGCCCGTGCGAAACTGCTCCAGCAGGACCGCGGAGACGAGCAGCGCGTCCTGCCACGCGCTGTCGCGGATAATGGGTTCGAACATGGCGACATGATGCGAGACCACGGCAATGGGCATCGAGTCGCCGCGCATCGCGGCAGAGAGATTCCGCGCCGGCAGCAGGTCCTCGGCCGATAAATGCTGCGCAATGAGAATGAGATCCATGGTTTCGTTCGAGAGATTGCCGCGACCGTGCAGAAAGTTGGAAATGTGAGACGGCGCCTTCTCGATTTGCCGCGCCAGCAGTGTGACGCTCAAGGTTCCGCGCTCAATTCTTCGCAGTAAGATTGCGCGGAGGTTGTCGTGCATCTGGGTAAAGTTCATTTGTGGAAATTCCGCCAGCACCATAGGACCGAATAAGTCCAATTTTTGCGACAGCAGCACGGAAACTACGAATTCGCCTGCATTCCCGCAAGCGCGACAGAGGATGGGAAGCTCAGGGGAGGAATTCTTCCAGCATAGATTGACGCGAAAGTGTCATCGCTCTAAATTGGCCTTACTGTATCTCGCATTAGCTTGATAGAAATCTTCGAGGAATCTTGTTCATCGGCGCAACTTACCGGGGTGGTAGTCTGCCCCGTCGATGGCCATTTTCATCGGTCTTATACGATTCCAAGCCTCCTCAAATGAAATCGCGGTCCCTTTCCCGGGGCCCTGCGCAGGCGTGTGCGAGCCATTCCAGATCTGCGCGACAACCACATGACTCCTTACAGAGAACCGGATCGGCACCTTCAAAGCGGGACGACAGAATCCCGCGCAGGCTGGCCCGGTTCTTATCATCCCGCATGCAAAACAATGCTGCGGGCCGGGACCTGACACGGAGAATCAATGGAAACGCGCGTACAACTGAAAGTCTGCGAGAGCTGCGGTTGCCTCTGGTATCGAGCGCAGTCTGAGCAGACTGTTTATTGCCATGCATGTGAGACCAGGCTGAAAGACTTTGCTTCGCCCGAAACCCGAAAGAGGCGCGGACCCGCAAAGCGCAAGCCGCTTGTAAATATCTGGGCGGTCGCCGTCGCGTCCGGAGGTGTCGAATGAGCGCGGCCCTTCTTTTGCCGGAGATTTGGGCGCAGAGCAGTCTGGAAGAACCATGGCCAATCACGCCAACCGCGCATCGCGCCCAGCCCGTGCATCTGCGTCGAACAATGATCGAACAGGAAGAAGCGTTCGAACCTCCAACCGACGTCGAGCTGGCCTTCTATCGCAAGCACACTGAGAAGATGCTTCGCCGCTATCTATACGCTTCGCTGCATGTGGGGCGCGCGCCCTCAATCCTCAGCGATCCCGTGGCCCGCGGCATGGTTTCAAGCCGCGCATCGAAAACATTCGAGGATGCCGTGATCTTCGTCCTCGACGTGGAACGATGCCTCGACCGCCTTGGCAGCCTTGAAAAGCAAATCCTCTCCCGGATCGTTTTGCAGGATTACACGCAGTGGGAGACCGCAGCGCTGCTCGGCATGAGCACTCGAACCGTGGGGAACAAGTACCGGCAGGCGCTCGATCGGTTAACCGAGCAGCTGCTTGCGGCAGGCTTGCTCATCATCTCAGGCTGATTGCCGTCATACGCCGCCCGGCCTGTCATCGTGACCAACGCAGTTTCGGGAACCGTGCGACCTTGCGTCGCACGGCCGGGCGTAGCGAAGCATCTGCTTCTGGTCTTTCTCTCCGGGCGTGCAAGCGCTCTCCGAACACCAGCCTCAGTGCATCGCGCCGCCGCCCCCGCCTTCGCCGGGTTTGTTTTTGCTCAGCATGAACGAGAGAGCGATCAGCCCCACCGACATCCACGACAGCTCCATGTAGACATCCTGGTAGCCCTGCATCTGGGCCTGCTGGTTGAGTTGGTTGTAGATATTCGCGATCGCCATCGCTGCTGCGTTCGTGCTGCCGAAGTGGTTCCCGAGAAACCCCGATAACGTGTTGACGTGTTGCTGGTACCCGGGCAGGTTGGGAAGCATAGCGTTCTGCAGATGCTCCTCGTGCCACATGGCGCGGGTCGTCACCTGCGCGTTGGTTACAGCGATCAGGATGCTGCCGCCAAGGTTGCGGACGAAGTTGATGAGTCCCGCGACCTGGTTGCTCTCCTCCTTGGGCATGCCCACATACGCGGCATTGGTGATCGAAATAAAGCAGAAGGGCAGGGGCAACATCTGCACCACGCGCAGCCACGATGCCTGGGCAAAGCTCATCTGCAGAGTGGTCACATTAGCCGCGATGCGGAAGGTGATGACGAACAGAATGAATCCGCAGACTGCCAGCGTGCGGGCCGAAATCTTGCCGGTTGCGAATCCCGCCAGCGGCATCATGATCACCAGCGCAATGCCACCGGCCGTCAGGGCCAGCCCTGCCGTCGTTGCGTTGTAGCCGAGCAATTCCTGCATGAATTGCGGCTGCAGCACCGTATTCGCGTTCAGCACGCCGCCCACCAGCATCATCAGAAAACAACAGATTGCAAAATTCTTAAACCGGAAAAGCTTCAGGTTGATCAGCGGACTCTTGTGATTCCATTCCCAGATCACCAGCGAGATCAGCCCTCCGATAAAGCAAACCGCGAAGAAGCGGATGAACCCCGAAGCAAACCAGTCGTTTTCCTCGCCCTTGTCGAGCATGATCTGCAAGCCGCCCATCGAAAGGGTGAGGAACGCCAGCCCCATGTAGTCCATGTTGAAAATCCGCGAGCGATCGGGCTTGATCCACGGCGGATCTTCAACCAGCCGCGTCACCAGAAAGAAAGCCAGAATCCCCACCGGAATGTTGATGAAGAAAATCCAGCGCCACGAGAAATTGTCGGTAATCCAGCCTCCCAGCGTGGGGCCGATCGACGGCGCGAGCACGGCAACCAGGCCGTAAAGCGCAAATGCCTGTCCCCGCTTGTGCGGCTCAAACGAGTCGGCCATGATCGCCTGCGCCATCGGCTGCATTCCTCCGCCCCCGGCTCCCTGGATGACGCGGAAAAGCAGCAGCATGGGCAAAGTCGGCGCGGCGCCGCACAAAAAGCTGGCCGCGGTGAAGATGAGGATGCAGAGAACGAAGAAATTGCGCCGTCCCATGAGGCTCGAAATCCAGCCGCCGAGCGGTAGCACGATCGCGTTCGAAACCAGATAGCTGGTGAGGACCCACGTGCTTTGATCGGTGCTCGCGGCCAGGCTTCCGGCAATGTGCGGCAGGGCAACGTTGGCGATCGAGGTATCCAGTACCTCCATGAACGCCGCCAGTGCCACCGTCATGGCGATCAGCCACGGATTGACGCGCGGCTTCCAGGCGGTCGTTGGCGCAACAACGGTAGCAGCCGGCTTCTCGATCTCGCGTCGGCCCATCGCTCCTGAAGGTAGGGTTCTCGAGCTAGCCAAGAAACAGGCTCCTTGGGTAAAAACAGGTTGTTCAGTGGTTCAGGGAAGAGATTGCACGCTGTCGTTTGTGCCGCGAATCTTCTGATTTCTTAGGTTTTCGGCAAAACCGGCATACAGGGTCTTAGATTCGCCTGCGCCCGCGAAGGTGCAGGAAATCTGGGATACAGCGTATCAAACCGCCACGCAAATCAAGTGACGCCAGCAGACTCACCCGATAAATCGTGCGGCTAGTCCCCCGGCATTCACGATGCAGAGACTGCTGGCGGTTGCCCAGTTCGCGTTCGCCATCCAACGAGCGCAATCGTCAGGGCGATCAGTTGCATCGCGACTATGAAGCCCACGCACGCCGGCCATTTCCCCAGGCTCCAGAAGGCGCCGGGCACCACGCCGGCAGCGGTTCCGCCAAGGTAGTAACTCGTCAGGTAGAGTCCCGCCGCGGTCACGCGCGTTCCTGCCGGAGCAGCCACGCGAAGATGGCTTTGCGACGCGGTCTGCGCAATGAAGACTCCGCTCGAGAGTAGCGCGAGTCCCATGATCACGATCGTAAGCGAGGGCGCCAGCGTCAGCAGCACGCCTGCAATCGAAACACAGATCGCGCCTCCGACGCCGGCGCGCAACCCAACGCGCGTGATCAGGAAGCCCGCAGCCGGGGTGACGACAAGACCGACGAGATAAACGAAAAACAGCGAACTGAGCGCCGTGGTCGACAGGTAGTACGGCGCCACCGCAAGGTGGAACGTGATCCAGGTGAAGACGCCGACAAGCGAAAACAGCACATTGAATCCGACCGCGAACGTGGCGATGAGCCGCGGGATGCGAAACAATCCCTGGATTTGATAGATTCGCCCGAGTTGATCTGCTCCCGATGGAGCCTGGGCTGTGCGTCGTCGTCCCCGCGGCAGCCATGCCGCGACGGCCGCAGCCCCGGCGAGCGAGGCTGCTCCCAGCACGAGAAAACTCACGCGCCAATTGAACCGGTCGGCAAGAATGCCGGCAGTAATACGGCCGGTGAATCCGCCGAGTGCTGTCCCGCTCACATAGAAGCTCATGATGAGCGCAACTTGCTCCGGCGGCCATTCCTCGCCGATATAGGTGATCAGCACGGCGATGACGCCTGGAACCGTGATGCCCTGTAGAAATCGCCAGAAAACAAGCTGAGATAGCGAGGTGGACGTGGCGGCCAGCAGTGTAGGCGCGGAAATGCCGAGCAGCGAGAACACGATGACCGATTTGCGCGGCAGGCGCTCGGTGAGCGCGCCGAAGATCGGCGCGGAGATCGCTACGCCAAGCGTGGCGGCAGAGACCGTCATCCCAGCGCCGGTCTTGGACGCGTGAAAAAGCCGCGCCAGCATCGGCAGCAGCGGCTGCGTGCAATAGAGCTCAAGAAACGCGCAAACGCCGCACAGTGCGACAGCGGCAGCGGCCCGGTGGCCGGGCGCGGAACGTTGTGGAGAGGCGGGGTCCAAGAATCAGAATAGCGGCACCACGGTCGGTGCGATGTGCGGTCTGGCACGCTGAGACTGCCGCAAGGCCGGCAGGATACCCTAATCAACAGATGGATTCCCCGCCACTCAAACCAACCAGGCGCGGCCTGGAGGCGTTTGCCTCGCGCGACTTCAGGCGGTACCAGCTGGCTCGCAGCGCGGTGATTCTGGGCGCAGAGGCGCAGGCGGTCGCGGTGGCCTGGCAGGTCTATTCCATCACCCATCGCGCCATCGACCTCGGCTATACCGGGCTCGCGCTCTTCCTGCCCGGACTCCTGTTCCTGCTGCCCGCCGGCCATGCCGCCGACCGCTTCGATCGGCGTCACGTGATCCTTATTTGCTATTCGCTGCAAGTCGTCTGCACGCTCACGCTGATCGAGTTCGCGCGCGAAGGCCTGCACAACGTATTGCCGATTTATGCCGTGCTCTTCATGATCGGCTCGGGCCGCGCGTTTTCCGGCCCCGCCAGCTCAGCACTGGTTCCTCACCTGGTTCCCGAAGAGCATTTCGTCAACGCGGTCACCTGGGGCAGCGCCATCTTTCAGTTTGCGAATTTCTCGGGCCCCGCGCTGGGCGGACTGCTCTACACCTTCCCGCTCGAGCGCATCTGGACCGGCACGCGGCTCGAAGGCGCAGGCATTGTCTATACGTTCACGCTCTGTACCCTCGCTTGTTTCCTGTACCTCGTGGGCAGCCTCCAGGTGCGCCTGGGCCGCATGGAGCATCGCGCCGCATCGATGAAGGTGCTCCTCGCCGGCTTCCGCTATGTCTGGAGCGCGCGCCTTCTGCTCGGCGCGATCTCGCTCGACCTGTTTGTCGTCCTGCTCGGCGGTGCCGTGGCCCTCATGCCCATCTTCGCCAATGAGATTCTGCATACCGGCCCGCGCGGCCTGGGAATGCTGCGCGCTGCGCCGGCCGTGGGCGCCCTCGCCATGTCGCTGCTCATGGCCCGGTTTCCCCTAACGCGGCGAGCGGGAAAGCGGATGTTTGTCGCGGTCGCGATCTTTGGCCTCTCGACCGTCGTCTTCGGGCTGTCTCGGAACCTCTGGCTCTCCCTGGCCGCGCTCTGCGTCGGCGGCGCAGGTGACATGATCAGCGTGATTATTCGTGGCTCTTTGCTGCAATTGGCCACCCCGGCAGAGATGCGCGGGCGGGTGAGCGCCGTCAACTCGCTCTTCATCGGCGCATCGAACGAACTGGGCGAGTTTGAGAGCGGACTGACTGCGCAATGGTGGGGTGCGGTTCGAGCCACCCTGGTCGGCGGCGTGGGCGCTCTCGTCGTGGCAGCCGGCTGGGCGGGCATGTTCCCGACGCTGTGGAAGGCCGACGCCCTGACAGCCAACGCCTTGCGCTCGCAGAGTGCGCCTGAAGAATTGAGCGCCGACTGAGACAACCCGGCGCATCGGTCCGTCATACCACTTCATATGGGAGGGCACGTGAAGGCCTGGAAAATTGTCCTGATCCCGACAGTGCTGACGCTGTTGATCGGCGGCATCTATCTCTACACGGTCTGGAAACACCGCCAGAATCCCGGCGTGACAGCGCAGAACACGCAGACTGACACCCTCAGCAAAGACGACCTCGTCGTCATGAAGGCATACTTCCCGCAGCACTTCGAAGATCTCGATCGCCTGACGGACACTACGGTGTGGATGAAGAACGGCTACACCATGCCCTACTTTCCCTACGCGGGCGGACGCGTGGAATTCAACAAACGCGAAGGCGTGATCCCCTCCGCCCAGGCGCTCGAAATAAAGAAAATTATTAAGGCCGCTCCGCCGGCCAGCCTGGACGACGGCATCTCCCACGGAACCCGGCAAGCCCTCGTAGTGTTCACCATGCCCGGGAGCAAGGACCAGTACGCGACGCCCGTCGGAGAGATCGAAGGAAACCAGGAGCAGTACTACACCGACATGCTGTTCTTCTACGACGATCCTCACAAGGTCTATGACTATTGGCCGAAAGATGTGTGGGCAGCCATCGATGCGCACCAGGTGAAGCCCGGAATGAGCGAACTGGAAGCGCGCATGGCGGTCGGCCAGAAGATGCAGGTAGACGGGCAAACGGAGGGCGATCGCACCGTCACCTATGACGAAGCCGGCAAGAAGTGGACCGTCACCTTCCAGAAAAACAAAGCGACCGACATCAAACAAGGCTAGCTTCTAGCAGCCAGCTCCTGGGTGCTTAAGCGGAGCGAAGGATCTGCTCCTGTCTTTGCAGGGTCCGGGGGCTTCCGGGGGAAGGATGCGGCTTCCGGGAAGGGTACGGGCTTCAGCCCGTACATCCTGGCCTCACTTTCATGACGTGTTGTCATCCTGAGTGAACGGGGCCCCAAGCGCCTTTCAGCTTGGAGGTGGTGAGCCGAAGGATCCGCAGTTGCATTTGTTTTGAAAGGGCAGGACTTCATCTGGGTCTCCGCCGACAGGTCTTCGTCGGTGGGGCGACCTTCAGTCGAGCCGCAGCGCGTTCGACTGAGCCGAAGGGTACGGGCTTCAGCCCGTACATCGCGATCATCGCTCAACATGCGGGGCTTTAGCCCCTTAGAGAAGCTCTTCTAAATCCAGCTCGTCTTGCAACCAACTCAGCCCTTCGGCTCCTCTCTCACCTCATGCCGTATATAGCCCTGCAGGTCCCGCACCATCGCCTGCAATCCGCGAATCGATTGGTTCAACGGCTCCAACGCGTCTTCCGGAACGGGCCCGCAGCCGCGCATGTAGCGCGGTTTCAACTCCTCGACCGCGTTATCGATGAACGATAAATCCGTCAGCACCGAGCGCGTTACCGGGATATCGGGCGGCTGGGGCGCAAGTTCCTGCCACGCCAGAAACCGCAGCAGTTCATCGCGTAGCCGGCTGATTTCCGATTCAATATGGCGTGCCTGCGCGGGAGTCACATCGACTACGTAGCGCGGGAATGGCGAATGCGACCTGGCCGATTCCAATGCGCTCTCAATTTCGCAGAGCAGGCCGTCGATGTATTTGCAGGTGACCATGAGCCGGCGCCGTTGCGGCTCGTTCAATTGGCCGGAACGGTGTTCCGCGGGCTCGCGCATAACAACCTCCGGTGGCGGCCACCATTCACCGCTGCAGCAGATCAATAGGCTTCGTGAAATCCGTAGCGCGAATGTGCCGCGCAAGCGATGGATATTGCTTCTGCACGGCCAGGTACATCTCCCACGCGACGCGGCGGTAACTGAAGTGCCCCGGAGGCGCGGAGCGCAACTCTGAGATGTACTGGGCTTCCGCAAAATCCATCTTGAACAGGCAGCGAAGGCGCGTCGCCAATGGCAGAAGATACAGCGCCGAAAGCGGTGCTTCAGGCGCGGTGCTTGCCGCGACTTTCTGGCTCGCGCCGTGCGCCGATTCCACTGCCACGCGATAATCGCGGAGCGCGCCGGATTCCTCCAGCAGGTCGACATCCGCGCCAAGATCGCCCACAACCGGCGTTTCGTATCCGTGAACCGCGGTGAATCCCTGCTTGATCTGTGTCACGCGGCGATGCCGGTGCATGTCGCGGAATCCCCCAATATCCATCAGGATGTCGAAGCGCAATGCCGCGCCCGCATGAAAAGCGCGCAGCGCCTCATCGTGACGGCCGCGATGCTGCAAGCCGAGGTTGATGATCTCGCAAATGCGGGCGGCCGGCAGGTCGGCGACCACATCGCGAACCTGGCGATAGGAATAGTCGCTGCCCCAGTAGAGCAGCGTGGCCGCAAGCTCCACCTCAAGCGACTCCGTGCGCTCGACGAGGTCGACAACCGGCGCAGCCGCAATGGGAGCACCCTTCATCACATCCCGCGCGGCATGCTCGAGGATGCTCCGCGTCTGGATCAGATACTGGTTCGGCTCCGCATACTTCACCAGCGTGGGCGCGGTCCGGACTTCGCGCGTGAGCAGTTGCTCGGCTTCGGCCACCAGCGCAGGATCGGTGAGTTTCTCGACGAATGCGCTCCCCGCCTTGGCATTCACGTTCCAGGCAGGCCCGGTTGCGGCATCGCGGAGCTTCTGCCCCAGGTCCCGCACCTCGGCAATCGGGTGCGAGAGGAGCCGCGACACCTGCGTTTCGAGGGTCCGGGCATTCACAATCTGACCCAGCGAGGTATTCGTCGCCAAAGGCAGCAGGTAGCGGGCCACGTCGAAGGCGCGGGCGCGCAGGGTGCGGTCGTAGGCCTCGGCCTTCATCGCCTCTGGTTTCGCCACTCGCCGGCGCAGCGTGTCCAAGACCGCCGCCGTGGTGCGCTGGTAGGCGGCAAACAGGTTCTCAACCGTCCGCTCGTACAGGCAGCTGGCATCCGAATCCGATCCAAATTCAGGCAAATACCAGCCCGATTTGAGGAAGTTCTGGTAACGCGTTGACCGCTCCTGCCCGTCCCATCGCTGCTCGTCGACCAAAACAATCGCTGCCAGCAGGCTGAGTCTCTCCACCGCGAACGCCACATGCGCCAGATCGGCGATCGATCGATGGCCGTATTGAAAATAAAAGGTGTTCAGGAACTGCTCGGCACGTTGGGCGCTGATTTCCGCAAGCGACTCGCGCATCGAGAGGGCTGAGCGCGAATACTTGGCCATGGCATAGGCCAGAACCTCGGGATCGGCGCCATGTACGGCGTACACTTCAGTCTGGTTACGGGCGCTGACGGGGACAAAAGATTCACTGGACATTCTTGTGGGCTCGCGAACAGAATACGTCATCAGGGGCGTTCGGAAATTCCTCCGGCCCGACCGCCGGCATCTAATCCATAAAAGAGCAGGAGGCAGCGGCCCCATGCGGGAGATCAAGGTACGCACGTCGCAGCGCCCTCGGCCCTTGCCGCCGGGACGCTGGGCGATGACTCAGCGTTGGAATGATCTTCTCTTCGCGCATTGGCAGGCTCCCGTCGCTCAGATCGCCAAACTGCTCCCCGATGGGCTCCAGGTCGACACCTTCCAGGGCGTGGCATGGCTCGGCGTCGTGCCCTTCTGGATGGATCGCATCAAGGTGCGTGGCATGCCTTCGATCCCGGGCGCGCGCAGTTCGCCGGAATTGAACCTTCGGACCTACGTTCGCGATTCGCATACCGGGACGCAGGGCGTCTACTTCTTCTCGCTCGACGGCGCCAACCTGATGGCGGTCGCCACCGCGCGTTTCTTCTACCACCTGCCCTACTACTGGGCGAAGATGCAGATCGAGCAGCGGTCCGAGCGCGAATTCGAGTTCTACAGCCAGCGGCGATTTGCGAGCAGGCCGGTCGTCTTTCAGGCGCGTTACCGCGGGCTGGGACCGACGCGGCGTTTGGCAGAGAATCGCGCTGGATCGCTCGAGTACTTCCTCACCGAGCGCTATTACCTGTTCACCACGAATCGGGCCCGAGAAGTGGTGCGCGCTTGTGTGCACCATGTCCCTTGGCCGCTCGAGGATGCGCAGGCGGAGATCGAGCGCAACGACCTCGCCGAGGCAATGGGGATCGAATTGCCGGCTCAGGAGCCGGTGCTGCATTACTCGCGCCGCCTGGCGATCTATCTGTGGCCGCCGGAACTGGTCGCTCCAGCGCGCAGGGGTCAGCGCATTCCAGCCCAGGCTCTCCCCTCCGCATAGGACGATTACGCGGCTCGCGCTTCTCGCGGAGAATCCCGCCTTCCCAGAACCCAGCGCAGGAGCAGCAGAAATCCAATCAGCCCGAAAATCTGAAACGCAATTTTGCCAGCAAATCGATCCGCGACGACCAGCCGTGCCGACGGTCCGTGGCGATCCGGTACCTATAATGTGCTTTTGGGAATCAGCGCGGCGAGTAGGAGTTCTGCCGTGCCGGAGGACGCAGAACGATGGCAGGTTTGCAGGGGAGAATTGCGCTGGTCACCGGAGCATCGCAGGGAATCGGACGGGCTTGCGCATTGGAGCTGGCGCGGGCCGGGGCAACGGTGGCCCTCGCAGCCCGGAATGAGGCCAAGCTGGCCGAAGCCGTCGCCGAGATCGAGGCAGTTGGCGGACAAGCCGCAGCATTCGCCATCGATGTGGCCGGCGAAGAATCCATCAGGAATGGCGTCAAGGCGGTGCTCGAGCGCTTCGGCAAGGTCGAGATCCTCGTGAACAACGCGGGCATCACCCGCGACGACCTGATGATGCGCATGAAGCGCGCCGACTGGGACGACGTGCTCAGCACGAACCTGACTGGCGCCTTCCTGCTGACACAGGCGCTGGTGCGGCAGATGATGAAAAACCGCTGGGGAAGGATCATCAACATCACCAGCGTAGTGGGCCGCACCGGCCAGGAAGGCCAGGTGAATTACGCGGCCTCGAAAGCCGGCCTGATCGGGTTCACAAGGTCGCTTGCCCGCGAGGTGGCTTCGCGCGGCATCACGGTCAACGCCGTTGCCCCGGGATACATCGAGACCCAGATGACCGCTGCCCTCGATGAGAAGCTGCGCACCGCCATGATTGCGCAGATTCCGCTGGGCCGCGCCGGAACAGATGTGGAGATCGCGCAATCCGTCGCATTCCTTGCGTCCGATGCCGCTGCTTACATCACCGGCCACGTCCTCGACGTGAACGGCGGCATGTTCATGGGGTAAGACAGGAGCCACGAGACCACGACCCAAAGGGAACAAGGCGCACTAACAGCTAAGAGCTAACAGCTAATAGCTAACAGCTAAAAGCTGTCTCTTTTCAGATTCCCAGCCGTTCCTTGACTGTTCGCACCCGGTCGCGCGCCACCGTGAGTTGCGTGTGCTTGGTGTCTTTCAGAGTCAGAATCACCTTGCCGGCAAACCATGAGTTGACTTCGAAGACCCAATCCACGTTGACCAATGCTGACCGGTGAATGCGCAGGAACTTCGCCGGATCGAGCCTGCGTTCGAGATCGGCAATCGTCTGATCGACTGAGTGGGATTTTCCGTCAACCACCGCGAATGTCAGCTTGTCGCGCGCGACGAAGTGCGTGACGTCATCCAGGACCAGGAAGGAGACGCGCTCGCCCACCCGCGATGCGATGCGCTGCGGATATCCGGCTTGCGCAGAGTGGAGGGATGCAGCCAGGTCGCGCAACAGCGCAGGCAGATCCGGTGTCTGCTGCCAGCCGGGCTTGAGAATAGGCCGCAGGCGTCCCAGCTTCGTGATGGCTCGTTCCAGTTGAACCGCTTCGATGGGCTTGAGCAGGTAATCGATCGTGTTGGCCTCGAAAGCCTGCAATGCGTGCTGATCGTACGCAGTTGTGAAGATGACGAACGGCTGGCGCGTCAGATGCGACAGCAATTCAAATCCGTTCATCCCCGGCATCTGAATATCGAGGAAGAGCACGTCGACAGAGCCGGCATCATCCCCCTTCAGGAACTGCACAGCCTGCTTGGGGTCGGTGGCGCTGCCGGCAATCTCGATCGCCGGAAATCCGGCGAGGAGCCGCTTCAGCCGATCGATGGCGAGTGGTTCGTCGTCGACGAGATAGGCCCGCAGCGAAACTTGCTCCATCACGTTCAGGACCCCGCGGGAACCACGATACGGACCACGGTCCGATTGTTGTCGCGAGTGGCTTCGAGCTGTCCGCGATCTCCAAACAACAGCTGCAATCGCGCAGCGAGATTGCCGAGGCCGTGTTCGGGAGAGATTTCGGCCAGTGAGAACCCCGGGCCGTCGTCGACCACTTCGAACCGCAGCAGGCCATCATCTTTCCTGCCGCAAACGCGGATCGTTCCACCCTCGGTGCGTTGCGCGACGACGTGCTTGATCGAGTTTTCAACCAGGGTCTGGATCGCAAGCGGCGGCACTCTGAATCCGTTCAGCGACTCGGGTACCGCAATCTCGTAGTGCAGCCGCGAACCGAAGCGGGTCGACTCGATTTCCAGGTAATCGCGAACAATCTTGAGTTCCTGCGCGAGTGGAACCAGGCTGCTGTGGTTGGCATTCAGAGAGAAGCGCAGCAGTGCGGCGAGCCGAGCCACCGTATCCTCGGCACGTTGCGGGTCCGACGGGATCAGCGAGGCAATGGAGTTGAGCGTGTTGAACAGAAAGTGTGGCTGAATGCGCGATTCCAGCGAAGAGAGCCTCGCCTCCGCCATCAGCTTGTTGGCGCGCTCCTGTTCCACCTGGCGCGTGCGCAACTCGATGGTTGCGGATTGCAGCTTGTGGCGCATGGTTTCAAACGAGGTCATGCTCAGGCCGATCACTTGCGAAATGACCACGGCGAAAGGATAGGACTCACGAAATTCTTCCCAGAAGGCGCCGCGCGGGATAAGGTGAAAAACTTCAAGGATCCACGCGGCCGCAAAGGAACCCGCGGTGGCCGTCACGAGGAGCGTGAACGAGTGAAGCAGATACACGAGGCGAGGGTAGCGGCCGCTGTAGCGGATGGAAGACCAGGTGAGCAGGTACGTCGAAGGCACAGCGATCATCGCACAGTAGGTCAGCGAATTAAGAAACTCGCGCCCTACCTCGGATACATGACTCCGGCCCACCGAGAGAAAGAGAAGGACGATCAGCAGCGCAGCCGCCGGTATGATCCAAACATGCCGAACGAAAGCCGCGATTCTCCCGTTGCGTTCCTTCGGCGGCTCGCAGTTGGTTGGCTCGGCGGGGGTGGTCATAGATGGAAGCGGACTCCGGCCGATGTGGCTGTGGAGTAGGGCGCCGCTCCATAGTCTGAGGTGCGGCTGCCGTGCGGCACTTCGACGTGAACATAGGACGAAAAGTGATTGCCGAACCAGCGATTCACATCGACAACCGCCGTGTAGCTGTGGTCGTCCAGGTTCGAGACGATCGAGCCCGAAACATCCCACTCCTTCCATCCGGGCAGCTCTCTCAGTCGCGACTTGCCTGCATTGAAGAACGCGTAGTGCTGGCGGCCCGCAAGCGGCGAGATCGACGCATCGCGGAACCACGGGGTGTTCGGCGGCGTGTAGAACTCGCCGATGAACGTTACGCCCGCATGAGTGGTGAATTTCGCCCCGACTAATCCGGCTGCCTGGTCGCGCCACATGCCTTCGCCGTGCAACTCCCATGCCTGCCCGAGCACGCGCGTGAACGTGAAACCGCCAAACGAGTCACCGCCGCGATCGTGGCCGGCAATCATCGAAGTATCGAATCCGTGCACGAGAACGTTATACCGGAACGCGGTGGTATCGTGCAGGTTGGAATTTGCCGGAGCGAGCGCAGCAGTGGACCAGGCCAGGGTGAGGGCGTGCGGGCCATGGACATAATCTGTCTTGACCATGTCGCGGCCTTCATTCACGTTGAGCCGGTCGGTGGGATTGGTCGGGTCGCGCGGCGGATCGAGCACTCCTGCCGCGGTGAATGCGTATCCCGTGCCCCATCGAACCATCTTACGGCCAACGGTGAAATCGAAGTCGCCGGTGGATATGCCGGCGTAGGTTTCCTTCACGCGCAATTGCGCATTGGTATCGGCGTAGGTGGTCCCAAGTCCGATCAGGCTCGATGAAAATGTCAGGCGATCTGCATACTTTATGCCGAACGACGGCTCGACGAGAACTTGGTTCAGCACTTTCGGCTCCGGCACGCTCAGGCTCGAATAGAAGGTCGCGTCATCGATGACCGAAACCGCGTATCGCGTATCGACGCGGTTCTCCTGGGCACTGACAAACAGTCCGCCACTCGCGAGCATGAGAACGGCCGGGATGAAAATTGAGAGCTTCATCTCATCACTTCGGAAACATCCACGCGAACTTGAGCCAGCCCTCCCACACATCGCTCAAGCCATGGGCCAGCATGCCGGGTTTGAGGTCTTTTCGCCACGCGGCAAGCACGCCGTAGAGCATCCCCAGAACAGAGATGACCACCACCGCCTTCCATCCGCGTGGATGAGAAAGACCAAAGACGATTCCTTGAACGACGACGCCTGCCGCTGTGCTGCCGGTGAGCGCCGCGAACTGGCGCTGAAAATAGCCGCGATAGATCAGCTCTTCGCAAAAACCGGCTGCGGAGGAGAGCGCGATCCACACAATGATTTCGGCTGCGCCGCGAACCGGAAAAATGCTCTGCTGGGAGTCGCGAGCCGGTCCCAACAGCTCCCAGACCGCATATGCCGTTGCTTCCCAGATCATCCAGAACGGCGCGGCCGCCGCTACGTCGACCAGCACAGTGCGCCAGCTCGTCCAGTGATGTCCCATCAAGGCAAACAGGTTGCCGCCTTTCCAGTGCACCCCGACCCATGCGAAGTAAAGGCCGCCTGCTTCGAACGCGAGCGATTCGAGAAAACCCGGAATGACATTGCGCTGCGTGGGGTGGGCAACGGGACCGGCGGATGGCAGCGAAGAGAGAGAAATTGCGGCCGCCATGATGCCCAGCAGCGCCAGCGTGTGGCTATAGCTCGCGATGGGCTGAGGTCGATCCTTGCGCGGAACTTGCGTTGCCATGCTCACCGCCTTAAATCCTCAAAACCTGTCGGAGCGCCCCTGATAGAAGAGTTTGTCGGGCAGGGAACGCGACTGTGCGCCGGAATACTCGAGGACGCTATGCGAGTCGTGCCGGATTTCGTCGTAGAGCGTCATGCGCCGGAGCAGCATCTTGCCGTCCGACGCGGAGTAGTCGTCGAATGTGGCCGACTTGATGTGCTTGCCCGAAGTGAGATAAAACTCGGCGCGCACCGGCCGCGCATCCTCCACGCGAATCCAGTAAAGAATGCGCTGGTAGGTTGCCCCCTTGCGCTTGGCCGTGAGCTCCAGGACGTAGCACTCCGCGGCGTTGGCCTTCTCTGTGCGCAGGTAAACCGGCGTGTAGTCCGCAGCGTAGTTGGTGCGCGCGACGTCGCCGTTGGATGCGTCGCCGCTGAGGCGCTCGAGCGGGGTGATGCGAACAGGGCGGCTGGTGTCGGGCAAATAGATCCACATATCATCTCCGAGCATCAGCAGGTGTTCACCCTTTTCGCGCGGGCTCATGAACTCGACGTATGTCTTGTCGGTGCCCTTTTGCGAGACCTCGTAGAGATGCTCTTCGTCCGATTTTCCCGCTTCGTAGTCGATGATCTTCACATGCGTGACAAACGAGGTCCAGCCATTGCGATAGGTATCGGAGTGCTTCAGCAGGGCCTCGGCATCGGGCGCGGTGGTTGGAGTGGCAGCGTGACCCACTGCCGCCCAGGCCACCAGAAACGCAACGACGAACAGCAACAGAAAAATGCGTAATGAGGAATCGACTCTAGACATGGGCTAATGCCTCCGCAATTTGCAGCCGGGACGCACGGATCGCCGGCAGGATCGATGCCGCGGCAAGCGACACAATGACGAGAATGGATGAGCCGATCATGATGCCGGGCACGTGGACCACATGGAATGGAATGCTTACGGTGTAACCAGGGGGTGGCGGCATGTGCAGACCCGCGGCATTGAGCACGGAACCGAAAAGATTGCCGAACAGCACGCCTCCGCCCGCGCCGAGGACGCCGAGGAGTGTGGCTTCGACCATGAACAGCGTAACGACCCACAAGCGCGGCGTCCCCATCGCCAGCATCGTTCCAATTTCGCGCGTGCGCTCGAACATGGCCATCAATAGCGTGTTCACGCTCGACATCAGGACCATGAAGAACACGATGATCCCCATGAAGATGAAGATCCCGGTGAACATGTTGTGCACTTGGTTGTAATACGTCGCGAGGTCGATCCACTTCTTCAGGGTCATGGGCTGGGCCGTCCCTCGCAGGCGCGGCAGCAACTCGGAGTAGGCGGCATCGGTGTTGGCCGTCGCATCGAGACCGACAACCAGATTCGTCACGCGATCGCTCTGCAGCAGGCGCTGCGCGGAGCTCAGAGTAATGCGCAGATACCGCGCGTCCATCTCCGCAACACCGGTCTTCACGATCCCTGCAATCTGCACGTCGACCCCGTTGAGCGCCCCATCGGTGGTGACAGCGAGCAGCGTGAGCCCATCGCCTTCCTTCACATTCATTGACTTGGCGAGCCCTGCGCCGATGAGGGCCTCGACTTCGCCCGACGGCTTCGCGCTCAGGTCACGGCCCGATGAGATGCGCGAGGTGAATCCCAAGCTCCGCTCCGCATCAGGATCGACGGCGCTGCCCATGAACACCGACGATTTCACGCCGTTCGAGACCATTCCGTAGAACTCGATGCGCGGAGCCACGCCGCGCACGTGCGGAGCACTGACCACGTTCGCCGCCACCTGGCGCCAGTTGTCGATGCCCGTGTCGAGCACCCGCACTTCATCGCGGCGGAAATGCTCCGCGGTGAAGATTTGCAGATGCCCGAGGCCGTCGCGAATCGTGTCTTCGCGCAGCCCGTTCATCATGAACGTGAAATAGCCGCCGGCCAGCATCAGGCCGGTCACTCCGCCACCCACCATCAGCAGCGTCATCAGCGTGCGCCTGCGATTGCGAAAAACGTTACGAAACGCAAGAAGCAAGAACTTGCCCATGGCTGTCTCCTTTCAGCACCGCCGCTAAATGTCCGGTTCCGGTGTGGGTGTCAGAAACCACCTGCCCGTCGGTGAGCCGCACGATGCGCGGTGTGTGATCGAGCAGGCGCTGGTCGTGGGTCGAGAAGATGAACGTCAACCCCAGGCGATGATTCAGGTCGCGCATCAGGTCGATGAGCTGCGTTGCGTTCCGCGTGTCGAGGTTTGCGGTCGGCTCATCCGCCAGAACAATGGCGGGCCGGTGCACGATGGCCCGGGCCACAGCAACACGCTGGCGCTCGCCGCCTGAAAGCAGGTCGGGCCGATGATGTGCGCGCGTTGAGAGCCCCACGCTCGCCAGCGCTTCGGCAACACGCTTCCGCCGCTCGGCAGAGCTCACGCCTTCGATCAGCAGCGGATACTCCACGTTCTCCGCCGCGCTGAACACCGGTATGAGATTGAAAGTCTGAAAGACAAAGCCGATCTTCTCGCGGCGCAGCTGGGTTGTGCGGGCTGGGCTCAGAGTGCTGGTGTCGACCCCGTCGAGCAGGATCCGTCCCGACGTCGGCTTGTCGATGCAGCCAATCAAATTCAAAAGCGTCGACTTGCCGCTGCCGCTCGGCCCGGCGATGGCCAGGAACTCGCCTGCCTCAACACGCAGGCTGGCATCATTCAGCGCGGTTACATCGCTGTGGTCGAGGGGAAATCTCCGGCTGACGGACTGAACATCGACGAGGCAGGGAAGCTGGTCCATGGGCGCGATTCCTTTCCGTGCGTACAACGGCAAAGATAGGCCGGCACGCACCTCCAGCGCGCGCGCAATCGGACCAGGGGCCGATCTATTCGACCAAAGGTGGATTCCGAGGGATGAACCGGAAGCAGGGAACCAGGGGTGGAAAGGCTATTGGGGCCCGGTCGCGGGCTGAGCAGTGGGTGGAGTTCCGGCGGGTTGGCCATCAGCCGGTCCACCGCCCAGCTGCCGGGTCGGCGGCGGGCCCATCACCGCGACTGACGTCGCCAGAAAACTTCCATCCTTGACCGCCCCGTCCACCCGCACCATGTCGCCGGGATGGATGTCGCCCAGGGTGATCGGATCGCGGCGTTTGCGGAAGGTCGTGTTTTCATCCGCCACGAATGTCTGGGTCTCGTTTTTCGGACCGCCCTCGAGCGTCACCTTCGCGTCGTTGATGGCGGTGACGCGCCCCGCAAGCCAGGTCTTGCCGTAGTTTGCTTCCATCTCGCGCATCTGCTTGGCGCGTTCCGGATCGATCAACATCACAAAGACCGCGCCGACCGACTTGGCATTGGCGTCCACTTCACCGCTGGCGGCGATCGCGTCGCCAACCTTGATGTCGCTTGCCTTGATCGCTTGCGGAGGATTGCCGCCCCCACCCATGCCGCGCTCTTCGCCGCGCGCGCCCTGTGGACGCGGCGGCTGCTTCATGATGCGCGTGTTCACGCTGTAATGGACGGTGTAGGTCTCCCCCAATTCCGTCTTGATGGTGTAGTGGTCTGCGGCAACCTCGGTGACGGTTCCCATGGTCCCGCGGCCCTGCCCCATCATGCCGAAGCTGCCTCCGCGAGCGCCGCGTCCCTGCCATCGTCCCTGGCCCTGCCCGGGCTCCTGCGGCGCACTCCCCTGATCTTGCGCATACGCGCCCGTGATTCCAAGGCCCAGAACGACAGCGGCAACGAGTCGGATTCTCATGACGGTTCCTCGCGAGGACACACGCGTGTTTTCTTTATCTAGACGAACTGGAATGACGCGAGGACGACGCGCTACCCCGGAACCTGTCCCGGCAATGCGCGAGCTCTAAGGGGTCCGCTGCTCGGTGAGCAGCTGCTGGAAGGCAGGCAGCGTGCGAAGACCGGCGAATTCTCGGTCGGCTTCAATCCGCTTGGGGCTCGTGAATCCCTCGTTCAAAGCCATGCGCAGGTACTCAATGGCGCGGTCGTTCAGGCCGGCACGCACGCAGCTCTTCGCCATGTAGTAGTTCATGGCGCCCCGCTGCTGGATCGACGATGGATTCTCGACACGCGGGCCCGTCTCCGTGCCAAAGATCGTCGGGTTGATCGCAATCGCAGCCTGGTATGCCTCCCACCCCTTTTCGTACTTATGCTGCGCCAGCAGGTCGGTGCCCAGATTCTTCAGCACAAGGGGCAGCTGGGGATCGAGCTTGAGCGCCTTGTGATACATCTTCACCGCCTGCCTGTACTCGTGCTGCGAATCGTACACGGTACCCATGTTGTTCCAGACATTCGGATTCTTCGGATCGAGCTTGATCGATTCCTGGTAGCACCGCAGCGCATCCACCTGGTTGAACATCATCTGGTAGGCGATGCCCATCTTGTTCCATACCCCGGCCGAATCCTTGGGCGCTTTCTTGTACGCCTCGATGGCCGCCTGGTAGCGCTGGTGCGACATCAGCGAGTCCCCCAGTTCCTCGGGTGTCGGAACCCGCTGAGGAGTTGCGGCGACGCTCGCCGGTGCCGTCGCCGGCTGAGCCGGAGTCTGTGAAGTTGCCTGAGCAGACGGAGACGCGGCTTGAGTTTGGGCCGGTGCCGATTGTTGACCTGGGACCTGCGGAGTGGTTCCGGCGGCAGCAGTCAAGGGCCCGAGAACCGAGATCAGAGCCGAAGCCGAATAAATGCGATATCGATCAAACCGGCGCATATTCCCTCCTTGAGAAGGAATCGGGGCGACCAGGTGCCGCATCGTCTCGTCGGTTGCTCATTATTAAAGCACCAATCAGTCCCCCTGACCACACAAATGGGTCAAACGGGGCCAAACGGTAACAGTCCTCGGAAATAAAAGAAAAAGCAGCAAAATTCCGCACAGAATTGGAAACGAACGCCTTTGATCCGGCATCGGATGTCAAGAGAGATTCCTCGGTCAAATTGGTCCCCCCGCACAACTCGTCCCCCAACATGAGAATTGGAGAGCCATGAGCACAGCCATATCCTCTTTTGCCCATCAGGACATAGCCACGCGGTTCGGTTCCGTACGCCGCCGCACGATGGACCTGATTGCGCCCCTGACTCCGGAAGACATGATGGTGCAGTCGTGTCCCGAGGCTTCTCCCGCGAAATGGCACCTGGCTCACACCGCCTGGTTCTTCGAATCGTTCATTCTGCGGGAGTTCGTGCCCGGCTACAAACCATTCAACGAGGATTTTGCCTGGCTCTTCAACAGCTACTACCAGAGCTACGCCAAGTTTCCCGAAAAAAAGCTCCGCGCGTCATTTTCCCGCCCGGGACTGGACGAGGTGATTCGTTACAGGGAGCACGTTGACGAGGCAATCGCACGGCTGCTCGAGGGCGATCCTGCACTGGATGCGGTGCAGCGGATTGTCTTGGGTGTCAATCACGAAGAGCAGCATCAGGAACTGCTTCTGACCGACATCCTTCACGCTCTCTTCACCAACCCGCTTCGGCCTGCATACCGCGAAGGGGTCGCGGACCGATCTGAAATCGAAACCCCTCCTACGCGCTTCATCGATTTTGAGGGCGGCATGCTCCAGGTCGGCCACCATGGCGGCGGATTCTGTTACGACAACGAACTGCCAAGACACAAGGTATGGCTTGAGCCCTATGCGCTGGCCGACCGCCTCGTCACCTGCGGCGAGTATGCGGAATTCATCGTAGATGGAGGCTACCGCAAACCAGACCTGTGGCTCTCGGCCGGGTGGGACATGGTGCAGCAGAACGGCTGGCGTGCGCCGCTCTATTGGAACGACGCCGATGGTGACTGGCGCATCTTCACGTTGCGCGGCGAGCAGTCCCTCGCTGCGATGTCCGGTTCGCCCGTAAGTCAGGTGAGCTATTACGAGGCCGATGCCTATGCGCACTGGGCCGGAAAGCGGCTGGCGACCGAGTTCGAGTGGGAAGCCGCCGCCGAGGCTGAGCCAATCGCTGGAAACTTGCTCGATTCAGGGGCGCTGACCCCGGTATCCGAAACCGCGCCGCCGCAGTTCTTTGGCAACTGCTGGCAGTGGACGGCGAGCGCCTACCTGGGCTATCCCGGATTTCAACCGTTGCCCGGCTCCCTGGGCGAATACAACGGCAAATTCATGAGCGGACAGATGGTTTTGCGGGGCGGCTCATGCGTCACGCCTGCCGCACACATCCGTTCAAGTTACCGCAACTTCTTCGCCCCGGAGACTCGCTGGCAATTCTCCGGAATCCGCCTCGCAAAGGCCTGACACATAACCCTCGAAACTGCATCCAACAAAACGCACATGACTACGTTTGCCTTGCCGTCTTTTTCCCCGGAGATCATTGAGGATCGCGTTGCACTCGCGGTTCGCGAGGGGCTGGGGTCGGAGCCGAAAAAGCTTCCACCCTGGCTGTTTTATGACGAGACCGGTTCGCGGCTTTTTGATGAAATCACCGAGCGGCCGGAGTACTACCTCACGCGCACCGAGCGAGGCATCTTCACGCGGCATGCTGAGGCCATGATCGAGCGGGCGGCACAGGGCAAGAGACTTCGCATCGTCGAGCTCGGAGCAGGCTCGGCCGACAAAACGCGGCTCCTCCTGAATGCCGCGGTCGCCCAGCAGGGCGCAGTGATCTACGAGCCCGTGGATGTTTCCGCGAGCGCGCTCCGGGCCGCGAAGCGGCGCATCGAGCGCGAGATCGTTGGCGCCAGGGTGCTGCCGCAGGAAATGGATTACACGCGAGGACTCGATCTGGCTGAAACCGAGGACCGGCAAATGGTGCTCTACATCGGTTCGAGCATCGGCAACTTCGAGCCGTGGGAAGCCGAGGCGCTGCTCAAGATGGTTCGCGCCGCGCTCAAGCCCGGCGATAGCGTCCTGCTGGGCGTTGACCAGGCCAAAGACGAATCCATCCTCCTCCCGGCCTACGACGACGCCGCCGGCGTCACCGCCGCCTTCAACTTGAACCTGCTCGAGCGGCTGAATCGCGAGCTCGATGCCCAATTCGATCCGGAAAGCTTTGAGCACGTCGTGCGCTGGAATCCAACCGAATCACGGATCGAGATGCACCTTGCCAGCCGCATCGCGCAAACCGTGCGGATCCATGCACTGGATCTTCAAGTGTCCTTCCGCGAGGGTGAAACCATCCACACCGAGAACAGCTACAAGTACCTGCCCGGACAAGCCGAGGAATTGTTCGAAGAGGCAGGCTTCTTCCCGGTCGGCCATTGGACCGACGAGCGCGGCTGGTTTGCCGTTTGTCTGGGCCGCGTGTAACGGATCACCGCGTCGTCCCTCGCCGAATGCTTGAGAGCGCCGGCCTGCGCTGTCAAGCCGCGTGCCGCGCGCCTTTCTCCTAATGCGCTGATTCTGCTCGTCAAAAATCTTCCGCGCGCGTTGCCGGTTAATTCTCGTCAGCGAGCACAATGGATTTAGGCGAAAGGAAGAAGCTCAGCCCCGTCGCTCCGCCCATTCTGTCTTGAACCTGGCGAAAGGACTCTCGATGACCGAAAGCATGCTGCAATCGCTTCACCTTGGGCATAGGACCTTGTGCGTCCTGATGCCCTCGGTTGCAGTGTCAGAAATGTCTCCAGTTCAACATGTCAGGATGTGTCTGGTCGGTAACGTTACCACCCCCCCTCCCCCCCTTGTTTATTTGCGGTTTTCCACAAAAAACTTGCCTGATTTTCCCGCCTCCATCCCCGATCAATTCAGGCCGATATCGCGCACGGCGAGCCGGGCACGACTTCATCGAAGCCCCGCCGACAGGTCTTCGTCGCGGGGGTGATCAGCAGCATAATTGGCGTCGCTTTACTTTGAGAGGCCCGCAGTTTTGTAACGAGGGCACGGATTTATCCGGGCCACAAGCACAGCAAAGAGAACCTGGGCTTTAGCCCGTACATCCCCGCCCGGTCGGAGCTTCTAATCCGCGGTCGAATCCGCGCCTCCGCCTTACTTCGGCTCCGCAATCCTTACCAGCAGGATGTCGTGGCTGCCAATCTCAATCGGCATCCCATCCGTCAGCTGCATCTCCTTGCCCGTCCACAGGTCCTTGGCCTGCTGCGATCCGTGCAGCCCCAGCTTTGCCAGATCGAGATGGAACGGGTGCGTGGAGTAGCGATCGCTGCCTGCATTCAGCACCGCAATCGCCATGGCCCCGCCTTGCAAATGGCGCGCCCACACCTCCACTTCCCCGTCTGAATAGACCCTGCTCGCCTGCTGACCCAGCGCATCCTGGTCGATCGCGATCACATCGCGGTTCATCAGGATGTCCTTGATCTCCGGTTTCATATTTGGCAGATCGTTGCCCGCCAGCAGCGGCGCGGCCAGCATAGCCCACATCGAGAAGTGCGAGCGGTTCTCAGCCAGCGTGAGCTCTCCGTTGCCCACTTCCAGCATGTCGGGATCGTTCCAGTGCCCTGGCCCGGCATACTTCTCCAGTCCCTCCTGCTGCGAGAGGATCGCGTAGATGCGGTCCCAGTGCGGATCGATGTCCCCGGTGGTGCGCCACAGGTTCCCGCCCAGCGCTGGCGCCCACTCCCACACCGCATCCCATCCGTACTGGCAGAGCGAAAAAACGATGGGCCGCCCTGTCGCCTTGAGCGCGTCCCCCATCTTCTGGTACGCACCGACCATGATCCGCATCTGCTGCGCCTTGTCGTTGGGCGCCTGTTTCTCCATCACCGCGGGAATGAAGCTGCAGAGATCGTACTTGAGGTAGTCGATGCCCCACTCGGCGTACATCTTCGCATCCTGCTCCTCATGGCCTATCGAACCCGTATACCCTCCGCAGGTCTTGGGTCCCGGGCCGGAATAAATCCCGATCTTCAATCCCTTCGAGTGGACGTAATCGGCGAGCGCCTTCATGTCGGGGAATTTCGAATTCGTATGCAGTACCCCGGTGGCATCCCGCTCCGCTTCCCACGTGTCGTCGATATTGATGTAGATGTAGCCCGCATCCTTCATCCCGCTGGCAACGATCTGGTCGGCTGCGCTGCGAATGTCCTTGTCCGTCACTTTGTCGGCGAAGTAGTTCCAGCTGTTCCAACCCATCGGCGGCGTGGCGGCCAACTGAGAGGATTGTGCCGGGGCGCTCGCTGGCGCGGCGGCAACAAGAGTGAGAGCGAGCGGGACAAGCAGCAACGAAGCAGACATGCGCATGGCTGGGTTCCTCTTGGAAACGATTTCAGAATGCAGTGGAAGTCTAAGCTGAGAGATGGCGATTGGGCAATTCAGAATGCGTCGGGTCGTGCTTTTGATGCTCATCCTGACCGAAGCACGCTTGCCCGGGTTCTGCCGGCAGGTTCTCGTCGTCGGCGCGATCATCTAAAGATATCTGCCATCGACGCGCGAAGTCTTGTAACAGGGGCACCACCTCCGTCGGGCCAGATGCGCAACCCATATGATTGGTCAGGCCACTCTAAATCTCTTGAAGGGTACGGGCTTCAGCCCGTACATTTCACATAGCAAAATGGGGGGCTTTAGCCCCTGAGGGCGCTCACGGCACTCTGAATGCCTTATCCGCGATCGCGTTCGGTGCGCGGCCGGCGGGGAGCATGGTGAACATCTGACGATGGTGGCTTACAGGGCTTATTGCGGTGCGGACCACGGCGACGTCGCCAGAACGGGAGTCGACCACGAACAGCAGGTGCCCGGCAGAGGAGAAGGCGAGAGCCGATGGCCCGTCGCCGACATGGATCGCATCGTTGCGTTTGCCATCCTCGATGGAGTAGACGGTCACTTCCTGCGACTTGAGATTGCCGACGTAGAGCAGCGCATTGTCCGATGAAACCAGGCCGCGCACGGGGCCGTCACCCATCAGATAAGCGCCCTGCACGTCGTTGGTGCCGGTGATAACCTCTGAAATCGTGTCGCTCAACGCGTTGATCACGAAAATCTCGCCGCCATCGGGTTTGAGCGCGAGCTGCACCGGCTGGCTGCCAACATCGAGAAACGATTCGACGCGATCCGGTTCGGCGGGATGAGCTGAGGGCTTGGCGAGCGTGATGGACATCACTTGGTGTCCCTCGGAGCAGGCAACGAAGGCCTTCGACGAATCGGGAAGAATGGCAATGTCACTGGCGCCCGGGCAGCCTCCAAAGAATGCGCGCAACATTCCGGTTGCTGGATCCATGAGGCTGACCGAATTTCCCTTGCGATTGGCGACCGCGAGAGTTTTGTTGTCGGGCGAAACGCGAACCGCGACCGGCTGCTCGCCCGCTCCCAGGACCGCGAGCTCGCGGCGCGATTCGAGATCGAGGACGGAGATGCTGTTCGATGCAGAATTGGCTACGTAGGCGCGCGTGCCGTCCGGGCTGAGCGCCAGTGCGACCGGTTGCGACCCGACGGAAATGTTCGCGGCAACGCTGTTCTTTTCCGAGTCGATGATTGAAACCGAGCCCGAACCGGATGCCGGTCCCTTGTTCACCACGTACACTTCGTTGCGCGTACGGCTCGCCGTGACCGCCACGGGGTTCTGGCCGACCGGCAATTCGCGATCGAGGCGGACGTTGACCACGTCGTAGATCGAGACTGTTCCGCTGCCGCCATTCGTAACGTAGGCATACTCCCGGTAATTGGCGGGGTATTGCGGGAAGTCATGCGGACGGCAAGACGTCAGCGCAGGCGCGAGAAGGCCGAGCAGAACCAATGTTCTGCCCGGCCGAATGATCAGGGTCCGGAATTTCGGGTTACTTGCTTTCAGCGCCATGAGCGTCAGCGACGGCGGTCTCGACGTGCACGCCGCGGCACACGTCGCGATGCACGATGGGAGCGATGGCCTCGATCTCCGCCATCATTTCAGCAAACTGGTTGGGGTAGATGGATTGCGGTCCGTCCGACAGAGCTTTCTCAGGCTGGTGATGCACCTCGACCAGCACTCCGTCGGCTCCCGTCGCGATGGCTGCGCGCGCCATCGGCAACACGCTGTCGCGGCGTCCTGTGGCGTGGCTGGGATCGACAAGGATGGGCAGGTGGCTGAGCCGCTGCACGGCGGGAACAATGCTGAGGTCGAGCGTATTGCGCGCGTGGTCCGAGAAGGTGCGCACGCCGCGCTCGCACAGGATGACCTCGTAGTTGCCCTCGCTCATGATGTACTCGGCGGCCATGAGGAACTCATCGAGGGTGGCGCTCATGCCGCGTTTCAACAAGACCGGCTTGCGCAGGCGGCCCGCATGCTTGAGCAGTGAAAAGTTTTGCATGTTCCGTGCGCCGATCTGCACGATGTCGGCCCACTCGGCGACGAGATCGAGTGTTTCGTTGTCAATGGCCTCAGTAACGATGCGCATGCCGTAGCGCTCGCGAATCTCGGCCAAGATGCGCAGGGCTTCGACCCCAAGACCCTGGAACGCGTAAGGCGAAGTGCGGGGTTTGTATGCGCCGCCGCGGAAAAACTGGGCGCCGGACGCCGCAACCTTCTCGGCAATGGCGATGGCCTGCTCGCGGCTCTCGATGGAGCATGGGCCGGCGACGATGGCGAGGCTGCGACCGCCGATGCTGGCGTCGGTGCCCGGAAAACGAATGATCGTGTCTTCGTCTTTGACGTCGCGGCTGACGAGCTTATAGGGCTTGGAGACGCAGATGACTTCCGCGACACCGGAGAGCGCCTCGAGATTTCCGCGCTCCACCTGATCTTTGTTGCCGGTGATGCCGATGGCGGTGCGCTGGGCTCCGGGCATCGGATGCGGCCGGAATCCCAGGGACTCGATGTGTTCGCAGACGGCCTGTATTTCTTCCGGCGTGGCCTGCGCCTTCATGACGACGAGCATGTGCGGCCTCTCCACCTAAAGTCTACGGCATCTGCGGGCTGGCCTGGTTCGGGCCACTCGCCCCATGCCGTGAGACGAAATTCAGCGCCCCTTTTGGCTGTGTCGCTCAGCGGCGCGTTTCTCTGCCCTCCACTTGAGCCCCAGCCAGGCCAGGTAGCCGAGCTGCAGCGTCCAGGTGACGGCATAGGCAGTCAAAACAAATTCGTGATCGATGACAAAGGCTTGATCCATAAATCCTCTTTAAACGTGGCTCTCGAGAGCTTCGCGGGCTTCTTCAGCGGCATTCTCCTGGTGCTTGCGTTCCACGCGATAACGCAGCAGCAGCACCAGAACGCCCCAGCAGAACCACGCCAGCATGTTCCACAAAAACGGCCCGAGCATCGATTTATCCATCCCGGAGCCCTGCGCGCCCCCAAAAACCGGCGCGGGGTGTTGCGTGCGCCACCAGCGGTTCGACATGTAGACGATGGGCACATCGAGCGCGCCAAAGATGCCGAGCACGGCGGCGAGAGTCTGCACCTGCGGTCCCGCCGCGAAGCGCCGCAGGAGCAGGTAGGCCACGTAGATGAGCCACAGCACGAGGGTCGTGGTTAGGCGCGGGTCCCATGTCCACCAGATGCCCCAAGCGCGGCGTCCCCATAGCGGACCGGTGGTGAGAACCACGCTGCAGAAGATGAGGCCGACCTCCGCTCCCGACAGAGCCCAGGCGTCGAACAACTCGGCGCGGGGCGCGTTGCCGCGCCGCGTGGCCAGATAGCCGATCGAACCAATGAGATTCACGGCGAAGAACACAAACGCGACCGATGCATTCGGCACGTGATAGTAGATGATGCGGCTGATTTCGCCCTGCATGGCATCGCTGGGCGCGACATACATAGCCTGGTAATATCCCCAGACCATAAGCGCGATCGTGACGACTGCGTAAAGGCTGATGGCGGCTTTCTTCATTGCGGTTGATTCAGTCCCGACAGCATGCGTCAGGCAAAGCTCCAATTTCGTGCTGGGGTAATTTCAGTGTACGACGATTGCGATGAGGCAGTCTCCATCGGAGGGTGGACATTGCGCAGAGCTGATCGGGATCGCGACATACGCGCTTACGCAGCCTGCTCTCTTGGCTTGACCTTGTTGAGTGACCTGCTTTTCGATGCGACCCAGAGGTCGTAACCGCTCTGCAGGCCGATCCAGAACTGCGCTGAGTTGCCGAAATAGCGGCTCAGACGGAGCGCAGTGTCGGCGGTAATCCCGCGCTTTTCGCGGACGAGGTCGTTCACTCTCGGCGCCGAGATGTGCAGGTCCTTGGCCAGGCGATAGGCGGTCAAACCCATCGGTTCCATGAACTCGGTGAGCAGAATCTTGCCGGGATGGATGGAAAAAGCGAAGGGGATCTTGTCCATACGTAATTCCTCAGTGATAGTCGACAATTTCGACCTCATGAGCATCAGCATCGCGCCAAACGAAACATAAGCGGTAGCGCTCATTGATCCGTATGCTGTGTTGTCCCTTGCGATCGCCTGCGAGCGCTTCCAGACGATTACCGTCCGGAACCGCAAGATCCGCAAGGTTCGTAGCCCAATGCAGTATTGCAAGTTTCTTCAGAGCCGTCAGCCGGATATTTGCCGGGAGACGCCGGTTCTTTCCGGTCTCCCATAGCCGCCGGGTTTCCGGGTCTTTGAAGCTCTTAATCATCGCCGATATTAACGATCTCCATTATGAATGTCAAACGTTAAGCCTACTCCGCATGGAAGATCACGTCGAACAGCAGCAGGCTTGCGGTAGTGAAAACGATGTCGTAAGCGATGAGCACCTTAATCCACAGTGTCGGATCGCTCTCGCCGGTCAGGATCAACGTCGCCGCTCGCACCATGGCAAGTAACGCCGGAATGAAAATGGGAAACAGGATGATCGAAAGCAGCAGTTCGCGATTGCGGCTCCGGATCGAAAGTGCTGCGAAGAAGACTCCATTGGCCACCAGCGCCCATGTTCCGAGCGGCAGCACGAGAACCAGCAACAGGCCATCGCCCTGGATGTGGAGGTTATAAAAGATCAGAAACAGCGGTGCCAGAATGATCTGCACCACGGTGACAAAGAGAAAATTGGCGATCACCTTGGCGAGATAGAGCTCCGCGCCGGGTGCGGGCGTCATGCGCTGCGCATCCATCACCTGATGGCGGATTTCGCGCGCCCATGCCTGGTTGAGCGCGCTCACCGAAGCGAACATGGTGGCGACTGACAGCACTCCGCCGGCAATCTCGCGCGAGAAGTCCCCATGCGGATCGAACGCGATGGAAAAGAGCACCACCACCAGCAACGAGAAGAAGAGCATGGAGACGAATGCGTCGAGCGTGCGCAGCTCGATGCGAAGGTCTTTGACGAGATGGGTCCACAGGGCGCGCGGCATCAGGCGATGCCCCTATTGGCGGACTTGGTCAGATCGACGGTCTCGACCGGCACACCGAGAGCTTTCGCGGCGCGCAGGTAGTCGTCGGGACTGAGGATCAACTGCGTTCCGCGTGTTCCGGCGGACACACTGATCCTGTCAAAGAGAATCAGGGTTTCATCGACGAAGACAGGGTAGGCCTTCCTCGCTCCGAAGATCGTAACGCCGCCGCGAATATACCCGGTGAGCGGCTGCACATCCTTGAGCGAAGCCATCTCGGCCTTGCGCAGGCCGGCAGCTCGCGCCAGCTTTTTGAAATCGAGTTCTGCATCGCCCGGGATCACGGCAAACACATATATGTCTGGACCTCCGGTGGTCAGCAGCGTTTTGAAGACCTGCTCGGGTGGCATGCCGATCTTCTTGGCGACCGTGATCGCTGATAGATCTTCTGGATCGACTTCGTACTCGCGGAGTTCGAACGGGATGCCGAGGCTCTCGAGGAAGCGTGCGCCGTTGGTCTTCATAGCGTCGGGCTCCCGGGCTCGAAGGATGCGACGCGGCCTGCCTGAAGGCGGATTACGTAGTCAGCAATGGGCGCGGCAAGCTCGCGCTGGTGCGTAGTAATCACAATAGTTCGGCTACCCTGGCGGAAGCGCGCGAGCAGCTCGACCATCTGGTGCGCCGATTCGACATCCATGTTCGAGAACGGCTCGTCGAGAAGCAGCAGTTCTGGCATCGAGAGGAGCACGCGGGCCAGCGATGTCCGCTGGCGCATCCCCTGCGAGTACTGTCCGAGGGTGCGCGGCAATGCGGGATCGAGTCCGACCTGGCGCAGGACGTCGGCAGGCTCCAGGCAGGCGCGGCCGGGATACAGCTTGCGAAAATAGTCGAGGTTCTCCTGCCCGGTGAGCTCGTCGTAGAGCATGGGCGCGTGACTCATGTAGCCAATACGTTCGCGGGCATCGTGAGGATCAAGCTCCCCGAAAAGGCGAACGGTTCCGTGGGTAGGCCGAAGCAGACCGGCAAGCACGCGAAGCAACGTGGATTTGCCCGCGCCGTTTTCGCCGATGAGCACGTAGCAGCGGCCGAGCTCAAGATCGAGTGAAACCTGGCGCAACGCGGCAAAGGAGCCGAAGAGTTTTGAAACCTTGTCAACGCGAGCGCAGAGACCTCCGCCCCGTTGACCAGCACCTGTCCCTGGGAAACCCGGGTTCTTACCCTGCGAACCAAAAACTGTCCGAGGCGATCCGGGACTTTCAGCCTCAGGCACGGGCGCGTTCATTCGATCAGTTGGCCGTTGCGGGAGTTCCGGGGCCGGCAGCAGATGCCTCGGCAGCGCGCGGATTGGCGGCGGGCTTGGCGGGTGTGGCTCCGGGCTGGGCCGGCGCGTACTTGCTGGCGCACTTGGCCTGGAGCTCGTTGGCGTGGAAGACACCGTCGCGGCCATAGGTGCCCATGGCCAGCGCTTGCGAATCATCCTTGAACGTATCTGGCGGCGGCTCCGAGCCCTTGTACACAACCTTGAGCACGCGGCCGGTGGCCGCCTTCGGAGAGTGGCTTTCAAATTCGTCGAGCAGGAACGTGACATGCGGCCCGTCCTGCTGGATCGAGCCCGGTTTCACGAATCCCTCAACCCGGAGCTGGCTGTGGTAGGCCTTCTCGCCCATGCCGCCCAGTTCGGCGATAGTGACGTAGTAACTCTTGCTGGCCGACGCTCCCGTGATGGCGAGCCAGGCGATGGTGCCGACAATGACGACTACAGCGAGGCCAATTCGGACCGAGTTTGGGGAAATCTTCATAACAATCTCAACTGTACGAGGGTGCACGGGCCGGGTCAACCATTTGGCCCAACATGAGTGATTCACATCACACATTGCAGGGTGTTTAGGCTTGGGGGCCAGGTCCGCATGTATTCTGAATTACCGAGCAGCGTCAAGCGTTTGCGCGGCTCGGTCGAGCGCGTGTGTCAACACGGTCAACTGCTGCTGGGCCGTCGCCGCATCCTTGGCATCAATCGCTTCGTTCACTCCTGGAATGACCACCGCGGCATAACCGGTGTATTGGCCTGGCGCATAAATCGTGTGTTTGAACCACGGGCGATTGGGCAGGCCAGCCGGTGAAAGTAGGTCGGATTCGACGGCACGCAGGGCCTGGTTGAGTTGGGCGAGGTCTCCGGAAGGCGCAGCCTGCGCCGCATGGGCCTTCGTGGCTGCAGCCGCAAATCGGGCATCGGCTGCCTGGGCCGGCGCAAAGTCCAGCGAGCCGAACCCGTTCTCACTGGCCTTGTGTTTTGCCGAATCGAGGTAAGTCCCGATCTCGCGCGCATAGGCCTCGTAATCGTACGGAAGTACATCGGCGTCGGCCATGCGCAGGGCTTCGAGGCCAAAGACGCGCGCCATCTGCTGCAAATAGACGAAATGGGGGTCGGCGTTCATGGTGTACCACGTGTAGTCATCGAAGGCGGAATGATAAACGCCATAAGGGCCGTCTGAGCCGACATCGGTAGATGGCACGCCGGCGTGTTGAAGGAACGGTGTGAAGTCAGAGCCGGAGCCGAGGTCGCTTACGTGGACCTCTTCATTGGGCTGGGGTGGTGCGTTCGACGCGCGATGCTCATTGGGGCGGGCGCGATTGAGACGCCATTGCTGATAAACGGTTCCGGCCACAGGGCTGGGCACGGAGCGCGCGATGTCGCGCACAAATTCCTTCAGCGAAGGCACGGCGGCGGCGGTGAAATCGGGACCCGATACTCCCACGTCGGTATTGAAATAGGCGACAGCGTGGTTGAGCGAGTCATTCTCTTGCTCCACCCACTCGGTAGAGCCGATCAGGCCTTGCTCCTCCGCATCCCAACTGCAAAAAACCATGGTGCGCTTCGGATGCCAGCCCTCGCTGAGCAATACGCCGATCCCGTGAACGGCCTCAAGCATCGCAGCAGTGCCGCTGTTGGGATCCACCGCGCCATAGACCCACGCATCGCGATGATTGCCATTGATGACCCATTCGTCGGGGAATTCGGAACCCTTGATTTTGCCGATGACGTCCCAGATGGTACGGCGCTGGTAATCCTGTTGCGAGACAAGATGAGCCTTCACACCATTGGCGCCAACGTGATAGCGGAACGGCAACGCGCCCTGCCAGCCCTGAGGTACACCGGGACCTTTGAGCGCCTGTAGGATGGGCGCGGCATCCTGGTAGCTAATGGGCATCGAGACGATGTGCGGCTGATTGCCGTCGGGTGAGACGCGCGACGAGTCCGGCAGATTCGGCGTCGACGCCACACCTGGCGTTTCCGGATCGCCGGGATATTGGAAAAGGAACTGCACGGAGCCGCGCTGCACGCCGGTTGCGGGACGCCAGGGCCCGTTTGGATAGGGGTCGCCTTTGAAATAGCCGTCGTCCTGCGGGTCAGAGTAGATGAGCACGCCGATGGCTCCGCGCTGCTGGGCGAGATAAACCTTGACGCCGCGGAAATTCGCGCCGTATCGCGCGATCACGATTTTCCCGTGCAGGTCGATATGCATCGCCGCGAGCTGATCAAAGTCTTCGAGACGGCCATAGTTCGCATAGACAACGGAACCGGCGGCGTCGCCCGAACCGGAAGAGCCGTTGAAGGGCATCACCACCCGCGGATCGTCCTGGAAGGGATCGTTCGAAACATGCTCGCGGGTAGGGCCGCTCATCAGCAGTTTGCCGCTGCCGTCGTGGGCATCGACATGCACAACCTTCGGCCAGTTGAGCAGCACGCGATACGGAACAATCTCAGTATCGAGGCCGGCTGCGCGAAATTTCTCGGCGACATAAAGCGCGGTTTTGTGATCCTCGGGCGTGGCGGCCATGTGCGGTGCGGCAGTGAGAGTCTTCAATTCTTCGCCAGCAAGTTTCGGGTTCGGGACTGCCAGGAACTTCTCTTCTATGGCAGCCTCTTTGCTGAAATCGGAATAGCCGAATGCGGACGTGGGCGCGGCCACCTGCGCAGCGGGTTGCTGCGTTTGCGGGGCCTGGATGAACGCGAGAAAGAGAAGAGCGGGCAATTTGCGGATGAGCATTAAGAAGGCCTGTATCGAATCAGATTCGAGCGCTGCAGCGTGCGCGGGCAGAACTCCGCGACGCAATGGTACTCAGCTTACACTAGGGCCTTGGGAGCGCTGCCCTGACGACCGAACCTCAATTGGATGACGACAGCCGGAACGCTGCGACGGAGATCGCTCTTGCTACTGGACAGGTGCTGGCGGTTGAGCAGGCGAGTCGGCTGCCCGAAGTGGCGCGCGCGCTGCGGAATCGGAACTTCAGACTGTTCTGGAGCGGTAATTTTCTCTCGAACATCGGCACGTGGATGCAGAACGTGGCCCAGGGCTGGCTGGTGCTGGAACTGACGAACTCGCCGTTCTGGCTAGGCGTGGTGGGATTTGCCGGCTCGATTCCATTCCTGTTCTTCACGCTGCTTGGCGGTGTCATTGCCGATCGAGTCGATAAGCGCCGGTTGCTGGTGGTGACGCAGACGGCAATGATGGTCCTGGCGTTTGCGCTGGCGGCGCTGGCGTGGCTGAGGGTAATCACGGTGTGGGAGGTCGCGGTCATCGCGTTCCTGAACGGCACGGCCTTATCGATGAATGCTCCAAGTTACCAGGCGATGGTGCCGCGCCTGGTGCCGCGCGAGGATTTGACGAACGCGATTGCGCTGAACTCGGCGCAGTTCAACATGTCGCGCATCGTGGGTCCAACGCTGGGCGGCTACGCGATGGTGCTGCTGGGTGTGGCCGGCAACTTTTTTCTGAACGGGGTCAGTTTTCTCGCCGTGCTTTGGGCGTTGTTTCGCATCCGGTACCCGGATGAGAAGTTGTCGAAGCACGAATCGATCTGGGCGAGTCTGCGCGGCGGGTTCGCATACCTGCATGGCGAACGGCAGATGCGCATACTGGTGTGGATGACGGTTGCGGTCAGCCTGTTTGGAATCCCGTTCCTGACCTTCATTCCCTATTTTGCAAAAGACCAGTTGCATGCGGGCGCGAGCGGACTGGGCTGGCTGCTGGCGTGTTCCGGAACCGGAGCCGTGCTGGGCGCGGTCACTGTGGCGGTGATGGGCGTGATCCGGCATCGCGGCAAACTGCTGACGGTGGCTGGATTGTTCTTCTTTACCGCGATCATCTGCTTCAGCTATTCGCGCATCTTCGCGCTGTCAGAGTGCCTGGCTTTTTGCGAGGGATTCAGCGGCATCCTGATGATCTCGTGCTTCAACGTATCGATCCAGCATCTGTCATCGGACGAAATGCGCGGACGGATCATGAGCATTTACACGACAAGCTTTCTGGGGTTGCCGCCGTTGGGGGCACTGATGGCCGGCGAAATGTCACGGCACATGCCAACAGGACATGCTCTCGCGATGATGGCAGCGCTGGCGGGTGTAAGCTTTATCGGATTCTTTTCATTCTCGCGGCATTTGCGCGAACTGGATTGAGGAGCAGCGGGTCAGCAAGTCAGGGGAGGAAACATTGGGGCTTGGACGATTGATTGCGGTTGGAGCTTTGCTGGTGGGCGTGGGCGCGTGGTCGCAGACGACGGCGTGGCGTGACGGACAGTTCCATGTGGATGTGGCTGGTGTCGTAAGCCGTTCGGACGTCGTGCTGGGCAGGCCGAGCGCGAAGGCGGATGAAGCAATGCCGCTCGGGAACGGAACGCTCGGCGTGGCGGTTTGGTCTGCGGAGGGGTTCACCGCGCAACTGAATCGCGCCGACACGCTGCCGGATCGCTTGTCCGCGGGTCAGGTCGTAATTTCAGGGCTCTCGCAGATCACGCTGGCAAAGGACTATGCGGGACGGCTGGATCTATATCACGGAGAGTTTCGCGAGAGCGGCGGCGGCATGACGGCAACAGCATTCGTTGAGTCAGGGCGTGATGTCCTGGTCGTTGATGTCACGGGCGCCGACCCCGACAAGGAGCAGACCGCACTGTTAAAGCTGTGGTCGCCACGGATCGCGAAGGCAGCGGCAACGGGACACATCGGCACGCTTGCCGCGGCCTGGGTGGATAACGCCAGGCCCGGCGCATCGGGACGGCGTTTCGGATCCCTGGCGGCGATCACGGCCGTGGGGCGCGATGTGCGCGTGTCGATCACGGATCCCCTGACCGTAACGGTTTCGTTCCGTCCGGATGCGAAGGGGCATTTTCGCGTAATGGCTGCAGCGCCGCACTACGACGGCAGTGGAGACGCGGCACAAATTGTGTTGAGCCAACTCGCGCCGCAAGCCGACTCCGTCCATCGCACGCACTGGGAGAGCTTCTGGCGTCGCGACGGCTTGATCAAAGTGACATCGAAGGACGGCGCGGGTGAGTACATGGAGAACCTGCGCAACCTTTATCTATATGTGGCGGCGATCGAAGAGGGAGTTGAGTATCCGGGATCGCAGGCGGGCGTGGCTGACATGATCTCAGCTGCGCGCGACAATCACCGTTGGGATTCGTCCGCGTTCTGGCACTGGAACCTGCGCATGCAGGTTGCGGCCAACATCGGCGCGGGACAGGCGGATCTGAACGGGCCCTACTTCAATCTCTACCGCGAAAATCTCGGCAACATCGAGGCTTGGACTCGCGAAAACATGAAAGGCCTGCCTGGCAGCTGCGTCCCGGAAACCATGCGCTTCAACGGACCAGGAATCGAATACGAATCGCAGTGGAAGCCGATCTCGATTGGCCGCGATTGCGATGCGGGATTCAAGCCCTACTACAATGCGCGTACGATCAGCACCGGCGCCGAGGTGTCGTTGTGGGCGTGGGAACAGTACCTGACCACGAAGGACCGCGATTTTCTTGCGCTGAATTACCCGGTGATGGCGTCGTCGTCGCGTTTTCTACTTGCCTACCAGAAGGAGGGTGCGGACGGACTGCTGCACACCAGTCCTTCGAATGCGCATGAGACGCAATGGGACGTCACCGATCCGACCACGGACGTAGCGGCGATCAGGGCCTTGTATCCGGCGGTGATCGAAGCGGCGCACATTCTCAACACAGACGCCGAGCTAGTCGCGAAGCTCGAAGACGCACTGAAGAAGACTCCGGAGTTGCCTCGGGTTGAAGAGAGCGATGCGCATGTACTGGTTCCGGCCTCAACGGATGCAAACGCAACGAATGTAATTGGTGAATCCTGGCAGCCGGGCGCGGAGCGGCACAACGTGGAGAACATTGGCCTCGAGCCGGTATGGCCTTACGCGATCATCGGCGATACGTCGCCACTGTTTCCGATGGCTGTGCGGACGTACGAACATCGTCCTTTTCCCGTGACGGCGGACTGGAGTTTCGATCCGGTGCAGGCGGCGCGATTGCACCTGGGAAGCGAAGTTGGCTCCACGCTCGTGGCCCTCACAGAAAAATACCAGCACGCCGTGAACGGGATGGCGAAGTGGGCTCCCGACGACACGGAGTTTTATATCGAGCAGTCAGGCGTGACGGCCGATGCTTTGCAGGAAGCGCTGGTGCAGGACTATGACGGCGTGATCCGCATTGCGCCCGCAATTCCGCCGGGTTGGGATTTCGAGGGCAGCGTGTACGTGCGTGGCAGGGCCAAGGTGGATGTGCAGACAAAGGATGGCGTGGCGACGACGGTAGTGATCGAGACCGGAGATGCAGGGCGGGTCAGAGTGCGCAGCCCGTGGCCGCAGAAAGATGTGGATGTGATCTCAGGAAGGACGGGCAAGGTGGTTGCCACGTCCACACCGGGAAAGCTGATTGAATTCGAAGGCGCGACGGGCACGGCATACCTTGTTGTGCCGCATGGCGAAGAGGCGGCGCGATTCGAGCCTGTGGCGGGGAGCGCAGCATCGACCGCGAAGAAGCTAGGATCGACGGCACAGATTGGGTTGTTTGCGGAAGGGCAGTAGGCCCGATCTCCGAATCGAGATCTTCGCCCCGTGAACGAGGACCTGTTCGCGGGGCCTGGACCTGGGACCCGGGCCCAGAGTTGGTCTATGCCACGGGCTGGGCGCACTGTGCGCAGCGCCTCGCGGCTTTGGGAATGGTGCTGAGGCACTCAGGGCAGACCTTCGTCTCGGGAGTCGGGGGCGGGGCGTCAGGCTTCTTGAGTCTTGCCAGAAGATTATTCAGCGGCAGCACAATCGCGAAGTAGACGACCGAGGCCACGATCACGAACGAGACGATAGCGTTGAAGAAGTTGCCGACCTTGATGGCGCCTCCGCCGACGTGCAGAATGACGCTGCTGAAGTCGGGCTTGCCGATCGTGGCCGCAATCAACGGATTGAGAACATCGCCAACCAGTGAAGTGACAATGCCATTAAAGGCTGCGCCGATGATGACCGCCACCGCCAGGTCAACCACGTTTCCCCGTAGGATGAAATCGCGAAATCCCTTCAGCATCGCTTCCTCCGGCACGTCAAGTGTTCCACCGGATTGGGTTCCGGCGCGCATGGTGACGTGCGCATTGCCATGCTACACGCGCCTGGGTAATTCGGCTCAGGGAAAATGAAGACCGACGCCGATTCCTTACCGGTCGGCCTGTAGCTCACGGATACCCGATCAAGAAAACAATCATGATCATGATCATCAGGTCGGTGTAGAGCAGCAGCAGGACGCCGCCGTGGTAAAAATCCCACTTGCGGTGTATGCAGCGGGCCGTTTCGCCCATGCCCCATGCCGCGAAGAGTAGCGTGACGATCTGCCAGTGGGAGCCGTGCAGGTCCGCGAAGTTGGGGAATCCGGCAAGGCGCAAGCTGACCAGGAACGCACCCAGTGTGAGGATGTTGGCGCGCACCAGGGATTTTTGCCGGATCCGGAAGATCGAAAGGAGCGCCTGCACGCTGCTACAACTCTAGACGGTAAAGCTTACTTTGCCACCAATTCCATCTCGCGCAGGGATTCCGAATACGGTGCGCGCAGCACGCCCCGCTCGGTGATGATGGCAGTGATGTATTTCGCGGGCGTCACATCGAAGGCTGGGTTGCGGATTCCGACGCCATGAGGCGTGAGTTGCTTTCCGCCATGATGCGTGACCTCGACTGCACTACGCTCTTCGATGGGAATGGCATCGCCGTTGGGAGTCGCTGTATCGATCGTGGACCAGGGAGCGGCTACGTAGAATGGGATGCCGTGCTCCTTGGCGAGGATGGCGACGTTGTAGGTGCCGATCTTGTTGGCAGTGTCGCCGTTGGCCGCAATCCGATCAGCTCCAACCACGACAGCCTTGATTTTGCCGCCGCGCATGAGACTTGCCGCCATGTTGTCGCAGATGACTGTGGTTGGGATTCCGTCGGCCATCAGTTCCCACGCGGTGAGGCGAGCGCCTTGCAGGAACGGCCGCGTTTCGTCGGCATAGACCGCGATGCGCTTGCCCTGCTCCACTGCGGAGCGAATCACGCCGAGCGCGGTGCCGTAGCCGCAGGTGGCGAGTGCGCCGGCATTGCAGTGAGTCAGTACGCCACCTTCATCGGGCAGCAGCGCGCCGCCGAATGCGCCCATGGTCTTGCAGGCGGCAATGTCTTCGTCGTACATGGCGTGGGCCTCGGCCAGCAATTGCTCTTGGATCTCGGCGAGCGTCGCCCCTGAACCCTGTCGCTGCCTGAAGAGCAGTCTCATGCGCTCGATGGCCCAGAAAAGGTTGACGGCGGTAGGGCGAGTGCCGGCGAGCCGGGCGCAGATCTTCTCAAATTCAGGCCCGAATTCGGCGGTGGTCCCGGCGGAGGTTTTCTGCGCTCCGAGCGCGATGCCATAAGCAGCCGAAACCCCGATGGCGGGCGCGCCGCGAACCACCATGTTGGAGATGACATCGGCCACCTGTTCGTAGCTGGTGGCGACCACGTAGCTTTCTTCGAGGGGCAACTTGGTTTGATCGATGAAGCGAACGCCTTCAGGGGTCCAGGAAAGGGTAGGAATCATGCACTCTCAGTTTACCCTGCGTGCCTCTTTGCGCTCTGCTTGGCGAAGTCATGAAAACCTTTTCAATTTGTTGTGGACGCCGCTCCATCCCGATGCGTAGAGTGGTTTCTTGCGTGTGTCTGCTTTGACCACCGGATGGATCGCGGCTAAGGAGAAGCCTTGGACCTGACCTATATCGACTGGACCATCATGGTTCTGTACTTCGTGTTTGTGCTGGGCATTGGCTTTGCCCTCAAGCGCTTCATGAAGACGAGCAAGGACTTCTTCCAGGCCGGACAGGCGCTGCCAACATGGATTTGCGGCCTAGCGTTTATCAGCGCAAACCTCGGCGCGCAGGAAGTGATCGGGATGGGCGCGTCGGGCGCAAAGTACGGGCTCGAGACGGCGCATTTCTACGGGATCGGCGCGATTCCGGCAATGGTCTTCGTGGGCATCTTCATGATGCCGTTCTATTACGGATCGAAGGCGCGTTCGGTCCCGGAGTTCCTGCGCCTCCGTTTCGACGAGAAGACCCGCGCATTGAATGCCTGCTCCTTCGCGGTGATGACGGTTTTCAGTTCGGGCATCTCGATGTACGCCATGGCCCGCCTGATCCAGGCGCTGCACATCTTCGACCGGCTGTTTCAAAACCTCGGCTGGCGTCCGGAAGGGATCTTCACGTTTTCGATCGTAATGTCCGCGGTGATCGTGCTGCTCTACATCTTTCTCGGCGGACTGACCAGCGCCATTTACAACGAAGTGCTGCAATTCTTCCTGATCGTTGCTGGTTTTTTGCCGCTGGTGCTGCTGGGATTGAAGAGCGTCGGCGGATGGAGCGGTCTGAAGGCATCGCTTCCGCTGGCCTACATGCACGAGTGGCGAGGGGTGATGCATGCCAATACAAACCCCATGGGCATTGACATCATCGGCATCGGGATGGGACTGGGATTCGTGCTCGGGTCCGGCTATTGGTGCACGGACTTTCTTGTCATCCAGACGGCGATGGCGTCGAAGGACACCGAGTCAGCGCGGCGCGTGCCGCTGATTGCCGCGATTCCCAAGATGTTTTTTCCATTCCTGGTGATCCTGCCCGGACTGTTGGCGATTGGATTGGCGACGCCGCATACGGCGACGGTGACGCACACGGAAAATGGCGCGATCTTCCGCGAAACGACAGTCGTTCCCAAGCAGGTGGAACAAGGCCACGGACTCGTTCCGGCGAAAGTCAATCCCGTGACAGGACAGCCCATGCTCGACGCCAGCGGCAAGCCGCTGCTCGATTACGACATGGCGACGCCAAACATGCTGCTGCATTTTTTTCCGACCGGATTGCTGGGGCTTGGGCTGACAGCCCTGATGGCAAGCTTCATGAGCGGAATGGCCGGCAACGTGACGGCTTTCAATACGGTTTTCACCTACGATCTTTACCAGTCCTACATTCATAAGGGCGCGACTGACCGTCACTACATGACGGTGGGGCGGATCGCGACCGTGGGAGGAATCCTGCTATCGATTGCGACGGCGTTTGCGGCCATCAACTTCAACAACATCATGGACACGCTGCAGCTGGTGTTCTCGTTTGTGAATGCGCCTCTGTTTGCGACGTTCTTGCTGGGAATGTTTTGGAAGCGGGCAACCGGGCATGGCGCATTCACGGGACTGGTCGCCGGAACTGCGGCGGCGATGCTGCATCACGGGCTGACGCTGCCGATCGAGGCGCGCACTGGGATTCACGGCGGATGGATCACGGTGCTGCATCATTATCCCAGCGACATGGCGCAGAATTTCTACGGCGCCATCTATGCATTTGGCGTGAACTTTGTCATAACCGTCCTCGTGAGCGTGATGACGAAACCGCGGCCGGAGCAGGAACTGGTGGGACTGGTGCATTCGCTGACACCGAAGCCGTCGCACGCGCATTTACCCTGGTGGAAACGGCCAGAAGCGCTGGCGGTCGCGATTCTCATTGTGGCGGTCGGGATCAATATCTTCTTTGCCTGAGAGGACAGAATGCGACTTGATTTGCGGCTTCCAATGGGCATGATGTTCACGCTGACCGGCGTGATTCTCACGGTCTTTGGCATCAAGACAAATGGCGACGCCGTGCTCTACGCGAAGAGCCTCGGGATCAATGCGAACCTATGGTGGGGATTGGTGCTGCTGGCATTCGGACTGATTATGGTTTTCACCGGCGAGCGGCGGCAGCATCGGCTGGCGAAAGAACCGCCTCCGCCACCGTCGGATGAGAACCAGGTGAGAAGAGGACACTAGAAGCAGGGACTGAGGGACGAGGGACGAAGAACTGCCGGTCTCGCAGTCTTCATAAGGAAGTTATTTCTCCTATAAATCATTTCTCACGCTGCAAGCATGCAGTCGCCGCTGCAACTCGTTTGTTTTTCGCATGCGTTTCAACAAATGGTAGCGTTGCGCGGAGAATAAGGATCTCTTTACGCCCGCGCAACTAAACTGAATTCAGCGATGAAGCGCAAGACCATCGAACATTACGAGATTCTGCGCAAGCTGGGCGCGGGAGGGAGCGGGGTGGTGTACCTCGCCAACGACACGCTGCTGCAGCGTCCCGTGGTACTGAAGGTGTTGCGCACCGGCATGCTGTCCGCGGCGCAAATGCGCAGCACCATGCTGCGCGAAGCCCGGCTTGCCTCGGCCATCGAGCATCCCAACGTCTGCGCCATTTACGAAGTGGGCGAGTCGGGCGCCGAGGGCTACATCGTGATGCAATACGTGCCCGGCCAGTCGCTCGACCGGCTCATCGAGCGTGGGCCCGCGAATCCGCAACTCGTGCTTTCGGTCGGCATCCAGATTGCCGACGGATTGCAGGCCGCGCATGCGCTGGGAATCTTTCATCGCGACTTGAAGCCCCAGAATGTGATGTTGACCGAGGGCGGCCTGGTGAAGATTCTCGACTTCGGATTGGCGCGAAGGCTGCGGCCCGAAGACGCCGGATTCGATCCGAGCAAGCCGGCCCTGGCCAAGGATTCGTCGCTGGCTGCGACATACACGGCGCGAGGCGGCACGGTTCGTTATATGGCGCCGGAGCAGTTTGTCACCGGGCACTCCAGCGTCCAATCGGATGTGTGGGCGCTGGGCGTGATTCTTTATGAATTGTGCAGCGGACGTCATCCTTTTGCGAGGCCGGATGCGGAGGATTTCCAGGTCATCCGCTCGATTCAGTTTTCTGAGCCGGTGGATTTGACCCAGATCGTTCCGAACATTTTGCCGGAACTGAAGGGCGTGATTGCGGCCTGTCTCGAGAAGAATCCGGCATCGCGCTCGAACTCTGCGGCCGAGGTGCGCGAAGCGCTGAAGACGATCATGAAGACGCAGCAGATCGAGACGGGAATTATTCCGGGCGATGCGGCCGCCAATTTGCCGACCACGGCTGCGGAAGCGGAGAAGCGCGCCACGGGCATTCTGTCGATGCTGGCAGAGAGATTTCGGGAATCCTCGTCGGAAAAATCTGCGCAGAATTCGATCGTCGTGCTGCCCTTCGTGAACCTCGGTGCAAACACGGTCGCTCCCTTGTATGGCTACGCACTGGCCGACGCGATTGCAGCGCGCCTGGCGAGGATTCCGACTCTGGTGGTGCGGCCATCGAGCACATTGATGACCCTGCCCATTGCGCAGATGGACCCGCTCTCTGTAGGGCAGAAGCTGCTGGTCTCGTACGTGCTGGCGGGAAGCTTTGTGCGCTCAGAACTAGGTTTTGATTTGAACTGGCAACTGCTCGATGTGGCTTCGCAGAGCGTGCGATCGGGCGGAGCGATCCAGGTTCCTTCACTGGATCTGATCGCGGTGCAGACCGAGATCTCAAACGAAGTGTTTGCAACGCTGCACGGGCTCGGCGCCGGCGAAGCCACGGATGCGGTGCGAATCGCGGCGCGCGAAATGTCGCTGCCGGGGCCGGTGAGCGAAGAATACCTGCAGGCGCGAGCGATGCTGAGTTCATTCATGGTGCGCACGGGCGCGCGAGCCGACCTGGACCGCGCCTGCGCGCTTTTTACGGGTGTTACGGAGAAAAATCCCGGCTTTGCCGCGGGCTGGAGCGGGCTGGGCATCGCGGAACTGCAGTACGCGCGACATGGATTTGGCGGACAGATTCACGTGATGCATGCGCGGCGCGCATTCGATGAGGCGTTGAAGCTGGATCCGGCATCGATCGAGGCAAATCTGTATCGCATTTACATGCTGCTTTCGCGGGGCGAGAAGGAATCGGCGCGGCACGGTATTGCCAACCTGCTGGCATCGGCCGCGAATGACTGGAACGTGCACACGGTAGCTGGTCTCGCATTGCGCGGTGACGGCATGTATGACGAGGCGCTGGCGCAATTTGGCAGGGCGCTGAAGCTGAATCCGGCCAATGCCGCAATTCTCTACAACCACCGCGCTCGCGTATACCACTACCAGAACCAGCTGGAGCTTGCCGGCGATGAATTGGAAAAGGGGCTGGCGCTCGAGCCGCGGCATCCGCTGCTGCGGACTTCATCGGCATATCAGCAGATGAGGCTGGGCAATATGCAGGCGGCGATTGAGATGCTCGAGGACGTGATTCGCGATGACAAATCGATGCGAATTGCGGTACCGACATTGGCAATGTGCTATATGCAGTCGGGCGACCGGGAACGCGCGGCCGCGCTGTTGCAGGATGAAACGCTGGCTGCGGCGGAGGCCGATAGCGAGATGGCGTACCGGCTCGCATCGTACTTCGCGGTTGAAGGCGATTCGAGCGAGGCGCTGCACTGGCTGCGTCGTGCGATCTACCTGGGCAACGAGAACTATCCGTGGTTCCAGAAGAATCCCGCGTGGAATCATCTGAGAACGAACTCCGACTTTGACCGCATTCTCGATGATCTAAAGAAGAGCTTTCGCAAGAACCAGAAGACGTGGAAGCGCCTGCTGGAGCAGGTTCCGCCGGACGGGGATTGAGCGCTGATGTGGTCAGATCCGGCTTATGAGGGCATTACATCTGCTTAGGCAACCATTTCTGGGCGTGATTGCAACTTCTTCCCTGACGGCCGGTGTCTTCTTTCTGAAGTTCTGGCGGCGCACGCAAGATGGGCTTTTCCTGGCTTTCGGCACCGCATTTCTGATCGATGCCTTCAATCGCGTGACCCTCCTGTTTTCCGCGCACCCCAATGAAGCCAGCCCGCTGTACTACATCGTCAGATTGCTTGCGTTCCTTCTGATCCTTTTTGGGATCCTGAGAAAGAACTACGGCAAAGGCTGAACACCGCGCAGTGCCATGGGGCAGTCGGTCGCACCCACGGTACACTCGTACGCATGCTTCTTGAACAGGCCACAGAAGCCGATTACCCGGCCATCATCGATCTTGTGAATGTCGCGTTTCGCGGAGCCGGCGCCGGAGCCAGTTGGAACATTGAAGCCGGCATCCTCGAGGGCCAGCGCATGAACGATTCGCTGCTGCGCGAGGACCTGGCTGAGAATCCGGCGGCGCACCTGCTGATTCATCGCGACGCGGATAGGTCGGTGTTGGGCACGGTTTGGCTCGACCCCGATCAGGACGGCACGTGGTACCTGGGGCTGCTGACCATCAGGCCGGCTCTCCAGAAGCAGAAGCTTGGGAGCCGGTTGCTGGTCGCGGCGGAGGCGTATGCAAAGCAGCGCGGCGCGCACACGATCAGCATGACGGTTCTGAACGTGCGCTATGCCTTGATGGAATGGTATGAGCGGCGTGGCTATCATCGCACCGGAGAGACAAAGCCATTTCCGTACGGCGATGATCGCTTCGGCAAGCCCCTCCGTGACGATCTGGAGTTTGTGGTGTTCGAGAAGCGACTATCGCCCGGAAATTCGGATTGTTCCATCACATCGTCTTCACAACCAGCGTGAATCGCGTCATGGCCGTTTGTCCTGCGGACATCACGGTCACCGTTGGCATCGAGGTGCCCGTCATGGTCGAGGCATTGGCGGTGAACGTCAGGATGCCTGAAGGATTCGTGTCCGATGCAGCGTACTTCGCCTGGACACCTCCGGGCAATCCGCTGAGAGAGACCAGCGCCGTTTCGCTTGTCGACTGAATCTGGATTGGTATGGTCGTGGGTGAACCCGCCGGCATCACCACCACGGTTGAGATCGGGAGTTTCACGGTGATCGGCGCCTGAGACAGCATGCCGCCGCTGCTTCCACCACATCCTGCGATGAGCAGCGCGGAGACGCCGAGCGCGGCCATGCCGCCCGCGATGAGTCGATCGAGACTGAGGGAAATTCCGCGCATGACAGTCAGTCCACGCGCGGAAGTATGCCAGACACGATGACGGAAAGAAACCGAAAATTACTTCAGGCTGACAGTTGTCCTTAGAGGCAGGTCTTGCGATGAACCGCCGACCATGATGGTATAGTCGCCCGGAATGAGCGACCAGTCGTCTTTCGATTCGTCAAAGATCGACAGGTATTTGTGATCGACCGAGACAGTGACGGTTTTCTTTTCGCCGGGAGCCAGCTTCACCTTGGAGAATCCGACTAGGCGCTTGGGCGGTTCCTGCGAAGCCTGCGGCAGAGCGGCGTAGACTTCGGCGATTTCAGAGCCTTCACGCGCACCCGTGTTGGCAAGGGTGAAGCTGACCTCGACCTTGTCTCCGGGCGTTACGTGCAGAGCGGAGTACCGGTAGGTGGTGTAGGAGAGGCCGAAGCCGAACGGGAAGAGAACGGGCTTGTTTTCTGCGTCGTACCACTTATAGCCGACCTTCACCCCTTCGTCATACGTCACCTGGAACGGCGGCAAGCCGGCGGCGCGGACTTCAGGCGCAACCGGACCGGAGAAGTGCTGCGATTCCGGCGGAGGCGTGGTTAGTGTAGGATGCGGCAAATCGGCTTCGCTCTTTGGGAAGGTGTTGGGCAGCTTGCCGCTAGGATTGACCGATCCGAAGAGCACATTGCCCACGGCATCGGCTCCGTCACTTCCTCCGAACCACGCTTCCAGGATCGCGGCTGGCGCGCTGACCCATGGCATGGTGACCGGCGTGCCGGTCTCGAGCACCACGATCGTGTGCGGATTGGCGGCCGCTACTGCTGCAATGATAGCGTCCTGATTATGCGGAAGAGACAGGTTAGGCAAATCCATGTCTTCGCTTTCCCATTCGTACGCAAAGACAATGGCGACATCGGCGCCCTTCGCCGCGGCAGCAGCTGCGCCCGGATCGGTGCCCGGATCGTATTTGACCGAGGCGTGCGGGGCGCGCGCCTGGATTGCCTTCAACGGGGAAGTCGGAAACCAGATTTCCTCGAGCCAGTGCGTGCCGCCTTTGCCTGGAGGCATGATGGCGTTTCCGCCTATGGGATCGACCTGCGCCGATCCGCCACCGGAGATGATGCCCACGTCGGAGTGCGATCCGACGACTGCGATCGAGTGCAGGCGCGCAGCGTTGAGCGGAAGAGCAGCATGTTCGTTCTTGAGCAGCACGATCCCGCCCTCTTCGATCTTGCGGGCGGTCTCAAATCCGGCGAAGGGATCGACAACGAAGCGCTGCCGGGGATAGTCGACGACACCCGCGGCAAACATGGAACGAAGGATGCGATGAACGTGTTCATCGAGCTCTGCGGTTGAAATCGTGCCTCCATCTACGGCAGCCTTGTAACGCTGCTCGTAAAAGAATCGGCCCGGCTGCTCGTTGTCCAGGCCTGCGGCCGAAGCCTTTTCTGTCGAGTGGGTGCCACCCCAATCGGAGAGCACGAATCCGGGGAACTTCCAATCCTTCTTAAGGACATCTGTGAGGAGCCACTTATTTTCGCAAGCATAGTCGCCATTGACGCGGTTGTAGGAACACATGACGGCGGCTGGATGTCCTTCGGTAACGCCGATTTCAAAGGCGAGCAGATCGCTTTCGCGCGCAGCACGTTTGCTGATGTTCACATTGACACTGTTGCGGCCGCTTTCCTGGTCGTTGAGCGCGTAGTGCTTGATGTCGCCGATGACATGGGCCGACTGCGTGCCTTCAATGAGCTTTGCGACGAGGGTTCCGGCAAGGACCGGGTCTTCTCCGAGGTATTCGAAGGTGCGGCCGTTGCGTGGATCGCGCGTGAGGTTGACACCACCACCCAGAGACATGTTGTAGCCTTGGGCTCGGAGTTCGCGGCCGATCAGCGCGCCATATTCGTAGGCTGCGTCGACATCCCAACTGGCCGCAGCCGCTACGTTGGCGGGCAGCGCGGTCGAGTAGCGGCCGTTGACGCCGCTGGAGCGCACGCCGTAGGCAGCGTCGCTCATGTCAATGCCGGGAACGCCGAGCCGCGGCACACCCACGGCATAGCCCACTCCGCGATTGGATGGAGCATTCTCTGGCGTAACGGGCTCGTCAGTTGGCATGCCAATGCCGTGCAGCAGTGCGATCTTCTCGTCGAGCGTCATCTCCTTGATGACGAGATCGGCGCGTTGATCCGGCGAGAGACTGGTATCCATCCAGGGCCCGGTCGGCGCAGGCGGCTGACGGCGTTGAGCCAAGGAGACAAAAGAAAGGACCGACAAAGCGACGGCTGCTATCGCTGCACTGCGCGGAAGAGGCTTCATGGATGCACCCCGCTAAAACGTTTTTGTGAAGACAAACCATCCTACAGCAAAAACCGGGGAGGCGGGTACCGGGACGCGAGCGGCGGTTGGTCTCAAGGAATGCGTTCGTACGTTTTATAAACCGGCTCCCACACGTACTGGCGCAAATCGGACTTCAACGTTGCTTCGTCGGCAACTCCGGCGACGCCTTCGGCGATGGCCTGGGCGCCAACGGCTTCGGCCACCAACATGCTCACCTTGCGCGCATCGGAGATCGGAGGCAGCAGCGGTGCGTCGGGTTCTTGGATCGCGGGAGAAATGCCTGCGAGTGCCTTGGCAGCGGCCATGATCATGGCATCGGAGACGCGGTTCGCGCGGCTGACGAGGATCCCGAGCGCGAGGCCGGGAAAGATGTATGAGTTGTTGACCTGCGAAACCGGAACCTGCTTGCCGTGCGCCTCGACAGGCGCGAACGGGCTGCCGGTGCCGATAAGTGCGCGGCCTTCAGTCCATTGCATCAGGTCGGCGGGAACCGCTTCTGACTTGGATGTTGGATTGGAGAGCGGAAAGATGATGGGACGCTGGGCATTGCGCGCGATGGTTTCGACGATCTCCCGCGTGAAGGAGCCGACCTGTGCCGAAACCCCGACCAACACCGTGATGCCCGCATTGCGAACCACATCGAGCAGGGAAATGTCGTCGCCTTCTGACAACTGCCAGCCCGCGATATCCGACCGCTTGCGGAGAAGTGGTTCCTGGCTGGGGCGAATGCCGCGCCCGCCTTCAATGAGGAGTCCGTAGCGGTTGAAGCTGTAAATACGGGTGCGAGCTTGGGCCTCGCTGAGGCCTTCTTCCTTCATCGCGGCGATAAGGAGGTCGACAATGCCGATGCCGGCCGAGCCGGATCCGAACATGGCGATGATCTGCCGGCTGAGCGGAATTCCGGTGGCCTTGACGGCGGCGAGCAGCGTTGCGGTGGTGACGGCGGCGGTTCCCTGGATGTCATCGTTGAAAGTGCAGAGCCGGTTGCGATAGCGATCGAGAAGTTGGAGAGCGTTGGTCCCGGCGAAGTCTTCCCACTGAAGAAGAATGTGCGGCCAGCGGCGTTCGACCGCGCTGACAAAGGATTCGACAAAGTCGTCGTACTCTTTGCCGCGCACGCGATGATGCTGCCAGCCGATGTAGATGGGATCGTTGAGAAGCGCTTCGTTGTCGGTACCGACGTCAAGAAGGATGGGCAGGCAATGCTCCGGCGGAATGCCGCCGAGAGCGGTATAGAGTGCCATCTTCCCGATCGGAATGCCCATGCCGCCCGCGCCCTGGTCGCCGAGGCCGAGGATGCGTTCGCCGTCGCTGACCACGATGCAGCGAATCGGGTCGTAGCGAGGATCGGCGAGCATCTGCGGGATGCGGTCCTTATTCGGGTAGCTGATGAAGAGGCCGCGCGGCTTGCGCCAGATTTCGCTAAAGCGCTGGCAGCCTTCGCCGACTGCGGGCGTGTAGACGACTGGAAGCAACTCCTCCATGTGGTGCGCGATGAGAGAGTAAAAGAGGACCTCGGTTGAGTCCTGTAGATCGCGCATGAGGGCATATTTGCCGAAGCTGGTAGGCTGGGCCCGCAGCGCTTTCAAGCGCCGTTCGCGCTGATCTTCGAGCGTGCCGACGTGCGGCGGCAGCAGCCCGTGCAGGGAGAACGTGTCACGCTCGGATTCTGTGAATGCTGTGCCTTTATTGAGCCTGGGATGCAGCAGCAGGTCGTAGCTGGCGAGCCGCGTGCGGATCACGTCCTTGCTTGGGGAGTGGGAGTCGTCGAATTCCGCGGGCATGAGAATCTACCTCCTGGACTCCGGTGTCTTCGTGACCAGCGAAGCGCGAGCATGTTTCAATATGCGGCCTAATGCCTGCTGGTAGCGGTGCGATTTGTCACTCCTCTTCGATGATGGCCAGATCCCAGGGCGCGAGGGTCACTTCTGCTGATTTTGCGATGTGCTTGCCGGTCAGCAGATCGGAGCCGCTGCCGTATCCATAGCGAAAGTTGGCGTCGCTGCCAGAGTAGTTGAAGTAGTAGTGCAGGCGCTTGCCTATGCGATTGACGCCATGCTGCACATGAATGGCGGCCGGCAGCTGCTCGTCGTTGGACGCGAGGCCGGCTGCTTCAATCGCGCGCCTGAGAACAGCGGTTTGCAGCGCATCGGAAAGGTAGGTGCCTTCATAAAGGAGTGTGCCGGAGCCGAACGAATTTTCTGTAATGGCCGGCCACTTGCCGAAGAATGGGTGATCGTAAAAAGCGAGCGCCTTCGCGTGTTCAGGCATCAAAAACTCGGCCCAGTACTGGACCTTGTTGGCATCTCCGGCGTGGAACGGATCGTCTTTCAGCGCCAGTGGATGCTCGAGATTCGAAAACTCCTGGTAGCTGAATCCGGCCGCTTCGCGCAATGGGCCGGGAGCGCGCACCCAGCGCACCGCTGAATTCTCGTTGGCGAACCCGCTTTTGAACGTCATTACGACATGGCCGCCGTTCTTCACGTAGTCCGAGATCCTCTGGAGCAGCGCATCGTCGGAGATATAGAGCATCGGCACGATGAGCAGTTTGTAGCCGGAGAAATCCTGCGCTTCAGGAAAGACAAAGTCGGAACCGATGTTGAGGTCATAGAGCGAGTGGTGAATCTGCTGCACCAGCGAGGGGTAGTCCGCGGTTGGCGGCGCGAAGCTCCACTGCCCGCCCGATGAGGTGAACGGCATGAAATTGATGGCGTTATCGGAGTCGCGGCTCCAGAGGATAGCCACCTGGTTGTGAATCTTGTAGCCGACGAGGTGCGAGCCGATCTTCGCCAGTTCGTGCGCGGTGCGGCTCATCTCGGCGTATTCGCGGTTCGGCTCAAGATCGTGCGAGAGGATGCCCTTCCAATAGGTCTCCTGGTTGGCGGCGATCGAAGCCCAGTGCCAGTACTCGACCATGTTGGCGCCATTGGAGAGATGCGTGTAGACGTCTTCTCGCAACTGGCCGTCGTAAGGCGGGTACTGGTGCGCCGAGGTCCAGCCTGTAGTCTGCGCGTTGGTTTCCGTCACGAGGAAATTGCTGTGTTTGAGCGAGCGCGTGAAGTCACCCTGAAGCGACTGGAACGAGCCGTCGTAGTGATCCTGCGAGCCGTGGTAAATGTTGTCGGCAGGAATGTCGAGAAAGGATGCGATCGCTTCTTCGTTCACGTCGCGCTTCATCATGCCGCCGTAATCGGTGGTGACGAACTGGAGTGGCGAGGCGCATTCGCGCACCAGATTTGCCTGCAAGTGCAGAAAATCGGTGACGCGCATCTGGCTCCAGCGCGACCATTCAAGTTTGTAGCCGGTTGAGATGGTGCCGTCGCGCTTGGGCAGATCTTCCCACGTGTGCAGGTTTTCGCCCCAGTAGTTCAGGAACCATGCGTTGCTCAGCGCTTTAGGCGTGCCGAATTTCTTTTCGAGGTAATGCTGGAACCCGATAAAGACGTCGGGATTATCGGCTTCGTAGCTCGATGTTTCGTTGTCAAGCTGCCAGCCGATGACGTTGGGGTTGTCCTTGTAATGCGCGACGATGTGCCGGATGAGACGCTCGGCGTAGAAGCGATAGGCAGGCGAGTCGGTATCCATGTTCTGGCGCAGCCCATAGGCGCTCGGAACCGGCTGCCCTCCAAACTGTCCGGGCGGGATGCGGTCGGCCAGGATCTCCGGATGTTGGTGCGCCATCCACGCGGGGATCGAATAAGTGGGTGTGCCGAGGATGACCTTGATGCCGGCCTTGCCCATGGCATCGACGATGCGGTCCATCCATGCATATTCAAACTCGCCGTCTTCCGGCTCCCAGAGGCTCCAGGTCGATTCGCCCATGCGGACCACGTTGAGACCGCCGGCCTTCATCAGTTCGATGTCTTTGACGAGACGCGCCTCCTGATCACCCGGCATGTATTCGTTGTAGTAGGCGGCACCGTAAAGCACGGTCGGAAAATCGAGCGCCTGCGCGGCGGCAGCGGAGGGAGCCTGGGCCGACTGCGCCCGCAGATTGAAGGCATCCAGTCCGGCGAGCATGAACGCGATAAGCAGAGAAAAGGAAACAGACTTGCGCGATCCGGGCATGACCTATCCTTTGGCAGCGAAAAATTGCAGACGCGTACGGAACACCCATAAGAACATTTCTATTCGAAGGTGAGCAAGACGATCTCAGGCGCCGAGCCGACCCGCATGGGCGGTCCCCAGGTTCCGGCTCCGCTCGATGTGTAGACCTGGAGATTGCCGAAGCGCTGCAGTCCGTAGGTGAACTTGCCGAAAGCTCGGTTCGTGATCCAGGTGAACGGAATGATCTGCCCGCCGTGCGTGTGGCCGCAGAGCTGGAGGCTCACACCGGCTTCATCGGCAATGGGAAGTCGGTTGGGCACATGCTGCAGAAGGATGCTCGGGGCGCTGCCATCGAGATTCAGACCCATGAGGAAATTTCTCAGTTGAACGGGTCGGTTCGAATCGTGATAAGACACGCCGATCACGCGAAGGCGATCGACCTCCACGCTCTCGTTCTCGAGGACCTTAAATCCACCCCGGGAAACGGCTTCGCTGTAATGGCGCGAACCGCCGAATTCCTCGTGATTGCCAGAGACAAAAAGAATGCCCAGGGGTGGCGCGAGCTGAAATAACGGGGCGGCAAGTTGGCCCGGGTCGCAGTGGGCTCCGTCAAAGAGATCTCCTGAAAGAAAGATGATGTCGGGCGCGAGCCGGCGGGCGCGCTCGGCCATGCGTCGCGCGAATCCGGCGCCATTGATGTTGCCCAGATGCAGGTCCGTCATGAGAAGGGCGGTGCGGCCGCGCCAGGAGGCCGGCAGATTCGGGAGGCGGACCGGCACGCGGCGCAGCCGAATCCAGCGGGCGTTGAAGAGGCCATAGAGCCCGGTGACGAAGGAGGCGGCGAAAATGGCGGCGGCCACGAACGGGCGTGCCTGGAGGCGGATAGCATGAGAAACCGCGAGCCGCAGGATAAGGTCGATGATCCAGGCCAGCCATGCTCCGAAGAAGACGAAGTTTGCGAACCCGACCCAGACGGAGGCGCTGCGATAAACGAACGCGACAAGCCAGTTGCAGAAACGGAAACTGAGCAGTGCGGCGGGAACGAACGTGAATGAAAGGATGGCGAGCGTCCAGCGCAGCCCGTTAGCGGCTGAGACGTCAAGGGGCCACCAGAAATCGATGATGGTGCGGTAGATGAACCAATGGGCGGCACAAAAGAAAGCCTGGATGAATAGAACGCCCAGCAGCGGCCACGCCTTCAAGACTCAACTCCTTTACAGTTTTCATTCTGGCATGCGCCACGGTGGCGCACGTCCGCTGCCGGTGGCCGAACCACGTGAAACAATGTTTGCATGGCAGGAATGCGAAACGAAAAGCTCGGCCTGTATATTTCGATTCCATTTTGCCGTTCGAAATGCACCTACTGTAATTTCGCCTCGGGTGTTTATCCGGCCGGCGAGCATGCCCGATACGTCAGCCGGCTGATCGAGGACCTGGAATCGGCAGCGGAATGGGCCGCTCACGTGGGCGCCGACTTGCCCCGGACCGTGGACTCGGTCTACCTGGGCGGCGGAACGCCCAGCCTTTTGGAGCCGGACCTGATCGCAAAGCTATTTGCAGGGATCCGGACGCATTTCGAAGTGGAGGTCGGCGCAGAGATCACGGCCGAATGCGCGCCGGGCCAGATCGCGGATGAGGCGTTATCCGCACTCACTCAGGCGGGCGTCAACCGGGTGAGCCTGGGAGTGCAGTCTTTTGTGAATCGCGAGGCGCAGGTAAGCGGGCGACTGCATAGCCGGGCGATCGTGATGGATGATCTGCATCGGCTACGGGCTGCCGGGATCACGAATTTGAATATCGACCTGATCGCAGGCCTAGCCGGGCAGACGGCTGCATCGTGGAACGAATCACTCGATGTTCTGGTCGAGTGTGACGTTCCTCACGCGAGCGTGTACATGCTCGAGGTCGATGAAGATTCGCGGCTGGGGCGCGAGATGCTGGCCGGCGGAGCGCGGTATCACGCGGGCCTGGTGCCGACCGATGATGCGATCGCGGGGATGTATGAAACGGCGCTCGAGCGGCTGTGCGCAGCGGGTCTGGAGCAGTATGAGATTTCGAATTTCGCGCGCACCGGATTCAGTTCAGACCACAACCTGCGCTACTGGAAGCGGCGGCCGTACCTTGGGATCGGGCTGGATGCGTCGTCGATGCTGCGGGGAAGCGGCGAGGGTGAGGGGCTGATTCTGCGATCGACAACGACGGACGACCTGAAGGGATATCTGGAAGGAGCGGCGCCGGTGGAAATGAACTGGCTTGGCCGCGCACAACAGCACGAAGAGGCATGGTTTCTGGGGCTGCGGCTGAATGAGGGTGTCGATCCGGCCGAGATCAAGTGCGAATTTGGGCACGAGGCGCTGGATCAGTCGTTGGCGGTGATCGAGACCGCCAAGGCAGATGGAATGGTGGAGTGTTTCGAGGGGAGAGTCCGGCTGACAGCAAGAGGGAGATTGCTCTCGAACGACGTATTTCAGAGATTCCTGGGCACGGCGGCGGAGAAGCAGGCAACTGAGCCCGGACCGGAGGCTCTGGCCTCGCAAAGCGCCTGATCAGCTTCCCGTAGGACGATCACGGGTGAGCGGCCGATGCTGCTCGTGATCCCGAAATACGCGGAGAGCCGGACTGAGGCGCTGCCGATCGTGAAGGGGCTCGCGACGACGCCCGTCTTCAGCCGCTCGGCGAACATTGCGGCGCCCGAAGGACCGCACCCGGGAAGCAGGATAAAAATCGCGTCATCTTCCAGGCGGCCAATGAGGTCGTAGCTGCGCGTGAGCCGGGAAATCCGGTCGAGGACGTCGCCGAGCAGGGACTGGCGCGATGAATCGCCAAATCCGCTGATGGGGTCGAAAGCTATCAGAATCAAGGTCAGCGGGGACCTGGTGCGCTGGGCGCGATCGGTTTCGCGGAAGAGCAGCGTGAGCAGTGCAGCCCGCGAGTGAGCGCTGGTGATGCCATCCTGAAGATCGATACCCATCAAGAACCAGATCGGCAAGAATGAGCGGAAATTGAGAATAGCCGCAGCGGTGATTTGAAGCTGCCAAGGACGTTGGTGTTCAGCGCTTTTTGAGGGCGGCACCGGGGTGGGGATGTGCAACTCCGAGGGGGTGAGCTCCGGTTGCAGCTTTTTCGCTGGCTACGAAGCTCAGTGCCTTCGAGTCGGGGCGTGGCCCTTTGCGAAGAGCAAAAGGTCATCTTGGCTGTACCTGTGCGACTCAGTGCAGTGCGTGCACCTTAATTCAATGGGGCAATGGACGGTTCCCGCGATTCTCACGTTCGAGGCCGGGCCTAGATATTCGACATCGATCAGCGAACCGCAGGTCTTGCAGTAAACGATTTTGTAAAGATACGGTACGGCCATCACGACCCCCAAGGCATGGGTCATCCAGTCATCCAATATAAGCGCCAGCGCCGGGCGGCATCCGCTCCACATCCTATTGGATCCCCCGCAGCACCGGAATCGTTGTATTTGCGCTTGTCTTGAAGCGCCAGTTCCCTGAGGAGTGCCCAGGAATGCCGTCACCCGGGACTTGACTGATCGTGGACTGGGTGGAACTCTTCCAGCGTGAATCGGCATGTCGTGCTGAGAGCCGTCAAGCTACTCGTCTTCGCGTGTGTCGCGAGCCCGGTCCAGCGAACGCGTGGTTTAGGACGAGAACAACTGCAGAAGGTTGGTGATGCTGAGAAGCTGCTTGACGCGAGGCGTAAGGTTCACCAGCTCCAGCACACAAAGACCGCGGTTGATGGCAGAGACTTTGAGGCCGACGATGGCTCCGAGGCCGGAACTGTCCATATATTCGAGATCCCCAAAATCGAGCGCGATGCGTCCTCCGCGCTGAATGAGTGGATGGACAAGCTTGCGAAGCTCGTCCGTGCTTTCGCTGGTGAGCCTGCCGTGGCACTTGATGGTCGTGACAGTAAAATCCTGCGCATTCCTGGCCTCTTCAACTTCGTAGTGGAAAAGGACGCCGGGTGCAGTCGACATAGATTCTCCCATGTTGAATGACGGCAATTCTAACTGCCAGATGGCGGGGGAATCAGGTTAATTCCTGATGACTGAGAGGCTGTCTGGGCCGGACTGGATCGGTCGGAGTTGTGCAGCGGGATTTGGGTAGTGTCCTAACACTGCGTTGTTTTGCTGGTGGTGAGAGAAATGCCAAAATCAATTTCACTTAATGGATTCGATGAACTGCTGCCGTCTCTTCGTTGCCATCTCGTAAATGGCTTCCGCAAGCGGATTTTGCTGTTTGATTTCTTCTGTCGGGGCATTTGGTTCGGTAGGCCATAGGCCTGGAGGCGCGGTAATCCTTCCGTATAGTAGTTCTCGCCCAGCCACGTATAGATCCAAAAAATAGGCCAATACTTTCGCTTGTTCCCATGTGAAGGTCATAGCAGTATGCTGCTGCACAACTCCCTTACCCTCCGCATTGGGCACGTCCCATTCGCCAAACAGGATCGTTAAATCAGCATCAGTTGCCTGAAATTGAAAGTGGTTCGCATACCAACGCTCGAAATTATCGTGTCGAACGATCTCAGGCTGCGGGGGGTTGGGCTTTTCTGCGGAGTCTGGCATTTTCGGTGAATCCCTTTCTTAGTCTTCTTCTCAAAGTTCGATTTGCGGGCTTCCGTGGGGATGAAGCGGCGTTGGAAAAGGCGTTCAGAAGCGAGGAAGGGGCCGACTCTTGTAGAGATTCCATCTCGATCCGCCTAGGATGACTAGGCTTGGGCTGCATTTCAATCGGAATTAGAATCGGAGGACCACTCTGCCCCGAAAGAACGTCCTGCAAAGACTTAGAATCTGGCCCTATGTCCGTTTCTAAATCCCCGCTTTCTTCTTCCTCGCTAAACGTCTTCGGGTTATTGGATTCTGGTCCCAATCCATATTCATAGTAGGGCGTGCCAGTTTCGAACTTTACCCATTTTCCGAACGGGATGAATCTCACTTCAAGAGCTACATCGAAGATTTCGGCTAGTCTTTTCAGTATCGAAAGAGAGGCTTTACCATAGCCAGGACTCTCTAACCTAGAGATTGCGTTTTGACTCGTTTCCATCTTCTCGGCCAGCTCCATTTGACTCCAACCCATCTTGTCCCTGAGTCTCCGCAGCTGGTACGCCAACTCCCGATCGAGGTTTGAACTCAAGTAGGTTGCCCGATACTTCCGTCCTTTTCGGAGGCGTGCGATTACCTCGTCCCGAGAAGTCAAGCTTGTGCGGCTGCGCCTTTCCGGCGAGAAGTTTCGCGAGTCTTCCCTTTGCGATTTGCTTACCGAGTCGGTCATTAGCTCTGTCCTTTTTGGTTCCGTGCAATATCATGTAATCGTGGTCCCGAGGACCAAACCAACCATAAAGACGATAGGTTTCGGTACCTGTCGCACAGCGCACGTCATTCGGGCGGAGTTCCGAAATCCCTTCTTCCCCTTTAAGGGGATCGAATTCCGGTTTAGACCACAGTCCACGGGGAAGATACGATTGATGCCGAAGTAAATTGATGATTTCATCTCGCGCGTCACTCGACAGAGAATCAACCCAATCCTGTACAGGCTGGCCCTCGTCTGATGCTGCATAGCCGGGGAACTCCCACCAAGCTTCATCGTCTCTTTTCCCCATAACCTTACCACAAAAATGAGATAACGCGGAAAGAATGTTCTTGATTTTTACACCAAATATGGTGTAGCCTGTGCATGTTTATGAAAGAAAAGGCCGCCAGCCCCGAGTCTACAAAACTTGGAACTGCGGCCTTTTGTCTCTGTGGGGCTATCCACGGGGAAGCGGGTCTCGCCGTGACAGGTTGGCTCGCTATCGGTTCAATCCCGATTAGCTCCACTGTTCGCTAAGCGCCCAACTCATAGCTGGTAACTACGAGTTGGGCTTTGCCTCTGGATTGCGGCCAAAGGCAGGGTTAGCACCCGCTGTCATTTTCGGCTGCGCACCAGAAGAAAGCAAGAGCCAAAATGACCTGCCACAGTTGCCAGTCCCAATGCAAGCGCTTCGGAAAGCACAGGAACGGTCTACAGCGGTTCCGCTGTGACCAGTGCCGTAAAACCTTCACCGAAGAACATACGCGGCCCTTGGATGACATGCGGCTTCCGCTAGACAAGGCTGTGAGCGTATTGCAACTGCTATTGGAAGGCATGAGCATCCGCAGTGCCGAGCGGATTACCGGCGTACACCGCGATACGATCCTGAACCTTCTCGTACTGGCCGGCCAGCGCTGCCAGAGACTCATGGAAGACAAAATCAGGGACCTGGTTGTGCACGATGTCGAAATGGATGAGGTATGGGGATTTGTCGCGAAGAAAGAGGCGCACCGCTGGGAACATGAGCGGGAAGTGTACGAAATTGGAGACGCCTACTGCTTTGTTGGGATCGAGCGGAGTACTAAGCTGGTCCTCGCATGGCACCTTGGAAAACGCGATTACGCCTCTACCACCTTGTTCATTCGCAAGCTGGCCTACGCTACGTCTCGGGATCGCTTCCAGTTGAGCAGCGACGGTTTTAAGCAATACCCGCGAGTGGTCAAGACCTATTTGTCAGGCCGAGTGGACTTTGGTCAGCTGGTCAAGGTGTACGCCAGTTCTCGCGAAGGCGAGCAGCGGTACAGCCCTGCTGAGGTTGTTGAAGCTGTCCCAACGGAAATCATGGGCCGACCAGTTAGGGAGAGAATATGCACTTCGCATGTGGAGCGCGGTAATCTTTCGATCCGCATGGCGATGCGCAGAATGACGCGGCTTACCAATGCGTTCTCGAAGAAATGGGAGAACCTTGAAGCAGCCTATGCCCTATGGTTTGCTTATTACAACTTCTGCCGCCGGCACACAACCACCAAAGTCAGTCCTGCAATGCAATCAGGACTGACGGATCATATGTGGAATTTGCAGGAGCTTCTGCAGTAGGATGGAAATGCGAATCTTGATCCACCGAAAACGCTGCATTTGAGTGCCGGAAACACTCTTGTACAGACTCGGGACACTACTAGTGTATCACGAGGTGCTTTCCATGGATCGCAATGCTTCGCGGTGGTGGTTTTTGAATCCTCTCGATTGGTTTAAATGGGTCTACGAGCTCTCTGGTGGTGAGAAGAACCCCGTACTCTCCTGCGCTATCACGATTCTCGTCTTCGGAGTGATAGGCGCAGTGATTTGGCGTGCGGGCTTTATTCAGCACCAAAAGGAGGTCCACAATTCTGAACCGCGACAAACCACGATCCAGACCGGAAACGCGACCGTATCCGGGAGGGACAACGTTACGAACACGGGCGACGGAGCCAAAATCGAGAGCAAGTCTCCCTCGCCTAAATGACTCCCTAGGAGTGGGTAGATGCGCGCTTATAGGCTGTCTCGCGTTGGCGGTTCCTTCCTTATCTAGTCAGAACGCCAAGACCGGCAATGCTAACGTAAAAGGTGATTGCAACATCACCACGACCGGTAGCAACAATTACATCGTCGTTAAAGGCTGTTCTGGACTCCCTGAAAGCACACGAAAACAAATTACGGAAATACTAAATAGCCAGAAGAAAAATCAGAAAGAAAACGAAGAGAAGTTTGAAGAGCTCCTGAAGAGGTTTGATAGGGTTTCCACCTATTTTCAAGACACCGACCAAAGCAAACGCCTTTCGGCAGAATATCCACTAGGGTATGTGATTTTTGATATAGATCACACTGATGCAGTTTTTCCATATCCTGTCCATGGACTGGAAGGTTTTACGTTCGAGTGGGGCACGGCGGCAATGATGGAAAACACCCCTGATCTCGTTACAATCCGCCTACCGGATTTATACCTTGAAAGTATGAGAATTGCATTCCTTAGAAATTCTGTTTCGTGGGTGACACCGCCTTTTGAAAACAAAGCTATTCGGGCCTACGCTGTAAATTCTGGGGGGCATACCGTTGTAGTAAATTGCGAAATACTCAGCAAGACAGATAAAGGAGTCGTCTTCGTCATTGGAATCGCAGAAGTACGAAGTCCTAGTCATTAGGCACTTTCCTCTCCAAACTCAGCAACGCACTCCTAGGACACCACCGGGATTTGCGGCAAAATTTTTGTGGAAAACTGCAAATAAACAGGGGGGGGAGGGGGGTACCCTCACCGCGCTTTGAACGATTGCACCGCTCCGAACAGGGCACTGAAGGGCGTGCTTTGCGCCCGTCACTGGTCCTTTCACGATTGTCTATTTCGAGTATGCGCGTTTCGCCGAGTTAATCGGCAAAGGGGGATCAACAAGCGTGCGCGCCGTCACAGGGTGGAGTTGATACAGCGCGTCCTCTTTTTCGAGGGCCCGGCTGGGTCGCGCGCCACGTGCAGCCGGCAGTGAGGTGGATGGACCGGATCGAAGGGGAAGGAACCACAGAAGGCGAAAATCGGGAAAAGTTTCGAGTTGTTTGAATGCTAGGTCGAGGAGGAGCGCGAGGTGTTACAAGAAGAGAACTCAGCGGGCAAGCTGATTCAGAGAACAACCTCGCAGGCTCCTCAGAGACTATGTATAAATGGCTGGATCGGCGCAAGCGGAATCTTCGGCAAGTGCATCCGCGTCGAACCGTGAGTTTGTCAACGTCCATATCGCCGGTGATTTGGACGCAGTCAAATCTTTGGCTGTTGAGCTTTTTCTTTGCGGAGTTTTGAAATCCCTTCGTCCAGCCATTTTTCATACCACTGCAGGAAGTGAAGCGTGCTGCCATCCTCGCCTCGTTCGGGAATGATCCCTTTGCCGTCGGCTTGCCGATCGATCCAAACCTCGCCTGCTTGGGGGACATTTACCACCATGAAGAAGCGTATCGCGCATCCGTAGTTGCAGATGTAAAGGACTCCTGGAACGATCCACCACTCCAAATAGCTCTCGCCTTGTTCTCCATCGGTCATGATCAAAGCGCCGTCCTCTGGTCCGGAGCTTTGCCATTGCGCTGGGTTGGTAGCGTCGGTCCATCAGACTAGCGCCAATCCTGGATCGTGAGGCAAGTGCGGCGCAGAAAACGCCTGGAGCGCCCCGTGTTGACCTGCAAAAGGTACACGCTGTCTCTGCAGGTTTCACTTTCAAATGCTCCGAAGAATAGCTGTTTACCATCCGGCGACCAAACGAGCGGTCCTTTGAAGTCTTTTTGGAAGAAAAGCATCCAGCGAGGAGCGGCGGTGAGGACCTGGCGATTCCTTCCGTCGGCGTTTGCCACAACTATCTTGTTGTTCCAGTACCATGCGATCCGATCCCCGATAGGTGAAACATTTGCGCCGGAACCGTCTCCCAATTCCGAGAGGTGGTCACCGTTGGTAAGTTCGATCTGGTACTCAACGGGGTTGCTGGAGTAGACGTTGGGTTGCGATGTTGGCACATCTCGACTGAACTCCACAAGCAATTCGTCTCCAACATGCGACCACTGCAACGGAGCCGAGTCATCGAAGCGCAGCAGAATCCCTCCCGGAGTGCTCTGCGTCGCAAGGTGGCTGGAATCCACCATCGTATTAACCGACCCATCATGAGGTGAAACGGCCTCAATTGCAGCGGGAGAAACGCCTCTCGGATCAGTGAACGCGATCTTGGTATCGTCCCAAGACCACGAAAGAGACGAGGGGGCGTATGGCAAGTCGAGCAAACGCCGAATTGAGCCAGAGTCGATGTCATAGATCGAAATTCCGCAGTCTGCCGATTGGTGACTGCTGAGAAATGCCAAAGATCGCCCATCGTGCGATAGTGATGCGCTCCAATACGGACAATGAGAACTGGCCTGCGGCAAATCCAACTTGCGTACTGTCCCTGCCTTTGCGACACCCAACGCTCGATCGATCTCGAACAGGATCGTTCCACCCCGCGACGCATTGAATCTTGCGAGTTTCTCGATGTTGGACCGTTCATCGTTCCACAAGCGATCCGAATCGTCTGCAGAATCCAACTGACCCTGGGTCGCTGCGCTCACCGGCCGGAGCAAAACAATGAGCACCAACCATCCTGCTCTTCTGGGGATCCACGTCCTTCTCTCTGCCGCATTCACACGGTTGAGCCTAGATAATTCTTCGGCCGAAGCGACGGTCCGTTGTGGCACTTCTTTTACTGCAACAGTGGATCGTTTTTCTCTCTGCTATCGAGTGGTCGGCTACTCGGCAGTTATATTTTCAGCAACCACCGTCGGAAATCGTTAACCAAGTTGCAACTTTCCGAGTTGCCGGTGACTCGTTCAACACCTGGCTGGACGCAACGGCGCAGCGTCTGTTCTTCCCCGCCGCACCCCAGTGCTACGATCTCTCCATTCATGAAGGAGTCCCGTGCCGAATCGAATCGTTCCCATGATTCACGTGCCCAGTCCATGAGGCCAGCCGGAATGTAGAGATAAATCGCCCCGGCGAGAATTGGTGAAGCACCGAGTCGCGGGTAAACATGGCTCTTGTGCTTCAACAGCAACGTGCGTTATGCTCTCTTCTGTCGAAGCATAAGGGTAAGGAGAGCCATGATGACCGAAGCCCGCCTGGAATTGCCCCAGGGGACCCTTGATCTGATCATCCTGAAAGCGCTCGCCCTCGAGGCCCTCCACGGCTGGGCCATCTCCGAACGCCTCCAGCAGATCACCGGCCAAGCCGTCCAAGTCCACCAGGGCTCGCTCTATCCCGCTTTGCATCGCCTCGAGCGCAAGGGCTGGCTGCACGCCACATGGGCGGTCAGCGAAAACAATCGTCGCGCCAAGTATTACGGGCTCACCCGCTCCGGCCGCAAGCAGCTCGAAACCGAAGCTGCAGAGTGGCGTCGGTTGACCGCGGTAGTCGACCAGGTGCTCAAAACCGCCTGAAGGGAGCTGCCGATGCTGAGCGAATTGACATACCGAGTTCGCGCCATCCTCCGCCGGAACCGCCTCAACAATGAACTTGACGAAGAATTGCGCGACCACATCGAGCGCGAGACCGAGAAGCATGTCCGCGCCGGCATCCCCGCCGAAGAAGCTCGCCGCAATGCGCTCCTCAGTCTCGGTGGCCTTGACCAGGCTCGCCAGCGCACCCGCGAGTCACGCGGCACGAACGCTGTCGAGCATCTCCGCCAGGATCTGCGCTTCGGGCTTCGCTCGCTCGGCAGGAATCCCGGGTTCACCGCTGTCTTTGTCCTCACCCTCGGCCTGGGGATCGGCTCCTGCACCGCCATCTTTAGCCTCATGATCGCGGTTATGTTCCCCCCTCTGCCTTATGGTCATGTCTCTCGCCTCGTCTACATCACTACTCCGAATCCGGGCTTCGGCCAGATTCCGCCGGAGGTATTTACTCCGGACAACTCCGACTTCGCGGATCTGAAGAGACTGAACAATTCCCTCGCGGGCATGACCCAGTTTGAGCAGGAGAGATTCAAGCTGAATCAAGGGACGACCTCGGTCGGCGGGGCAGAGGTCGATGCCAATTTTTTTTCTACGCTCCAGTCCTCGCCCGCGCTGGGCCGCGCCATCGACGCGCAGGACAATGAGCCCGGTCACTCGGCCGTCGCAGTCATCAGTCATTCCCTCTGGCAGCAGGTCTTCGGCTCGGACTCCGCCGTCCTCGGCAGGACTCTCCAACTTGATGGCAAGCCCTATCGCGTCGTCGGAGTTATGCCCGCTGAGTTTCACTATCCACACAGAACCGACCTGGATGACGCCGACCGCCACATCGACGAGACCGATGTATGGGTTCCGCTCGCCCTGACCCCTAAACAGCGCGCTGATCGCGGACTTTCGGGCGATTGCTACGCGCTCGCCCGCCTCAAGGACGGGATCTCCGCCGGGCAGGCGGCCGCGGACCTGACCGCCATCATGCACCAGCTCGATCCTCTGCACCAGGGCATTGCCTTCCGTAAGGGCTGGTACGCCTATGTCAGGCCGTTCATGCAAACTCTGGAAGCCTCTGCCCGCCCGCTCCTTTTCTTGCTGATGGGCTCTGTGCTCTTTGTCCTCCTCATCGCCTGCGGCAACGCCGCCAACTTGCTTCTCGCCCGGAGTGCCGGCCGCGCGCACGAACTTGGCGTCCGCGCCACGCTGGGAGCCGGCCGGAGCCGCCTCGTTCGCCAGATGCTCACAGAATCGCTGCTCCTCGGCGCTGGAGGAGGAACGGCGGGCATGGCCCTGGCATGGATCTTTCTCCGTCTGCTCCTCACGCTTGATCCCGGCAACATTCCTCGCTTGCAACAGGCCTCTCTTAGCGGCTCTGTACTTGCATTCGTTGCTGGTGTCTCATTTCTCACCAGCCTGCTTACGGGTGTGATGCCCGCGACGTCGGCTTCCCGCGTCAACCTGATCCAATTCCTCAAATCGGGCGGGCAGAAGGGAGCCGCGCACGGACGCAATCGCTTCCGCGCAAGCCTGATCGTGACCCAGGTTGCTATCGTTGTCATCCTGCTGGCCGGCGCCGGTCTACTCGTGCGCAGTTACATCAACCTGATGCGAGTGCCAGTTGGATTCAACTCCTCCACGCTCTCGATGCATATCGTTCTTCCGCAAAGCTACGCCCAGCCCGAGCAGCGCCGAACGTTCTATCAGTCGCTCGTCTCGCAACTCGGAGCCATTCCCGGCACGCTCGGCGCCGGCGCCGTCGTCCATCTTCCCTTCGGCGAGAGCAAGGGCATGACCACTTTCTGGGTGGAGGGATACTCGAACCAGCAGGGCCAGATGGTGGATGCCGGGGAAATCACGCCGGACTACTTCAAGACGATGGGCATGCCTCTTCGTCGTGGACGAGCCTTCACGCCGGACGACATATCCTCTTCTCCCAAGGCAGTCATCATCAATGAGGCTTTCGCGCAAAAGTACTTCGCCGGCCGCGATCCCATCGGCAAATGGGTGTCGGGCAACCAGCCGGCGCCCGAGAAGACCGTCGCAACGGATCGGTTCGTTGTTGGCATCGTCGCCGACGACCGCGACTGGACCGTGCAAGCGCCGCCGCAGCCGCAGCTCTTCACTCCTCTCTACGACCCGTCGGACGCCTACGTCGTTATTCGCTCTACGCTACCTCGCAAAGACGCCATCTCATCGGCTGCCGCAACCCTGCACCACCTCGATCCGAGTGTCGAATTCACAAACGTGCATGCCATGCATGAGCTGGTCTCCGAAGCCACCGCCCGTCAACGCTTCCAGACGGTCCTGCTCACGATCTTTGCCGCCATGGCGATGGCGCTTGCGCTTATCGGTTTCTATGGGCTGCTCGCTTACCTGGTAAATCAGCGCAGCTCGGAAATGGGCGTGCGCATCGCACTCGGCGCTACCCGCGCCCACGTCGTCGGCCTTGTGCTTCGGCAGGGATTCGCACTCGTCTCCTCGGGAATGGCGCTCGGCCTGGTGTGCGCCCTCCTGCTCACCCGCCTGCTTGCCGCATCGCTCTTTGGCGTTACAGCCCTGGATCCTGAAACGTTCATCGCCGTGCCGGCGCTATTCCTCGTCGCTACGCTCGCAGCCTGTCTTGTTCCCGCGACCCGGGCTGCGCGCTCCGATCCCATCGCCGTCCTCCGGAGCGAATAGAAAGTTGGACTATGGGGCACCCGTTGATGAATGAAAGTAGTCGGCTGCTCGGCACTAGCCAAAAGATACCTGCCGAGTCGCTGGCGATACGGGTGCAACGCTGGAAACACACGCAATCGCAAATCTGTGTACTCAGGTCAACCGCAGGCTTGAGTTGCTGGAAAAGCGGAACGTAGGAGTGTGACAGGGGCTTCAGCACTCAGCTTTCAGCCGTTAGCTCTCAGCTTTCGGCCCCGTGGTTCGGGTTGTTGATAGCCATAAAAATCCTGACGCCGGAGTTGCCAGTCACTCGCGCCTGTCAGAAAAACACGTGATTAGTTGGGCGACGGTCTCTCCATGTGATCAACCACGAGTACTGAACCGGGCGCCCTGCGCACATGGTCGGGCTCATGGCTGGAGTGAACACAAGGACGGAGCGGCGCAAATTGAGAAAATAAATCTGCCATCGAGGTTTCCACGCAGGGTGTTGCCCGTCTTCGGAACTCCGCGATCCTATGGAGTCAGTTTCTATCGCTTTAGTCATCTCCAAATCTACCGAAAGGAACGCAGGCGGACCAATGATTCTGTCGGCTTTAGTTCCCGTGTTTCGGCAAATGGGAACCAACCAAGAAATTGCCAACTTCCGACTAGGCGGTGATTGGCCACGCCCCATTCCCGTTCGATCCCGGCAACCTATGGCGCGGTTCTAATCGACGAAATCCACTTGCGGAGCCATGGGGATGATGCCGCGCTCGTGGCCCATGGCGAGCAGCCTGCGAATGGCTTCGCGGCCGTCGGCGCCGTAGTCGAGAGTGCGCTCGTTCACATACATGCTGACGAAGCGGTTGGCGAGACGGGTGTCGAGATCGCGGGCAAACTGCATGGCGTATTCGAGCGCCTGCTCGCGGTGGTCGAGGGCGTGCTGGATGCTGTCACGCAGAGCCTTGGAGATGATGGCGTGGGATTCGGCGCCGAGCGAGCGGCGGATGGCGTTGCCACCAAGCGGAAGCACGAGACCGGTGGTTTCGCGCCACCAGATCCCGAGGTCGAGGACCTTGTAGAGGCCGCTGGCTGAGTAGGTGAGCTGGCCCTCGTGGATGATGAGGCCGGCGTCGAATTTCCCCGCGAGCACCTGGGGAATGATCTGGTCAAAGGGAACCGTCTCGGTTTCGATCTCGGGATTGAAAATCTTCAGCGCGAGATAGGCAGTAGTGAGAGTGCCTGGAACGGCGATGCGGCACCTGTTGAGGCCTTCAGGTGACATGGGACGCAGCGCGACCACCATGGGTCCGTAGCCTTCGCCGACGCTGCCTCCGCAGCCCATCAGGGTGTAGTTGGACTGGATGTAGGGATAGGCGTGAAAGCTGACGGCGGTTACGTCGAAGAAGGCCTCGTTCTGCGCCCGGCGATTGAGTGTTTCGATGTCAGAGAGGGTGTGGCTGAATCGGTAGCCGGGCACGCGCACCTTGCTGGTGGCGAGGCCGTAAAACATGAACGCATCATCGGAGTCGGGGCTGTGCGCGATGGAGATGTCAATGGTGGCGGGCTTGGCGGCAACGGATGAAGACTGGGTACTCACGACTCGAGAACGTCCTTTCAGCAAAAGAAAACAGGATGACAGGAGATCAGGGATTTGTGCGACGACGGTGGAACCGGCGCAGTCCAGCGGCACATCCGGCTGCAGCGGCCACCTTGAGGGCATCGCCAGGCAGGAACGGCAGCATGCCCAGAGACAGAGCTGACTGGAGCGAGAGGTGGCTGAGAGCGGCGAGCCACAGTGCTCCGCAGAGCAGGATCAGGAAATCGCCCGCGGCAGCGACCGCAAGACCTTGGATGAAATTCGGCCGCACTCGAAGGCGGAGGAAGGAGATGAGCCAGGCTGCGAAGGGATAGGCGACGAGGTAGCCGCCAGTGGGTCCGAAGAGATGGGCGAACCCGCTGATCGCAGGGCTGGGCGCGAACACCGGCAGGCCCAGTGCGCCTTCAGCGAGATAGGCTGCGAGGGTCGCGAACGCCATGCGCGGGCTCAACAGCAATCCAAGCAGAAGCACGGCGAACGGCTGGACGGTGAGAGGAACGGGGGTGAACCAGAGGGGAATGGCGAGATGAGCGCAGACGGCGAGAAGGAGGCTGCCGCCGAGCACGATGCCGCCGATGCGGAGCGAGCGCAAGGCAACGCTTGAGGCAATCGGGGAGGCAATGGAATTGGAAAGCTGGTTGCTCATTGTGTTCCCTCAGGGCCCGGGTTCGAGGTCGGTTTCATCCACCATGGGGTGGTCGTCCTGGCGGCTGCGCTGTCTTTGCCTGCTCCGCAGCCACACATGGCGCGCGATACCCGCCACCGCTAACAACAGGGCGCCCAGCGAGACGAGAAAAGCAACCATGAGCCAACGCATGATGGCGAAAGGCCAGAATATCAGACGCTGAAGATGCGAATGGCGGGAGGGACGAGTAGATGGGCGGAGGACCTAGGTGTGCTTGAGGTTGGAGTGAAGCCAGCCGAGATAATCGCGGCTGCCTGATTCGATGGGAAGGACGAGGAATTCAGGCGTCTGGTAGCTGTGCAGGGCTTTGAGGCGCAATTCGAGGGCGGCGAGCTGTTCGGACTCGGTCTTGATGAGGAGCAGAGTTTCCGCGGCGGACTCGACCTCGCCCTGCCAGCGGTAGATGGATTGCGCGGAGGGGAACAAAGTGGCGCAGGCGGCGAGGCGCTCTTCGACGAGCGCGCGAGCGATGCGGCCGGCTTCGTCGGCGTCGGTGACGGTGGTGAGGACGATGCGGGCGGAGGCGCTGGATTCGGGCATGGTGGCAAGTGTACGAGCCGATTTTGCAAGTGAGGGAATTTTTTGTGTGGGGTGGGTCGCTTGCCCGCTTGGGCTGGGTGTTGCAGACTGTACGGTGCGGTCTGTGAGGCGTGAAACATGTTCTGTGCGCGCGCCGGAGCGGATTCGATGGGAGAAAGAGAATGGCGATTAAATTCGGCACCTCCGGCTGGAGGGCCATTGTTGCGGATGAATTTACCGTAGCCAATATCCGGCTGGCGGTTGCAGGCATTGCCGCGTATGTGAAAACGCAGCCGGAGCCGCATCGCGTGCTGGTGGGGCGTGATCCGCGATTTCTTGGTGAATCTTTTGTGAATGAAGCGGCGAACGTGCTGGCCGGAGCCGGGGTAACGCCCATCGTGATTCCAAAGCCCGCGCCAACACCGGCGATTGCGTATGCCGTGCGGCAGATGAAGACTGTAGGGGCGATCAACTTCACCGCCTCCCACAATCCGCCGGAATACAACGGGATCAAGTATTCAACGCCGGATGGCGCGCCGGCTCTGCCCGAGGTGACGAAGCAGATCGAGGCCGCCATTGCGAAGAATGGCAACGCGACGCCGGCAATGGGCAAGGCTCCGGAAAAGGGATATGAAACGACCGACGTGAAGCCCGCGTTTCTAAAGCGGCTGGGTGAGCTGGTCGATTTGAAGGCGATTGCCAAGTCGGGGATCAAGGTCGTCTTCGATCCGTTCTGGGGGGCGGGCCGCGGTTACAGCTGCCACATTCTGCGCGAGGCGGGCGTAACGGTGGAGACGGTGCATGACTATCGCGATGTGCTGTTTGGCGGACACGCGCCGGAGCCGGACGATCATCTGCTGGGCGACGCCAAGGCGAAGATGAAGGAGATCGGCGCCAGGATCGGCATCGCAACCGATGGCGATGCGGATCGGTTCGGCATCGTGGATGAGGACGGGACATTCATCCAGCCGAATTACATCATCGCGCTGCTCTTCGACTATCTGGTGGAGACGCGCGGATGGAAGAACGGCGTGGCGAAGAGCGTGGCGACGACGAACCTGGTGAACGCGCTGGCGGAACATCACAAGGTTCCGCTGTTCGAGACGCCGGTGGGATTCAAGTACATTGGCGAGCTGATCATCGAGGACAAGATTGCGATTGGTGGCGAAGAGTCGGCCGGTCTGACGATCCGCGGGCATGTGCCGGAGAAGGATGGCATCATCGCCGGATTGCTGGTGACGGAGATGGTGGCCGCGCGCGGCAAGAGCCTGGGCGACCAATTGAAGGCTCTTTTTGCCAAGGTTGGTTCCTTTTACCCCGTTCGGGAGAACTTCCGCTTGACCCCGGAACGCATGGCCGGATTCACTGAAAAGTTGAAGGCCGATCCCACCGAGCTGAGCGGGCGCAAGGTGGCGAGTGTCGTACGCACCGACGGGCTGAAGCTGATTCTGGAGGACGGCTCGTGGGTTTGCTACCGGTTGTCGGGCACCGAACCGGTGGTGCGGGCGTACACCGAGGCGCGCAACGAGAAGGATATGGTTGCGCTGCGGAGTGCGGCTGAGAAGTTCGTCCTCTCATGATGGGTTGGCATGCAAAAAGAAAAGAAAGAAACAGGGAGGAACGCGGCGGGGCCGGAGGCCGCTCCGCTGCACGAACGCGCTTTGGACTGGGCACAGCGTGGATGGCGTCCAGCGGGAACGGCCGTTGCCGTTGCTCTGGCATTGCTGTTTGGCTGGGGCGTGGTGAACGGGAAGCATGGGCTCTCCTCATGGGAGCAGCAGCGCACCCAGGACAAGCGGCTGCGCAAGCAGATCGAAGACCTTCAGCAGGAGAATGCGCGGCTTCGCGATCACATCCAGCGGCTCAAGTCGGACCCTGACGCCATCGAGCACGAGGCGCGCGAGCAACTGCACTATGCGCGTCCCGGCGAAGTGATTTATACCGTGCCGGCTGATTCGAAGGGCGATTCCGCGCCGCCCAGCAAATAATTAAGCCGGCTTAGCTTCGACTCACTTTTCAGGAGCGCCAGGTCGCGGTCATTTTGCGGGTCCCAGCCAGTGGACGCCGGCGCCGACCAGCGGAGCGCGCTCATCGAGCTGCGCGATGCGGATTTCCATGCGGGTTCCGTGGAGTTCGGCCCTGGTGGCGGGCAGAAAAAGCGGGGCGCTGCGAGCGATGCCCCCGCCCAGCACGACAACATCGGGAGCGAAGTCGGTGAGCAACTTCTTGATGGCGATACCGAGGCTCTTGCCGAATTCCTCGAACACGGCAACCGCTTCCGGCTCGCCGCCGGTGGCATAGTGCGCGATCGATGCGACCTCGCGCTCCTTGCCCTTTCGCTCGCGGTAGGCCTTCTTCAGGGCTCGCGTGGAGATCTGGTCTTCGACGATCCCGCCTTCGTAGGGCACGTTCCAGATTTCGCCGCCCGGCGGAACGCCCTTGCCCTCGGTCTGGACTTCGCCGTCGATGGCAAAGCCGGAACCGACGCCGGTGCCGAGGGTGAGCACTACGACTCGCGAGAAGCCCTTGGCTGCCCCCGCGCCGATTTCGCCCAGCATGTAGGCCGCCGCGTCATTGAGGAATGAAACCTGTCCCGGCCGCCACCCGAAACGGTCGGCAAGCGCCTGGCGCAAGTCGAGGCCGAAGAGGTAGGGCAGCTTGTGCTGCATGAAGCTGATGCCCTTCGCGTAGTCGAATGGGCCGGGCATGGCGAACGAAGCGCCTGCGATGGCGCTCATGTCGCCGGTGGCCTCCTTGGCTAATGATTGCAGCACATCGACAAATGCGGAGAGAGACTCCTTGGCAGGCAACTGAGCGCGGGCGATTGGCCCGAGCTCGAAGGCTGGTTCGCTGCACACGGATGCCGAGATGTGGCTGCCGCCGACGTCGTATACGATCACTTTCCGGCTCAAGTTGCCGTTCCTCCGCTTGCGCTTTCGAGGTCGTGATCCATTGTAATGAGGTGGGGCTGCCCGAATCTTTCACGCGGGGTGAATGTTCAGAAATCGACATGCGCGCGGACTGAGCCGACCCACACTGGACCGCGATCCCGGTTGTAGCCGGGATGATCGATGTGCTGCACGTCGATGGAATAGAACATGCCCCGCCAGAAATGCCAGGTGTAGTAACTCTCGACGATGTTTTCGCGGCCATAGTTGAGCTTGCCGTCCCCGAGAAGGAAACCGAGGCCGCCGAGCGCAAGGTAGTTCTGGTGATCGCGCTTGATGGCGTTGGAGACGACGGCGAGAGCGAGTTTGTCCTGCATCCGATGCCAGCGGTTGCCGGCATAGTCACCGCAGAGTTCCACGGTCTGGTCCACTTCGGTGTACGCGAAGGATTCGTGCTGTCCTTCATTCCATCCGAAGCGGCCGCAAAGACGCAGGTTCGAGGTCACCTCCTGCTGGGTGTTGTAGCCAAAGCCATACTTGAGCGCGCCGAAGCGTTCATGCAGGGTGACGGCGGGAGCGCTCACTCCATACTGCGCCGTGTCGGAGCCGTTCAGGAAGTCCTGGACTGCCTCGCGATAGGTTCCCATGTGCGCGCGATTGGCGTAGAAGAGAATGCGCTGCGTGCCTTTGTGGTTTGCGACGATTCCGCGGCGCAGCTCGAACTCGGTGTTCTGGCCGTGAGCTCGACTCAAGGCCCAATCCATATCGATTCCATTGGCGACGATGGGCATGGCAAAGAGCCCGTAACGAATGCTCCAGGCGCGGTCGTCGTACTCGGCCATGCCTCCCACGGTGTAGCCGCGCGTATCCGCGGCATAGTCCCATGCGCCGTTGTTATCCACGGTCCAGTTCATGAATTGCAAGTGGCTGTCGGAGCCGATGTCGTTGATGTCGAAGAAATCGGGCAGCGTCATTTTGCCCAGACGGAACTCGATGCGGCGCGCGGGAACTTTGGGAGCGAGGGCAAAGAAGTTCGCTTCCTGGTCGACGGTCTCGTCCGTGAGGCCGATGACCTGGTGAATCTCATAGCGGGCCGGGTACGGGACCGAACCGAGATTGGGATTCCGAACGACATCAAGGTTGGTGAAACCTGCAAGGCCGAAGGCCTGACTGAGTCCTCGGCCGCCGGAACTCTCTAAATCGAAGATCAAGTCCGTGTTGTATCGGATCGAGTTCGTGGGCCGGAGCGCCGTATACAGCGTTCCCAGAAGCGATGTCTTGTATTCGGCGGAGCTGCGAAAGCTGTGGGCGCCTTGATAGGGCGAATGAAAGGGGAGCCGCCCCTGGAAGATGATGTTGGCTTGTCCGGAGAGCCAGTAACGGCTGCTTTCGGGATGGGGAAACATGGTCACCGGCGGATCCTGGGGTTCCTGAGGGGATGGCGTGGGAGCCTGGGCGCGCACGCCTGTGGCCGGCGCGAGCAACAAAGCGCCAGCAAACAGCAGAGAGATCAGCGAAGGCGGGCGGAACACGGGTCACCTTTCAAGGAACTGGCCTGGGAGAATGAGCTGGGGTAGAATCAGGCATAACGATACCCCCGCTCAGTATAGACTATACCCAGGTAGGGTATTGTTCAAGAGGAGAATTCGATGGCGCCCCATGAACGAGAGCAGATCAAGCTGTTGCAACGGGTGCGAAGGCTTCGCGGCCAACTGGATGCGGTGGAGCGTTCGCTCCATTCCGATGCCGATTGCGGAGACCAGTTGATGCTGCTGGCGGCGGTGCGGGGCGGGGTGAACAGCCTGATGGGGGAAGTGCTGGAGACTCACATCCGGTTTCACTTGACAGACAGGGCGAAGGAGAAGATTGCGCCCGAGCTCGCCGAGGATCTGATTGATTTGGTTCGCGCCTATCTCAAGTAGTTTCATGACGAAAGGCCTTCGTCGATTCTGAAATTCAGCCTATCGGGATAAGTTCGCGGAATCATTAACGTACGGTTCAAATCCGGGGGATCGCGAGTCCGGCTGTGGAACAAGTGTGCCCAAATGCCACGATGGACTCCAGGAAATGCCCCATCGGTAACGTGGAGACGATTCCCACCGCGATGAGGATGATTGCGGATCACATACGAATATGACCAAGCCGGATGTATGATTTCTGGACGGTTGGCTGAAACATTGCGACCGGGTATATCTATCCACGTTTTTTGGAGTGTCCAGTGCAAGAGTTCGTGCTGCAGGATTTTGATCGACCCGCGTTGTCTTCTGCAGGGCCGGAGCACAAGCCAAGAACCATCGCTGAAACGGGAGTGCGCGAGGGAGTGCTGGAAGACATCGCGCTGAAGACGCTGTATGCGTCCGGTCCGTTCTCAGTGATCGAGCTTGGCAAGCAGACCCATCTCACCTTTGAAGTAGCGCAGGATCTATTCAACCGCATGCGCGGGAAGCTGCTTTGCGAAGTGGTTGGAATGATCAGCAATGTGCCGAAGATTTCCATTACTTCGCACGGCCGCACCCGAGCGCTGGAACTGCTGTCGCAGAGTCAGTATGTGGGCGCTGCTCCGGTGTCGCTGAAGAGCTACGTCGACCAGGTGAGAAAACAAAGCGTGCGCGGCGTTACCGTGGGTCCGCCGGACGTGGAGAAGGCGTTTTCGCATCTCGTCATGGATCGAAAGACGCTCTCGCAATTTGGCACGGCGCTGAATTCCGGGGCGGCGGTGTTTTTATACGGACCGCCGGGAACCGGGAAGACGGCGTCTGCTGAGTGCCTGTCGCGGGTGCTGGCTACGGATGAGGTCTGGATTCCGTATGCGGTGGAGGTGGACGGGCAGATTATTACTGTCTACGACCCGGTGATTCACGAGCCGTCGAAGGAAGCCAAACCCGAGAACCATGATGAGCGGTGGGTGTGGTGCAGGCGGCCGACCGTGATGGTCGGCGGCGAACTGACTGCCGAGATGCTGGACCTGCAATTCAATCCGGCGACCAGTTACTACGTTGGCCCGATGCAGATGAAGGCCAACAATGGCGTGCTGATTATCGACGATCTCGGTCGCCAGCGGATTCGGCCGGAGGAGCTGCTGAATCGCTGGGTGGTGCCTCTCGATCGAAGAATCGAATTCCTGACGCTGGCCGGTGGGCGGAAGATCGAAATTCCGTTTGAGATGCTGGTGGTGTTCGCCTCAAACAAGAACCCTTCCGAGATTCTGGACGCGGCGTTTTTGCGGCGAATTCAAACCAAGATCCACATCGGCGGTGTCACAGACGAGCAGTTTGGGGAAATCTTCAAGCGGGTTGCCGCTGCCCAGGGGCTCAAGACCGATCCTGTTGTCATCACGGAACTGATCGACATTATCCGAAACGTCTTGAAGCAGGAACTGCTCGGCTGCCAGCCTCGCGACTTGCTCAACCAGGTGCTGTGGTCAGCCAAATACGAGGGTAAGACGCCGCAACTGGATCGCGCCGCGTTGTCGTCGGCAGTGGAAGCGTACTTCCTGCAAAAGGTCTAGTACCGCCTCGCATTGAACGAGCTGCACGGGTGATTCGAGCCCGCAGAAATCCGTGTCCCCGTTCGGGCCGCCCGGTTGCAGCCGGTTGTTGCGCGCGGTTAAGGAAGTGGGGAACGGCTTAGAGCTTGCTCCAGCCGAAGAGAAAGAGCGCACCGGCCGCAAGCAGCGTGACGTCGATGATGAGCACGAAGACGCGTTCGGGCAGTCGATCGACCACTTTCTTTCCCGCGAAGGAGCCCGCGATCATGATGGGTCCGAGCGCTAGCCCCATGAGAACGGCATGCAGAGGCAGTACCGACGATTCGCGATAAGCGATGAGCTTGGCGACGTGCATGACGACGGTGGAGAGCGCTTCTGTGCCGATGTAGGCGCCCTTGACCAGTCCGTACGCCAGGAAAAATGGGGCCATGATGGGCCCGACGCTGCCCAGCAGGGCTGATAAGAAGCTCGCGCCTGCGCCGATGGCAGCGAAGGATTGAAGAGGCGGTTTCCATGAGGCGGTTTTGGGGCGATGCCGCCAGATCACGATGAGAATGAGGAATGCGCCAAGCACGCGGGTAAGCGCGGCAAGGGGCGCGTGCGCAAACAGGAATCCGCCAAGGATTGCGGTGGGCACGCCGCCGAGGGCGAACCAGCCCACGACGTTCCAGCGAAGCTCGTGGCGATTGAACCAGACGCGGCTGGCGTTGCCGATGAGCTGGGCTACCGTGAGGATGGGGATCGCTTCGCGCACGCCGAACACCAAGACCAGCATGGGCAAGAGCACGGCGGCGCCGCCAAAGCCGGTGACAGCAGCCAGCAGAGCTGCGATGAATGCGACGAGGGCCAGCAGGGCGAGTCGGATCGGCTCAGGCATAGTTCAAGTGATGCAGCGGCTGCTGGCGTTCAGGCGCGACCGGCGAATTCACCGTTCTCAGTGGACACCTTTACGCGGTCGCCTTCCTTGACGAAGAACGGAACCTTGATTTCGAGGCCGGTTTCAAGACGCGCAGCCTTGGTAACGTCTCCCCGGGCCGTGTCGCCGCGCGCGCCGGGTTCGGTGTAGGTGACAGCGAGCTCGACTTTTTCAGGGAGTTGAAGTCCGATCGGGTTGCCATTGTAGCGATCGACTTTGACGATGGCGCCTTCGAGCAGGAACTGGAGTGCGTTGCCGATCTTGTCGCTCGATAGAGTCATGGTCTCGAAGGATTCCTGGTCCATGAAGTAGGAGCCGTCGGCGTCGGAGTAAAGGTAGGTGGCCTCAACGGTTTCGAGGTCCGGCTCTTTGAATTTGTCGCCGGCCTTGAAGGTTTTGTCAAAGACAGCCCGAGTAAGCAGGTTTCGCATCTTGAGGCGAACCAGCGTCTGGCCGCCGCGAGCGGTGGGAGTGGAGACTTCGACGTCCATGCAGTAAAAAGGGGTGTTTTCAAATTCGAAGTACATCTTGCGCTTGACGTCGATCGCATCGATCAGGGCGGCCATGCACTGATTTTAGCGGCAGGAAGCAATAAAGAGTCGTGGCAGTGCTTCGCGGGGCCGGACCGCTACAATCAGCCTCATGCAGGGACGACCGGAACACGACGAAGTTGCGCCGTATTACTTCACTTACATCGACCAGGTGACTGGCGACGATCCGCTCCGCGTGATCGAGAGCCAACTCGACGAGTGTCTTTCCGTGCTTGGCCGGATCTCCGATGAAAAATCGCTGTATCGATATGCGGCGGGGAAGTGGAGCATCCGGCAGGTGCTGAACCACGTGACCGACACGGAGCGAGCGTTCATCTTTCGCGCCTTGTGGTTTGCGCGCGGTTTCGACGCGCCGCTGCCGAGCTACGACCAGGAGATTGCGGCTGCGGGCGCGCAGGCCGATGGAATTGCATGGGCCGCCCATGTGCAGGAGTTCAGGCACGTCCGCGAAGCAACGATCCTGTTCTTCCGGAACCTGCCGGCGGAGGCGTGGATGCGCAAGGGCATGGCGAGCGGGAATCCGTTCACGGTGCGGGCGCTGGCGTTCATCACCGCGGGGCACGTGACGCATCACTTCAGGATTCTGCGAGAACGGTATCTGTCGGGGACGCCGGTCTGATCCCTTTGCCCAGATCGCCAGGAGCAGGAGAGCTCGCATCCACGAACGAAGAGCCGTTCCCGATACAAGCGGAACCGCTTCTCTGGAACCCGATGGGCGAATCCGAGACAGGGCCGCCCCTGGGAGGCCAGGTTTCTATTTTACGACTACTAACCGCAGAAAAACTTGCCGCCGCAATCGGTCACGTAGAACCCCGAGCCGTCGCTTTCTATGCGAATGCTTGCGTCTTTGGCACGTCCCTTAACGGCACCGCGAATGTCGCCGACCGTAGCCACTCCAGCGTGAATGTACGGACCCAAGAACTTCTGAGCGTCTTCGGAATCCGCCAAATGTGCGTACCGGCTTTCCAATAGATGAACCGTCATGCATAAACTCTATACCTTGTGCGAGTTCCCAGCAACGCGCGGTCCTAGGGCACATATCGATTTACCCTTCACGCATGCAACGCACGCTGGCCGAACACATTGCCTACCTCGAACAGAGGATTGCGGCACTCAAGAATGAACTGGAGAACCCTTCAAGAACGCCCATGGAGAAGGTTGAGTTGAAAATCGACCTCGGTATCGCGGAGCGGTCTCTCGCGCATTTCCAGAAGGCGTTCGCACTCGAACGCAAGCTATCGGAAACAATCCGCAAATTCGGCCAGAGTTCAGACTGAACCTACGACCGAATCCACGCTTTGTTTACCTGAATCCGCGCGGAGAAGCATTGCAGCACGATGAGAGTGCAATGAGTGACCGTGATGCGCGTCCGGGCGGCCAGGGATCGCCAGGGCTTCCTTCCGTGACCGGTCAAAAGCCCTACACGTTTCGCTGACACAGGTGACCCGGGAATTTTTGGATCTTGACTCGTCCACGGATGAGAAATAGCCTTCCGTACAAGATTTAACCCGAAGAAGGCGATGAAACCATGGTTTGACTTGATCGAGGCCGCCAAATACTGGCGGCTTCTGCTTTTTGAATGCCCAGTAATATCAAACTGAACCCGCCGAGCCGCGATTTCGCAAATGGGAGGGAGGCTTGGATTCTCTGCTGAATGTGTTGCTCGTGGTGACCGGTGCTCTGCAGGTGGGCGCACTGGTAAAGCGCCTCGCCGGACGCAACCGCGCAGCTCTGGCCATGGCCGGAACCAACGCCGCGCTGGCGCTTGTGTTGGCTCTGGTTGACTTCGTGGTCGTGATGCGAAGCAACCAAAAGATGGATTTGGCGGAAGCTGCTGTTGTCGTGCTGGCGGCGGCTGCAACGGGAGCGGCAGCCATAGGACTGGCAATGCGAAGGGAATCAAGCTGGCTGTTCTGGCCGGTCTGGATCTGGAACCTGGGGTTGATCTATCTGCTGATCTCTTTGAGGTTCTTCTTCCGGGTGTACTTTTGATCTGCGCCGGTTTACAGCGTTTGGAATCGTTGACAGCCTCGTCTTTGAGGAATTGATGTTCGTCCGCCGAGAACCGGCAGTCGTTATTCGTTCTGGAATTGGCGCAATCATGTGAGGCAGATGCGACACTGTGAGCATTTTGAAGAGTTCGTCGGCAAGTGCGCAACCCGATTTTGGTGACGTTGGTGATGAGCGCCGGCGTTGAAGTCTCTGTCAAGACACTCCGGGCCAGCACAGGCGAGCCAGGCGCTTTGTCACTAGAGCTGCGAGAGGAAGCGCTGTTTCTCGTATTCGTATTCGTCTGCCGATAAGGCGCCCGAGTCGAGCAGGGCCTTGAGCCTGAGAAAATCTTCCGCTTCGGTGTCGGACTGGAGCGCCGGGTTCGCGAGCACTCGCGCTTTCTGGCGCGCGAAGTCCTCGCTCGAGATGCCGCCGGCATCCGAGAGCGCTTTGATTTTCTGGACGCGCTCGACAAGTTGACGCAGGGTGATTCCTTCCGATTCGCTGCTTTTCGCGGCGGGAACCGGAGATGCTGAAGAGTCGGGTGACCGCGAAGCGAAAGCGGGATGCAGGTTGGCGGCGTGAAGCAGGAATTCCGCGAGCGGATCGAGATTGCGGCGCACCAGGGGGATCAGCGAAATCACGGGGATGGCGACAAGCAGGAGGAAGATCCACGCATAAACATCCGGCGGCCGGCGGAAGACGGCCAACGCAACCTGCTGGTACGCCGCGAGAGCGTCTCCTGTTGCACTCTGGATCGCAGCGGCATTGAGCTGATTCACAGCCATGTTCAACAATCGCAGGAATTCGGCGGAGCCGGCCTGGTTGGCGGTGGTTGCCATATTGGCTAGGTCGGTGCGGCCGATGAAGAAGCATGCGCAGGGAAGCTCGTAAGCGCGATAGGCGAGGATGAGCAGGATCAGAATGGTGAGCTGGATGATGATTTTTCCAAGGTCGGCATATTTCGGGTTGTATGCCCGGATCATGTGACCCGTCTGCAAAGCGAATTGCAGGAGCGCGAGAAAGACGAGGGTGTCGATGGTTGCGTTGGTAATGACAACAGGGCTGAGGAGCGTATCACCGAGGGTTGAGCCATTCTTGAGCACGGGAAGCGAAGCGATGACGGCGCGCAGGATGAGGAGAGCGACGATTCCCAGTCCGGTACGTAAGGTAGTCCTCGTAAAGCTGGGCCCCAGAGCGGCTACAGGTTGCTCCACATGGATTCTCCTTCCCGCATGCCTCACCGGGCAGGGGGGCGTTCTGTCTGACGATGAGAAGGATTGTAGTGCCAACGCAGGGTTCTTCCAATGGGGCATTGGAGGCAAAGCACCGCCTGTGAGTGAAAGCGCGACGACGGTGCAGGAGTTTTCCGGGCTAGACAGCCGGAGCCCGCATGGATTCAAGGGCAGTGGTGAGGTCGGCGGTCAGCGTCTGCTGAGCTTCCTGAATCAGCTTGGCGCCCTGGCTGGTGAGATAGAAGACGTCGATGGCGGTTTCGCCTTCCGTGTCGATGAGCGCGACCTCGATGTTGCATTGGTGCGTGGAGAGCGTGAGCGCGATCTGGCGAAGAAGGCCGGGAACATCCTGCGCAACCACCTGCAGCAGGGTGGAGTGGCTGGAGGATTCGTTATCGAAGGAAAGGCGCGTGGGGACCTCAACCTTGATGCTGCTCGAGTGGTTGAGGTGAGAGCGCGATTCGAGCATGAGCTCGACCGGGACCTTTTGGGCGACGACGTCGTAGAGATAGGCGACGAAACGCTCTTTTTCGCTGGGATTGAGCTCGATGGTGCGGAAGACGTCAGTGAACTGGAAGCTGTCGACGACGACACCGGCATCGTTTGAGAAAGCGCCTGCCTTGACGATGTTCATGCCCCAGGCGGCGAGGGCGCCGGCCACATCGGCGAAGAGACGGCGCCGGTCGCGAACGATGACGGTGAGATCGAAGAGCTGGCGATGGGGGCGAAGGTCGAGCTGGACGGGATTCTTGTCGAGGTTGGCGGCGAGCTGGAAATGACTGCGGATCTGTTCGGGGAGGCGGGTTTGCAGGTAGCGCTGCGGGAGACCTTCAAGGAACTGGCGAAGCGCATCGTACTGCGACGGCGGGACCATGGATCGGATGCGATTGAGGAGGGTGGGGTCGATGGCTGCGTGATATCGGACCTCGTCTACGCTGCGGTCCATGAAGTTGGCGGTAGCCATGTAGAACTGCCAGAGGTTTTCGGCTTTCCACGGCGTGAGCGCTTCGGGATTGACCGCCTTGATGTCCGCATAGGTCATGAGCGTGAGCATCTTGAGAAGCATCGGGCTGCCGATTTTGTCAGAAAAGGCTCGAACATTATCGACGTCGAAGATGTCGCGGCGCATGGCGTTCGACATTTCAAGATGCATGCGAATGAGCTTGAGGACTGCCTCGCGCTCTTCGGCGTCGAAGTCGAGGCGGGCGAGAAAGCTGTCGGCCAGCTCGACGCTCTGGCCGGTGTGTTCGCCGGTGCGGCGACCCTTGCCCGTGTCGTGCAGGAGCAGCGCGAGCAGAAAAAGATCGAGGCGATCGATTTCAGGGAGCAACTGGGCGAGACGGTGCTCGTAGTCGTGGACGGGCTTGCGCAGGCCGTGCACGTTATCGATGGTGAGGAAGGTGTGCTCGTCGACGGTATAGCGGTGGTAGCTGTCGCGAATCACAAGCGCATCGATGCCGTGAAACTCGGGGATGAGCATCTCAAGCACGCCGAGCGCGTGCATGGTGCGGAGCGCGTGTGCCGCGTGCGGTCCCATCAGCACTTCGCGAAGCGCGTTCCAGAGGTAAGGACCTTCGGGGATGTGGATGGCGAGCGCGGGCAGGGCGTCGGTAATGCGGTCTTCGGCGGCCTGCGACAGGGTGTACCCGTGCGTCGCCATGAGCGAAAAGATGCGGAGGATGGCGGCGGTATCGCTGAACTGTGCGCCGGGGAGGATGTCGATGCGGCCCTGGTCGAGAACGAAGTCGGTGCCGGCAATGGGTGTACGGCGGCGGCGGAACTGGCGATAGAAGCTGACGGGCGCGGGCAGGTGCTCCATCAATAGCGCGGCACGTCGATAGATGACTCGCGCGTGGCGATAATAGGTGCGCATCCAGTAAGCGGGATCGGCGGTGCCGCGGGTTTCGAGGCCGATGGAGTTGGCGGCAGCTTCGTCCTGCGATTGCCAGTCGAGGGTGTTTACGTCGCGGCCATGGCGAAAGTGCAGAAAACATCGGGCGGCGGCGAGGAAGTCGAACGCGGCCTCGGCGTCTCCGCGGGCGGATTGGAAAATTCCACCGCGCTGGCGGGGCCATTCCCTGGTCTCTTTCAGGTGGAAGAGCAGGGCGAACCAGACGGCGAGGTGGAAGTCGCGCAGGCCGCCCGGACACTCCTTGAGATTGGGCTCGAGATGGAAGATGGTGTTGCCGTACTTGGAGTGGCGGGCGCGGGCGATTTCGCCAAGCTTCTGGGTGACGGTGTTCCACTCGCTCAGGAAGAGGCCGGGAAGGATGGTTTCGTGGAGCTGCTTGTAAAGGGGAAACTGCCCGGCGAGGAAGCGGCGATCGAGAGTGGCGAGGGTGAATTCGAGGTTATCGGGATCGAACCGGCCGGCCTCTTTCATGGTGCGCGAACTGGGGCTGGCGCGAAGGCCGATGTCCCACATGCCCTGGATGATGGCGCGGACGGATTCCTGCGTCAGTTCCTCAGCTTTTTCGTCGGCGAAGGTGAAAAGGACGTCGATGTCGGAGAACGGGAACAGGTCCTTGCGCCCGTAGCCGCCGAGCGCGAGCAGCGCGACGTTGGGCTGAGGCTGGCCAGCGAATGCACGCCGCCACATTTCGATGAGGATGCGGTCGACTACAGCGGAGCGGCGGCGGATCGCGGCGGTACCGTCTCCTGTTCGCTCGCAGGTCTGGCGGACGAGTTTCATCTCGCGCAGATACTGGTCCCGTAGATCGTCGACCGCGAAAGCGACTGGAGGCATGTGAGTTTTGGGTAAGGCCAGGGATTTCGGGTCCCTGAGAAACTTGTCTGCCGCCGCCAATTCATTGAGAAAAGACGGTTTGAAGACCTTCAGCTTAGTGGATACAGCATCCCCGGCCTGCGATCCTGGTTGTGCGCCGAAGGAAAAGAATGTGTGAACAGAATACTAAATTTTGTGTGGAACGGTGAGAAACGAAGGCGCCGGAACGCGCTTTTTCCGCAGCTGGTTCTGACAAAGGATTGCTCACCGGCGGAAAAAAGGCTTGCCTTTCCACAGGTTCGAGCCTATGAATTGCGTGTCCGATCGCCCATCATGCTGTCGAGATGGCTGCGCCAGGCGAGAGATGAAAGCGCAACTCTACAGCCATCCAAAACAATCGAGGCCGCTCCAATTGGAACGGCCTGCGGGTGCTTCGGTGCTTTGAGCTAGAGTGCGGATTCGCCGCGCTCATCGTTGCGGATGCGGATGGCCTCATCGATGCGGCTGACGAAGATCTTGCCGTCGCCGATGCGGCCGGTACGCGCCGCGCCCATGATGGCCTGGATGGCGTTTTCCTTGAGGTCGTCGGTGATGACGATCTCGATTTTCACTTTGGGGAGCAAGTCGACGGTATATTCGCGGCCGCGATAGAACTCGGTGTGTCCCTTTTGCCGGCCGTGGCCACGGGCCTCGAGAATGGTCATTCCCTCGATGCCTGCTTCCAGCAGCGCATCCTTGACTGCATCGAGCTTCGAAGGCTGAAGAACCGCCTCAATTTTGAGCATATGCAAATGCCTCGGATGACAGCGTAACAGGCCAAACGGCTTTGTGGGCCGAGTGGACTTTTTTAGTTAACTGTTGAAATCGTAACCTTCTTCACCATGCTGCGAGAGGTCGAGACCCTCCGACTCGTCCTCGGGCGCGAGACGAAGTCCGACCACCTTGTCCACGATGAAGAGCAGCACCAGCGTGCCGACGATGGAGATGCTCCAGGCGATCGCGACACCCGCTGCCTGATTGCCGATCTGGCTCCAGTGACCGTCGATGCCGCCGGTGGCAACGCCCTTGCCGAATGCGGGATTGATGGCCTGCGTGGCGAAGATTCCGGTGAGCAGCGCACCGACGGTTCCGCCGGCGCCGTGGACACCGAAGGCATCGAGCGAATCGTCATAGCCGAAGAGTGACTTGACCTTGAAGACCATGAAGGAGCAAAAGAAACCGGCGAGGAGCCCGATGACGAGGGCGGCCATGGGCTGCACGAATCCGGATGCGGGAGTAATGGCGACGAGTCCGGCGACCGCGCCGGAAATGGCCCCCAGAGCTGTGGGCTTGCCATTGTGCAGCCACTCAAAGATGGTCCAGCCGAGAGCGGCGGTTGCCGTGGCGAAATGGGTGTTGATGAAGGCACTGGTGGCAAGCGGTCCGGAGTTGAGGGCGCTGCCGGCATTGAATCCGAACCACCCGACCCAAAGCAGGCACGCACCAATAAAACTGAGCACCAGCGAATGCGGCGCCATCTTGGTATGGGGATAGCCAAGCCGCTTGCCAAGATAGAGCGCTGTGATGAGCGCGGAGACGCCGGAGGTGATGTGGACGACTGTGCCTCCGGCGAAGTCGAGACTGGGAATGCGGCCGCCGTTTGCGTTGAGCAGTCCGCCGACACCCCATACCATGTGCGCCATGGGGCAATAAACCAGCAACGACCATAGCGAAAGAAAAACGGCCATGGCGCTGAATTTCATGCGCTCGGCGAATGCGCCGGTGATCAGCGCGGGCGTGATGATGGCGAACATGAGCTGGTAGATCATGTACGTCTGCTCGGGGATGGTTTGCACGTAGAAGTTCTGCGGGTCGGGACTGAGCGGAACGCTTTTCAGGAAGAGATGCTCGAAGCCGCCGATGAAAGCGCTGCCGTGCCCGAAGGCGAGCGAGTAACCGGCGATGGCCCAGAGAATGGTGACGAGGCACATCATGGCAAAGCTCTGCATCATGGTGCCGAGGATGTTCTTGCGGCGGACGAGGCCGCCGTAAAACAGTGCGAGTCCGGGGCCGGTCATGAGCAGGACAAGCGCAGCGGACATGAGCATCCAGGCGTTGTCGGCATTGGTTTGCGCGTTCTGGATGGACTGCTGGAGCGCCGCGATCTGGGGCTGAGTGGAAGCGGATGGAGTCTGGGCCAGGAGCCAGGGAGAAGCGAAGAGGATGCCGGTTAAGAGGGATGGCTTCAAACAGCAAATCCGCATTTTCAGTTCACTCCGAATTGTGTGATCACGTTCTGATCAGCTTGAAAATCAGGTGCTTACGACTTTGAAACCGCAGGGATGCCGAGAGGATGCGAAAAGAACTTTTTGCGTCCCGAGGAATGCGCGAAAACCGGGCCGGTTGCTGTCGGGGCCGCGGCTCGCGATCGAAGAAGTAGCGTGAAGTTGCAGGATAGCGCATGGCGGGAGGTTTGTTCACGGTGATTTTGTTGCTTCACCGGAAAATATGTGAAGGCGGGCCAAATTGCCGCACACACAAATGTCTGTTGACGCATCGCAATCCAAAACGCCGCAAAGGCGCGAGACTCCTGAACCCTGATTGAGAAAGGGTTATAGTAGAAGCATGGGGCAGACGCTGGAACGCGATCGCTATCTGTTCGGGGCACTGGAAAGCAGCGCCAAGAACCGCGCGAAAGTGCAGGAAGCAAACTACGGCTACGAACAGCCGGAAGGTGTTCTGCTCACCTCGCTCGATTTCGCCATCAACTGGGTGCGCAAGAGTTCGGTGTGGCCGGTCACGTTCGGCCTGGCTTGTTGCGCCATCGAGATGATGTCGATGGGGGCTTCGCGTTACGATATCGCGCGGTTTGGCGCGGAAGTTTTCAGGCCATCGCCCCGGCAGGCAGATCTGATGATCGTTGCCGGGCGCGTGTGCCAGAAGATGGCGCCGGTCATCAGGCGGCTGTATGACCAGATGCCGGAACCGAAGTGGGTCATTTCCATGGGGGCTTGCGCCACGTCGGGTGGCGTTTTCAATAATTACGCCGTGGTGCAGGGCGTCAATCAAGTCATTCCCGTGGATGTGTACGTTCCGGGATGCCCGCCCCGTCCTGAACAACTCATCTATGCCATCACTCTCCTGCAAGAGAAAATCCAGCGCGAACCACGGAGCCTGCTCAAGACGCTGAACGCGGGTTGAATGGCACGATGGCAGTTCCAGATCCAGAGAAATCTTCAAGACGGTAAGGGCTCGACACGATTTTCAGGCAAATTGTCGGGTAAGGTAACCCCTGCCGAAAGTATGATCTGGGCTCATTTCATATGGTAAGTTGGGTAAGATCGTTTGATTTTCTGCGCACGTTGTTACGAGAGCCACTCAAGGTCGGGGCCGGAAGCGGCGCAGTTAGAAAATCGCTTTCTGCCCATTGAAATTTTGCGGAGGAGAAGCAAATGGTAGCGCAAACTTCGAAGTTATGGTTCCGTGTTCTGGCATTAGCGTGTGTTGCATGGATGCCGGTCGCCATGTCTGCTCAGAATTCGGCGAAGCCTGCCCACCAGGGCACGAGCGAGGATTCCCCATCGCGCTTTGACATTTTTGCGGGCTACAGCTATCTGGCGCCGCATGGCACCGTCGAGGTTCCCCAGCAGGATGGAACGACGGTCCCCTTCTCATATAACGCGGTGAATCTGGGCGGCCTCTTTAGCGGTGCGTACTACTTCAATAAGTACGTCGGCGGGCAGGTTGAACTCGGGTTTCACAACTGGGGCGACAGGGATCCCAATGGAAGCAATGTCGGCACGCACGGTAACGATGATGGATTCACCACGATTTCAGGCGGCATCATCTTCCGTTATCCGACCAGCGATATAACGCCGTTTGTGCACGCACTTGTCGGCGGCGCCGATGTTCACGGCCCGGACTTCAACCCGAACAAATGGGGTCCGGATCTGACGGCGGGCGGCGGCCTGGACTACGAGACGCCGCTGCTGAATCATCGTTTGGCCATTCGCATTTTCCAGGCGGATTACGAGTACATGCATGCGGACTTCGGTCCGAATGTTGGTGGAGGCCGGGCCAACATCAATGCAGCGCGGCTGAGCGCCGGGCTTGTGTTCCACGTTGGATCCCTTGCTCCGCCTCCGCCGGTTACGATCTCGTGCTCGGCAAATCCGACGTCGGTGTTCGCCGGCGAGCCCGTGACCGTAACGGCAACCGCAGGCATGCTGAACCCCAAGCTGAATGCGGTCTACAGCTGGTCGGGCGATGGCGTGTCGGGGAGCGGAACGACGGCCCAGGTGAATACCTCTTCGCTGGCTCCTGGAAGTTACACCGTGAAGTGCGGTGTGAAGGAAGGAAAGCCAGGCAAGGAAGGCATGAAGCCCTGGGAGACGGCTGACGGGACCGCGACGTTCACGGTGAAGGAGTTTGAGCCACCGACAATCAGCTGCGCCGCGAATCCAACGACGATCAAGCCGGGCGAGTCCAGCACGATTACGGCAACCGGCGTGAGCCCGCAGAACCGTCCGCTGACGTACGAATACTCGGCGGCTTCGGGTTCGGTGCAAGGCAACGGCAACTCGGCGACCTTCTCGTCGGCCGGCGCGTCGACAGGGCCGGTGGAGCTGACCTGCAAGGTTTCCGACGACAAGAATCATTCGGCAACCGCAAACACGACGGTGACGATTGAAGCTCCGCCACCGCCGCCTGGACCGTCGCCGGAGCAGGTACGCCTGGAAGCGCGTCTTGCGCTGCACAGCGTCTTCTTCCCGACGGATCAGCCGCGGGCTGCGCATCCTGAAGGCGGCCTGGTGGAGAGCCAGCAAAAAACGCTGAGCACCCTCGCGACCGACTTCAAGAGCTATCTGGTAATCAAGCCGGATGCACACCTGACCCTGACCGGGCACGCCGACGTGCGTGGATCGGCCGAGTACAACCAGGCGCTGACGGAGCGCCGCGTGAACCGCGCGAAGGCATTTCTTGTGGAGCAAGGCGTGCCTGAGAATGCGATCGACACGCGCGCCGTGGGCAAGGAGCAAGAGCTCTCGAAAGACGAGGTGAGAGGCCTTGTTGAGCAAAACCCGGATTTGAGCGACGCAGAAAAGGCCAAGGTGCTTCACCGGTTGAACGTGATTGTGCTGGCGCAGAACCGCCGCGTCGACATCACGCTCAGCACGACGGGCCAGCAGTCTGTGCAGCTCTATCCGTTCAACGCAGCCGACTCGATGACACTGCTCAGCGAGAAGGCTCCAGCGAAAAAGAAGGCTGCGCCGAAGAAGCCGTAGGCCGGTCAACGAAAAGCAATGCGAGAAGGGGGACGATGGCGGTCCCCCTTTCTCATGTCCGGGCAAGCTGGATGTTGAGCTGAAAGGCGGGGGAATCCTTACGCTTCCGCGTATTCGGGATCCCAATCAGTGAAGTTACCTTGAGGTTGACCCATGCCGGTCAACCTCTTTATTTGGGTGCCGGTTTTCTGTAGCCTTAGTGCAGATTCAGGAGCGGCAGAATTGAAGCGGGCCGAGTTGTTTCGTGTGGATGTTTCGCCTTGGCGTGGTCCTTTGATGGTTAGCTTGCTGATAGCGCTTTCCCTGTTCGGTGGCGGATCGACTGGGGCCCAGACAACGTGGACCACAGTGGGACCGGACGGTGGTGACGCAAGGTCGTTTGCCGCGGTTCCAGGCAATCCCAGCCAGGTGTACATGGGGACGGTCAACAGCTGGATCTTTGAATCTTCCGATAGCGGAGCAACGTGGCATCGTCTCTCGAAGCTTAGTGAGCAAGACGACCTCGTAGTCGACCACATCATCGTGGATCCTGCGAACCCGGCTGACATTTTCGCCGCCGCGTGGGCGCTGGATCGTCCCGGTGGAGGATTGTGGTTGAGCCGCGATGGCGGCCGCAGTTGGAGCGAGGCTGCCGGGTTACACGGGCAGTCGATTCGGGCTTTTATCGAGGCGCCCTCCAATCCGCAGATTCTGTTCGCCGGAACGCTGGACGGCGTGTTTCGCAGCGAGGATGCGGGAGCGACGTGGGCGCAGATCAGCCCTGCCGGGAGCAAGGAAATCCACGAAGTGGAATCGCTGGCGGTTGATCCCGCGAATCCAGACGTCGTCTATGCGGGAACGTGGCACCTGCCGTGGAAGACGAGCGATGGCGGCAAGAACTGGCACAACATCAAAAAAGGCGTGATCGACGATTCGGATGTGTTTTCGATCATCATCGATCCGACCAAGCCCAGCGTCGTGTACGCGAGCGCGTGCAGCGGAATTTACAAGAGCGACAACGCGGGCGAGATGTTCCGCAAGATTCACGGAATTCCCGACACCGCGCGCCGCACCCGCGTGCTCCGCCAGGATCCTGAGCACTCACAGGTCGTGTATGCGGGAACGACGGAAGGTCTCTATAAGACTCTCGATGGCGGGCGCACATTTCGGCGGATGACCGGGCCGGATGTGATTGTGAATGATGTGCTTGTCGATCCGGCCGATCCCGATCGCGTGCTGCTGGCGACGGATCGAGGCGGAGTGCTGCTGAGCACGGATGGAGCGGCGAACTTCGAGGCGGCGAATCGAGGCTTTTCGGAGCGCAAGGTTGCGGCCCTGCTCGTCGATCGCGAGGACGCTGCCAAGATTTTCGCAGGCGTGGTAAACGACAAGACCTATGGTGGACTGTTCGTCTCGGCAGATGGCGGAACGCAATGGAAGCAACTCGCCGATGGCCTGGATGGGCGCGACGTGTTTGTGCTGGCGCAGGCATCGGACGGAACCGTGCTGGCGGGAACGAACAACGGCATCTTTGCGCTGGATCCGAATGCGTCAGCATGGGCATCGCGAGACACGATCGCGAACACATGGGTGAAGACGGCGACAGAGACCGTGCGCGGCACGCGCGTGAATGTCGAGAAGAAGGTCAAGCAACCACCTCGCCAGATGGATGGGCGTGTTTTCTCGATGGATCTCTCAGGAGATATCTGGCTGGCTACAACGGCAGGCGGTATCTTCACCAGCCGCGACCGGGGCAATACATGGCAGGGCGGCCCGGTCATGGGCGTGGCAGGGTACTTGTCAGTGGCATCGCACGACGAGCTGATGGCGGCGGCTCGTCCGGACAAGGTTGTGCTTTCGCGCGATGGCGGCCAGAGCTGGTGGCCGTTGGGGATGCCGACGGTGCTGACTCGGATTCATCGCGTCGCATTCTCGCCGGACGGAACGCTATGGCTGGGCGCGCGCGAAGGTGTTTACTTCACGCGAGACCTGGGCAAGTCGTGGATGTGGGTGCATCGGTTGCCGCTGGCGGATGTCGACGATCTGTTTTACGACGCGCAGCTCGAGAAGGTCCTGGTGACGTCGCAGGGCAGCGACTTTGTCTATGCCATCGATCCAAAGACGCTGGACTGGAAGTGGTGGCAGACCGGCTATCACATCTCGGCGGTGCGGGCGGCAAAGGGCAGGCTGCTGGCGGCATCGCTGAACGACGGCGTGGTGGTCGAGCCGCGGGCGACGGGGCCCGAACTGGGCGAAAGATGAAGCAAAATGCCGGTTCCGGTATCATGAAGACATGCAGGGTGGCTCGGTAGATTCGGGCAATTCGAGGCCGTTTCGCACCTATGATCCCCGGCTTGAGCCGATCGCGGGCAAGGTGTTTGCAGGCGAGCGCCTGAGCTGCGATGAAGGTCTCACGCTTTACGCATCGCGGGATGTGCTCGCCGTAGGCTGGCTTGCGAATTACGTTCGCGAGCGGATGCATGGCGACGTAACGTATTTCAATGTCAATCGGCACATTAATCCCACCAATGTATGCGTCGCGGCTTGCAGGCTTTGCGCCTTTGGAAGAAAGAAGGGCGATGCGGCGGGCTACACGATGGCCCTCGAGGAAGCATGGCAGACCGCGGCTTCGGGCTACTCCGAGGCTGTGACGGAGTTTCACATTGTCGGCGGACTGCATCCTGACCTGCCGTTTGAATACTTTCTCGACCTGGTGCGCGGGCTCAAGGAGCGATTCCCCAAGGTGCACATCAAGGCATTCACCATGGTGGAAGTCGCGTTTCTGGCGCGGCGGGCAAAGCTCTCGATTGAAGACACGCTGAGGAAGCTGCGTGAGGCGGGCGTGGATTCGATGCCGGGCGGCGGCGCGGAGATTTTTTCGGCGCGCGTGCGCTCGATTATCTGCGATCACAAGATTGACGGTGAGGAGTGGCTGGAGACCGCGCGGCAGGCGCACAGGCTGGGCTTCAAATCGAATGCGACCATGCTGTACGGACATATCGAGAACGACGAAGACCGCGTCGATCACCTGCTGAAGCTGCGAGCGCTGCAGGATGAGACCGGCGGATTCCAGACCTTTATTCCACTGGCCTTTCATCCGGAGAACACGCCGCTCGATCATCTGCCCGTGACGACGGGGCTGACGGATATCCGGCAGATTGCAGTGAGCCGCCTGCTGCTGGATAATTTTCCGCACATCAAGGCGTACTGGCAGATGATGACACCCAAAATCGCGCAAATTGCGTTGCGCTTTGGCGCCGACGACCTGGACGGCACGGTGATCGAAGAGAAGATCTATCACGATGCCGGTGCAACGACGCCGCAGGGCATGACACGCAAGGAACTGTGCCGCTTGATCACCGAGGCAGGCCGCGTGCCGGTGGAGCGCGATACGCTTTACCGGTCAGTGACGCGGGATGAACAGAGCTTCACGGTGGCGGTGTAGGGATCGGTCTCTCGAGATAGAGCAGCATGAAAGGCTTTGGCTCGGCTCTGTGGTTCGGCCTCCTGACCGGCCTGGTTTGGGGCCTTGGCTGCGCGGTCGCTCTTCTTTATTCCATCTTTCTCGCTGGATACCGGAAGGCAGTCGAGGACTCCCTCGCGGCTGAGAGACCGAAGCGGTTCCGGGATGTGCTCGCCAGGGTTCAAGCGCGCAAAAGCGGCTCTTCCGGTGTGTAGTTACTGGCGCACAATTTCGCCGTTCTTCATCACGAACTTCACGTGCTCGCAGACGCTGATGTCGTCGAGTGGATTGCCGGGGACGGCAATGATGTCGGCGTAGTAGCCGGGTTTTAACTCGCCGATCTGGCCGGCCCATCCGAGCAGCCTGGCGCCATTGATCATGTCGGCTTGCAACGCGGCGAGGGGCTTCATGCCGTACTGGACCATGAGGGTCAGTTCGCGAGCCTGCGTGCCGTGCGGGAAGGGGCCAACATCGGAACCTACGGCGAAAGAGATGCCGAAGGCAATCTGCTTTTTGAATTCGCGGATCTTATAGTCGAGCATCTCGGCTTCGGTCGCAGCCCCTGCTTGCGACTCGCGGTGATGGGCGAAGTAATCGAAGATGGTGAAGGTAGGCACGGCGAAGATGCCCTTCTCCTTCATCAGGCGCATGGTGTCATCGGTGAGCTGCGTGGCGTGATCGATGGAGGCGACTCCTGCCTCGGCTGCATAGTGCGTGCCGGGCTCGCCCATCGCGTGCACCGCGACGAACGTGCCGAGGCGATGCGCTTCATCGACCGCTGCAGTGAGCTGAGCGGCGGTGTACTGATAAGGCGTGTGCAGAACGCCGTCGATCATGCGATCGGGGCCGGTCTCGTAAATCTTCGCGAAGTCGGAACCTTCCTTGTGCTGCTCGCGCATGACTTCAACAATTTGCTCGGCAGAGTTGGCATAGTCGGCGTTGGAGAGGACGTGCTGCGCTGGATTGTAGCGGTTTGCGTCTTCGTGACCGCCAAGGATGTCGATCGCATTGCCGCTCATGCGCATGCGCGGTCCCAGTATCAGTCCCTGGTCGATGGCGTTGCGAATGGCCGTGTCGGCCGAGCCGGCGCCTTCCGTTCCCATGTCGCGCTCGGCGGTGAAGCCGGCGAGAACATCGTCTTTGGCCGCCTGCTCGGCGAGGATGACACGCCAGGGAACCGATTCCTCGACGGTTTGCAAATCTTCGGCGCCGGGATGAAGAAACAGGTGGACGTGTGCGTCGATCATGCCCGGAAGCAGCGTGGTGTCGCCGAGGTCGATAATCTTTGCGCTTTGCGGATGGTCAACTGATGTGCCGACGGCTCGGATGCGCTCGCCTTCCACAAGAATCTCGCCGGGCTGAAGGATCTGGCCGGTTTCAACCTGGAGCAGCCGCGCGGCGTGAAGAACGATGGGAGCAGTGGGTGCTTGTTGCGCAAATCCAGGAGTGGCGACGCAGGCCAGCACTGCGAGCACGATCAAGAAAGATGCGACCAAAGCACACTGAACGGACCGAAGCCATGTTTTCCGCATGGATACGACTATGCCGCACGCTGCTCAGGTTGTCGATGGAGGATTTTGCGGTGTGTCTTAGTCGGCAGTCGCCAACGGTTCGATTCTAGCCTCGGTGGAGCAGGGGAAGCGAAGGACAAATGCCGCGCCGCCGAAGCCCTCTCGGTTTCCATGCGGAAGGAGCTCGATGGTTCCGCCGTGGCGCTCGACGATTTCGCGAGTGACCCACAGGCCGAGCCCGGTTCCCACGTCCTTCTTGGTGGTGAAGAACGGATCGAAGATCTGGTCGATGTGTTGCGCCGAGACCCCGGGACCGTTGTCCTCGACAACGAGCTCTGCGCTTTCACAATCCCCGGTTTTGATGCGCGAGCACGAGATCGCAATACGGCCGCCTTCGGCCACCGCGTCAATCGCGTTCGACATGAGATTCGAGACGACCTGTTTCATTTCGCCGCGCACACCCCAGATGACCGGGCAGTCGTTGAGGCTGCTGTCCACGCTGATGCGTCGTGCGCGCACCTTGTTGGCGTAGAGCTTGAGCACATCGCTTACGATGGATCCGATCTGGATGTTTTCGGGCAGGTTGGGATCGCGGTAGAAACCGAGAGTCTGGCGCGTAATGTGGGCGACACGATCCAGCTCCTGTTCTGCCTGCTCCAGAAGGTCCTTGACCTCCTGCGGAGAGCCGGGCGAAGCCTTGGCGATGTAGAGAAGATTGATGACTGCCTCAAGCGGGTTGTTGATTTCGTGGGCCACCGTGGCTGACAGGCGCGCGGCTGCGGCCAGCTTCTCCGTTTTGCGCAGCAAGTCCTGGGCCTTGCGGTTGGCCGTGACGTCGCGGAAGACGAGGACCACGCCGATGGTCTGATTGCGCTCATCGCGGATGGGCGCGGCGCTGTCCTCAATGGGAATGGAGCGCCCGTCGGCGCGGCTCAACACCGTGTGGTTTGCCAAACCCACCGTGACGCCGAGGCTCATCACCTTCGCCACTGGATTTTCAACCGGCTCGCCGGTGAATTCGTTGTAAATAGGAAAAATCTCTTCGATTTTCTTCCTGTGGGTTTCGGGAAGCGTGAAACCGGTGAGCTGTTCGGCGATGGGATTCAGAAAGGTCACATAGCCTTCGGCGTCGGTTGCAATGACGGCATCGCCGATACTGCTGAGCGTGGTGCGGAACCATTGCTCGCGCGCTGCCAGCTCATGAGCATAGACCTCGCGCATTCTGCGCTCACGAGAGATGTAGCGGGCGAGGAAAATGAGCCCGATGGCCGCGACCACCGTAGCAAGATAAATACTCAAGACGGTGTCATGGATACTTTGCTGGTATGCTGCGTCGCGGGCATTGGCCAGCACGAGCTCTTCCCGCTGCATCCGGTCGATCTCATGGCGGAGGTCGTTCATGATCATCAGTCCCCGGTCGGAGAGAACCACGGACTTGGCATCGTCGGTCTTTCCGGATCGATAGAGAGCGATCGTTTCGGCGAGTTCCTGCAACTTCAGGTCGACCAGTTCGTGAAGCACCACCACATTGGCCTGCTGCGGTGGATTGTCGGAGGTAAGTTCGGCAAGATTCTTCAGGTTGGCGTCGATGTCATTGATCGCAGCGTTGTAGGGGTTCAGGTATTTGGGGTCGCCGGTATAGAAATAACCGCGCTGGCCGGTTTCGGCGTCGACAAGGAGCAGCTGGATCTGCACGAGGGCGTACTGCACCTGCTCAGAGCGGTGAAACCAAGTCTGGCTTTCGATTTGCGTGCCGAGTTTGCGCCGGGTGACAATCGCATTTCCGATCAGGAGGACAATGATCAGGGAGAAGCCGGTGATCAAACTGAATCGTCTGAAGAATGCGCGCATACCGTCAAAAGGAGTATCCAGTTTAATGATGGGCGGCGCAAAGGAAAACGAATTTTCTCGTGAAATGCCTCGATTACCAAAGAGAGACGAGTCGAGCCGCGTCGCGTGCCTTGTGGGAGGCCCCTGCCGGGAATCGCTTGGTAGAATTCCGGCGAGTTGACAGGGAGCTTTGATTGGCCGCGCAACGAACGATTCTGGGCTTCGACATTGGGGGTACAAAGACCGCCTGCGTAGAGGGAACCACGGACGCTGAGATTCTTCAGCGGCTTGAGATGCCAACGCGGGCGGCGGAGCCGTTTGACCAGACGTTTCCCGCCATTGTTGAAGCGGGCAGCAAAGTGGCCGAGGCCGCCCTTCGCGGGGGAAGATCGGTTGTTGCCGTCAGTATTTCGGTGGGCGGCCCGCTCAAGATCGCTGAAGGCATTCTGATCAACCCTCCGCATTTGCCTGGGTGGCATGATGTGGACCTGAAGACGCGGTTCTCCGAGGAGTTTCCGGGTCTGCCGGTCGTGGTAGAACACGATGGCAATGCCGGGGCGTTAGCGGAATTTCACTTTGGCGTGGGGAAGAATCGGCCGAACCTGAAGCACCTGATCTTTCTGACATTCGGCACGGGCGTGGGGGGCGGGTTCATCGTGAATGGGCAGATTCTGCGCGGCGCGAGCGACACCGCCGGGGAGATCGGGCACTGGCGGCTGGCCGAAGACGGGCCGCTGGGATTTGGCAAGCACGGATCGTGGGAGTCGTTTGGGTCTGGCGCCGGACTGGTGGAACTGGCAGCGCGGATGTTTCCGCAGCGGTGGACTCCGGTGACGCCAATCCGCACGGTCGTGGAGGCAATGCTGGCGGACGATCCCGAAGCGCTGCAGGTGGCCGATGAAGTAGGGAAGTGGATGGGGCGGGGCCTCGCCCTGCTGATCGATGCGCTGAATCCGCAGGTGATCACATTCGGGTCGCTTGGCGTTGCGCTGGGCGAGCGCGTGCTGGGGCCGGCACGAAAGGTGATTGTGGAAGAAGCGCTGCCGCAGGCCGCGGCGGCTTGCGAACTGGTTCCCTCGGTACTCGGAGCAAAGATTGGCGACGTGGCGGCGCTGATGGCGGCGCTGACCGATGCCGAGGTGATGCGTGTGCTGGCAGCAGAGGAGATACGGAATGGCTAGCGGCTTGAGGGTTTCAACGCGTCGGGAGTTTCTGGTCGAGGGTGCGGCGGTGCTGGGTGCAGCGGCGATGCCGGCGCTTGGTCAGGAAACGGCGGCAGGAAAGGGATCACGGAAGGTCATCCACATCATCGGGCATTCGCATATCGATGCGGCGTGGCTGTGGCCGTGGCGCGATGGAGCGGACACCGTGCTGACGACATTTCGCAGCGCGCTGAATCGCATGCGGGAGACGCCGGGATTCTGCTACTCGCATTCGTCCTCGGCACATTATCGCTGGGTGGAGCGCGCCGATCCGCAGATGATGGACGAGATCCGGCAGCGCATTCGCGAGGGCCGATGGGAGGTAGTCGGCGCTTGGCCCGTGGAACCCGACTGCAACATTCCCGCGACGGAAAGCTTTGTACGCCATTGCCTGTATGGCAAGGAATATTGCCAGCGGGTGATGGGGGTAGACGTGAAGATCGGCTTTAATCCCGACTCGTTTGGGCATGCGGCGGGACTGCCCACGATCCTGAAACGGGCGGGCTACGGGTACTACGCATTCATGCGGCCGCAGGAACACGAGATGAAGTTGCCATTGGTGTTCTGGTGGGAGGGGCCGGATGGCTCGCGAGTACTGGTGTGCCGCATCTGGCACGATTACGATGCGGACCCAGCGAGGATTCGGCCTGCGGCGGACGGGGCGTTTGCACCGGGCTTCGATCATGCGGCGTTTTTCCTCGGAGTCGGCGATCACGGTGGCGCGGTGACGAAGGAATACATCCGGCAGGTGCTCGCAATGCAGAAAGACTCGTCGTTGCCGGAGCTGCGCTTCAGCACGCTGCAGAGCTTTTTCAGCGCGATCGAAGGATCTGCGGAGTTTGGATCGCTTCCCGTGGTGAAAGGGGAATTGCAGCATCACTCGCGAGGATGCTACTCGGCCAACGGCGAAGGCAAGTATCTGAACCGGCGCGCGGAGCGATGGCTGGCCGAAGCCGAGGCGATTTCGCTCATGGCGAACTGGACGACGGGGCATGCGTATCCGGCTGAGCAGTACGCGGACAGCTGGTGGAAGGTGCTCTTCTGCCAATTCCACGACATGATGGCAGGAACGTCGCTCTACTCCGATTACCAGGACGTGCGCGACAGCGTGGGCTATGCGTGCGAGACGGCACAGACCTCGAAGGTGGAAGCGCTGGAGAGGATGGCGAAGCAGGTTGACCTGAGCGCGGTGAGCGAGAGCGCGGTGTTTGTGTTCAATCCACTGCCGTGGCGAAGAAGAGGGCTGATCGAGTATTACGCAGAGCGGAATCCATCGGGCACCGCACCGATCACGCATCTGCGCGCGAAAGACGGGACAAAGATTCCCGCCCAGTGGAGGCCATCGGAGAGCATGACGCCGTTTTTCCGGCGCTTGTCGGCGTGGGTCGATCTGCCGCCCTGCGGGTACAAGGTGTTCGAGCTGGCCCATGGCGACGAGCCGGAGAGTGAGGGGTTCGGAGATTTCGTGAAGATTTCCGATTCTGGTTTTGGGATTTCGTCGTTCAAGGCCGAAGATGGGGCGGAACTGTTGGCGAGTCCGGTGGGGCTGGTGGTGATCGGCGATACCGGCGACACGTGGGCGCACGGGATTAATGAATTCCGGCTTGAGCTGGGCCGTCCGACGCTGGAGTCATCGGCGGTGGTGGAAGACGGGCCGGTGACGCGGGTGACTCGGCATCGCGCGCGGTGGCAGGACTCAGAGATCGTCCTGGACATCGCGCAGTTTGCCGGGCTGGATTTTGTGGAGCTTCGCTTCGTCATTGACTGGCACGAAAAGGAACAGATGCTGAAGCTGGAGATTCCGACGGCGTTGGCGCAGCCGCGAATCTTTGCAAAAGTGCCGGGGCAGGTTCTCGAGCGGCACACGAACGGCGAAGAAGAGCCGTACCAGGACTGGGCGGCAGTGCAGGGCAAGGCCGGGGCCAGCGATTACACGCTTGCGATTCTGAACCGGCAGACGTACAGCTACGACTGCCTGGACGGATTGTTCCGCACGGTGCTGATCCGTTCGGCCCCGTTTGCGCGGCACAACCCGGGGACTGTTCCGCACAACGACAACAATGCATGGCAGGACCAGGGTCGGCAGGAGCGGACGTTCTGGCTGATTGGCAAGCGAGGAGCATGGACGGAGCACGGACTGGACCGGCGGGCGGAAGAATTGCAAACGCCGGCCGGATACGTCGCGGATTCAGCGCACGGAGGGAACAAGCCGTGGGAAGACTCGATGCTGGAGATTCTGCCGGCTGACATCTGGGTGCTGGCAATCAAGCAGGCGGAACATGAGGCGGGCACGACCATCATCCGAATCCAGGAGAGGAGTGGCAGACCAACCGAGGCGAAGCTGAAGAGCGATGTGCTGGGGCTGGATCACACGGTGCCCCTGGCTGCATGGGAGATGAAGACGCTGAAGATCAAGCCGGTGAAGGGCAGTCGAGCGGAGGTCAGTGAGGTGTCGTTGCTCGAGCGAGCCTGATTGGATGAATTGGGCGCAAGCCGGTTCGCGCTGCGGGTGATCGAATCTGGACCATGAAGTTACTTTGAGTTACTGTGGAATGTTACTGATTCAAAGGAATTCTCGCGCTGAACGTGGCGTTCAGACTTAAGTGCTGACTAAGTAGCGCCCCGCTACGAGTTAGTGCCGCGTTTTTCACAATTTCCTGTGAAATCCGTTTGCGAAGCATCATCAGCCGCGTGGTAGGATCACCGCGAGGTGAGGACAAAATGACGAACTCCGGCTATAACCTTGCGTTTGAACAAGCCACGGAAGAACGCGCCGAAATCCGGGTAAAGATTGAACAACTGCTCGCCCGCGGCGAGATGCTCGACAAGTTGCTTGAGTGCTTAGCGCCATTCATTTCCGTTCCCAAGCCTGAAGAGTCGGCCCCCGCAGAGGAGCAAGTGGCAGTCGCGGTGCACGAAGGGGAGCATCACGAGCACCAGGAGCATCACGAACACCACCAGGGCTGACGGGCACAACACAACGCTAGTACGCGGCGATCCCAGTAAGGTGCTGACCGAGAATCAGCGCGTGGATGTCGTGTGTGCCCTCGTAAGTCTTGACGGACTCGAGATTCATCATGTGGCGCATGATCGGGTAATCCTCGGTGATGCCGTTTGCGCCCAGGATGTCTCGAGCGATGCGCGCTGATTCGAGGGCCATCCACACGTTGTTGCGCTTGGCCATCGAGATGTGTTCGTGGCCGACGGCGCCTGCGTCTTTGAGGCGTCCGACGTGCAGCGAGAGCAACTGCGCCTTTGCGATCTCGCTGGCGATCCAGACGAGTTTTTCTTGGATGAGCTGGTGGCTCGCGATGGGCTCGTTGTGGAACTGCTTGCGGAACTTCGCGTACTGAAGTGCGGTGTCGTAGCAGGCCATGGCCGCGCCGATGGCGCCCCAGCTGATGCCGTAGCGCGCCTGGTTGAGGCACATGAGCGGGCTTTTCAGTCCGCCGGTGCCGGGCAGCAGGTTGGCAGCGGGCACGTGCACGTCCTGCAGCGAGAGGCCGCTCGTGACCGAGGCGCGCAACGACCACTTGCCGTGCACCTCGTAGGCTGAGAAGCCAGGCCGGTCGGTTTCAACCAGGAAGCCGCGTACCCGGTTGTCCTCATTTTCGACTTTTGCCCAGATCACGGCGACGTCGGCGATGTTGCCCGACGTGATCCACATCTTTTCGCCATTCAGGATGTATTGATCGCCGGCCTTGCTCGCGGTGGTGATCATGCCGCCGGGATTGGAGCCGAAGCCGGGCTCGGTGAGTCCGAAACAGCCGAGCTTCTGGCCGCTCGCGAGCGCGGGGAGCCAGGTGTTTTTCTGCTCGTCGGATCCGAAGGTGTAGATGGGGTACATGACGAGAGCCGACTGCACGCTGACGAAGCTGCGGAAACCGGAGTCGCCGCGCTCGAGCTCCTGCATGACGAGGCCGTATTCGACATTGGACATGCCGGCGCAGCCGTAGCCCTGAAGATTTGCGCCGAAGAAACCCAGCTCGCCCATGACGGGAACGAGCTCGCGCGGGAAGCGGCCTTCGCGGAAGCACTCTTCGATGATGGGGATCAGGTTGTCTTCGACAAAGTCGCGCGCGGTGCGGCGAACGAGGAGTTCGTCTTCGCTGAAGCCGGAATCGAGATGAAGAAAATCGAAGCCCTGGAACTTGAAACCCATGAGTGCGCCTTTCGTCCGAAAACAAGCGGAAAGAGAAAGGCTAGCAGATGGGCAAGGCATGAGGAAACATGGCGTTATGCCGCGAGGCGGGCTCTCCGCTCGAGCAGATGCAGAAAGTCGAGCTCTTCCCGGTTCAGTGCATGCGGATCTCGGGAAGGCGAATGCTTTCGCCGGCCAGCGAAGACCTTCACGATCTCGCCGCACATGTAGCAGTCGACGACTGCGGGATGAACGTAGCATTTGCGGCAGACCGCGGGGGTGTTCCCGAGCATCTCGGCGACCGATGCAACGGCCAGCACTACATTCTTTTTCGCCTGCTTCTGCGATTCAAAGGCCGCAACCTCGCGCAACATCGCACAGGCGGCGACGCTGCCCGCCCAGGTGCGGAAGTCCTTGGCCGTGAAGGGCTCATTGCTGATCGAGCGAAGATAATCGTTAACGTCGGCAGCATCGATCGCATGCAGCGAGCCGTCATCCTCAACGTACTGGAAGAGCTCGTAGCCGGGGAGATCGAGGCAGCTCTTCACAATTTTCGCGAGGCGGCGATCGTTCAAGTCGATTTCGTGGCGCTTGCCGCTTTTGCCCTGAAATTTGAAACGGACGGTAGAGCCTTCGACGGCGACATGGCGGTTGCGCAGCGTAGTCAATCCGTAGGAATGATTTTCGCGCGCGTATTCTGTATTGCCCACGCGGATGAAGGTGGTTTCAAGCAGGCGCACGATGGTCGCCAGCAGCTTTTCGCGCGGCAGCCCCGGCAGGGCAAGATCGTGCGCGACGCGCTCGCGGATCACGGCCAGGGATTCGCCAAACAGCTTTATCCGCTCGTACTTGGTTTCATCGCGTACTTCGCGCCAGCGCGGATGATAGCGGCTTTGCTTGCGGCCCTTGGCGTCGCGTCCAGTGGCCTGTAGATGGCCGTTTGCGCTGGGACAGATCCATACGTCTGTCCACGCCGGCGGCACGGCGAGGGACTTGATGCGCGCCAGCACGGTTTCATCGCGAATGAGCTCACCCTTCGCGTCGTAGTAGCGGAAGATCTTCCGCCAATGTTTGCGCGTAATTCCGGGTTTGGCATCGGTCACGTAGCGAAGGCCGGCGAGTTTTGAAGACTCCACCGGGTCGATGGGGAGTTCGATGGAATGGCTAGTCACAAGAATTCCGGAAAAAGTTGCACGTACTAAATTGCTTGGATGCAATCGCAGGGAGAGGTGTGCCTCGGTGAGATTTGCCTCGCTCGTCGACGGGGGGAGGGGCTCTTATTCGGTGCCCTGTTCGATGGCGAAGGTGGGATAGGGTTCGGGCGCGGCGCTGGTGGGCATTTCAGAGAGGGTAGCCAGGTCGGCCTGCACCTGCTTCCATTTGTCCGGATCCTTCTGGGTGGTGATGGGCAGGTTGGGATCGGCGTAGTAGGCCAGGATGTTTTCCTTGATGCCGGGAGGGATGGGCTGCTTCGGTTTGCGGGTCAGGCGATGAAGCAGATCGGCGTAGGTGGAATCGGTAAGCCGGTATCCGCCGGGCTGAACCACGCGTCCAGTATCGAGATCGCGGTTGGGCAGTGGATGACGGGGGCCTTCGGAGCGCAGCAGCGCATTGGGGTTGTTCTTGGGATCGTGCGATTCAGGATTCTTGGCCGGCAACGGAGGATGAGACCCATCATCCTGCGTGAGATTTGCCGGGACCGGACGCCGGCCCGTCGGTGGCGTGAATTGTTCGAGCATGCGGCGCAGCACGGCAGTGGACATGATGACGCTGTGAATATACTCGACATCCGTGTCCTCTGTGGGTCCCTTGATGTCGAGCAATTTCAATGGGCCGAGCTTGGGCAGGATGAAGATAAACCCTGCGAGGCAAAAGGTGCCAATGCCTGCGTGACGGCGATACCTCTGCCAATCATATTCATCGGCCATGTGAGCCGCTTTGCTTGCAAGAAGCTGTGCTTCTTCGTTGGTTGGTTCGGGAGGCTCGCTGCCGCGATGCAGCAGCGTGAGTGCGTACGCGATGCGGGGAATGAAATAGCGGGTGGAGAAGCGATAGGCTGGAACATTCAGCAGACGGCGCCGTCTTCCCGAAAACGTCGCTGTGATTCCGTAGGTCTGGTAGTACGCCAGCGCAACCTGCCGGACCGACACATTGAGGCCAACCGTGCGCAGGAAGTGCAGCGGCGCCATATGATGCTTCGAGATTTCGTTAATATCGAAAGCGAATTCGGTCTGTATGTGCGCATGCTTGCCTTCGGCATAGTTCACGTCTGAGCCATATTTTGCGCGCAGCTTGGGGAATTCGACTGGGACGGCAATGTTGGTGGCTTCGGAGTGTCCGATGGAATCGCCTACGTAGTGGGAGAGAGCGCCGACGGCAAAGGCGAGTTCGTCCGCAGTATTCGCATTACGAAAAAGATTGATGACGAAGTCGCCCGAACGCACGTAGTGGGTCAGGTTGGAGAAGAACCGGTCGCCGAACGGGTAGTAGCCGATGTCCTGGATCACGCAACCGCCATAAGCGTAGGACCGCGCCTTATTGAGCTGAGCCTGGGTAAGGTTGGGGAAGCGGCTGAGCAGAAGCGGGACAATGGAATCCTCCCAGGTAAGGTCAATCAGCTGCTCGTGGGTGATGAGAGAATACGCGGAAGCGTGGGGAACAGGCGCCAGCAGCGTGAGCAGCGCAATGAGAACGATTATTCTGGCTCGGCCCAAGGTCTTTCTCCGTTCATTGTTCCGCGCGATCTCAAGACGCTTCTGAGTTCGCCGGCCGTCTCAAATCATCATTCGAGTTGCCGCCGAACTGGAATCCTGGGAAGCAATACGCCGGTTCAACAATGAGTCAGCTTGTGGTTGGATGCACATTCTCCGGCTGGTGGGACGCTCTACTCGAGGAACTCACGGACAAAAGGGTTATCGGTGGCGATTAAGTTGGCGAGGTTTCCGTCAAAGATGAGGTGGCCTTCCGAGAGCATGAGGAAGGTTGTGTTGGGGTCTGTTTCCCCTTTGGGCAGAGGCACCATGGCGTTGCTGGCCATATCGAATCGATGAGAGGTCATCGTAAATGCGTCCTGCAAGCGATGCGTGACAAGCACCGCTGGTGTGCGATTCACGTCGCGCTGCTTGACGATGAGCTCGATGATGGTGGTCGAAGTGACAGGGTCGAGGCCGCCGGTGGGTGAATCGTAAAGCAGCAGATCGGGTTTGTGAATGAGAGCCCTGGCGATGGCAACGCGGCGGCGCATTCCACCTGAGAGGCTGCCCGGAAAGAGGCTGAAGGTGGTTTCGAGGCCGACGAAGCGCAGCGCTTCCATCACGCGGGCGTCGATTTCGGCATCCGGGACCCGTTGCTGGATGAGAAGGTAGGCGACATTGTCGCGGACGCTGAGCGAATCGAACAGCGCACCCTCCTGGAACACCATTCCCGTGCGCGTTCGCAGGGGAAACAGCTCCCGCTCGGGGATGCTTGAGATTTCTTCACCGAGAAGATGAATGGATCCCTTGTCGGGGCAGAGCAGCCCGTTGGCGAGCTTGAGCAACACGCTTTTTCCTACGCCGGCTGGGCCGAGCAGAATACGCGTCTCGGCCGGACCCACCGTGAAGCTGACATCATCGAGCACAGGCATCCCGTCGAATGCGATCGAGACATTGCGGAACTCGAGCGCCGGAGAGGTGCGCGGAGCCGGACCATGGAGCTCGGTGCGTGGAAGAACTGGCGGGTTCATCGGTTGAAGATGGCCACCATCACCTGGCTGATCAGCGTGTCGACAAAGATGATGAGAACGGAAGAGGAGACGACTGCTGAGATGGTAGAACGGCCTACGCCTTCGGTTCCACCGGTGGTTTTCATGCCAAAGAAACAGCCGATGGACGCGATGATGTAGCCAAAGACGAGCGGCTTGACCAGTCCTTGAAGAATATCGGGCAAGCGCAAGAATTCATATGCCATCGAGAAATACTGCGTGGCATTTTGATGGTTCATGAAGACCGTGACTGCGGCGCCACCAAGGATGCCGAAGAAGTCTGCAACGATGGTGAGAAACAGCAGCATGGTGATGGAGGCAAAAATGCGTGGGGTGACGAGCTTGCGCATGGGATCGACACCAAGAGCGCGCATGGCGTCGATCTGCTCGGTGACAACCATGGACCCGAGCTCGCTGGCCATGGAGGATGCGTTGCGTCCGGAGACCATAATTCCGGTGAGCACAGCGCCCAATTCGCGTATCATGGACATGGCCACGAACCGGCCAGTGACGGCCGTCGCACCGAATTGAGCCAACGTAGCCGCTGATTGAATCGCGAGCACAGCACCGGTAAAGAAGCCGGCAAGAATGACGATTTTGGCCGAACCCACGCCGATGATGTCGGATTGAATGAGGAAATCGGACCAATAGACAGGCGGCCGAAACAGGTTCATGAGAGCCTGATACGCGAACAGGGAGTAATCCTGCACGGTGAGGACAATTTGTTTGGCAGGTCTCTCTAGCGTATCTACGGTCATTCGCTTCCCGAACCGGGTGACGCAGAAATAGAGCGCCGGCTGCTCGCATGCACAGGATAGCGCATCGAGCGGCGTGCAGTGATGCAGATCCACCTCGGCGCGCGATCTCGATGGGTGGGTTATTCTCCCGATCTTCCTTTCGTCTTGGGGGCCGGACAACCTCAATCTCCAGAGAGCAGTAGCCGCCAAGCGCGAATTCAGCATCTAACTCGGGAAAGAGCGAGGAATCGTCATGCACCAAACGAAGCGAGCGGAGGGAAGTCCTATGCATTCGTTTCGTCTTCGCCTCATCATCGCTCTGGCTGCCTGCGTGACCCTCGTTTCGGTCGCTTCAACTTACTTCGAAGTTCTGGCTCATAAACATCTGCTGCGCGAGGAGCTAGAACGCCGGGAGCAGTGGATTGGCGCAAGCCTGCAACCCGACTTCGAGCGTGTGCTCTCAGTTGGCTACATGGCGACGCTGATGGATCTGGTGGACCGGTCGAAGACCCGCACAGGCCTGATCGGGCTGGCTGTTTACGATCCGCAGGGCGAATTGCTGTTCTCAAACGGCCCAGCTACCATCCTGAAATCGCTGGCGGAAACCACGGTGCAGAAATCGCTGCGCAAAGGCGCCAACGTGGGGGCATTCGGTCATGCGGGCGGCGCGCAGTGGCTGGAAGAGGTGCTTCCATTACACGACGGGAATCGGCTGGAAGGTGCGCTGGTGCTGGTTTCAGATGCGAACTACATCCGAAGCCAGGGAAACGACTTGTGGCAGCGCAGTTTCTGGCGGGTCCTGGCGCTGGTCATTCTCATCGCCGGCATCACCTACGTCATGGTGCGCTGGTTCTTGATGCGTCCAGTGACCAGGGTGGCAGAGCGCCTGCGGCATCTGCGTCTCGGCAATCTCGACCTGATGACGGGTCAGAGCCACGAGGAACTCGGGATCTTCAGCCCACTGGCGCGCGAGATGGAGACGATGGCCGAGAGCCTGATCGCCGCCCGTGCCGCCGCCGAAGCAGAAGCTAGGTTGCGCGATGCAAGGGAGAGTGTTTGGACCGCGGAGCGGCTGGCTGTGCATATGCGGTCTTACTCCGCGACGAGCAAGTTATTTGTGGTGTCGAACCGCGAGCCCTACATGCACGTGCGCCAGGGCCGGGAAGTGGTTTGCGTGGTGCCGCCGAGCGGGCTGGTCACGGCGATCGAGCCGGTGCTGTGCGCGTGCGACGGCGTGTGGGTGGCAAGCGGAAACGGCAACGCCGATGCGGTCACGGTGGATGAGTTCGATCGACTGCGAGTTCCGCCGGACGATCCGCGCTACACGCTTCGGCGCGTGTGGCTTTCGAACGAAGAGGAATCGAGCTACTACGATGGCTTTGCGAACGAGGGACTTTGGCCGTTGTGCCACATCGCTCATACGCGGCCGATCTTTCGACCGGCGGACTGGGAATGTTACCGGCGCGTGAACGAGCGATTTGCGGCGGCGTTGCTGGATGAGATGGAAGGTTGCGCCGAGCCCATCGTCTTTGTGCAGGATTATCATTTCGCGCTGCTGCCCAGGCTGGTGAAGGCTGCGCGGCCCGACGCGCGCGTGGCCATCTTCTGGCATATTCCCTGGCCGAATCCCGAGGCGTTCGGAATCTGTCCATGGCAGGCTGAGTTGCTGGATGGACTGCTGGGTGCGGACCTGATCGGGTTCCATATTCCGCTGCACTGCAATAACTTCTTATCGACCGTGGATCGAGTGCTGGAGGCGCGCACCGATCGCGAGCACATGACGGTGCGGCGCCACGGGCATCTCAGCACCGTGCGGCCGTACCCGGTCAGCGTGGCATTCGAGGGCGGCAGCCGCACGGGCATTGCGCCCGTGGATGATGAACTGGGGCGCGAGGAGATGCGATTTGCGCGGCAGGAACTGCTGCGCGAGTTCGGTGTGCGCGCTGAAAATCTGGCGCTCGGCGTGGATCGCCTCGATTACACCAAGGGCATCGTGGAGAGGTTGCTGGCGCTCGAGCAACTGATCGAGAATCATCCCTGGCACTGGGAACGGCTCACCATGGTGCAGATTGCGGCGCCGAGCCGCACGCGCATCTCGTCGTATGCCGATCTGCGGCGCAAGGTCGAAGAGACAGTGGAGAGAATCAATCAGCGTTTTCAGACGGCACACTGGAAACCGATTGTGCTGATCGAGCGCCAATGCTCACACGAGGAAGTGAACCGCTGGTACCGCGCTGCTGACTTGTGCCTGGTGACGTCGCTGCATGATGGAATGAACCTTGTGGCCAAGGAGTATGTGGCGGCGCGCGATGATGAAGACGGCGTGCTGGTGCTGAGCAAATTCACGGGCGCGGCGGTGGAGTTGCAGGACGCGCTGCTGGTGAATCCGTATGACGTGGCGGGAGTGGCGGAGGCTATGCATCGCGGCCTGTCTATGGATCGCGCCGAGCGGCGGCTGCGAATGCAGCGCATGCGGCGCCAGGTGATGGACCATAATATTTATAGATGGGCTGCGAATGTGCTGGGCGCGCTGCGCGACCTGCGTCTCGAAAACGAGGAAGAATTCGATGAAATTCAGTTGGGTCCGGAGCCGTTTGATACGCGCGAGCGTTCCACTCACCGCAAAATGGCATCGTGAACGTGTTGAATATTGAATCGGAAGCTCGAGTAAGAATCGAGAGCTTTTTCCATACTTTCAAGAGATCACTCAAACCGCTACTGCTGCTGGACTATGACGGCACGCTGGCGGATTTTCGCATTGACCGGTTCAAGGCGCGCCCCTGGTCGGGCGTAACGGAACTGCTTTCGCGCATCCAGAGGCAGGGCAGGACGGAGATGAGGGTGATCACGGGCCGGCCTCCCGAAGAAGTGCCCCCGCTGCTTGGCTTGAATCCGACGCTCGAAGTCTGGGGCCTGCACGGCGCGAAGCGTCTTTATCCCGACGGCCGCAGCGACCAGGAAGAGACGCCACCCGAAACGCGCGAAAAACTGGATGAGGTACGCACACGATTGCGGATCCACGCGTTCGGCGGGCTCTATGAGGACAAGCCCAATGCGGCTGTGGTGCACTGGCGCGGCATCGCGCACGATCGCGCGAAGCGCATCGAGCAGAAGACGCGCGCGCTGTTTGAGCCGCTGGCAAGCAACGACGGTTTGTCGCTCCTGGTCTTTGAGTCGGGACTGGAACTGCGCACGGGGCGCGACAAAGGCGGCGCGGTGCGCGAGATTGTGCGCGAGGCGGATGGGTGTACGCCGGTGGTCTATCTCGGCGACGACTTTACGGATGAGTCGGCATTCGCGGCCGTGAATGAACTGGAAGGGCCGCACCTGAGCGTGCTGGTGCGGCGCGCGTGGCGCGAAACCGCAGCGGAGGTATGGCTGAAGCCGCCCGAAGAGCTGAAATGGTTCCTGGAGCGGTGGATGGAAGCAGTGGCCTGACAGCTCCGGCGTTTCCCAGGTTTCAATAGAGACCCTTCGACCTGGCTCAGCGCACTTCCTAAGAGCTAAGAGCTGAAAGCTGTCTTTATTCTCTGCCCCGCTTGCGGATCTCGATGTTGAGGCGCTTGATTTTCTGATTTAGCGTGGAGAGCGGGATGCGGAACTGCTCGGCCGCGTCGGTCTGGTTCCAGTTGCAGCGTTCCAGCTTCTCGATGATGATGCGGCGCTCGATGTCTTCCATGATGTCGAAGAGCGAAGCGTTGGGGTTGTGTTCGAGGAGCGCGTCCTGGAAGCTGCGGCCGGTGATGTGGCCGGGCAGCAGGTCAGAGCCGATGACCGGACCGGATGAAAGCACGACGCCGCGCTCGATGCAATTCTCAAGCTCGCGCACGTTGCCGGGCCAGTCATAGTCGACCAGGGCGCGCATCGCGTCAGAAGAAAGCCGGCGCGGCGACAAGCCATTTTCTCCCGCATAGAAATCGAGGAAGTGCTGGGCGAGCAGCGGAATGTCTTCGCGGCGCGCGCGCAGCGGCGGCAGGTCGACGGTGATCACGTTGAGGCGGTAGAAGAGGTCTTCGCGGAAGCGTCCGTCGCGCACGGCCTGGCGCAGGTCCACGTTGGTGGCGGCGATGATGCGCACGTCGACCTGAATCTCCTGGATGCCGCCGAGGTGCATGAAGCGCCGGTCCTGCAGCACGCGCAGGATCTTGGCCTGCGTATCCATGCCCATGGTGACGATTTCGTCGAGGAAGAGCGTGCCGCCGTTGGCTACTTCGAAGAGGCCCTTCTTTGAGGCTACGGCCGAAGTGAACGCGCCTTTTACGTGGCCGAAGAGCGTCGACTCAAGCAGCTCCGACGGCATGGCGCCGGTATTGATGGGGACAAACGGCTTGTCGCGGCGCGGCGAGTTGGCATGGATAGCCTTGGCGATGAGCTCCTTGCCTGTACCGCTTTCGCCCTGGATCAGCACCGTCGAGCGGCTGGGCGCAACCTGCGCGACCAGGTCGAAGATCCGCAACATCGAGTCGCTTTTGCCCACGATGTTCGTGAAGTTATAGCGCTGCTTGAGCGTGCGCTTGAGCTGTAGGTTTTCTTCTTCAGCGCGGTGGCGGGCGACGGCCGAGCGAATGTCGGCCATCAGCTTTTCGTTGTCCCACGGCTTCTGGACGAAGTTCTCCGCGCCGGCACGCACCGCTTCAACGACATTGTCGACAGTGCCGTAGGCGGTGATCATGATGACCGGCGTCTCGGGTTGCCGATCCTTGATTTGCGGCAGCAGCTCGATGCCGCTTTGGCCGGGCAGCGCGAGGTCGAGCAACACAAGATCGAAAGTCTCGAGCTCGAGGATTCGCAGTCCCTGTTCGCCGTCGGCCGCCATCCTGACGGAATAGCCTTCAAGAGTGAGCAACACCTCGAGCGACTCGCGGATGCCGGCTTCGTCATCGATGACGAGGATGCTGGCTCCGGTGCTGAATGCGGAAGACGCAGGCGAGGCAGTGGAAAGATTGAAAGGCTGGTCGACCTCAGGCATGTACAGACTTCCTTAGCAAGGGAAACTCGAGATGAAACGTGGTGCCGGAGCCGACCACGCTTTCGACATGAATTTTGCCTGCGTGCTCCTGGATGATGCCGTAGGAGACAGACAGTCCAAGTCCAGTGCCGCGGCGCTCTCCGGGCCTGGGCATTGTTTTGGTGGTGAAAAACGGATCGTAGATCCGCTTGAGGTTTTCGGGAGCAATTCCCAAGCCTGAGTCGGCGATCACGACTTCTACGTGGCCATTGACCTGAGTAGCCACCCGCAAGCGTCCTCCGCCGGGCATGGCGTCCTTGGCATTGAGCAGGAGATTCAGGAAGACCTGTTGCAGCTTGCCGGGATTGCCGTGGATCGCGGGCAACTCCGCGGCGAGATCGAGGTCGAGAAGGATCTGCGCGGTCTTGAATTGATGCTCGAGCAGCGACAGGGTATCGCGCATCACCTGGTTCAGGTTGGTGTCACGGAACTCGGTGGTTGAGGTGCGGGAGAAATTCAGCAGGCCATTGGCGATTTCAGACGCGCGAAAACTCT
>DATGFX010000068.1:0-1778 GCA_035308825.1 Occallatibacter sp. | reverse complement strand
GGCCTCGAGTTCGCAATCGCCAGAGTGCCGCTCCCGAGCGCAAGGTGCGGGGTGATCGGACATCAATAACTCGACCAGCGTCCGGCGGGCACGCTTCACTTTGTCGGAGGCCGTATTTACCACCATTCCGGCTTCCGCGGGCCGAATGCAGGAGGCGGTGAAGACACGTGCGCCTACGTCTACGACGCAGACACGGCAGACTCCGACCGGCCGTTCATTCTGCTGGTGACAGAGAGTCGGGATCGCGATGTCGTTTATCCGCGCGGCATCGAAGACCGTGGTTCCGGCCGGAACTGAAACTTTCTTGCCATCAATTGTGAGGTCGATGAGCGGATTTGCGCTCATGAGCGCCCCACGGTAGAGGCGGTAGTTCTGGAGGTTTTTGTACCGCAAGCGCAAACGCCGGCGGGACATTGCCGCTGCAACAGATGCGCATCCACTTCTTCGCGAAAATGTTTCAGGACGGACGCAATAGGAGCCGGCACCACCTGGCCAAGGCCACAAATGGAGGTAAGACGGAGAGTATCCGCAAGCTCGTCGAGCAGAGCGAGATCGGAGGGCGCGCTTTTTCCGTGGGTCCATCCTTCGAGCATCTCCACCAGCTTGCTCGACCCCACGCGGCAGGGCACGCACTTACCACAGGATTCGTTGCGATAAAATTCCGTGGCATTCAGCGCCATGTCCAGCATGCAACGATCTTCAGAGCACACAACGAGCGCGCCCGATCCGAGCATGGAACCGGCGTCTGCGAGCGCTTTGAAATCGAGCCGCACGTCCGCCATGGAAGCCGGTAAGTAGCCGGAAGAAGGGCCCGACGGTGCGAAGGCCTTCAATTTTCTATTCCCAGGAATTCCGCCGCCATATTTGAAAATCAGGTCGGACACAGGCGTGCCCATCGGCACTTCATATACTCCCGGGCGTACTACGTCGCCGCTGACGCCGATAAATTTCAGTCCCGCAGCGCCGCCGACCCCCTGCGCCTTATACCAATCCGCACCTCGCACAAGAATCGGGGGAACGTTAGCGAAAGTCTCGACGTTATTGATAACGGTTGGCTTATTCCAGAGTCCTTCCTGCACAGGAAAGGGTGGCTTGTTTCGCGGCTCCGCTCGCTTCCCTTCGATCGCTTCCAGGAGGGCCGATTCTTCTCCGCAAATGTACCCGCCGGGGCTGACAAAGATTTCGAGTTCGAAAGCGAGATCGCTTCCGAAGATGCTCGATCCCAGAAGCTTGTCTTTCTCGCAACGCTCGATCTCAGCATGCAGAATCTCTTCCTGGTCTTCATACTCGTGGCGGATATAAAGGATGCCCTTCTTCGCGCCGGTAAGAATGCCGGCGAGGATCATCCCCTCGATCACGAGATGAGGAAGGTGCGTGAGGATGAAGCGGTCTTTGAATGTTCCGGGCTCGCTTTCATCTGCGTTGCAGACAATGTATTTCTCGGTGCCCGGAGCCTGACGAACGAGCTGCCATTTCGATTCAGTGGGAAATCCGGCGCCACCCATCCCGCGGAGACCGGCCGCTTTCAGAGTGGCGAACGTGCCGGTCCAATCGCGCGATTCCACGAGCCGTTTCAACGCGCCATAGCGCTGGCCTGCTGGATACGGGTCGGAGGCGCAACTTATCCGATCGTGCGCGGGAGAATGTTTCGGCAACGCGACGCCCGCGAGCGCGTTCGCAACCATGGCTTCCACTTGATTTTGCGAGAGGTCGCTGTAGATATGTCCGTTGACCGCCACGGCAGGCGCTTCATTGCAACGGCCGAGGCAGGACACGCC
>DATGFX010000067.1:0-399567 GCA_035308825.1 Occallatibacter sp. | reverse complement strand
CAGTTCCCTCTGGTACAGCCCGGCCTTGTTCGGCAGCCAGTTCCTTGTCTTGAGCGGCATAACCGCGTCCCCGGCTCCTGACAGCTCGAAGATCGCGGCAGAATTGCTGCGCAACCTGCTGCTCTCTTCTGTGATCTGCTGGCTCCTGGCTCGCTATCCCGCGGGCAATCTCAAAGGGGCGCTCGGTTTCGCCGGCGTTCTCTGGCTTGGATTTCCGTTCACCCTGCTTTCGGGCTCGGTGCTCTGGCAAAACGTGCCGATTGAGTTAGGGCTCATTCACTGCGGAGATTGGTTGATCAAGCTCCTGCTCATGACCGCGACTCTGTGGCTCGTGAACAGGAAAGCGCCAGTGCTTGGGCGCTTGCCGGTTATAGGGGCGGTCCAGTCAAATTGATAGCTGGGTACCAGATTCAATTGTGGGACCCTGGCTTGCCTCTTTTTCCGCAAAAGAGCGCACAATAGAAATAGAGGGTGTGCTGCGCCCAGCGATGCCCTCCTTCAGTTCTGGCAGCCCAGGGGGACCCCCCTCCCCCCCTCCTTTATTTGCGGTTTTCCACAAAAAATTTGCCGCAAATCCAGAGGCACAATCCCGACTGATCCGGTCGGCGAATCTGCTCGGATTCGGTTCATCTCCTAACCTGCCCACAACTCCCTGCCGCACAGGCATTTACGCGAAAGTCCTTGGTTGACCTCAGTCATCGGTGCAATTCGCATCTGGGATCCCATGGGCTGCCGGTCAGTTGCCGCCTCCCGGTTCCACCAGCGACCTTCGCGCGAACCCCTTCCTGAAATCCCCCGCTTCACGAGTTCCGGCTCCCATCGGCCGAGATATCCGCTATTGCTCGCCTTCTGGAAACCACTGTAGCGGCCTGCGGTTCCAGAAAAAAATCCGGCGCGATAAGGTTGCCTGGAACAAGGACCATCGACTTTCGCAAAATCACAGCGAATCGCTTGCAGCTCTCAGTCTCGGGATTTCCCTAGGCGCAGCTCGCAGTACAATTTTCTTATGCTGACCGAGATTCGGACTGCACTGATAAACGATCTTCGCTTTGCCATAGAAGTCATGGAAGACCGCTCCCATCTTGGCCTGAACGCCGAACGCGCTGCCACTCTGAAGGCCTTGATGGAGCGCAGAATTTACGCGGCGCAGAATGCCATCAAGCCCTCTGCAAGGGTCACCAAACCCATCATCGAAAAGACCAAACTGATGTGACTGCCCGGCCCTTCGCCTCAGAATCACTTTCGCTGCGCAAGGCGCCTCGTCCAGCTATGGAATCGCGAGAAGTCCTTTGGGGATGGGAGCGCTCGGCGGTGATCTGCCCGGTGTCTGGAGCGCCCATAAGCCTTCATCGGGTGACGTGGGCGTCGATGCTGAGCCCGGACGGATCGAGATTGGGAAGGCGCGGATGAGGCGGTGAGCTCGACCGCTTGGCGGCGATCCCGTCAATGCACCCGATTGTTTCCTACTCCGCTTCCAGGCTGATGCTCTCGAACGCGTGATGCTCGATGGCCTCCCGGATCTGCGTGGGCGTCTTACCGAGCTTGGTCTGTTGGTAGGCGAAGAAGCCTTCCTTGGCGCAAGTGGAACACTCGGTTCCGTGATATCCCTCAAAGCAGCTGCGAAGGCTCGTGTGTCCAAGAGCCCGGTCGCATCGGCAATAGCACGGGAGTTGATACAGAACGTTGCTCACCTTGGCGGCCTGCTGGTAGACGTGTACCTGCCAGGGATACCGGAAATTCTCGCCAGTGAGCCTGGCGCCGCTCAAGATCGGCGGCAACGTGCTGACCTTCAACGGGGCGGATGGGTGATAGGCCGGGATCTCGTCAGCTGGATTCGACCATTGGGCATAACTGGCAGCGGTCAAGAGAAAGGCGGCAAGAGGCAGGATCCGGCGGCAGGCTTTCGAGGTCATGGGAGGCTCGCTCTCCTCGATTTTAGACTGGAAAAGACCTGAAACGGTACCCCGCCGAAAGGCCGACGGCACCCCCCAGCCACCTTGCAGACAAAAAAGACGGCACGAACTTTTAGCTGTTCGTGCCGGGAGGCCAGTGACGCAAACTACTTCCGGGTTGGAGGGGCAAACTCAGCCGCCACCGCAGCCGGAATATCTACACGATACTATAGATCAAAAAGAAAGCAAATACAGAATTCGATATTTTACCGCATTATGGGACGAACTTAGCATTAACTTTGCTTCGCGCTTCGCGAACGCTAACTTCAGAGAAAATGGACTCACGGGAAAAGATTGAAAGAGATGCGTTCACGAAACCAAATGATGCCGATTCGATGAGTTCCAGCGCGGACCAGAACGATAAACCGGCTCTGCCTGGGTGGCTAAAGGTTGGCGTGGTGGCCGCTGCATCGGCCTTTGCGGGCGGCATGGCCGCTGCCTGGTTTTACCGCAAGACCCTGACGCGGCTTCGCCAAGAAGCAGAGCGGGAGCCTCAGAGCAATCCTTCTGACGATTCGGCGGACGAGATTTGATCCCTCACATTTAGAAAGTTTCGAATTGGCGTGAGCGTCCGGCTGTCTGTACAACGTCAGGCCTGCGGTTGTCCTTGGGGTTCGCTTGCCGTAAGCCGATTGCGCTGAATGAGGACGGATCAATCTCGCCCTGATGGCGGTAACCGGCGCGCCGGCCAGCGAGGAGGACGCCAAGGAACAGAGGTCTGGCCCAACGTGAAATGTTTCTCTGCCCAGTGCATTGCAGCTTTCCTCGAGTGTTTCCACTACTCGCGACGTGGCGGCGGTGGGAATAGGAAAAGCTGACAAACCAGTCAAGGTTGGTCAGAAAGCCGTCCGAGAGTCCTGGCGGAGCCCTGCCCTTCAGCACAATAAGTTTTTCCATTCCATGGTGGCGTCTTTTGCCAGCAGATCTCGATTTCGTCATCGAGAGCAAATGCGGCCTGTTAAGGATCGCCGTTCCGGCGTTCGCTGAGGCAGCCAATGCTCCCCATCAGATCAGGAGCGAATTATGAACCGCATCAGCACCCTCGCACTCTTCGTTGCCACAACCGCCTTCACCATTGCGCCGCACCTCGGTGCGCAGGAAAGCGTAATCAAAGCAAATGTGCCGTTCGAATTCTCCATCGGAGAAAGGATGTTTCCGTCCGGCGACTACCGCTTCGTGCGCGACGGAGCTTTCCTTCGCGTTGAGAATGGCGCGCATACAACCGGACTCTTCATTTTGGGGAAGCCCGCCGAGCCGACGCAGGATGGGCAAACCAAGATTGAGTTCGACCAGGTGAACGGGCTGTACTTCCTGAGGAAGTTTGTCGCGCCGGCCCAGGAGAACAGCATCGGATTCGGCGCGTCGAAACTCGAAAAAGAGGCGCAGGAACACCGGCCCAACGCCTACGGCGGCAGCATGGGCCGCTAGAGCGGGGAGGGGTCCCCGCGGAACCGCCGGGAGCAATCCCGGCGGTTTTTACTCGAAATTTATTCTGTCGACTACCAAGTGCAGAGCATCGGACAGAGGGCATTCAATTTATATGGCAGCGACAGTTTCCCCTGCAACTGCTGAAGCGACGGAAACAAATGTGCTTTTCGGTATGCTTTACGCCGAGTTGCACAGACTGGCAAAACGGCAACTGGCTCAGCGATGGACGCCCGCGCCTCTCGGGGTAACCACGCTTCTGCACGAGGCCTATCTGAACATGGCAGCCAAGGCCGAAACGCCATCGTTTCCCGACCGTGCACGATTCATGGGTTACGCCGCGCGCGTCATGCGAGGGCTCATCATCGACCAAGCGCGAGAACGCAGCACGGCCAAGCAAGGCGGCCAGATTCATATCACAGCTCTCACGCTCGATAGGCTCGAATCTCCGGTGGACGCGCGGGAGTTGTCTCAGATCAGCGACGCGCTCGAGGAACTGGCGGCGGTTGAACCGGAGCTTGCAACACTTGTCGATCTCAGATTCTTCTGTGGGTTTTCGTTTGCGGAGATTGCGGCCATGCAAATGGGCTCGGAACGGACCCTGCAACGTAAGTGGGAGAAGGCCAGAATCTATTTGCATCGCAGCCTGGGTGGAGAAACGCACGCATGATTTACACGTCATCGACTCTGCGCAAGAACGAGTGGCAGATCTTGAGCCCGATTCTCGATCGGGCACTTGAACTGGGGGGGGAGCAGCGGCGCGCCTGGATCGAAGCTCAGGAACCAGAGATTGCGAGCAGGCTCGAGGCCTTGCTGCGGGAGCACGGAGAGCTGGTCGTGGAGGGATTTCTCGAGACTGGCCGTGTCGAATTGCCGAACACGACAGCGACACTGGCGGGGCAAACGGTTGGCGCGTTCTTGATTGAATCGCAAATCGGACAGGGCGGCATGGGAAGCGTGTGGCTCGCCCGGCGGAGTGACGGGCGTTTCGAACGCCAGGTGGCCTTGAAGTTCCTCAATATCTCTCTGCTGGGACGCGAGGGAGAAGAGCGCTTCCGCCGCGAAGGCAAAATCCTGGGACTCCTTGCCCATCCTCATATTGCCGAGCTCATTGATGCGGGCGTGACGCAGGCAGGCCATCCCTACCTTGTGCTGGAGTACGTCGACGGATTGAGAATCGACCGTTATTGCGATCAGTCGCGCCTCGATTTGCATGCGCGCATTCGTCTGTTTCTGCAGGTGCTCGACGCCGTGGCGACTGCCCACGCGAACCTGATCGTGCATCGCGACTTGAAGCCATCGAATGTTCTTGTGCGCAAGGACGGTGAAGTCAAGCTGCTCGACTTCGGCATTGCCAAGCTGATCGAGGAGGAAAGCGAGACCGGACGAACCGTCTTCACCATTGGCGGAAGTGCGCTCACACCCGAATTTGCCGCACCGGAGCAGCTGAAGGACGAGGCGATCACCGTCTCAACCGACGTGTATGCGCTCGGTGTACTGCTTTACGTGCTGCTCACCGGGCGGCATCCGGCCGGAGAGTCTCCACAGTCCACCGCGGAGCTGGTAAGAGCGGTTGTCGATTCCGAACCAATCAAGCCTTCCGATACGGTGGCAGGATCAGCGCCCGATCGCGCCGAGGCCGATACACTTGCAGCGATGCGGACTACGACCGCGGAACGGCTCAGACGAGGGCTACGCGGCGACCTCGACACGATTTTATTGAAGGCTCTCAAGAAGGACCCGAGGGCGCGCTATGGCTCGGTGAGCCAGTTTGCCGATGATTTGCGCCGATACCTGAAATCGGAGCCCATCGGGGCGCGTCCAGATGCGCTGATGTATCGCGCAGGTAAGTTTGTGCGGCGCAATCGCACCGCGGTTACTCTCGCCGGGTTGGCCTTCACAGGCATTGCGGCAGGCTTGGCCGGAACCCTGATTCAATCGAGGACGGCGTGGGCGCAGCGCGACCTGGCGTGGCGCCAGCTTGCGCGAGCGGAGCGCATGACCGACCTGAACGAGCTCTTGCTGAGCGACACAGCGCCCATGGGCAAGCCGCTGGCGGTGGACCAGTTGCTCGACCGAGAAGAGCGGGTGATCGAGCACGAGCGGAATCCCGATCTGGAGAACCATGTCGAACTGCTGATCTCGCTGGGCAGTCAATACTCGAGTAAGGATCAGAACGGCAAGGCGCTGCGCGTGCTGAACAACGCGTACAGCCTCTCACGGGGTGCGAAGGGCGCATCGATTCGAGCCGAAGCAGCCTGCTCCCTGGCAGGCGCTCTGGTCCCCGTGGGCGAGCTCGTGCGGGCCGAGACGCTTTACCAAGAGGGTTTGCGCGAACTGGGGAGCGCACCGCAGGTGGTTTCGGAGCGGGCCTTATGTCTGCTGCACGGCAGCGAGATTGCCAATCGTAGCGGGAACACGAGGGAAGGGGTTGAGCGGGCTCGGTCTGCCGAAAGAGTCCTTCAGGGGTCTCCGGTGCGCTGGCACCTTGAAGGTCTTAATGTGCTGATCAACCTGGCCACGGTGCTGGGCGATGCCGGTAAGTTTAAGGAAGCAGACCAGCATTTTCAGGAAGCCTCGGCGCTCATGTCAGAGCTGGGATACGACGATTCGCAGAAGGCGGCGAAGCTGTTTAACGACTGGGGTCTGACGCTTGCGTACGATGGCCGTCAGCTCGAGGCCGAAAGGATTTATCGGCGAGCGCTCGACATCAGCCGGAGCGATGGGGGTAGTGGCGCGGCCGCCCCGGTACTGTTGTTCAATTATGCGACGCTGCTGCGCGAACTTGGAAGAAGCGAGGAAGCGGCTACCTATCTCGAAGAGGCGAGCGAAAAAGCTCGGAGCCTGGATGACAACATTCTTGCCGATGATGCCGAATTGCTGAAGGCAGAGATGAATGTCGACGCACATGAATTCGCGAAGGCGAACCGGATTCTGAACGAATTGGAACCGAGGCTGCGGAGGAGATACGCACCCGAGCATTACGTTTTCGCGGAAGTATCGTCGGCCCGATCAGGGATGGCCCTTGCGCAGGGCGACCTGCCCATGGCATGGCAATTCGCGGGAAATGCGGTTGCAGTCGATGAGGCCTCGATTAGGAGAATCGGACAATGCGGGGCTTATTTACCGACGCTGCTGGTTCGAAGGGCGCGAGTCGAGCTGCAAATTGGCCAAGCCGAGTCAGCCGCGACCGATGCCCGTCGCGCGTTGGAAATGCTTGGGGGCGAGAGAGAAGCCGGGATCCCATCCAGCAATGTGGGGCTAGCAAGCCTGGTACTAGCCCAGGCGCTGCAATCACTGGACAGGCAAGACGAGGCGCAAAGTGCGGCACAGCGAGCTTATGCCAACCTGCAGACGACACTGGGTTCCGATCACGCGGACACGAGGCTTTCGCGTGAACTTGCCGACGCTCGTTTGCCAAGCCACTGAGCGAAGCCAGGCTGCGATTTCACGTGCCGCGTCTCGCTCGCGAATATCTGTTCCCTCGCTCCGCGATACCTCAAAGCTCGAAGGAAAGTGCGGCGCGCGCTCCGCGGATCGCGCGCTCCGACCGATGCGCTAACGTGGGTAATCCTTTCGGCCAAGAGCCGTGCTGGGCTCACGTTTCCGAAGGTCTACGACGCCTCGTGCAGAGCGAGCGCAAGCACTAGGACTTCACGTGCTGCCGGATGCCTGATCAGGCCAAAATTATTCGATCCTGGCGACCAAGGCGCCAAAGGGTTCGAGTTCAATCGGGTTGAATTTGTCTGAGCTGAATGTAGGCGAGGCATACAGCGGGATAACCTTCGTTCCATGCACACCCTGGGCCGCCAAATCGAGCGTGATTTTGTGTGCTTTGGGGCTCATGTTCAGCGCAATGAGCACAGTTGCATCACCACTTCGGCGCAGAAAAGCGAAGACATTAGAATCCTGATTGTTAATGCTTACCTGATCGCCGTCGCGAAGCGCGAGCTCTGTTTTACGAAGCGATAGTAGGCGCTTGTAGCAGTTGTAGATCGAATTGGGATCCCGGCTTTCAGTTTCGACATTGTACTTCGACGCATTAGGCGGGATGGGCAGCCACGGCTCGGTGCTGCTGGTAAATCCGGCTCCGGCCGATGCGTCCCACTGCATGGGCGTACGTTCGCCGTCGCGGCCTTTTTCTTTCGGCCAGCCGAGCTTACCGATGGGATCGTGCACATCTTGGATTCGCACCGGATCGGTAGTGCGCATGCCCAGCTCTTCGCCGTAGTACATCTGCGGCGTCCCACGCGTGGTGAGCTCAAGGACTGCCAACAGCTTCGCGATCTGGTCGTTGTGCCTGCCATCGCCGTATCGATCCCATTGGCGTGGCTGATCGTGATTCGAGAAGAAGTACTCCGGTTGCCCGTGAGCTGGGTTGTTCTCAATCTGCTTGAAGAGTTCGCGGAACCGCGGAGCCGAGAGTTCGTTGACATCGGCGATCTGGAAATCCATCGGAAGCTGAACTTCATCGCCATTGCCATACATCTTCGTCAGCGCCTCGACGTTGGGCTCATCGGCCTCGGTTACGAGCACCGGGTCGCCGGGATACTTGTCGACCACGCGACGAACTTCCTTCAGAACGTCATGCACCTGGGGCAAATCATCGGTATAAAGGTGCTTAATGTTGCGATCGCCGTAGACGTTGTAGCCCGGGAGATAGGGATCGTCGTGAAGATCCGGATCTTCGAAGAGACGCGAGACGGCGTCAATTCGAAAGCCCGCGACACCATGCTGCATCCAGAAATCGAGCACGCCGTCCATGGCCTTGTGCACTTCAGTATTGCGCCAGTTCAGGTCGGGCTGCTGGACATAAAAATAGTGGTAGTAGTACTGGCGGGTCTTCTCGTCCCACTGCCACGCGGAGTGCCCGAACCACGACTGCCAATTGTTGGGTGGGTCCCCCTTGTTGGTGGTTGTCTCACCATTGCCGTCGCGCCAGATGTACCAATCGCGCTTGGGATTGTCGCGGGAGGAGCGGGACTCGAGGAACCATGGATGTTGATCGGAAGTGTGGTTGATGACGTAATCCATAATCACGCGAATGTTGCGCCTCTTCGCTTGCGCGACGAGATTGTCGAAGTCTGCCATCGTGCCGTACGTGGGGTCGATCGCAGTATAGTCGGAAATATCGTAGCCGTAGTCGACGCCGGGCGAGGGATACATGGGCGTGATCCAGATGGTGTCGATGCCGAGGTCGTGCAGGTAGTCGAGGCGCGATGCGATGCCCTTGATGTCGCCAATACCGTCGCCGTCGGAATCCTGGAAGCTGCGCGGGTAGATTTCATAGATGACAGCGTGACGCCACCACTCGTCATGGGATTGCTTCTCGCCTTCTGATGCTTGCGAGAACGAAAGCGCACCATGGGTGATTGTGATGAGGGCAGCGAGTAAATACAGGGCTTTCCCGTAGTGTCCGAGCTTGCTGGTCCACTGCATTGCGGTCTCCTCGGGGTCCGCATGCGTGCAGACCCTCCTTCCATTGCTCATTCAGCTTGGCAACGGTAGAACAGGCAGCAGTATCACATTGCGACAGCGGAGATGGCGAGAGGATTCTCAGCCTCTATCCAGGGCGCGAAAAGACACTCGCCATCCATGGAATTCCCGTATCATCTTCGGCACGTCCACCATAGCGGACTCGCTGAGCGACGACCGCCAGAAGAAGCGGCTTGCCTATTACCGGTCTGCGTTCTGCGCGACCAGCATCGACTCGAGGATCTGGTCGGAGACTTCCTTCACCGCGCCGGGAGAATGCGCCAGGAACAGCGTGTTGGTCTTGTCGCTTTCGCCAATGGACTTCAGCGTGTCGAAGTATTGGGTGACGAGCACCAGCTGCATGACATCCTTGGCGGTCGCGCCATCGACGGCTTTCTGGAATTGCTCGATGGAGGTCTGCAGGCCCTCGACGATGGCCCTGCGCTGGTTGGCGATGCCCTGCCCCTGCAGCGCCTTGCTCTCGGCCTCCGCTTCGGCTTTCTTCACGACGAGAATCTTGTCGGCCTCGCCGCGCGCGGTGGCGGCTACCTGCTCGCGCTGAGCAGCATTGATATCGTTCATGGCCGACTTCACTTTGGAATCGGGCACGATGTCGGTTACCAGCACGTTGACGATCTCGTAGCCGAAGGCGGCCATGTCGGAATCGAGTTCCTGCTTGACCGCGGCCGCGATAGACGACTGGGATGCAAATACCTCATCGAGGGTCATACTAGGCACGTGTCCCAGGATGACCTGCTCGACATAGGACTTGATCTGCGCAACCGGGTCGGAGAGCTTGTAGAACGCGTCATAGACTTTTTCTGGCCGAACGCGGTTCTGCACCGAGATAGGGATCGTGACAAAGACGTTGTCCTTGGTCTTGGTCTCCATGGTGAGCGCGATCTGGTTGACGCGCAGGCTCACCAGGCCGGCTACCGTGTCGATGTAGGGCCCCTTCCAGTTGAGGCCTGCTTCGGCCACGCGCAGGAACCTGCCAAATCGCGTGATGATGGCCACCTGGGCGGTGTTGACAGTGAAAAAGCTGCCCAGGATGAGTGAGAGCACGATGATCCCGAGAAAAGCGAGAAAGATATAGATCACGATATCCATAGACGTCCTCCGTTGCACCCGCTTGCGGTGAACAACAGCCCGATCGCTTCGAGGTGGAATTGACACGGCAAGTATAGCCGCAAGCCGGTTGAAACGGAGCACTGGATTGGCGGGGAAGTCAGGCGAAGGTCACATGGTCCAGTTTACCGATGAAAATCGAGCGCAATATCGGGGTGCGAGGCGACACCGCCGACGCGGATCGGAAGCGAGGTGCCTGCTCCGTCCTTTTTGAAGAAGCGGTCGGCGGGTTTCAGCAGAAAACCCTTCCATCCCCCGACCATTTTAGAGATCGTGGCATCCATCCGCGCAGAGCCGATGAAGTCCAGTGAACCCCCATCGAGGCCGTAGATGCCTTTCAGCTGGATGTCGGCGCCAGGGACCCGGAACTGGAGGCTCGGAAATGCGATTTTGCCGGTCGCCACGTCAAAGTAGCCCTCCAAGTGAGCTGGAATCACCATTGGGTCGGTGGACTTCAATTCATTCGTCTTGCCCTGGCCGCGCAGGCTCAGTTGCTTCAGTTTGCCCTGCACGCCGGGATTGGTAAATTCCGCGTCATCCAGCACAAATTCTCCCTTCATCTGAAGGCGCTCGTGCATCACCCCCTGCCCCGGCGGGATGTTCATCTTCGCGTCGAGGTTCAGCGTTCCGGTGAGAAGAGGTTCGCTTCCGTGGGTTGCCAGCCTCGTGAAGTCCTCGATGCGGCCGTTGTTGATGATCACCCTGAGATCGACGTCGTGGCCGATGGAGTGGGGATCGTCGCCCTTTGAGAGGAACCGGACCACCTTGCCCTTGACGCTGAATCGCGACTGGCCCAGGGTGGCGTCGACCGAGTTGAGCCAGGTGTCGCCGTTCGTGCCATCCACGGTGGCATGGAATTGCGTGCGTAGGTGCATGGCATTGCCAAACTGCGGCAGTTGGAAGTCGGGCGTGTCGGTCTCGCCGGTTGCGTCGATGTTGTTGAGCGTGCCCTCGTAGTGGCCGTCTGAGTTGAGGGTACCTGCAATCTGCTTGAACGTGGCAAGGTTGGCGTTCTCGAAGCGGTAGTTTCCCTCAACGGCGGATTCTCCGGGATCGCTCGAATCCCACGGACCGAAGGTTCCGGTGGTGTGAATCGTGCCTTCCGGACGGGGATTGATCAGGTGGGCTTCGAAATGCATTACGCGATTGGGAGTGAAGTCTTTGAGCACCAGCGATGTAATGGCAAAATCGAGCGGCAGCTTGCCCGGCTTATCGGTTTCATGAACCAGGTGGCAGTTCGTCGCGATAACGCGGTCGACGCGGAACGTCACAAAGGGAGTGGTCGATGAATCCTGCGGAGAGCCGGCCGGTTTCGGCAAATTGAAATGCAGTTCGTGCGGCTTGGGAGGCAGGTGGATTTCGAGGCCGTTCAGGCGAACCTCGGAGATGTGGATGGGGACACCGGGTTTGTAGCGCAGGGGGGCATGGAAGCGGAATTCGTCGAGGCTAATCACTGGGCTATTGGGAACGCCCGCGGCGATGGCATTTTCACTCGGCCAAACGCGCAGGCCTCGGCCCCTGGCCCAAATGCCCCACTCCCCACGGAAGCCGTTGCCAAATGAGAGGTGGAAGGTATCAAGCTCCACTTTGGCGTGAAAACGGCTGGAGAGCTCATCGACGATGCGGGCGCGCAGGAAGGGCTCCGTCCGGCGAGCGAGAATCACCACCACTAAGATGAGCACCGCGAGGCCCGTCAGCGCAATGCCGACGATCCAACGAAGGGCGCGATGTCTTTTCCAGAATGAAGGCTGCACGTTTCCCCCTCGGTTGGATGCGCGGCGGAGTGGATTTGTGCCTATTTCCGGAATTGATGGTACATGGCTTAGACTGCTCGATACAGATGCACGGCTATATCGAACACCTCGTAAACCTACAAGCAATTGATCTCAAGCGGGAGGAACTGGCTCGGGCGGCCCAGGCGCTGCCTGGAGCGATGTCGCATGCCGAAGCAGCGTTGCGGTCTGCACAACAGAAGGCAACCAATGCGTCGGACGCGCTTAGCCGAGAGGAGTCCCTGCGCACGCGCATGGAGCGCGACGTGGATCAGCTTCGGAAAAAGGCATCGCACTTCAGCACTCAACAGGACTCGGTGAAGACTCCCGCCCAGGCGCAGGCCATCGAACATGAAGTGCAGTTCGCTCAGCAGGAGATCAAGCGGCTCGAAGACGAGGAGTATGCCAGCCTGGAACGCTCTGAGACGCAGGAATCGGTGCTGGCGGCGGCGCGAGCTGAAGTGGAAGACATGGCTGGCGCCTTGGAAAAAACCCACGCGCGGATTGCAGCGCGTCAGGAAGAAATTGCCAGCGAGCAACGAACTTTGGACGCGGAGCGCAATGCGGTTCGGCAGGCAATTGAGCCTGAGTGGCTGTCGCGTTTCGATCGGATTGCGGCATCACGGGGTACCGGGTTGGCGCGCGCCGAGAACCAGCAGTGCATGAGCTGCCGCATGGGCCTACGCCCGCAGGTCTGGAACCAGTTGCGCGAAGGCGAGTTGCTGACATGCGACAGCTGCGGCCGGCTGATCTACTGGGATCCGGCCATGGCTCCGGCGCCTAAGTCGCCGCAACCCGAAGCGCCGGCCGGCGCAGGCCGAGCGATTCGCAAGCCGAGCCAAGCCGGAACGTAGTAATAGATGGGATGCAGCACCTTAACGGGACAACATAGGTGCAGGGGCATCGGCCTTTCCCCGGAATCTTTTTTTGCTAACGAAAGAGTTGCTGAGGACAACCCGTTGAAACGCATCTGCGTCGACATGGATGAAGTGATGGCGGATACCCTGGCCGAGCACCTGCGCCGCTACAACGAAGCATTCGATGAAGCACTCACACCGGAGGACCTGGCCGGCAAAGGACTCTGGGAGCTTGCTCCGGAGGACCGGCAGGGGCAGTTACGTGCCTTTCTCGATGCAGAAGATTTCTTCGAAGACCTGGCGCTGATGCCAGGCGCGCAGGAAGTGCTAGAAGAACTTTCCGGGCGATTCGAAATCTTTGTGGCAACGCAAGCGATGACGGTACCGAATTCGCTGGGACCCAAATACCGCTGGCTGCAACGGCACTTCTCCTTTATTCCACCGACGCACTACGTGTTCTGTGGCAACAAAAGCATCTTGCGCGCGGATTACCTCATCGACGACCTGCCTAGGAACCTGGTTCGCTTCGAAGGTGAGGGATTACTCTATACGGCTCCTCACAACCTGACGGCCGGGGGATTCACACGCGTGGATAGCTGGCACGATGTGGCGCAGCATTTCGCCAAAATCAGGGCATAACTCGATGACTCCTGGAGCCATCCCCAGGCGTGTCTCCAAAACATCGGGGTAACTCTTTCCTTTGTAGGACAGTCATGATTTGTGATTGAAATCACATAACTTCGAAATAGTTCGAAAGCGGGATGACCTGTCGAGCAGCTTTCGCTATAGAATGAGCGCTGCTCATGAAAACTCATGTTTGTTGCATTTTTACCTTGGTGTGTCTTGGTGCTTTAGTTCTTACAACTGGATGCGGTGGCGGTGGCGGATCCAGTTCCGGTCAGAACCAGCAGCAGACCCAAACTCCCGTGGTTAGTTCCATCTCGCCGACAAAGGTAATAGCTGGTGCCGCGACGACGACGCTCACGGTGAATGGCGGAGGTTTCGTCAAAACAACCGTCATACAGCTTGGGCAGGTTGTTGAGCCAACGACTTTCGTGAGCAGCACCCAGGTGACAGCGTCCATCGGGCAAAGCCAGCTTGCAACCGCGGGCATGCTGTCCGTCATCGCGCTCAATGGAAATGAGACTAGCGCGTCCGGCTCGAAAGTAAATCTCGAGGTCGACAATCCCAATCCATCAATTGCAAAGGCTTCGCCTGCTTCGCTGATTGCGGGCCAGAGCTCGGCAACGGTTTCCGTGACTGGCACTGGATTTGTGACAACGACCTTGATCAACGTGAATGGGAGCGCCCGCACCACTGTTTATGTGAGCGCGACGCAAGTCAATGTGAACCTGACCACCGCTGATCTGGCTGCGGGCGGCACGCTCGCCCTGACCGCCGTCAACCCGACACCGGGTGGCGGAACCTCGCCGGCACTCTCATTGCCGGTCAACAACCCTCCGGTCGGCGTCATTCAACTCAACCCCAACGCGGTTGCGGTGGGGACCACGTCGCCGACAACGATCACGGTAACTGGCAGCGGCTTCATCCCAAGCTCAACGGTGCAGGTAAACGGCGCAAACCGTGCGACCACCTATGTCAGCCCAACGCAACTGGCGTTCCAATTGACGGTGGCCGACGAGGCAACCTCCGGAGTGCTGACGATCACGGCGGCTAACCCCGCGCCGGGAGGCGGAACATCAAGCGCGACCCTGACCATTGGGTCGGCAACGCCAACTCCGACTATCACCACTGTCAACCCGGCGCAGTTCATCGTCGGATCTTCCGACACAACGATCGAGGTGCAGGGCACAGGGTTCAGCTTTGCTTCGGTCGTGCAGTGGAACGGTGTGACCTTGCAGGGACATGCCTTCAATAGTGGAGGATACATCTATCTTTACGCGACGGTTCCAGCCAGCGATCTGACGACAGCGGGCTCAGCGACAGTAACAGTCAATACGCCCACTGCGAATCCGGCGACTTCGAACGCAGTTACAGTGCAGATCGGCAATCCGCCGGTGCCGACAGTGACCTCTCTTTCACCAGACGCAGCACCAATCAACGCCGATGCGCAGGTGGCGGTCTACGGGAACGGGTTCACTCAAGCTTCGACCATCAGCTTCAACGGAACGAGTCTGACAGCAACGTATGTGAGTTCTACCGAGCTTACCGTTACAGTCCCGGCGGCAAGCATCAGTCTGCCCGGGAACTACAACGTGAATGTGACGACGCCTGCTCCGGGCGGCGGCATCAGCGCGCCCGCAACCTTCACCGGCTACATCGGCATTGTGAACAACAGCATGGTCTACAACCCGGCGAATGGCCTGTTCTATGTGTCGGTGCCGAGTTCAGCCGGGCAGCCCTATGGCAATTCCGTTGTCTCGGTCGATCCGGAGACAGGTGCTCTCGGCATGCCGATTTACGTTGGCAGCGAGCCAAACAAACTCGCGATCAGTTCTGACGGGACGATTCTCTGGGTAGGACTTGATGGCGCATCTGCAATCCGGCAGGTGAACCTGACCACGAATACCGCCGGGCTGCAGTTCTCGCTTGGAAGCAACTCGGGAGTCTACGCGAATCCGAGCACCGCTCTTGCACTAGCCGCACTTCCCGGAGCTCCAAATTCGGTTGTCGTGTCAGCAACGAACCTGTTTTCGAACCTCTCGATTGCCATCTATGACAGCGGCGTCCTTCGCGGCAGCGCAATCAGCGGACCCGGTTACGATAGCGCCTACGCATTGCAGGTGGATGGCACACGCAATGAAGTCTATGCGGGTTCACAGTCGGCTTACTCCACCTATACCTACGGTTCGACAGGTCTGACCCAGCTTGCGACTGCCTCGAACGGAACCTACGCCGGTTATAACGCTGATGAAGTAGAAGTTGCAGGGGGGCGGCTCTACACGGATTTCGGAACCGTTTTCGATGCTGAATCGGGAGCGCTGCTCGGAACGTTCTACAGCTCCGGATCCACGGTTGCCACCGGCACAACCTACGCCGACACCACGCTTGGCGAAGCTTTCATCCTGGACAACGTGACCGCAGGAGGCTACTCCAACCAGGAGATCCAGATCTTCAATACGTCCACGTTCAACTTGGCCACATCGTCTGCGATTCAGTTTGGAAGTGTGAACTCCTCCGGAGTCTCGCTCTCCTCGGGGCCATCGCGCTTGTCGCGCTGGGGAATGAATGGCCTGGCTTTCCGCAACGGGGCAGGCGTCTTCAGTCTTCGCTCGAACCTCGTGAAGGATCTCTCTACCGTGGATGCTGATCTCGGAGTCACCCTGACGGCATCCGGCGGAACGAGCACCGGCAGCAATGCCACGTACAAAGCCACCGTGACTAACGCGGGGCCGGCCGGCGCAACCAACGTTGCCCTGACCGCGCTGGTCCCTTCAACCGGTGTTTTGATCTCCGCGGCTTCGTCGGCAGGGCCCTGCACCACGTCGGCCGCGGTGGCGTGCAACCTTGGCAGTCTTGCCAATGGTGCGAGCGTCACGGTAACGTTCGTGGTGGAACAGCTCAGCGCCGGAAACCCGGTCTTCACGGTGCAGGTGAACGCATCGGAAACAGATCCGAATCTCAATAACAACCAGGCCACTTCCACCCTGACAGTTTCCGGCCAAACATACAATCTGCCGCCAGCCATCAGTTCTCTCTCTCCCGCGGCCGTCATCGCGGGCTCTGCCGACACCGAGATCACGGTGACGGGATCGGGATTCTCGAGTGCATCGACCGTGTCGTTGAACGGCAACCCGCTCGCAACCAGCCTCAGCAGCCCCACACAGCTTGTCGCCACCGTTCCGGCTGCGAAGCTGGCGAACATGGGCTGGGCCGCAATCGCGGTAACGAATGCAGCTCCAGGGGGAGGCACATCGGCCGCGCTGCCGTTGACGGTCTATAGCGTCATCACGCTCGGCGTAAACCGCATCGTTTACGATCCCTACTCGCGCAACATCATGGCCAGCGTGGGGTCGGGGTCATCGCAAGTCACGGGGAACTCGATCCTCGCCATCACGCCGGAGACCGGATCGATCGGAACGCCTGTCTCGATTGGCAGCCAGCCAACCAATATGGCGCTGACAGATGACGGCCAGATTCTTTACGCCATTCTTGCAGGCAGCCAGAGCGTCGCGCGGTTCAACATGCTCACACAGCAGGCGCAGTACACCTATTCCGTTCCAAGCATACCGAACGCAGACGGAATTCAAAGCCTGCGAGGTGTTGCCGCGCAGCCAGGGACCGAGAACACCGTTGCGCTCGATCTCGGCTCATGGGCGGGAAACGCGATTTTCGATTTCGATCCCGTCAACCAGACAGCAGCGATTCGGGGGCAGGCATCGGGTCCCTACTCGGGCTCCTGCATTCAGTTTCTCGATGCGGGCGACCTGCTGGCATTCGATACCGATACATCGGGCGCGACATTCGATCACTACACGGTCACATCGGCAGGTTTTACATATTACAACTATTCGCAATTCACCGAATCGACGCTGGTCGATTTCGGCTGCTTCGCACTGAGCGGCGGCCTGGCTTTCGCCAATGGGGGCGGAGTCGCAAACCCCGCGACCAGCCCGGCCACGCAACTGGGAATCTTCAAAGGTCAGACGGGAGGCCAGTTCTCCACTTCGCAGAACGTGGCGCCTGACACGTCGCTCGGGGAGGTCTTCTTCGTTGAAAATGGCGAGGATTACGGAGCCCCGCCCCCCGCCCAGAGCATTACATCCTTCAGCCCGAGCACGTTCCTGCCCGAAAGCTCGCTGCCAATCGATATGACAGCAACGGAGGGAAGCAATAGCTTTTCGATTGTTGACCTGATCCGGTGGGGACAGGACGGGCTGGCTATTCTGACCAATGGGGGACACATATACTTGTTGCGTGGTGGGTTTGTCGTGCCTGGTTTGCTGAGCAACGGAACAGCAGCAACGCTCACCTCCAGTTCCGCATCGACGATCATGCATGGCGCAGGCAATACGTTGCTGACTCTGACCGGCAGCAACTTCCAGCCCGGCGTGGCGGTGACCTGGAACGGGAGTTACCGGACCACGACCATCGTTGACGCAACCCATGTAACCGTCGCCATACCGGCGTCAGACCTTGCTGCTACAGGGAACGGCGAACTGGTGGCGACGAATCCCGGCGGCATGGCTTCCCCAGCCTTGACGATCACCATTAATTAGGAAACCGGCGTCACCTGGATTCGGCCCCGGCATCCAAGTGATGCGCCAGCAACGCGCGGGCCATGGCCGAACGAGGATTTCGCTGCGCGAGTAAACAAGACACTCGGCGAGCCGGCTGCTAGGTTCCGTGAGGCGCTCCGACGGCGCTTCTTGCCGGCACCGGCCTCTGCTGAATGCCCGGAGCCACGTGCCGCAATAGCGTAACCGGCTGTTGGGCTGTAGGGGGCTGGTGCATGGTAACAATCAGAGCATCAGCTGGCCGCTTGCCTGCGCAGACGTAGGAATGCGGCGTACTGGAATCGAAATAGACGGCATCTCCCGGAGCAAGCGTGGCGTGATGTTCCCCGTGCCGAATATCGAGTTCCCCATCGAGCACATAGAGGAATTCGTAGCCGGGATGCATGTGGGCCCGTGGTTCCTGATTCTTCTCAAGAGGGATAAATTCGGCAAAATAAGGGTCCATGTGCCGGTCGGGCACCATGTAGCCAAGACTTTCGAAGTAGTATGTGGGTTCGTCGACGCCGGTTTGCGGCAGCCGGACGCGTTCCTTTCGCCGGTGCACACGGAACATCGATTGTGGCTCGCTCTCAAAAAAGTAGGAGAGATCTTTCGAGAAGACCATGGCGATCCTCGCCAAGTTGCGTAGCGTAGGAACGACACGGCCGGTCTCAAGCTGGGAGAGAAAGCTTGCTGATAGGCCTGTATGCTTCCCCAGTTCCACCAGTCCCATGGACTTCTTGAGGCGAAGTCTCTTGATACGTTCCCCTATATGCTTTTCTGCAATAAACCGCTCGGTGGTCTCGGTATCCACCTGGGATTTCTGCGTCTCTTCACTGTGAACCGAGGCGAGTTCCGTCATCGGCTATCCTCCCCTCCCGGCTCCCGGGTGTTTGTTGCCCAATCAAAATCCATTCTCATGCTACTGAAACTCACCCCCTTCGATCAAACCCCACGAAATTCGTTGGAAGGAAGACCAAATCCATCCTGTAAATAAGGCAGATGACTGAAACCCCACAAACGGTTGTGTTGAGCGCCGCATCCGGGAGGCCGGGTACCGCCTTGCGGCATGCCTTGGCCGACCGGTCATACCCCGTGTAATGGGCACAGTTCACCCCGATTTCCGACCTGCTGCTGTAGTGGTATCGCGCTGCAGCGAACCTATTCCGGGAAGAGGGCCATCTGGAGGAATGTGGATGTGCAATCCATCTCGCATATTCCCGCGTGACATGCGCTTATTAAGCTGGACAGAAGGCCAGACGCAGGAGAGCCTAGCGACGGCCCTGGATCACCTTCTGGCCAGCGCCGGCATTAGTTTTTTTTTGAGCGCGACGGGCAGCGATGGCATGCATCTCCTTGCCGATGCTGGACTGGTTCACCAGTATCTGCAGCGCCAGATTGATGATGTTGCTCGTCACCCAGTAGAGCGCCAAACCGGACGCATAGTGCCAGAGAATGAATCCCATGAAGACCGGCATGATAAAGGCCATCATGCGGCGCTGGGCGGCGTCCATGCCAGGCGAAGGAGTGATGTACTGGGTGAGGAACATCGTGACAATGATGAGGATTGGGACGATGTGTGTCGGATCGGGCTGGGACAGATCCTTGAGCCAGAACCAATGCGCCTGCCGTAACTCGACCGCATTGAGCAGCACTTTGTAGTAGGCGAAGAAGAGCGGCATCTGCAGCAGCATGGGCAGGCAGCCGCCATACATGTTCACGCCCTCGTCCTTGTAGAGCTGCATCATCTCCGCGTTCATTTCGGCGCGCTTGGGGTCAGTGGCCTTGAGATTTGCGTACTTGCGCTTAAGCGCATCCACTTTGGGCTGAATGCGCATCATCCGTAGCGACGACTTCATCATCATGAAGCGCGTGGGCAGCAGGGCTATGGTGAAGGAGATAGTGAAGATGATGATGGACCAGCCCCAACTGAATGCGCCTGCGCCCAGGAGGTTGCGAAGCCAGCGCAGCGCGTAATAAAGAGGTTTGGCAATGATGGTCCACATGCCGTACTGGATGAGCGGGGCAAGCGAAGAACCGGAGGGTTTGCCATCGGCACCGGTGGAGTGGATCGCCGAAAGAATCTCAGTGGCCTTAGGACCGGCGTAAAGGCGCAGGCTTGCATCGCCGGTCGTCGAGCCCAAAGCAAGACCAAGCACATCGGTCGGCTTCTTCTGGCTGTTGGCATTGGTCAGGTCGCTCGGCACATCGACCGAGTGATGCATCGTGACCATGGTTGCGTCGGCCGGCTGATCGGGCAGAAACGCTGCAGCGAAATAGAGATCGGTGAGTGCCGCGTATTCATAAGGCTGCTCAGTGGTGCCGTTGCCGCTCACCTTGTTGGAAGCAATGGTGTCCTGCTTGTCGTTGACCGACGTGACAATCTGGGAGGGCGCCGGCAGCGGATTGTTGCGATTCGGCGAGGGAGGCAGAAACTGCTCCATATCGCCGAGCCCCGCGGGCCAGCTGACCAGCGCGCGCACAATCTGACCGTTGCGCCGGACCTGGGTATCGATGCCGATCACATAGGTCGAATCGAATTGGAGCGTCTTAACGACGTCGAGGCCATTTTGCGCGAAGTGGAATGTGAGGGTGCAAGGAGCGAGCAGCCGTTCGGTTGCCGCACTTTGCGCACCGGAAACAGAAACCTGGTAGAGGGCAGAGTTCAGCTGCGCGGTCAGTGCCGGCTCATAGGTGAAGAGCGAGAGCGGCATGCCGAACTGCTGCGCGAGCTGCGGCTGCACCATGTCGAGTGGCTGGCCCGAGGAGTCACGGAATTTCTTCAGGATCCAGTGCTTGACCTGCGCGCCGCGACTGGTGAAGACGATCTTGTAAAGCTCGTTTTCGACGGTGGTCTCGGTTTCGCTCTGGCCAACGATTGCGGGGGTCTGCGAAGGCGAAGAAGACGAAGGCGAAGACGTGTCAGCGCCGGGCGCGCCCGCAGGCGAAGGTTGCGAAGCGGACTGGGTTTGCTGCTGCTGCTGTGGCTGCTGGGCAGGTTCCGAGGGCTTGGCCCGAAAATACTGAAAGGCCAGGAGGACAGCCAATGCAAGGAACGTAAAGCTGATGATGCCGCGGAAATCGCCGCCGCTGCCTCCGCCGCCGGGCCCCTGCGACTCAAGATTGGGATTACGTATTTCGGGCAAAGGGAACTTCCTGTCGTCTCACGACGGGCGCGTCAGCAGGCGCCGCTCTTTCTATGGTAATGGCTTGAGTTGGATGACTTGTGGGGGGCTGGCGGTGGAACTGGATCGAAGCCGCCGTGGCTGAAGGGATTACAGCGCAACAGCCTCCAAGCCGCCAACGCCATCCCGCGCATCGCTCCATGCGTGGCGATTGCCTCGGACGCATATTCAGAACAGGTGGGCGCAAACCGGCAGCCCCCCGGACTCAATGCGTGCAGCCCGGGAGAAATCCAGCGACGGTAGAACGCGAGCATGACGAGCAGAACCGGTTTCATAGAGTTGGCTTTGCCTGCGCGGATTTCCGAATCTGTTCCGCCTCGACCAATGCCTGTCGAAGAATACGCAGGACCTCGGCGCTGAGTTTCGTGAATTCCATAGTCAATACGGCGCGGCGGGGGTGCAGGATCAGGTCGCATCCTTGCGGCAGAAGATCGACATGCCGGCGCAGCACTTCGCGCATGCGGCGCTTGATCCTATTCCGTTCGTGGGCCTTGCCTAATACCTTTCCGGCCGTGAGTCCAACGCGGGGCGCACCCGCAGCTTCAAGTTGAGGAGCGAGGAACCAGCTCATTGAGGCTGACTGATGTTTTCGCGCCGCGGTGTAGGCGCGCGCATACTCGCCATGTTTCCGCAGGCGCACGCCCACCAGAGACTGGCGACGACGATCATGTTCAGTTGCGGATCGATTTGATTCGACGTACAGCGGAGGGTTCATAGCGGCGCCGGATTGGACTGCCCGGAATGGGAAGAAAGGTGATGCGTTCCGGAAGATACAAATCCGCAAATCGGCTCAGTCGCGGAAGCCGGGACTGACGCTTACGCGCTTGCGCCCAGTCGCACGACGGCGGCTGAGCACGGCAGCGCCGCTCTTGGTCTTCATCCGCTCGCGAAAACCGTGCTTCTTTGCGCGGCTGCGGCGGTTGGGTTGAAATGTGCGCTTGGGCATGAAAATGCGCTCCTGTTTCTATCGAAGAATCTGCGCCTTGGCGGCAAGTATTAAGTGTATCGCAGGTTGAGCCCGGAATCCAGCGCGCAAGGTTTCCCGCCTGCTTTTGTCCTTCGAGTCCCAAGTGCGAAAGAAGAGTCGACGAAGATGCTCGTGACAAAAGAATTCTGTTGCGCAATTAGCTCATGAGCGGCGCATTCAGAAAAAATTTCGTCGCTTTCACCATCGATGGTGCAACCTGCGAGAGATTCGGCAAACTTATGTGAATGGGGGATTGCAACGACCGGCAAATGTGCTACCATCGGGACCGTTCAAGAAAGTTTCCAGCGTCCCACGGAAGTCGTTTCATCCCGTGTCCCGAGGTGTACTTCAGGGGCCAATACAGCCAGGCAGAGAAACAACGCGACGGTGAGTGAAAATCTCATCGAGCAAGATGCCTATTGCTTAAACGGGATGAATGAACGTTCTGGCATTACACAAGGAGACGCCGGCAAGGACTCGCTCGATGGCATTCGCAATTTCGCCGGCTTCGGCAATCAATCCATGGCTCCAGATTCTCGCGGCTCTGGAAAAGAAAGTGATCCGCCAGTCCTATGAGACTTGGCTCAAGCCCACTCGGTACAGCCATGCGGCAGGACGCAAGCTTTATGTGCGTGTGCCGACGCCCGAGTTCCAACACATCGGGGACAAATACGGCGATCTGATCCAGGAAGCGATCGATTTGAACGCGCTGGAATTCGACGAAGTGTGCTTCGTCACGGCGAGCGACGATCCGACGCTGCCTCCGCAGCGCAAGGATGGCGGTTTTGGACCGCTACCGGCGCATGCGCCGACGGCCCCGCCGATCCACCGCCTACCGGAGCAGGCGCGCTTCGACTGGTCGACGGCGGCGCAACTCAATTCGAAGTACACCTTCGACAATTTCGTCATCGGCAACGGCAACCAGTTTGCGCGTGCTGCTGCCTTGGCAGTCGCCGAGAGACCTTCGCGGGCCTACAATCCCCTCTTCCTATATGGCGGCGTGGGGATGGGCAAGACCCATTTGATGCATGCCATTGGCCATGAAGTGAAACGACGCAATCCGGCGTCGAGCATCTGCTACGTGTCGGCTGAGAAGTTCACCAATGAGATGATCACCTCCCTGCGCAACGACCGCATGACAAGCTTTCGCGATCGCTTCCGCTCGGTGGATGTGCTGCTGATCGACGACATCCAGTTCATTGCGCAGAAGGAGCGCACGCAGGAGGAGTTCTTCCACACCTTCAATGCGCTGCACGAGAGCATGCGCCAGATTGTGATCGCCTCGGATCGGCCGCCGAAGGAACTGGCGGAAATCGAGGATCGTCTTCGCTCGCGATTCGAATGGGGCCTGATCGCCGACATCCAGCCACCCGATCTGGAGACCAAGGTTGCCATCCTGCAGAAGAAGGCGGAGACCGAGCAGGTGGTGCTGCCGACCGACGTGGCTCTGTTCATCGCCTCGAATGTGCGAACCAACGTGCGCGAACTCGAGGGCGCGCTGGTGAGGCTCATCGCGTGGTGCCAGCTCAATCGCATGGAGATCACACTTGCCGCGACACAGCAGTGCCTGAAGCAGTTCATCGACATGCAGGTGCGCAAGGTGACCATCGAGGCCATTCAACGCGCCGTGGCCGAGCAGTTCGGCATGAAGGTGGCTGACCTGAAACAGAAGAACAATTCGCGCAACGTGGTGGTGCCTCGCCAGATCGCGATGTATCTCGCCAAGCAGATGACCGAGGCCAGCCTGCCTGAGATCGGGCGGCAGTTCGGCAACAAGCACCACACCACCGTGATGCACTCGATCGGCAAGATTGACGAGCAACGCCGAACCGACAAGGACCTGCACCGCACGCTGAACAAGCTGCAGGAACTGCTGAACGGGTAAGAAGATTTGAGTGATTGGTTTAGAGGGGCGCCCTTCTGAAGGGGCGCCCCATTTTAAGTCTCGCAAATCAATCGAAGCCTTATGGCGGCGAACACAAATGGTCAACGAGTCCGTTGTTCAATTTGGCGTTGAGTATTTGAACAGGTGCCTGGCTGCACGGAAGCAAGCGACGTTGATTCAGATGCTTGAGCACATCGACTACTTTGACCGGCTTATTGCGAGTGCCGACGAGATTAACGCGGTCCTGGCGCAATTCCCGTCAGTCTTCATTGAGCGGTCAAATGGACAAATTCTGTTCAGCTCTATTGGCCACGAGAAGACTGTCCCAGAGGAAGAAGCCCATCAGGCTTATCTCGACTACAACGAAGACTTCCAAAGGCGGCTCGAAGCCGAAAAGTTCGGTCAACGAACCGATTCCAAAGGCTAATTCAACCTGCCGCAAACTCTGTCACGCTCAGCACATTGCCATCTGGATCCTTGAACCACGCGATGCGTGCACCGCCCGGAGACTTCCAGATGGCATTGGGATCTTTATCGTTCACGCCCGGATAGCGCTGGAACTCAACGCCCGCGGCAGCGAGTTCGCCGACCGTGGAGTCAATCGAGTTCACTTGCCAGCCGAGGACGGTAAACGGATCGGGATGATGTTCCTTGACGGTAGTCACGCGCAGCATGGTTCCGTTGGCATCGAATACAAGCGCGAAGGGCGCCTCGTCTGACGCCAACCGCAGGCCAAGCACTCCCTCATAGAAACTGCGTGCCTTTGCGGGATCGGTGGTTGCCGCAAACGCCACGAGCTTGCTTTGTCCGAGTCTCGATACCATCTTCGGTTTCCCTCTCTTCTCCCCGTCCGCCTATTTTGCTCCCGCTGTCATCAGCTCCACAAACATCTTCTGGAACCGCGGCAGATCGAGATCCAACTGGGCATGGACGAGGCGCACTCCGGTTTCAGGCTTCATGCCCTCGCTCCAGGTAAGCGTGTCGCCATAGCTTGGTCCGCGGCTCAGATCCACGTCCATGTAGATGAGTTTCTCTTTCGTGATCAGGGTCGGATCGAGCCACGCGCAGGCGGCGAGTTCGTCCCACATGTAGTAGCGGTCCTGGCTCCAGGCAGCAATGTAGCGCGCGGCCGGTGATTGCGATCGCGAAATCTCGTCGAGCATCTGCTTCGAGAAGGGCGCCTTGATGGAGACATCGGCCGTGGTGACGTCGATGCGAGGCCACGCGGCGCGGAGAACGATGTGTGCCGCCTCCGGATCGAACCAGAAGTTGAATTCATGTCGCGGGCTATTGGCGAATTCCGGATCGTCGGTCTGCGGGCTGAGGCTCCCACCCATCAGCACAATGCCGCGCGTCAGCGCCGCAAACTCGGGATCGATGGAGATGGCGAGCGCAATGTTGGTCATCGGGCCGGCCGCATAGATCGTAACTTCATGCGGATGGGCGCGTACCTCGCGGATGAGGAAATGCGCGGCGTCTTCATCGATTGACTTGAGTTCGGGCTTCCCTTCCGGCATCGATGGAAGGTCATAAGGCCCGTGCGACGTGAGATGCTCCGGGGTTATCGGCTTCACGCCCTGCGGTGTTTCGACGAGCTTGGTCTGGCCCTCGCCCCACGCCCCGAGCCAGCCCACCTTGCCGTTCAGAGGCACAAGCAATTCGGTCTCGCGTTGCGTGCGAACCAACGGAAACACCGCGCCTCTCGCGACCGGCACGTCGCCGTGCCCTGTGAGCTCAAGCATGCGCAATGTGTGCAGGGTTTCTTCATCGCGCCAGGCATTGCCGGTCACCATGGTGATGCCGAGAATCTTGACCTGTGGCGATTGCAGCAGAGCAAGGATGGCCATCTGATTCGAGCCGCCGGGACCGGACCCATCCTGGTCGATGAGTGCGAGGCGCCTCTGTGCCGGGCAAACACACACGGCTAGAGCGATGACCCATAGAAGCTTGACGATTCTCATTCAGGGTATTGTGGCATACCCGTTTTCGAGCGGATGAAGATCTACCTGCGGCCGAAGCCTCGCGGCCTGACCGGCGGAGTGACCGGAAGATTCGTTTTACCGGCTGGGTAAACCGCAAGAAAGCGCTCCAGGCCTTCGCCGGAACTCGCGGTCTCAACGCCTTCAATGCTTCGAAACGCGAGGTGAAGCAGACGGCGCTCGCGGCTGTTCATCGGCGGAAACGCGTAGGGAACGCCAGTCTTACGCACCTTCTCCGCGGCCGTTTCAGCGGCCATTCGCAGCTCCTGTGCGCGCAGAGCCTTATAGTTGCCGGAGTCGAAGCTGATGAGGTCGTGTTCCCGCTGATCGAGACGCAACATCTGCACGGCAACCGCCTCGAGAGCACGCAAAAGTTCACCGTTGTGCTGGGTGAGCATGGGTGCGTCCGGACCGCTGAGCTCAACATAGATCTCGCGTGCCTCCATCCCCTCGGGATCGCGCGCGCCGTCGCCCGCTGTAATGCGGTACTTGAGGCGCATGCCTCCGAGCTTGTTCAGGTTGACGAGGAGTTGTGCAATTTTCTGTGCGGCTTCCTGCAGATCAGCGATCGGCATAACGGATTAGTATCGCAGAGTTGAGCGGGGCCGCGTCACTTGAATTCGAGCGTTGCCTGGACGATTCCGATGTGTTGCAATCTCAGACCGCCCGATCGTTTTTTGGCGAAACTACGTGCTGCCTAGACTTGCGATAGACGTTGGCCACCGCAAGGGTCCACAGCGGCACCAGGTCGACACCGGGAACCAGCTTGCCAGCGAAGGAAGGCAGGAACTCCCAATGCCAACCGAGCAGCAAGCTCAGCAGACCGGCCATGCAGATATCGAGGATGTCATCGGCCGGAGATGCCCCGCCCTCAAGAAACAGGGGAAAACCGATCATCTGAATGACGTCGGCTGCGATGGCCAGGACCATCGCGGCCTTCAGTTGGGGACCTGCCGAAACGGTGATCGCGTCGCGGTTGGCTTGCACAGATGGATTCATGGCTCACCCGCTTCTATTATTGCTGGGCAAACGATCCCCAGTCCCACCCTGCTCGGAATTGTCTAAAAATTTGCTTGCGCGTTCCCGGCGTTTATGTGTTACAGTCGGTAACACTATGAACGATCGGGCTACTCCACCTCATGATCCGGCAGAACTAGGCGAATTGGAGCGCGAGATCCTGCTCATCGTCTGGCGCTATGGTTCCGCCACGGCGGACCAGGTGAGAGAAGAGCTCGACCGGCCCCTCAAGGATCCGACGGTTCGGACCGTCCTTCGCCGGCTCGAAGAAAAGGGCTATCTCGCGCATCATGTGGACAATCGGACCTTCGTGTACCATCCCGCCGAATCGCGCCAGCGGGTCACGGGCCGCGCCGTCAAGCGCATCGTCGATTGGTTCTGCGAGGGTTCCGTCGAGGCACTGCTGGTCGGCATGGTCGATTCCAACGTGCTTGATCGCGCTGAGCTGCAACGATTGGCCGATCGCATCGCCGCCGCACAAAAGGCCGCACCATCCCCTAAAAAGGAGGCTCCATGATTCCCGTCTTCATCGAAGCAGCCCTGCGTTCGCTCCTGGTCGGATTTGCAGTTGCAGTGGGCCTGCGTGTTTTTCGGGTTCGCAATGTGCTGGCTCAGAAGTCAGCATGGGGCCTTGTCTTGATCTCCGCGCTTGCCATGCCGCTGCTGCTTCCCATCACTGCGCAGTGGCATCTTCTGCCCGTGGGAGTCGACGTCGTCGTCCCGGCGCATCCCATGACGATGCTGGAAGAACTGCAGGCCCGCATTCAGGGCAAAACCGGATCCGGCAGCAAAGTCGCGACTTCCGCAGCCCCGACCCGCCAAAGCGATCCGCCGAGGATCCAGGCATCCGCTGCGCCTAAGCCGAGTGCCACTCGCCGCATAGCCGAAAGGTCTGTCCCAACTGCGCGCATGCATCGTACCGCGAATCATGAGACAAGGACTCCAATTACGCCGGACAGCTCCGTTGCTTTTTCATCCGAATCGAAGCAGAACGCGGTTCCCGCGCCGGCAATGCCATCGCCAGCACCGGTCCCGCACAACTCCGGTTCTCCCGTAGCTCTGGCTTTCGCTCTCTATTTTGGGATCGCCGCCCTGTTTATGATTCGCCTCTCGCTCGGCTTCCTCGCAGCGGCTCGCCTGTGGCGCACAGCCGTGCCAATCAGCCCAGAGCAACTGCCGCGCGACGCAGCTTCGCTCCAGGTGCGGGCCAGCAGCAAGATCGCTTCCCCGTTCACGATCGGCTCCGCCATTTTGCTTCCGGCGGATTTCACGAGCTGGGACAGCGAGAAACTGCGCATCGTGCTGGCGCATGAGCGCTCGCACATCCGCCAGGGCGACTTCTACCTGCAGCTGCTTGCGGGCCTCTACACCGCCCTCGTCTGGCCGAGCCCGCTCGGGTGGTGGCTCAAGCACGAACTCGCTGAGCTGGCCGAAGCGATCAGCGACCACGCGGCTATGGAAGAAGCACCGAGCTGCACCTCCTATGCACAGATCCTTCTTGAATTCGCGGCAGCACCGCGCCCAACCCCGATAGGAATCGCCATGGCACGTCCCGGCAGTTTGTCCCGACGCATTGAGCGCTTGCTCAACGACTCTTCATTCCGCCAGTGCTTCACCGGTGGACGCCGCGCACTTGTTGCTGTCGCGCTGGTGCCGCTTGCATTGCTGGCTTCTACGACTCTTGTCCGCGTGCAGGCTGCGGTCAGCGCGCAATCTGCTTCTGCTTCGTCAACTTTCGCTTCGCCTTCTGTGACTCTCGTCGCGCCCACATTCCTGGATGCACCACACCTGGAGGCATTACAAACCGTGCCCTCAGCACAGACTCTCCAACCCGGCGATCGGGCCTTCCTGCAATGGCCCGTAACTCCAGCCATGCCCGCGGTTCTTCCCCAGCCGGAAAATTCTGCCGAGGTTGCCGTTCTGGCGCCCGCGCCCGCAATTCGCATGGCAGCTGTGGTGAGCCCCGTCGCAGAAGGGAGGGCGGATGAAGGTCCCTCGCTGCCTTTCGATCGCACGCTTTCAGTCAGTGGCACGGGGCAGCTCACGGTCTCCACTGGATCGGGGAACATCCACATCACACGGAGCTCCGGTAACCAGATCCATATTCACGGCCAGATCCATGTACATGACGACGGCAGTGAAGAACAAGCACGCCAGATTGCCGCGAATCCTCCCATCGAGCAGAATGGCGATTCGATTCGCGTTGGCCAGCACGATGAGCAGTGGCGCGGCATCAGCATCGATTACGAGATTGAAGCGCCTGCGGGAACTCAGCTTGCCGCCAACTCCGGCTCCGGCGACATCGTCGACGAAGGTGTTGGGCAGAATGCGAAGCTCCAGACGGGCTCGGGCGATATTCGCGCGACAAGCCTCGAGGGACCCTTCCTGGTGAAAACCGGATCCGGCAATATCACCGCGGCGCAGACAGGCCACGGCGATGTCACCGCGGAGACTGGCTCGGGCGATATTGAGCTGAAAGATGTACACGGCAGCTTCAACGGCCACACCGGATCCGGGAATATCAAGGCCAGCGGCACGCCTTCCGGTCAATGGATTCTCCATACCGGGTCAGGCAACATCGAACTCTGGACGGGCAATGCACCCCTGACGCTCGATGCATCGACAGGATCCGGCTCAGTAACCACTGAGCACGAGATGATGATGCAGGGCACGCTCGATCACCATCACGTTCATGGCACTCTGAACGGCGGCGGTCCCACCCTCCGGGCTCAAACGGGCTCCGGCGATATTGAAATCCACTGATACCGGCCGCGAGCTGCTACTGATCCAACGCTAGCTCAGAAGAACTCACGGCCAGCGAAATACGTACATCAAGCCAATGGGGATTTTCTGTCTCCTGGAGGATTGGATGAAGGCCCTGTCTCAGGATGTGCGGTTTGCGATCCGGCAGCTTGCGAAGGCGCCGGGATTCACGATGACGGTGCTGCTGACGCTTGCGCTTGGAATCGGCGCCAACTCGGCCATCTTCACGCTGGTCAATGCCATCCTGCTGCACAATCTGCCGGTCGCAGATCCCAAGACTCTCGTTCGCATCGGCGACAACGACGACTGCTGCGTCAATGGCGGCTGGCATGACAGCGGAGACTATTCGCTGTTTGCGACGAACACCTATTACATGTTCAAGAAGAGCCTGCCGGAGTTTGAAGAGTTGGCGGCGATGGAATCCGGCTACGCCTGGCGGCCTATCACTGTGCGCCGCGCCGGTCCCCAGACCGTCGCAAAATCCGTGATGGGAACCTTCGTCTCCGGCAACTACTTCCGGGTCTTTGGTCTTTCGCCTGCGGCAGGCCGGCTCTTTATGGATTCCGATGATCAGAAGGGTGCGCCCATCACAGCAGTGATGAGTTACGACGCCTGGCAGCAGGATTATGCGGGCGATCCGAAAGTGGTGGGAAGCGCGTTCTACATCAACACCAAACCGGCCACGATCATTGGCGTTGCACCGAAGGGTTTTTACGGGGATCGCATCGATACCAATCCGCCCAAGTATTTCATCCCCATGAACTCGATGGACGAGGTAATTGGCGCGCCCTATTTCACTGATCCCGACACGCAATGGGCCTACATCATCGGCCGCGTGAAACCGGGAACTTCCCTGCCGGCGCTCCAGGCCAAGGCCAGCACCCTGCTTAAGGAAGAGTTCGCGCCTCTCAAGACATTTACCGATGCGCGGGCCAAGAAGGTCCTGCCCCACACGCACGTGGTTCTCACGCCAGGAGGAGGCGGCATCCAGAACATGCAGGACGGATATAAGGACCACTTGCGGTTGCTGCAATGGATCGCCGCGCTTGTGCTGCTCGTGGCCTGCGCGAATATCGCCAACCTGCTCCTGGTGCGCGGTATGAGTCGTCGCGCGGAGCTTTCAATCCGCTCGGCACTTGGTGCGCAACGCAGCCGCATTGTGCGCCAGCTTTTGACCGAGAGCGTTCTCCTTTCCGGTGTTGGTGGTCTGCTCGGCCTCGCCGTGTCTTATCTCGGTGCGCACGCGCTTCTCGCACTTGCCTTTCCTCATCAACAAAACATGCCGGTCGCCGCTTCGCCCTCGGCACTCGTCATCGGCTTTGCCTTTGCGCTCTCGCTCGTGACCGGTGTTCTCTTTGGCCTTGCGCCCGCGTTGATGGCGGCGCGCACGCAGCCCATCGAAGCCCTGCGATCGAGTGCCCGCACCTCTTCACAAGGAGCGTCTTTCGTACAGCGCATCCTCGTCGTCTTGCAGGCGGCTCTTTCCCTTGTGCTGCTGGTCGCTGCCGGACTTTTTGCCCAAAGCCTCAGCAAGGCCGAAAACGTGGACATGAAACTCGAAACGACGAACCGCTACATCGCCCACATCAATCCGCAGGCAGCCGGTTACAAGAACACGGAAGTCGAAACTCTCTACCAAACAATCGTCGATCGTTTCCATGCGATTCCCGGCGTTCTCAAAGTTGGCCTCTCAACCTATACGCCGATGGAAGCGAACAACTGGGGATCCGGCGTCAAGGTTCAGGGCGATCCAGACCTGAACAAGGGCGCATCCTGGGTGAAAGGTACCGCGGAGTACTTCGACTCTGTGGGCACCCACGTCGTGATGGGCCGCGGCTTCACACTGCAGGACACACTGAATGCGCCGCCCGTCGCCGTCGTTAACCAGGAATTCGTCAAGCAGTTCTTCGGCAAGCGCAATCCCATCGGCCACCGCTTTGGGTTTTCCGGGCCTGGCTCCGCCGGCTTTGATGGATCACATGAGATCGTAGGCGTGGTGGAGGACACGACCTACACAAGCGTCTATTGGAAAGACCATGCGATGTATTTTCTGCCGCTCACGCAGCGCGCCGGAAATGCCAACGACCCTGACTACCATCTCGATCGAGACCAATCAATGTACGCCGGAGCTCTGGTGATCCAGACCGGGAGCCCTGTTCCAGGCTTTGAAAAGATTGTTGGCGACACGCTGGCGAGCATCAATCCGAATCTGACGATCGTGAAGTTCCAGACTTTCCAGCAGCAAATTGACGACCGCTTCACGGAAGAGCGCCTCATTGCGAGGCTCACTTCTCTGTTTGGGGTGTTGGCGCTCCTGCTAGCCGCGCTCGGACTCTACGGCGTCACAGCATACTCAGTGGCTCGACGCACGCCGGAGATTGGTATCCGCATGGCTTTGGGCGCGGCCCGCACACGCGTGATCGGAATGATCATGCGGGGTGCCTTGCTGCAAGTCGGAATCGGGCTTGCGATCGGTATTCCCATCGCGATACTGTGCGTGCGATTTGTGAAATCGCAGCTCTATGACATTGCTCATGTGGATGCCGTGGTCATGGCAGGAGCCGTTGGTGTGTTGGTCGCGGCGGCGTGCGTGGCCGGCATGATTCCCGCGCGAAGGGCTGCGTCCATCGACCCGGTGAAAGCGTTGAGAGTGGAATAGGTCGCGCTTTCACCGCCGAGCAAATCGTCAGGTTGGCTCGGGAAGCTTCCGAGGACATCAGCAACCTAACCCAATCCGCTCAGAATTGTTTGCGAGGATGTAGCAGCGTGCGTGCTAACATCCACTCATCCGGCTCGCCCACCGGCCTGAGCCGCGGAGGTCGAAAATGAGTCCAACTACACGGCGCAGTTTCCTCAAAGCCGGTCTGGCCGCCGGCGCCATGGCAACCGTAGGAACCCTTCCGCTGAGCGCCAAACCCACCGCGACCGACAGGGTCGTGCTGGGCCGCTCGAAGATGGAAGTGACGCGGCTGGCCTTCGGAACTGGAACGGACAGCGGCGCTGTGCAAGCCGCTCTGGGGCAGCAGGAGTTCACTCGCCTCGTGCACTACGCCTACGACCATGGCATCCGTTTCTTTGAGACGGCCGAGGCCTACCAGACTCCTGGGATGCTGGGCGAAGCGCTGAAAGGCCTTCCGCGCGACAGCTATCACCTGATGAGCAAGGTGACGACGTTCCACGCGGGCATCGACCCGCAGGCCAAGTTTGACGAGCTGCGGCGCACCTCGCAGACTGAGTACTTCGATATCATGCTGCTCCACTGGCAGCACTCGGCCGACTGGCCGGAAACCACAAAACGCTGGCAGGACGGGATCCTCGAGGCGCAACAGCGGAAAATCATCCGCACCCATGGCGCCTCAGTGCATGGGCTGCCGGCGCTCCGGCAGATGCCGGGCAACACCTGGCTCGACGTAGGGTTGATCCGCATCAATCACAGCGGAGCGCGCATGGACGGCCCGACCTATGAGGACACCAACCACCCCGACAACGTCAGTGAAGTCGTGGATCACATCCATGAGCTGAAGAAGGAAGGACTGGGCGTGATTGGCATGAAGCTCTGCGGCGGCGGTCAGTTCGACCACAGTCACGATGACCGCGTGAAGGCGATGCGGTTCGCTTTCCAGAATGCAGGCGTGGATTCTGCCACGGTTGGCTTCAAAAACACTCAGGAAATCGATGAGGCCATCAGTAACATGAACCTGGCACTGTCCTAAGCCGGACGCATGATGTGGTTGTCGAGAATCAGGGCCAGGGAACGCCTCTGGTGAGCGCCGGCGTGTGGCTCTCGATCGTTCATTCAAACTGATTCAGGTCTGTATCCGGTGCCGGAAAACCCAGTTCCCGGCACATGGCGACGATCTGGCCTTTGTGGTGAAAAGCATGGGTCAGAAGATGATGCAGGATGAGCGCGGGCGTCCGTCCTGCGCTGTCTCCGTCTGAAAAGTGAAGTTCCGTACTAGTGTTGAGCTGTTGCTCGGTCAAGACAGACAAGTATGCTTGAGTTCCTCGGATAACTTCCGACTGCAGACGTCTCGCGTCCGCTATGGAAGGACAGTCAGCGGGGCTTCGATCGACATAGCTGCGCCCCTCTAACGTGTGAATCCAAAACCCCTCGCAATTGAAAATATGAATCACCTGCTTCTGCAGTGTAGGAAATCCGAAGCTCGGCAATTCCTTTACATAATCGATCGGTCGAATTGTGGACAGGTGGTCAAGCAAGAGACTCAGACTGGAATGTGTCCAGCTGTGGAATTTGGAAACTCCTTTGAGGGTGAACACGATTTCTCCTTTCGGATCATCTACGGGCGCATGAGCCCGGCAGAGCAATTCATGTATAAGCTGCCACGCAAGGAAGTCGCCGAGCCTCCTCGCACACAGAATTATTTTCCGATGCAGAAGGTTGAGAAGATGAGGTTCAGAATGTCGTCCGGTGTTGTCTGGCCTGTGAGCGAATCGAGAGCCCAGAGGGCGCGATAGAGGTCGATCAGGATCATTTCGTGCGGAACGTTGTTGGTATTGGCGCGCCCGGCATCGGCCAACCCTGACCGCGCGGAGGCGATTGCCTGCTGATGCCGCACACTGGTCAGCATTCCAGGCTCGGATGCAGCGCCTCCCGTGGCCAGGGCGAGGATTCGCTCGCGAAGCGCATCGATCCCATGTCCTGTCAGTGCGGATGTTGGCAGAGAATCCAGGCCGGCACTCGCCACCGCGCTGCGATCGAATTCGATTCCGTCGCCTGCGGCCAGATCACTCTTGTTGATCGCAACCAACGCAGGGCGGTTCTGCACGGATGCAAGCAGAGCGCGCTCCTCGTCGTTCAGGGTCTGCGTGGCGTCGAGCACCACCAGCACCAGCGCCGCATCGGCGAGCGCTTCGCGGCTGCGCGCAATACCCAGCCGCTCCACTTCTTCAGCCGATTCGCGCAGACCGGCTGTGTCGACCAGTTCGAGCGGGATGCCGCCGAGAGAGATGCGCTCCGTGACCAGGTCGCGGGTGGTTCCAGGAACCGCGGTGACGATGGCCCGATCGCGCTCGACAAGGCGATTGAAGAGCGAACTCTTTCCTGCATTCGGCCGCCCGACAATGGCAAGAGTGAGCCCGTCATGCACGATGCGGCCGCGCGCAAACGAAGCCTCAAGAGCGGCAAGCGGCGGATCGAGTTCCTCAATGCGGCTGGCGATTTCAGCCTGCGGCGTAACCTCGACATCGTCTTCGGCGAAATCGATCCCAGCCTCGAGCAGCGCAATCAATTCGACCAAATCCTGCTTCACCGGCTGCACGCGGCGACTGAGCGCGCCTCCCATCTGACTCGCGGCCTGGCGAGCCTGGGTCAACGTCTGGGCTTCAATCAGGTCTCGCACGGCTTCGGCCTGGGTGAGGTCGATTTTTCCGGCGAGAAACGCGCGCTGCGTGAATTCGCCGGGCTCGGCAAGGCGCGCACCCAGATCGAGCGCGCGACGCAACAAGAGATCGAGCACCACGGGAGAACCGTGCCCGGCAATCTCGACAAGATCCTCGGCGGTGTACGAATTGGGTGCGACGAAGAAGGTGACGACGGCTTCGTCGATGCGCTCACCACCCGCATCGGGTGCATCGAGTATCTCAGCCAAGCGCGCGCGACCGTGCTCCATGGGCTGGCGCAGTACGACCAATTGCGCAGCGATCGACGCAGCTTCGGGTCCGCTGAGACGCACGATACCGATGCCGCCGCGGCCTGGAGGCGTGGAGACCGCGGTAATGGTATCAACAGCGGCAGCCGCAACCGGATTTTCGTCGGCGCTCATGGAGTCTCCAAATCATTGTAGGGAAGAGCGCCATACGCAGGCATCAGGCTCATTTCTCGAGCCTGTTCATCTACACTGCAAAAACCTTTTAGCACGGCATTTACAGCTATAATCAATGCAGCGCCATGAGACCCCCGGAGACTCGAAAACTGCACCCGGGGCCGTCGCGTAGAGTACTTCTAAAGGCCTCCTCCAGTGATCGCAAATTCGCGGAATAAACGCACATCGAACTCGTTGTCAGGACGGGTTCAACAGGGTTTCTGGATCGCAGTTTTACTTTCTTTAATGGCGTGCGGAGCACGAGCGCAGACTCCGCCGCAAGCAGTATTCCAAGGGGTACTGCGCACTCCGGGCGGAGCGCCGATCCCGAATGCTCAGATTCAGCTCACGGGCCAGGACACGTCGGCCAAAGCCCAGACCGGCGCAGACGGACACTTCCGGCTCGCGCTCATTCCTGGACAATACCGGCTGAGCGTTGAAGACAACAGCCACCGGTTCGAATTTGCCCAGCCCATCCTGATTACGGATGCGGCGCGACCTGTCGCTGTGTCGCTCTCAAATCGCGGCGAAATCACCGTGACTGCGCTTGCCGCAAAAGATCAAAGCGCGACCGGCGGTGAAGAGCTCTCGAGCCAGGCGGTGAGCGAGCTGCCGTTGAACAAGCGCGATTTCAGTTCGCTGCTGCTGCTGGCTGCCGGGACCATGACCGACACCAATGGAGCCACGAACTTCACCGCGCAATTCGCGATCAATGGGCAGCGAGGCGATGAGGCGACGTTCGCCATGGACGGCGCGGACATCAGCGATCCGGAGATGGGCGGCTCGACCTTCTCCAACTTCAACGTGGATGCGGTCGAATCCATTGACTCCAGCTCCGGCTGGATGCCTGCGGAAGTTGGGCGCGGCGCTTCGGGATTCACCAACATCATTACTCGTTCGGGCGCGAGCGGGTTTCACGGTTCGATCTTCGAGTTCGTGCGTAATTCCGCATTCGATGCGCGCAATTATTTCGATCACGCCACGCCGGTCTATCCGGGCCGGATTCCGCCGTTCCGCCGCAACGAATTCGGATTCACCAACGGCGGTCCGATTTACATTCCGCATCTCTACGACGGCCGCAAGCGCACATTCTACTTCGCTGAGTACCAGGGATTCCGCCAGGTTCTCGGCACCACGCAGGTGATGCCCGTTCCCTCGGCGGCACAGCGTCCCTCCGGCGGCAGCTCGATTGTCAACGACACGGTCAAGTATCCCGATGGTTCGGTCGATACGCTGGCCGTCCCGGTGGTTCCGGCGATTGCCGCGGTGCTGGCCCGCTATCCACTGCCTAACCTGCCGACTGGACCGTTTGGCGCGAATACGTATGCGACTCCGTCGAAGGTGGCCACTGATGCCGACCAGTTCTCGCTCCGCATCGACCACACCTTTACGCCCAAGGACAAGTTCTTTGCGCGCTTCACCATGGATAACCTGACCGGGCCGACTACAAATCCCGACCAGACGGCGATCGATCCGAACTTCGGGATCCAGTACATCGACCGCCAGCGCAATGTGGTGGGCACCTACACGCGCACGGTGTCGCCGCGCCTGGTTCTCGAATCGCTCATCAGTATTACGCGTTCCACGCCGGGTTTTCCCACGACTGACTACACCGATCCTGCCGTCAAATTCGGTGACAGCCTGTTTGAAGCATTCAACAGTGCCGCTGGAACGGTGATGCAGGCATACGGCAATCTCTTCCAGGGCCGCCAAACCGTGGCCTTCACCAAGGGGCCGCATAGCTTCAAGGCAGGCTTCGAGGCGCGGATCAACCGCGACACCACCTACTTCGGGATCAGCCCCAACGGTGAATACGATTTCGGGGGCGGGGCGGCCTACGCCACCGAGGCCATCACCTCGCAAAGCGGAACTCACGATATCGCCGTCGGCGATCCCCTGCCCGACACGATGTCTGGCTTTCTATCCGGCAGCCCGTTTGCCTACAGCACCGACATCGCGCCTCCCTTTGTTTCGGGCGGACAGCACATCGGTCCCGCGGCCATTAACCGCGAGGGCTACGCTTTGTGGGCGCAGGACACCTGGAAAATCAACCCGCGCTTTACTCTCGACTACGGCATTCGCTGGGATCTCTACAACCCCATATCGGAGCGGGCGCATCGCACTTCGAGTTTCAACAACTTCGGCGCGAACCAGGTGTACCTGGTGAATCCGCAGCCCGGCTACAGAACGCCAAAAAATGGATGGCAGCCACGGATCGAGGGAACCTGGGCAGTGAACCACAATCTTACGGCGCATGCGGGCGGAGCCATCATGGTGGTTCAGCCGAATATCTGGCAGGACAACTTCCTCACCGGAGCTACGCCGTTCTCGATTTATCCTCGCCGCGTCTCCTCGGCTTCAGCGCCGCTGGCGTACGGATTCATGATCACCTCTTCGCAGTTGCCGCATACCTACACCCCCGGCGGAGCCGACATCCTCGCATCAGGACATACCAAGGACATTCCACCCAACACCGTGATGGACGTGGAGCGCTTTCAGACGGACATGGAGGCGTTGACGGATACAAACGTCCTCACTCCGCTGAACCTCCAAGGCATCGATCCCACCTTTGGCAATGCCACGCTCTTCACGTGGACAGCGGGCCTGGAGCAAAAAATGGGTAACTTGACTGCCGACGCGGCCTATGTGGGAACCTCCGCTGAAAAGCTGCCGCGCTACGGATTTCCCAATGCTTATCCAGGTGCATCTGCGGGCTTTGCGCCGCACACGCAATTCAACAGCGCCGGCGACGTCATCGGCGGATACGGTGTGGAGAACGTCATTTTCGGCGACGCCCATTCGAGCTATCACGCTCTGCAAACTTCCCTGGCAGGCACCGTTGGACACGGCGGCCCGGGCGTGCAGGCGAGCTACACCTGGAGCAAGTCGATCGACACCACCAGCATCGTCCTCGGCGGCACCGGGAACACCGGCGCCGTTGCGTCAGGCTACTCGCAGAATCCGTTTGATACGCATCCCGAAAAGGCTCCATCGAATTTCGATGTGACTCATGGCTTCGGCCTGAGCCTGGCACAGGATTTGCATCTTGAAAGCGCGCCTTTCCTCGAAGCTGTCAGCAAGAAAGTAACGGATGGATGGGAACTGCTCAGCATCTCGAGCATCAGTTCCGGCTCGCCGTTCACCGTGTATTCCGGCATCCAGCAGACCGGCTACGGCTCGAATGGCGTGGATCGGCCGGATCAAATCGCCAAGCCGCATCTTTCGACTTCGCGCGCCAATCGCGAGGACTACTTCGGCGAAGGCGCGGACAATGCGGCTGACTTCTTCTCCATTCCGATTCACATAGCGGGCGGGTCGGGACCGAACCAGGGGCGCTTCGGCACGCTGGGACGCAACACGTTCCGCGGGCCGGCGTTCTATAACTTCGATTTCGCCCTGATCAAGGACACGCCGTTTGGCCGCCGCAAGAGCGGGGCTGAGCGCGTCGACCTCCAGTTCCGCTCGGAGTTCTTCAACCTCTTCAACATCGTGACCATGGGTCTGCCGGCCAACATCCTCAACGGCGCCGGCTTTGGCGAGATCAGCAAGACGGCCGGCAATTCGCGGCAGATCCAGTTCTCTCTCAAGCTGATCTACTGATCGCAGCCCTGGCGCGGGATTCCGCACTGCGTCATGCGATCGGTCTGCTATAAAGGTTCCGGCATTTAGCCGCACGGTCATTTGCGCTTCGGCGCAGCGGGGTTTTCTCCGCAGGAGTGCGGCCTTTCGGGGGACCTTGATGCGATTTCATCGACCGCTCCACTCCGCGATTCTTTTCTGCGGACTTCTCGCGATTGCCCTCGGCTCGACCTGCTCAGTTGCCCAGGAGCTGCACGCGAAGCCACCGTCTGCGCAGCACACTATCGATCTCACGCAGGTGAAACCGGAGACGGTGGGCTTTTCGTCAGAGCGGCTCGAGCGCCTTCACACGCTGATGCAGCAGGCTGTGCAGGATCAACAGGTGGCAGGCGTTGTCACCATCCTCGCGCGTCATGGCAAGGTCATCGATTACGGCACTTACGGCATGCGCGATATCGCCAGCCACACCGCGATGAGCAAGGACACGATCTTCCGCGACTACTCGATGACCAAGCCCGTCACCGCGGTCGCCATGCTGATCCTGTACGAAGAAGGCAAGTGGCTGCCCTCGGATCCCATCTCCAAATACATTCCCGAGTTCGCGCATCTCAAGGTCTACGCGGGCGCAGGCGCCGACGGCAAGCCGAATCTCGTCGATCCCGACCATCCTCCCACGATGGCCGAGTTGATGACGCACACCGCCGGCTTCACATACGGCCTCTTCGGCGACACGGCGGTCGACCACATGTATCGCGATGCCCATCTCTTCGAGTCGAAGGATCTGCACGAATTCGTGAGCCGGCTCGGACAGATTCCGCTGCTCTACCAGCCGGGAACGAAGTGGGTCTACTCCGTATCGATGGACATCCAGGGCTACATCGTCGAGAAGCTTTCGGGCGTGTCGCTGCCTGATTTCATGCGCACCCACATCTTCACGCCACTGGGAATGAAGGATGCCGGATTTTACGTGCCGCAGGATAAGTGGTCACGTTTTGCCACGGTATACTGGGTCGATCCCAAGGGCGGCCTTTCGACGTCAGGGCCGGGCGTGGTGAACAGGCGCGATTTTGCCAAGGAACCAGGCATGCCTTCCGGCGGAGGCGGGCTTGTCTCCACCGCGGAAGACTATTTCCGCTTTGCTGAAATGCTGGCGCATGATGGCGAGCTGAATGGCGCTCGTATCCTCTCGCCGGCCAGTGTGCGCCTCATGAGCTCGAATCATCTGACGTCGAACCTGCTGACCGGGCAGTTCCGCATCGGCTACCAGGTGATGCGGCCCGGATTTGGATACGGCTACAACTGCGCGGTGGTCTTCGACCCGCCGATGGCCAACCTGCCCGAGGGTAAGGGCACGTTCTTCTGGGATGGAGCGGCGGGCACCTGGTTCTGGATCGACCCAACGAACGACATCGTGTTTGTAGGAATGATCCAGCGCATGAACGCCGGACCAGCGAGCGAAAACCTGCAATACCTGAGCCGCTCGGTGGTGTACGGCGCGCTGGTGGATCCGTCGAAGTAGCAAGCACTGCGCGGGTACAGTTACAGCCAGCACTTGCGCGACTGTAGAGCGCGCTCGCCGCACATATTGAACCTCCATTCGTCACAAAATCCTTCTCAAGAAAAATTAAGGTTTGTTCCTATTGCGTTCCCATAGGGCTTCGCATATGCTCTGTTCTATTGGTTCGCCATAGGAGAGCGGAGCATGGGTGGCAAGACCGATGTATGGCAGGGCACGCTGGCCCTGATGGTGCTGAAGACGCTGCAAATGATGGGCCCGCAGCACGGTTACGGACTGGCGCGGCGCATCGAGCAGACCAGTGGCGATCTGCTGGAGCTGAACTACGGCACGCTCTACCCCGCGCTGCTGAAGCTCGAGCAGGAAGGCTATGTCCGCGCGAAGTGGGGCTTCTCAGAAAACAACCGCAAAGCGAAGTTCTACGAACTGACCAAGGCCGGGGAGCGCCAGGTGCGCAAGGCCGCCGCCGATTGGGAGCAGACCACCGAGATCCTCGCCCGGTTTCTCAGCCCGACAGCCGAAGCGTGAGAGGGAGGAATGATGCGAAAGCTGAGAGCACTTTGGGTGCGCGTTTTCGGCATGTTGCGTCCCGGCCACGCTGACGACGAATTCCGTGCAGAGCTCGAATCGCATCTTGCCATGCACATCGACTCCGAGATCCGAGCCGGCGTTTCACCCGAGGAAGCACGCCGGCAGGCGCTGATTCGCCTTGGGGGTGCGGAGCAGGTGCGGCAGCTTCATCGCGAGCGCCGCATCCTTTCCTCGCTCGAGAATCTGGTGCGGGACACGCGCTACAGTCTCCGCGCGCTCGTGAAGCACCCGGGAGTCACGGCAATTGCGATGCTCTCGATTGCGCTCGGCATCGGCGCCAACGGAACCATTTTCTCGATGGTGAGCCGATTCGTGCTGCGGCCCGCGCCGGTGGGCGACCCTTCCACGCTGCTGACGCTTTCAACGATGCAAAAGGGCGACCGCTGTTGCAACAAGTTTCCTTTTCCGCTTTTTGAGAATGTGCGTGACGACGCCCATTCGTTCTCGGGCGTTGCGGCCTACTACGACCAGATCCCGGCTTCGATTGGAGGATCCGGCGAACCCGAGCGCGTCTGGGGCCAGGGCGTCACCGCAAACTTCTTCGATGTGCTCGAACTGCCGATGGTTCTTGGCCGTGGATTTGCGAAGAATGATGAGGCGGCTCCGGTCGTGGTGCTGAGTGAAACCTTGTGGCGCCGCCGCTTCAACGCCGATCCTTCCATCGCCGGAAAGTCAGTGTTGCTTTCGGGCCGCAACTTCACCGTCGTCGGGATTGCGCCGGCTGCCTTCCATGGCGCCGAGCAGATCCTTTACGCGCAATTCTGGGTGCCTCTCGGAATCACCGCGCATCTTGTGCCGAATCTACCGCCGCGCGATTCGCGCGAATACCACTGGCTTGCTGTCGAAGCGCGCATTCGTCCCGGCGTTTCGCACAGCGCCGTGGATGCGGAGTTGAAGACGCTAGCGGCCCGATATGAGCGCGCCTATCCGGCGACCGACAAAGACAGCACCTTCTATGAAGAGCAGGCAGGATCGCTCCCGCCAAACATCAAGTCGGTTGTGGTCGTGTTTCTTTCCGGGTTGATGGGGATTGTTTTACTGGTCCTGACGATTGCCGGAGCCAACGTGGCCAACCTGTTGTTTGCACAAGCCGTGGCGCGACAGAAAGAGATGGCCGTCCGACTCGCGCTGGGGGCAACCCGCAATCGCCTGCGCCGCCAATTCCTGTTTGAAAGTACCTTGCTCGCGCTGAGCGGCGCTGTGGTGGGCCTGCTGCTGTCGCTCTGGGCCACGCGCGCGTTGTCAACGCTTCGTCTTCCCGCTCCGGTTCCCCTCGACCTGCAAATAGGCATCGATTGGCGAGTGATTTCCTTCACCTTCGTGCTGACGTTTGTGTGCGGAGCCCTGCTGGGGCTTGGGCCGGCATGGGCGGCTTCGCGGCCTTTCCTGGTAAATGCGCTCAAGGGCGAAGACCCACTGGCTCGCGCAGGACGGCGCTTCTCATTACGCAATGTGCTGCTGGTTGCGCAAATCGCAATGTCGGTCGTATTGCTGTCGGCGACCATCCTGTTTCTGCGCAGCTTGCAGAACGCAGCAGCCATCAACATCGGCATTCAGCCGCGCGGATTGATGGTTCTTTCCATCGACCCGCGTGTGCACGGCTATTCGGCGGACCGCACCATCGTGTTTCTCAACCAGCTTGAGGAGCGCGCCAGAGCCTTGCCCGGCGTTGTTTCGGCGGTCGTGACCGACGTGCCTCCGCTCACCGGCGGCAATCGCAGCGAAGGATTTACAGTCGCGGGCGAGTCGGGCAAAGACGCGGGAATGACGTACGCAGAACTTTATATGGTCACGCCCGGTTATTTCGGGACGATCGGGACGCCGCTACTCGCAGGTCACGATTTCGGCAGCGAAACCGCGGACGGGCTCAAAACGGCCATCATCAATAAAGAATTCGCACACCGGCTCTTTCCGCATGTCAATCCGATCGGCCAGCGTGTGAAGGGCGGAGATGTCACCTACGAAATCATTGGCGTTGCCGGCAATGCGAAATCGCGTTCGGTCGGTGAAGCAGATCGCGCCATTCTCTATCGGCCGCTGGTGCAAAGCGTGGCGGGCGATCCGTCTCTGATGGGATACACGCTCGTGGTCAAGGCCGCCGGGAATCCGGCTGCGCTGTTTGAGCCGGTTCGCCGGCAGGTGTATGCGCTCGATCCGGCCATGGCCATCTTCAACGAGGAGACGATGGACGAGCATGTGCGCACCGCCTTTGTGTTGCCGCGCGTCGCCGCGATGCTGTTCGGCATCTTCGGGAGTATCGGCATCGTCCTGACAGCCATTGGACTGTATGGGGTGATGAGCTATTCCGTAACCCGTCGCACGCGCGAGATCGGGATCCGCATGGCGATGGGCGCGCGACCGGGCACCGTGGAGCGGTTCGTGTTGCGACAGGGGCTTGTGCTGACCCTGATCGCCATCGCGCTCGGCTGGCCGGCGGCCTGGATGCTCGCCAAAATGGCGAGAAGCTTCCTTTATGGAATTCAGCCGCACGATGCCCTGACCTTTGCGCTGGTGCCGCCGTTCCTGATCACCATTGCTCTGGCGGCCTGCTGGATTCCAGCGCGCCGCGCAGCTTCGGTCGACCCCATGAAAGCGCTGCGAACGGAATAGGAGATTCAGTATGCGACAACTTAGAGCGCTTTGGATGCGGCTGTTAGGCTCCCGCCACATGCAGCGTGAAATCGATGCCGAGCTGGCGAGCCACATCGAACTGCACACCGCAGACGGCGTGCGAGCCGGCCTCACTCCTGAAGAAGCACGCCGCCAGGCTCTCATTCGCCTGGGCGGCCAGGAGCAGACACGCCAGGCCTATCGCGACCGCGCCTCGCTACCCTCCATCGAAAGCATCCTGCAGGATGTGCACTTCGCGCTTCGCCAGATGCGCAAAGCACCAGGGTTCACACTGACAGCCGTGCTCACGCTGGCTCTGGGCATCGGCGCGAACACCGTGATTTACACCCTGGTCGATTCGATTCTGCTGCGGCCTCTGCCCTATCCGCACCAGGATCGTCTGATGCGCATCACCGGAACCAATTCGATGATTGCCCCCAAGGGCTGGATTCGCGCGCTCGGGGCAAACTCCAAGGCGTTCTCTTCGATTGCGGGCTACGGCGATGATGCCGAATCGAACGTGGCCGATAACGACGTCCCTGAGCGCCTGTTCAGCGCTACGGTCACGGTCAATGCGCTCGACGCTCTGGGCATCCGTCCCGCCGCGGGAAATTTCTTCAAGCCCGAAGATGCAATCGCTGGGCAGGATCATGATGTCGTTCTCAGCTATGGCTACTGGCGCCAGCATTTTGCCGGCGCGCCTTCCGCTCTGGGCCGCACCTTGCGCATCGATGGCGTCTCGCGCCGCATTATCGGTGTGATGCCCGCGGGCGTGCGCTTTCCATATGCCGACACGCAGTTCCTCATCCCGGTCTCGTTTCGGCCGCAGGATGCGCAGGATCCATGGACGACTTTCGACCTGCACATGTTTGGGCGGCTGGCTGACGGTGTTGCTCCCGCACAGGCGCAGGCGGAGTTACGCCGCTTGCACGGCATCCTTCTACCCATGTTTCCCTGGCGCATGCCCGATATCTGGGCGTCGGATATGACGGTCGTGCCCATTCTCGAGGCGCAGACCGGCGCCATGCGGCCTAGATTGATGCTCCTTTTCGGAGCTGTGGGTCTCATTCTGCTGATCGCCTGCGCGAACGTCGCCAACCTCATGCTGGCGCGCGCCACGGCGCGTCAACGCGAAATCGCGGTTCGCGGCGCCCTCGGTGCATCAACTCGCAGACTCATTCAACAGCTGCTTTCTGAAAGCGTGGTGCTGGGAGTAACCGCCGGCGCCGTGGGCCTTGGCGCAGCATTGATCAGCCTGCGCGTCTTTCTGCAACTGCTGCCCGGTGACACGCCGCGCATTCAAGACGTCTCTCTTCACACCAGCGACATTCTGTTCACATTGGGCGCATCGATTCTTGCCGGCATCCTGTTCGGCCTTGTGCCCTCCGTGAAGATGGCTTCCATCGATCTGCTGGCATCGCTTCGGGCAGGCAGCCGCGGGGTCACCACGCGAGGAGCGAGTTTTGGTGTCTCGATGGGCCTGGTCATCGCGCAGATAGGCCTTTCCGTCATGGTGATCACGGCGGCAGGTCTCATGCTGCATAGCCTGTACAAGATTTCGCAGGTCGATCCGGGCTTCCGCACCGATCACACGGTCACGGCAGAGGCGGCGCTCGATGCCGGCGCGTGCAGCCAACAAGGCCGCTGCCATTCGTTTTTCGAAACGCTGCTGCAGCAGGCGCAAGGAATTAGCGGCGTGCAGGCAATCGGCCTGACTGACCTGTTGCCGCTGAGCGGCCACGATACGAATTACGTGTACGATGCGGAAAACCATCCTCGTCCTCCGCGCCAGGGAGCGTTGGTGGCCGCGGGCCGCATCGTGTCTCCCGGCTATTTCGATGTGCTTGGGCTGCACCTGGTGCGCGGACGATTGTTGACCGAAGAGGACGCTTCGGGAGCCACACACGCTGCGGTCATCAATGAACGCATGGCACAGCGCCTGTGGCCGAACCAAAGCCCAATCGGGAAACACCTCATGAACGTAAGTGACGAGCCGACGCCAACGGTTTGGGTCGCGGACAAAGCCGTAGAGGTCGTCGGGATCGTTGCCAACACGCGCGAAGGCGGACTCCAAGGCGACTTCGAAGACGAAGTCTACTTGCCCATGACTCCAGCGAGCGCGCAGGCGACGATGTATGTGGTGTTGCGATCGCGTGCAACGCCCACGGAAACTGCTGCAGGACTTCGCAGGGCCGTGACGGGCATCGATTCGCTCGTGCCGGTCACGCGGGTTCGCGCATTGAACGAGGTGGTCGCATCCTCCGTCGCCGCGCCGCGCGCTCTCGCTGTTCTTTTGCTCGGATTCGGAACACTGGCCGTCATCATCGGCGCGGTGGGAGTTTACAGCTTGATTGCTTACATCGTGAGCTGGCGTACCCGCGAGATCGGCCTGCGGCTGGCGCTGGGGGCACAGCGGCGCCACATCGTCCTCTCGGTGATCCGTCAAAGCCTGCTGCTGGCGCTTGGAGGCTGCCTGGCCGGCTTGCTCGGCGCGCTAGCCGTGAGCCGGGCATTGCGCAGTTTTCTGTTTGAAGTAAGCACGCTCGATCCGATCACGTTCTGCGCGGTTGCTCTGCTGATGGGAATAGTTGCGCTGGCGGCTGCGTGGGCACCGGCCCGCCGCGCTGCCTCGGTCGATCCCATGGTGGCCATGCGGACTGACTAAGACGACGTCTCATGTGGCCTTCTGGGCCGGCGTGGTGCTGCGCGAGCTACACCACGCTTCTTTTTGCGCGGATGATACACTCCCATGCGGGACCAACCAAAATGCGCGCAACGGCAATCGAGTTTCGTCTGCGAATGGCGATCAACGCGGCCACTATCATTCTCGGATTCTGGGCTCCGTGGATCGAGCAGTGGGGTATCGGCCGTCGCATCTCGGTCCTGGAATGGCTCGCGCTCGCATTGAGCCGGTACAGCATCGCGAGCTTCGCCATCGCCACGCCAATCGTCATCATCGCCGCCGCTTGCATCGCCGCATTGGGAGCGGTGTTGCGCGTCTGGGGCACGGCTTACCTTGGCACTTCAACCGTCCACAACCTCAATATGAAAGCGGGCACCGTGATGGCCGACGGCCCATATCGCTTTGTGCGCAACCCGCTTTACCTCGGACTCTGGCTCATGGTGGTCGCCATGGGATTCATCATGCCCCCCACGGGCGCGTTGTGTGCGATCTTCTTCATCACGATTTTCGCCATGCGCCTGATCTTCGGAGAGGAGGCCTTTCTCTCCACCGAGTTGGGCGAACCCTACAAGGTCTACCTGCGCGACGTGCCTCGCCTCTTTCCGCGCCTGCGCACGAATGTCGCCTCGGCAGGCGCGAGACCACGGTGGCTTCGCGCAGTGATGGCCGAGCTGACGCCCATTGGCGTCTTCGTTGCGCTGGCGTTTCTCTCGTGGACGTATGACAACCGGCTGATGGGCCGCGCCATCTTGGTCAGCTTCGGTCTGTCGCTGGTGACGCGCGCTCTGCTTCCGCCCGAAGCACCTAGTTCTGCGACGTAATTTCGCGCTGATTGCCCAGCCGTCCGAGATGCGTGAAGCCGAACCCGTCGCCGTATTTCAATCCGTAGCCGAGCAGACGGTCCACACCGATGTGATTGGCCCAGATGAGCGCAACGGGAAGCGCATAGTGCGCACCAGCGACGAGACCGAAGAGAGCCAGCACCGCAGGTCCGATATACGTGTGCACTGCGTTGTAAGCGCGCGCACCCCAGCAAGAACAGTGCAGATAACCGAGCATGGAGAGATCGGGAACGAGCCACACCGCGGCGAACAGCCACCAGCTGGCGCCGGTGCGCGCGTAGAGAATTACTGTGATGGCCGCGACCGCCAGTCCTTCAAGCCGTAGAAGTGTCAAGACCGAACCGCGAACGGGTGCACTGGAGGAAGCAAGAGGTCCGAGGGATGCTGAGCTCGCCATGCTGCATTGGATGACGAGCCGTGCTGATTGACCGCAAAAAATCCGCGCTCAAATAGAAAAGGAGAGAAGCACGAAGGCCTCTCCCCTTCGGGTGTGTCCGCCAGCCGAAAGCTACTTCTTGGGAGGAGCGATGACGTCCTTTGCCGACTTGGCAACGCGGAACTTCACGACCGTCTTCGCCTTGATCTTGATGGCTTCGCCGGTCTGCGGATTGCGCCCCATGCGGGCTTTCCGCTCTGCCTTTACCAGGCGGCCGATTCCGGGGATGATGAAAACGCCGTTCTTCTTGGTTTCCTTGATGGCGGTCTCCGCCAGCAGGTCCATATACGCGGCTGATTGCTTGTTGGTGAGTTCGAGCTTCTCGGCCATATGCCGCACCAGGGCGGTCTTGGTCATGCCAGTTGCCATGTCATGTTCTCCTTCTGGGCTTGCCCTCGGGGCAGCCGGTTTTACCGGGGTTCCCGCCGCTCTGGCCTGATCAAGATTTCCTGAGAAAGCCGTCTTGCGTACCGCATGATGGAGGGCCAGTGGAGCTCAGCTTGCACGAAAACCCTTTATTCATGCGGGTTCTTTAGAACCCGTCGTTCGTAACAATGCAACCTGCGGGCGGGCAAAGTCAATGGAAAAACTTCGATTTTCCACAGGTTTTTTAGGGTTTTTTGCCTTTTTTGCCGATTTTAGGCCGAAAATGGCCGGTTTTTGCCTTCAAGGGCATTCAGAACCGCGTCAATTGCGGCGAAATGCGTCTGCCGGCAGATTCTCAGCGGAGGCCGAAAAGCACCTTCTTCTTCGGAGCAAACGCCGCCGCAATGGGCGTGTTCAAGGCGTCGACCATGGGCGCGAGCAGCCGAAAGTGCCGGATCACCGTAGCCGCGAAGCTCGCTTGCAGCGCGGTTTTTGGTGGCAGCGCGACACTCATGCCCCACTGCTTGTAGCGGATCAGGTCGATTGCCGGATGATCCGGCGGAAACCCTTTCGGCGGCCGGGTCAGCGCGTCGCCTTCAAACTCGACAAACGTCTTTCGCACCGCGGGCTTCTTCACGATCTTGCGGAACTCCTCGTGATGATCGAGCAGCCAGTGCCGGATCGCGGCCAGTTGCTCCTTCTCCGGCATGTACGCGCCCGCAGCGATGATCACTTCCTTTGGGCTGACGTGGAAGTAGTAACCCGCGCCCGATGTCTTGTCGAATCCCATGTGCGTCCACCACGCGGCGACATGCGTTTTATAAGGACGCTTGTCGTTGCTGAAGCGCGTGTCGCGGTAAATCCTGAACAGCGATTTCTCGGCGGGTCGCACATGATTGGGCGCGAAGTCCATCATGGCGTCGGTGATTTTGCGAACGATGGCCAGCATCGGATCACGCAGCAGCGCTTCGAACTCGGCCTTGCGCGGCTGGAACCACGCGCGATCGTTGTGCTTGGCCAGATTACGAAGAAACGTCATCGCGGCAGGGCCCAGATAGGGGAGTGGCGCGGGGGGAGTTGCCTTCTGTTTTCCTGCCATGCCTCAAAGTCTATCGAAATCGCGGCATTGCGATTTGCACATGTATTCACAAGGAACTCCATCGAGCAAGCAGCAAGAGCTAGAAGTTGCTTCACATCGCCTTCAGCGCGCTGCAGGCTTGCGTATCTTGCACGGCTCTTTGGTGCAGAGAATGTCGGTGATGCCCTTCGATTCTGTCACGGTATAGATTTTGTCGACCGCAGGCAACCGAACAAACTCGACGTGTCCGGTTGGCCAGTGGATCTCGGCCGTACCGGCCACGGTGGCATCGCCGAGACCGAAGTGCGCGCGCTTGTCGTTGGAGGAGATGTAGCTGCCCGAACTGAGCACGTCCTGGCGCATCCGCGTGCCGTTGGCTTTCAGAAATACCTTCGCGCCCACCGCATCGCGCGGGCTGCCTTTGCCGCCTACTAGTTTCAACTCGACCCAATGATGATGGTCGGGGTTGACGTTGCGCAGCAGCACGGCGCTGCCGTCGACGGGTGTCATCACGACATCGATTTTGCCATCATTGAAGAGATCGCCAAACGCGGCCCCGCGTCCACTCAACAATACAGCAAGGCCTGTATTCACGACTGGCGGCACGTAATCGAACTTACCACCATGTGTGTTGTGAAAGAGCAAAGGGCGCTGCGCATAGGTCGATCCCCAGCCTGATTTGTCTGCAATGGGAAAAACATGACCATTCACGATGAAAAGGTCATTCCAACTGTCGTTGTCGTAGTCGATGAGGCCGACGCCCCAGCTGAGGAACGGGATGGAGATGTCGGCGATACCAACGCGATTACTAACGTCAGTAAACGAGGTGTCGCCGTCGTTGCGATAGAGAACCTTGAAATCGTCGGAGAAATTTGTGAGGGCCACGTCCGCACGCCCGTTATTGAGGTAGCTTCCGATGCCGAGGCCCATGCTGGCGACTTCGCGTCCATCCTTGTTGAAGGCGAAGCCAGAGGAATAGCTATCGTCGGAGAACGTACCGTTGCCGCGATTGCGATAAAGGTAATTCGGAGTGGAGTCGTTGCCAACCAGCAGATCGGGTCTGCCGTCATCGTCCACATCGGCAAAAATCGCGGTGAGTCCATAGTATTTGTTCTTTTCATCGGCGACGCCGGCTTTCACGCTGACGTCGGTGAATGTGCCGTCGCCGTTGTTATGGAAGAGGTGGTCGGGCTCGCCCTCAAGGCCGCGCGGGCCGCATGTGAGTCCATTGATGCCGCGAAAGCCGCAGTCGGCGTATCCAACAACTTCACTTTTGGGATAGGGAAGCCTGTTCAGATCGAAGTGCACGTACCCGCTGACGAAAAGGTCGAGCAACCCGTCACCATCGTAGTCTCCCCACGAGGCGCCTGCGGACCAGTTGCCAAGCGCGACACCCGCTTTTTCGGCCACGTCGGAAAACGTCCCATCGCGATTATTGTGATAGAGTCGGTTCTTTCCATAGTTGGCCACAAAGATGTCGGGCCATCCATCGTTGTCGTAATCCCCGATGGTCACGCCGAAACCCCATCGATCGTTGGTCACGCCGGCTTGCGTAGCCACATCAGTGAATGTGCCGTCGTGGTTGTTGTGAAAGAGGGCGGCGTGCGGCGGAGCCTCTTTCCCAGCTAGTGCGGGAAACGTGGATCCGTTGACGAGATAGATGTCGGGCCAGCCGTCGTTATCGTAATCAAAGAGAGCCACGCCTGAGCCATTCGACTCGAGGATGAATGTCTTCTCGGGCCCACCCATCACGTGCCGCCAGTTCCCAAGACCAGCAGCCAAGGTCACGTCCTGAAAGATCACTGGACCGCTTTCGACAAAGCCGCCTGCTGTAATCACGCGGCCCTGCGCGTCGTAGCGCGGCTTCTGCGCACCACCGGTGGAGACGGTGTTTTGCGCCGAAACTCGGGCGCCGCTCAGGGTAAGGAACCAACACGCGGCTAGTACCAACGTACGGAACTGCACGGCAACCACGACTCGGCCTCCGACGGACGGGGAAGGGCGGGACCCATGATAACGCAGCAAAACTAGATCGAAAATCCAGTTCTTTCGTTTGGTATTGGCGTGAGCGGACCCCCAGGGGCGAAGAGGGTTTGCGCTCAAAACCGCGGAAATTATCAGCGGATGACTTTGAGCGCACTACGGAACAACCCATCGAAGTCTCCGGACAGTGCCTTGCCTTTTGCCGTCGCTTGCTCGATCGCCTTTTCAGCCGCAGGCCTCTGGTAGCCGAGGTTCACGAGGGCCGAAAGCACATCATCGACCGCCGGTCCCTGGACAGCCGCGGGTGCAGGAGCGACAGCGAAATCCTCGAGCTTGTCCTTCAATTCAACAACCAGGCGCTCGGCCAGCTTCTTGCCCACTCCGGGAATGCGCGTCAACTGGGCATGATCCTGCGCGCGAATGGCTTGGACAGTGCGATCGGGCTGGAGCCCGCTGAGCATCTTGATGGCGAGCCGCGGGCCCACGCCGCTCACGGTAATCAGCCGCTCGAACAGCCGCTTCTCTTCGCTTTCGAGAAACCCGAACAGAGCGATCTGGTCGTCGCTGACCTGCGTGTGGATGTGCAATGAGGCTTCAGCTCCCACCGACGGCAGCGCTGTAAATGTCGGCACGGAGATGGCGACGTCATAGCCGACGCCGGCCGCTTCCACAATAGCCTGGCCGGGCTGCTTATGAATCAGTTTGCCGCGCAGATGAGCGATCATGCGTTCAAGCCGGGTGGATGAAGTGTGTTCCTTCTCCATAATATAGAGCCGCCGCCAACGCGCCTGCGTAGTAACTCTTTTCGCAACAGCGTAGATTACTTGACCTCGCCCGAATCGGCGCTATGCTTGCTGTGCCCCTTCTCTGCTTCACTGCTGTGATTGCGTCTCCGGAGGTTTGCAGGTTCTTCTGATCTCCGGAGCGTCAGGCTTATCTGCGGCTTCTCATTCCTATCTCTTTTTGAAATGGCAATCAGCTTTCTCGCTGTAGCCATTTCGGGGGTTCGATCATGGGTATGACCATTGCTGCGATCGTCGTCCTGGTGTGCATCGGGTTTGCCCTGCGCAAGCGGCTCGCGCCCTGGGCCTGCTACCTCTACTTCATGCGGTTCGCGATCCTGCTTTGGATCTTTCCGCTGCTGCTGGTCTGGGCCAACGCGACTCCTTCGCGAAGCCTGGTCAGCGGCATCGTCACTCCGTCCCGCGGGGGGCAATATCTCTGCGTCGGCTTCTTCCTTTTCTCGGCAAGCTGTGTGGCGCTCATCATGGCCCGCATCGTCGCCATCAACGGCGAGGAGCGCTTTGGAGACAAATGCCCGAATCTGCTCCTGCGCTTGCTGGCCGACGACGGCATCCGCTTCGAGTGGGTGGCTCCCCTGCTCGCCCAGGTCAACAACATCATCGTCTTCTGGTATTTCGTCGTAAACGGAAAGAGCGAAGGCGTCGTCGCGGCACGAATCTGGCAAGGACTTGCCTTTGGCGTCGCGCTCGCGCTCCTCTTCTGGTACGTGGTGAACGCGCTCTACTACCTCACTTACCGGCCTTCACCGGCTTCGCGGATGGCCACAACAGTCGGTCGCCCGGCTGCACGCACGCTCCTGTTTCCCCGGAGCTGGTTCTTCCTCAGCTCAAGTCCGGCAACGCAAAACATGGGCGACGCGCTCGAATTAGCAGACCTTCCGCTTTCATTCAACTGGGTTCGCATGCTGTTTCAGGTCCCGGGCTACCGCTGGGCGCCCGCCGGAGACCTCTATGAGTGTCACTACTTTTCGTTGCTGGCGGCCTTCAGCTTTTATCTCTTGTTTTGGGTTCTTTGGCCGATGACGGCGCCCGTGCCCGTTCCTTCGTGGTCCAGGGTTTTCACGATTCTCTATCTCGCATTTGGGTTGCTGCTGATCGTTTTGGTCCTTACGGCACGATCCGCACCAGCAACAGCAAAGGCTCTGCGGGGCTGGAAGATTTTCTTTTCGATCGCTGTGCTCCTGTTTGGGCTCGCCGTTCCGTTGCTCTACGAATACGAAGATGCGGAGCGCTTCCCCATCCTTGCACTCGTGCTGATCCTCGTGATCTCCTTGTCGTGGACGGTCGGAGCCATTGCCTTCTTCGCCGATCGCTATCGGGTCCCCGTCCTCGCTACGATTCTCGTCGCTCTGGCGCTTCCCCGCATCTTCCATTGGGAGGGCGGACGGGAGGAGCACTATCTTTCCACGGCAACCCGACCCGCGCCCGCGAATCTCCCCACGCCCCGCGACATCCTTGACGAAAAGCTGGCGGCGCATCCTGGTGAACCGCTGATCGTCGTCACTTCCACCGGAGGTGGCATCCATGCTGCCGCATGGACGGCGGCGGTTTTGCAGCAGCTCGAAACCACGTTTGTGCAAGACCCCCGAGCAGGATCGTTCCACGATCACCTCCTGCTGTTGAGCACGGTCTCAGGCGGCAGCGCAGGGCTCTACACGTACCTGCGCGAACTGGACCCGAAAGCCAACGGAGGCGGCTGGGATTGGGATCGCATGGCGATGGCCGCGCAATGCTCGAGCCTCGAAGCGGTAGGGTGGGGCCTCGTGTATTACGACATTCCCAAAGCCGTTTTGCCGGGATTCGAGGCGCCCTCGCCCGGCGTGAGCGATCTGGGTACACTGCCCCTCGGCAAAGATCGCACATGGGCCCTGCGCCAGGCCTTCGCGCGCAACCTCAACGATCCCTTTTGCCGGCTCGACTCCACTTCCTCGATATCGCTCAACGATCTGGTGCAAGCACAAACGGCCAATCAACCTACCGAACAGGAGTTGACGGTTGCCGATCTCAGCGCCATGGACCGCGGGTTTCCCGCGTTCACCATGAATACAACCACCGTTGAAAATGGCGAGCGATTTCTCCTCGCCAACTACCGCATTCCCGATGAAAGCATCGAACCGGCCGGTCCAAACTACAAAGCACGATCGTTTCTGGCCACATTCACCAAATACACAGATAGCTCGGCCGCCCCGGATCTGCCCCTCGCTACCGCGGCGCAGATGTCGGCAACCTTTCCTTTTGTCTCGTCGCAGGCGCGCGTGCCTTTGACACTCGACGCTTCGCCTGAAAGCGTTCACTTCGCCGACGGAGGCTACTACGACAACGACGGCACCGCATCGGCGCTGGAGTTTCTGCATTACGCCATCGGAACTCCTCCGACGACGTCGAGCTCTGCAACCGCCCCCGCTCCGGCTGCGAATGCGGAAAAACCGGTTCCGCAACAACAGGAGGCAAACACGAACGGCCCAGTCCGCATTGTGCTGATCGAGATTCGCAATAGCGGAGGCATCAGCGGTTCCGGACCCGAGACGAATCCCGACCACGTGGAGTCCAACTCGATCTGGAATCTGTTCAACCAGGTCACCGGCCCGCTGCTGGGGTTCTGGCAGGCAGGACACGAAAGCATTACGGCACGCGATCAGTCGTCGCTCGAGTTGCTGGAACATGCCTACGACGGCAAGATTGCGGTTCAGGCTATTGTCTTCGCCGACCTCTGGTCGACCGACAAGGCTCACACCGATCCGCTCAACTGGTCATTGACACCGGGTCAGATCAAAGAGGTGCACGACAATTCAACCCGTCCCGAGATGCAATCGCTCTACCGCTGTGCGAAGCAATGGTTCAGCGCTCCATCGCCTGCATGGCAAGATCCGACCAGCACGACGACCACGCAATTAACAGCTGCCTGCTCGGGTCACTGAAGCAGCCCCATCCGCTTCGCGACGCGCTCCAGCGTCTCCAGGGCGCGATCCAGCTGCTCCCGCGTGTGTTCGCTGGTCACGATGAGGCGTATGCGCGCCTTGCCCTCAGGCACGGTGGGAAAGGCAATGCCAGTGCCCATCACGCCCTCCTCGAACAGCGCGCGGCTGTACTCCATCGCGGCGCGTCCCTCGCCCAGGATGACCGGCGTGATCGGCGTCTCGGTCGCCGGCGTATTGATGCCGCCAATGTTGAACCCCGCGCGTCGAAGCTCGTCTTGCAAGTAGCGCGTGTTGTCCCACAGGCGCTGAATGCGCTCCGGCTCCTGCTCCAGGATGTCGAAGGCCGCGATGCACGTGGCCGCAACCGCAGGCGGGTGCGACGTCGAGAACAGGAAAGGCCGCGCACGATGGTAGAGATAATCGATCAGGTCGCGCGATCCGCAGACATATCCGCCCAGCGCGCCGATGGCCTTTGAGAGCGTGCCCACCTGCACATCGACTCGGCCGTGGACATTGAAATGATCCACTGACCCGCGGCCGTTGCGCCCCAGCACGCCGCTTGCATGGGCGTCATCGACCATCATGATGGCGCCGTATTTCTCGGCCAACGCGGCCAGTTTGTCTACCGGACCGATATCACCGTCCATCGAGAAGACACCATCGGTGATCACCAGCTTATGACCTGGCTCATTCGCAACTTCGTTGAGCAGTTCCTCGCAATGCGCAATGTCTTTGTGACGAAAGACCTTGATCTTTGCCCGCGACAGCCGCGCGCCATCGATGATGCTGGCATGGTTCAGCTCATCGGAGAGGATGAAGTCCTCTTTGCCCAGGATCGCGCTCACTGTGCCGGCATTGGCCGCGAACCCGCTCTGGAACACGACGCACGCTTCCACCTTCTTGAAACGCGCGATCTTCTCTTCTAGGTCCATGTGGATGCGCATGGTACCGGCAATCGTGCGCACGGCGCCCGAGCCGACTCCGAGCTCCCGCGTGGCCCTCAATGCGGCTTCGATCAGCTTGGGGTGGTTGGCGAGTCCCAGATAGTTGTTGCTGGCAAGGTTGATGACTTCGCGCCCGTCATAGTGACAAACCGGCGCCTGCTGATCATCGAGAATCCGCAGCCGGAAATGAGTTCCCTTGGCCTTCAATTCATCCATTGCGGCGGTCAGGTAGGCAAGCTGCGGGCGCGTGGCGGTCTCAGGCATGGGCGAATCACCTCAACAGAAAAGGATAACGCGGTAGGCCGGTCCCGGATCCGTTCGCCATCACACCTCAGACAATTCAGAGCTCTACAACCGGCAAAGGAAGGACGGGCAGCTGATTGTTGAAAGCTTTTTCTTGACACACCTAGCGTTCTATGCCTAGACTTCGCTATACAAAGAGTTCTAGGGGTAAACCCACATGGCCAAGAACGACCTTCAGGGAACACTCGATTTGCTGATCCTCAAGACGCTCGACCAAAACGGCGTGCTGCACGGTTATGGCATTGTTCTCCATATCCAGAGCGCGTCGAACGATCTGCTGCGCGTTGAAGAGGGCTCGCTGTACCCGGCACTACACCGCATGGAGCAAAGCGGCTGGATCGCCTCAGAGTGGGCGATGACCGAGACCAATCGCCGCGCCAAGTATTACAAGCTTACCGCCGAAGGGCGCCGCCAACTGGAGCGCGCCCAGGAGAGCTTTGACCAGCTGGTGAAAGGTGTTCGCGCTGTTCTGCGTTTTGCTTAGCGCACCGCGCTGCACCCGAGGAGGTGCCCGATGTCCATCATCCGCCGCATGAGCAATCTGTTTCTCCGTTCCCGTGTCGACCGCGAGATCGACGCCGAGTTGCAGTCCCACATCGATCTTCGGACCGATGAAAACGTCGCTTGCGGAATGTCGCCCGAGGCAGCTCGACGCGATGCGCTCGTGCGCTTCGGCAGCCGTGCCGCTACGCAGGAGAAAGTTGCGGCCGCCGACACCGCCCTGGGCTTGGATCGCTTCTGGTTCGATCTGCGCTATGCGGCGCGCCAGTTGCGCCGCTCGCCCGGATTCACCATCACGGCGGTTTTGACCCTGACGCTTGGCATCGGTTCGAATACGGCAGTCTTCAGCAGCATGGACGCAGTTGTGTTGCGCCCTCTCGCCGTGCCCCATCTCGATCGGGTTGTGACCCTGTTTGAGCAGCAGGATCGCGGGACCAGCGACCAGACAACGCTGGCCAACTATGCAGACTGGTTGCGGGAGAGCACCTCATTTGAGAACCTGGCCGCCTACTCTGCGGCGGACATGAGCATGACCGGTTCGGGCGACCCGACCCGGGTCAGTGTCGCGCTGACCTCGCCCAATTTCTTTCAGATGATGCGCGCGGATGCGTTCCTGGGCCGGATCTTTGCCGATAGCGAAGCTCGACCAGGTCGCGACGCTGTTGCCGTCCTGAATTATGGCTTCTGGCAAAGGCGATTCGGCGCCGATGCAACCATCTGTGGGCGCAAGGTCGAGCTTGATCAACGAAGCTACACCGTCATCGGCGTCATGCCGAAGACCATGCAGTATCCCGCGGCAATTGACTTGTTTGTGCCCCTCGCACCGACAGCACAACAGCTCTCGGACCGCAAAAATCGAAATTATTTCGTCATCGGAAGATTGCGCGACGGAGTCACTCTCAAGCAGGCTCAGGCCGAAATGCGCACCATCGGTGAACGCCTTGCCAAGGATTACCCCGCAACCAATGCAGGATGGTCGGTGCGTGTCGAGCCTCTGCTCGCTCGTATCAACGGCGAATGGACGCCCATGTACTACAGGCTGATCATGGGGGCCACGCTGTTTGTTCTTCTCGTGGTCTGCGCCAATGTTGCCAACCTGCAATTGGCGCGCGGAGTTTCTCGCCGGTCAGAGATCGCCATGCGATCGGCGCTTGGAGCGACCAGATGGCGAATCGTCCGCCAGTTGCTGACGGAAAACATCCTGCTGGCGCTGATCGGATCATTCGGTGGAGTGATCTTTGCTGCCGCCTATCTGCACATCCTCGTCATCAGCATGCCGCAGCGCATCATCCGCTATATTCCGGGCTGGTCCAACACATCTCTCAATGGCCGTGCACTTCTGTTCTCGCTGGGCCTGGCTGCGCTGGCGGGCCTTGCATCGGGTTTTACCCCGGCGTTGGAGGCTCTTCGCGTCCGTCCGCTCGAGCAACTCAAAGCGGGCGGGCGCAGCTCTACTGGATCCCGCGGCAGCCGCCTCCGCAGTCTTTTTGCCGTCTCGCAAATCGCGCTGGCCGTTGCACTGGTGATCGGGGCGGCCTTGATCTCGAAGGGAATGTTCTCGCTCCTGCACATCGCCGATGCCTACCAGCCGGACAAAGTGCTCACGTATTCGATTACATTGCCGGACAGCCGCTACGATACTCCGCAGAAAAAGGCAGCCTGGTACGCAGATAGCCTCGAAAAGCTGCGCGCTTTGCCCGGCGCATCACATGCCGAAGTGACCACAGCCCTGCCGCACAGCGACGACGGCTGGGTCCGTGATTGCGAAATCGAGAATAGGCCGACGATCCCCGGCAAATATCAAAGCGCCCGCCAGATCTCTGTCAGTCCGGGATACTTTGACGCATTGCACATCGCTATCGTCTCCGGGCGAAATTTCAACCAGGGCGACTCGCTCGATTCTGTTCCGGTGGCGCTCATCAGCCGCCGCCTCGCGGATCTGTACTTCGGCGATCAGAACCCCATTGGCCATCGCATCCGCATGGGCGGCCGAGACAGTCACGATTCATGGGTGACCATCGTCGGTATCGCAGAAGAAACCACCTATGATCTATGGCTGGATACGCAGGCTCCGGTGGTCTACCTGAACATGGCGCAGCATCCGTCGGAGTGGGCGACCTTTACGATTTTCACGGAAGGCAATCCGCTGGCTTTGGCGGCGCCCGCCCGCAAAGCCGTCGCCACGATCGATGCCGCACTTCCGCTCGATGGGCAAATGACATGGAGGCAAAACCTGAACGAGTCCCTCACCGGTTTGATGTATAGCGCCGGAATGCTGGGGCTCGATGCACTCATCGCGTTGCTTCTTTCTGCGATCGGAATCTTTGGAGTGATGGCCAATCTGGTTGGGGAGCGCACACGCGAGATTGGCGTCCGCGTTGCCATGGGCGCAACTCGCCAAAGCGTACTTGCGCTGGTGCTGCGCCGTGCCTCCTGGCTCACCGCAGCCGGCATTGGCACGGGACTCGTCATGGCGTTCTTCCTGGCGCGCATGGTCGCCCACCTGCTGCGAGGGGTGCGTCCCGACGATCCCCTCGTCTTCATCACAATTACGTTGGTGCTTGCCGCCGTCGCACTCGGCTCCAGTTGGATCCCGGCCCGCCGCGCTGCACGCATCGATCCCATGCAGGCACTGCGAAGCGAATAACGCGGGAGAATTATCATGGCTCTGCTCCGCCGGATCGCCAACCTGTTCCGCCGCTCTCACGTCGACCGAGAAATTGCCGCCGAGCTTCAAGCTCACATCGCCCTGCGCACGGATGAAAACCTGGCTCGCGGCATGTCGCCTGTCGATGCTCGCCGCGATGCCTTGGTGCGATTCGGCAACCGTGCGGCGACGAAAGAACGCGTCGCCGCTGCTGACACGACCCTCAGCCTGGAAGGTATGTCGCGGGACATTCGCTATTCCCTGCGCCAGCTGCGCCGTTCTCCCGGATTCGCCGCAACCGCCATCCTCACCCTGGCCCTCGGTATCGGCGCGAACGTCGTTGTCTTCGGCGTCGTCAACGCGGTGCTGCTGCGCCCCATCGACGTACCGGATGCCGACCGGCTCGTCCAGATCGAGCAGATGCATCCCGGCTACATCACCCAGTCGTATCCCGATTATCTCGACTTCCGAGCGCGCAACACCGCGTTCACCGACCTTGCCGCCTTTCGCATCGGCGGGGCCGGCATCAGCACGGGCGGATCGGCCCAGCGCAGCTGGATCTATGAAGCCTCAGGAAACTACTTCGATCTGCTTGGCGTGCAGCCCGCGCTCGGCCGCTTCTTTCACGCGAGCGACGAGAAGGGTCCCAACTCCGCTCCATACATCGTGTTGAGCGACTCCTTCTGGCGGGCGCACTTCAATGCCGATCCTCGCGTCGTTGGCATAACTGTCGATCTCGATAAGCATCCGTTCACGATCATTGGCGTGGCGCCCCGCACTTTCAACGGCACGGAGCTCTTCTTCTGGCCCGACTTCTGGATTCCCATGGTCAACGAAGAGCAGATCGAGGGATACAACTACCTCGTGAAGCGGCAGAATCATGGCATCTATGTGCTCGGCATGTTGAAGCCGGGCGTCACTCCGCAGCAGGCAACGCAAAACCTGCTCGCGGTGGCCCGCCAGATGACGCACGAAGATCCCGTCCTCGATGACGGCCTGGGCGCGCGCCTGACAAAACCAGGCCTACTCGGCGATTTGCTGGGCGGTCCAACGCGCCCCTTCCTTGCAGTCATCATGGCTCTGGCGCTACTGGTTCTCGTTGCTGCATGCGTAAATCTTGCCGGCGTCTTTGCCGCACGCGCTTCCGATCGCAGTCGCGAGCTCGCTATTCGCCTTTCTGTCGGCTCAACTCGCTGGCGGTTGGTTCGCCAGCAATTGACGGAGACCCTGCTGATCTCAATTGCAGGAGGACTCGCGGGAACCGCCATTTCAGCCCTGCTGCTCAAAGGCCTCACAGCCTGGCAGCCGGTATCCGAATACCCGATTCACGTGACGGTGCTGCCCGATGCGCGTGTCTATGCGATTGGGTTCGTTCTCTCGCTGGTGAGCGGCCTTTTGCCCGGCCTGCTGCCCGCGCGGCAGGTGTGGCGCACCGACGCCGCGCAATCGCTGAAACCCGGCGCAGTAGCGCCTGGGCTGTTACGCCGCCTCACGCTGCGCGATCTGCTGCTTGGAGTGCAGATCGCCCTGTGCGCGCTGCTGGTGACGGCGTCGCTCGTGGCTCTGCGCGGCATGGAGCGCTCCCTTCGCGCGCCGTTCGGATTCGTGCCACTGGGCGCTCTGCTTGCGGAAACCGACATGCACATGGCTGGCTACTCTGACGATTCCGCTCTGCCCATACAGCATCGTTTAATCGACGAGGCGTTGCGCATTCCCGCCGTAACCGCCGCGGGGACAATCGATACCGTGCCGCTCAGCGGCGGCTCAGACGACACCGATGTTTATCGCGAAGGCTCGGCCGACTTGCGACCGTCGAACAGCGTCTTCGACGCCCAGTACTTCTCCATCTCGCCTGGTTATCTCAGTGCCGCTCAAACCCGACTGCTCGCGGGACGCGACTTTACCTGGGCAGATGGCGCAAACACCCAGAAGGTGGCCATTGTGAATGAAACCTTCGCACGCAAATTGTTCGGGAAGTCCCCTGCAGTGGGGCGTCACTTTATGGAACGCGATAAGACATTGTTCGAAATTGTCGGCGTGGTCGAAGACGGAAAGTATGTCTCCCTCACCGAAGATTCCAACGCTGCGATGTTTCTTCCGGTAACGCAGCGGACCGACGGCAATACAAATCTCATTGTGCGTTCCAGTCTGTCGCCAAGCGAGCTCGCGCCAGCGCTCGACCGCATGATAAGCGGAGTCGATTCCGGCCTGCCGGTGGAGATTCGCACATGGAACGACAACCTCGCCTTGGTGCTCTTCCCGGCGCGCATCGCCACGGCTGCGCTGGCCGTCATGGGTCTGCTCGCCGCGCTTCTCGCGGTCACGGGGATTTTCGGTATGGCCGCTTATTCTGTCTCGAAACGCCTCCGAGAGTTGGGCATCCGCGTGGCTCTTGGCGCTGCCCACGGCCAGGTAGTCCGGGCTGCGCTCGGGCGCCCCGTGATCCTCCTCGTTGCGGGCTCTTCGGCCGGCCTGCTTTTGGGAGTGCTTGCCAGCCGCGTGCTCGCCTACCTGGTGTACGCCGCCACGCCGCGGGATCCCATCGTCCTGATTGGCGCTCTTGTGGCCATGAGCCTTGTCGGCTTGATTGCCACGTGGATTCCGGCGTGCCGCGCCCTCCGCGTCGATCCAGCTCAATTGCTCCGCGAGGAGTGATCGACGCAACGGCCTGAGGCCTGGAGAAACAGCTTTTCGCCCTCTTCCACGTCCAATCCTTACCCGATCGGGACAAAGGTCCTGCCCGGCAGCGGTTCGCTTGCCCGTCGCCCCGCCGGATACAATGGCTTAAGCTGTCACAGAAGCGCGATCGACGATTTTTCCAACAATTGGAGCAGGTGCACGTGAGAAGTCTAAAGGGCCGCGGCATGCGGCTTGAGTTGGTTGCAGCACTGGGTACCGCGCTGGCGCTGCCCGCTCTGGCATTCCCCGCCGCAAACTCGGCCGGCGTGGCCACTGAAACCACCCTGAATACGCAGATCCAGGATCTGGCCGGACATACCCAGGCAAATCTCACCGTCACCGTCACCGGTCAGGATGGAGCGCTGGTTGCGGGTGCGGTTTCAATTGAAGATGCTGGCAAGCCGCTCGCCGGAATCGCCCTCGACGTCCAGGGACACGCCATCGCCGTTCTCTCGCTGGCGCCCGGCGAACACCATCTTGCCGCTCGTTATCTTGGAGACGCTTCCCACCAGCAATCTGTCTCTCAGGTCGCGCCCGTGCGTGCACAGTCTGGCGCCACGCCCGGCTTCGGCGTGACCACTGCACCCACGACGCTGTCGCTGGCCCAGGGCCAGTCCGGTTCGGTTATCGCGACCGTCACGCCGAGCAATGCCGATTCCTTGACCGCGCCGATGTTCGTCACGCTCTCCTGCTCGGGCCTGCCGGACCAGTCAAACTGCACCTTCAATCCGGAAAATATTGAAATCCTGCCTAACGCAACCGCCGGAATCACCAGCACCATGGTGCTCGCCACCTCGGCAGGATCCTCGGCGCGAGCGGTGCCGCCCGCCACACCCAACTCGACGCGTATTGCCTGGGCTGTTCTGCTGCCGGGCTCATTTGGATTGATCGGTCTGGCATTCGGCGCCCGTCGTCGCAGTTGGCTGCGCCGCCTTTCGTTGTTCGCGCTGGTCGGATTCGTCTCAGTGCTTGGCACGGCCGCGTGTTCGCCGCTCTACAACTATCACAATCACGGGCCGCCGCATAATCTGCCTACGCCGGCGGGCAGCTACACAGTAAAGATCACGGCACAATCGAGCAACGGCATCACGGCGATCACCCAATCCACGAGCGTCGCTCTCACCGTCCAATAACGGCGGCGCGACGCACGCCCCCCAAAAGACCTCGGGCCGCATCAGCTCCCCCACTCCAGCAGGAACCATATGCAGCCCGAAATCATCGTGCTCTTCTCTTTGGCTGTTTAGAACGTCCGCGAAATCCCGGCAATGATCGTGTAGTCGGCAAATGCCGCGTCGCCGTGCGTCCCGTTCTCGAGATCCGTGACACTGATCTTGCGGTTGCGCTCCATCGCCCAGGGTCCGCTGGCGTAGAAGAGGTAGCGTCCGCGAGCATACATCATGCCGGGCTCGATCGAGATGACATAGCCCGGGCGCCGGAAGCCATCGCTCTTGCCGAAAGCGTCCCGCACCGGCACTCCTTCCATGCGGCCGCCCATGCTCAGCGCGAGACCGCGCAGCAAGCGAACGCCCGTCACGGGCCGAGAGAATCCGCCGCGCCACAGATACTGGTCGGTTGCTGAAACCACGCCTTCACCAGGTGCAGGCCGGAATGTTTGGACCCCAGTCGTGTCCTGCGGGCTGAAAAGCCATGAACCGGTAAAGTAGCCAGTCGTCTTCCACCAGAACTCGCGATACGCCTCGGTCGCCACGCTGAAGCCCCACGTGCCGTCGCCTGGCTGGATCGATTCGTCAAAGGGCTCGGTTTGCGCAACGCCGCTCTTGGTGATCGTGGTGCCTTTGGCATCATTGATGCCGGTCGGCAGCTTAAGCTGTGTAGAGAATGCGATGTTCCCATGGCTCTCTGTCGGTGGCCGCCACACCCACGACTGCACACCCACCGTCATATCGCCGATCCCGCCAGAACGGTAGAAGTTCGTGGGGCTGCTCTGGCTGTGCCGCGTTGCCTCCAGCCCGGGAATCGACGCGATCGCGCTGAATCGTGGCGTGAGTTGGTAATTCAGGTCCAGTTCGAACAGGTCGACGTGATTCACCACGGCGTTGTGATTGATCTGCCGTTGCACCTGGTACACCGTCCCGATGTAATGCCGGAACGAGTTGTAGGTGCGAAAGCCGGTGGTGATCGTCAGGCCGTGCAGGATGTTCGTACCCGCGTAATGACGGGCGCTGGCTTCAGACCCTGGATCGAGTCCGGAAATGAGTGGTTGGGGCGAGTGAGCAGCAACGCATCCCTGCGCGTGCGCAACTGGGTGCATGCCGATGAGGAGGGTAATGACAGCGGCGGAGATGGCCGCGCCCGGCGAGAGGAAGCTTTTCATCTTCTTGTTCTCCGGTGAATCGGTTGTGAGCTGACCTCAAAATCCCGACGCAGTTCGTGCAGCACGGCGGGGAAAGACACGTGCATGAATATGCCAGAACCTAACAGTCTGGCAGCATCAAAAGCACCCCCAAAGTGGATGAGGACCTTCTCCACCGAAAGGAGGAGGCGCCGGTTGGTTTCGTTCGGGTAATGTCGAGAGACTATGCGCAAATGGCTGCGCTTTTTCCCCGAAACGGCAGTGTTCCTCTGCCTGCTTCTGGCCCTCCCTCTCCCTGCAAAGCGCCTCCCCGACCCGACCTTTAAGACACTCGTCGGGGAGAGCCGGAAGCTTTCGGCCCTGCGGGGCGACATCGTTGTGGTCAACTTCTGGGCAACGTGGTGCGGACCCTGCCAGGAGGAACTTCCCCGGCTCTCTCAAATCTCGGCATCCTATACAGGCAAGCCTGTCAGGTTTGTCCTCATTTCCATCGACGAACCCAAGGATCGTCCCAGGATTCCTGGCAAACTCGAGAATCTGGGTGTCACTCTCGAAAGCTGGGTGGGCGCCGACACCGATACCCTCGCCGATTTCGGGTTGGGCAATATCGTCCCCAGTACGATCGTCCTCGAAGGCAGCGGAAGTCCTGTCGCCCGCATCATGGGTGAAGCCAGAGAAGACGATGTTCGCGGCGCCGTCGACTGGCTTCTCGGCGGCAAAACTGGACCGGCCCCGGCTGCACTGACAAAGCGATACTGATTCCCCACCGAACATTCGTCCGCCTCATTTCCTCTCTCCTCGACCTTTCCACTCTGACTTGGCATCCAGATAATGGAGATGCGCGAACGGGTGTGGGGAATCGGGGGGTGAAGGTGGAGCAGCGAACCGCAGTCTTTCCATTGAATCAAGCACCGGCGCAGTTGATTCTTATTTTGCTCGCGCTCATCGCAGTCCCCGCGAACAGCCTTGCGCAGGCAGCTGATCCGGCCTGGCTGCGCTACCCCGGGGTCAATGGCGAGACCCTCTTTCCGCGTGACATTCGTGCTCTCGGCTCCGGCGCCATCGAACAATCCGCCGTCGAAGAACTCAAGCGCGACCTCGGGCCGCTCGCAAGCGGATCCCTCACAGCGCGTGTCGCGGAAGCTGTTGCAGGTCAAACCATCCTCGGCACGGTGCAGGAATTCCATCAGGCCTATCCCGGCTTGCAGATCCCGAACGATCTCGGACCGGAAGGCTACTGGATCAATGGGAGTAGTTCGGGTGGCCGCCGCGTATTGATTGTTGGAGCGGACGAGCCCGCCGTTCTCTATGGTGTTTTCGATTTGCTGCGTGTGCGCCCCATCGGGCGCGGGCTGCCGGCGACCTACCAGTCGCATCCCGCCATGCCGATTCGCTGGGTCGACGACTGGGACAATCCCGACGGCTCGATTGAGCGCGGCTATGCAGGCCGTAGCATCTTCTTCGACAAAGGCCACGTCCGCGACGATCTTGCCCCGGTCGCCGCTTATGCACGCCTGCTGGCTTCTGTCGGCATCAACGGCTGCAATGTGAACAACGTCAACGCCGCTCCACAACTGCTCGAACGCGACAACCTCAAGGGCCTGGCACGGATTGCCGACACCATGCGGCCATGGGGCGTGCGCGTGGCCATGAGTGTCGACATCGCAAGCCCGCAGAAAATCGGCGGGCTCAACACCTACGATCCACTGGACCCGGATGTGCAGGCATGGTGGCGCACCAAGATCGACGAAATCTACTCGCTCATTCCCGACTTCGCCGGATTCACTGTCAAGGCTGATTCCGAAGGCCAGCCCGGCCCGACGAGCTACGGTCGCACGCCCGCCGACGCCGCCAACACGCTCGCCGGTGCCCTCAATCCCCACGGCGGCGTGGTGCTCTACCGCGCCTTCGTTTACAACCACCACCTCGACTGGAATGACCCGAAGGCTGATCGCGCGCGCGCCGCCTACGACATCTTTCATCCGCTCGATGGCAAGTTCGCGCCCAATGTGATCGTGCAGATCAAAGAAGGGCCCATTGATTTTCAGGCGCAGGAACCAGTTTCCCCGCTGTTCGGCGGCCTCACGCGCACCAACGCGGCTCTTGAATTGCAGGTTACGCAGGAGTACACCGGGCAGCAACGACATCTCGTTTATCTCGCGCCCATGTGGAAAGGCGTGCTCGATTTCGATATGCGCGTGGAGGGAAAATCGACCCCGGTCAAGAACATCGTCAGCGGGCAGTCGTTTGGCCGCCCGTTGGGCGGCATGGTTGGCGTCGCCGGCATCGGTCAGGATCACTGGCTCAACTCGCCGCTCGCCATCGCGAATCTGTATGCCTTCGGCAGGCTTGCATGGGACCCGAGTCTGACTGCGGAAGAGATCGCGCAAGAGTGGACGCGCCAGACGATCAGCGACGATCCCGTCGTTGTAAAGACGGTCACCACGATGCTGATGCAATCGTGGCCCGCCTATGTGAACTACACCGGACCGCTTGGAATGCAAACCCTCACCGACATCATTGGCAGCCACTACGGCCCGAACATCGAATCGAGCGAGCGCAACGGCTGGGGCCAGTGGCACAAGGTTGACCACGATGGAGTCGGGTTTGATCGCACTGTGGCCACGGGAACCGGCTTCGTCGGCCAGTACGCGCCCGAGGTGGCGAAGGAGTACGAATCGGCGGCCACCACGCCCGACGACCTGCTCCTCTTTTTCCATCACGAGCCGTACACGTACAAACTCCACGATGGCAAAACCATCATCCAGAACATTTATGACAGCCACTATCTTGGTGCCGAGCAGGCCGAGCATCTTGTCACGGAGTGGGAATCGCTGAAAGGCCGCATCGATCTCGGCCTCTACAACAACATGCTGCCGCGCCTCGAATACCAGGCTGGACACGCCATCGTGTGGCGCGATGCTATCGTGCAGTACTTCGACAAGCTCAGCGGAATCCCCGATGATAATGGCCGCGCCGGGCATTTTCCGGGCCGGCTTGAAGCTGAAGATGCGCGCCTCACCGGCTACAAGGTCATTGACATTACGCCGTGGGAGGACGCTTCACGCGGCAAAGCCATTTCATGCGATGGCGCGCCCAGCTGCGCCGCCGAGTGGACCTACACCGGTGCACGCGGCCGCTTCAACATCGCCGTACAGTACTTCGATCTCCAGGGCGGCGCTGCGCATTTCACCCTCAGCGTCAACGAACATCCCGTTGCAACCTGGGACGCCAACGCCGAGTTGCCCTCGCGGAGGCCAAACGGCGACAACTCCACTCGCTTCACCGCGCGCGGCATTGAGCTCAAACGCGGCGACACCCTGCGCGTCGAAGGCACTCCCAGCGGTACTGACCCGGCAGCACTCGATTACATCGAGTTGGGACCTGCCGGTGAGCCCGCCGCAGCTGCTCATGGATCCGATTTAAGATAGGAATCAGCGTCGTTTTCTGGTGCGAGCCGTCCAAATAAGTAATGAGCAAGGTATGATTCAGCCCTTCAGCCGCATACATTTACGATCACTTCCCATCTTTGCAATCAAGACCGTAGCGATCATCGCTGCGCTCGCCGGTCTCGTCGGCGCAGCTTCGGCGCAGGATACCGACAGCCCCAACGAAGTTCCGATCCAGCTGCGCACCCTCACCATGACTGGCAATGCGCCGGCGGCACTGCAGCAGCAGATTGCGGCCGCGCTGCAGGGTGGAACTTACAGTCTCGACGAGTTGCAGGATCGCATCCGCCAGAAGCTGGCCGATGCAGGGTACTACGACGCGCGCGTTATGGATGCCGAGCAGACCGACGTCCGCCAGCAGGCTGGATTGGAAGTCGTGGACGTTTCGGTCAGGGTGCGCTGCGGCGATGAGTACCAGATGGGCGAGATCACGTTCAACGGCGCAAAAGCCTATCCGGTTACGCAACTGCGAAGCCAGTTCCCAATCACGAAGGGCGCGCTTTTCAATGCGTCCGCCGTAAGCAAAGGACTGGAGCAGCTCAAGACCCTGTACCAGTCCGCAGGTTACGCAAATTTTGGCGCGGTGCCCAAGCCTGAGGTCGATGAAGACCACCACGTTGTCAACCTGCAAATCGACATCGCCGAGGGCGGCCAACTCAACTTCGGTCAACTCATGCTCGACGGTCTCGAGCCTCGCTCAGGCGCCGCAAAGACGCTCACCGCCGCATGGAAGGACATGGAGGGGAAACGCTACAATCCCCAGCAGCTACAGCAGTGGCTGAGCGCCAATACCGCCGACTGGCCGAAGGACGCAGTCGCCCAGGTCCGCACTGAGAACGTCTCCGACCCCGATCCGCACCTGATCGACGTGCTGGTGCATTTCCAGTAGCGGATCATTTTGGCGCGGGAAACGCTCCGACTTTTCCTTGACATCCCCGGCAGTCCAGCTGTATTCCGAACCCATGATTCGTGTCAGCGTGCTCTATCCTGCTATTGAGGGCTCCACCTTCGACTGGAATTACTACCTCAGCGCCCACCTTGAGCTCGCGCATCGTCTTCTCGATCCGATGGGCCTGGTTCGAATCGAGATCGATCGCGGCATTGGCGCTTTTCCGCCCGGCGCGCCATCACATTTCCACGCCATCGGCCATCTTCACTTCTATGATCCGCACCAGATGCAGAATGCACTCACAACTCACGCAGCCGAGCTCATTGCCGATCAGCGCAAGTACTTCCGCGGCGCCGAAAGCGTCGTCCAGATCAGCGAAATCGTCGAAGCATAGGCAATGGTTCCGGGTCACTGCGCGACCCTCGAGTCGCTGCACGAGCGACCGACCTGGCAACAAATAGGCCAACGAACGAGGTTTACGCGGCCCGCCCGCATGAGCAGCCACCCGTGACTCCGGTCACATTGTGTCGTTCTTTCCCAGTGGAACACTGAAGCAATCAGGTTAAGCGCCGCACTCGCACAGGCCATCCAATACAAGCGGACCGGCTAGCGATCCATATCAACGAGAAAGCGGCTATGGAGATTGGGCCATGTTTAGACGCATCCTATTCCTTCTATGTACAGTTACTGCGATCGCTGGCTGCGGAGGAGGTGGCGCCGGCACCGGCACCACCACTCAGAACAATCCGCCCGCTGCCACCCCGACCATATCGACGACCAACGCACAGAACGGCGCCGTAATTGTGAGTCTTGCGACCACCACCGGCGGGGCCACCATTAACTACACTCTCGACGGCTCGACACCCACGACCTCATCCCCGGTGTACGAAGCGCCTTTCCTCGTTGCTGCGAACCTGACGGTTAACGCCATCGCGACCGCGCCCAACTTCACAAAGAGCAGCGTGGGCACCCAGTCGTTCACGCCTAACATTCCATCGGGAACGCTGGTATGGTCCGACGAGTTCAATGATTCGACCGGAAGCAACAACCAGCCGAATCCCTCATTCTGGACCTACGACACCGGCGCCGGCGGCTGGGGCAACAACGAACTCGAGAATTATTGCGCGTGGAACTCTTCTGTGAGCCCGTGCGATCCCGCGAACCCAAATGTCTTCGTCGGCATAGACGGATACCTGCACATTGTCGCCACGCAGACACCGGAAGGCGACTACAATTCGGCCCGCATCAAGACACAGGGCTTGTTCAGCTTCGAGTATGGACGGTTCGAGATGCGGGCGATGGTTCCCGAAGCGCAGGGCTTCTGGCCCGCGGGGTGGCTGCTCGGCAACAGCATTGCAACGCTCAATTGGCCTGGATGCGGCGAAATGGACGTGCTGGAGCGGGTGAATGCGGCCGGCAATCCAGACTGGAATGCCGGTTCGATCCACGGGCCCGGATTCACGGGCAGCGACATCGGCACGCAATACGACTTTCCAAGCGGACAGACAGCCGCCGGTTGGCATACCTATGGCATGATCTGGAGCAAAGGCAGCGTGTCCTATTACATCGATGACCCAACCCATCCGTACGCCACATTCACGCCGTCGAGTATCGGAGGATTTAACGGCGCGAGCTGGCCTTTCGACAGCGGCCCGAGCTTTATCATCATGAACTTGGCGGTTGGGGGCGGCTGGCCGGGACCGCCCAGCTCGACCACGCCGTTTCCGTCATCGATGCTGGTGGATTACGTCCGCATCTACACGAATTAAGCACGGGGAGAGGCTACTGCGCTCCGTGAGCTGGGATCGATGCCAGCAGACTCTGCGCTGCTCGATTCTTGGGATCAATGCGCAGCGCCTTCTCGAGCACCTCGCCTGCCTCCGCAACCTTTCCCTCACTCAGCAACTCGCTGCCCAGGCTCACATACGCCGGCACAAACATCGGATTGCTCTCAACAGCTTTCCGGAAGAGCTGTTCCGCCTCGGCGTCGTTGCCTTCCTGGCGATAGAGCGTGCCCAGGTTGGTCTCGGCGTCCGCGTAGCGCGGGTTGATCTCGATCGCCGCCTTGAATTCCTGCTTCGCGCGCGCCGCATCTGGATCTGCATCCGAAAGCATCGCGATGCCAAGGTTGTTGTGAGCCTCGGCAAATCGTGGATTCAGCGCAATCGCTTTCGAGAAATGCTCGATGGCCTCTTCCAGCTTTTCTTGCCGCGCCAATGCAATCCCGAGATTGTTGTGCGCCTCCGCATATTTCGGATTCAGATGAATCGCCGCCTCGAACTCATCGGCCGCTTCGCGCACGCGTCCTGTTTGTGCCAGCGCGCTGCCATAGCTGTTGTGTAGGTCAGGCAATGCGGGCGCCGTCTGCAATGCCAGTTCGAACTCCGGCAGCGCATCATCGGTGCGTCCCGCCTTCACCAGGGCCGTGGCCAGCGGTCCATGAACCGCGCTGAACACCGGATTCAAACTCAGTGCACGCTTGTACTGCGTGATCGCGTCATTGTATTTGCCGATGCGTGCCAACTCCATGCCAAGATTGTCGTGAACCCGTGCGTCCTCAGGAAACTCCGCCGCGATTGTTTTCCATAAAGCAATCGCCGCCGCATCCTCGCCCTTCTCGCCCAGTTCCGTGGCCCGATCGAACCGCTTATACATCTCCACCGCAGGCATGGCAATATTCACCATGCCATCGGCCGGAATATTCACGAACTCCGGAATGTTCACCGCGCGGTTCGCTGCCGTTGTGTTGTCGATCAGGATCGCCGGGCTATCGTTTCCGTCGGCATCGATGTGCGTCAGGTACATCTTGGTATATGGCCCGCGGCTCTTCGACGAGAACACCAGCCATCTCGAATTGGGCGACCAGCTGTGCCACGAGTTCATAGGAGCCATGTTGGCATTGAGGCGGCGCGCAGTGCCTCCCTGCGCGGGAATGATGTAAAGCTGGCTGTCGGGCCGCATGAGCTGCCCGTTGCGGCATTGTACAAAGACGATCCAGCGCCCGTCCGGCGAAATCTTCGGAAACGAATTGCTCATGCCGTTGGCCGAGGCGCCTGCGATCGGCTCAGCTCCTCCGCCGCGGCCATCATTGAAGGGAACGCGGTATAGGTCGTACTGCATCTGCAGTTCGTTCGGGTCGTTGGCGCGCATCGCCATGTGTCCATCCAGCGGATACGGGTCGCGGGCCTTGGCGCGCGCGAACACAACGTATTTGCCGTCCGGGCTCCAGATGCCGTCGGTCTGCACGTACGCGGGATCATCCGCGCCGCCTAGCGGATGCCGCTCTCCTGTCGCGCGGTCGTACCAGGCAAGAATGCCGCGCGTTGGATAAAAGACCTGCAAAAAGCGGTAATCCTTGAAATTCGCGACGTAGTAGTTGTTCTCGGCGGGCTTGTCGGCTGGCGTCACCATCGTCAACACACGCTTGCCATCGGGCGAAACCTGCGACATGAACGCAACTCGATTTGAAGCGAACTGGTGCTGCCCCGTCGGATTCCAACTCACCATGTCCTCGTTGCGAATGGTCATCTGCGGACGAATTGGCACCAGCGCATACAGCCCTTTGTCATTGCGCGGCCCATCCATATCCATGCCCATGGTCTTTCCGTCGAGCGAGAAGGAGTGGCAGTTGGCGCAGGTATGAATACCCTCGAGCACCACGCGGCTCTTCGGTTGGCTGATGCTGCGAAGACGCCACGCGATCAATGGCACCGCGTTCTCGGCCAGCGGCTTGATGATGCCCTTCACGGTTTCGGACGGCATAAGCGGCACATCGCGATAGAAGATCGGCGCTCCCACGGGATCGATCGATGTCGAGATCGTCGTCTGCCCGCTCGAGGCCGAGGCACCGCCCGCGCCAAGGCCTTTGATGATGACCGTTGCCGGCCCGGCAATCGAGTGCTTCTTGATTCGCTCCCAGGTTGTGGCATCGGGAGTCCAGCTACGTGCTGTGGCCAGTTCCGGCGTCACCTTTGGCAGTTCATTCGTTGTCGAAACACACCGTTGGTCGATCTCGCCGATCTTCAGACGCGCGCCGGCGGACTGAGCGCGCACCGGCGCCGAGCCGTCTGCAAACCGAATTTCGACCGTCCAGTGTGCGGCTTGCGAAGCATCGTGCCAGAGAAACGTCGGCGGCGTGATCTCTGGCGGGAAGATCGAGCCGCTAAGCGGGTAGTCGATCGTGATGGTTCCCGCACGCTCTTCCGCATGAACCGGGAGGCCAGCTCGGACAGACCTGAGTGCCGCCAACGCGACGGCAGCGCAGACTCCGGCGCCCATCAGAATGGTTTGAATCCGGTTCATGCAGGTCTGCAATTCAGCCTAGCCGCTCTTCAATCGAGAGGAGTGTGATCTGGAACACACAAGCGGTTACTTGTGCTGGAATAGCACCGCCGCGTTGGGCGGCTGCGTGTCTGTAATTCCCTTGCCTTCCGTAACCGTATAGAACCGGTCCGCAGTAACCTGTGTCAGCTTCTCCGTCGCTCCCGATGGCCAGAAGATCTCTATGCTGTCGGTGCGATCGTGCTGGCCCAGGCCGAAGTGCAGCCGCAAATCGTGTTGCGAAAGATAGCTTCCTCCGCTGCGCACCTCCTCAACCTGCACCAAATCGCCCGCAGTGACGCGAATGCGTGCATTCAGCGCCAACCGATTGCTCTTCGTGCCGACCAGGTTCAGGCTGATCCAATGATTTATTGGGCCGCCTTCGGGACGAAGGATCATCGGCAAGCCCTGCAGGTTCTCGACAACCAGCTCCAATCTGCCATCGTTGAAGAGATCGCCGACAGCAAGTCCGCGGCTTACTTGCGGAATCTGGATCGCCGGACCCACTTCTTTGCTGATATCGCGAAATGTCCCATCGCGCAGGTTTAAGAACAGCAGCTTCGGCTCGCGATACTGGATTCCCGAACCCGCGCTATCCACCTGCGGATACACGTGCCCGTTCACCATGAAATAGTCGGTCCAGCCGCTGTTCGACAGGTCAACGAACGCATTGCCCCAGCCCACGTACTTCCGCGTGGGCGGCGCGATCCCCGCGGTATACGATGCGTCGGTGAAGTTCAGGTCGCCGTCGTTGTGAAACAAGGTTGCGTACTGATCGCTGAAATGCGCAATGAGGATCGACATCCTTCCCTTATGTTCGTAGTCGCCAATCGCCACACCCATGTTGGCCTGCTCCAGGCCGTCCTGGTTCACCGCGATCCCCGACTCCTGCGCGATCTCGCTGAAGTGTCCGCTGCCGTCATTTTTGTAGAGAAAATTAGGCTCGCCATCGTTGGTGACGAACAGGTCGGGACGCCCTTTGCCCTCAAGATCGGTGAAGACCGCGGTCAATCCAAACTGGCCCTTCGGATCGTCCACGCCGGCCTGCTTCGAAACCTCGCTGAAGGTGCCGTCGCCGTTGTTGTGGAAGAGATAGTCGCGATAGCCTTTGAGTCCCGCCGGCCCGCATTGCACGGCAACGCCGCGATACATGCAGGTCTTGCTAGATCCGAACGTCGGCAGGTCGTCGAGATGAAAATCGACGTAATCGTCGACGAACAGGTCAGCCCATCCATCGCCGTCATAGTCTCCGAAGGTCGCGCCCATCGCCCAACCCGTGTCGACTGCGAGACCGGCCTGCTGGGTCACATCGGTGAACGTGCCGTTGCCGTTGTTGCGGTAGAGCACCACGCCGCCAAAGCAGGTGACGAGAAGATCTGGCCAACCATCATTGTTGTAGTCGCCCACCACTGCGCCCTGCGCCCAGCACGGATATCCCACGCCGGCCTTGTCGCTCACGTCGGTGAATGTCCCGTCGTGATTGTTGTGGTAGAGCGCCGACTTCGCCTTTTTTCCTGTGAGCGCCATCTCTACGCTCTGCGCACCAGTGAAAAAGATATCCGGGTAGCCGTCGCGATCGTAGTCGATCAGCGCCACGCCCGCGCTCATCGATTCGACAATATATTTCTGCTCCGGCGAGGAGAGATGTGTGAATGTAATGCCGGTGGACTGGGTGATGTCGACGAGTTGGGGATAATTGGCAGGTGGATCCGGCTTGGGCTGCATCTGCGCGCCGCAAATTTGGGCCAGCACGAGCGCACATGTGACGAGGGCCGCGTGAAAACACACGCTCCCCAGCTTCTTCAGCCCTCGTCCGACGAAACGAGCGAAGAATGAGGACCGCGGCTTATTTCCCCATCCCACCGTCATCCTCCGGCTTGTCTTCGGTCCGTACGTGCATCTCGTGGAAGATCGCCTGGAGCCTGGCCTTCATTTCCTTGTACTTCTGGTACTCGGCCAACTCGTGCTTGGCATCGTCGAATTTCTTTTCCTGGCGGTCGAGCGAGCTGAGACGGTAATGCGCTGTGTAGCTCGTCGGATCCATCTCGATGGCACGGTCGAGCAGAACGCGCGCCTTATCGCGCTGCCCCATGGTCATCAGCACCTTTGCCAATTCCGAGCAGGCATCGGGATCGTTCGGCTGCAGCTCGAGGGCGCGCGACTCCGCATCAAAGGCCGCTTTCATGTCGCCGCGCTGCGCAGCAATCTCGCCAAGCATGAGCTGCGATTTTTCATCGGACGCATTGGCGGCAAGCGCCGCCTTGAACTGCGGTTCGGCTTCGGACTGCAATTTCTGATCCGTCGAATTGAAAAGCAAGTTGCCAAAGTCGAAATAGAGCCCCGGCAATGTGGGATCGAGCCGGATGGCTTCGCGATAGTGCGCAACCGCGCCGGGTTCATCTCCGCGGCGCGTCAACTCCCGCGCTATGGCCTGATGCATTTCGGCACTATCGGGAGCGGCCAGTGCCAGAGTGACAAGACTGTTGTTGGCAATGTCGGTGTTGAGCCGATACGAAAGCAGCAGCAGGTGCGCATCGGTGGGCTGCGTTTCGAGCAGGACAGAAACCACGCGGGCGGCTTTCTCCATCTCGCCCGACGCGGAGTAGCTTGCGATGAGTGCATTGCCTGCCTCGCGCTGCACCTTCTCGCCTTTCAGGTGCGGCAACGCGGCCTCTAGATCGACACGGGCATTGTCCGCGTCCTTTGTTCGAAATTCGGTCAGCCCCAGCAGCACCTGGATCTTCCAAAGCTCCGGCTTCGCTTTCACCGCCGCGCGCAGATGAGGCGCCGCATTTACGGCGTCTCCCTTGAAATAAAGCAACACGCCGAGGTTCGCCTGCGCATCGATGTTGCCCGGATCAAGCGCCAGCGCCGCCTCAAGCTGTGGAATTGCAAGGTCGGGCCTCTTCTGCGCAAGATCCTGCTCCGCATTGCGCAAGTATTGCTGGATTGCATCACCCTTGCTTTGCGCGGCCTGCGCAGATGCAGTAAGCGGACACGTCAACGCGAGAGCAAAGAACAAAATTGGTTTTGCCGACATGTGAATCAATGATATTCCTGTGTTGTATTCGTCCTGGAAAAAGAAAGGGGCGGCGATTGAATCGCCGTCCCTTTCGGTGGATCGCTGCAGTGAGTTAGAAGGTGAACTTGCCATACAACTGGATATGGCGTCCGCCGTCAATCACGCTGTTCAGCTGCGCCGGGTTGTTATTTCCGATACCCGAATCCGGGTTGCCCAGGATGGGGTGGTTCAGCGCGTTCTGCGCATCGGCACGAATTTCAAACTTCGCCTTCTCGACGATGTTGAAGGTCTTGCCGAACGACAGGTTCAGGTTGTAGTAGCTCGGACCGTACACCGAGTTGCGGTGTGCGTTGCCGAATGTCGCAACAGCCGGCGCGCCAAAGGCGTCCTTGTTGTACCAGTTGTGAATGCTCCGAGGAGTCACCATCTGGTTGGGGTCGCCAATCAGGTTCGGGTACAGGGCGCCAGCCTGCGAATAGCTGGTGTTGGTAGCCATCGTCGGAGTAAACGGTGAGCCGGAGTTGTCGCGCGTGGTGGCCGCCAGTCTCCATCCGCCGATGATTTCGTCGGCGATCGCGTTGTTATTCAGGAACTGCGCGCCCCTGCCGAACGGAAGCGTATAAATTGCCGATACGCTCAGCACGTGACGCTGGTCAAAGTTCGACGGACCCCAGTTGCACTTGACGCAATAGGAGTTCTGATAGTTCTGAGTTCCAACGCTGCTTCCCCAGCCGGCGGAGTCCATGCTGTCGAGGAATTTCGACCACACGTAATTCGCATCGGCTTCCAGTCCGTAGGCCAACCGCTTCTGGAATACGAGTTGCAGGCTGTTGTAATCAGAGACTGCATTGTTGGTGCTGCCGCCGAGACCCGTGAACAACGGAAAAGGCCGCTTGTTGCTGCCCGGAGCTGTATCAATTGCCGATAGCTCTGAGGCAGGTATCTGGTTGATATCCACGCCGAAGTTCAGATTGGAGCCCTTGCTGCCTACGTAGGCTGCCTGGGCCTTCATTGTGTTGCCGATCTGGCGTTCAACGGTCAAGTTGTATTGCCAGATCTTCGGAACCGGCGTGTGGTACTGGTTGTAGGAAGCGCCGTTGCCGTTCTGCGCATACGATGTAGTCGGGTTGACGACCCACAGACCCTGGACACTCTTGCCCCAGCAACCGGTGGTGCAGCCCTGAGATCCATTCTGCGGGCCTTCATAGTTGAGGCTGCCGTCGGAATCCATCTGCAGCTGATAGTAGATGCCGTTGGAGGGATCCCATGCGCCGCCGCTGCCTCCGGCTCCGCCGCCCATGCCTGCTCCGTAAGTATCTTCAGACCAGGAATAGTTGTAGAGTCCGAAGCCGCCGCGAACAACCGTCTTCGCGTCTACTGCCCAAGAAACACCGATGCGGGGCAGGAAGGTATCCCAAACCGGGGCCTGCAAGGTGGTGCGGCCGTTTGCATGGCTGAAGCCGTACCAGATGCCGCCCAGCTGATTAGCAGCGGGATTGCCGTTGGGATCGTTGCCTGATCCGCCGTTCACAACCGTCGGATCAAACACGGCCATGTGGCCCTTCACTTCGTTGAATCCGGTGGTTCCGAACCAGCGAAGGCCGAGATTGAGAGTAACGTTGGGGCGGAGTTTCAGATCGTCCTGAACGAACGCCTGCGGATTCTTGATGCGGGCGCCGAACTCAGGTGTGAAGTTGCCCCACCACATCGCGCTGAGGCCCTGCAGGAAGTCAGAGTATTCAGCGTCATCGTTGTTCTGCTGGTTAATGGAGCTCATGTCCCATTTACAACTGTCGACAATACAGCCGTCAGAGTAATAACCGCCGAAATAGGTCTCGCCCGGGTTTTCATTGCCCCATGCCGTGGAGTCGGCACGGCTGATGAGGAACTCGCCGCCGAAGTGCAGAACGTGACGCCCGTGCACCAGCGTGAACACGTCAGAAGGATCGAACACGAATTCCTTGTAGACGGAGTTCGATGGCTCAGAAAGGCTGCTGAGGCTCATCAGGTCGACCGGCGGAATGGCGTCGGCCACGGCCCATTTGATCCCCATCTTTTCCGGATAACCTTGGCCCTGCGAGAATGGCGAGAAAAAGTTGAGCTGATCGGTAAAGCCCATGCGGGCTTCGTTCACCATGTTCGCATTGATCGTCCATACGTCTGAAACCTGGGCGTTATCACGGCTCACGTCCTGGCTCTGGCAGTTGATCGGGCACAGCGCCTTGCCATATCCATAGCTGATGGCCGGATTATCGCTCGCGGTCTCAGAGATCGTGAAGCGATGATTGGCGGTTGGCGTGTAGTCCAAACGGCCGAAGTACTTGATGAACGGGCCAAGGTTTGGAACGTTGGTGGTGTAGTTGTTGTGCGGCATGCCGTTCCCAGAAGTCGGGTTACCCGGCACGTTCGGTTCCGGGAAGAACTTCTGGAATTCCAGCATCAGCGGTGAGAAGTAGCTGGAAGGAAGCTTGTTCCCGTTTCCATACTCATCTGCGAACGATTTGCGTACCGTGTCAGGAACCCAGGCGCCGCTGCTGGGGTCCTGTACCCAGCTAAGCTGTTGCGTCTTGTAGTCGAAGATGGTCGGCAAACCGGTAAAGTCGCCCTGCTTCATGGCGTCGGTTGGCACGCTCAGAACTGTGTTGCCCGATCCGCCATTGCTGTAGGTGCGGTCGTAGTCGAAGAAGAAGAAGACGTTCTTCCCGATCTTCGTATGCGGGACAAGCACCGGGCCGCCAACCGAGAACCCATAGTTGTCGTACCGCTGGAAAGCAACCTTGTTCTTGCCGCCGGTGATGCTGAAGTCCGCCGCATTGAGGGCGTCGTTCTGGAAATACTCATAGGCAGAGCCGTGGAACTTGTCGCCGCCGCCCTTTGAGATCTGGTTGAAGATGATGCCGCCAAGGCCGTACTGCGCCGAGAAGGCGTTGCTGTCGACCTTCACTTCCGATGTTGCCTCGAAGATCGTTACATCGGAGTTCGAGCTCATCGGCAGAGTGGTCGTTGCGCCATCGGCCAGGACGGAGTTGTACGGAAGGTTTCCGTTGATTTCAGCCGTTTGACCGGTCCGGTAGCTGAACTGCGCGCCCGGAACCATGAATACGAAGTTCTGCCAGTCTGAGCCATACTGCGGCAGCTCAGCCATGGTGTTCGATTCAAGAGCTTCGGTCTGCGAACCGCTCTCTGTTTCCAGCAGCGGTAGGTCGGTTGTCACCACGACTTGCTCGTGTGCTTCGCCGACCGTGAGTTCCGCATTCAACGTATCGGTTCCCACTTCGAGTGTGATCGGTCCACGGATGACGGTCTTGAATCCAGGAGCCGAAACCGTAACCAGGTAATGATCCGGCACGATCGGTCCCGTTTCAAAGAGACCCGCCTTGTCGGTAATGAAAGTGCGTGTTAGGTCTTTGTCGATGTCTTGCACGCTGACGGTAGCGCCGGCAACCACAGCGCCATTCGGATCCGTCACCGTACCCCGAAGATCCGCAGAATTTGTATTCTGAGCAAAACCAGCGACGGCCGAAAGACACACAGCCATCACCAGGCTACTCAGAAATACTTTTGTCTTTCTCACAAACTGCCTCCTGAAAACCAGCCTTGATCGCACCTTCAACTCTGAGAACGGCTCGGGTGCAACCTCAGGGTTTACCGAGTTGTCTTGCAGCGCATTCGCACCTTCCGATCAAAGCCCGTTGAACTCGCCTTCGGTCGGTGTCACACGCTTCCACCGCAATCCTTCGAATCAATTGCGGCATGATTCATTGAGCGCTCATGCGAACAGCAGTCCGATCGCAACGCAGAATCGCTCGGAAAACCGACGCCGAACACCGGCTTTCCGAGCAACACGCTTTGAGATGGTTTCAGCATCCGCATCATTCCCGGCGTTCCCGCCGGATGCACATGACGCGGTTATTTTCAGGAAGAGAAAAATAGTTTAGAAAAGCGCTCTTCCTTCGAACAACTTTGTTCGCTGATCATGCGCATTGCAGATTACATCGCTTCGCTGCAAGCACCGTCTGTGATAACGCGCACAAACAGCCGTCTCATGGATCACGCCTTTCACTCGCATGAAGCACAGGAAGGTAACCTTTCCAGTAAATCGAATTAGCAGGACTAGCTGTATCGCTTCGAACCAGCGAATTGCAGAGCACACTCCGGGAGTATGAGCGAGCTCTAAACGAAAAGTTCAGTCGGGCGGCAAAGGAGACTCGGCGGCCGCGGACGGAAGCCTTTACTGAAACTGGAACCAGTTCACGTTGGCGATGCCGCTGGAACCGCCGCCGGCATACACAACATACAGGTCGTGCACACCGGATGCGCCCGAAACTCCCGCCGAGACATTCGTCCAGATCTGCCATCCGCCGGTCACGGGAAGATTGACCGTCGCAATCGGCGTGCCCTGCGGGCTGTCGAGATAGAAGTTTGCTGTTCCACCATTGCCTCCGCTCGCCGCCCTTACGCTCACGCTGCTGACTCCATTGCCAAAATCAACATTGCGATAAAGAACCCGCGCACCAACCGAGATGTAGCCGAGATCGTATTGTCCGGTCGCGTCGGCAGTCGATTCCGTCTGCACTCCTGTTTCATCGGAGTAGCTCGAAGCCTGGATCTGGGCCGTTGCCGCGATCGGAGGCGTCGCGCCGTTCACCGTGCCAATCCACGAAAACGTCGCAGCCGAGAATGCCGATAGCGTGTACGAGAAGGTCTCCGTGCCCCATTGCACATGGACGACCTGGCTCGATCCAGAACTGTTGTATGCGATCAGCGCCGTTGATCCGTCGGGATTGAGAAACGCGACGCTCGCAATGGCCGGGGTGTCCGAAGAGTAGATGCGGACCGCGCCGGGCAGCACGAACTTGCTGTACTGTCCCAGCGTGTAATATTCGACGTCTTTGGTCACGGCGCCGGTCTGGCTGTTCACGGTCACGATGGGCGTGCAGGTGTTGCACCCGCCGAGTCCCGCGTTCTGCGTGAGATTCGGCCCAAGGCTCTCGTCAAGAGCGAGACTCCACTTCACGTAAGATTTCGCCGCATTGCGCAGCACCTGTGTGATCTCAAGAAAATCGGACGAGAACTGATCGTTAACCCAAGTGCCGCCTGAGTGCTCTGTCTCCCAGGTGCCGAGGTTCGCAAATTCATTCTGAATCGTTTGCTGCGCGCCGGGAGTGCCTCCGTACCCATGCCATGCCGTTCCGGCGACCTGAGTCAGTTGCTGACTCGTCAGATTGCTCAACACGAACTCGGGATACGAGGGCGTGTCCCAGTTGTGATCCCAGACGAATACCTTCGTTTGCAGATTCGCCGCCGAGAGTGCGGGCAGGACGTATCCCTGTAGCAACGCGAGCTGCTGCGAATCCGTCATATACATGCTCGGATAGGAAGCGGTGTTGTACATCGGCTCGTTCTGCAGCGAGATGTAGTCGATCGGTACGCCGGCAGACTGATACGCCTGCAAGTACTTCACAAAATATTTGGCAAAAGCGGTTTCATTCGCCGACGTCATCAGCAGGTTGCCGCCCATCATGGTGCCGCTGTCTTTCATCCATCCTGGCGGGCTCCACGGATTCGCCATCAGCTTCATTTGCGGATTGAGCGTCTTCGCCTGCTGGATGACAGGCAAAACGTAGGCTTGGTCGTGGGCAATCGAGAAGTTCGCGAGATTCAGATCGGTCGTCCCGTCATCGAACGAGTAGACACTGCGCGCGATGTCGCTTGCGCCCATCGGGATGCGCATGAAGCTCAGCCCGATGCCATTGCCGTTTCGTGTGAACAAGTCGCTCATGGCACCCTGCAACTGATCGGGCGGCACGACCTCGCCAAGCAGGTACGCAGCCGAATCAGTGAAGGAAGCGCCGAATCCTTCCATGGTCTGATACTGCTGCGCGGGGTCTATCACGATCGTATTGGTCGACGCGTCAGCGGTGCTGTTCGTGAAACCGAGGCTCGTCTGCGTTGCCATCAACTGGGTCCGGTCCTGGGTGCTCAAGACCACGCCGATCGAACCCTCCGCAAGCGGAAACGTATAGGTACCTGTAACGACAGAGCTATTCGAATACCCTTCGGCGATAGCAATTGCGTTGATGACCGTGGTCGAGGAGACCGTAATCGGCGCTGAGTAGAGCGTCGACGTGGCAGTCGGGGTCGATCCGTCGGTTGTGAAATAAATGGATGCGCCCGCCGTCACACAAGACAACACGACCGATTGAGCCGTCATGTACGAGCCTGGGGCCGGCGAAAACTGCGGCGTCGAAGCTGCGGGCAGCTTGACGGTATAGGTGGCACTGCCGACCGCGCTCGGGTTATACCCCGATGCCACCGCCATGGCCTCGATGGTCATATTGGAAGACACCGCGATCGGTGAGGAATAAAGCGTCGACGAGGTGGTTGGGGCCGATCCATTCGTCGTGTAGTAGATCGAGGCTCCCGCAGTCGAGTCGGAGATCGCCACATTCTGCGCCGAGTTGAATGAACCGGAACCCGGGCTGAAGGTGGGCGTGGCGGCATTCGGCTGGATCGGCGGTTTGGTGCCGCCTCCTCCGCCTCCGCAACCCGCAATCAATAAACTCGCGATCGCAACCGCTCCAATCAACCTGCTCATGACCCAGCCTCTCTTCAAAAAGGCCAGTGTTCCACCACATGAACAGGCCCAACCGTGATCGCAGTCACGCTCGGCCCAGCGCCCGCTCGACAGTCCGTTCGGCCACTTCGGGCCAATCAACCGTCTAACAAGCAGGGCCCTGCGCTCACCGCGGCGCTCTGGGTGTGCTACGTCGCCGGTAACTCCCTGCTCTCAAGAGTTTGCAGCCTTCGTCGACGCTTGAGTGGTAAAGTGGCGGAAGATCGCAAGATGCTTTTCAGAATGTCCGATCACAAGCGGATCTGTTCGGTCCTGGTACCGGTCGTCCTCCTCGTGCTCGTGCTTGGCACGACATTGGGGATGGTTTGGCATCATCACACCAATTCTTCTCCCGAGACCTGCCCGCTTTGCCATCTGACCATTTCACCCTCCCTCGATGGAGTTCGCGCCTGCATCATGGTCCCCGTTGGAGCGGGACCCGAAGCCGGCTATATCGCTTATATTCCGGAAATTAAATCCTCGAGAATCCCCGCCCGCGCACCTCCCACCGCGTAGCGCACATCCTGCTCCGTTTCTAAGTACAGTCCAGGTTCATCTCGAAGGAGGCTGAACGCCTATGCACTTGCAGTGCATGCGCACCTCACTTTTGCTTGTCGCCGCCCTTTTTTCCACGGCAGGCGACGCGCAGTCGCCGGGAGCGCAGAGTCCGCCCGCTCCGCAGGCGAACAATCTCGCGCAAAAGCCGGGCGGGCAGCTCATCACACTCGATCGGGCCATCCAACTGGCGCTCGAGCACAATCACAACCTGCTGGCGCAACGCACAACGATCCAGCAGAGCCAGGCCGAAGAAACCACCGCCAATCTGCGGCCCAACCCCGTCCTGCTCGGCGATGCCCAGTTCCTGCCCGTCTTTCAGCCCGATCAGTTCAGCACCGACTACCTCGACAACACGGCCCAGTTTGACATTGGCGTCAGCTATCTGTTTGAACGAGGCAAAAAGCGCCAGCATCGCGTCCAGGCAGCAAAGGATGTGACCGCTCAGACGCGGGCCACGGTGACGGACAACGAGCGCACCCTGGCTTTCAACGTGGCCCAGCAGTTCATCAATGTGGAGCTCGCCGAGTCAACCCTCCAACTCGCACAGCAGGATCTGAAGAGCTTCCAGAACACGGTCGACATCGGCCAGGAGCGCTATCGGGCGGGCGACATCGGTGAAGGCGACTTCCTCAAGATCAAGCTGCAGCTTCTCCAATTCCAGACCGATGTCTCCCAAGCCGAACTGGCCCGCGCACAGGGCCTCTCGGACTTGCGTCAGCTTCTCGGCTACGAATCGGTCGGTCCCGACTACGACGTTTCCGGTCAATTCGACTACCAGGCCATACCCGGAAACCTCGACGACTTCCAGTTCAAGGCGCTCCAGTCCCGGCCCGATCTGCAGGCGGCACGTCTCGGCGTCAACGCGGCAAACAGCCAGCTCGCCTTGCAGAAATCCATTGGCAAACGCGACGTGACCGGCCAGGTGAACTACACCCACATCTCTGATCTAAATCAGATCTCGCTTTTTGGTCAGATTCAGATGCCCTTTTTCGATCGCAACCAGGGCGAGATTGCGCGCGCCGGCTTCGCGGTGACGCAAGCCCAGGAACAAGCCATATTTGCCAGCGGACAGGTGATGACCGATGTCCGCGATGCCTTCGAAAATCTTCACGAAAACGACCAGATTGTCGGCCTCTACCGTTCCGGCTATCTCGACGAAGCGCAGCAATCGCGCGACATCAGCGAATACGCGTACAAACGCGGAGCCGCAAGCCTGCTCGATTTCCTCGATGCGGAGCGCAGCTACCGCACCACGCAACTCGGCTACCGCCAGGCGCTGGCCTCGTATCTCCTGGCCGTCGAGCAGCTTCGTGAAGCGGTAGGAACCAGGAGCTTGCCATGAAGTCCCCCTTCCATGCCCGTGCCGCATGCGGGATTTGCTTCACTTTGACGGTTGCCGCCCTCGGTCTCTCCGGATGCAATTCGAAGGACCGCGAGCAAGCCGGCCAGATGACGTCGTTCTCGTCGAAAGCCTCCAAATCGGCCACGCCGCAGCTTTTCGATATCCCGAAAGACCAGATGGAGCACGTGCAAGTGGTTGCAGTCGAACCAACCACTTTAACGCGCACTCTTCGTCTCACCGGCGCCGTGGCTTACAACGCATTCAAGACAACGCCTGTGATCACGCAGGTGGGCGGACCGGTCAGCCGCATCCTTGTCGTTCCGGGACAGCACGTAACCGAAAACCAGGCCATGCTCGACGTGAGCAGCCCCGACTACTCGCAGCTGCTGGACTCGTATTTGAAGGCGGCCGATTCGTACCGGCTCGCGCAGAAGAACTACGTGCGCTCTCAGGACCTTTACCAGCACCATGCCATCGCGGAAAGGGACCTGGAGCAAGCGGAGTCGGATCGCAACCAGGCGCAGGCGGACCTGAACGCCGCCGAACAAGGCATGAAGATCCTCGGCATCAAGAATCCCGCAGACTTGGCTAAGACACCATCGTCTGCTCTGATCCCGGTGCTCGCGCCCATCAGCGGCGAAGTGGTGGAGCGGCTGGTTTCGCCGGGCCAGGTGGTGCAAGCCGGCCAGACCCAAGCCTTCACCATCACCGATCTAAGCACAGTGTGGGTGCTCGCCAATGTGTACCAGGCGGACCTCGCCTACGTGCACGACGGAGAAGACGTAGCGGTAACGACCGACGCCTATCCAGCCACCACATTTCACGGCCGCATCTCTTACGTTTCGCCGGCGCTTGATCCCAACACTCGCACATTGCAGGCGCGCATCGTAGTCGACAACCCCGGCGAACGCTTGAAGCGCGATATGTATTGCGTCGTCTCTGTCACGGCCGGTTCATTCAGCCACGTGCTTGCCGTTCCCAACTCAGCCGTCCTGCGTGATGAGAACAACGAGCCGTTCGTATACGTCGCCACCGGCTCAAATCAGTTCGGCCGGCGCGACGTGCAACTTGGCTCAGCCGAGGACGGAAAAACCCAAATCACCAGCGGACTTTCCCCCGGAGACAAGGTAGTTGGTGACGGAAGCCTGTTTCTTCAGTTTGCCAATTCGCTGCAGCACTGAAGGGTTATTAGATGATTCATCGCATTGTTCAATTTGCCTTGGCGCAGCGGATGCTGATCCTGCTGGCAGTAGCTTTCGTCATCGTGGGCGGCGTAATTTCGTTTTCAAAAATGCCGGTGGATGCGTATCCCGACCTGTCGCCCCCGATGGTTGAGATCATTACGCAGTGGCCCGGCCACGCCGCCGAAGAAGTGGAGCGGCTCGTCACCGTTCCCACCGAAGTCGAGATGAATGGCGTGCCCAAGATGCAGGTCATGCGGTCCATCTCCCTCTACGGGCTCTCCGACGTCATTCTCACCTTCGACGAAGATACCGACGACTACTTTGCGCGCGATGTCGTCTTCCAGCGGCTGAGCGAAGTCACATATCCGCAGGGCGTGACGCCCACGCTGGCGCCGCTGGCCAGCCCATCGGGCCTCGTCTACCGCTACGTGCTCGAAAGCCCGGACCGCACGCCGCAGGAACTCAAAACATTTGAAGATTGGGTTGTCGAGCGCGAATACAAGCAGGTTCCCGGCGTTGCCGACGACTCCGGGTTCGGCGGCACGGTCATGCAGTACCAGGTACTGCTCGATCCAGCAAAGCTCTACGCCTACCACATCACCGTTCCAACTGTGATTCAGCAACTCTCCGTCAACAATTCGAACGCCGGCGGCGGATTCTACTCCCAGGGCGACCAGTTCTACTACGTGCGCGGCATCGGCCTTGTGCGCAATACCTCCGACATCGCCAACATCATTGTCGGCACCCAGAATGGCGTGCCCGTGCGCGTCGGCGACATAGGCCAGGTGGTCATCGGACACGCGCCTCGCCTGGGCGAATTCGGATTCAACAAAACTGACGATGCCGTCGAAGGCGTCATCATGATGCGTCGCGGCGAGCAGACACAGAATGTGCTCAAGGGTGTCGAAGCCAAGACACAGCAGCTCAACCAGCAGATCCTTCCGCCCGATGTGAAGGTGCATCCCTATTACGACCGCAGCGATCTGGTTCAGCTCACCATCGACACCGTCGAACACAACCTGTTGCTCGGGATGGTCCTCGTCCTGATCGTGTTGATGGCCTTCCTGGTAAATCTTCGCGCGGCCATCATCGTCGCTCTCACGATTCCGCTGTCACTGCTGTTCTCGTTCATTTTCCTGCACGCACAGGGAATTCCCGCCAACCTGCTCTCCATTGGCGCCATCGACTTCGGCATCCTCATCGACGGCACCCTCGTCATGGTTGAAAACATTTTTCGCGAGCTCGGCGCGCGCGAGGGCCAGGATTACAACCTCATCGAAGTCATCCTGAACGCCTCTAAAGATGTCGACAGGCCTATCTTTTATTCGGTCGCGGTAATCATCGCCGGCTATCTACCCATCTATGCGTTGAGCGGTCCGTCGGGAAAGCTTTTCAAGCCGATGGCGGACACCGTCGCCATCGCGCTTGTTGGCGCGCTGATCCTCACGCTCACCTTTGTTCCCGTGATGTGTGCCTATTGGTTCAAGAAGGTTCGCGAACGCGAGAACAAGCCCTTCCACTGGATCAGCGAGCGCTACGCAACCTGGCTCGACTGGTGCCTCGACCATCCGAAGATGACGATGGTCTGGGCCAGCGTGATCTTTCTCGCGACACTGATTCTGGTCCCCTTCATCGGCGGCGAGTTCATGCCGCACCTTGACGAAGGCGCGCTGTGGATTCGCGCCACCATGCCGTACACGATTTCATTCGATGCCGCCAGCAAGTTCTCGCCGCAGGTGCGCGACATCCTGCTCAAATATCCGATGGTGACCGACGTGGGCTCAGAGCTGGGCCGGCCCGACGATGGCACCGACCCCACAGGCTTTTTCAACGACGAATTCTATGTCGGCCTCAAGCCCTACAGCGACGCGTCCTGGAAAACCAGCGGTATTCACAACAAGGCCGAACTCACCGAGGATATTCAGAAGCATCTCGTGACTTTTCCGGGCGTGATTTTCAACTACACGCAGCCCGCTGAAGACGCAGTGGACGAAGCACTGACCGGCCTGAAGAGCGCGCTCGCGGTCAAGATCTACGGGTCCGACCTGCATATTCTCGAGAGTCAGGCGCTCGAAATCAAGCGCCGGCTTTCGCAGGTGCCCGGATTTACCGAGCTTACCGTGGTGCGCGAGTTGGGCCAGCCCAGCCTGCTGATTGATGTCGATCGCGACAAGATTGCGCGCTATGGCGTCAACGTAGCCGACGTGGAGGCCATCGTGCAGGCTGCAGTGGGCGGCCAGGCAGCCACGCAGGTCATCCAGGGAGAAAAGCTCTTCGACCTCGTCGTGCGCATGAAGCCCGAATTCCGCGAGAGTGAGCAGCAGATCGGCAACCTCCTCGTCGGCACGCCGTCCGGCCAGCAGGTTCCGCTGAGCGCGCTCGCCGATATTCATGAGGCAGGCGGCGCATCGTTCATCTATCGCGAAAACAACTCCCGCTACATTGGCGTGCAGTACAGCATTGAGGGCCGGGATCTGGAAAGCGCCGTGCTAGCCGGCCAAAAGGCAATCGCGGACATCACCCGCTCCCTGCCGCCCGGCTATCGCCTAACCTGGGGTGGTGAATACGATGAATTCCTCGCCGCCGAGCATCAGCTTGCCTTCATCGGTCCGTTGGCATTGCTCATCATCTTCATGATCCTGTTTGCGCTCTACGACAACGTCAAGTTCCCGGTCGTCATCATTCTTGGCGTCGTTCTCACAGTTCCTGTCGGAGCATTCCTCGCCCTCAAGCTCACCGGCGTGGCCTTTAGCGCATCGTCAGGATTGGGCATGCTCGCGCTCATCGGCGTTTCTGTAGAAACCGCCGTGATTTTGGTTTCTTACATCAACAAGCTGCGCCTCGAGCAGGGCATGGACATCCGCACAGCGACCCGCGAAGCATCGCTCCTCCGCTTGCGCCCCATCATGATGACCGCGCTCGTCGCCTGCCTCGGACTGCTGCCGGCCGCACTTTCCACCGGCATCGGCTCGGACACGCAGAAGCCCTTCGCCATCGTCATCGTCGCAGGCCTTATTTCGCGGCTCTTCCTCGGATTCTTCGTGAACCCGGTGCTCTACATGATGGTCGCGCGCGAAGGAGATGTGTTGAAGGTCTGAGGCAGAATTTCGCGCGGATCGGCTCGTCGGCCGAGCTGACAACTTGGCTGCGCGCCCGGTCTATTGCTTAATCACGGTTCCATCGGGTAACCGGATCTCGCCCCATCCGCCGTTCAGCGGACTCTGCGTAAATGGCGCCTTCGCCGCTTCCTTTTCGTCGATCTCGATGCCCCATCCCGGCTTCTCGCTCACCCACAGATAGCCATCGCGCATCTCCGGACACCCCTGAAAGATTGCCTGGGTTCTTTCGTTGAACGGCGTGTATTCCTGAATTCCGAAGTTGTAGCTCACCAGGTCGAGCGTCACGTTTGCCATGTGCCCCACCGGCGAAACATCGCCAGGCCCGTGCCATGCCGTCTTCACGCCAAACTCCTCGGCAAGAATCGCGATCTTGCGCGCCGGGCTGAAACCGCCCGCTTGCGAGACATGAACGCGAACGTAGTCGATGAGCTGCTCGGCGATCAGCGGCTGCCACTCGTGCGGGCTATTGAACAATTCACCCATCGCGATCGGCGTCGAGCAGTTCTGCCGGATCTGGCGAAAGTAACCAAGGTCCTCGGGTGACAACGGATCTTCGAGAAAAAACATGTGGTACGGCTCGGCCTGCTTGCAAAACTCGACGGCCTCGTTGGGCGTGAGCCGCTCATGCATGTCGTGAAGCAGCTGCACTTCTTCGCCCAGTTCGCGCCGACAAATTTCCAGCAGCTTCAGCGCGCGCCGGAACTGTGCCTCGCGATCAAAAAGCGGCTTGTCATGCAGGGCCGGCGGCCGCGCCGTGTCTTTGTGCCCAGAACCGTACCCCGCCATACCCGGCAGTCCCACCTGCACGCGAATGTTGCGGAATCCCTGCGCCATCAGCTTGCGCGCATTCTCGACCACGTCCTCAAACTCCGCTCCGCTCGCATGCGTATACGCGTCGACGGCCTCGCGGCACTTGCCGCCGGCCAGCTGATACACCGGCATGCCCGCCTGCCGTCCCTTGATGTCCCACAGTGCCTGATCGATGCCGCTGATGGCGTTGTTCAGCACCGGCCCGTTTCTCCAGTACGAGCTGTCATAGCACGATTGCCAGATGTACTCAATGCGATCGGTGGTCTTGCCCAGCAGAAACGGCTTGAGGTAGCGCTCAACCGCGGGCTTCACCAGGTCCGCGCGCTGCGTAAAGGTCGCGCACCCGTATCCATAGAGGCCGTCCTGGTCGGTCGTGATTTTCACCACGGTCAGACGCACACCCTGCGGCTCGCACTCGATGACACTGATGTCCTTGATCTTTGGCGACGGCATGGCCCGCGTCGCGCGCCCGACCTGCTCCTCTGCTACGGTGAATCGCGGAGCAAAGGAGAGCGCGCCTGCAGCAGCGCAGCACTTGAGCAGATTGCGGCGTTCGATGAGCATAGAGTGACCCCTTTACGAATGCATCAGCAAAGAGGCAATTCTATCGCCCGGGCCTATCTCCGTCATCCCGCAAGGCTGTCATCTTGAGCAGGGGCTTCCGGTCATCGGCCAGCATGATTGGGGTAAGCGGCCGCCGTCCATCACGGAACACCACAAAGCTGAATTTGGGAGATCAGGTCATCCTGATCTCCCGACCAACTTGGCTCTTTCAGTCCATCACTCGCACTTGTTCTTCAGCCAGGGATACCAGGTCCCGAGCGTGTCATTGTGCGCGTTGCAGGGCACCGCACTCAGGTAGGTCCAGATCGCGGTCAGCTGGCGATCGGTCATGTGCCGATACAGCGGCCAAGGCATAACCTGAAGCACCGCCCCATTGACGGGAGGCAAGTAGCAATTGTCGGTCACGTCCCCTCCGCAGTTCAGGTGCAGGGTGTCGAAATCATGCCCGGTTCGCATGATGTTCATGAAGGTTTCCAGATCATTCCCTCCCTCAGGGTTGCCGGTGTAATCGGGTGTGAGATTGCGGGAGATGATCGCGGGACCAAGCCCCGGAGCAACGTAGAGCGGGCTGCTCGTGTCCTGAACGATTCCCGGACCAACGGCGCCGAAGCTCTGACCACCAGCCAGGTAGGTTGCCGGATTGTACGCGGCCGGACCCGTGCTCGGAGGCGTCAGAAAATACGGGTTGTTCGAGCCCAGATATTCGTTCGCGGGATCAGATGTGTGACATCCATTGCAGTCCGCCTGGGCGTTCACGATGTAGCTTCCCAACCCAATCAGCGCACGGTCCTTCTTTTCAACTTTGAGAAACGAAGGAGCAATACGCAACCCAATCGCAATTTGCGAGGCTTCCGACTCGTGGTCGTCCTCCGCTTGCACTCTGGTGGAGGCAAGCTGCATTCCGACGAACGCGATCGTACCGGTGATAGAGAGGGCCAGTGCGGCCGCCTTCACGACTCTTCCAGATCTCATGGAATCTCCTCGGGGGGAAGACCAGTGCGTGGCTCAAAGTACTGACCATCAATCGCAAAGCTGGGTTGTAACGTGTGCCCTGTAGACGAGTATTCTGCCCGTGGTGCAGAAGATTCCCGCAGGAGTTGCTGTTTCAGTTTCTTGGGCAGGAGGCCCGGAGGCAGAAGAATACTTCGCGAACGGGGGCTTGTCCAGCACGATTTCTCGCTCGTGGAAAACATCGTGGAGGTATCCTCATTCTGAGGCCGTCCAGCGCTCGATATCCTCGCTAAGCTTCCTCGCTCCCGGGTGCGTGCCACTCCCTAAGACATCCTGAGCAGAGCACACCCAAGAAAACCTCTCCAGAAACACTCATGGTTCAACCTCCCGCGCCTTACCTATGCTCCGGACCGGTCAGAATTACCCGTTCATTTCCCTGCAATTCCAGCTTCGATCCGGGCCGTCGCAGCGCCCGATCTTGCCACGCCGACCCTGCCGGGATCGACAGCGAGCCACGCCACCCCGCCCACCGCCGCCACACCCGCGGTGAAAACAAACACGGCATTCCAGCCCCAATGCGTCGCAATGTAGGGCGTGAGCGACGAAGTAATCGCCGCGCCGATCTGGCATCCCATGTTCATGACCCCTGAGACCGGCCCGGAACGCTCCCCTGCTATGTCGGCGCTCGCGGCCCAGAACGAGCTTTGCGAGAAATACAGCGCGCCCGCTCCTCCGGCAAGAATCGCGATCGCCGCATGCGGGCTGCGAGCATATGATCCGGAGATGAGAAACACCGTCGTCAGCAACGAGGAAAAAACGCCAACTCCGCAGCGGCCCATTCGCAATCCGAACCGGCGAATTAGCGCATCGCTGACCGCTCCGCCGCCTAGGCAGCAAACCGTCATAGCAATGAACGGAGCCATCGCAAAGAGTGCGTTCGATTTCAAATCGAGGTGCCGCACCTGCGCAAGATAAATGAAGAACCAGCTGAAGAAAATCCAGGCGACATACCCGAAGCAGAAGTAGCTCGCGGTGAGTGCAAGCACGTTGCGGTTGAGGGTCACCTCGCGCCACGACAGGGACGCGGCTCGCGCATTGGTCTTAAGCGAACGCGTCGCCTGGATGTGCGCCAATTCCTCGCGCGACACCAGCGGATGCTCCTCCGGAGTGTCCCGGGCAAGCAAATACCAAACCAGTGCACCGGCCACGCCGATCGCCGCGCAGAACCAGAAAGAAGCACGCCAGCCCGCACGGCTGATGACCCAGGTGAGAATCGGAATGCTGAAGGCAGAACCCGCGCCCACGCCGGCAAAGATCCAACCATTCGCTCGGCCGCGTTCGGCAACCGGAATCCATTGCGCCACAAACTGGTTCGACGCCGGATACATCACGGCTTCTCCCGCGCCCAGGGCAAAACGAACTCCGATCAGCAGAAACAGGGCAGGACTCAGCCGCGGGTCCACGACCGCCGTCAGCGCCGTGAACACTCCCCACCACACCACACCCGCAGCCAGCACACGCCGAGGTCCAAGCCGAAGGGCCAGCCAGCCGCCCGGAACCTGGAACGCGGCGTAGCCAATCAGGAAGGCGCTGAAAATCCAGCCAAGGTGAATGTTGTCTGTGCGGAGCTCGTCGCGGATGGCCGTGCCGGCAATCGAGATATTCGTTCGATCGAGAAAGGCTACCGCGCTCAGCACGAACAACCAGAAAACCAGAAGGCTGCGAACCGGAACGCGGCGTGACCAACCCATCCCTTTGCCTCTTTGCGATGCTCAATGATCTGCGAACAGGTCTTGCCGCCGGAGAGGCCGCGAGCCTGCTTCCCAGTCATCCACCCGCTTATTTCGCGTGCTTCCCTTTTGGGCTGTGGCTTCCGTGCTTTTGCTTACTCTCCTCATACATCTTCATAGCTCGTGCCACTCGATCGCGCGCATAGGCGGCATCGTGCCAGCCTTTCACTTCCACGCGCTTGAGTTCCAGGTCTTTGTAAATCGAAAAAAAATGCGTAATTTCTTTCAGCAGATGCGGATAAATGTCGGTGTAATTCCAGATATTGGCGTAGCGTGGATTGTTCTTCCCCACCGCCAGCACCTTCTCATCCAGCACTCCCTGGTCCAGCATCTCCATCAATCCAATCGGGCGCACCTCCTGCACACATCCGGGAAAGCTGGGGCTCGGCACCAGCACCAGCACATCCAGGGGGTCCGCGTCGTCGCTCAACGTCGAAGGAATAAAGCCGTAGTCTCCGGGATAATGCACAGGCGAATGCAGGTTGCGGTCCAGCTTGAAGACGTGCAGCTGCTTGTCGTACTCGAACTTGTTGGTTGCATCCTTGGGGATCTCAATGACCGCCCGGAACACCTCCGGTGCACGATCGCCGACGGGCAGCTCCAGATAATTCGTCATTTTGTCTTTGATTCTCCTCAAAAAAGGTAGGAGGGGTTTTCGTGGGTCAAATTCCCTGCAGATCCGTAGGAAGCATCCGGTTCACGCCGGAAATAATATAATCAGCGATCATGAAGGCGCATGTCTATGTCACGCTGAAACCTTCGGTGCTCGACCCCCAGGGACAGACCATCCAGAACGCCCTCCGCAAGATCGGATTCTCTGACGTCTCCGCGGTTCGCCAGGGTAAGTACTTCGCCCTTTCGCTGGCCGAGAACCTGCCAGCCGACGCTGCCCGCGCGCAGGTGGAGCGCATCGCCCGCGAGGTCCTCACCAATCCGGTCATCGAGGAGTACACCTACCGCATTGAAGAGTAGACGTGGGCCATTCGCTCACAAAACTGACTCAATTGGCCATCAATGGACCTGCCTCTACATTCCTGAATCTATTCTCGTTGCAAGAGACCGTAGGTCGTGCCCCTGCACCTTAGGTAACGCCATGTTTCACCGCCCCCTCGCATAGAATCCTCATATATGTGTGGAATTGTCGGCTATGTAGGCTCCAAGAACGTGGTGAACGTGATCGTCGAGGGGCTGCGCCGCCTCGAATACCGTGGCTACGACTCGGCGGGCATCGCCGTCGGCAGTCCTTCAAGCCCCGTTCTCGACGTCTCGCGCGCACCTGGAAAGCTGGGGAACCTCGAAAACATTCTGCGAGAGCATCCTCTGGTCGGCACTTTCGGCATCGGCCACACCCGCTGGGCCACCCACGGCCGTCCCACCGAGGAAAATGCCCATCCTCATCGCGATTGCACCGGCCGCATCGTTGTCGTCCACAACGGCATCGTCGAGAACTATCTCCATCTGAAGCACGAACTCACAGCCAAGGGCCACAAGTTCGTCACCGAGACAGACACCGAGATCATCGCCCACCTGATCGAGCAGATTCAGAACGAAGCGGCCACGGCTGGCACCCCGATTTCGCTTGAAGAGGCTGTGCGCTGCGCGGTCAAGCGCCTGACCGGGGCCTTCGCACTCGGCATTCTCTCCGCCGCTGAGCCTGACAAGATTATCGCCGCCCGCTCCGGCCCTCCGGTGGTCATCGGCGCAGGCGAGGGCGAATCCTTCGTAGCCTCCGACGTGCCTGGCATCCTCCACCATACGCGCAATATCTATTTCCTCGCCGACGGCGACGTGGCCGTCCTCACCCGCGACGGCATCACCTTCACCGACTTCGACGGCAAGCCGATCCAGCGCAACCTCACCCGCGTGCAATGGGATCCCATCCAGGCCGAAAAGGGCGGTTACAAGCATTTCATGCTAAAGGAAATCTGGGAGCAGCCGCGCGCCATCACCGACACCACGCTGGGGCGGGTTTCCCTCGATTCCGGCAAGGTGTTCCTCGCCGAAATGCAGATCGACGAGGAAGAGCTGGCCGCCGCCTCCAGCATCAACATTGCCGCCTGCGGCACCAGCTGGCACGCCGCGCTCGCCGGCAAATACATGATCGAGCGCCTCGCCCGCATGCCTGTCGATGTCGACTACGCCAGCGAGTATCGCTACCGCAACCCCATTCCCGACCGCAACGCGCTCGGTCTGCTCATCACCCAGTCCGGCGAGACTGCCGACACGCTGGCCGCGCAGCGCGAGATGATCTCGCTCGGCTCAAAGACAGTCGCCATCTGCAACGTGGTTGGAGCTATGGTGGCACGTGAAGCGCTGGGCGCCATCTACACACATGCCGGCCCCGAGATCGGCGTAGCCTCTACCAAGGCGTTCACAGCGCAGCTCACAGCGTTGTTTCTGCTCGCGCTCAAGCTCGGTCAGTTACGCGGTCGGCTCGATGCATCCCGTTCAGTCCAGCTCATTGAAGAGCTCAGCCGTATCCCCGCCAAGATCGAAGAGGTGCTTCGCTCCAGCTCACCCCAGTGCGAGCAGCTTGCCACCAGCTTCTCGAATGCGCGCGATTTTCTCTACCTGGGCCGCGGCATTCATTTCCCCATCGCGCTTGAAGGCGCATTAAAGCTCAAAGAAGTCTCCTACATCCACGCCGAGGGTTATCCGGCTGGCGAAATGAAGCACGGCCCCAATGCCCTCATCGACGAAACGCTGCCCGTCGTAGTTCTCGCCACGCGCGATGAAGCCGACGCCGCATCGAGGCTGCGCTACGAGAAAACTCTCTCGAATATCCAGGAAGTCACGGCGCGCAGCGGCCGCGTGATCGCCGTCGCTACCGAGGGCGACAATCACATCGGCAGCCTGGTCGAGCACGTCATCTCTGTCCCGCCCGCATTCGAGCTGCTTTCGCCGCTCATCGAGATTGTCCCGCTGCAGCTGCTTGCCTACTACATCGCGGTGCGTCGCGGCTGTGACGTCGACCAACCGCGAAACCTCGCCAAGTCCGTTACCGTCGAGTGATTCCAGCTCCTGGCCAAGTGTGTTGTTGTTTGTCGTCGTGCTGCTGCCAACGGGCGAATCATTAGATCGACTCGCCCCGCTGGAATCCAGCAGCTGTCTCACGCGCAGCGACTCGATCCCGGATTCTTCATTCCAGATGATCTCAGAACCCCACCAAACTACGAACTACTTCGCCGTCACAGCATTCAGCGGCTGCCATAGTTCGATCGGGTTGCCCTCCGGGTCATGAATGCGCGCGAATCGCCCATTCGGATACGTCGTAGGATCTACTTTCACCGTGATCCCCGCCGACTCGAGCTGCGCGGCCATCTTGTCCAGATCACCCACACGGAAGTTGATCATCCACTGCTTTGTTGGGTCGCCAAAGTAGTTCGTCTTCTCGGGAAAGGCTGCAAAAACCGTTGGTCCGGCTTGCTGTTGCCACACCGGATCGTTCTCGCGCTGCGGAGTCACATTGACGCCGAGGTGGTCCTGGTACCACTGCGACAACGCCTTCGGATCACGAGCGCGAAAGAACACTCCCCCAATTCCGGTCACCCTCTCCTTTGGCAGATTCTCTGCGGCAGGGTTTTGCTGTGATAGGGCAAAAGGCCCCGGGAACAACGCCGATCCGGCTGCGGCGGCGAGCACCCCAAGCACTTCGCGGCGTGGCGTATTCACACTGTCCTCCAATATTTGCCAGGATTATACGGTTTGACTCGACTGAGCGCGGGGCAGAACGGAAAGAAAAAGGGCTCGCGCTGTGTCTAAATCGAGATTCCTTCAGGAGCACATCACGATTCTCGAGGGATCGCGACCGATCCACCCAGCGAACCAGCGCTGGCATAGGAGGCTTTCCAAACTGGCGATTGCCTATAAATAGACCTTGTGAAAAGTTTTGCCCGCGTCAAAAATGAAATCCGCCGCTGCAGATCAATACCTCGCCGGTCACGTAGTCAGACAGCGGCGAGCAGAAGAAGAGGACCGCGCCCGCTGCTTCCTCGGGAGTGCCCATGCGTCCAAGCGGACAAGCGGATACGATGGAATCGAGCGCCGCCTGCGGGACGCCGATCTGAATCTTCTTGCCCGCCACCGTGATATTGCCACCGGGCTTGAGCGGCTGCGTCATGCGCGTCTGGATCAAACCGAAACCTACCGCGTTGACGTTGATGTTGTACCGGCCCCATTCCTTCGCTAGCGTCTTGGTCAGTCCGATCACCCCGGCTTTGGCCGCCGCGTAACCGGCCTGGCCGGCGTTCCCATCCGTTCCTGAGATGGAGGTGATATTGACAACTTTCCGCATCACGCACCGACCTTGCTCAATCTCCCGCTTAGCCCTTTCTCGAAGATGGACAGAAGCTGCGCGCAGCAGGCGGAAGGGCGCCATCACGTGAATGTTCAGCATCGCCTGAAATTGTTCGTCGGTCGTCTTCTGGATCACGCTATCCCAGGTGAAGCCCGCACAGTTGACGACAATATCGATCGACTGAAATGCTTCGAGGGCCGCATCGACAATCTTCTGCGGAACACCCGATTCCATCAGGTCGCCCGAGATGATTTGAACGTTCTCAGGATATCGGACCGACGCCTTCATCTTCTGTAAAGGTTCTTCGTCCAGATCGCACGCGAGCACGCTTGCCCCCGCTGCATTGAGCTTCTGCACGATGGCGCTGCCGATGCCGCGTCCACCCCCGGTCACGATGGCGGATTTGCCGGACAGCGTGAATAGAGGCTCAACGGACATGATTTCTTCGTTTGCCACGCAGCACCTGCTCCTCGAGAATGAGGAGATTCTTTCACACGGAATGCTACTCAGGCACAATGAACATCGCGGCCAGGCGCTCGGCATCGATGGAAATATTGAGTATCTTTAGCGCGCACATTGGCAATCAGGCTGTTGCAACTTGAAGGAGATCGAATGAAGATTCATTGGCAAACCGCCGTCGCACGAGTTGCATTGGGAGGCGTTGTCACCGGGTTCAGCTTCGGAGTGGCGACGGCACAGATCGTACCTAGACCTGCGGGCGCCAGGACCGCCCTGAGCATGAGTGAAGTCAAGCCGGAGTCGGTCGGCATCTCGTCCGAGCGCCTCGAGCGTCTGCACGCGCTGATGCAGGATATGGTCGACAAGAAGCAGGAGGCTGGCATAGTAACCCTCCTTGCGCGGCACGGCAAGATTGTCGACTTTCGCACCTACGGACAGAGCAAAATCGAAGCCGGCGCGCCCATGACCAGGGATGCGATCTTCCGCGACTTTTCGATGACCAAGCCGGTCACCGGCGCAGCCATGATGATCCTCTACGAACAGGGAAAGTGGCTGCCTTCCGATCCAGTCTCCAAATTCATTCCTGAGTTCACACACCTCAAGGTATTCAAGGAAATAGGCGCAGACGGCAATATGGTGCTCGAGGATCCCGCGCATCCTCCCACCATGGCGGAGCTCATGACCCACACCGCCGGATTCACCTATGGCATCTTCGGAAACACGCCGGTCGACAAAATGATGGGCGAAAAAAAGGTATGGGCCGCACACGACCTTCATGAATTCGTCGAGAGACTATCCACCATTCCGCTCCTCTATCAGCCCGGGACAAGGTGGGTTTATAGCGTCTCGATGGATATCGAGGGATACATCATCGAGCAAATTTCAGGCCAGAGCCTGCCTGATTTCATGCGCGATCATATCTTCGATCCTCTCGGCATGAAGGATGCGGGATTCTACGTGCCACAGGCGAAGCGCGGCCGATTCGCACAGCTCTACGTCACCGGGGCAGACGGCAGACTCGTGGCAGATGCGACTGGCGGCGGCCTTTCCGGCGACTTTTCCGCCCAGCCAACGATGCCCCTCGGCGGCGGTGGCATGGTCTCCACAACCGAGGACTATTACCGCTTCCTTGAGATGCTGCTCCACCACGGAGAACTCGATGGAAAACGCATTCTGGCGCCGTCGTCGGTCGCGCTGATGACCTCGAACCATCTGCGCGCCGACCTGCTCGCCGATAAATTCGGCATCGGCGCAATGACCTTGCGCCCCGGCTTCGGCTATGGATACACCTGCGCCGTGGCCTTCGATCCACTCCAGGCCAACATGTCGGAAGGCAAGGGCTCCTTCTCCTGGGGCGGCGCGGCAGGCACGTGGTTCTGGGCAGATCCCACAAATGACCTCGTCTTCATCGGCATGGTCCAACGCATGATGGGGCCCGCAAGCCCGAATATCGAGTCGGTCAGCCGTTCGCTCGTGTATCAGGCGCTGATCGACCCGGCCAAATGAGACGCGTCGAAGCTGGCAGCAGTCTTCGCGAATTGCGAGCATTCTCTGCAATACTTTGAATGTGAGGCTGTGCCGCACGTGCGCTTTGTTGCTGGTTCTATTCCTGAGTGCTCTAACGGCCCCTTCCCAGAGCAATAGTGGTGAGCTGCACCTGCATGTCGCCGATCCGTCAGGCCGCGGAATTCAGGCGTCCGTTCACGTCATCAGCGAGGCCAACCAGTACGCCACCTCTCTTCAAACCGACAAGCAGGGCGATCTGGACCTTGCGCGCCTTCCCTACGGCGTCTACCGGCTTGAAGTCAATCGCCCGGGATTCGCTCCACATATTGAGACGATCGCCATTCGCTCCTCGATTCCCGTCACTCATTCCATCGCACTCAAGCTCGCCTCAGTGCAACAGACCGTGGCCGTTGAGGCAGCCAGCACATTGATCGATCCCGAACAGCCCGGCAATGTGGACCAGGTCGGCTCCGCTTCCCTTCAGCACCGTCTCAGCTCCATTCCCGGGCGCTCCTTGCAGGATCTTGTGAATTCGCAGCCTGGCTGGCTCTACGAAGGCAACGCCGTGCTGCATCCCCGCGGGTCCGAGTATCAGACTCAGTTTGTTGTCGACGGCATTCCGCTCACCGACAACCGCTCGCCGGGCTTCGGACCGGAGATAGAAGCGGACGACGTGCAGTCCATGAGCATCTACTCCGCAGGAATTCCCGCGGAGTATGGCAGGAAAATGGGTGGCGTGGTGGAGGTCAATACCGTCCAGAATCCGCAGCCCGGGTTCCACGGCGATCTTGTCTTGGCCGGAGGCAGCTTCGCGACCGGCAGCGCTTTCGCCAAGGGCCAATATATGGCCGGCAAAAACACCGTGGGCGGAACCGCCAGCGGGAGTAGGACCGAACACTACCTCAATCCCGTCGTGCCGCAGAACTACGCGAATGCCGGCACACTCGGCGATTTCTCGGCACGCTACGAACGCGATCTTTCCTCAACCGACCGCCTCACCGTCAGCGTCCGCCATGAACTTTCCCGCTACGACATTCCCAACGAACAGGTGCAGCAGGCCGCGGGCCAGCGCCAGACCGCGGACAACTTCGAAACCATGGGAATCGCATCGTACCAGCACACCTTTTCGGCCAGCACTCTCGCGAAACTCGGCGGCATGGTGCGCGACAATGCCCGCGACTTCAACTCCAACCCGGAGTCGACTCCCGTCGAGGTCTTCCAGCACAACCGCTTCCGCGAGGGCTACTTCAAAGGCCTCATCATTGCGGATCGCGGCCGAAGCGAGTGGAGGGCTGGCGTCGAATCCGATAATACCTTCCTCCGCGAAAACACGAATTACATCATCACCGACTCCGCCCAGTTCGACAGCGGCACGCCGCTGACCTTCGCTTTCGCCGCGAAACGGCCCGACCTGGAGCAATCGGTATTTGTCGAAAATCTTGTCCGTTTGGGGAACTGGTCGATGAACGCCGGACTGCGATGGGATCACTACCAGCTCCTCGTCAACAAGCAGGCCATCGAGCCACGCCTCGCGATCTCCCGCTTTTTCAGATCCGCCGATCTGGTGATGCACTTCTCGTATGACCGCGTTTTTCAGACGCCGTCATTTGAAAACATCCTGCTCTCCAGCTCAATCCAGGTTGAGTCGCTCGACCCCACCACATTTCTCCGGCTTCCGGTGCAGCCGTCGGCAGGAGATTATTTCGAGGGTGGATTGACGCGGGGCCTCGCCGGTAAAGCAAAGCTGGACGTTGACTGTTTTCGTCGCGTCGTGAACAACTTTGCCGACGATGACCAGATCGAAAACACCAGCGTCAGTTTTCCCATCGCGTTTCGGAAGGCGATCATCTATGGGGCCGACGGCAAGCTCGATTTGCCTGCGGGTCGGCGCTTCTCGGGCTTTCTCAGCTACTCCTGGGAAGTGGGGAATGTCTGGAATCCCGTGACCGGCGGCCTGTTTCTTGGCAGCAACGCAACCGCCGCGCAAATGCAGCTCTCCGGGCATTTTCCTAATACACAGGACCAGCGCAACACCGTGCGAGGCCGCATACGCTACCAGGTCCATCCCCGATTCTGGCTAGCCGCCGGAATCCAATACGACTCCGGACTCCCCTTCGAGTTCGATGGAGATCCCTCTGCGGTTCTCGCCGAGTATGGACAGCAGGTCCTCAATCGCATCAACTTTGATCGCGGCCGTATTGATCCGACCTTTCAGCTGAACGCTTCCGCCGGCGTCGATCTCCACAGCTCCGAAAAGATGAAGGTACAGCTCCAGGCGGACGGGGATAATCTCAACAACGTGCTCGACTTGATCGACTTCGGCGGCCTGTTTTCAGGCAACGCCATCGGACCACCGCGAAGTTATCTGCTTCGCCTGACTTCGACATTCTGAGCCGGGCTTTGTGCGCTAGGCGGTCCGCTCCTCACGGAGCGCTCACGGCTTGTTTCCTTGCTGGTTCTCCGCTTCCACCATCGCCTTCCTGAATGCACTCACCGCTTGAACGCTCGGGGCGTTCAGCGCATCCTTCGCGGTGTAGCGCCATACCGCGGGACTATCGAGCGGATCTTCGCGTTTGCCGCGATACACCTCAAACATATCGTCTGTTGGTCCGGCCTCGATCTGAGGGCTCGGACCCATCCCCGGCGACGAGTTTGGATCGGTCATCGGCGGAGTTCCCCGGCTGGCTCCGACCCGGCCGCCCGAATCCGTCGGTTGATAGATCACCGGCCGCTGGTTGTTCGGCAGCCCGCCAATCGTGGGCTCAACCATCTTTCCGTTGCCTTTGCGCACGGTGATGATCAGGTCAGCCGTCGAGACATCCATCGCCAGTTCGAAGCGGCCCCAGTCCATCAGAGCCCTTTCCACGGCGTCGCGCGCACTCTGGTTTGCGTTGGGAGCGTCGAGGGCCATTCCGGCCTGTGGATCGATCAGCACCAGCACCGTTTTAGCCTCAAGAACGTCGACCGGCAGAACGGCTTTCTTTTTGTCCTTGCCGGCAGCGGCCACACAACACATCAGGAACAACGAAAACGCCAGGCCTTTTCCGATCCGCATACGATGCCTCCTCGGACGCATGCCAGTCTAGTCCATCCCCCGCTCCTTTGGCTCGGCGCGGCCCGTTGCCCCCAGTCTGATTTTGATCTGCGTTTGCGACGTCGTCCTCATCCCGCCGGTCGCTGATACACTTGCCTCGACTTCCCTCCCTCAAAATCCGGTCACCGGAGGCAATGCATGTCCCGGCTCTTCGTCGCAACCGTGTGCATCTTCGCACTCGCGGCCGCATCGCTCCCAAGTTCTGCAGCCGATCGCATCCTGCTCGATCGCCTCGGCCCTACGCAAGCCGCAATCTTCGTCGCCAACGCCGACGGTACGGGCGAGCAGGCGCTCACCCAGCCCGGATCGCTTGATTACGATCCCTCGTGGTCTCCCAAGGGAGACTGGATCGTCTTCACATCCGAGCGCACCGGCCCCGCGGAACTCTTCCGCATGCATCCCGACGGCAGCGGTCTGGAAGAGTTAACCGATGAGCCGGTCTATAACGACCAGGCTGCCTTCTCTCCCGATGGCAAGCAGATCGTTTTCGTCACGACGCGGGCCGGCGGACACGCGAACCTATGGATTCTTGACATCGCTTCGCACAGGGCGATGCCGCTGACCTCCGGCGATGGCGGCGATTTCCGCCCATCGTGGTCGCCCGACGGCAAGTGGATTGCCTTTTCATCGGACCGCGGGAGTGATCTTCCACCCGCCAAGGGCAGATGGGAACGCCTGCAGGTTGCCGATGTGTACCTGATTCACCCCGATGGAACCGGCTTGCATCGGCTGTCGCAGCACGGAGGTTTTTGCGGCAGCCCCAAGTGGACGCCGGACAGCAACGATGTGGTTGCGTATTGCATGTCCGCGCAGGAGACGTGGACATTTCGATTTGGCGGTGAGTCCGGTGACGACAAGCTGGTGAAGATGGACATCGCCACCGGAGAGGCCACCGAGGTTGCAGCTGGACCGGGCGTGAAGCTGTTGCCCGCAATCCTGCCTTCGGGCCAGATCGCCTATCTACGCATGGACAGGACAGCTAGCGGCGTCTTTTATGGCAACGGCACGCCAGGTCCCAAGGGAGACGACCTGCACTCACCATCATGGTCGCCCGATGGAAAGCGTGTGGTCTACAGCCGCTTCGTCTACAAGCATCCGTCCATGATGATGAAGCAATGGAGCCGAAATAAGAACTTCGAGCTCTATGGCACATCGTGGCTGCCGGACTACGATCGCAGCGGAGAGCACCTGGCGGTGACGAAGATCGTCGCGGAAGACGCGCCAGGTGGGTTCACGACGAGCCTTTTTATTGTGGATGAAGGCAAGGAGCCACAGACCATTCTTACGCGCAAGAGCCTGATCCTCGGCCCCTCGTGGTCACCCGATGGCAAGCAGATCGCGGTGGGCGTCGGCGATTTTACGGCATTCCTCAATTCCGAGGTCGGAGAAAAGAAGCCGGTGGATCCGGTGAATGGCGGGGCGCAGGTGGCCATCGTCAATGCCGATGGCTCCGGATTCCATCTCATTACCTCCGGGCCCGACAACAACGCCTTCGCTGCATTTGCTCCCGATGGCAAGCACATCGTCTACCGCACGCAGGGGCCGGATGGCTCGGGGCTGCGCATCATGAATCTCGAAGATCACTCGGTGAAGACGCTGACCGACGATTACGACAACTTTCCCACCTGGTCGCCGCGCGGCGACCTGATCGCCTTCATGCGCCGCATCGATGGGTCCTTCGAAGTCTGCACGATTCACCCGGACGGAACCGGCTTCGCGCAGCTCACCCACACCAGGGGCAATGAGGCGCACATGGCATGGTCTCCGGACGGAGAACGAATCCTCTTCACCAGTTCGCGCATGGGATTCAAGGACGAAGCGCTGATGACCAACAACCCGCAACCATATGGCGAGATCTTCGTGATGCGCTATGACGGCAGCGGAGTGGAACAGCTCACCGACGACCAGTGGGAAGAGGGAGCGCCGGCCTGGCAACCGTCAAGGCCGGCCGTTGCAGTTGCCGCGCATTCGCAGTAGGCGAGCTGGCTAGCCTTTCGGCTTCATTTCATCGAGCAGCGTCTTCGCCGAATCCGTCATCAGGGCCATGTCGGTACCGATCAGCGTGAGCCGCACGCCCGATTCCACTTCCTTCTTCGCCTGCCCGGCTGTCATGCGGAAAATGCCGAAGGGCTTGCCCACGCGCAGGCACGCCTTCTTCACCCGGTCGATGGCTTCCACCACTTGCGGCGAGGTAACTTCGCCGAGGCGGTTCATGCTGCCCGACAAATCGTACGGACCAATCAGCACCGCGTCGAATCCCGGCACGCGGAGAATTTCGTCGACCTGATTCACCGCGTCGATGTGTTCGACCTGCAGAATCAGCGCCACCCGCTCATTCGCCTGCGCAACATAATCGCCAAACGAGAGCCCGTATCCGTGCGCCCTCCCGATGCCGACGCTCCTGGCGCCAAGCGGCGGATACCTGGCAAGCCGCACGGCGTTCTCGGCCATCTGCTTCGAGTTCACCAGCGGCACAATGATCCCATCGCATCCCGTGTCGAGGCACTTCTTGAAGTGCTCAGGGCTGTGATCGGGTAGCCGGAGGACGCAATAGGCCCGGCCGGCGACTGCCTGCACGATCTGCTGCGCTGCCACCACGTCAAGCGTTGAATGCTCCAGGTCGAGCATGAACCAGTCGAAACCCGCGATCGCCAGCGCCTCGGCCACATCGGCTGACCGGATCGTGAGCAGCGTTCCAATCAGCGGCTTCTGCACCCGCAGCCTCTCTACCAGCGAAACCAGGCTCTCGCTCACTGCCGTTCCTTTCTCTGCCCGCGAAACGCCAGTGTACTGCCAATCATTGACCGAGCCAGTTGTGGACCAATCGCTCGAGCCTACTGTGTCAGAACCGACACAACGTGCCATGCAGACACGTCCGGGCGGCCGTTGCCCGCCGCTAAGTCTCGTCTTTTCAATGCTGGGGCATTGGCCCGCGTGTTGCACTTCTTCAGGGCACACGCAGTTGAGAGATCCACCGGGAGCACCAGCATGAAGACGATCCATCTCAGCAAACTGGCAGCGACCTTCACAATCGCGGCACTTTTCGCGGCGCAGGCTTTCGCCCAGAATGCACCAGCACCCCAGAGCAGCAAGACCGCCGTTCATCACCGGCTCGTCGTGGTTAGCCTCGAAGACCGCAAGCTGGCTCTCGTCGATGACGGACAGGTGTTGAAGGTTTATCCAGTGGCCATTGGCAAGCCCTCGACTCCGAGCCCGGTGGGCATGTACCTGGTCAAGAGCCACGTCAAGAATCCAACCTATTCCCACGACGGCCGCGTGATTCCTCCCGGACCCGGGAATCCGGTGGGCTCGCGCTGGATGGGATTGAGCCTGGCGGGTTACGGAATCCACGGAACCAACGAGCCGAAGTCGATCGGCAAAGCGGCATCGCATGGTTGCATCCGCATGGCAAAGGCCGATCTTGAAGAGCTCTTTCCAATGATCACAGTGGGCGACACCGTAGAACTCGTCGGCCAGCGCGATGAAGAAACCGCCCAGCTCTTCAGCAATGGCGACAAGCCCACGATGCTGACCGCCGCGAATGCCCCAGCCGCACAGTCTCAGGCTGCCGCCACAAACGAGTCGACGCAGCCGGCCGGCACGGCCATCGCCGGAAACCTGTAAGGAGGACAGTCATGATTTTGCTCGACGATTCCGTGGCTGGATTTGGTTCTCTCTTGTTGCCCGTTGCCGCGGGACTGCTTTTGGAAGAACTGACCTTGGGAGGACTGGCGCGGCTCTTGCTCGCTCCATGGTGGGGAACCGGCAAGCGCCGCAATCGCAGTGCAAAGCACGACAACCTGAAAGAGGTAGAGAAATGCTGACATTGAAGCTGTTACTCATGATCGCGGGAGTGCTGATGGTGGCTTCCGCTTTGGCGATGCCGCTGTATGGCCTGTGGCTGCGCATGCGGTACACGCGCCTCAAAGCCGGCGGAGACGAAACCGCAGTCGGACCCGAAGAAATTCCCTGGCGGGGCCCGACGGCGCTCGCAATCAGCGCTTGCCTGCCGCTGCTCATGGCGTCCAGCATCGTGGTGGTGCCCAGCGGCATGGGCGGCGTGCGCATCAGCCAGGTCAGCGGCACGCTGCCGGGAACGCTCTATCCGGGCGTGCATTTCATCACGCCGCTCGTCGATAGCGTCGAGATGTTCGACCTGCGCGATCACCTGTTCACGGCCGGGCCGGCCGCTGAAGGAACAACGGCTGCGCCGCAGAAGACCACACTCGACGTGCAATCGCGTGAAGGACTCGAGATCGGGCTTGGAGTCACGATGCGCTACCGGCTCGATCCCAACAAGCTGGCCAGCGTGCAATCACATCTGCCGCAGCCCGCGGACAAGGAGCTGGTGCCTCCCGTGGTGGCGAGCGCGTGGCGAGAGCTCGCGCCCCAATACACGGTGCGCGAAATCTTTTCTTCCAAGCGCGAAGAAGTCCGCTCGCGCGCAGCCGGCATCATTACGCGCAAGCTTGCTTCGGACGGCATCGTGGTCGAAGAAGTGATGCTCGCCGACATCCAGTTGCCGCCCGAGTACGCCCGGGGCCTCGAAGGCCTGCTGCTGAAAGAGCAGGAAGACGATCAGCTCGGCGTCGTGACGGACATCCAGCAGAAGCAGGTGCGCATTGCCGAACTGCAGGCCGAAGCCGAAGCCAAGCAGAAAGAGAAGCAGGCTGAAGGCGACGCGCAATCCAAGGTCATCGAAGCCAAAGGCGAAGCCGATGCCATGCAGTACACGCTGCCTCTGAAACAGAAGCAGATTGAGCAGAGCAAGCTCGAAGCCGAAGCGCGCAAGGAAGCGACCATCCAGAACGCCGAGGCCGACGCCGAAGCCAAGGTGATCGACAGCAAGGCCGAGTTGCAGCGACGTAACCTGCTCGCCGACGCCGAGGCCAGCCGCATCAAGCTGCTGGCAGCCGCCAACGCCGAGCGCATGACCAGCGAAGCTGCGCTGCTCAATAAGTCTCCGCTGCTCATCAACAAAATCATTGCCGAGCGGCTCTCCGACAAAATTCAGATGGTGATGGTGCCGTCTGACGGCAAGTTCTTCTTCGCCAGCGATGTCTTCAAAAACATGGCCAACGCACCCATCGTGAAGCAGGAGATGGACAGCCAGCAGGATCCACCGTCAGCGCCCGGTCATTGAAGAGGCGCGCCCGGCGCTCCAGGTTTCGAACCGGGGACCTGGAGCCCCGGCACTCCATCGTCCTAGGGAATGCCGCAACTCCAAACCCGATATAATCCGCCCAGAAACACAGAAGAAAGATATGGGACTCATGAGGCTGCTCACGGCAGGACTGGTAAGTGCGCTGATGATGGCCGTGCTGCTCCAGGACGCATCCGCTGCGAGCCAGTGGGATGAGCCCGCCGCCGCTCTCGCCGGCCAGATCGCCGATATCCTGGGGCCCGGCCAGGTGCGCTTCACGCTGCGTAATGCTTCGTCCATCGGCAATGATGACGTGCCCGTGATTCGCCGCCTGCTCGAGCAGGATCTCAAGTCGCATGGCATCACGGTTGCCGGCTCGGAAAGCGCAAATGCAATTCGCATCACCCTGAGCGAAAATGTACGCGAGCGCCTCTGGGTGGCCGAGGTCGTCGAAGGCACCGAGACGCAGGTCACCATGGTGCATCTCGACCTGGCCGGCGCGCAGTCGGCGCAGCAAGCTTCCGGAATGGTGCTGCGCAGCCAACAACTCTTTTCAACTCGCGAACCCATCCTGTCGGTACTCGTGGCACCCGGTGCGCTGATCGTGCTTGAGCCCGAGCAATTCGTGATTTACGACCACAGCGGCAAGACGTGGCGCGAGCAGAGGCGCGTACTCATCGGACAGAAGCGGCCGCTCCCGCGCGATCCTCGCGGCATCATCATTCCGAACAACGATCTCATCTCATTCCAGGCATGGCTCGCCGGGACCGAATGCACCGGCAACGACACCGCGCAGGACGCGGGCAGTTGGTCGATTCATTGCCAGGAGAGCGACGATCCGTGGCCTATCGCGGCTGGCGCGGACGGCAACACTCCCGCTCGCATCAGCGCTTTCTACAACGGCGCGCGCGACTACTTCACCGGAGTCCTCGCGCCCAATGCAGGCGTGGACCTCCCCGCTTTCTACACTTCCGCTGTGATCCCACGCCCCGCGGGCGGAGGCGCAATTCTTGTCAACGGCATCGACGGCAAAATGCAGCTGCTCGATACCGCTTCATCCCGCGCACAGCCTGTTGCCGGAACCCGCGACTGGGGCAGCGATTTTGCCGCGCTCAACTCGGGTTGCGGCGCAGGCACGCAGGTGATCGCATCGGGATCGGGCGAGGCCGCGACCGACAGCCTGCGCGCCTACGAGATTCCCGCGCTCGAAGCGGTCCCGGCCAGCCCGCCGCTCGCAGTGAACGGAGCTGTCACCGCGATGTGGCCTGCGCCCGACAACAAGAGCGTGTTCGCGGTGGTTCGCAACACTGCGGCGCACGCCTACGAGGTGGACCGTGTTACGGCCGTTTGCAATTAGCTGCCTCGCAACTCTGCTCGCTCTACCTCTGTGCGCGCGTACGCGGCCCCACTATGGCGGCACATTGCATGTCGAGATCGAGGGCGATCCGTGGCAGCGTCCTGATGGCCTGCCTCGGCGCCTGGTCTTCGACGGGCTGACGGCTATCGACGCCAACGGCGCGTTGCGTCCGGCGCTTGCCGTTGAATGGGATTCCGATTCCACTGCGCATCGCTGGCAATTTCAACTGCGTCCCGCCGTGCATTTCCACGACGGCTCGCCTCTCACCGCGCAGGCAGTCATCGCGTCACTCAACGCCGCATGCAGTGCAAATTGCCCTTGGACTGCCATCCGCGCCATCGGCTCGTCATATGTCGTCTTCACCAGCGACTCCCCGATGCCCAATCTGCCCACCCTGCTTGCTGGCGGCGATTACCTCATCGTGCTCACCGCAACGCCAGATGGCGGAACGCCTAGCAGCGCCGTCGGTACCGGGCCGTTTCAGCTCACGGGCTTTCAAAACGGCGTGTTGATGCTCGCGGCCAACCAGAATTCTTGGCAAGGGCGTCCGTTCCTTGATGCGGTCGAGATTCGCGTCCATCGCGCGATTCACGACCAGTGGCTCGATCTCGGTGTGGGTCGCGCCGACGTCGTTGAGGTTCCGGCCGAAATGCTCCGACAGGCGCAGCAGCAGCGGTTGCAAGTGATCTCGTCGCCACACACGGAACTCGTTGCGCTCCAGCTCATCGAAACTGGCCCACTCCAGGACCCCGCGCTCCGCGCCTCGATCTCCCTCGCACTCGATCGCGCTTCGCTCTACAACGTCATCTTCCAGAAACAGGGCGAACTCACCGCCAGCGCGTTGCCGCAAAATCTCTCCGGTTACTCCTTCCTGTTCTCATCCGACCGCGACCTGAACAAGGCGCATGAGATTCGCGGCGGCCTTGCCGCTCCTCCGCTGAAGCTCTCCGTCGAAGGCGATGGCGCCATGCAACTCGCCGCGCAGCGCATCGCGCTCAATCTGCGCGAAGCCGGATTCAACGTCCAGGTGGTGACCGGCGCAACACAGCCCACGGACCTCACACTCCGCGCCATTCCGTTTGAATCCGCCGATCCCGCCGCCGAACTGGAGCGCCTCTCTCGCCTTGGCGGTCACACGCAGCCCGTCTCCGCACCCACGCCGCAAGGCCTCTTCAAATCGGAGCGCGACTTCCTCAGCCTGCATACGCTCGTTCCGCTGCTCGATCTGCCCCGTGCCTACGCCATCGGCGCGCGTGTGCGCGACTTCGAGCTCTTGCCCGGCGGCGCACCCGATCTGCCCGATGCGTCGCTGGAGGGTGCGCCGTGAGTCTGCGGCAAAAGCTGCTGCTGCTCTTCTCGCTCACTGTGGCCGCTGCCGTGGTCGCCGTTGCATGGACGGTGCTCGTCCGCATCCGCCACGTATTCGATCAGCGCGACCAGGAAGAGACGGCGCTTTTCGTCAGCCAGTTCCAGCGTGAATTCCAGCATCGCTCTGCCGGAGTGGCTGCTGCTGTCGATCGCCTTGCCGCCAGCGAAAAGGCCCGTTCCATGGCATTTGAAATCGTTCAGTCGGGCGACGCGGCTCCCTACCTCACCGAAGCACAGATCATGGCGCAGGATGCGCAGCTCGATTTTCTCGAAATCATCGGGCCCGATGGCAACGTCGTCAGCTCGGCGCAATGGCCGGCACGCTTCGGCTACTCCGAACCGGCCGCGAATCAAACCGCCCAGGCCACTTTCCTCAAGCCGGAAGAGCTTCCCGAAGGAACCCAGGCCCTCGGCCTGTTTGCCGTGCGCGCCATCGGCGGCGCACAGCCGGCGGTCAAATTGATCGGAGGCAAGCGGCTTGACCAGAACTTCCTGGCCGACCTGCCCGTCGCTGCCGGCATGACGGTTGGACTGTTCAGCGAACCCGCACTCGATCCCAAGGCAAAACCCGATGGTCCCGCGAGCTCTTCCTTCGATACGGCGCACCTCATCTCCTCCGGAGGCGAATTGCCCAACGCCGCGCGCTACCAACCGCTCATCGACACCGCCCGCCAATCCGGTCAGCCCGCAACCTCCATCCTCTATCTCACGCCGCGACGTGAAGACAGCGTGAACGCCACGGCAATCCCGCTGAAAAGTCAGGCTGGGGAGGTGCTCGCTGTCCTCACCGTGGCCCTCTCGCGGAGTGGCATGATCGAGGCCGAGCAGCACATTCGCACCATCGCTTACGGCGTCGCATCCGCTGGCATCCTGCTTGCCATTGCCTTCAGCCTCTGGATCGCCGCGCGCGTCTCGCGTCCTATCGAACAGCTTGCCGGCGCGGCCGAAGAGGTGGCCAGTGGCAATTGGGATGTGCGCGTGCCCGAGCGCGGCCGCGATGAGGTCACGGTTCTGGCGCGGAGCTTCAACCACATGACCGACGAGCTAACCAGTCAGCGCGAACGGCTGCTGCAGAGCGAGCGGGTCGCTGCCTGGCGCGAGCTTGCACGCCGCCTCGCCCACGAGCTTAAAAATCCGCTGTTTCCACTTCAGATCACGGTCGAAAATCTGGTTCGCGCGCGCGATCTTCCGCCCGCCGAATTCGACGAAGTCTTCCGCGAAAGCACGTCCACGCTGAGCGCCGAAATCGGCAATCTCAAAACCATCATCGGCCGCTTCTCCGACTTCAGCAAAATGCCGAAACCGGAACTGGAGCAGATCGACGCCCGCGATGTGGTGGAGCGGGTGCGCTCGCTCTACGAATCAGCGGCCGCCCAAGGCACAGAGAGAATCCATTTCTCAACCGACCTCAGTTCCGAGCCCATGCCGCTCATGGTCGATCCCGAGTTGCTGCATCGCGCTCTTTCGAATCTTGTCCTCAACGCGATCGACGCCATGCCCGACGGCGGCAACCTGACCGTTTCCGCGCAGCCTCGCGGCGATCGCATTGAGCTTCGAGTTTCGGATACGGGCGAGGGACTCACGCCCGAAGAATGCAAGCGCCTTTTCACCCCGTACTACACCACCAAACAGCACGGTACCGGCCTCGGCCTCGCCATCGTGCAGTCTGTCATTGCCGACCACTCCGGCACCATCGCCGTCGAAAGCCGCCCCCGAGGCGGCGCAACGTTTATCATCACCCTGCCAAGAGCCAAGGCATGAGCGCGAAAGCCAACATCCTCATCATCGACGATGAAGCCAATACGCTGGCCTCCCTTTCGCGCGCTTTCCGCCTCGCCGGGCACGATGCCACCGTTTGCGACAATGCTGCGCGCGCCCTCGAGCTCGCCAAATCGCAGCATTTTGATCTCATACTCAGCGATGTCGTCATGCCGCGCCGCGATGGCCTTTCACTGCTCGAGGACCTCAAGACCGCCGGTGTCGCGGCTCCCGTCGTGATGATGAGCGGCCAGGCTCACATCGAGATGGCGGTGCGCGCCACGCGCCTCGGCGCGCTCGACTTTCTCGAGAAGCCTCTCACCACCGAAAAGCTTCTGGTTACCGTGGAGAACGCTCTTAAGCTCACCCGCCTCGAAGCCGAAAATCGCGATCTGCGCTCGCGCGTGGGCAAGCACACCCTCATTTTTACGGGCGAATTCATGCACCGCGTAATGGCGCAGATCGAACGCGTCGCCGCCAGTGAATCGCGGGTATGCATCTACGGCGAAACCGGCACGGGCAAGGAACTAGTGGCCCGCACGCTGCATGAAAAGAGCCACCGCGCATCCGGCCCCTTCGTCACGTTGAATTGCGCGGCCGTTCCCGCCGAATTGATCGAGAGCGAACTTTTCGGCCATGAAAAGGGCTCGTTCACCGGCGCCGCACAGCGTCACATCGGCAAATTTGAGCAGGCTCACCGCGGCACGCTCTTCCTCGACGAAATCGGCGACATGCCCATCGCCATGCAAGCCAAGCTGCTGCGCGTCCTCGAAGAAGGCGAGGTGGAGCGCATCGGCGCAGACAAGCCCACCACTGTCGACGTGCGCGTCGTCGTCGCAACACACCGAAACCTCGAGCAGCTGGTCGAGTCCGGCGGATTCCGACGCGATCTCTATCATCGCGTGGTCGTCTTTCCCATGACGCTCCCGCCGCTGCGCGAGCGGTGCGAAGATATCCCCGCGCTCGTTGAACATTTCGCCAAACAGGTCAGCGCCCAGAACGGCTGGAAACCGGTGCCGTTCGCTCCGGCCGCCATCGACGCGCTCAAACACTACGCCTGGCCCGGCAACATCCGCGAGTTGCGCAACGTGGTCGAACGTCTCCTCCTCCTTGCGGACGACGAAATCGACGACGCTGACGTTTCGGTTGCCTTGCCGGAGTTCGCCGCACGGCGGTCAAGCTCAGTTTCGGCGCACGAGCCGCCCACCGCGAACGACTTCGGCCCTCTGGCGCAGCGTGTGCTCGCCTTCGAACGCGCCACGGTGTTGGCCGAACTCGATCGCAACGATCGCAACGTCACGCAAACCGCGCGCGCCCTCGGCCTCGAACGCAGCCATCTCTACAAGAAGTGCCAGCAGCTCGGCATCGACCTCCAACGGCTGCCTCAGAAGGATTAAGGCTCTTTCATCGAAGCGCTAACTGAAGTGGCGCTTGCAAGAAGGGCACAGACTGTCGTCCGCTACGCTCTTGCCGCCCCGAACCACTTCGTCAGCGCCTCAACGAGGCCCAGCTGTGTACCGTCTCCCACCCACGCCACATATCCATCGGGCCGAACCAACACAGCGTCGGGCGCAGTCACTGTTCCGATGGCCGGAAGATCCCACACGCCATCGTATTTGGCATCGACCACCTGAACCCGATCCGCCCACTGCGCGATATCCAATCCGCCGCGCTCACCTAGATTCAGGAGCACCGGTCTCGCCTTGTGCAGCAGCATGAAGAATCTCAGTGGGCCGTTTGCTGTCTCCAAATCAACATCGGGCATGCGTCGCCCGAGCAGGGGGTGGTCTCCCTCGCCGAGCTCGTAATGAACGTCCAGTCCGGATATTTCCGCCGCCGTTCGCCTGCGCGGTTCGTCCATGCTGAGCAATTGTGAAACATAGTCGCCCAATGCCTTCGTGCGGTCGTCGGTGCGGCGAAGCGCGGATTGCCACATGGTGTTCCATAACACGCGGGTAGCGATCGGGTGGCGCTCGGCATGGTAGGTGTCTAGAAGTCTTTCCGGCGATGTTCGCTTGACCACCTGCCCCAGCTTCCATCCCAGATTCACTGCATCCTGCACACCGATGTTGAGGCCCTGTCCACCGAACGGCGGATGCACATGCGCGGCGTCTCCGGCCAGCAGAACCCGTTTATCGCGGTACGCCGCGGCCTGCCGGGTCATATCGGTGAACCTCGAAATCCAGGTGGGACTATGGATTCCGTAGTCAGTCCCGTATGCAGCGACCAGTGCCTCACTTACTTCACGCAGAGTTGGTTCGCTCGTAGATTCCACCTGCCGCTCAGTCAGCACCATCCGCGCTCTTCCATGATCCAGCTTGCCGATCGCATGGGCACCGACAGCGTCGTGCCGAAAGCCCCACTCCGGCTCCTCGGCCGTCTCGACCTCGGCGATCAACCAACTCGTCGTCGCATCCCACCCCGGAAAGTCGATCCCGGCTGCCTTGCGGATCAGGCTGCGTCCTCCGTCGCAGCCGACAAGATACTCTGCCCGGAGTGACCGGCCATCCGACAGCGCGACGTCGACACCAGCATCATCCTGCGCAAAGCCCGTCACCTCGCACTCGCGATTGATCGGCACCCCCTGCTCGTCGACCCATCCGGCCAGGATGCGCTCGATATGGTTCTGCCAAAGCCCGAGCACGTAATTATGCCGAGTGGGAAAGTCGCTGATGTCCAGAGGCACATGGAAGTGCAATGCCTTATGCAACTGTCCCTGCGATAGGAACCGATTGGCAATCCCGCGCTGGTCCAGCACCTCAATGGTCCGCGAGTGCAAACCGCCGGCACGCGAACCAGCCAGCTCCTGGCTGGCGCGTCTCTCCACAATGGCAACGTCGACGCCCGCCAGCGCCAACTCGCCGGCCAGCATCAGCCCCGTTGGGCCTCCTCCGGCAATCACTACGGCATGCGACCCATGCTTCGACACAGGCATTTCGTCCCTCCGGATTTTCAATTTTCCTTGCTATCGGTGGACGATTGTGCGGCACGATCCCTGGCTTGCCGCAAGACCCCGGGGCTGTTCTATCCTAAGGATGGGAGGGGAGGGATGTACTCTCCTCGGGCACGTCAATTTTGGGGACGAGCAAAGTCCTTCGCGCCAAAGCCGCTGGTCCACCCTGGGCGCAACTCAGAACCGCATCCGCATTCCGAACTGCAGTTGCCGTGGTCGATAGAAGTTCGTCGCATTCACATTGAGCGGCTGCCCGAATTCCGTTTGCCCCGTCTTCAACCCGGTCAGGAAATTCAGCGTCGGCAAACCTCCATCTACGCTTCCCGATTCAATTGAGTACCCAACCGTCTCCAGTTCCGTAACATTCTGGTGATTAAACAGATTGAAGCTTTCCGCGAGCAATTCGAGTTGCCGCATGCTTCCTAAGTCGAATCGTTTTCCCAATCGCAGATCGGCCTTCCACGCCGCGGGATACCGATACGTGTTCCGTCCCACTCCGGACACGCGATTGTCGCCGCCGTATCCGTTCATTCCCGGCGCTAATCCCACGATGACTGCACCGGTTGCATTGAACTCCTTGGCGAGCGACCCCGCCGTGCGCATCGAGAACGGCATCCCGCTCTGGAACGATCCGACGCCCGACAGCATCCACCCATTCACCGTGCGCCCCGCCCAGTCATGCAGCTTCCACTTCGGTTCCCACATCGCGAATCCCGAAGCCGAATGCCGCACGTCGAGATTGCTGGTTCCATATTCCGCACGAAAATCCGTTGGATCGAAAACGCTCGGACCCGTGACCAGCGCGCTCTCATTCGGATTCCAATCCATCGCATGTGCGTAGGTGTAGCGCGCATGCAGCGTGAGCCCGCTTCGTCCTGATCGCGTCACGCGCAGCATTCCTGCTTCATAGGTGGAGTTGGCACGGTCCAGGAGTTCCGTCACCTGTTGATAATCCGCATTCAGCCGACCGGCGATCCCGTCCGGTGTTGGCCATGTCGCGAAAAACGGCACCGTGATCCGGCTTGCCTTGATCGGCCCCGAGCTATTGCCATCCACCACTGCGTACGTAATCGTCTTCGGATTTACGGTGCGATCGATATTCGCGTCCATGGTCACAGGCAACCGGCGTCCCAGACTAGCCACCGCGCTCGCTTCCACGCGCACATGCCCTGGCAGCGTCTCTTCTACATCCGCTACTGTTTGGTGCACTTCGCCGTTCTTGAACGTCGATGCAAACTCGACCGCACCCGGCTTGACTACGCTCGCCGGCTCGCCGGCCAGCACATAAGGAAACGGCGGAGCGCCACCGCTGGTCAGGTTGTCGGTTGGCCGCATGAAGAAATTCAGATCGCCATTCAACGATCCCGTCTGCGTGAGTGCGTTCTCGAGCGTCGCATTCGGCGTGCGCCCGAAATACATTCCGTATCCCAGGCGCAGGATTGGCCAGCGGCTCTCGCCCGATCCCCATGCCAGGCTCGCGCGCGGTCCCCACTCGTTGCCAAGACTCGGCAGTTTCTGAGTCAATGGCAAGTCTGGATTGTTCAGCCGAGCAATCGGCGGCGGCATCTGTTCGCGTTCCCAGCGCAGAGCGAGGTTCACCGCCAGCCGCTTCCGCGGTTCCCATTGCGCCGTCGCATAACTCGCCCAGTCCGTCGTTGCGAGCCACCAAGCCGCCGGACCGATCGTCTGCGAGTAATACGAGTAGCATGGCAGATATCCAAGTCCGTGCAACGTGCCCGCACTGTCACGCCATGCTTTTCCCGTTTGATCGCAGTTGTGCTGATCCAACGGATTCAGTTGCCCATTCAGTCCGAAGGCCTCAAAGGCCAGCGCATCCGATGCGAAATTCTCCGCGCTGCTGTAATAGTAGGTGCCGGTCTGGTTGCGTAGCAGGCTCGTCTCATCCCGGTTGCGTCCGGCCTCAAACCCCGCCCTCAGCATCACTCCGCCGTGCACCCAATCCACCTGCTCCTCGCCGTGATAAAGGTGCTCGTCGGGATAGTCGCCCGGGCCGAAACGAGATGGATTGCCGATCGTGAAGCCATAGCGGGAATCCACCACGATTTGCGGAAGTCGCCCCCAGTCATTGATATTCAGGGTCTGCTCATACGACGATGGAGCCTCCGCGCCATCGCTCGCCGCATGCCGACCCACCGAGCCCTGCGTCACGGCGAGCAGGTTCGGAGTAACGAAGGCCTCCCATCTTCCCAGCATCCACTGCTCGCTGGCTCCACTCGATCCATAGCTGTGGTTTCCGTAGGGCTCGGTCGTTCGCGTCAGCCCGCCGCCAGGCGCGTTCCACAGCGCTTCGGTTCCTTCGAGTGTGAATCTGTGGCGCTCCCCTGCGGCCCAGTCGAGCCGCCCAAACCCCGTCCACTGCGAAGAATTTCGCGAAGCCGGACCAAGAAGCCCATCCAGCGTCTCCAGCATGCCCGAATACGCGGCAACGCCCTCCTCCACCGGGTTCGTGCTGCTCAGACCTAATCGCGCACTAAGCACCTGCATCTGGTCATTCGATGGCTGCGCAAAGAAGTTTTCTGGATGCTTTACCGTCGATACACCGGGATCGTTTCGCGTGGTCTGATCGAGCGCCGCAAACCAGAACACTTTTTTCCGACGCATCGCGCCACCGAATCCGATGCCCAACATCATTTCGCGATCGGCGGGCGTATATGGCTCCGAAGTAAAGATCGGGATCGCGCTACCCGATTCGGCCGCGGTCTCCTTCACCCACTGGCTGAATGGATTCTGCGCGCCCCACAAATTCTGCCGGTCAAACAAGAATCCCTGTCCGTGTATCGCCGCGCCACCACGCTGCGTTTCCGCGCCAACCCGTCCGCTGGCGCCCCACAGGATCGACGCGTCTTCGCCACCTTCAGCCCGCACCTCGCGGATCGCCGTTTCGCTCGCGCCCAATCCGACCATTGCCGATCCACTACCGCGCATGCGTTCAGTTGCCGACCGGCCGAACGCAAGCCGAATCCCGAGCCCATCGACCTCCCGGTTTGCAGTGCCGCGCGTGTATTCCGGAGCGTCCGTCTCAACACCCCTCTCAGGTGCTCCATCGGGCACAAAGTTCTCCCAGTTCCGCTCGGCGATCGGCAACGCCCGCAGTTGCGCCTCGGTCAAGGTCTCGGCCGGAATCGCGGCCACCGAATCGGCTAGCATCTCAGGAGCAACCGCAGCAAAACTCAGCAAGCCACGCGCTGCCTTGCTAGCAACCTCTAGTGCGGCAGCCCCGTGCGCCGCCACAACCCTGAGCGGGACGGCCGCGCGCGTCGCCATCGCCGCCCTCAGCTCGCTTTCAGAACGCGCAGCTGCAAGATTACTCATGCTTTTCGGTTCATCCGGCCGCGATCTCATCTCGCGCTCTACCACCAACTCCGGAATCCTCTGCGCTGCCAGCGGCAGGATCCGCACTGCCTGCGTCGTAATTCCTGCTCTCACCTCATCCGTTCGCGTTTCCGGAATCAAACGCTCCGGAGCCAAAGCAGCGGTCCGCTTCCATCTCCTCTGCGCATCTTCGCTCTCTGACATCGCCGATGCTGGCTCAACAACCACCGCCGGCTCAGCTTCAGCCAACTCAATCGCCGCCTGCACCAGCGCTTCGTGACCAGCCGCGATCACGATCCCATCCACATGGCCTCGTCTGCGAACCGCGCTCTCCGCTTCCAGACCATAGGTACCCGGTTCCAATTCGCGTAGCCGGTACCACCCTTTTCTGTTGGTCGTCGTTCGGACCACGGCACCTGTCACTGCGTTGCGCAGAGTCACCGTCACTTCGCTCAGGGGTTTCGATTGCAAATCCGTGAGTTTGCCAGCCAGAGAACCGTTTGCTGATTGCGCAAAGATCGCCCAAGGTCCGCCACTCACCATCAGCAGCGCGGCCAACGTCAGCGTTTTGGTCGGCAATCGTCGTCCTGCCATCGAGGCATCGACTCGCGGCAAGTTTCAGGAAAAGCAGGCGTTTCCCTTGGGTGCCGAGTCCGATCCGGATTCAGCTCGCCTCACTCGCCTCATTCCCGGCCCGGCAGCGTGAAACTGCCCGGTCGGGACGCGTCCGCACATCCTGCTCTGAAGATGTGACCGATTTTAGGACAGCTCATTAAGGGTTCTTGGTGATGCCAAGCACGTTCGTTGCTGCAACTTCCGCACCACATGAGTGTCCGCACATCTTCATGTACATGGAAGGATGCGGGATGGCCGTATCGTTCGGTCCCCGCCCCTTCTAGTCGCCGCGCTCCCCTCGTTCGATACACTTCTCCCATCCCTTTTCGGCTGACGAGGAATACCCGGATGTCCGTGCTCTATGGAATTGTTCTGGCCGTCATTGTGGCCGTTCTGCTCGGGGTGGCAATCTATCGCACGGCACGCGTCAAAACCAAGGCGGACTATCTCGTGGCTGGCCGCTCGCTCTCCGCAACCGTTCTGGTCCTCACGCTGCTTACTTCATGGATCGGAGCCGGTTCCCTGTTCGCCGGGGCCGAAAATGCCTACCGCAACGGCTTTGCCGCTTTGTGGCAGCCGGCCGGCGGATGGCTCGGTCTTCTCCTTATCTATTTCATCGCTCCACGCGCACGAAAATTCGCGCAATTCACTCTTCCTGATCTGCTCGAAGCGCGTTACAACCAGGCCGCCCGCGTCCTCGGCACCGTCGCCATTCTCTTCGCCTACGTCGGAATCACCAGCTATCAGTTCAAGGGCGGCGGCGATGTCCTCCATCTCATCTTTCCTGATACCGTGTCTCCCCAATTGGGCACCTACCTCATTGCCCTCTTCGTCATTGTCACCACTGCTCTTGCCGGGATGTCTTCGGTCGCCTACATGGATGTGGCAATCGGCTCCCTCGTTACTGTCATTTGCCTCATTGCAGCACCGTACCTCCTTCATCAGGCAGGCGGGTGGTCTGAACTGCATCGCTCGCTGCCCCCGCAATATTTTCAACTGTTCGGAAATTACAGAATCTCCGCGGAGGGCAACCTGCAATCCGAGGCAATGGGTTTCATCCGCGCCCTTGAATTCCTGGTCCCGACCATGCTGCTCATGCTCGGAAATCAGGTCATGTACCAGAAGTTCTTTTCCGCCAAAAGTGAAAAGGATGCGCGCTACTCGGTCGTTGGCTGGATTATCGGAACGATCGTTCTCGAGACCCTGATTGTCGCTATTGCAGTTTTCGGCCGCGCACTGTATCCCGCCGGTGAGGTCGCACAACATCCACGCGAAATCATCCCATATACGGCGCGCCACGGACTCCCGGCGGTTCTCGGAGCCGTTCTCCTCGGCGCCGTATTCGCTAAAGTCATCTCCACCGCTTCCAACTATCTGTTCTCGCCCGCAACCAACCTTGTGAACGACATCTTCGTCCGCTACATCGCTCCGAGCGCTTCCAATAAGCGGGTGCTCATCATTTCGCGCCTGGCGGTCGTGCTCCTCGGCTGCTGGGCGCTCTACCAGACCATTTACGCTGAAAGCATTCTCGAAAAAATGCTTTGGGCTTACACCATTTACTCAGCGGCCCTCACTCCGGTGGTCCTCGCGGCATTCTATTCGCGTCGAGTCACAGCGTGGGGCGCGGTAGCCGCGATAGCCGCAGGCACAGTCGTTACGCTCACATGGGACCTGCCCGGTGTCAGATCGCTATTCCCTGCTTTCATTGCCGAGCGCGATGCCATCTTCCCCGCGCTGGTGGCGTCCCTGATGGCTATGATCCTGGTCAGCGTGCTCACTCCGAAGCCCGCTCCCGGCCAACTCGCGCAATTCGCAGACTAGTCCGGCTTCAAATTCGCTCCGTGTCCAATGGCCTACACTGATTCTTGGAATCCCTCATGCCAATGCGTCCTTGTTGGGTTGAAATCAATACCCAATCTCTTGAAAACAATTTCCGATTTTTGGCTGGTCTTGCCGGACTCGAGGCTGAACTCCTTGCTGTTGTCAAAGCAGATGCCTACGGACATTCTCTTTCGCTCTGCGCGCCCACAGTAGTCCGCGCCGGCGCTCGATGGCTCGGAGTGACCAGTGTCGAAGAGGCGGTTACTGCGCGATCTCTATGTCCCGATGCCCGCATCCTCGCTATCGGAGGCGTCTTTCCCGGTCAGGGCCAAGAGGTGCTGCGTCAAAACCTCATCCCCGTAGTCTGGGATCCCGCCCACCTCGACGAACTCGATGCCGCAGCACGCAGTGCGGACGCTGCCGCAATCCTGGTGCATCTTGAAATCGACAGCGGTATGAGCCGCCAGGGTGTGGATCTCACCACCAATCTCGACACCCTTCTCGCTCGCTTCCAGGCCAGCCCATCGCTCCAGATCGAAGGCGTCATGACCCACCTTTACGCAGCGGATGAGGCCGACGGTCAGGCGAACGATGAACAGCTCCGGCGCACGGAGAAGGCCGTCACGCGCATTCAGTCCGCCGGCTTCCATCCCGCATGGCTCAATGTTGGAGCCTCCGCCACTCTAGTGTCCGGCCAATCGGCGCGTATTGTGCAACTCGCTGCCCGCCTCGGCATGAAGGCGCTTATTCGGCCCGGCCTCTCACTCTACGGCATCGCTCCGCAATTCGATCCACCGTTTGAACCACCGGAACCACCCGCGCTGCTTCAGTCGCGCACTCAACTTAAGCCTGTCCTCAGCTGGAAGTCACGTGTGATCAGCACTCGTTCCATCGGGCCCGGCGCGGTGGTCGGTTACAACGGAACATTCGTCGCTACGGAGCCGATGCGCTTGGCGCTTGTCGCGGCAGGATACGCCGACGGCCTCGACCGGCGACTCGGCAATCGATTTAGACTGCTGGTACGCGGACAGCGCGCCCCACTGGTTGGCCGAATCAGCATGGATCATGCTGTCCTGGATGTCACCGAGATCCCAGCCGTCGCCACCGGTGACGAAGTCGTGATTCTTGGAACGCAAGCCAACCAGGAGATCACCGCTTACGATCACGCCTCAGCTTGTGGAACCATCCCCTGGGAAGTCTTCACGCGCATCGCCTCGCGTGTTGCGCGGATCGCCGTCTAGCACGATTCGCCGGGGGGACCAATATGGCTCCCCGCAGTTGCAAGCGTCTGCGTTTGCAGTCCCGCAGCACCCGTCGCCGCGGCAATCATGGCATCAATGCCCATGGCCGAGTTCAGCAGCATGTGATACAGCCCGCGCGTGCACCACTCCTGCTGGTACACCTTGCGAATCACCGCGGCCCGCCGCTTGTCGAAGCTCGCCAGCATCTGGTCGGCGTTCTCCGCCTGATCGGGAAATTCGTGGATAAACCAATCCCGCTTCGCCTTCGCCGTCGCATACACAAAGATATGGAAGCACCCCGCCTGGCACGCCAACGCGCAGGCGGCTCCGCGACCTACCAGAACGCACTCCCCTTGCTTGGCTGCTTCCTCAATCTCTTTCCGCACTAGCGCCAGCATGCGATCGGCGTCGAACACCTGCTCCTCGCCGAGCCCGGTCATCGGATAAGCCGAATCGTGCCAGAACACTTTGCCGTAACGGTAATACCAGGGATCGAGACGTTCATCGAACTTTGCCGCCAGCTCCTTTGAAACCCCAGCAGCCTTTGCCGCACCGTCAACAAGTTCAGAATCGAACAATTTCCAACCCAGCCGCGAAGCCAGTTCGTGGGCGAAAACGGCGCCGCGTGAACCGTACTCCCTTTCCACTGTGATTACCCGAATCGGCGCAGGCAGCATAGCTTCCCCCTTGCAACCGCAGCATACAACGGGATATGACTCTCGCGGCAAGCGGTTGGTTGCATTGCCCTTTTCGCGACATCGAATCCATACCTTGACGGTCTACATAACTTTGTTGTAGATAATCTAGGCATGGGCAAACCGAACGATCTCGTCCAGGGCACGCTCGACCTGCTGATTCTCAGGACTCTGCTGCCCGAAGCTATGCACGGTTGGGCCATCGCCAAGCGTATCCAGCAAATATCCGGCGAAGTGCTTCAGGTCCAACAAGGTTCTCTTTATCCGGCCCTTCATCGCCTCGAGCAACAGGGCTGGATTAAGGCCAAATGGGCCGAAAGCGAAACCGGTCGCCAGGCGAAGTTCTACGCGCTGACCTCCGCCGGCCGAAAACAGCTTGAAACGGAAACTGCCAACTGGCAACGCCTTTCCGCGGCCATCAATCTCATCGTGAACGAGGCCTGATCGCACGTCGCCTTCAAGGAGTCCCCCATGCGTTGGCTGGCCCAACTGCGAATCCGGATCCAGATGCTTCTTCGCGGCCGCGAGGCAGCGCGCCTCGATGACGAGCTCCAGTTTCACCTCGACCGCCAGGTTGCAGAAAACGTCTCCGGCGGGATGAAGCCCGACGAAGCGCACTACGCCGCACTCCGCACCTTCGGCAATCCCGCACTCCTGCGTGAGCAGACCCGCTCCAACTGGAGCTGGTCATCATTTGAGGCGATCCTTCGTGAGTTGCGCTACGGCTTTCGCACCCTGCGCCGCACACCCGGATTCTCGCTGATTGCCATCATCGTCATGGCACTCTGCATCGGGGCGGCTACATCGCTTTTCACCATCGTGCGGTCCGTCTTGCTTCGCCCGCTTCCGTTTCGAGATCCCAGCCAGCTCGTCATGGTCTACGAACATTTCACCAATCGCAGCGACCCCTTTCCCTACAACATCGTTTCCCCCGCCGATTTCCACGACTGGCGAACACAGACCCATGGCTTTCAAGATATGGCCGCATGGCGATGGGATCAGTTCAACCTCACCGGCATGCACGGTGAAATGCCCGAGGTAGTCCAGGCCGCAGCCGGAAGCTGGAACCTCTTTCCGCTGTTCGGCGTTCAGCCAGCCTTCGGTCGCAGCTTCTCCGAATCGGAAGACCGCCCCGGCGGCAGTGCCGTCATGCTCACGTGGAGCTTCTTCGAGCGGCGCTTCAGCGGTGATCCTTCCATCGTTGGCAAGCAGATTCACCTCGATGCAAAGCCCTACACGGTCGTTGGCATCCTGCCTCGGGAATTCACCTATCCCGACGCGAAGGTCCAGATGTGGGTCCCGTATGGCGCCGACGTGACGCCCGAGTTCCTTCAGTACCACGACCACCATCAAAGCCGTGTTCTCGCCCGTCTCAAACCCGGAGTAAGCGTGGCCAACGCCATCAACCAGGTTGCGTCAGTGCAGTACCACCTGCACCTGCAGTATCCACATGATCCCGTGGCCGATGGTGTCCTGCCGCGCTCCATCACCGACGACCTCGCTCAGGATGTAAAGACTCCATTGATCGTGCTGATGTGCGCCGTCGGATGCATGCTGCTTATTGGCTGCCTCAATGTCGCCAACCTCCTTGTAGCCCGCGCAGCCGCTCGTCAGAAAGAAGTCGCGATCCGCAGCGCTCTCGGCGCGCAACGTTTCACGCTCATCTCCGGTCAGCTGATCGAGAGCTTTCTGATCTGCATCGCCGGAGGCGGCGCGGGCATCGTGCTGTCCGTTGCCGCCACCAGCTGGCTCGCGCATTCGTGGAAAGAACTGCCCAGCACGCAGCCCATTCACATCGACGGCACTGTGCTGGCATTCTCGTGTGCGCTCGTCTTTGCCTCGGCGCTGCTTGCTGGTTTGCTGCCGGCCATCTCTTCGACTGCAAAAGCAGCTCTCGCCATTTTGCAGTCTTCCTCGCGCACCTCGGTCGGCAATGCGGCGCGTACTACGCTCCGCAAGACGCTCCTCGGCATCGAGATCACCGTCACCGTGGTCTTGCTGATTGCTGCGGGCTTGCTGCTCAAGAGCTTCCTGCGTCTCCGTTCCACCAACATTGGTTGTGTCACCGATAACGTGCTGACCCTCAGCTACAGTCTGCCGGCACAGAAGTATGACAAGCCTGAAAAAGTCAACGCATTCAATGAAACCCTGCTCGAGCGTGTGCGCGCCATTCCCGGCGTTCGTGGAGCGGCACTCGGCACCGTTCTTCCTGGCGCCGGATACGAAAGCGACGACGTGTTTACCATCGTCGAGCACCCCCCTGTGCCCGCCGGTCATGAATTGCCCGATGCCAACAATCGCAATGTCGATGCCGGCTTTTTTAGCGCACTTCAGATTCCGCTTTTAAGCGGCCGCTTCTTCACCAGCCAGGACCGCGTCGGCCAGCCGGCGCACATCATCATCAACAGAGAGCTTGCACGGCAGTATTTCCCGGGTGAAGACCCCATCGGCAAGTACATGCGCATCTCGGCACACAGCAGCCTCGACTACGAAGTCGTCGGTGTCGTCGGCGACACGCTCTATCGTGCCAATGAACCAGTCAAGCCGGCCATGTACTTTCCGCTTCTCGAGGGCGAAAGCAATATGGGCCTTTCCTTGGCGGTTCATACTGACGCCAATCCGCTTGCGATGGCGATTCCCGTGCAGAAGCAGATTGCCGCTCTCGACCCCCAACTGCCCGTGAACGATGTCCTCACGCTCGATCAGGTCATTGGAGATTCGCTCGTGAACGCCAGCTTCAGCGCGACCCTGGTTCTCGCGTTTGCGATTCTCTCGCTCACGCTGGCTTCCGTCGGACTCTATGGAGTGCTCTCCTACCTTATGACGCAGCGCATGACGGAGATCGGTGTCCGTATCGCGCTTGGCGCCCAACGCGAACAGGTTCTGCGACTCATGCTCTTTGACGGGCTGCGCCCCGCGCTCATCGGCCTCGTGTCCGGCCTTGCCGCCAGCGCTGCGCTCACCCGCCAGATCGCCTCCATGCTCTACGGAACCCAGCCACTCGATCCAATGGTTTTCGTTGCGGCCGCTGTCACCCTGCTTCTTGTTTCTGCCCTTGCCTGCCTCGTTCCCGCGTGGCGGGCATCGCGGCTCGATCCCATACAGGCCCTGCGAATCGATTAGAGGAGCGAACACCTATGCGATGGCTTGACCAGTTCTGCGTCCGAATGAACATGCTGTTCCACCGCGGCGCCGCAGCCCGGCGTCTCGACGACGAAATCCAGTTTCATCTCGAGCGCCAGGTCGCCGAAAACATCGCCGCCGGCATGAGTCGTGAGGAAGCCCGCTACGCCGCCCTCCGCACCTTCGGCAATCCCGCCCTGCTGCGCGAACAGACCCGTTCCTCCTGGAACTGGAATTGGCTCGAATCGATCTTCCGCGACCTGCGCATCGCCGCCCGCACTTTGCTCCGCGCGCCCGGTTTTGCCGTCATTGCCGTCCTCGTCATGGCTCTCGGGATCGGCTCCAACATCGCGCTCTTCACCGTGGTCCGCAGCGTTCTGCTCGAGCCGCTCCCCTTTCAGGATCCCAACCGGCTTGTCACGCTCTACGAAGCCGACACGCATCGCAAAGGCCACTTCACCTATCTTCCTGTCGACTTCGGCAGCTTCTCTGTGTGGCAGCAGTCGACACAAGATGTCGCGCAGATGGCCGCTGTCTCACCCTGGCAAGACGCGAACGTTTCTGCCCAAGCCGGGAAGCTTCCTGAAAAGGTACGCGCGGCCTGGTGCTCCTGGAATCTCTTCCCCCTGCTCGGCGTAACCCCCTCACTCGGCCGGGCCTTTGCTGCTCAAGACGACCGCCCCGATGCACCAGCTACGGCAATCCTCATGGACACGTTTTGGAAGCGCCGCTACGGCGGCGATCCAAACGTCATTGGCAAGACCTTTTGGCTCGATGCCAAGCCTTACACGGTGATCGGCATTCTGCCCCCCGCATTCAAGTTCTCAAGTTCGTTTGGCGGCAACACGCTTATGATCTGGCTTCCGGTTAAGCACGAGGCTCCGGGCTGGCTTCTGACTACTTTTGAGGACCACGAGTTCATTGTCATCGGCCGCCTTTCGCGCAGCACGACACTCGCTGCAATTGTCGGGCGGTTGAAGGCGCTGCAGAAGCAGATCCAGGCCACGCACCCCCAGCCTGCACTTCACGACTCGGCTACCGGACACAGCATGCTCGACGATGCCGTCGAGACCTACAAAACGCCACTCTATGCGCTGCTGGCCGCCACCGGCTGCCTCCTCCTGATCGCTTGCATGAATGTGGCCAGCCTGCTGGTTGCCCGCGCTGCAACCCGAAGTCGTGAACTCGCCATTCGCTCGGCACTCGGTGGCGGAAAGCTGCGTCTGATGCGCGAGCGCCTCATCGAAAGCCTGCTGCTCTCTGCTGTCGGTGGCGCTCTGGGACTGAGTCTCGCTTGGGCTGCTTTGCTGTGGCTGGTTCACGTTCGCGCTGATATGAATCGGATCGACACCATTCACATCGACAGCCTTGTCGTAGTCTTCTCCTTTGCCATCATTACGGTTTGCGCTCTGTTCTCAGGCCTCGTCGCGGCCTTCAGCTCGAGCGCCAAGCATCTCCTCGCCGCTCTCCGGGAGTCCTCGCGCTCTCATAGCGCCGGAACCGCACGCGCCGGCTTGCGCCGTTCGTTGCTGGTGCTCGAAGTCGGTCTCACGGTGGTGCTCCTCGTCAGCGCGGGACTGCTCCTGAAGAGCTATCAGCGACTCCGCAGCAACGACATCGGAGTCCCCATCGAGAACGTGCTCACAATGCGGGTGAGCCTGCCCGATGCTCGCTACAAGCAGCCCGAGCAGAAGGTCGCATTCTTTGAACAGCTCATTACCCGCGTCCGTGCTGTTCCCGGCGTAGAAGGCGCAGGACTGGTCAGCACCGCTCCCGGTGAAGGTTTTAATGGTGATCAGCTAATGAGCGTTGTGGAGCACCCGCCATTGCCGGCGCGCGACATTCCCGACCTCCACGTACGCGGCGCCGATCCCGGCTATTTCGCAGCGATTCACATTCCTCTTCTACGCGGACGCATCTTCACTTCCGAGGAGCGCCTCAAGAGGGCCAACGTCGTCGTCATCAGCCAGTCGGCCGCACGTGTACTCTTCCCCCACGACGAACCCATCGGCAAACATCTCAGAACCTCGGTAAGTGATCCGGCGTATGAGATTCTCGGCGTCGTCGGTGATACCCGATGGGACGTCGCGCAACCCCCCGCGCCAACGCTCTACTGGCCCATTTACGGCAATAACTACGACTTCGCCACCATCGTCGTCCGTTCCAGCCACAACGTTGACGCGCTCGCCCTTCCCGTGCAGAAGATCGTCAGCGAACTTGATCCAGACTTACCGGTCTCCAATGTCATTTCTCTTAAAGATGCAATCGGCCTATCCACCATCGACTCCGCGTTCGATTCCATACTGGTATTGGCCTTCGCCATCATTGCGCTGGTGCTTGCCGCAGCGGGCCTGTATGGAGTGCTTGCCTATCTCGTAGCGCAGCGCACCAACGAAATCGGCATTCGCATCGCGCTGGGTTCCCCGCGTCGAAATGTGCTTCGCCTCATGCTGGCCGACGGCCTGCAACCTGCCCTCATTGGCCTCGCGATCGGTCTGATGGCAAGCGCCGCGACTGTGCGCCTCATCCGCTCCATGCTCTACGAAACACAGCCTCTCGATCCGGCGGTCTTTGCCGCGGTGACAGCAGCCTTTCTCGCAGTGGCAGCGTTCGCCTGCCTCTTCCCCGCCTGGCGAGCCTCGCGCCTCGACCCGGTCGAGGCCCTCCGCAACGAGTAGATCCCTTCCACTTCATGAGTGGGTCAGTTTGCATCCGCTTTGAAAGCGGCACGACTCGTGCCGCAAAGGCCTGGAATGGGGTCTTTTTAGCCCCAGAGGAACGTTGTTTTCAACTAACCCTCTTCCTCCACTTCAGCCCCTTTTAACCTTCGAGCAGCGATAATGACACAGGGAGGTCTCTGCCCTCGCATGCGCGTGCTGCTGGTCGAAGATGAGGCCCGTCTTGCGGACAATCTCGTCGCGGCTTTACGCGACGGTCCTGGCTTTGCAGTCGACTGGGCGGCAGACGGGGAGGCGGGCGACGACTTCTCCCTGGGCGCCTCCTACGATCTCGTGATTCTTGACCTCATGCTCCCAAAGCTCGATGGCCCCTGCCTTCTCAGGCGTCTTCGCTCGCGAAGAGACTCGACGCCTGTCCTCATTCTCACCGCGAAAGAAGGCAAGGAGTCAATCGTCGACCTCCTGAACTCTGGCGCCGACGACTATCTCGCCAAGCCGTTCGACCTCGGCGAACTCATTGCCCGCTGCAAGGCCCTCATTCGGCGGGGCAAGGGCTCGGCTCATCCCACGCTGCGTGCGCTCGACGTGGAACTGAACACGCTGGAACAAACCGTGCGACGGGCCGGAACCCTCGTCGATCTTTCCCCTACTGAGTACCGGATACTGGAGTACCTCATCCACAACCCGCGCAAGATCGTCAGTAAACGTGAGATGCTCGAACACCTCTACGACTACAACTGGGAACACCACTCCAACGTGATCGAGGCACACGTCTCCAACCTGCGCCGCAAGCTCGAGAGCGCACGTCCCGGCGCAGAGCCGGTGATCGAAACCATGCGCGGTCGCGGCTATCGACTCTTCGCGGGGCCGGACGCATGACCGCGCGCAACTCCAGCATCGCCTTTCGGCTTGTTGCCGCCGTGCTCGCGGTCGAGTTTCTCTCTTCCGTACTGGTCATCCTCCTTGCCTGGGGCTACGAGCGCCATACCCACTTCCGCGCCTTCGACGTCATGCTTCGCGGGCGCGCCGACAGTGTGCTGGGCGCCGTGCAGGACGCCGAAGACGTGGGCGACAACGTCATGCTCGACCTGGCTGACCTGCATGTTCCTCCCGAGGATGTCTACGAGGTCTGGGACGGCCGTGGCCACCTCCTCGGCCGCTCATCAAACTGGCAGGGAAGCGTCGCCATATCCCTTCCCCGGCAGAACGGCATCTTCGCGATCACACTAGATCATCGCGACTACCGCATGCTCCGCTTGCGCGGCTCGCGTATAGTCGATCCAGGCGAAACCGGCGGCGGCAAGTTGCGCCCCGTCACGATCCTTTACGCGGCTCCCACCGCTCCCGTCTGGCATGCGATTCGCGGAGCAGTCGAATTCTACGCCGCCGGCAGCCTGCTCTTGCTCGCCGTTACCGGGCCCCTCATCGCCTGGCTGCTTCACCGCGGCCTCGCTCCGCTCCGTGAGCTCGCATCGCTCGCCGGCCAGGTTTCGGTCGATTCATGGGAGTTTTCACCGCCGGCCAGTGCCCGCACAACCCGCGAGCTCGCTCCACTCACTCATGCCCTTGAGAACGCGCTCGAGCGCCTCGAGCGCTCCTTCAACCAGCAGCGAATTTTCGTCTCTGATGCCGCCCATGAACTTAAAACCGCCGTCGCCGTCGTCAAATCCTCCATCCAGTTGCTCGCTCTGCGTCCCCGGACCGCGGCTGAGTACCAGTCCGGCCTCGATCGCTGCCTTTCCGATACGTCGCGCCTCGAAGATCTTGTCGCCAAAATGCTTACTCTCGCGCGCATCGAGAATCAGTTGCTTCTCGGCTCGGCTTCATCTCACTGTAATCTGAGCGACTGTGTTTTCCAGGTCCTTGACCAGTCGGAGACCGTCGCCGGCTTTCGCGGCGTCCGCCTCGCCGTAATCAGCCTCCCTCCCAACTGCCACATCCCTCTGGGTGCCGAAGACTGCCAGTTGCTTGTATCCAATCTTCTGATGAATGCACTCGAACACAGCTTCGCCAGGTCCGTTGTCGAAATTCGATCTGAAATTCTCGGCAGGGCAGTCGAACTAACCATCACAGACCACGGCGAAGGCATTCCGCCCGACGCTCTACCGCACGTCTTTGAGCGCTTCTACCGCGGCGATCCCTCGCGCACCCGCGCGACCGGCGGCGCAGGCCTCGGTCTCGCCATGTGCAAAGCCGTCGTGGAAGAAGCCCAGGGCACCATCGAGCTTCAAAGCGAACAGGGTGTCGGCACCACCGCCATTGTTCGCCTGCCGCTGGCCGAACCCCCGTCATCAGTTTCCTCGCAGTCCGAAGGTCATCTTTCTGCTCGCTGATTCCTTCCTCTCCGGGCCAAACTCTGGCCGGAATCCCGCGGCTGCCCTGCTTAGTTTCGCGCCCCTCCAAGCCTCTCATATGCTCCTTTCTCCGCATCTAATCATTCAGCGTGACTTAACCCCGGTATGTCACAATTCTTGGGCGGTCGACAAATCTGCCCTGCAGAGGTGGAGTCCTCATGAACATCCAGCGCTTCGCTCGTGTTTTCGCCTGGGCTCTGTTCTCCACTGTCATTGCCTCCACCTGTCCGGACGCAGCTGCGCAGCAGCCCTATCACATTGTCGATCGCTGGAAACTGCCCGACGCGGGTGCTTGGGATTACCTCTTCGTCGATTCGGCTGCCCATCGCGTCTATATCACCCGCGGCGATCATGTCGATGTGCTCGACACGCAGACCGGTAAGCAAATCGGCGCCATCGGCCACCTCCATGGAACCCACGGCATCGCCCTCGATACGGCCGGCAAATTCGGCTACATCTCCGATGGAGGCGGCAACGCAGTCGTTGCCTTTGATCGCAACTCCCTAAACATCGTCGCCACCATTCCCGCTGGAACCAATCCAGACGGCATTGTCTTCGAGCCGGCCACGCAGACTGTATGGGCCTTCAATGGCCGCAGCCAAAACGTCAGTGTCATCGATTCGGTAACCCAGAAGGTTGTCGCCACCATTGCCCTGCCCGGTAAACCCGAGTTTCCAGCCGTCGATGGGCACGGCACTGTCTTCGACAACATCGAAGACAAGAGCGAAATCGTGCGTCTTGATGCACACGCCCGCAAACTTACCGCCGAATGGCATGCGGGCTGCGAATCACCGTCTGGCCTCGCGTTTGATGTGCCCGGTCACCGTCTTTTCACGGTCTGCGACGGCAAGAAAATGGCGGTACTCGATTCCAACAGTGGCAAGGTGCTCTCCACGCCCTCTATCGGCGACGGCCCCGATGCGGCCGGCTGGGACGCAAAACACAACCTCGCATTCGCTTCCTGCGGTGAAGGAATCCTTTCCGTAATCGACGCAAGCAAACCTAACTACCCCACCATCGAGAGCCTGCCCACCCAGCGCGGCGCCCGCACCATGAACTACGATCCGGCCACCGACCGCATTTATCTTGTCACCGCCGATTTTGGCCAGCGCCCCGCTGCCACCGCCGACAACCCGCACCCCCGCCCGTCCATCGTCCCCGGCACCTTCACCGTCCTCGTCGTCAGCCGCTAGAAAGTCTTGTTCCGTGTTTTCTTTATCCCGGGTCCCTTTTTCTCTCGTTCCCTGCTCATATGCTTTGGCTTCTCCTCATCGTCGTCGCCGTCGTCTTTGCCGGCTCCTTCTTCGCCGACTACAAGTGGCGTCAGTGGATTAACGCTCGCAAACGCGACCGAGACCCCCGATCGTAGTCTCCCCTCCCTACTCGCTACTTCCCTGCCTCTTCCCCGTTACAATAGACATAGGGAGCTCGTCCAACACGCCATGCACCGCTTTTTTACTCGCAATTGCGCCCGACTCCTTCCAGCCAGCCTCCTTGCGAGCCTTGTCACCGCGCTGATTCTATCGGCCGCCGCTTCACCTGCGAGCGCCCAGTTCGCTCCGCCGCCGACCACGCAAGTCCATGATCCAGCCGCACTCAAGCCACCGGCAGGCGCTCGCGTCGCCATCGTTGAATTTGAAGACATGGAGTGCCCTGACTGCGCCCGCGCGAACCCTCTACTCAGGGAAGCCTCCGGGAAGTACCACATCCCCTGGGTGCGCCACGACTTCCCGCTCCCCTTCCATCCCTGGAGCTTCCAGGCCGCCGTCAACGCCCGCTGGTTCGACACCAAGAGCAAAAAGCTCGGCGACGACTACCGCGATGCCGTTTTCGCCGATCAGCCCTCCATTGCCGATCTCAACGGGCTCCGCGACTTCACTGAAAAGTTTGCCAAAGATCACAACATCGCGCTGCCCTTCGCCATCGATCCAATGGGCAAGCTCTCGGATGCGGTGAAGGCAGATTATGCTCTCGGCCAGCGAGTCGGCATCGAGCACACACCTACCATCTGGGTCGCCACCAACGGTTCGCACGCCGCCCCCTTCGTCGAAGTCGTCGATCGCAACAAACTCTTTCAGCTCATCGACCAGGCCCTCGCCGAAACCGCATCGGCAAAGCCCACTGGCGCCGCACACAACTAGACGGATTGGCGACGTAACCCCGTTCTCGCTCACGCGTTTCCCATGCTCCCTTTTTGAGGCGAGATCTTTTTGAAAGGTCACGACTTCAGCCTTTGTGAAGAAGCCGTTGCCCTTGAAGAGACACGACACTTCAGTCAGTGCCACAAGCGAGCAAAAACCATTGAGAGCTTGAGCCCCTGAGGGAAGACCGCCTTGAGGACTTCTTTCCGACTGACACCATGATTGACTGCCAGATCTCCGTCGACATCGCCGCACCGCCCGAACGGGTCTGGGCCGTGCTTCTCGACGTTGAACGCTGGCACGAGTGGACCTCCTCGATCACGTCGATCGAGCTCCTCGACCGCGCGCCGCTCCATACCGGCAGCAGCGCACGGGTCAGCCAGCCGAATCTGCCCGCCGGCATCTGGCAGGTCACCCGCCTCGACCCCGTCCGGGGACTCTTCCACTGGGCCGTTAAGAACACCGGCGTCACCGTCACCGGCTGCCACCATGTCGAGCCGGCCGGCACCCTGACCCGCGCCACCCTCTGGCTCGAATTTACCGGCATCCTCGCGCCTTTCATTGCGCGGCTCCTGCGTCCCCAGAATTGTCGCTACGTCACTATGGAAGCGGAAGGCCTTAAGCGCCGCAGCGAAGAATTTGCCCCATCATCCACTACACTCTCCTCTTAGCAGCAGCTCCCATGCCGGTCGTCCCTCAAACCGCCTCGCCTTCAGGCACGCTCCGCGCCATCGCCATCGGCGGACTCCTCTGCGGCATCTGCGATATCACCGCTGCATTCGTGATCTATGGCGCCATGGGCGCGCGTCCCATCCCCCTGCTCCAGGGAATCGCCGCCGGAATCCTCGGCCGCAGTTCCTTCTTAGGCGGACTCGCCACAGCCGCTCTCGGCCTGCTCTGCCACTTCGTCATTGCCTTCGGAGCAGCTACCGTCTACGTGTTCGCAAGTAGCGCAGTTCCTTGGATCGCTCGCCGCCCGCTCCTCGCCGGACCGCTTTATGGCATCATCGTCTACTTCGTCATGCAGGGTGTCGTCCATATCTCCCGGGCCATCCACCGCCCCTTCTCGCTCCAGCTCACCCTCATCGGAATCGCCATCCACATTGTCTGCGTTGGCACGCCCATCGCCCTCGCCACCCGCCGCTACTCCCCTCATTGAAAAGCGCCACGCTCGGTTCTTTCTTGGAATTTGCGCGCGTGCTCCGGGTACCGTGTCGCAACTCGCGGGGGACGCATCCTGACGCGGGAATCGCCCGGTCTCTCCGCCGGCCCTACATTCGCTGCCACCGGCTCCCATTTCGTCTGCTTCTCCATTCGCTACACTGAAAAGACAGCGTCTCGTTCTCGAACCGGCCACATACAGGCGGCGAGCGCCCACTTCTTGCATGTTCATCGACGAAGTCAAAATCCGTGTCAAGGCAGGCGACGGCGGCAACGGCTGCATGGCCTTCCGGCGCGAAAAATTCGTGCCCCGCGGCGGTCCCTCCGGCGGCGATGGCGGCAGGGGCGGCGATGTCGTCATGCAGTCATCTCAGCGCCACAACACGTTGATTCACTTCCGCTACAATCCCGAGCACAAGGCGCAGCGGGGCGAACACGGCATGGGCTCCAACTGCACCGGGCAGGACGGCCGCTCCATCATCCTCCAGGTCCCCGTCGGCACCAGCCTCTACGATCAGGAGACCGGCGAGCTCGTCCACGATTTCAAGGACCCAGATGAGCAGGTCATCGTTGCCAAAGGCGGCCGTGGCGGACGCGGCAACCAGCACTTTGCCACCAGCACGCACCAGGCTCCGCGCGAACACGAGCTGGGCCGCCCCGGCGAGGAGCGCGCCTACCGCCTCGAACTCAAACTGCTCGCCGATGTTGGCCTCGTCGGCTTCCCAAACGCCGGCAAGTCCACGCTCATCTCGCGCATCTCCGCCGCTCGCCCCAAAATCGCCGACTACCCTTTCACTACCCTCGAGCCCAACCTCGGAGTCGTGACCGTGGGCGAAATGCCCAATGAAGAATCCTTCGTCGTCGCCGACGTACCCGGACTGATTGAAGGCGCGCACCTCGGCCAGGGACTTGGCACGCAATTCCTGCGCCACATCGAGCGCACCCGCCTGCTCGTCCATCTCGTCGATGTTTCAGATGCTTCGGGCCGCCCCGACCCCGTCGAAGACTTCAAAGTGATCAACAACGAGCTCGCCAACTTCGGCAACGGACTCGATCAGAAACCGATGGTCGTGGCCGCCACAAAGGTCGACGCCGCCAATCCTGACAAGCTCAAAAAGCTCTCCACTTACGCCAAGCGCCGCAAGCTCGAGTTCCACGCCATCTCCGCCGTCACCGGTGAAGGCATTGACGAGCTGAAGTGGGCATTGGCCAAGCGCCTGCGCGCATAACCGGTCAGCCTCATGCGCGCCGGCCAACCCCACCCAAGGCGAATGTATGCCTGGCCGACAACCTCGATTCTCCCCTACTCTTATTTTTATAGTTGACAAGCGTTTCTATCGCGCTTAGAGTCATCTCCCAGTCTTAATTCCTTAGTTGTCGGAGACGCTCGTGGCGCGAAAAAAATCTCTCAATCTCACCGAAGCCGAACTCCGCCTGATGGACATCGTCTGGGACAAAGGCGCGGTCACTGTCGGGGAAGTCGCCGCGGCCCTCCCCGGCGAGCCCAGTCTCGCCTACAACACCATCCTCACCACGCTTCGCATCCTCGAGCAGAAAGGCTACGTCCGGCATACCAAACCCCAGGAAGGCCGCGCCTTTGTCTATCGCGCGATTGTTGGCCGAAAGCAAGCCAGCCGGAACGCCCTGCGTCACTTGGTCCGCGGATTCTTCGCCAATTCTCCCGAATTGCTTGTCCTCAATTTGCTGGATGACGGCGATCTTTCTCAGCGGGAACTTCGGAAGATTCGAAATCTCCTCGCGGAAGGTGAAAAATGAACACGATCCTCGAATCCCTGAATGATTTTTCGGCTGCCGCGCTGACGGCGGTTCTGAACACCCTGTGGCTGGCACTTGCCGTCGCGGTTGTGATGTGGTTGGCGCTCCGGCTGATGCCACGGGTCAACGCCGCAACGCGCCATGCTGTATGGTGGGCCGTATTGGGGTTGGTCGTCCTCATGCCTCTCGCCACCCTTCTCCCCCGCCCCGTGCCGCCCGTGCCCTCTCCCGCGCATGCGCAAGAGCAAATCGGGCCGGACGCCCAAACCTCTCCCGCCGTGAAGCCCCTCCTTGTTGCGCGTCCTCATGTTCCTGCGCCGCCGCTCTCATCCGGTCCGGCGCATACACTTGGTCCTCGCGCCGCTGCCCAGCCCAGCGTGCGCATTCCCGTCCAATTTCATCCGGGAAACTGGGCGTCAATCCTGCTGTTCCTCTGGATGACCGTGTCCTGCATTATGTTGGGCAGAATTGTGCGGAGTTACTTCCATCTCCGTGGCCTGCGGAATCATGGTCGGCCTGCAAGTGCAGATTTGGTTCGACGTTTCGAGCAGTGTCTGCACGACTCCGGCACTTCCCGCACCCCTCAGCTGCTTGTGTCCGATGAGGTGATTTCACCCATCGCCGCAGGATTCCTGAACCCGGTCGTCATTCTCCCGGACATCCTCCTGGAGGAGATTGCCAAGCCGGAACTCGACTACGTCCTGCTTCACGAACTGGCTCATGTCGCTCGCCGCGACGATTGGACCAACCTGATGGACCGGCTGGCATCCGCGGTTTTTGTTCTCCATCCTGTGGCTGCGTGGGTTTTGCACCGCATCAAGCGAGAACGGGAAATCGCCTGTGACGATTGGGTTGTCGCTGCCACCGGCTCCGCGGTCCACTACGCCGTTACTCTCGCGCGCTTGTTCGAATTCTGCTCCACGCGCCGCGAATTGCTGGCGACTCAAATGGCATCCTCGAACCTCAGCGAGCGCATTGAGATCCTTCTTCGGCCGAGGCGTCATTTTTCTCGCGGCGCTTCGTTGCCCCGCGTTTCTTTTTGCGTCGCGGCCGGTCTCGCTCTGCTCAGTTTGGGTGTGCGCATGCCCGGTTGGATCGCCTTTGCGAAAGACGCGACCGTCTCTGTTGCATCTAACCAGTCCGCTCCGCAATCTCAAACCTCCACGGCACGCGTCGCGCTCGCGCCTAAATCATCCTTTGGCGAGGCGCCCCTGCGCGTGGCAACGCTGTCCGCGGCCTTCAGCGCGCAATCTTCGGCGACTCCCGCCGATCAGGACAAGACCTGGCGGCACGAATGGAAGATCACGCGCGAGGGTTCCTCATCGAGCAAGGTGCAATTCTCGCTCATCAGCCGCAATGACAACGGTAACGACCGGATGGATAACGAAGGCGTTCCGCTCTCTAGTCTCAAAGGATTCTCTCTTTCTATGCTTGATCAGGACGGCCCGGTGAAGTTCGAATATGTCCGGAATGCGGGATCGATTCTTTGCGAAGGACGCGTCGCTGGCGGCCGCGCTGCCGGGCCCTTCACGGTCGTTCTCGATCCCTCCTTCGTTTCTGCTCTCGAGAAAATGGGCTACGCAGCGCCGCATGATGATGAAGCGTTCTCACTTGTGACCTCCGACGTGACTCTCGCCTATGCGCAAGCCGTCCGGGACACCGGACTCACCTCGTCCGTAGCAGATTTGGTCGACTTGCAGGATCACGGCGTCAGTGCGGACTATGTCCGCGCCGTACGCCAGGAAGGGTTCACGGATCTATCCGCGCCGGATATCTCCCGGCTGCGTGATCACGGCGTTGAACCCAATTACCTCAAAGGCATTAAGACCGCCGCCCCCAACCTATCCATCGAAGAGATCGACAGCTTATACGATCACGGCGTCAAGCCCGACTACTACAAATCCATAAAGACCACCGCTCCCCAACTCTCCATTGAGCAGATTGACAGCTTGTTCGACCATGGCGTTGAACCGGATTCATACAAAGGCTTTGTCTCTGTCGACCCCAAGCTATCCATTGAGGAGATCAACAGCCTGCGCGACCATGGAGTAAGACCGGAGTACTACCGGAGCATGAGATCAGTAGACCCCAACCTGTCCATCGAGCGGATCGACAGCCTGTTCGACCATGGCGTAAAACCGGATTCATACAAGGGCTTCGTTTCTGTCGACCCCAAGCTCTCCATTGAGGAGATCGACAGCCTGTTCGACCATGGCGTAAAACCGGATTCATACAAGGGCTTTGCTTCTGTCGACCCAAAGCTCTCCATCGAGGAGATCGACAGCCTGTTCGATCACGGCGTTGAACCGGAGTTTTACCAAGGGACTAAGGCAGCAGACGCGACGGTATCCATCGAAGAGATCAATAGGCTGCGGGATCACGGCGTCGAGCCGGAGTATCTCAAGGAGATTCGTGCGCTACCCGACGGATTCTCCATCTCGGACATCTCCGAACTTCGCGACCACGGCATCACTGCCAAGTACATTCGCAACCTGCACGATATGGGTATGAAAAAACTGACGGCGGCTCAGATCGTTCATCTCCGCGACTGAGATTAGCACTGGGTGGCTCTTGGGGGTTTCGCTTTAGCCATGATTCGGATCTAAGTCGACGGGGAGGCCCTCTCGATCTGCGCGTCGTCCCGCAAACGCGATTCTGATCCGGCAGCAAGACCTCCCGATTCTTGCTTTCTCTTCGTGATGCCTTGACCTTCTACATGTCTGAGTGTATATGTAGAAGGTAAAGGTATGAAGACCGAAAGCCGGTTCGATCTCCCGCAAGGCACCCTCGATCTCCTCATCATGAGGATCGTCGCGCTTGGCCCCATCCACGGTTACGCCATCGCCCAAAGAATCCAACAGATGTCGCGCGAAGCCCTGCAGGTCCAGCAGGGTTCGCTGTATCCCGCCCTCCATCGTCTCGAATACAAAAAGCTGCTCGCTGCCAAATGGCAGCCTTCGGAAACCGGCCGCGAAGCCAAATTCTATGACCTCACGGCTAAAGGACGGGCCCATCTTAAAGCCGAAACCGAGAACTGGGAACGCCTCACTGACGTGGTCGATCTCATTCTCAAGGGAACCTTGGAGGGAATCGGATGAGCTGGCTTGGGAGACTGTTCGCGCGCAAACGGCAGGAGCTCGATCTCGACAAAGAGTTGCGATTCCACTTCGAAACGCAAGTCGCCGATAAGTTGCGGTCCGGCATTCCGGAGAGCGAAGCCCGGCGGCTCACGCGCCTCGAGTTCGGCGGCATGGAACAGATCAAGGAGGACTGCCGGGAGAGCCGCGGCACCATGTGGGCAGAATCTCTCGCCCAGGACATCCGCGACGGCGCACGGCAGCTTCGCAAATCACCCGGCTTCAGTCTCATTGCCATCGTGTCGCTCACTCTCGGCATAGGCGCCAACACCGCGATCTTTACCTTGTTGAACGCCATTATGCTCCGCCCGCTCCCGGTTCAGAATCCCGGCGAGCTTGTGCTGTTTGGAGACGGCAAGGCGCATGGCAGCACCCTCGGAGTCCCCGACGGAAGCACGCGGCTCTTTTCGGATGCTTTCTTTCACGATTTTCGCCAGCAAGATACCCTATTCTCAGGAATTGCTGCCGTAGACAGCTCGCAGTTCGCCACCAAAGCATCGATTGCCGGAGCAGCCTACCAAACCACGAATATCGATCTCGTTTCTGGCAGCTATTTCTCCGTGCTGGGCGTGCCGGCTTTCCTCGGCAGGACGATCGAGGAGTCCGATGCTGGTTCCGATGGTTCGGGCCCCGTCGCGGTCGCCAGCTACTCGTGGTTCCAGCGGCATTTCAATGGCGACCCGTCCGCCTTGGGAAAGGTCATACGAATCCAATCGCACGACTACACCCTGGTAGGTGTGGCGCGGCCGGGTTTTTTCGGCATTACGGTAGGCCAATCCACCGATCTCTGGATCCCGCTTTCGATGGAGAAGGCCTTCGCCCGCCCCGGCGCGAACGCAATTGGGCAAAAGCTCTTTCAGTCGCTTCATCTGATCGGAAGGCTCAAGCCCGGAGTAACCACAACTCAGGCCAGCGCCGAAACAAATCTTCTTTTCAAGCAGATTTTGCGCGGCTATCTCGGACCCAAGCCTCCGCAGAAGCACCTCGACGATCTTGCCCATGCCAGCATTGAACTCACGCCTGGCGGCCGCGGGATCTCTCCTCTCAGCTTCGCCTTCTCATTACCCCTTGAGATTCTCATGGCCATCGTCGCGCTGGTGCTCGTCATTGCCTGCGCCAATATTGCCAACATGCTTCTTGCACGGGGCGTGGCCCGCACGCGCGAAGTGGCTGTCCGCATCGCGCTTGGCGCATCGCGCCGCCGCATCGTCTTTCAGCTCCTTACTGAATCAGCCGTTCTCGCTTCCATCGGAGCTTTCGCGGGTGTGGCGCTGGCGTGGGAGGCAAGCGGAATGCTGCTGCGATTAGCAACGCCCGGTCCCCGACCGGTGCCTCTCGACCTTACCCCCGATCTGCGGGTCCTTGGGTTCACTCTAGGCGTCACCGCCATTACCACGATCCTCTTCGGCATCCTTCCAGCGTTTCGCGCCGCGGACCTTGAGTTCACGCCCGCTCTCAAAGAAGGCCGCGGCACTTCCTCGGCCTCCACGCGCGGAGTCATGGCACGCTCGCTGATCGTCGGCCAGGTCGCACTTTCCGTTTTGTTGCTTGTGGTAGCCGCTCTCTTCGTTCGCAGCCTCATTCACCTCTCCGACGTGAACGCCGGCTTCGACAAGCACAACGTCCTCATCTTCTTCCTCGATTCCAGCACCGCCAATCTACCCCACGGGCCCGACGAGATTCGCTCCGTCCGCCTCCAGGAACAAATCGACTCCAGCGTTCAAAACATCCCCGGAGTCAAGTCCGACAGCTTCGCCTTTTTCACCTTCAACGGCGGCGCCTGGAGCGACCAGGTTCTCTTCCAGGGTGTCCCGCGAACGCCGCAGAACGGCGACGAGGTCTTCTTCAATATCGTCGACAACGGATTCTTCACCACCATGGGCATCTCACTCGCCGCAGGCCGCACCTTCACCGCACAGGACCAGCAGAACTCGCCGAAAGTTGCGGTCATAAACGAAACCATGGCGCGCCGCTTCTTCCCGAACACCTCGCCCATCGGTCATCGGTTCAGCATTGGAGAAGCGCCGGAGCATGCGGGCGAAATCGAAGTCATTGGCGTGGTCAAGGATGCGAAAGTACTCGCACTCGACGAAGGATCGCAAATGGCAGCGTATTTCCCCTGCACTCAGAGCCCCGGCTTCTTCGATAACTTCGCCGTGCGCTATGTTCCCGGTGCGAACAAGCAGGAGATTATCTCCCGCGTGCGGCATTCGATCGCCGAGGCGAATCCCAACATTCTCGTCAACAGCATCAGCAGCCTCGACGAGCAGGTCGATCGTTCCGTTGCCACGCAATCGCTTATCGCGCAGCTCTCCAGCTTCTTCGGAATCCTGGCTGTCTTCCTCTCCTGCATCGGCATTTACGGGTTGCTATCCTACTCGGTCGCGCGCCGCACTAGCGAACTTGGCATCCGTCTTGCCCTCGGCGCGCAATCCCGCACCCTGCTCTGGATGATCCTCCGCGAATCTGTCATTCTGCTAGCCGTCGGGCTCGCCATCGGCATCCCTGTCGCTCTCAGCTCCACGCGCATTCTCAAGAGCCTGCTATTCCAGTTGAGCCCGCTCGATCCCGCGGCCATAGCCATTGCAATCTGCGCAGTGGCTTCGATGACTGTTGCTGCTGCATGGCTGCCCGCTCGACGTGCCACCCGGATCAATCCCGTGCAAGCTCTTCGCTCCGAGTAGATACCTCAACGACTCGGCCAACGATCAGTGGAGGCTGCAGCCGCCGGTGCCACTGTGCTCAGTTTCTCTCCCCTACACCATCGCCCGTTCTTTCACCATCAGGTACTGATTCAGTACCGTCGACGTCAGCGCTTCGGGATTCAGATCAAGCGTCAGCGCACCCTGCTCGTGCAGCCGTGCCATGAGCAGTTCGCGCCGCGCCGCCATCTCCTGTGCAGCCGTCGCGCGAAACATCTGCTCCACGTTCTTCGGTCGCGCCTCCGCGATCATGTTGATCTCTGGCTGCGCCATCGCCACAAACAGCAGCACATGCCGCCGCAACAGTTGAATGGCACCGTCGATCACCTCAGGCCGCATCGCGCTCTCTGCCAGGTCCGTAACCCACAGAATCAGCGCCCGCCGCGGCTGCAGTCGATTGAGCGTGGCGGTTGCGCGCAGGTGGTCCGCCTCGCTGCTCTCGGTGTATACCTGCGCCAGCGATTCAATCAATTGCCGCAAATGAGCTGCTCCTCGTCCCGGCAGCACCCGTTGCTGAACCGACTGGCCATACGCCAGAAGCCCGACGCGATCGCCTGAGTACAACGCCAACTGCGCCAGCGAAACCGCTGTGGTGCACGCATAATCGAGCTTCGAGTGGATGCGCCCGCCAGGGTTCGTGACTGGCAATGCCGATTTGCGGCCCGTCATGGCCACGCGCGACCGCATCAGCCTTCCGCAATCCATTACGATCCACACCGGCTGGCTCCGCTCGGTCTGATACTGCCGCGTGATGAGGCTTCCGCGGCGCGCCGTTGCTGTCCAGCAGATGTCGCGTAGATCGTCTCCCTCGCGATACTCGCGCAGGCTCTCGAAATCTCTGCCAAGCCCGCGCTGCCGCGTTTGCCGCAACTGAAGATCGATCTGCCGGCTGCGCGCCAGAAAAATCTGCTGCTCCTCGCCGGTCCGCAGCGCCGGATACACGCGCACGGATTGCATCAGCTGTGCGCGAGCCCACCGCTCTGCCAATCCGAGCGGCGAGCGATAGCGAATATAAAGCCAACCCACCTCCGAATCGCCGCGTTCCTGCGGCTCAATGCGGTAGCGCACCGATGCCGGCACGCGCGGAAACGCCATCACACGGAGGACCTTGAGTTCCGGCGTCAGAGCAGGCGGCAGGTCGTCGATCAGCCGGCACTCCACGATCACGCGGCCCATGTTCTCGAGCGTGAGCTCGATCTCGGTTTCACTGTCGAGCGCCGGAGCATTGGTCCACGAGCGACGTGCCGTCAGTTCTGATGAGGAGGGCAGGCGCAGTCCGTCAAGCCATGCGGCCAGCAGCACCAGCGCGTCCCAGGCCAGCATCGCGTAACTCAACCTGCCGTCCCAGAAGCCTGGAATGAGCCAGAAAAATCCGGCGATGAGCAAGCCGACAGAGCGGCCGGTCAGCGCAAATCCCCATCGGCTGCGGCGCTGACAGGGGGCCTGCACCGCATCAGGATGCAGCGAAGCGGAAATCATTTGCGCGGTACCGGGACTGCCGCGATTACATCCGTCAGCACGCGGTCGGCGTCAAAGCCCTCCAATTCTGCCTCCGGCTTCAGAATCACGCGGTGCCGCAGGACGGGTTGCACGGCTCGCTTGACGTCATCCGGCACGAGATAATCGCGGCCGTCGAAGGCGGCTGCCGCCTGTGCTACGCGCATCACGTTCAGAGCAGCGCGTGGACTGGCGCCCAGCAGCAAAGTCGGCCACTCCCGAGTCCGTCGCGCCAGCGAGAGAATGTAGCCGTAAAGTTCCGGTTCGATCCGGATCGAACGCACTTCAGCTCGCGCAGCTGCCAGCAGTTCCACCGCGATCGGCGTAATCGACGCATCTTCCAGCGGTCCCGCGCCCGATCCTCCATGGCCCCGCTCCAGGATCTGCAATTCCTCCGATTCCGATGGATACGCAACTCGGATCTTCATCAGAAAGCGATCCAGCTGCGCCTCGGGGAGTGGATACGTCCCTTCAAAATCCACCGGGTTCTGCGTCGCAAACACCGTGAACCATCCGGGCAGCGGCCTGCGCTGGCCATCGATAGTTACCTGGCGCTCTTCCATGCATTCCAGCAGCGCGGCCTGCGTGCGCGGCGGCATGCGGTTGATCTCGTCCACAAGCAGCAGATCCGTAAACACCGGCCCGGCGTGAAACGTGAACGTGTCAGAGCCTGCCCGCAGAATCGTCGTTCCGAGAATATCGGCCGGCATCAGGTCGGGCGTAGCCTGCACGCGCTGAAATCCGAGGCCCAGCAACCGTCCCAGCGATTTCACCATCAGCGTCTTGGCAATGCCCGGCACGCCTTCCAGCAGTGCATGTCCCTGGCAAAGTACTGCAATCAGGATCTCCTCGATAACTGCGCTTTGACCCGAGATCACGTGGCCTAATTCGTTCCGAGCTTGGTCGATCAGTTGGTGCGTCGCACGCAGCGCCTGCCCTGCGCCCACGGCTTCCATCACATTCGTGTCCTGCTGGCCTTCCTGGCTCATGAAGCCCTTTCCTGCCTGCTGGCTTGATCCTGCATGTTGTCGACCCGCGGCAAGCTGGCTGCGGCCGCAAGTTTCTCCTGGTGCGCGTGGAGCTTCTGAATCAACTTTAATGCCTCACGCGGATCCAGCGCCTCTGTCCACTGCACTTCTTCACAGGCCTTCAAATCGGCCTCCAGACTCGCATCGGCGTGCGGGAACCGCTTTCGGATCGTCGCTACAAGTTCATCGGCTGCCATGGCCTTCGCGTGCAACCCGCAGAGCCGCAACGCAAATCGCCTGAAGCGCTCCAGAGCAACCGCCACTGCCGTCGACGCGGCGCCGGCACTGCCATAAAGCGAACCCAGCGCTTCCAGAAACTCCACCGGCGCGGCCCGTGCCGGCTGAGCCAATTCACGCACCGGTCCGCTGCGCCGGCTGAAGCTGAACACAATCAACAATCCCAAAATCGGCAAGCCTGCGCGCAGGATATTCAGCGCCGGTCCTGCCGCATAGCTCCATTGCGAACGCACATCGCCGTGCAGTGACTCATCCCAGTAAAAATGATGCCCCTCTTTTTGTCCGAGCGAATTCAGCAACAGGTCCAGGTCCTGCGCGCGAGCCAGAGATCCGTTCTCCAGCGGCGTCGAACTCGCCCACCATACCACGTGTCCTTTGCCGTAGTTGTACTCGACCACAGCGGGCTGTCCCGCGCAGCTGTATTGGATGCGCTCATCCGGATTGCCTACCTGCCAGGTCGCTTCCGGCACCATCCAGACTTCGCCGGTACCCGCCAGGGTGTCCAGTCCCTCCGGCTCCAGTTTGCATGCCGCAAAGCTGAACTCCCTCGGGGTGTCCGGCGCGCCGCCCGGAACAATGAACCCGCCCCAGAACCCTGTCGAAAGTACGCGTCCGCCCCGCTCCACAATCTCGCGCACCGCCTTCAAGTCACTCCGCTCGCGGCTGAATGGCTCAGCAAAAATCACCACCGTGTCCGGCCCGGCCAAGGGCGCCAGTTCGCTCAGTGGTCGCTCCCAGCGTTCGACCGGATAATTTGCGCGCAGCAACGTCTCGTATGCCGCACGCGCGCCGTGCTGCCCCGCAAGATATGTCGAAGGCAGGGGATTGTCATTCCCATTTGCATTGGGCAACAGAAAACCCGTGAGGATAGCCAGACAGACGGCAATGCTCACGCACCAGATCAGCAGCCGGCGGTCTTTTGCGTCCAGCGAAGTGCGAAAGCTCATGTCGCACCTCGTCTCGCAGGCTCGCCGGTTCCGAGGATCAGTGTGTTCGCAATCTGCTCGGCAGCCTGATAATCGCTTTCTGCCGCCGCCTGGCCCCCATACCACGTCCGCTCGAAGCTTCCCGTCAGCCTCGCCAGGTTGGCACGGCGGGGATCTTCGCTCGCCACCAGAGCCAGGTATTCCCGTGGCGTGCGCGCCCGATCCGCCGGCCACATGCGGCGCGACTCCAATCGCGAAATCGCCGCCCAATACACAAAATGGATGGCCTCGCGCCATTGACCCGCAGCGGCCGCCTTCCGGGCGTCCTCAAGCCAAAGCTGCCAGTCACGCGTCGAAGCAGCATCCGCCGCAGGCCGCTCGGCTTGGGGCACCAGCCGTACCCTCCACTTGCGTTCCAGTTGGATCAGCGCCCAAACCAGTCCAACGCAGACTGCAACCATGAATCCAATCACAATAGCGCGGCCAATCCACGCTGAGCGCGCCTGCAAGCGCGTCGCTCGCTCGATCAGGTGATTGAGCCAGTCGCCAACCTTCTCGAGCACCGAATCGCGCACCGTCGTCTGTTCCAGGCCGCGAAAATCCCGGCCGGCCAGCACCTGTTGCATCGCGCTGCGCTCTTCGGCGTGAGAGGTTGCGCTCGCGCGCAGATTGTCGGCCTGCGCCAGATCGCTCCTGAGCCGTTGGTCCGCATTGCGTAATAACTGGCTTGTCGTAGGCGGCGGTGGGAGTGCACTCTCCGGGTCCTGAGCGGCTTGTTTCTGCTGCTTCGGCGGAGCCTGGTCGGGCTCTTCCGCTTTCGAGATCAGTACCCGCAGCCAGCCATATCGAATCAAACGCCTCTCTGCGTTTACCTGACTGCCGACCGGCACACGATCGTCAGGGCCCACCAGCATCGGGTCACACGTCTTCAGGTCGCGTGCCTTTTCGCAGGCGTCGACGACCGCGTTGAGCACAATGAGGTGCTGCTTGTATTCGTCCAGTGTTGCGTCGCGCCAACGGCCGGCGCTGGTCGTGGCGTGCGGCGTGGGAATCTGAGCGACGCCTGTCAGGCACATCATTCCGCCGCACAGAAGCCGAGCGGTCAAGGAGCAGCACCTCCTGTAATCGGCCCAACTCACGTCGGTGGTACTCCCGGCATGTGCGGCTCGACCGCCGGCGCCCGGTCTGGAGGTTCCGGCGTCCACACCGGTTCGGCATTGCCTCGCGCCGGGCGCCACACAACACCCTCTGTCCTCTCCAGCGCGTGGCTCGTCAGACCGGCCTGCCTCATTTTCCATTCAATATCGAAACCCTCTTTGCGGATCCGCTGATCAAAGTAAAACATCGTGAGAGCGATTCCATAAACGGGCTTGGTAAACGCCTGCACCGCAAACCAAAGTCCGTACCACGTGAAGAGCAGAATCATTCCCAGCATCTGCGCATGCTGGGGATTGTTGGTCCACGACGAAACTCCAAGAAGAATCGTCACCGGCAACATGAATCCTATCGCGAGAATCCATCCCAGAGCGACTCCCAGCAGGTACAGCAAAAAGATCCGTCCCTTGGTCCCTTTGCTGAGTACTGAGGCTCGTCTTATCGCGCTTCGCACCCCGATCTGTTCCACCACAGAGACCGGAAACGCGAGGCAAATCCGCAGCAGCATCCATACGGCATAACCGAATAAGAGCACAAGCACCAGGAAAATGCCGAAGCTGATCAGCCAGCCAACGCCAGCCGCCTGAGCAACTGCATTCAACGCCACGGCTCCTCGCGCCGCGCCCAAAAACGCAGCAGCTGGAATGACGGCAACCAGCAACACCGCCACCATATATAGACTGGAGTAACGCCACTTGCGCGACCATGCGCGCTGATAAGCCGCGCGGATTGTCAGCCTCGCGTCGCCCAGAAACTCCTCAGCCGCCGCTGTGCACATCGCCACCCATCCGAGAGCCGTCGTTCCCACGCAAACCGGAAACGCGATCAGCCCGACGCCGCCCAGAAAGGTCAACCCCAGCGCGTTCTGCACATCCGTCGAAAGCCGGCCCGAAGCACTTCCCAGCCACGCCAGCAGAACAAAAGCTGCCGCGGCGAAAACCAGAACCGTTCCTGCCGGGATAAAGCCGATCCCGAAATAGACGAGAAAGCGGGAGCGATAGAGCTGCGCCGTGCGGTCGAGGACCTCGCCCAGGGTCAATGGGTGCAGCTGGTCATTCATTCAATCTCCCCGGCTCGGGAAGCGAGGCTGAAGGAGCCGTTTCAACCGGAATCTCCAAAACCGTCTCAGTGACGCGATACGCATGCACCGGCTCATCAGACGATGTCAATCCCGCTGCCTGCATCATTCGTTCGATATCAAATCCCTCGGTGCGCACTCTCTGGTCATAGTAGAAAAGCGTGAGGCCAGTGGCGTAAATGGGACCCACAAACGCGTTGGTGCAAAAGGCCACCACCTGCTGCAGAGCGCGCAAACCCACAGGCAAAAGACCGTGATGCTTGAACGTGGCAACAATAAAGAACAGCTGCGTCACCAGCGCCAGCCCGATCTGGATGGCAATTGCCAGCAGACCCAGGACAAAAATTCGCCCGCGCGTTCCCTTGCTCAGATCGATGCTCCGCCGAATCGCTTCGCGCGCTTTGAGGTCCTCCACCACGCACGCCGGCACCGCCAGGCTGTATCGGAGCGCCATCAGGATTGCATACACGATTGCGACGAGCATCAGCACTCCAAATGCCAGCGTCGCCAGACCGAAGATGAGCATCGCCGAAGGATCAGGGGTAGTCGCGTGTTTATTGAATACTCCCTTGGACCGCAGATAGAAGACGGCCAGCCCGATATATCCCAGGTAAAGTACAGCGCATGGCGTCCAGACGCGGAAGGCGGTAATCGCCATCAGCCACAGGTAACGGCCGACGCGGGGCATGATGCTTGCATAGGCTCCGCGAATCGTGGCCGTTTCGCCAAGATGCACCCACGCCACGGCCCGGTTGTTTGCCGCAACCGCAAGTCCTCCAAAGATGAAGATCGCTGTCCACAACACCAGCACTCCAACACCGGTAGTCCACAGCAGCTGATTCACCATGTGATGGACCCGCATCCATTCCTGGATCCCAATCTGGATGAGGCTCAGCACCAGCAGCACACCTGCATATACCGCCGCAATACCGGCAAACAATAGAAAATTCTCCCGGTAGAGTTGCGCGGTGCGGTCGAGAATCTCGCCCAACGTCAACGGGCGCAGGTTCGTGTCCATGCAGCATTCCTCAGATTTCAGCAGCTTTCATTGCCGGGATACTAGCACAGCACTCATTGGACCTGCGCTTCCTTCGTTTGCCTGCGGCATTTCTAATTTGCAAATAAGTAACTTGGTGCCGGGCTTGGAGTAAACTGGACTCCCGCGCGATGAATCCTGGCGATCTTCCAATCAACGAACTCGCCAAAGTGTGTGCCGTTTCCGGCGAAGCCGCCGAATGGGAAGAGTTCCTGCGTCGGTGCGCTCCCATTGCTTCCATTGTTGCCGTTCGGACCGCGCGTATGTGGATCGGCTCGGTAACTCCCTCAATCGTCGATGATATCGTCCAGGAAGTCTTCCTCAAAATCTGTGAACAAGAGCGTCGAATTCTTCGCAACTTCGAACCCCGTGGAGAAGACTCATTTCTCGGCCTTGTTCGCACCGTCTCCGCCTCCGTCGCGAACGATTATTTCCGCCGTCAATACTCGACCAAAAGAGGTGGCAAAGTAGTAACCATTGCCATCGACGAGAACCCTGGATCCGAGGGGATTTCGGGCTCGGCTACCAGCGAAGAAATGCAGAAGACGGTTCTTTTCTCTGAACTGGACCGCCGCATGCGCGCAGCTCCTCAAGTGGTCACCGAGCGGGACCGGGCCGTGTTCTGGTTCTATTATCGTCAGGGACTTACCGCTGAGGAGATCGCCGCCCTGCCCGCAATCGGGCTTTCGGCAAAAGGGGTCGAAAGCGCCTTGCGGCGCATAACCACATGGCTTCGCAAGGAATTGGAGCCACGACAGCCCCCACGCACCGTCGCCGCGGCCCAAAATCCAGGCTGAGTCTCAAAGGAAAGTTCCGGCAGTTTTCGGTAGGTTGATTGAACGATGTGTAACGAACCCAATCCGAGCCCCAGCATCGAAGGCGGCCAGCCCAAAGAGGACCTTCTTCGCGCCTTTGATGCGATGGTCGAGGCGGCGTCCACCCGCTCCGGCGATTCCTCGCGCGGATCCCGCTTGCCCGACTGCCCCGATCCCGGCAGATGGCTGACTCTCGCGCTCGGCGAAGCGTCGCCAGTAGAATCCGAAAGTTTGCTCACCCATGCGGCGACGTGCAGAGGCTGCTTCATGCTTCTCCGCGCTAGTCTCGACTCCACCTCGGCAGACATTTCGTCAGAAGAACAGAGGGAACTCGGCCAATTCGGATCTTCCTCGCCGCAATGGCGGCATCGTCTCGCTGTCGAACTGGCTCAAACTCCGCATCGCGCCCGTCGTGCCTGGAGGCCGCGGCTGTTTGTCTGGGCTGGCGCTGTTGCGGCCATGACAGTGATCCTCGTCGCCGGAATCGTGTCTTGGTGGCGCTTCGAAAACGCTCCTTCCAGATTACTTGCAGAGGCCTACACGCATTCCCGTGCCTTTGACCTGCGCATCTCCGGCGCTGGATTTGCGCCGGTCGTTCCAGAAACTCATCTGCGCGGCGGTGATGCCGGGCATGAATCGCCCGAACTCTTATCCGCCCGTGCCGAAATTGAGCGCAAGCTCGAGAAGGCTCCCAACGATCCGCGCTGGTTGCAACTCGAGGCTCGCGCCAACCTGCTCGATGAACGATACGACTCCGCCATCGACGTTCTGGATCGTCTGCTGGCCGCCGGACCCGTCAGCGCGTCCCTCCTCACCGACGACGCCTCGGCTTATTTTCAGAGGGGCATAGCCACCGGTAGTGAAAACGACCGCGCCACCGCTCTTGACTTACTGCGCCGAGCCGATGAATTGGCCCCCGGTGATCCGGTCGTCCTATTTAACGAAGCATGCGTTATGGAGGATCGCGGACAGGTGATGAATGCCGTCGAAACCTGGAACCGTTACCTCCAGTTCGAGCGGGATCCTAAGTGGGAAGAAGAAGGCCGCAGGCGACTCGAGACGTTGCAGCAAAAGCTGAAAAAGTTGCAAACCCACGCCAGCCGCATGGATCAGCACTTGGCTACGCCGCAGGCGATGCGTTCGCTGGCCTCCGACAATGCCACCCTGGCCAGTTTCGACGAGGAACTCTCCACCACCTTGCTGCCCCGCCTTCTCGAGGCTGCGTTTCCTTTGCCGGTCGATCGTTCGAGAGGTTCTCCGTGCGACGAGCGCTGTACCGCGGCCCGTTCTCTCCTTCAATCGCTGGCCGCTTCCCTTGAGCGAAATCATCAGGATCCCTGGCTGCACGAGTTTCTTCTATCCAGCTCCCCCCTCCAAAACAACGATTTCCCCGAAGCTGCGCACGCGATGGGCGAAGCGATTGACGCCGATTCCCGCGGTCAGTACTCGCACGCCGAGCAGTGGTCCCTCAAGAGCCGCGATCTCTTCCGTCGCCTCCGCAACCAAGCCGGCGAGGACCGCGCCGATTTGGAGCGCGCTTACGCCTTGCAAAGGCTCTCTCAAATGGGCGGCTGCTTTCAGGTAGCCCGTGGCTTTATCGACCATGCCCGGAAGTTTCCATGGATCCAGGCATTTGGCCTCATGGAATATGGCATTTGCGACGCAAGACCCGGTACCGCGACTGACGTTCCGCAGGTCTTTGAGTCGGCGAAGCACATTGTCGATAACCACAGCTATTCCCTGCTCTCCATGCGGGCAAGGAACCTGGAGGGAGGCACCGCGGTCGACACCGGGAACTCAGAGGAGGCTTGGCGAGTCTACATCGCTACCCTCCGCCAGTTCTATGCTGGCGATTACCCCGCGTTCCGGGCCTACACCATCCTTTCAGGCTTGGCCGATGTCGAAGAGTCGACTCCTCGAGTCCATTTGGAGCTCTTGCTGCAGCGTGAACTGACTGCCGTTCTTCAGTTGACCGACAGTGGTTCTTTGCTCGCTTCTCAGAGATACGACCTTGCCATTGCCGCCATCCGCGCCGGCTATATCCCAGAGGCGCAGGAGGAACTTCGCAAAGTACGCAGTGAGCTGGCGGAAGACCGCGGAAACAAAGCGAGCCAGGCTTTCGTCTCGTACAGCGAAGTGGCGATGGCCAATCTCTTTCTTGCTCATGGAGACTTAAACTCCGCTTCCGCCACGCTCAACTCGGCCCGCGATCATCTGATTGGAGTCGACGACAATGTCGAGCAGCGGGAATATGCTGCCGCCCGAGGGCAGCTTGATCTCGAAATGGGTCATCCCGATGCGGCCGAACCAATGCTTCGCAACTCGATTCTCGAGGAGGAAAGAGAAGCGAAGAATACAGGTCCGGAAAACATCGTCATCGCGCAACAGAACAGGAATCTCTACGCAACACTAGCTGGCGTCTGGCTTGCACAAGGCCGCCCGCCGCTCGACATTCTCTCTCTGTGGGAGCGATATCGCCTTCGAATCCTTGGAAGCCCCATCCCACCCTGCCCCAACAAGAGGCTCGACTGCCTGAAAACCCGTGTTCAACACGCTCTCGATCAGGAGTTTGGCCTTGGCCACGCAGATCTCCTCGGTCAAATCTCCTTGGTAGACCGCGTACTAATCTATCGCGCAGACTCAGGAGTTTTGTCCTGGTCGCAGGCCCCGGTTCAGCGGTCCGAATTGGTCGCCAGCGCGAATCTGCTCGAGCGCGTCGTCGCTTCTCCCGTTACTTCGCAAGCCTCAGTCGATCAGGCAGCCCTCCGACTCGGGACTGTTCTGATTGGCCAATCGAAACCCTCGGCCATTCCCGCGGGCGTGCTGATGATCGAATCGGATCCCGTCCTGGGAAACCTTCCCTGGCCCGCAGTCGAAACAAAGGATGGCTCGCTCGGCCTCCGCTTCGCATTGGAGGAAGCGCCTTCAATCCTGTTGGAGCGCTCGACCAGGAAGCCTCTCGATCGCGATTCCGACCGGCCTCTCGTCATAGGTGCATCCGACGGCGCCGGCGAAGGCCCACTCCTGCCCGAAGCCCTCAACGAAGCCAGAACCGTGGCTTCCCTCGGAGCTCACTCAAATCTGCTCCTTGCAAAGAAGGCAACTGAGCCCGAAGTTGCCGCAGCCCTGCCGTCCGCCTCCCTGGTTCACTTCGCCGGTCACGCAGTGCAGCAAAATGGTGAGACGCGGCTCCTTCTCGCTTCCACCGGTTCACCCACCGATACACCTTACCTCGACAAGAAATTGCTCCTCCACAATCCGCCGCGACACGCCCGGCTCGTTGTCTTCTCTGCCTGCTCGACCGGAAAAAGGGAAGCGGGCTGGAATCACGATATGGGAGATATAGTAGACACACTCGCATACCTGGGCGTTCCGGAAGTTGTCGCGACCCGCTGGCAGATCGACTCCCAATCGGCGGTTTCCATGATGGACTCGTTCTACCGGGGACTTGGCGACGGACATGGCGTTCCGCAGGCCTTGACGGCTGCCCGTCAGTCATTGGTTCGGAACCCCCGATATAGGCATCCCTACTACTGGGCGGCATACTACGCCTCTGGAGTGGGCAACCCGGATGTGCACGAGGTTTTTAATGGGAACCACGACTAGTCCTGCTCCCTCCGCGTCTCAGCTTGACATCATTCTGGACGGCACTTGGATTGTCGCCCCGCGCGTCGATGGCGCTAAGAACATTGTCGGCATTGAGATTTACTCTCCTTCGTGTGGACATTCGCACGGCGTGCTCTTTTCGAGCGTCCTCAACCCGAGTCCAAAGCCGGACTCCTCGTCCTACTACATGCTCGATCCGCATAGCTACACGCTGAATGTCGACCGCTCATCGGGAAAAACAGCCGGCATGAACGCGAGTGGCATCCCCACGGCGGTGAACCATTGCGTCTCGATTGGCCGCCCCATAGGAAGCAATTGGGATCTCCTGGTTTCAGTGAATGCAGGCCCCGACTCATGGACCTCCACGACCACCATCGTCCCCGATGCACTCGATTCATCGGGCAAGGTCGTGCATTGCTTCGTCGGCAAGGACGCGCCCGCCGGCAGCATTTCTTCAACTCAGGTCCTGAGCTTCACTGGCGTCAGAAACGTCAGCCTGCTCGGTGCGCCCTTAAATGTTCAAAGTTTGTGGTCGTCGCCCTGGGCGGGAGGCTCCTTGCTCTTTGAGGACGAGATCGCCTACATTCCCACCCTCCAGCATGAGCGCATGGCCATATTTGCCATGGCGAACCTCGCTGGGCTCGACCTCGCACTCGATTATCCGTTGCCGAGGAAGTCTGCGCCTGCATCCGCGCCAGCCACATCAACGCCTTCGGCTGGGTCGACAACCTCACCCCCCGGGATTGCCCCTCGATTGCGCACAGGTGGCTATTGCGGCCATTCGGTGATCGTCCTGCCTCAGCCTTAATGGACGCTATTGCAGTTGCTGAACCTGGATGCCTTCAGGCACCTTGATCTGGAACTCCTGGTCAGTGAGATTCATGTTCTGCTTCACGCTTGAGACCGTCAGCACCACCTGGTCGTCGACCAGGGGCAGCTTGATCGTGATCTTCGACGGGTACTTCACCCCGCCAAAGTCGGCATACGGGCCATAGAACACCTGCGACTCCAGATTGCCTTCATTGTCGTAGAGGTCCTGCTGGTACGGCAGCAGGTCGTCGCGATGGAACGTCACCACCCGTACCAACGCCATCTGCCGGCTATCGGGCTTGCGCCGCATCACGGTCAGCACATACTCCGGAACCATGTAGAGATGTTTCTTGGCCGCGTCCTCCACCGTCTCGCTATCGGCAGCCACAGAATAGAAATCATCCGGCTCCAGGCCCGGAATGACCATGGCGTTGTAGAAAAACTTGGGCCGCAGGTTCTCAAGCTGGCTCTGCGATTTCTTCTGGAGTTCCGTCGGACCCTCGATCACCTTGTTCTTCGAAGGAATCCACAGCGTGAAGGTCTTACCGTTGCTGGTCATGTCGAACATGCGCGTTCCCAGCACCGGAACCTGCCCATAGACGCGCAGCATCTCCGGCTTGCGCACCAGGATGATCGCCGGAAACGTGGTGTAATCCGTCTCCACGCCTTCAGCGGATTTCAATACGCTGGCCTGGATTTCCACCTTCGCGTCGAGACTTTGAAACGCGGCCCAGCGCTGGTCAAGCTGTGAAACCAGTTCGTCCGGCTTGACGGTCTGCACCACCGTGGGCGGTTTCGGAACCGGCAGGTGACGCATGTGAAACAGGCATCCCGTCAGCAGCACCAACGGCAAAAACAACACGCGCGCAGCGATTTCGGGACAGCTCTCCCTCACCGGCCACCCGCCTTCTTCAAGGCCTGCCGGTAATCCGCAACGTTGCGGCTGTGCTCTTCAAGCGTGCTGGCAAAGATGGAATGTCCTTGCGGGTTGAGCCCCGCCGCGACGAAGTAGAGATAATTTGTGTGCGCGGGGTCCATGGCCGCGCGCAGTGACCGAATGCCCGGATTCGCGACCGGACCCGGCGGCAGTCCCGCATGCAAATAGGTGTTGTAGGGCGTGTTGCGCCTCAGATCGCTTTGATAGATCGTGCCTCGCCACACGCCGTTGAGCTGCAGCCCGTAGATCACCGACGGGTCGGTCATGAGCGGCATGTGTTTCGCCAGCCGATTCTCAAAGACGCTCGCCACAACCGGCCGTTCCGAATCCACGGCCGTCTCCCGCTCCACCAGCGAGGCCAGGGTCACCGTGTCGTGTACGTTTCCTCGCAATCCCAATTGAGTCGCCACCTGCCTGAAGCGCTTTACCATCGCCACTACAATCTGGATCGGGCTCGCATCGCCCGCAAACGCATACGTATCGGGAAACAGATATCCCTCCAGGCTCCTGGCCCTTGGATCGAGGTCCGCCACCAGACTGGTTTCATCCGCCTGCGCCTGCAGAAACTGCTGCCGCGTTCCGAAACCCGCCTGCTCCATCTTGATGGCGATGTCAAAAATGCTCGATCCCTCCGGCACCACCACCGTCTTCGTGTAGATATCTCCATGCTGAATGCGTGAGTAGACATCGAGTACCGACGCCGGGTGGTCGAACTTGTAGAGCCCGGCCTGCAGAGTGCCCCGTTTCCACAGGCGAACGAGATCGAACGCGTACTGACTTCGGATGACGCCGGCAAACTCGAGTTTTTCGCCGATTCGAAAGGCGGACGAACCCGGTTCCAGCTCAAGCACAGTCTCTTTGGCGGGCTCAAAGGGCGTTAAAACCAGCCAGGCCGCCCCACCGGCCGAAACCAGCAGAATCAACAACACTGCCGGCAGGATGCCCTTGGCGCCAAAGCCCCTTTTTCTATGGTTTTTCCTACTTTGGGCCATTCATCCCCTGCTACAAATTCCCTATCCTCAATAAGACGCCGATTTGACCGTTCCCGATTCTCTACCTTTATGGATTGTATCGGGTTGTCTGGAATTTCCTGATCTGCTGCGAGCCCATCGCGTCGAAACGAGAGGTTAAGCTGAAAGCCTGCCATCTTGATGCCGGAACAGAAACCTCAACCCCGCTATCTCGCCCTCGACGTCGGGTCAAAACGCATCGGTGTCGCCGTCTCAGACGAGCTCGGACTCACTGCCCAGCCCGTGCTCACCCTTGAACGCCGCCGTAATCCGCGCGAAGACCTGCGCTCGCTGGCCCGTTTGTGCCGCCGCTTCTCGGTTGCCGGCATCATCGTGGGAAATCCGATACACCTCTCCGGAGACCTGAGCCCGCGGGCGACCAAAACTCAGGCATTTGCAGGCGAACTCGCCGCTCTGACCGGCCTCCCAGTCCAGCTTTGGGACGAGCGGCTCACTACCCAAGAAGCGCACCAGATCCTCTATGAATCCGGCCACCGCCGCCAGCAACACCGCCGTGTCGTCGACCAAGTCGCCGCCGTGCTTATCCTCCAGTCCTTTCTGGACGAAAAGTACCGCGCCAACTCGAGTGAATCGTGATCTGGCCGGCGCTCGTCCGTCGTCTTCGTCCGCTACAAGCCTCAGTGGAAATTAAGGTTCCAATCGTATGCTGAAAGGGCATATGAGATGGTTTTTTCTACTCGCCGGATCAAGGCGACTCAGAAAACTCGGAGCGGTCGCGGCGATGCTGGCGATCGTTGTCCTCGTGCACCCCCAGGAACAGGCCTCGCTTGTGCCGCCGGCGCCCTCCGCCCCTGTCTCCATCACACTCGAGGAGGCCATCCACCGCGCCGAATCGAACGATCCGGCGTACGCGACCGCCAGCGCCGACAGCGGCGCAGCGCGACTTGACCGTTCCATCTCCCGCGCCAGCGTATTGCCCAGTGTCGATTATCACAACCAATTGCTTTACACGCAGCCCAACGGCCTGCTCAATCAGGCTGGACAGGGAGCGGCCTCGCAACCCGCTCCCCGTTTCATCGCCAACAACGCAGTCCGCGAATACGCCAGCCAGGGCGTTGTCAACGAAAACGCGGGTTTCAGCCAGCTCGCAGCAATCCATCACGCAGATGCGGCGGCCGCCGTCGCCGCTGCCGAGCTTGAAGTCTCACGTCGCGGTTTGGTCTCCGCGGTTGCAGCGCTCTACTACGGGCGGTGGGCTGCGGATCAAAAACTCGAGCACGCTGACAACGCTCTCGCCGAGGCCCGTGCCTTCACACACCTCACGACCCAACGTGAAAACGCCCGTGAAGCCGCGCACGCCGATGTCGTCAAGGCGCAACTCGAAGAACAGCAGCGCTACCGCGATTTTTCTGACGCAAAACTCGCCGCAGACAAGGCCCGCCTCGAACTAGCCGTCCTCTTGTTTCCTGATCCCCAAACCGCGTACGACGTGGTTGTTCCCGATGCGCCGCCCGCCCTCATTTCGCGCGATGATGCACAGCAGGCTGCTTCCAAGAACAATCCTGAGTTGAAGAGCGCATTGGCCTCGCTGGATTCAAGCAATGCCGACGTCTTTGCAGCGCGTGCCGCCTATCTGCCCAGCCTCGGACTCAACTTCACCTATGGCATCGATGCGCCGCAATTCGCCGTCAACGGCCCCGACCGCGTGCGCAATCTCGGCTACTCCGCCAGCATCACGCTCGACATTCCTGTCTGGGACTGGCTCGCCACGGAGCACAAGGTCAAGCAAAGCGAAATTCGTCGCGATGCCGTGAAGGTCGCGCTCTCCAACACGCAGAAACATCTTGTCGCCCAATTCGACGAAGACTATGCCGAAGCCGCCGCTGCGCGCGACCAGCTTGCTTCACTTGACGCCAGCGTCGCCGGTGCCGCCGAAAGCCTTCGCCTCACCAAAATGCGCTACACCGGCGGAGAAGCCACCGTGCTCGAAGTCGTCGATGCGCAGAATACCTATTTGCTGGCGCAGAAAGCCCGTGATGACGGCCGCGTCCGCTACCAGGTCGCCCTGGCTGAATTGCAAACGCTGACCGGAAGCATGTGAACCGATGACCATTCACAACCCATTTTCGACTGATCATCATACGCGCGCCTGCCGCGCAAGTTGGCTCCTTGGATTTGTCATTCCCGCGCTCCTGCTTGCGGGCTGCAAAAAAGAAGCAGAACCCGAAACAGAAGTGACCGTGCAGGCCGAGCACCCCGAACAGGGTTCCATCTCTGAGCACATCAACTCCGACGCGATCCTCGCGCCCAATGCGCAGGCTGCCATCGAACCGCGCATCAGCGCGCCCGTCGAAAAGTTCTACGTCCAGCGTGGAGCCCACGTAAAGCAGGGCGAGTTGCTGGCCACTCTCGAAAACAAGGACCTCGCCGCCGCTGCGCAGGACAACAAAGGATCCTTTCTCGCCGCGCAAGCGGCTTACGCAACCGCAACCCGCGCACAGGTGCCTGAAGATGCCCAGAAGGCGGAACTCGATTTCGCCCAGGCCAAGGCCAATCTCGACCTGAACCAGAGCATCGTGACAAGCCGCAAGGAACTCTTCGCCCAGGGCGCCATTCCCGGCCGCGATCTCGATACTGCGCAGGCAGCTCTGGTGCAGGCCCAGGCTGCTTACGATGCGGCGAGCAAGCACCTCGAATCCATGCAAAGGGTGAGCCGCGAAGCCGCGCTCCAATCTGCCAAAGGCCAGCTTGCCTCGGCAGAAGGCAAGTACAACGGAGCCGAAGCGCAACTGAGCTACACTGAGATTCGCAGCCCCATCAACGGCGTTATCACCGATCGTCCTCTCTACGCTGGCGAAACGGCGGCCGCGGGCGCGCCGCTCATCACGGTCATGGATACCTCGTCGCTCGTCGCCAAGGCTCACATCGCGCAGAGTCTCGCGCAGCAGATGAAAATCGGCGACACAGCTTCGGTCAGCGTGCCCGGCCTCGATGATCCGGCTGATGCCAGGGTCGCCCTCATCAGCCCGGCCCTCGATCCCGGCAGCACCACCGTCGAAGTCTGGCTGCGCATCAACAACAAGGCAGGGACTCTCAAGGTCGGCACCCCCGTCCATGTTTCTGTCACCGGCCGCACCGTCGCGAAGGCCTGGAAAGTTCCCTCTTCAGCCATCCTCACCGCGCAGGACGGCTCGAAATCCGTGCTCCTGATCGGCGGCGATGGCAAGGCGCACCGCAAGCCCGTTACCGTCGGCATCGCCGATGAACACGATGTGCAGGTCACCGGCCTCGCTCCCAATGACATGGTGATCACCGGGGGATCCTACGGTCTTGACGAGGGCACCAAGGTCAAGGTCGGCCCCGCCGACGAAGACGAATCCAAGCCAGCGGCCGGCAAAGGTGGAGAGGACAACTGATGGCGATCGCACCGGCCGAGTTGAGCACAAGCGAAAAGCCATTCTGGCTGTCGCGCTCCACTCGCACCATCTTCTTCTTCGCGATCATCCTCACTGTCGCGGGCGTCTATCTCGCGTTCCAGGTCCCCATCTCCGTTTTTCCTGAAACCAATTTTCCCCGCGTCGTCATCGGCATCGACAACGGCGTGATGCCCGTCGAGCAGATGGAAGTCACCATCACCAAGCCCGTCGAAGACGCCGTCAATTCCGTTCCCGGTCTCGAAACCGTGCGCTCCACCACCAGCCGCGGTTCAGCCGAGGTCAGCCTGTTCTTCAATTGGAACGTGGACATGGTGCGCCAGCTCCTGCTCGTCGAATCCGCACTTGGCAAGGTGCGGCAAACGCTGCCATCCACGGCGGTGATCACCATCAATCGCCTCACCTTCGCTACCTTCCCCATCCTCGGCTACAGCCTCACCTCCGACACCGTTCCGCAAACACGGCTCTGGGAAATCGCCACCTACGATCTCAAGCCTCCGATCAATCGTGTTTCCGGCGTCAGCACCGTTCTCGTGCAGGGCGGACAGGTTCCCGAATTTCACGTCGTTCCCAATCTCGCCCAGCTCGCCGCCACTGGAGTCACTATCACCGACCTCGTCAATGCCATCCAGGCCTCCAATATCGTGGATTCGCCTGGCCTGTACGAATCCAATCACGAGCTCATTCTGGGACTCGTTGGCGCGCAGGTACATGACGCCGACCAGCTGCGCCAGCTCGTCGTGAAAACCACCGCCGCGGGCGCGCCCGTGCGCGTGGCCGATGTAGCCCAGGTGGAGCAATCGACCAAGCCCGTCTATACCAAGGTGACAGCCGACGGAAAAGATGCGGTCCTGATCACCATCGCCCGTCAACCCTCCAGCAACACCGTCGCCGTGGCCGATGCGGCTGCCGCCCAGGTTGCTCAGCTCCGTCAAAAACTGCCCCGCGGCGTCCGACTCGAACCTTTCTACGATCAGTCGCAGCTCGTGCGCGACGCCATCGCCAGCGTGCGCGATGCGATTTTCATCGGGCTCATCCTTGCCTGCGGCGTGCTCTTTCTCTTCCTGCGCGACTGGAGCACCTCGCTCGTCGCCGGCCTCGTCATCCCCGTCACCATCGCCATCACCATCGTTTCTCTTTGGATCATCGGCGAGAGCTTCAACCTGATGACCCTGGGCGGTCTCGCTGCCGCCATCGGCCTCGTCATCGACGACGCCATCGTGGTCGTCGAAAACATCGTGCTCCATCGCGACTCCGGCGAAGACCGCGTCAACGCCGTCCGCAAGGCCCTCGGCGAAATTACCACGCCGCTCATCGGTTCCACTATCACGCCTGTGGTCGTTTTCCTTCCGCTCGTCGCAACCACCGGCGTCACAGGCAGCTTCTTCCGCGCGCTCGCCATCACCATGGCCGCGGCATTGCTCACTTCGCTTCTTCTCGCGCTTACCTGGACTCCCGGCCTTAGCCTCACCCTTCTGCGACCCACCCGACACAATGGGAAATCTACCGACCACGCCGTCGGACGCTTCCTCGACCGCATACTGCGCGTCCACCGCCGCCTGCTCGACTGGTCCCTGGCCAAGCCCCTATGGCTCTTGCTCGCATGCCTGCTGCTCGTCATCGCGACGTGGACCGGCTACAAGTTTCTCGGCTCCGATCTCCTGCCCGAAATGGACGAAGGCGGTTTCGTGCTCGACTACATCATGCCGGCCGGCAGTTCGCTCACCGAGACCAACCGCGTTCTCGATCACGTCGAGCGCATTCTGCGCGCCACTCCTGAAGTCGAAAGCACATCGCGTCGCACCGGCCTGCAGATGGGTCTCGCGGCCGTCACCGAAGCCAACACCGGCGACATAACAGTCAAGCTCAAGTCCAAACGCAGCCGCGACATCGACGACGTAATCTCCGATGTGCGAGCGCAGATTCATGCCACCGAGCCGGAACTCGACATTGAGTTCACGCAGGTTCTTCAAGACATGATTGGCGATCTCTCCAACGCGCCCGAGCCAATCCAGATCAAGATCTTCTCAAACGATCCCCTGATGCTCAACCAGCTCGGCCCCCGCGTTGCCGGTGCCATGGGAAAAATCAAGGGCGTTGTCGATATCCAGGACGGGATCGAGAACACCATCAGCGGCCCCGCTACCAACTTCCAGGTCAATCCTGTCATCACCGCGCGCCTCGGATTCACGCCCACCGAAGTTTCAGAAGACGCTACGTCCATCCTCGACGGCCTGCCTGCCAACGATCCCCTCATCGCGAACGGCCGCCCCTACACCATCCGTGTGCGCCTCGGCCCTGAGCATCGCGGTTCGCTCGACGATATCACCAACACCGTCTTCAACAGCGCCTCAGGCCACAATGCCACTCTGGGCTCGCTCGCTGCCATCGAGCAGTTGCCACCCCAGAACGAAGTCATCAGCGAGAACCTCCAGCGCATGGTGGTCGTCACCGGCCGCCTCGAAGGTTCCGACCTCGGCACCGCGATGACCAAGGTTCAGCAGACCGTCGCCGGCCTGCATCTCCCTTCGTCCGTACGCGTCGTCTATGGAGGAACCTATCAGGAGCAGCAGAAGTCCTTCCACGATCTGCTGCGCGTCCTGCTGCTCGCCCTCGCTCTGGTCTTCGGCGTTCTTCTCACCGAATTCCGCAACTTCCCCGCCCCCACCGCGATTCTGATTTCATCGGTGCTTTCCATTTCGGGCGTCATCTTTGCCCTGCTCATCACCAGGACCACCTTCAACGTGGCTTCATTCATGGGCCTTATCATGGTCATTGGAATCGTGGCCAAGAACGGCATCCTTCTCCTCGATGCCGACGAGAAATTCCGCCTCGAGGGCGTTTCGGCCCGCGACGCCATGCTGCACGCCGCGCAGCGCCGCTTGCGTCCCATTGTGATGACGGCCATCGCTGCGATCTGCGGCATGCTGCCCCTGGCATTTGCACTCGGCGCCGGCTCGCAGATGCTGCAGCCGCTCGCCATCGCGGTCATCGGCGGCCTCACCGTTTCGATGGTGCTCAGCCTCGTTGTCACGCCGGTGGTTTACTTCCTGCTCACACGCAATCGCGCAGAACCTATAGCCTGACCGCGCACTCGCTTCGCGCTGGTTAGCGATAGCCGCGCGACCGGAATCGCGATACCGCTACATAGAGCTGGGATCGGACACTCCATCCCACGATTGATTCGGCGATGGTGTATGTCTTTTTGTTTCAGAATTCTGGAGGCTCTCGATATGGGATTGCGCGGGGCTCTGGGATGGCTCGGCAAGTTGGTCCCGATCTGCCGTCGCACTGCTCCTGATTGAGCTGCGAAGCTATTGGCTCAACGGTGCCAGGTGCTTCGTGTTCTGGTAGGTGTAGGTGATCCGATGAACCACCGTGATCGTGGAAAGCACGGCCAGAACCCATAGAACCGGCGCCATGACTCCCCAATGATTAAAGAGCGCACCGAGAATCACGAGCACGATTCGTTCGGGCCTCTCCATGAATCCCACCTTACATTGTCCTATGAGCGCCTCGGCCCGGGCGCGCGTGTAGCTAACCATCAGACTCGTAACCATCACAAACGCGACCAGCACCACGTAACGGAAGCGATTGATCCGGCCGTAATACACCAGCAGACCGAAAAACAGCACGACGTCGGAGTACCGGTCGATCACCGAGTCAAAAAAGGCTCCGAAGACCGTGACTTGGTTGGTCCGCCGGGCGACACGGCCATCAACCATGTCGAAGATCCCCGCCCCGATGATGACTAGGCCCCCGTAAAAGAACATCCGGCCCGCATTCGTCGCCGTGGCGTGGCCAAAGAACCAGGCAGCCCCAATGTTAATAATGAGGCCGATGAAGGTGAGGACGTTGGGCGAAATACGGGTCAGCGCCAGACCGTATACGATCCGATCAAGAAGCCAGCCGCAGGCGCGGCCAAAAGCACTGGTCCAGGTCATGCCATCTTCTTTCCTGTTGCATCTTCGAGCCACCGCCAACCGCGCGTCCTATGCGGAGCGGTCCCTTTGAATCTCGTCTCTTTTCTACCCGGAGATGCGCTCGCCTCTTCTACGACTCATTGGCGTTGCCGGAGTCCTCGTCGTCCTCGTCGGCTTCATCGTGGATCGTCGACAATTTCAGAATCTCAAGATCGCGTTTGCCATTGGGGGTCACTATCGTGGCTGTATCTCCGACCCTCTTTCCCACAAGCCCGCGTCCGATGGGTGAGGTGGTCGAAATCAGCCCCTTTGCCACATCCGACTCTTCACTGGTCACGAGCCGGTAAACAATCTCTTCATCCTTGGTGGCGTCATAGACCACCACGGTGGAACCGAATCCGGCTTTGTCTTTCGGGATATTCGACAGGTTGACCAAAGAAAGTTCTGCCATCCGGCGCTTCAACTGGCCGAGCCGAGCATTCACAAAGTCCTGGCGCTGCTTCGCCATGTGATACTCGGCATTTTCTGATAGATCGCCCATTGCGACTGCCTTCTTGATCTCCGCAGGCAATTCGTGGGCAAGCTCGTGCTCAAGGACGGCAATCTCTTTGAGCAGCTGTTTCTTAATGTGATCAGGCATCGGGAATCCGTGGCGGGGAGCATCTCGCTCAGGCCGCGAGTGATCGAAGAACCAGAAACTTCATTATACGCGGCCAACTTGGGGACCAGAACCGAGAGCATGTGGCTGGAGAAAGACGGCTCTCGAACTATAAGCTCCTGCCACTCACTATTTTAAAGGCGCGTTCATAGGATCCGAGGACAAATACGTTCTTGTATCCCAGCGCCTCTAGGCGCGCTTTTGCTGTCCGGGCGCGAAAGCCGCTCTGACAATGGAGCAGCATGACCTTTCCTCGGTCTCGCACCTTGTTGGATACCAGGTTTTCAACCTCATCGAGCGGCATGTTGTATGCCTGCGATAAATGGCCGGAATAAAATTCCGCAGGAGTGCGCACGTCGATCACGAGCGCACCCTTCTTCAGCAGATCAGCTGCGTCCTTTTTGGGGATCAGGCCGGTGCGCCTGTAAACGAGGTAAAGGATAGTGATGCCAAGTACGATGAGAAAATAGGTCAATCTCATGGCAGCATTCCTATTTTACCTGCCTGAGCCCACTTCGGGCACTCATTCCTCACATAAGTCAGGACCGCGGGACTCATCTTACCGCGTCTTCCTCGCTACTTCTACTAGCACCGAATAAAATGTCGCGCCGGCCCCGAGATCCGTGAGCCGCTCGCTCGTCAGAACATTCACGTTTGATGCATTCTTGTCCAGCTTGGCCCAGTCCAGTTGACCGCTAACTACCCCTTCCGGAACGCTCCGGCTTATCTGCGCCGTAAGTTCAATGGATCCGCGATCATTCCAGACTCGCACGCCATCTCCATCCAGAATCCTGCGGGCTTGGGCGTCCGAGGGATGAATCTCTAGTTTCTCCCGCCGGGGAGCCTCCATCTTGCGATGCCCTTCGAGGTTGGCAAAGGTCGAGTTCATGTAGTTGTCGGCCTTGCGGCCCAGGAATTCCAGCGGATACTGCTCGGATTTCTCTCCCCACCGCGATTCGATGGCAGGCTGAAAGGCGGGAAGCGGGTCGAGTCCCTGCGCCGCGAGCTTCTCCGAAAAGAACTCGACCTTCCCCGAGGGCGTCGCCAACCGTCCTGAAGCGAATGGCAGGAACGGCTGCGATGCCGGATCCCGATGGAACCCCAGCGCGATATGTCCCTCCCGCTTCAGATCGTCAAGGGTGATATGCTGCATCCCCGGATTCGTCGAGTGACAATTTGTTCGTTTCCCGTCGCCATCCGGCACACCGATCCCGAGCGCCTGCTGAATGATCTGTTCTGGCGTATCCCGGAAGCACTCCTCCTCAAACCCCATGCGCTGGCCGAGTTGACCGAAAAGCCACACGTTCGATCGAGCTTCACCCGGCGGTTCGATCGCCTGCTGCGACAACTGCACAAAGTAGTGGCCGTATGCCCCCTGGATCTCGGTGTGTTCCAGGAAAGTAGTCGCCGGCAGCACGTAGTCGGCATAATCCGTGGTGTCGGTAAAGAACAGGTCGTGCACTACGGTGAAGAGGTCGGGCCGAGCGAGTCCGCGCGCCACCGCATTGTGGTTTGGCGCTACGGCGCCCGGGTTCGAGTTGTAGACAAATAGGGCATACACCGGCGGGCCGCCGCTGAGAACATCGGCCGCCAATTCGTTCTCCGGTCCTGCGTTCAGCGCTTCGCCAAGAGAGCACATATTGACCACCCGAGCCAGGCGGCCGATTGGAGAAGCCAGCGCAAGATCGGGTCTGCGCACTGCCGCCTCATTCCACGAAAACCCTCCTGAGGTCGATAACTGTGCGCCGCCGCCGCGAGTCCTCCATCCACCCGTCAGGGCCGGCAGCATGGCAACCGCTCTCACCGCAGTCCCACCGTGCTCGGCCCGCTGGATGCCATAGTTCAGCCTGATCGCCGCAGGCCTCGTGGTCGCGTACTCGCGCGCCAGTTGCTCCACTTCCCTGGCGGTCATGCCCGTCCATTGTGAGACCCGCTCGGGGGTGTAGTCCCGCACCCGCTCAGCCAGTTGCTCGAAGCCGTGCGTCATGTCCGCGATGTAGGCCCGATCCTCGAGGCCCTCGCGGAGAATCACGTGCATCATCCCCAGCGCCAATGCGGTGTCGGTTCCCGGCCGGATCGCGATGTGCCAGTCTGCCAACGCCGCCGTCCGGGTTTTATACGGATCGATGACAATGAGCCGGGCCCCTTTACGCCGAGCTTCGACGATCATCGGCCACAAATGGACGTTGTTGCCATGAACGTTGGCCCCCCAGGCGATGATCAACTTCGAGAGCGCGAAGTCCTCGGTCGGCGTTCCCACCTTCTTCCCGTAAACCAGGTTCCACGCAACTCCACCGGCTTCAGAACAGATGGTGCGATTGAGCTGGCTCGCGCCGAGGCGATGAAAGAACCGCCGATCCATCGACCCGTAGCCCAGCACCCCGATCGTCCCGGCATAGCTGTAAGGAAGAATCGACTCGGGGCCGAACTCTTCGCTGATCTGCTTCAGGCGCTCGGCAATTCCGTTCAGCGCTTCATCCCAGCTGACGCGCTCAAAGGCTTCGTGTTCCCTGCCGCGCACGAGGGATTGTTTTGGAACTCCGGGCTTGCGCTTTAGCGGGTACAGAATTCGATCCGGCGCGTAGACGCGGTCAAGATATTTCGCCACCTTGCCGCACAAAAAGCCCTGCGTCACCGGATGCTTTGGGTCGCCCTGGAGCTTGACTGCGCGGCCGGATGCATCCACTGTCACCAGTACGCCGCAGGAATCCGGGCAGTCGTGAGAGCAGACCGTGTGGACGACGCGAAATGGTGAAGCCGCAGGGGAGGCCATGTGCTCATTGTAAGCTGAACCCGTATCGCCAGACTCCGGAGGCCGGCCCATGAAACGCGCTCTCTCGCTGTATTCCGTCGCTCTCCTCCTTTCCGTTCCAACCCTTCATGGGCAGCCCGCGCCAAAGGCGGAGTCAGCCTCAAAGGTGGCCATCCGCAGGGCCATCGACGCCCAGGTGGCTGCCTGGAATCGCGCCGACATCCCCGGGTTTATGCAGACCTACGAGGACTCAGCCGAAACCACGTTCATCGGGCTCACGTTGCGCAAGGGCTACCGGCCGATCCTTGAGCGCTATGAGCAGAGCTACACAAACCGGGAGCAGATGGGGAAACTCACCTTCAACGACATCGAGATTCGATTGCTTCCGGCGGCATGTGGTGAAACACAGTATGCAATTGTGACCGGCAAGTTCCACCTCGACCGCACAACCCGCGGAGAGGCAAAGAAGGATGACGGCATCTTCTCGCTTGTCTGGCGCAAAGACCCCCAGGGATGGAAGATCATCCTCGATCACACCAGCTAGCCGTTCAGGGCGAAGCGCTCGCGCACGACGTACTTCGATCCGCTCGATCCCAGGAAGCTCTCGTAAAGGCAAAACTCGTGAGCCACAAAGCCTGAGAACTTCGCCTCATTGCGCAATTTTGGCTTGAGATTGATCACCGCCCTCCGATCTCCCTTACCGGCGCGAGCCAGCGTTATATGGGGATGATAATCCCGCTCCTCCGGCGCAAACCCGCATTGAGCCGTTGCGGCTGTGACCTGTTGTTGCAGAGAAGACAGCTTCGGAGTTACTTTCACACTCGCGAAGAAGACCCCCGCCCGATCAAAGGAATCCAACCCCTCCAGCGAAACCGGAACCGGCACTGCGCGAATCGATTGCAATCCAACGACGATGCCGTCGTATTGCTCTTCGCGCGTGCTGCCCAGGAACTGCAGAGTGATGTGCCACGATTCGGCGCTCGACCATCGCAGCGTATCTCCATTCGATTTGAGACGCGCGCAGATTGAGGAGAGTTCCTCCTTCACTTCCGGCGCCAGCGGAATCCCAATGAAGAGCCGCATACGTGATCAGTCTAAGTCCATTCAACAGTGTTGCCTCGGTCCCGCTATTCCTGCTTGCACTCCACACGGAGTTGATGTATACACTGTATACATGCCGTCATCGACCGCATCGAAAATCGCCGCCGCCGCCCGGCACATTCTCATCAAGGAGGGCGCCGACGCGGTTACCATGCGCCGCGTGGCCGCAGCCGTCGGCATCACGGCTATGGCCCTTTACCGCCACTATCCCGATCGTGCCGGTCTGCTGAATTCGATCGCCGACGAAGGATTCGAGGAATTGGCTGGGCGCATTTCAGCCTTGCGCCTTTCCGGCGATCTTGAGGCGCGCTTGACTGCGGTTCTCGATATCTACATCGATCACGCGCTCGAAAATCCGAAGCTCTTCGAACTCATGTTTCTCAAGCCGCGTGCCGGTGCCCGGCGTTTTCCTCGCGATTTCAAAGCTGGCGCATCACCGACGGCCAATCTCGCTTCGGCGCTGATCGAACAGGGCATGAAATCTGGCTACTTCCGCAAAGACGACCCGTGGGAAATCACCTTCGAACTGGGCGCCTTGCTCGAAGGCATGATCATGCTCTATCTCGGCGACCGTACCACTCTATCCGCCGCACAGTTTCGTGCACTTTGCTATCGCTCATTCAGGAGGTATTTCCATGGCATTCGCTCGTAATCTCAAGCGAATCCTCATTGCGCTGCTCGTCATTGCAGCCACCGCCGTGCTGGTGTACTTCGGCGATGGGCTAAATCCGGTTTGGCCGCTCATGTGGTTCGCGCCTCTTCCCGTGCTGTGGTTCGCCGCACACAGTTCCTGGTGGGAGGCGGCAATCGCCGCATATGTCGCTTGGCTGCTTGGATTCCTCAACATGTATCACTATTTCCATCTACTGGACTCGCTCTGGTTCCGCGTCTATCCCTTCGTGGCGCTGTTGGTGACCATCGGCGTCCTCCTCTTTCGGTTGATGGTTCGGCGCAGAGCAGCTTGGAACGCCCTCGTTGCTTTTCCTGCGGTATGGGTTTCATTCGAATACCTGCTCAATCGAACTACATCCGGGGGCACCGCGGGCAGCCTGGCCTACACGCAACTGCACTTTCTGCCATTCCTGCAACTCGCTTCCATCACCGGTCCCTGGGGCATGAGTTTTCTCATGCTGCTCTTTCCGTCAGCCATCGCGATCTGGATTCATCTCCGTAAGAGCGATCCCGGCCCGGCGCGGCGCGTCCTCGTACTGACCATCGCACTCCTAAGCGCCGTTCTCGGCTTCGGCGCCGCTCGTCTTTCCGAGCCTCCGCCGGATCACGAAGCAAACGTGGGCCTGATCGCTTCCGATCAATCAGACAACGTCGATACCGCTTCGGCCGGCCCCGATGCCGAACGATTGCTCCGGGCGTACGCGGAAGTCGCCCAGAACCTTGCGGCCGAGGGCGCACAGATCCTCGTGTTGCCCGAAAAGATCGCCGTCGCTGCCGATCCCGGTACCGCATCCGTCGACGCGATCTTCCAATCGCTGGCCGAAAAGACCGGCGCGACAATCGTCGTCGGTCTCCTCCACGTGGTTCCACCCGACAAGTACAATGAGGCCCGCGTCTATACGTCCGGCGCGGCACCTCTCAGTTACGACAAAGAGCATATGCTGCCGCCGTTTGAATCGAATCTCAAGCCTGGCGTCACGCGCACCCTGCTGCGTAAACCTTCCGGGACCTGGGGCGTCGCCATTTGCAAGGACATGGATTTCACCCAGCTCTCACGCAGCTACGGTCAGGCGGATACCGGCCTCATGCTAGTGCCTGCATGGGACTTCAATCTGGATCGGTCGTGGCACGGACATATCGCCGTCATGCGCGGCGTTGAGAACGGGTTCAGCATTGTTCGCGTCGCCAAAAACGGCTACCTGACGGTCAGCGATGATCGCGGCCGCATTGTCGCTGAAACTCGCAGCGATGCTGCGCCCTTTGCGACGCTTATCGCGGCCGTTCCGACGGTGCATGACGAAACTCTTTACCTGAAATGGGGCGACTGGTTCGCTTGGCTCACCGTCGGCATTCTTGCCGTGTCCCTTCTGCGCGCATTGTTCACACGACCTGAAGCTTCTGCCGGTAGTTGAGGCCCTCCTGTACACTGTTGCGGTCATGAGCTGTCTCTTCTGCCGCATCATCGAAGGAAGCATCCCCTCCACGGCGGTTTTTCAGGACGACAAATGCTACGCCTTCGCGGACGTTCGCCCGCAAGCTACGGTTCACGTGCTCGTCGTTCCTCGCCAGCACATTGTGTCGATCGCTGAGTGCGAGGCCAGCCACTCCGGCCTGCTCGGCCATCTGCTTTGGACGGCGGCCGAGATTGCCCGCATTAAGAACCTCACCAGGGGCTATCGCATCGTCATCAACACAGGCGAAGACGGCGGCCAGACGGTCGATCATCTCCATGTTCACCTGATTGGCGGACGCGCCATGACCTGGCCTCCTAGATAAGCGCCGCAGCTCTCCCCGTTCCGTCCAATTCGTTCCCGTCGATTTCCGGCCGCTAATCGAGCGCTTTCTTCAATGCGGCTTCTACGTCGACGATCTCGCGCGTGCGTTCCAGAATGCTGGCAAGCATGATGTTCATGATGCCGATGCTGCCGACGAGAGCCCGCAACCTACATGAGACAGATGAAACTAAATGACCTGTCTATGTCAGACGCTTTAAATACCGTTTTTTGCTCAAGCCATTCCAATTCGTCACAGAAACAAACACCCCGGCAAAATCGCCGGGGCGTTCGCAGAAGGTGATCTACTCGCCGAAATCAAGTCGCGTCCGCAGGTTTAGACAGGCTGCGGCACGTACTCGTCCTCTTCTTCCATGCCATACCGGCGCAGGAGATTCGGCAAAGTCTGCGAGAATGCCGAACGCGGCATCACCGTGTCGCAACCCGCTTCGGTCGCCTTGATTTTCAAATCCCCTTGCAGATGATTCAAGAAACCGATGATCGACGTCGCCTTCTTGAATTTCGATTTGAATTTCGGAATCAGCGTCAGCGGCTTGGCGTTCACGTTGTTGAGATCAAAGACCACGAGGGTTGGCCGCTCCGCGTCGGGTACATCGAAAACGCGCGAAACGCCTTCCTTGTCGCCCTTCACAAATCCAACCTTCACGCCGAGCTTCTTCGCCGTCTCCTGGATCTTCGCCTGAAAGAACAGGTCTTCAATGAAACAGAAGATCCGAGTCGGCGCACCTTCACGTACCGGAGCGGCTGGCGTCGAGTGATAAAGATCGGGGTAATAGGCGCCGTGCCCGTTGCCCCCGGTCGGAATGGTCGATTGCGCACCATCATCCACGTTGCCGTTCACAGCACGATAGCTATGATCCATTGGGCCGACGAAGGTTCGCGGACCGCGCTGCTTCTCTTTGCGCCGCCCTTGCGGCTGCGACGAGATGCTGTTTCCCGGCTGCGGCTGGGATGCCGAGCCTTTCTGGAAGAATTTCTTCTTCTTCCGCCCCTGGTGATGGTGCTGCTGTTGGGGCGGCTTGGCCTGCACAGGTTGCGGTGGCGCCTGTTGCGGTTGCGCCTGCTGCATGGGCTGCTGCCCACCCTGTTGCTGGCTTCCCTTATTTTTGCGGCGGCGCCGGCGGCGCCGATGTCCGTGCGACTGTCCCTGGCCGTTGGCCTGGGCTGGCCCCAGCTCCGGCTGAGGCTGCGTCGGTTCTGTCGTCATGCGTGCACTTCCTGGCACATTACTCTACTGTGCATTGTTCTGCTTGTTTCAGCTTTCCCCTTGGCGGGCGCTGAACACTTCATGCCCGCTGCGCTCGCTAGGCTGCCGCAGCGAACATAGTTCTGTATGACCAACGAAAAGTAAGCTGGCGCGGACCTGCGTTCGCACGCTCGTTACCACGCTCCCCCTGAATCCCTTGGACGAACAACTGCTTTTCTTCTTCTTTTTTCGCCAAGTGTACGGCGGGCCTTCCCTCAGGCAAATACCACTCAAGTAAGACCGCTCCGCGACACGACCCTCTAAGAATGACCCGGCTTCGTCGAACGCCCAATATCTCGAACCGGCTCTCTAGGATCGGCAGATGCAGCCGGCGCTCTCTTTGGGTAATGTCGTCCTATTAGGAGCTTCACCGCTCGCGACAATTTGGATGCTGGCAGGCTGGCGAAGGTTCTCTCTTGTGCGGCGAGCTCTTCCGACCCCGGAAAGGGCGAAATTCACATCAGCCGCCCGATAGGCAATTTCGATACTACAGCCTCACGAATCGGCTGGCAAGTCGCCCTGCTGCAGAAATTCAAATCCAAAGGAATCAACTCCGGCAGCCCCGGCATTGGTCAGATCGACTCTAAACGCGCAAAGCGCCACTTCCTATGAAGTGGCGCTTTGCGTTCCCGTGCTGGTCACTGGCCTCCCAGCAAATGATGGCCGGTGGTGTGTTCCACCGCGCCTTTCGCAGACATTTCCGGCCGGTCTTCCCTTTTCCAGGGCCGCTCGGTTGGCGGATGCTCTTGCCGGAGTCTGCTGTTTTGTGGGCTGGCCGGATTCCTCCAGCAGCCGGTACATCACTGGCACCCTCCATATAGCAATCAGCGTGCCGTTCTAGCAATCTCATGTTTTCAACTACTTACACCCATCTCGATCGGGGGCGCGTTTGGAATCCAATAGCCCCGGACCTCAAAATCTTCTAAAAATCGTAGAGACAGCTCAGCGCTGGCACTTTGGACAGTAGTGGGTGCTACGCCCTGCAACCACCAGCCGCCGGATCGGCGTGCGACACACCAGGCACGGCTCTCCCGTCCTCTGGTACACCCGGTGCTCCAGTTGAAAGAACCCGCGCACGCCATCGGCATCCACATAGTCAGATACAGACGAACCGCCGCGACGGATCGCCCGCTGAAGCACCTCGACGAGTGCAAGGCGCAGGCGTTCCAGTTCCGGGCGAGTCAGCTTTCCGGCAGCCCGCCGCGGCCGGATTCCAGCGCGAAACAGGCTTTCATCCGCATAGATGTTTCCTACACCCGCCAGGAGGGTTTGGTTCAGCAGAGCTGCTTTGATGGCGAGTTTTCTGCCGCGAAACAGCACAGCAAATTCCGCGGCGGCGATCGCCAGAGGCTCGGCACCCGGCGCATGGAAACGCCGTCCCTTCTTCAGATCCCGGAACTCCAGCCTCCCAAACCTCCGCGGATCGACAAAACGGACTTCGCGTCCGCTCGCCATCGTGAGCCGCGCGTGCGTGTGCACCTCCACCGGATTGGAAGGGGTTGTTACAAGCAGGCGTCCCGTCATTCCAAGGTGCACGATCCACTCCGCCTCGACTTGGCCGTCCCGCCCGCGAGCGGCTTGCGAGCCGCTCACGACCGAACCCAGCTCGCAAACGATGTGCTTACCGGCTCGGTGAACCTCGAGGATCGTTCGGCCTTCCAGGCCTTTCGCCTGCCGCGCAGGCGAGTTCTTGAAAGGCTCGCGATGCGAGCCAAACCAGGCTTCAACGATCTGATCGCCGCGCACACGCGCATTCACGCCCCGCGCGATAGTTTCCACTTCTGGCAACTCGGGCATCGATTCAATTGTAAGTGGATCGACCTGAGAGTAACGGTCCCGCCCTACCCTGAAGCTTCAGTGAACGTCGCGTTCGCGGATACGGCTCGCTTCGAAGCTGACAATGTGCCATGCACCGCGGTCATCGCGAACGTAAACGCGGGTATACCGATAGCCTCCAGAAAGTGCGCCTTCGGGACTCGTGCCTGCAACCTCGGCCCGGGAGGTCACAAGTGCAGTCTTTCCATAGAACCGCACCTTTCGATCCGAGAACTCAATTGAAGTCAGATGCAAAGCTCCGCTGCGCAAACTGGCCAGCGTCTCATCCTTCGATTGCAGCATCCCGGCTGCGGTGATGCCGATGTAGTCGTCGGAAAGCAGGGAACTGAGGACGGCGACATTCCTCTGCAAAATCGCGGTCCTCCAGTTGTCCTCGAGCTGGTCAATTTCCCGGCGGCTCTCATGCCGTTCGCCGCGCTTCATTCCCGTCTGCTGCGCCATGGCAGCGGCAGCAAACAGGAGCAGCAGGCATGCCGCTAAGCCGCGCTGCCAACCGGCGATTCGGTGCCCCCGCAATGCGCACATAGGCGTAACGCATGGTATTCCTTCGACATGGCAGGGGTCAATTCGCGCCGGTGAAAAATGAGCCAATTTCCGCGCCGCCCCGGTAATTTCTTTCAGGGTTTCTGCTGTCGCGCCCGGCCCGGCCCGATCAGATTCCAGCGCTGATGGCAGCGCCTCATCCCGCATTCCGTCAATTCAATCAACGCCTTCGCAACATGGTTGATGTGGCCCGGGCAGAACCTGCTGCTACGCTTCTCATTCAATAGAAGGGCTCGCCTTCACGCCACTGCGATCAGATCCTCACGGTTCCGGTCCAGCATCTTCTGGAAAAGGCCGCCCACTGCGTACTTCCTGAAATGCGCAGTCTGGCGATGCGCTTCCTCCGCCTTCTGATCGGCATATTGCTCGTAAATCAAAACCGTATCAGGATCTTCCTGCATGCGATGTGGAATATAGCTCATGCAGCCAGGCTCCTCGCGCGAGGCGCGCGTCAGTTCGCGAAGAATATCGTCGATCTCGATCCGGTCTTCCTGCGCAAATCTCATCCTGACAGTGAAACTGATCATCGAGAGCTATCCCTTCCTGACGGCAACCGGCCGCAGCGAATTTCATCAGCGCGACTGGAGCGAATCTATGCCGCACTAGTGTACCCCGAAGGTAGGAACCCATCGTTCAATGCAATTCGAAATGTGACGTGCGACAAATCCGGCACCCGCAAAATTGGATGGGGCGCCCCCGGAAGGTTCTGCCGCGTCTTTGCCAGTTTACCTGTGGATCTCGTCGAGCGCTGCTGCAAATTCCGGAAGGACGATGGTCTGATCACGATCAGGCCCAGTCGAGACCATCCCGATTTTCGCGCCGCTCTCCTTTTCCTGGAATTTCAAATACTCCCGCGCAGCCTGCGGCAGCTCATCAAAATCTGTGATTCCCTCAGTCGACGCACACCAACCCTTGAGCGTGGTGTACACCGGCTTGATCTGCTCCAGGCCTCGCACATCCGCGGGGATCTCATCCGTGACCGTGCCCCCAATTTCGTAGCCCGTACACACCGGAATCTCCTCCAGTTCATCGAGCACGTCCATCTTGGTCACCACCAGCCATTGCGCGCCATTGACTTGGTTTGCATAGCGCAGCAGGGGAATATCAAGCCATCCGCAGCGGCGAGGCCGCCCCGTGACCGCACCATATTCGTTGCCCCGCGCCCGCAGCCGCTCGCCCACCGGCTCGTGAATCTCGGTGGGGAACGGGCCTTCGCCCACGCGCGTCACATAGGCCTTGGTTACATTGATCACATGCGAAATGAATGTCGGGCCCACGCCCGTACCGGTGGCCGCTCCGCCTGCCGTTGCACTCGATGACGTGACGAACGGATAAGTTCCATGGTCGATATCGAGCATCGTGCCCTGCGCACCCTCGAACATTACCGATCCGCCCTCGGCCAGGATCTTGTGCAGCAGCCGGCCAGTGTCAGCGACAAACGGCCTGACTTGTTCGGCTGCCGCCGCGTATTCCTCGTACATCTTCTTCGAATCGAGAGGGTCGGTTCCGAAAAGCGCGTGCGCAATCGCATTCTTCTCGGCACAAGCCGCCTCAATGTGGGCCTTCAGGAGCGACGTGTTCAGCAGATCCACAATGCGCAAACCGCTGCGCGCCATCTTGTCTTCATATGCTGGCCCGATGCCTCGGCTCGTCGTCCCGATTTTCTTCCGCCCCGGCGCGCTTTCCGCGGCCAGTTCGATCATGCGATGGTAAGGCAGAATCACTTGCGCGCGATTCGAAACGAAGAGCTGGTCGTCCACCTTGATTCCCAATTCGCGCAGCTTGGCAACTTCTTTAAGGAAGGCGATGGGATCGAGCACGACTCCGTTGCCGATTACGCCCTTGCACCCCGGGCGCAACACGCCGCAGGGAATCAACTGCAGCACAAACTTCTGGTCTCCGTGGATGACCGTGTGTCCCGCGTTGTGCCCGCCCGCATACCGCGCCACCGCGCTGAACCGCTCGCTCAGCACGTCCACGATCTTTCCCTTGCCTTCGTCGCCCCACTGGGCGCCCAGCACTACTGCTGTCTTCGCTCGCATCTCGACCCGATTCCACACAAATGCCCGCCACAGCCTCATCTCCTTCGGCTATGCGCAGGCAAAACTTTGGCGCAGCTCGAACTCTGCGCCCCAATTGATCATAAACCTAACTGCGCCGTGATGAATTCTCCGATGTAGGTAGTGTCTCAGTTTGAAATCTTGTGAACCCGCTTGAGGAACGCCACAGGGTCTGTCCCATGTTTTCTGAACATCTCGACGAAGTAGGGGTCGCACACATGGTCTTTCTCGTTTAGGAGCAAGCCAGATTCCTCCTTCGCCATCGCTACTTGTTTCGCACATAAGCGACAGTAGGAGTCATAGTAAGGCTCTCGATAGCGATGGACGAATTGATCAGGAATCGGCATGGGCTGTAGACTGCCCTATTCTACTCAGCCAGATTCGCGATTTCCTCAAGACTCCAAACATGAGCAGCAATCCCCCCCGCCATTGCTGGAGTGATCCTGAGCGTCTTATGAATCCTGGCGAAATTGTAGTGCAGGAAATGAATCGCCACAGCGTAGGCGTGATTCTCAAACTTCTTTGAAAAGCCGTTGGTGAGCCGAGTGAAACGACGCATCCCCATGCGCATCGTGAGGTTCTGGCGCTCGACAAAAGATGTGCTGACATGGTCGGGGTCGGGATTGCCGCTTACAACCTTCATGTCAGACCCGATGCATTTTGCAGGACTGTACCGGCGCTGCTCGGCATCGGACGGAGCGCCGTATATCTTCTGCAATTGAGCGTAGTCCACATCCATTCCCCACGCGCCTTCCACTGCTTCCAAATAGGCCCGATGCCCATCTGTTGTGACCTGTATGCGCCCATCGATACGGCTGGCGCAGTCTTCCATGAAGTCCTTGGCCCATCCAGCATCACGGCCACCGACAAGATAGCTCACACATAGCTTTGAATCGGCATCGATGGCCGTCCACGTCCAAACGTCTCCCCACCCTTCAGGGGATTTTCCATGGTTCACGTTCTTCTGCTTCGCTCCCACAAACGCCCAGATTTCGTCGCACTGTAACCGCTTCACCTGAAGACCGCGAACGTTCTTATGGTGGAACTCCATCGCGGCATTGCCCAGATCGACTAGCAGCTTGCTAACTGTGTTTATGGATACGTCGCACATGCGGCTGATTGCCCGGAGACTGTTTCCTTCGACCATCATCCCGACGATCTTGGCGCGGGTTTCAAGTGGGAGCCGGTTCATGGTTCAAGGGTACTGATCTTTTCCGTATTTGTCAAGCATAAAGTTCAGTTTAGTCATTTTCCACAATTCGGTGAGTCCGCGAAGTGCTAGACTATTGCCATGGCCACCACAGGGTTTGTTACACCCGCGCAGATGATCGAAAGCCACCTTCGCGAACGAGGCTGGACACAAAGAACGCTGGCGAAAGTCCTTGGAATTTCAGAGCAAAGCGTCAGCCTACTGATGAACGGGAAAAAGATTAGCACCGAACTCGCTCTCCAGTTGCGCGAGGCTCTGGGGATTGACGCTGATCAACTTCTGAAGTTGCAGGCATCATTCGAATTGAAAAAAGCCGAGCTGGAATTCAGGCCCGACCCTGCTCTCAACACAAGAGCAATGGTATTCGGCGGCGTTCCGGTGGGCGACATGATCGCCAGGGGATGGCTGAAGGGGGTTGACGGTCTATGGGATTCGCACCTTGATGTAGCGCTCTGTCGTTTCTTCGGAGTTTCTGACATCGATGAAATCGAAGTGCTTCCTCATGCCGCAAAGAAGACGGACGTGATGGGAGAAGCAACACCAGCTCAAATTGCATGGCTCTATCGCGTCAAGCAGATCGCTCAGCAAACGCTAGTCGGCAAGTATTCGCCTGCTGCGGTGGTCACTGCCGCCAGAGAACTAAAGCCGCTCCTGAACTCCGCTGAGGGAGCGCGCAAGGTCCCGCGCCTTCTATCCCAAGCAGGGATTCGATATGCGATTGTGGAGTCCCTTCCGCACACGAAGATTGATGGCGCGTGCATGTGGCTGAGCGACAAGTCGCCGGTGATCGGCATGACTCTACGCTTTGACCGCATCGACAATTTCTGGTTTGTTCTGCGCCACGAACTTGAACACGTGATTCAAAAGCACGGTCAATCCGCCGTGATGCTTGACGTCGAGCTTGAGGGTGAGCGCGCAGGCACCGGCGCTGACATTCCAAAAGAAGAGCGAGTGGCGAATGAGGCCGCCGCAGAGTTTTGCACGCCCCAAAGGCAGTTGAAACACTTCATTCAGGTAAAATCTCCGTTTTTTGCAGAGCGCGACATTCGGGGTTTTGCTGCGACGTACAAGATCCATCCGGGTATCGTCGCAGGTCAGTTGCAGCACAAAACGAAGCGTTATGAGTTGTTTCGCAATCATCTAGTGAAAATTAGGTCAGTCGTATCACCGAGCGCGATGGTGGACGGCTGGGGGGATGTAGCTCCGGTTGGTTGAAAGGATCAGAAATGACAAAACACGAAGAGATGCAAGCGTTTGTGAGGCACTACAAGCGCGAAAACAAAAAGACAACGGTAACGATGGCAGAAGTTGCCGCCGCCGCAATCAAGATGGGTTGGAAAGCTCCCCTGCCGGTAACGGCTGAGGAACGTCTAGCCAAGCAGTTCGCGGCGGCAGAGCGCGAAGAGACGAAGGTCGATAAAAAGACCAATCGCCCCTATCGCGCCAACTTGGCGTACTCGGTCACAAACAAAACGGGAGAACAGACTTCATTCTGGGTCGAGACGGATGACGCCACGCGACCGCAAGCGGAAATGTGGATGGCTAAGTACCGCGAACAAATGCTCGGCGAGGCTTCCATCGGCACAGACACGATTGAACACTGGAACAGCCACAACCCGACGGAAGAGCCGCTCCAATTCAACCTTGATTTCAGAGATGAGGTAGAGTGGCGGCGCAACACCCCAGCGGAAGAGGAAGAGCTTGTCTAGCCCTTTTTCTTCCATCGGGCTGTTGCAGCAATTCGGGCAATCTCGGCTCGCTCGGCAGCGTTAAGAGTTTTCGCCCTTGCTTTTCCACCCTTTAGACCGCCGCTTCTGCCCTTAACGGAAGCGGCTCTCTTTTGGGGCGACACCACGTCCTCAGCTTCACCCGTGGCAATATCCAAGATAAGCTTTGCCAACTGGTTAGGATCGCGAGGGCGTTTCGGCATGACTTAAGTATGTAACCGTGGCGTTACCAGACGCAATGGGGTCAAGAGCCAAACTGAGACACTACCCCGATGTAAGCGCACTGCTTTAAGATGGACTCTCCGGCTACAATGCCAGCGAAACAAAATCGCGCGAATCGCCGCTCAGCGCCTTCGCTTGCACCGCTGCATCGTCAGACACTGAAGCTGCGCGAGAATTGAGAGATCATGAAATCTGCCTTCCTTTGTGCCTTGCTCGCACTTTCTTCGTCCGCTGTGATTGCTGCACAGCAGCCCAGACAGCCGGTTGATTACGTGTCGCCCAATATTGGCGGAATCGGCCAACTTCTTACTGCGACAATTCCCTACGTGCAATATCCGCACGGAATGGCGCGCCTTGCGCCGATCACCACGCCTGGCATCACAGACCGTTATCTCGCCGACCAGATCTATGGCTTTCCCGCTGGTCCGGCAACGCTGATGGCATCGACTGGACCCGCCCGCACAGAACTTGCTGGCTATGCCTCGGACTTTGACCACGACTTCGAAGTCTCCACGCCGTACTACTACAGTGTCGATCTTCGGACCTGGGGCATCAAGGCCGAGCTCACTTCAACGCGCCAGGCAGCATACTATCGCTTCGCGTTTCCGACAAATGCGCACCGACATCTTATGTTGAGTCTCGCGGAAAGCGCTGAGCTCACCGTGATCGGCAACAACGCAGTTGCCGGAAGCAAACGCGTCGAAGGCACCGTTGCCGAACTCGCCGTGCCCGGCAAGGAGACCCGCGAGTACTTCTACGCCGAGTTCTCCGCGCCCTTCGCTTCCTGGCAAACCTGGCGCGGCACTGATCTGGGTCACGCGCAAACGCAATCGGGCGACAACATCGGCTTCGTCACGGACTCCAAAGCAACAATCCAGCCGACCGAAGTCCGAGTCGGCATTTCTTATATCAGTTCCGAGCAGGCCAGGCGCAATCTCGAGCGCGAAATCCCGTCATGGGGTTTCGAAAAGGTGAAGTCCGACGCGCGCGCCGAATGGAACCGCGCATTGGGAGCGATTCATGTGGAAGGCGGCACAGACCGCCAGCGCACGATCTTTTATACGGCACTGTACCGCTCGCTCGGCCGCATGACCGACATCACCGAAGACGGCAAATACTTCAGCGGCTATGACCACGCGGTCCACGACGCCGGCGAACATGACTTCTACATCGACGATGGTCTCTGGGATACCTACCGCTCCCTGCACCCGCTACAACTGCTGCTCGACGCAAAAGGGCAGGAGGACATGGTGCGCTCCTATCTGCGCATGTACGAGCAGAGCGGGTGGATGCCGTCATTCCCATCGGTCGCCGGGGAGCAGGCGGTCATGATCGGACACCATGCGGCAGAGTTCATTCTTGACACCTACGCTAAGGGCTATCGAGATTTCGATGCCGGCCAGGCCTTCGCGGCCATGCGCAAGAATGCAACCGAAGCGACTCTGCTTCCCTGGAGCCGTGCCCCGCTGACTCCGCTCGATCACACCTATTTCGACAAGGGCTTTTTCCCGGCGCTCAAATGGGGCGAGAAGGAAACCGAACCCGCTGTCACCGGGGAGCGTCGCCAGGCTGTCTCAGTGACCATCGAAAACAGCTATGACGACTGGGCGGTGGCGCAGCTTGCGGCTGCCCTGAACAAGCCGCAGGATGCGGCTTACTTCACCAAGCTCGCCCACAATTATCAGAACCTTTTCAATCCCGACATTGATTTCATGGCGCCGAAAAGCTCTGACGGCGCGTGGGTCGAGCACTTCGATCCCAAGCTCGGCGGCGGACAGGGCGGACGCGACTATTTCACCGAAGTGAACGCCTGGCTCTACACCTTTGGCATCCAGCACGATGTGGCGGGCATGATCCATCTCTTTGGAGGGCGCGACAAATTCAATGCGAAGCTCGATCGGCTCTTCGTCGAACAGTACGATACCTCGAAGTTCGCGTTCCTCGGCCAGTTCCCCGATGCAACCGGGCTGGTGGGGCAGTATGCGCAGGGGAACGAGCCCAGCTTCCATATTCCCTATCTCTATGACTTTTCAGGCCAGCCCTGGAAAACCCAGTTCCGCGTGCGCCAGCTGATGGATGTCTGGTACGGCGACGGCCCACTCGGCATTCCGGGAGATGATGATGGAGGCGAGACCTCGTCCTGGTACGTTCTGAGCGCGATGGGTTTCTACCCGGTTTGCCCCGGCAGCCCGGTATACGAGATCGGCAGCCCGATCTTCACCCGGACTGACCTGCGCATGGGAAACAGCAAGGTCTTCACCATCGTTGCACACGGAGCATCCGTGCAAAATAAGTACATCCAGTCGGCCACGCTGAACGGCAAGCCGCTCGACAAGCCTTGGTTCCGGCATTCCGACATCGCCAATGGAGGCGAACTGGTGCTCGAGATGGGGGATCATCCAAATACTCAATGGGGAAGCGGCCTCGAAGCCGCTCCTCCGTCCATGTCCTCCGAATCCGGCAACTAATTCCCGGACAGCTGTTAACCATTCCTTCCCCTCGATCGTTCTATGGGCAGAAATCGCCTGATTTCTGATCGAGGGGAATGAACATGCAAAGCCGTTTCGCATCCCGGCTCTTCGCCGTTATCGCCACATCCGCACTGCTTTCGGGAACTTTCGCCCTGGCCCAGGACCGGCCTGCACCGCCCAAGCAACCGGCTTCGCCCGTGCAGCTTCAGGCTGTGCCTACTGAGTCAGACGTCGCCGCTACGCAAAGTGAACTCATCAAGCTCCTGCGCCTCAGCCCGACGCTTACATCGGTCATTTCTCGTGACCCTTCCCTGCTCTCGAATCAGGAGTACGTGACTCACAACAATCCGCAGCTCGCGGCCTTCCTCGCCTCGCATCCTGAGGTTGCGCGGAATCCCGAGTTCTATCTCTTCTCGCACTTGAACCACGCCGATGGCAGCCCCGGCGATGCCCTGGAGCGCCAAGTCTGGCCGGGTGATTTTCACGAAGAAAGCCGGCCGGCGCCCTTCGGGGAATTCCTCAACAACCTATCGCCCCTTCTTGCCTTTGCGGCCTTCCTCGTCGCAGTTCTCTGGTTCACCCGTGTATTTCTCGAAAATCGGCGCTGGGGCCGCATCTTCAAGCTGCAAAGCGAGGTTCACGGCCGGCTGATCGACAAATTCGGCTCGAATCAAGAGCTTGCGTCCTATATGGAAACCGAGGCCGGCAAACGATTCCTTGAAGCCGCGCCCATTCCCGTGAACATCGAGTCGGGCCAGCGCGTACCCAATGCAGTGGCCCGCGTGCTCACACCGTTGCAGATCGGCGTGGTGCTCGTCCTGCTCGGCATCGGCCTGCTGCTGCTTCGTCACTCGAGTGCCGACATGGAAATTCCCATGCTTGTGTTCGGCACCGTCGTGCTGATGCCCGGCATCGGATTTATCATCAGCGCAGGGCTTACCTGGGTTTTGGCCGCCCGTCTCGGCCTGATGCCCGATAACTCCGGGCACGATTCTCCGTACAGCTCATCCATCGCCTCAAAGGGCCGGTAATGCGCCACGGAGACAAAGATGGTGAGGAGGCGTCGACTCATGTCGCTCGAATCCACGATTCCGCAGGTTCTTGCCGGCGAAGCCGCGCTCGCCACTGCCTCGCCGGCATGCCTGGAAATGGATAACGAGGCGTTCGGCGGGTTCTACCAGCGGTCGGCCCGTCCTCTCTGGGCATATCTCGCGCGCATTTCCTCTGATCCGGCGCTCGCTGATGACCTGATGCAGGAAAGCTACGTGCGTTTCCTGTGCTCGACCCATCCAAATGACGGCGAAGTGGCTGACCGGCGCTACCTGTTCAAAATTGCAACCAATTTGTTGCGCGATTACTGGCGGCGTCCGCGCCTCGCCTCAGTCCACGAGGTGCCGGAAGAGTTTTTCGCGGCCGCCGACCACTCGGCCCAGTCGGATTCGCATGCCATGCTGGGCCCGGTCTTTGCCCAGCTTCGCCCGCGCGACCGGCAACTGCTCTGGCTGGCCTACGCGGAGGGCTACTCTCACCGCGAGATCGCCGAGATCACCGGCCTTGCCTCGGCGAGTATTCGCCTGCTCCTGTTTCGGGCTCGACGCAAAGCCGCTCAGCTGCTGCGCAACGGATCGGGGAGGGACTCATGAGCCCCTTCTCCTGTCCCCGTGAGAAAGAGGTTGCCGAGTCGCTTCGTCTCGGCCAATGGCCTGACGGCGTGGCGGCAGAGTTGCGCGATCATGTCCGCGGCTGCCGCACCTGTTCTGACCTCGCGCTGGTCACGCAGACATTCCAGCAGGCAAGGACAGTGACCGCTCCTGCCGTGCCCATGCAGGCGCCCGGCGCGCTCTGGTGGCGCGCACAATTGCGACGGCGCAATTCAGCGATCGAACGAGTGAGCCGGCCCATCGTCGGGGCACAGATCTTCGCCTTCGCCATCACGATGCTGGTTGCAGTGGGCGCGCTGGCCTGGGCTATGCGCAATGGGTTCCACCTCACGGCGTGGGCGACCTCGATTCTGGCGGAACTGCATCTGGACGCGCTGCTGCCCGCTGCGTGGCCCGGCATGACCGGCAATCTCGTGCTTCTGCTCCCGATCCTCGCGACTCTTGTCCTTGTCAGCGGAGTCGTCGTCTATCTCGTTTCTGAAAAGCAGTAGCGTCGTCCAGGCTGTGGGCCAACGAGCAGTTCGCAATCGGGGCGTCCAGCCCGGGACCCTCGTTGCCTGCCTTCGGTCCCTTCAGCCCTTGTTCTTCGCTTTGACACTGCCAATCCTTATTTCCTATAGTGGCCCCGCCAGCGCCCAGCGATTGAACCACGGGTCCAACCTCGGCGCTGCGCACTCATTCGAGAGGAGACTCCGCATTCATGAATTGGACGGGAAGTTCTCGGCGGTCTTTTATCAAGCAACTCGGTGCTGCGGGCGCATTGGCAGTATCAGCCGCAAATGCACGCGCCGTGAGAATCGCCTCCGGCGTCAACGTTTCGCAGGAGTCGTCCGGCAACTCGCCTATTGAACAGAAGATGGCCGAGACCCGCGCCCAGCGCATGGCCTGGTGGCATCAGGCCACCTTCGGCATGTTCATCCACTGGGGCCTCTACAGCGTGATTGGCCAGCACGAGTGGGCTCTCGAAGTCGAAAGCGTTCCCATTCCCCAATACGAGAAGCTCGCCAGGCATTTCACTCCCAGGCCGCATGCCGCGCGCGAGTGGGCTCGACTCGCCAAACGTGCCGGCCAAAAGTACATGGTGATGACGACCAAGCACCACGAGGGCTTCTGCCACTGGGATACCAAGCTCACCGACTATTGCTCGCCCAAGCAGGGCCCGGGCCGCGACCTTGTCCGCGAATTCGTCGATGCCGCTCGCGAAGAAGGGTTGCGCGTTGGCTTCTACTACTCGCTCATGGACTGGCATCATCCCGACGGAGCCAAATGCAAGACTGACGAAGCTGCGCGCCGCCGCTTTGTCGACTACACACACGGCCTCGTCCGCGAACTCATGTCGAACTACGGCAAGATCGACGTGCTCTGGTACGACGTCGATTGGCCGCTCTCGCCCGCAGAATGGGAATCAGAAAAAATGAACCAGATGGTCTTCGAGCTTCAGCCTGAGATCGTCGTGAACAACCGTAACGGCCTTGAAGGCGACTTCTCTACGCCCGAGCAGGAAGTTCGCGCTGCGAAATCGGGGCGCGCATGGGAAAGCTGCATGACCCTCAACGACAGCTGGGGCTTCAATCGCCACGATGATGCGTGGAAGTCGCCGAAGACCATCGTTGCCAACCTCGCCAACTGCGCGCGCGGTGGCGGCAACTACCTGCTCAATATCGGCCCCGAGCCCGATGGCTCCATTCCGCCCGAGTCCATCACCTGCCTCGAAGCGGTTGGCCAATGGCTCGAGACCAATGGCAAGGCAATCTACGGCTGCGATCGCGGTGAGTTCAGCTGGAACACGAATGCCAACTACACGCGCCGGGGCAATACCCTATACCTTCATCAGCAATACTGGCCTGGCCATACTCCGGCAGCCGACTGGGTCAGCTACTTCCAGCCGCAAGCCGTCATTGCAATTGGCGGGCTGAAACCCAAGGTCCTCTCTGCGCGATTGCTCAAGACCGGCCAGAAAATCGAATTCACGCAGAACGAATTCTCTTTGCGGCTCACCGGCCTGCCCCTCGAAGCACCGGATCAGCCGGCCACCGTCATTGAAATGGAGTGCGACGGCGAACCGGCGATCGACCACGAAGCCATCCGCTCGCTCTGGCCGCGTTACAACGTGGGGATCAGCTAGAAACCATGCCAAAGTATGTCGTTCTTTTGCGCGCCGTGAACGTGGGCGGTTATGGAAAGCTCGCGATGGCCGACTTTCGCAGAATTCTTGCGGATCTCGGCTATCGCAACGTGCAAACCTACATCCAGAGCGGCAATGCAGTCTTCGACGCGCCCGATCAGCCGCCGAAAGTCACAAAGGCCGTTGCCTCCGCGCTCGAGAAATTCACGCGCGCACCCGCAAGTGTGCTCATCCGTACTCATGAAGAATTGACCCGGGTCATCAACGCAAATCCCTTTGCGGCGGAAGCCGCGGCCGATGGGGCAAGGGTGCACGTGGCCTTTCTCTCCGGATCTCCGCCCGCGAGCGCTGCCGCCGGACTCGAGCGTATCGTGACCCAGTATCCTGAGCGGCGCGACCGTTATCACCTCAGCGGCGACACACTCTATCTGCACCTGCCCGATGGCGCCGCCGAAACCAGGTTCACCCCGGACCGCGTACATCGTGCGCTGGGTTTCAATGGCACGGCCCGCAACTGGAACACCGTGCTGAAACTGCACGCCATGTCAGCACCATGAGCGCTGGGTACTCCGTGTCTCGATTTTTGAGACATCGGATGACCGTGAATCATCGATCTGCTTCGAGCACCGCATCGGCGATCCGCACCGCCTCCAGCGCCGGCCGCACCTCGTGCACGCGCACCAGGGACGCGCCTTGCAGAATCGCCGCAACCATCGCCGCAACACTGGCCGTCTCACGCGCTGCGACGGGTGCGCTTTGCCCGCCGGAGAATGCTGCCAGCGTACGACCGAGAAATGACTTCCGGCTCAACCCGGCCAGCAGTGGCCGCCCCAGCGACAACAACGCATCCTGCCGCGCCAGCAGTGCATAGTTCTCATCGAACTTCTTGCCAAACCCGTAGCCTGGATCGAGCACCACAGCGTCCGACTCAATTCCCGTTCCGGTCGCCTTCTCTAAACTCGCCGCGAGTCCGGCCCGGACCAGCTCCAACACATCATCCGGCGGAAGCTGCGCCTGCTTCTTCCAGTCTTCAGGCCGGTTTCGCGTATGCATCAGTACCACGCCGCAACGCGCTCCTGCGCAGATGCCCGCCATCTCTGCGTCCCACATCAGGCCGCTCACGTCGTTAATAATCTCTGCCCCCGAAGCGAGGGCAGCCCGCGCGGTTGCTGCCTTATAGGTATCGACAGACAACACCGCATCGGGCCGCGCACTTCGGATACCCTCGAGCACCGGCCGCAGCCGGCTCCATTCTTCTTCAGCGCTCACCGCAGGGTGATCACCGCCAGCTCTCGATCCAGGCCGTGTGCTTTCCGCGCCCAGGTCCAGCAAGTCGGCGCCCTCGTCGAGCAGTCGCATTCCTCGCTCCACCGCGACATCCGGATCAAGAAACAGTCCGCCATCGCTAAACGAGTCCGGCGTTACGTTCACCACCCCCATCACCACCGTCCGCCTCCCCAATTCCAGTGATCGGGTGCGAAGCCTCCAGGTGCAGACTGTGCGGTGCAAATTCATCCCTTGATCCTCCACGCTCGCTGCGGGAGCACCTTCGATTCTAAGAGTTCCGGTTGGCGATTCTCCGGCCATGCCCTGCTACACTCCGGCCATGGCCCTCATTCGGCGCGTCGTGGCGCTTCTTCTTGCGTCTCTTCTCGTTCCGTTCCCGATTCTTTACGCCCAATCGCGCCAGGTTCCGCGTCAGGCGCGACCAGCACTCCCGAAAGGTTCGATTGCCGACCGCGTCAACGCCATCCTCTCTGACCCGGCTCTCAGCCATGCTGAGTTCGGCATCAGCGTTACCACACTCGACGGCCATCCGCTTTACGAACTTAACGAAGGCCGGCTCTTCACGCCGGCATCCAACGCCAAGCTCCTGACGACAGCGGCGGCGTTTGCGCTTTTGCCAGTCGACACGCTGACCTATACCACGAATGTAGTGGCCACCGGCGACATCGATGCATCGGGAAAGCTTCAAGGCGATCTCGTGATTGAAGGCGTTGGCGATCCTACGCTCAGTATCCGCAAGTATCCTTATGAGCCTCCGCCGGCGACACCGCAGCCAGCGCCAAACGCGCCTGCGGCCGCCGCCCAGAAGCCCGGTCAGCCACCACCACCCGCCACGCCGCCGGTCGCAACTGCGCCCGAGACACCGGTCAAGCCGAACCCGAATGCGGTGCTGGAGCTGCTGGCCGAGCAGGTAGAACAGGCGGGCGTGCGAACGATCACCGGCAATATCATCGGCGACGATAGCTTCTTTCTCGACGAGCCTTATGGCATCTCCTGGTCGTGGGACGACCTGCAGTGGGACTATGGTGCTCCCGCCTCGGCCTTATCGTTCAACGAGAACTCGATTCAGCTCGACGTGACCCCGGACGCCTCGGTGCCCGGCGGGCTCGATACCTTGTGGCTCCCAAACATCGAGTTCTACACACTCGAAAACAGCATGACCGTCGCGCCCGCGGGTGAAGAAGCACACCCGGGATTACAGCGGATGCCGGGTAGCCTTCTCGTTCGGGCCTGGGGCACCGTGCCGCCACAGGGCCTTCAGGCCGATCTGGCGGTCGACGATCCGGCTGAATTCACGGCAGCGGCATTCAAGCAGGCGCTGCTCACGCGCGGCATAACCGTCAATGGCTCACCCGTCGCAGGACATCGCTTTCCCACCAGCACCGGAGATTTTGGCGCCGAACGAGGCGATCCTCTGAAGCTCACACCGGTTGTCAGCCTGCAAACTGTCACGGCGCCCGTCACTGGCCGCCGCGTCCTCGCCACGCATATCTCGGTTCCGCTCATCCAAGACATCACGCTCACCAACAAGATCAGCCAAAACCTTCACGCCGAGTTGCTCCTCCGCCTGCTCGGAAAACTCTGCGCAAAAGACGGCAGCCTGGAAGAAGGAACGCGCGTCGTGCGCCAGTTCGTGGTGAATGCCGGCGTCAGCGACAACGACTTCTTCTTCTACGACGGCTCCGGCATGAGCATGGATGATCGCATCGCGCCCCGCGCCTACACGCAACTGCTCACCTATGCCGCGCGCCAGCCATGGGGCCCCGGATGGCGTGCAACATTTCCGGTGGCCGGCGTCGATGGCACGCTCATCGGACGCTTCCGGAATTCGCCCCTCAAAGGCAAGCTGTGGGCCAAGACTGGCACCTTAAATGAGTCCAACGCGCTCTCAGGCTATCTCGTGGCTGCCAGCGGTAAAACCATCGCGTTCTCCATCATGGTGAACGGCCATCGCCCCGGCAGCAATGTCGAATCGCATGCCATCGAGCGCCTGTGCGAAGCCATCGCCGCTTCGGAATGAGGTCTTGCGAGTACCAGCCGTGCGCGACGAAACTAGCTCCGCAATGCGCTTCTCATGTCTCAACCTTTTCGCTGCTGGTCTCCTCGTCACCCTTCCGGCGTCCGCGACCAATCTCGTCACCGGCAACGGCTTCGGATTCGCCGTGGTCTCGCCGGAAACCGCGACGGTGACGAAGTTCTATGCCCATCCTTACAGCTTCACGCAGCCCGATCCCAGGAACCCTCTGACTGAAGGAATTGAAACCACCAACTTCCTGACCAGTCTCGGCTGGAATGGTGCTGCGTCAGATACATCCACCGCATACCTCGACGATTCACACTTAATCCGGATTCACTCGTCGCAGGGCGACTTGCTTGTCTTCATGCCGTTTGGATTCAGCCATGCCGCGCTGATTGTGGCCGGAACGCCCGTTTCTCCGAAAGCTGCTCTCGCATTGAAGTATGGCCATCCTGTCAGCTCGGAACAGGACCTGCAGTTCGCTGCGATTCGCGCGACGTTGCTTCATTTCAATGGAGTCCCAGAGTCGCTGCTTCTCATTCCCCTCGCTCCGGTGCGGCAGGCACAGTCCCAGCGGTCCATTCCCGCAGCCACATCCTTCGTTCTTGTTTCGCTCGAGCGGGATGACGATCCGCGGCGCGTCGGGCAGGAGTTCATGCAATGGGCTTCGGGCCTTTCGTCGGACGCGCTCGCCAGGCGCGAGATCGACCAGCTCGAACATTGGCGGGTCAAGCCCAACGTGCAATTTGCGAGTGAAACCGAACGGCATCTGTGGCGCCAGAGCGAAGTGATGCTCCGCATCGCGCAGAGTCGGGAACCGAACCGCCCGGGCCGCTATGGAAACGGGCTCATCGTAGCCAGCCTGCCCGACGGAGTATGGTTCACGCCGTGGGTGCGCGACATGGCGTGGGCAACCGTAGCGCTCATTCGCATGGGACACCGAAATGAGGCCCGAGCGGCCTTGCTCGCCTATTTCAATGCCCGGCCGACCGGCAAAATGCGCGAGCAGACCGCCGGTGCTGACTACCAGGTCTCCGTCGTGCGCTATTTCGGCGACGGATCCGAAGAGCCATTCTTCACCGGGGAAGGCAACACGAATATCGAATTCGACGATTGGGGCGAAGTCCTCTGGGTGCTCGGCGAGTACCTGCGGAAATATCACGACCCCGGGCTGCTCCGCTCAACCACTTATCGCGGACCACTCTATGAAAGCGCGCGCGACTACGTGGCGAAGCCTCTTCTCGCCAACACCGAAAGGTACGGCGACGGCCTGATCGTTGATGCCGACACCTCAATCTGGGAAGAGCACCAGAAAGACAAAAAGCACTTCGCCTTCTCGACCGCGATGGCGATTGTCGGGCTCAAAGACTTTGAGGAAATTGCCAAACAGGCGGGCGATACGCCCACACGCACCAACATGTTGAAGCAGGTCCGCCTGCTCGAAAAGGGATTCAACGCGGCCTTCATTCGCGATGGCACACTGCATGGGACACTTGAGCCTGAAGAAAAAAATGATATTGATGGTGCGCTGCTTGCAATCATTCACTTCGGCGTCGTCACGGACCCCGCCGTGATCCGCACCACCGTGGAACGCATGCAACTCCTCAAAGTCGCTTCAGGCGGCTATCGGCGCGTCCGCAGCAACTATACCGACCCGGCGATTTTTGAGTACTGGTATGAACGGCAGGAGTTCCTTTTCGTCGAATTCAGCCTGGTCGAAGTCGACCGGCAGCTGAAAAGGCGAGGCGAAGCTGCCGCCATCGTGACGCGTATCGTCGGTAAGGCAGCGGCCGATCACGACATCATCCCGGAGATGTATGTAGCACTCCCGTGCCGGCTCTTTCCCGGAAGCATCGGCGACCCAACCGGCGCCCGGCCAATGGTCGGCTACGGTGCTGGCGAATTCATCCTCGACATTCTCGATCGCGAGCGGTTACAAGCCAAACAATAAGACGGGGTGCTGTTTTGAACGTGTATCATCAGGAAAGAACATGCGCGCTCGTTTATTTCTCTTCGCCGTGATGGCCGCAGCCGGCATCGCGCCACTCGTCCTCACCGGCTGCCGCACACTGCCACCCTCCAAGCCATCTTCCGAGTGGACACCCCAGGAAGCGCGCGGCGCAGCAGTCTACCAGGCCGCGTGTGCCCGCTGCCATTACCCCACCACCACCGCTGGACTCCATGGTCCCGGCCTGCAGGCGATCACCAAAATCAAAGCCATGCCATCGGGTGCTCCGCCCACCGACGAGCGCCTCACCGACGTCATCCTTCACGGGCGCGGCATGATGCCCGCCACCCGGCTCGATGACCCGCAGCTTCAGGACCTGCTCGATTACCTCCACACCCTATGACAGAGGAGCAACAAAACAAGCGGCCCGCGAAGCAGGTCGTTCAAGGCCCGTCGCGGCGCGATCTGATCAGCCTCCCCGGGCTCGTTGCGATCGCTCTCTACCTGCTTGTGCTCGCCGCCGTCATCATCCTCGGAGTCGTCACCGGACACTATCCCGCGCTGTTTCTGCTTCTCTCTATTGCCTTCATCACTGCCAGCGCCGGCCTTCTCTTCCTGCTTCGCTGGGCCTGGGCGCTTGCGCTCTCCGCGGTTTTCCTGCTCGCCAGCTACTGCTTGTGGATCTTCTCGCGCACCCACCTGCCTCCTCAGCTCGTGCAAGGACTACTGAATCTCATCTTCTTCCTGTACATGGTCCGGCCCGAAGTTCGCTCTAAGCTCCGTTGAGTTCGCCGAAAACAGTGCCGCCCCCGCACCCCCGGTGTTAATCTTTTGCGCATGCTGAGCAGCCTGCTGAAATCTTCCCTCTGCCTTGGAGTCCTGCTTCCACTTTTCGCCACGGCCCACGCCGCCGATGCTCCGCAAAAGCGCGCCATCAATCTCGACGATCTTGCCCGCATACAACGCGTCGGCCAGCCCGTGGTTTCGCCCGACGGCGAATGGATCCTTTACACCGTCAGCCAAGTCGACACCAAGGAAGACAAGGGCCAGACCCACCTCTGGATGGTGAACTGGGACGGATCGGTTCACCTTCAGCTCACATTCGACAAGGAAGGCGTATCGCAGCCCAGGTTCAGCCCCGACGGCCGTTTCATCAGCTTCATGTCCTCGCGTCCCGGTCCCGCGAAAGGCGACCAAGTCTGGATCATGGACCGCCGCGGCGGTGAAGCCGAACAGCTTACCGGCATCACCGATGAGAACATCCACGGCTACACCTGGTCACCGGATTCGAAAAAACTGCTGCTCACGCTCCACCCCAAGCACGAGCCGGAGCCGGAAGAAGGAAAAAAGCCTGAGCCGCCCAAGCCCATCGTGATTGATCGCTACCACTTCAAGCAGGATGTCCAGGGCTATATTCGCGACAACGACTGGGACGCGCTCTACCTCTACGACATCGCAACAAAGAAATCAGAGAAGCTGACCAACAGCAAAGACGTGAACGAAGAGGGCGCCGAGTGGTCGCCTGATGGCAACTGGATCGCGTTCGTCAGCAACCATGAAACCGATCCCGACCGCACCGACAACACGGACGTGTTTGTCGTCGAACCCAAGGCCGGATCCACTCCGCGTAAACTCACTACCTGGGAAGGTCCCGACGGCGGCCGCCTCGCATGGTCGCCCGATTCCAAATCGATCGCCTACACCCAGGGCGCTCCACTCAAGCTGCTCGAATACTCTCAGGCAAAACCCGCCCTCGTTACGCTCGACGGAAAGGTGAGTTATCCCGCTGCCAAGTTCGACCGCAGTGTCCGCAATCCGGTCTTCTCGCCCGACGGCCACCTCAGCTACCTCGTCGAAGATGACCGCAATGTGTATCCCGCCGACGTTGATCTTTCCGGCGATGGCGAGAAGCGATTGCTCGACCAGCCGGGCTCCATCATGGGTTGGGACTCGGCCGGCGGCCACACCGCCGTCCTCTACACCAGCGACACCGCCATCCCTGAAATCTATGCCTTCGAGAACAGTTCGCTGCGCAAGCTCACCTCGCACAACGACGCGCTGCTGGCCGAGCTCAACCTCGTTCCCACCGAAGGTATCGAGTTCAAGAGCAAGGATGGCACCGATGTCCACGGCCTCCTCACCAGGCCGGCCGATTTCAAGGCAGGCTCACCCGTGCCGACGATTCTCTTCATCCACGGAGGGCCCAATGGACAGGATGAGCACAGCTTCGACTTCCTGCGTCAGTGGCTCGCCACAAAAGGCTACGCCGAGCTCAATGTGAATTATCGCGGTAGCGCCGGCCGCGGCCAGGACTATGCCAAGTCCATCGCCGGTGATTGGGGCGATCTGGAAGTGCAGGATCTGCTCGCCGGTGTCGACAAGGCTGTCTCCATGGGTGTGGCAGATCCAAACCGGCTCTGCGTCACGGGCTGGAGCTACGGCGGCATCCTTACCGACTACACCACCGCCAGCACCGATCGCTTCAAATGCGCCATCAGCGGAGCCGGCGTCGCCGCTCCCATGACGTTCTACGGCGTCGACCAATACATTCTCCAGTACGACAACGAAATCGGCCCGCCGTGGAAAGACTTGAAGACTTACATCAAGATCAGTTATCCGTTCCTCGAGATCGACAAGCGCGTCCACACGCCCATGATGTTCATGGGCGGCACCTCCGACATGAATGTGCCACTGATCGGCGGCGAGCAGATGTACGAGGCTCTCAAATCTCTCGGCCGCCCCACGGAACTCGTCGTCTACCCCAACCAGTTCCACGGATTCACGCGCCCCAGCTACATCAAGGACCGCTATGAGCGCTGGCTTGCGTGGTGGGACAAGTATCTTAAGCCCACTGCACCCGCAGCAGCATCCGGCAAACAGCGATCAGCAGAATAGAGTCGAAGGCAACGAAACGAGGGTCGGAGAAAAGGCAGGCGAGGAGTTACTCGAACAGTCTCTCCGGCCCACGGCTCTCACCCGCAATAGATCTGAGCTGTACGAAGATAGCTACCAGCACAGACCAGACCAGCAGCACCGCGCCCACAGCAGTCAGCACGATTCCGCCCAGGGCGGCGGGGCCGCTCGTCGTCAGCGAGAAATGAATCGTCGAACTCGAAACAGGAAATCCGGCGCTTAAGCCTGCCGTTCCCTGGCAATACCAGAAGGTCATGCAAAGACCCGCCGCAAGGAAGAGGATCGATGCAATCAGGGGTCGATCGGGTTTCATCGTTACCTCCTGCGCGGGTTAGATGCATCTTTTCGTATCGGAATCGCATCGCGCCGCGTAGGGTCTCGCGTAAGTATCGGCAACAATGGCTCTTCGCGCGGGTTTGGACAGGTCTTGCGCCTTCTGCCGCTGCCCAGACGGCTACAATAAAACCGTGATCGATCTCGTGCAGATTGCTCCAGCGCGGCGTGCGCCCGTCCCTAAGCCCGAGTGGCTTAAAGCCCGCGCTCCCGTGGGCGAGAACTATCACTCGCTCAAGCAGCTGGCCCGATCGCTCGGCCTGCACACCGTGTGCGAAAGCGCTCAGTGCCCCAACATCGGCGAGTGCTGGCACCACAAGACCGCCACCTTCATGATGCTCGGCAACCTCTGCACGCGCCGCTGCGGATTCTGCGCCGTCCCCAAGGACCGCCCCGAGCCCATCGACTACGACGAGCCGCGCCGCGTCGCTGAAGCCGTCGCCACCCTCGGCCTGCAGCACGCTGTGATCACCAGCGTCAACCGCGACGACGACCTCCTCGGCGGCGCCCGCATCTTCGCCATGGTCATCGACGAGATTCGGCGCCAGGCGCCCGGCTGCCGCGTCGAGGTTCTCATTCCCGACTTCCAGGGCGATCGCGAATCGATTCGCACCGTCGTCGAAGCGCAGCCTGAAGTGCTGAATCACAACACCGAATCGGTTCCGCGCCTCTATCGCGTGGTGCGCTCTGGCGCGCGCTACGAGCGGACGCTCGAACTACTCCGCTACGCCAAAGAACTGCGGCCCGAAGCCGTGACCAAATCCGGCGTCATGGTCGGCCTCGGCGAAGAGACGCACGAACTGCTCCAGGTCTTTCGTGATCTCGCCGAAGTCGGCTGCGATATTCTCACCATTGGCCAGTATCTGCGTCCATCGCGCGATCACCTGCCGATGGCGCGCCTCTACACGCCGCGCGAATTCGCCGAACTGAAAACCGAAGCGCTCAAGATGGGCTTCCGCCACGTCGAATCCGGCCCGCTCGTGCGCTCTAGCTATCACGCACACGAACAAGCCGTCTCCACCGGGCTGCCTGTCGTTGCGTGACGGTCATTCATCTGGGACGCAGGTCGAACAACCTGCGGGTGCCCCCTCGTCTCAAACTTGGGCCTTGATATACCAGACTCAGTGAGGTGAGGGGTATGTCGATCCGTCTGACGGTGGAAGCAAGCGATACCGAAGTTGAAAACCTGCTGAAATACTTGGATACCCGTGTTAAAGAAGGCACACCGACAGCTATTTCACATGGCAAGATTGCGCTCTTGCAGAGAACGCTCGATTGGTTAAAACCAACCGCGTATCTATATGGCGTTAATAAGGGGAAGGTAAATCTCCCAACTGCCTCAGTGTGTCTAGTGCCCCCTTCTCCAACTCCCTCCACGTATACCGATCCCGCGTCCGAGGCTATTGCTTTGGCAGGAGAGTCGTTAGATCGGGCGGTTCGACTCCGAGATGCTTAGAGGCGGCTTGCGCATAGAGAGTTAATGCGCGAAGTGACGCAGCGATGCTCACCAGCGCGGCAATAACCTGTTCGGCTTGTTTTTCCGTCATGGTATCTCCCTTGGAGGAATGGTAAATGACCTCGCTTACGGCTCTGTCCACGCCCCCGCCCAAGGCTTCACTCAAACTCAACACTCTTCAGCAGGCGATGGACCATTTCTCTGTCTCCCAGAACGCAATCGACTACATGATCCGGTTGCGCTGGCCTGAAGGGAAGGTGGCCTGTCCCGCGTGTGGATCGGAGGAAGTAACGTGGATGCCGACTCGGTTGCTGTTCCAGTGCAAGGGGAAGCATCCGAGGAAACAGTTCTCGGTAAAGGTCGGCACGATATTTGAAGACTCCTCCTTGCCGCTCGGCAAGTGGCTGATTGTCGCGTGGATGATCGGGAATTGCAGAAATGGGATCAGCAGTCACGAGGTCGCGCGGACGATAGGGATTACGCAGAAGTCTGCTTGGTTCATGCTGCATCGGCTGAGGACGGCGGCAGAGGATAAGCCGGAAGGAAGACTGACTGGCGAAGTCGAAGCGGACGAGACCTACGTAGGCGGGAAGGCCGGGAACATGCACCAGTGGAAGCGAGCACAGAGGATTACGCGACCGGGAGTTCACGATAAGACTCCAGTGATGGGGTTGCTGGAACGGGGCGAGGGAGGGCGAGGCGCTGAGGTCCGCGCAATGGTCGTCAGCAATCACCGCAGGCCCCAGTTACATGCCGAAATCAGGAAGCACGTAGAACCCGGCTCTACTCTCTACACGGACGATCTGCATTCTTACCGTGGCCTGCCTGACTATACGCACCAGTTTGTTGATCATGCGACGCGGTACGTGTCAGGGAAAGTGCATACGAACGGGCTGGAGAACTTCTGGAGCTTGCTGAAGAGGTGTATTAAAGGGACGTATGTTCAAGTCAGGCCGGAACATTTGCAAGGGTATGTGGCCGAGCAGGTTTTCAGGTTCAATTCGCGCAAAAGGCTGGGGGTGTCGGAGGAACAGAGATTTCAGAGGTTGCTCGAAGGGACAACAGGAAAGAGGCTGACTTATCGGGAATTGATTAGTCGCTAGGAGAGGTCAGACTTGAGGGCAGACTTGAGGTCAGACTTGATTGATTCCGTGGAAGCCCCGAACCAAAGCCTCTGTTTGCCGGGCGGCGTAGGCTTTCAACCTTGCTTTCTTGGTTTCAGTCAGGGCAGCGATTAAAGCGGAATAGTCAAGGATTGGTTTCGTGGAGAGTTCGGGCAGGAGTTGGGTAGGAGGACCGACAGCTAAGCAATCTTCACCGGAAATTTGGACGGCGGAATCACGATCCAGAACGTCGGCGATCTCGCGCAGATTGGCAGCAAGACGGCGTTCCTCGGCCCGGCGGAAAGTAAGTTCGCGTTCGGCACGATCTACGTCAAGAGAGAGGCTAAGGCGGATCGAGTTTTCTTCTTGTGCGGTCATCGCGATGGCAGTCTAGAACAGGTTCGCTGGTAAGTCCACTCTCGTGAAAGTGCCGCAGCCACACGAAATCTGTAAAACGTGTTATTATCTTTGTCCTTTTCTGGGTAGAATCTCTCCTATGAGCGCGAAGCAGACGACTGAAGGACAAGCGGGGAGACAGGCCGCTGAAAGACAAACGGGCAAACAGAATCTCGACAACCTGATGCGAAAGGTGATTAAGGTTTCGCCGGAGGAGTTGAAGCGAAGGATGGCAGCGGAGAAGCAGGCGAAGCGAGAAGAAGTCAGCAGAGAAGCGAGCTAAAGAATCACCGAAATTGTAGTTGCCTGTTGTGTCCGTTGTCACGTTGTCCTGTTGATTCCCTAACCCGTAAGTTCCCTTACCGCACAACCTAGCGTATCCTCTGCCGGACAACAAGGTGACGGGAAGAGGCTCTACACCTCTTCCCGTCTTTCCTGATGTCAAATCCATTCCCGAGAGGAACGCGCTATGACACCAGAAACTCTTCAATCCTTGAAAGACGTATTGATTCGACTCCACAGCGACAGCGTTTTCGCGTTTAACCGCGTGAAGGCAGTTGAGATTGTTCTGAACAAGCACGCAGATTTGCGGGGAGATTACGTAGATGCGCTCCGCTTTGTGCAAGAGCAAGATGTTCATCGAGACTTCGGCACATTGCTCGACAAAATTCAATGAAGTCGTGGTCTGCCCGGTCTGCTTCTTCCTCTGCGGGGGACGGGGCGGACGCGGCGGGCGACTGGGCAGGCGGGAGCGAGGGCGACTGAGTTTCTTGAAGGCGATCAGAGCATAACCGAGGGAACCGATTACTGACACCGACCCGGCCCCGGAAACCTTCCGTGCGTCCGTTAGTGTACATTCGGAACTCGCGGCCTTCGGCGTAGACGGCAAAGAGCAATTCGTTGTGGGCTAGAGTGTCGAGGGACGGGCACTGAGTCTGGTATGTCGATGCCCAAACTTGAGACCGGGGATACAAGCACCTTCCCCCTCACCCGCCGTCCCAAAATTATTCAAAATTATTCTAGGGTCCGAGTGGCCGGTCACTCACCCAGAACCCAAGGAGAAACTGAGGACGGCCTCGCTGCTACAGCTTTTTCAGGCTGTCCTCGATTTGTTTTATGTCGTCCGATCGCCGCTCGTCATCCAGCTTCTGTGCTTCCGTTTCGGCTGCTCGATATGCTGCGCGGGCCTCATCCTTTTTTCCATTTGCAGCGGCCGCATCGCCTAGGCTCCATTCGGTAAACAGGTTGCCTGGAGAGAGTTGCACCGACTCTTCAGCCAGATTCAGCGCATCCTGATTATGCCCCGCCTCCAGCTTATCTTCCGATTGGAATGCACGACTGACACCACGCACCGCATCCATGTGCCAGTCACCCTTGTAGACAAGCACGCCGTAATCTATCTCTTCCTCCGGCTCGCGCTTTGCGAATTCGCGATAGGGGTTAAGTTCGAGACTGGGCCAACCGGTTCCATCCACTTCAGAGGCACTTAAGAGCACATACCCGTGGATCACGGGCGGAACAAGTTCGTCTCCAGCGCCGGATCCCCAACCATTGGGCAAGATGTGGCAATGGACTCCATAGGTTTCCGGTCGAATATTGGGCCGCGCCGTATAGTCAAACCAGCAGTCCTCGCCCGAATGCCGGTCCTGCCATGCCTTGACCTGATACAACTGCCGGGCCCAGTCGACATTTGAGTCATTTAGCAGTTTGTGCACATTGCGTGGCCCTCCCCAAGCCTCGTTGGCGTATGCGAGCGAGTTAGGGAAGACAATTAGCGAGGAGACGATGTGAGCCCCAATCAGCCCGATGCATGCAGCCTTCCAAGTGCGGGAACGCGAAATCATGACTGCGACGCCAGCGCCTGCAAGGACTGTGCTGAGCGCATAGAGCGGCAAAATGTGACGCACACCGATGTTAAGGCCGCTCACCATTGCAATGCCCAGGTAAGCCACCCAGACGAACAGCACATACACCAGAATGCGCCTGTGCCGGGGCTGCCTGAGCTCGCCGGTTGAGATGGCGAAGGCGGCGATAAGCATCAGAGCCAACATTCCAAGAGTGGTTTTTATCATCAAGGTCACGGGGAAGTACCACCACACGCTATGGGGGTACCATGTTCCCAGGACATTGGTGGCCATTTGCCGCGCGGCGATCCGGACGTCAGCCATGCCCATCAGGTACGATTCGGGCAAAAGCCGCATCTGCGCCATCGTCAAGATCACAGTGTGTCCGGCCCCGCTCAGGTACTGACAGTAATCATCGAGACTCGGATTGAGTTTCAGACCAGAAGGACGCGCCGAGTAGCGAAATCCATAGAACGACCACAGAACTGCAACGGCGATCAGCACCATCATCGCGAGGCCGCCGCCGAGACGGACGAGCTTCTCGCTGCGGGCTCCCCGCGGCCCGGCCACAATCTCGCCGATGACCAGCGCCAGCAGCATAGGGCCAAGCAACACGCCCGAATGCTTTGTCGCCAGCAGCAGGCCGAAGGTGATTCCAGCGATTCCCAGGCGCATCCATGATGGCTCTATGACGTAGCGCCAGAATCCATACACGGCGGCGAGAAAGAAGAGCGTTGCTCCCACATCGGTCGTCACAAGCCCCGAGTGCGCGAGAATATTTGGCTCGAAAACAATGAGGGTTAGAGCCACCAGCGCCGCTGTGGTGCCGAACCACTCCCGGGTCGCGTAGAAAACCGTCAATGATAGTGCAATGGCCAGCAGTCCAGCCGCAAGCCGCATGCGAAACACCAAACGCTGCCCAACGCCGTCATTATGTTCCAGCCAGTCTCTTCCGCCCAAGTAAGCGTCTTCTTTAAAGAAGGCGCCCTTCAGCGGAGGAGTCCAGAGTTTCTCGTTCAGAACCGGCAAAGTGGCAAGCAACTTAACTAGCGGTGGATGTTCAGGATTGAGGCCGTAGTCGCCGTTCTTCCACATGCGGTAGCCCGCATACATGTGGTCCCCTTCATCCCACGTCAATGATTCGCGATGCACGGTGAACGCGATCTGAAGAGATTGCACGGCGAGCAGTGCCACCACGGCTACGTTGACCCAGCGATGACTCACTTGCATTTAAGGTCGACCTCTAGGGTACCGATTGGGGATGAGGGGTAATTGTAGCCCAACTCCATGCACACCTGACCTACAGGACCCTTGACTCATGCACGACCCTGGAATCTCTGTCGAATTCGGGGTGTGTCGTCGCCCTCGGACCTATGCCACATTTTCGCCGCTTGCCGTCTCCAAGCGCCTTTCCCCACACCCGCCGTTCCAAAACTCTCTAGGGTCCGAGTGGCCGGTGACCCGCTCCGAGCGCGTTTTTTCATTGCCCGCGCGATCGCCTTGCGCGAGTCCTATCGCGGCTCCAGAACGACAAACTGGCCGGAGTAGCTGATGAACACAGCACGGAAGAGATTCATCGTCAAGAGACCATCAAATTTGCTGGTGCTCGATTTTTTCCGGGGGTATGCGAGCGTAAGAAACGTGATCTCGGGGAGTTCGAGTGAGCCGATTTTCACCTTCTGCGGCGGCAAAGCAGAGAAGACCTTGTGATCTCCATCGGCGCCGCTCCCCACCAGCGACCTGCCCCCGAATGATGTCGCTTGTGGCGCCAGCCGCTGAGAGGTGTTGTAGAGGTAGGGAATATTCGCGCCGGAGTCGAGCATCAGCCGAACAGGCCCTGTCTCGCCAGAGAGACGGGCCTCGATGATGAGCAATCTGGGCAAAGTTGCCTCGTTTTCTGCTTGAGCCGGTGTGACCAGCGGGATATGCAGTCCTTTTATCCGCGCGCCCATGGAGCCCGAGTCATCGAGACAAAGCCGCTTGTGCGCGTGGTCTATGAGCACATCGAAATGCTCCAGGAAATCCTCGCCGAGGATGCCGCGAATGCGGGAATCGACAGAACGAAGGTTCAGGAGACGGTACACAAGCGCCTTCTGATTGGATACGGCGTAGGAGCCCGCTTCGAGCAGTTCGAGTTTGGCGGGAGAAGCGGATTGCTGAAATCCGGCACCTTCGACCACAGCGGCGCCCTCGGCGTTCAGATGGAGTTCGTCGGCCAGAGAAGGAGCCAATATGGTCATCTGGGTACCCGTGTCCAGGAGAAAATCGTAGGGGCCGGAATGGTTGATGGAAACAGGAACGACAATCTGGTAGCCGTTCACAAGCCGGAAGGATAAACTGGCGGCGTTTCCGGGACAATGCGATTCCGCCAGCAGCGGAACGACGATGGTTAGAGTGGGAACGAGGGAAGCGATCCACCTGAAAGTTGTCATCCGAGAGCTCCTCAGCCGGGTTGGCTGAGGTCACTCTGGGCGGGTGGTTCTGCTTGGTCTCGATGGCCTTGTCATCAATTTCTCGGCGCTGATCAGGAATTTCTTAGGGAGTTCTTATGGACACTAAGCCCTTTGTTTTCCGCTTTGCTGACGTGGAGGTTCGGGAGCGAGAGTTCACGCTCATCAAGGCGGGCAAGGTGTTGGCGGTTGAGCCAAAGGCGTTTCGCGTGCTGGTGTTCCTGCTGCGCAATCCCCAAAGGTTGGTCTCAAAGGAAGAACTGCTCAATTCGGTATGGAGTGATGTCGCTGTCGCCGATGGTTCTCTCTCGCGCTGCATCTGGCTGTTGCGCCGTCTGCTGGAAGACGGCATCCGCGAGCCGCGTTACATAGAGACGGTGGCAACGGTCGGGTACCGGTGGTTATGCCCGGTCGAAGTCTCGGAGGATGTCAGAATCGAGAGCGAATCGGCGCTTGAAAGCGCTGACACGGGAGACAGCGCGATTCCATGTAAGCCCCGAAGCCCAAGGCGATGGTGGCTGGTAGGCTTGGCAGTTTTCGCGATTGGGTTCGTTTTTGCAATTTGGACCCTCCGTCGCCCGCTGCCACCGCCGCGGATCACGGCTTACACCCAGCTCACTCACGACGGTCGCCTGAAAGCCACGGGCGGCACGGATGGGGTCAGGGTTTACTTCACTCAGGGCGAGCCTCAATCGCCACAATCCATTGCCCAGGTAGCGGTATCGGGCGGAGATGTCGCACAGATCCCGGTTGCTGTGCCGGCCCCCTCCCTGGTTGACGTTTCTCCAGACGGTTCTAGTTTTCTCCTTACCTCGATCCGAGGGGACCCCAATCCAGCATCGCTATGGAATGTTCGCATCCCGGGAGGCACGATTCGCGGCCTGGGTGACGCTGAAGCCGCGACGTTCTCGCCCGATGGGAACTCCATCGCCTATTCCACGAAGGCCGGCGACATCTACATAGCGCGGAGTGACGGGACAGAAGCTCACAGACTCGCCCATGTGGGTTTTCCCGCGGATTTCCTCGCCTGGTCGCCGGACGGCCGCACCTTACGATTTTCCGGGTCCGAATGGGACCGGCTTTGGGAGATTTCGTCGAGCGGTTCGGGTTTTCATCAGATGCTTCCCGGTTGGCACGTCTCGGAGGTCCAATGCTGCGGCAGGTGGACTCCCGACGGGACGTTCTTCATATTTCAGTCCGGGCCACCGGTTCAGGCCAAGAACGAGCTTTGGGCACTCGATGAGCGGCGAGGCGTGTTCCTGCAGCCAGTGAAGGAGCCCGTTCAATTGACATCGGGCGGAATCGATTGGGAAGGGCCAGTTCCTGGCAAGGACGGAAAGAGAATCTTCGCAACGGGGCTTACCTCTCACGGCGAGCTTTTCCGATTCGACGCGAAGACCCAACAACTTCAGCCCTTTCTCGGCGGCATTTCCGCCGTTTATGTTTCCTTTTCGCATGACGGCAAGTCAGTCGCCTATGTCTCCTATCCCGACGCTACGCTCTGGAAAGCCAACCGGGACGGAAGCGACCCAGTGGAACTGAGTCATCAGCCAATAGGTGCGTTGCTGCCCCGATGGTCCCCGGAAGACAAACGCATCGTGTTCGCGAACTATTTATCGCCTACAGTTGAGAGTTACGTCGTCTCCTCAGAAGGCGGCACTCCGCAGCGGCTTCTCCCCGAAGACAATGAACAGCAGAGTGATCCGAACTGGTCGCCCGACGGAAGCAAAATCACCTTCGGAGGGTTTGCGGGCGACGACGCGAAGAGCGTCATACGTATTCTCGATCTCGGCAGCCGCAAGGTCACTACACTTCCCGGATCGCTTGGCCTTTGGGGCGCTCGCTGGTCTCCTGATGGCCGATCTATTGCAGCGCAGGCGCACGGCATACCCAACCTGAGGATCTTCGACATTAAGACGCAGAAATGGTCGGTTCTTGCGGATAAGGGGGATGTGTCGTTTCCGGCCTGGTCCAGGGATAGCCAGTTTCTTTACTACTCGAGGTGGACGGGGCGCAATTTCGCCTTGTTTCGAATTCGGGTCAAAGGTGGCAAAGAGGAGCTCATCGCTGACCTGAAGGATTGGAGTACCGTGTTTGGCTGGATGGGGCTGGATCCGAGCGACGCGCCTCTGGTGCTCCGCGATTACAGCTTCGTTGATATTTACGCTCTGGCTCTGGGAGAGAAATAGAAAAACAGACTTCCGATTGGCTGAACCAGATGACATGCTCGGTGCTACTGCATGACGACTCTCACCCACGCTGAAGCTTACCAATTTCGCCTTGTTGGTGTGTCGTCGCCCACTCGGACCTATGCCACATTTTCGCCGCTTGCCGTCTCCAAGCGCCTTCCCCACACCCGCCGTTCCAAAACTCTTTGGGGTCCGAGTGGCCGGTGATTGACTCTCGACCATGAATTGCGGGAGTTCCGAATTATTTCTCGTAACCGCGCACACACAGCGCACGCCTGAAGCTATATGGATAAGGCCATCCGGTCGGATCATCATTTGATTTGCCCTTATTGAAGTCGAAGTAATACACATACCCGCTGAACTTTCCGCGGTCATCCTGTCTATAGTTGCTGCTCCATTCGTAGGCGGTTAGAAACAGATTCCCCTTCACGTGCCACGTATCTGGCCCTAGAGCACTTTCGTCGTCACATCGCTCAGCACTGCATCGGCGGCGGCCCGGCTCCAGCCAATGCGAAAACCGTTCACGCTGCGCAGAGCAAATGCGCCCTCGGTTCCACGGGGAGCCGTGATGGCGAAGAAGTCCGCCCGCTCCACATTATCGAGATGAAACGCGGGCCGCGCGTCTGGAACTGCATGCGCAATCTCCACGTGGCTCATCTCGAGGTTGCGCATGTGGCGAAGATAGAACCCGGACGACGGCGTGGGCCCAAACATGTTTGGCTCGGGATACTTGCTCTCATTCTCCGCAAGCGGAACCTGCCCGGTCCCAACCGTGGCTCCTCCTGCCGTCTCCACAAAAACATTCGCGAGCTTCACATCTTCAATCGCGTGTCCGGGAATGCCGCTCAGGATCGAACTGATCCCGGATGGAGCGTTGTGACATTCCAGGTTGCTGAGGACGATGCGCTTCATGGTGCCAACCTGCGTGCTCTCCTTTGGACCGCGCAGGCGCGCGCCCAGCCGCATGAACAGCGGAGGCGAAGACAAATCGCGCATCACCGTGTTGGTAATCGCGAAATCCTCGAGCGTTGCACCGTCCACTGACTCCAGGGCAAACCCGTTGCAGCCTTCAAACACGCAGTTCGAAACCGCCACGTTGATGAAGCCGCCATTCGATTCGGTCCCGAACTTGATGCGCCCGGTGCGGTTGACGCCGCGCGCATTGGGCGAAAATTTCCTGAACGTTCCATCCAGCACGGAGCCGAGCTCATAGCAGCCGGTGAGGTAGCAATTCGCGATCGTCAGGTTGCGCGTCACGCGAGCATGCCCCAGCGCGAAACTGGACTTCGGGCAGATGCCGTCGTCCCACGGCGAGTTCACCGTGCAGTTCGAGACGCGCACGTTCTGGCAGCAATCGATGTCCATGCCGTCGCGATCGGTATCGATGCGCAGGTTGTCGATCGTGAGGTTATCGACGCCCGTGAGCAGCAGTCCGAAATGACCTGCCTTCAGGATCGAGAAGTCGCGCAGCAGGACGTTCCGGCAGTTCTTGAGCGCGATGGCTTTGTTGCCCACACCTGCCTGCTCGGCAACAAATCCCGGCCCGACTGCCGCGCTCCTGCTGCCACGCGAAAGCCCCTTGCCCCAGATCAAGCCGGGTCCGGTGATGCTGAAGTCGTGGATGCCCTCGCCCCAGATCAGCGAGTTGTGCCAGTGATTGTGTCCGTAATCCTGGTAGTTCTCCCACGGCGTATTCGGCTCGGCAGCATCGTAGGTTCCGCCGTTGTAGCCGGTCTGCTGGCCGGGCAGCGGCGAATCGGCGGCCACGATCGTGCATCCCTGCTGGAGCACGAGGTGAACCTGGCTCCTCAGGTGGATCGAGAAGCAGAGAAATTGACCCGCAGGAAACACGACTGTGCCTCCGCCCCCCGCAGCCGCCGCATCGATCGCTCGATTCACGGCATCGGTGTCGAGCGTCTTGCCGTCTCCCATCGCGCCATACTTGCGCACATCAAGGTTGGTCCCGCCGGAAGTCGCGCCTTCCGCCTGCGTGCCCCTGGCCCCAAGCGAAGCAGCAGGCACGGCAGCTATCGCAGCTCCAATACCGCCCGCACGAAGCAAATCACGCCTCAACCAATGAGACTCCGTCATATCAATCGCCTCCGTGAACGCCGGCGGACTCTCTGCATCCTCGCGCAGCCGTCCCTCGCGCACACCCATCCTAATAGGGACCGTCACCGCATTTCACCTCAAGCGTGAAGACCGCCGGGCAGTTGTAAAATAGCCGTTGGCAAATCCGAACTTGCGAGGGACCTTATGGCAGTCTCCACCATGGCCGGCATTCCGGCCCTCAAAGACCTCTCAGCCGACCTGAAGCGTCGCATGGACCAGGCGGTTTCCGGCTTTCAGGCGAACCTGGGTTCGACGCGCACCGGCCGGGCCAGCGTCCACATGCTCGATCAGGTCAAGGTCGACTACTACGGCACCCATACGCCGATCAATCAGCTTGCCCAGGTCTCCGCCCCTGAGCCGCACCTCATCATCATCCAGCCGTGGGACATGGCCCTTGTGAAAGAAATCGAGAAGGCCATTCAAACCGCCGACCTCGGGCTGAATCCGCTATCGGATGGCAAGCTGCTCCGCGTGCCGATCCCGCCGATGACTGAGGAGCGCCGCCGCGAGGTTTGCAAGCACATCAACAAGGTTCTTGAAGAGCACCGCACGGCCGTGCGTAACGTCCGCCGCGATGGCAACGACGCTCTGAAGAAACTTGCCAAGGAAAAAAAGATCAGCGAAGACGAGGAAAAGCGGGCGCTCGAAGAAGTACAGAAGATGACAGACGAAGAAATTCGCCGCATGGAAGAGCTGAGCCGCAAGAAAGAAGCGGAAGTCATGCAGGTTTGAGTGACCCTGAAACCCGCCGAATTACAGCATCGCGGTTGGCCCGCATCATGGCTGTTCACCATCCTCATCATGGCTGCTTACGCGGCTTTGATGATTGCAACGAATACCCATTTCACTCTGCTCGATGATGAAGCGTCCAGCATCGCAATCGCGGGCCGTCCCATCATCCCGACGTTGACAGGTTTCTTCACCGGCCAAGGATTGCCGGAAGAACATCCTCCAACGTCAAACATCCTGTTGCACCTCTGGCTGGTGGCAACACATCACTCGTTTTTCTTCCTCCGCGTGTTCGCGAACATCTTCTTTGCGTTGGCAGCGGTTTTCACAGCGGCATCTGCAAAGAAAACGAGCGGACAGCGGACCTACTGGACAGTTCTTGTCCTGATGCTCATCTGGCCGTTTGCGTTCCAATATGGACGGATCGACGGCTGGTACACGCTCTCCACGTTTCTCGTCGCCTGGCTCACATGGAACTACGTGCGCCTCCTCGATGGGCAAAAAGTTGGTATTTGGGTGGCGTTCGCGGTGTCGAGCATCTTTCTGGTCTGGACAAACTACTTCGGATTTACCTTCCTCTTCTTGTTGCTCGCGGACCTCCTGCTTTTTCATCAGCAGATTGCCCGACAAAGCATCCGGGCGCTTCTTGCGGTCGGAGCGGCCATTGCGGCCGCGTTTCTACCACTGCTCGCAATTGCATCCCACAACCTGGCCTTCCACGCAGTTCCGTTCGCGTCCCGCTTGAACTGGAGGAACGAACTTGCCACCGCCGCGTATCCCGGATTCGCCATCTTCGGTTCGGCCGCGGTTGCGCCATGGTATCTGCCTCTCAGCCTGCCGATTTTCACGGCGATCCTGGTTCTCTTCTACGCGATCTGGCACAGTCAGGGCAGGAGGTGGCTCGTCTATTTCCTGGTATTGATGGCCGCTCTTCAGATCAGCGGACAGATGGACATCAAGCGGGTTCTTTTTCTCCTGCCGTGGCTTTTCGTGTCGATGGGGATTGCTGCCACGAGCAAGACCTGTTCGAGGACGGCCGTTATTGCGCTTTCGGTGATTCTCACTTGCGGCTGGCTTGGCATCCTCTCAGGCCGGCATTACGCGACAGCAAACCTCTACGAGCCATGGAACAAAGTTGCGGAAGTAGTAGCGCAGGATGCGAGAAACAGAGCAACGGTCATCAGCTCAAATCCTTCCTTTTTCCTCTACCTCGATTACCAGCTTGGGCTTATGTCTGACACCACCCATGCAGAGGGAGCGGATCTGGGACCGGCTCTCTACGCGTCCCATGGCTACCGCATCCTCGCACCCGATGAGGATCCCCACTTCTCTGATTTGTTACGCGGCAAGGTCGTCCTGGTTACGGGAACCTCCGACCTCGACACCCTCCGCGCGGTGGGAACCCTTAGATCAGCTCTGAGCAGGCGCTGCCAGATCCTTGGACACTATCGCGCTGCGCCCGATCCTGCCGCCAGGTGGAAGCGCAATTTTGCCACGAACGCGCCCGTTCTCCCGTACCGGACTGAGGTGCTCTGGCTGGATTGCCCGTGATTCCCTCCCCATTTCCGAACGCGCCAGATCAGCCCTTTCGCCCCCACCCTGTGGCGCTATGGAAAGCCGGCGGATGGTCCGGCATGGAAGAGTTCTGTCTCTCCGCCGGACAGCCTGATGCAATGATCGCGCATCCAAGCTAGCTGAACGTCCGCCAGCAAATCCCTGCCCCGATATGACTACAAATATGACGGACCACGAGATTCAGGATCACAGAGCCGCCGTCTTGCTTCGCTGTGCCGAACTAGAGACGCATTTGGCGACAACCAAAGAACGCCTTAATCTGGCCGTCGTTCAATTATCAGAGCTGGCGGAATCGCTGCTGCCTTCGGCCCAATCCGAAGTCGAGGCCGCCCCCCACCCCGAGTGGAACGATACTGCCTTCCGGCGGATTATCGCCGATGTTGCCCGGGCAGAACTCGAGCTGGCAGAGGCAAGGAAGCTTGCCGTGAGTCTCGAGGAAGTCGAAGCTGGCTAGACGAGCCCGCTACGACTGCTTCTTCGGCCTCTTGTAGAACGGCAGCGGTACCTGCTTGGCTCGCACCCTGCTACCCCGAACTTCCACAAGTACATCTTCGCCGCCAGCCGCCGCCACCGGCAGCAACGCCATGGCAATGTTTGTCTTGAGGAATGGGGCCGGCGATCCCGACGTCACTTGCCCCAGGAGCTCTCCATGCAACGAAAGCACGGGGTAGCCGTCCCGCGCGATGCCCCGCTCGACCATCTCAAGCCCGACGATTTTGCGGTTCGGTCCCCCCGCTTCCTGCACCGCCATCAATGCAGCCCGCCCAATGAATTCTCCTTTGTCGAGTTTCAGCCAGTGGGTCAGCCCGCCTTCGAAGACGTTGATCTCCTCTGAGATCTCGTGGCCGTAGAGGCTCATGCCTGCTTCAAGCCGAAGCGTGTTCCGTGCACCGAGGCCGCACGGGCGAATCCCAAATTCCGCTCCCGCATCGAGCACCGCATCCCATACTTTCACCGTGGTCGCCTCATCGGACGGAATATAGACTTCGAATCCGTCCTCACCTGAATACCCCGTCCTTGCAATCAGCGTGTTGCGGACGCCGGCAACAGTTCCCCACGCAAACCAATAATTCTTGATCCCCGACAAATCTGTAGCTGTCAATTTCTTCAGTGTCTCGAGGGCTCGCGGGCCTTGCAGAGCCAGTTGCGAATAGTAGCTCGAGTAGTCGTTGAGGTGGATACCCGGCCAGCCGCCTACCTGTTGGCGAATCCACGCAAAATCCTTGTCCTTCGTCCCTGCATTCACGACGAGAAGATAGTCATTCTCGGCCAGCCGATGAACCAGAATGTCGTCGACGAAGGTTCCCTGCGGCGTTAGCAGGGCCGAATAGTGAGCCTGTCCGTCTTTCAGGCGCGATGCATCGTTCATCGTTATGTGCTGCACGGCAGCAAGCGATCCTTTGCCGCGAAACTGGATTTCACCCATGTGGCTCACGTCGAAAAGCCCCACCGCGGTACGCACGGCAATGTGTTCCGCAATCAGGCCACCGCCCGGACACGGATATTCCACCGGCATATCCCATCCGCCAAAATCCACCATCTTGGCTTTCATCGCGCGGTGCGTAGCGTTGAGAGCTGTCTTCTTAAGCGCGGATGCGGCTGGTGCCATCTGAGTACTCATAAGCTGTCCTTCCCAAGCTTCTGTTCTACCCTAACGATAGGTCGGCGGAGTTAAGCGGTCAAACAAGCGCGAGGTAAACGCGACCGACCGGCTCGGTGGAAAGCATGAATCGGTTTCGCGGAATGCTGATGCTGGTCGCGGCGGTCCTCGCCATGTATCGCGGATGGAGATTCCATGGCGGCCACAATGCTTTGTGGGCTTATGGGTTGGGAGCTCTTGCTCTGGCGATGGCCGCCTGGCACTTCACTCGCCCTCCGTTGCAATAGCAGCAGCGCACAGCTCAGGAGACAAACACGGCAGATGCTCACACTCTATAACCGCATCCAGGGCCGCAATCTCGACCGGCTCGCCGCACTCAGCGACGGCATCTTTGCGGTTGCCATGACGCTGCTGGTCCTCGATCTCCATGTTCCATCTGCGGCGCAAGTGCATGGCGAACGGGAATTAGTCGCGGCACTCGGCGCTCTAGGGCCGCAATGGGTCGCCTACTGCATGAGCTTTCTCACGCTCGGTATCTTCTGGGCGGGGCAACAAACGCAGCTAAACCATATCGCAGAGGGAACACGCGATCTGACCTGGATCCATCTCGGGTTCCTGTTTGCGATCACCTTCATGCCGCTCTCGACGCGCTTGTTGGCTGAGTTCATCACCTATCGGGGGGCGCTGATTATCTACTGGCTCAATATCCTGCTGTTGGGTGCAATGCTCTACTGGAGCTGGGCGTATGCAGCCCACCGCAACCTGATCAAGCAGGACACCCCCGACGAAGTTCGGAACAGCATTTGCCGCCGGATCCTCATTGCGCAGTCCCTCTACGCGGCCGGAGCAGTCCTCTGCGTCATCAACACATGGGTGAGTATTGTGGTGATTGTAGTAGTTCAGTTGAACTACGCTACGGCACCGCGCCTCTGGCGGAAACAAAGATAAGAGCGGCTGCTGCGTGGATGCTTGCCGCTCACCTTGACAGAATGAAAATCGTCAAGCCGCGCAAGCCTACTTCCGTTGTGCCCGCCAGAACGAGCTGACGCTGAGATAGAGAAACAACAGCATCACGCCCGCCGTGACGAGGAATTTGGCGTGGTCAGGCCCATGTGCCCAGCTGACCCGGGTTCGCCACAGGGTAGGCGCAAACACGACTACCGGAAGCAGAAAGAACACGCTCATCACTTCAAGCCAAAGAATGCTGCCAACGCGGCCAAAGGGACGCAGGAATCCCGCGACCCCATGACCGAGGTTTCCGCTCGCTCTGCCGGCCGATCGACCGCGGTCTCTTGCGTTTTCTGGAATTGTCCTGACCGGCCCGCTAACCGGCTGCGACACTGGTGCTTGTCCATTTCCACTGATGCGCTGGCCCGCCACACGGCCCGCCACGCGCAACCCGATTCCCAGTACCCGGCCAATAGTCTGCGGTCTCACTTCGTTATGATGGTATCAGCGACTGTGGGAGCGCCGCTCCCAGCCTGGTATGTACATTGCCAGTTGCCCTAATGCGGTCGTGGAAGTAAGGTAGTACAAACTCAAGCCGCTTCCCGCGCTCAATCCGCGCTGGCCGCTGCACTGGAGGTAATCCGTGACATCCCGCCTGCGCGAACTCATCCAACAACTCGGTGAGGCTATCCACGAATCGGTCATCGAGAGCGAGCAGATTGCCGGCGTGGTCCAGGATATCCGGCGCCACGGATTCGACGTGCTGTTGATGCTTGAGGCGACGATCGGCCTCAACGAGGTTACCGCAAAGGAATCGGAAGCTGAGCCCGGCGCCGAGGGCAGCGCCGAAGAGGGCACCTTCACCCGCAACGACCTCAACTTTCTCCGCTCCCTACGCATTTCGGTTGAAGGAGATACCGATACTGATACCGACGACACCCAGGGCGAATAAGTCCATTCCATAGTTCGAGCAATCTCTGGTTGCCGTACAATCAGCAGCGCATGAGGAAGCTTCCCTTTGTACTTCTGTTGCTGGCCGGCGCTGGTGTGGTGCGCGCAGAGGTTGATTCGGCGCAAGCACCAAGGGAATCAATTCTCATCGATCGTCCCCATGCACAGGACTGGATGACTGACATCAATCAGGGCTGGCGCGTTCACGAGGGCGATAACCTCGCCTACGCCAGCCCCGCTTTCGACGACAGCGCTTGGCAGTCCGTCAGTATCGACGATCTCGGAGCCGCAAAGCCCGGTTGGCGTTGGTTTCGATTGCATGTTCAGCTCCACGAGAACCATCCTCAGCTCGCCCTGCTCGTCGCTGGGGGCGAAGACACTTACGAGATCTACTTAAATGGAGTACCGCTGCCCGGCGCGCGCCTCAAATCGCCCCTCGCGGTGCGGCGACCCGTCGAACGTGTGTTTCCTATCGACACTCCCTCAACGGATGTCACCTTCGCTCTGCGCACCTATATTCCTCCGGGTTACGTCTCCTGGCATCTGCCCCAATTCATGACCGCTGCAATCGGAACGCCGGATGCCATCGAGACCGAACGCCAGGCGTTCCTCAGCACACGCCTCTATGCTGCGATCCCTGCCATAGCCATCAATTTGCTGCTGATCATCGCCGGCATCGCCGCCTTCGCTCTCTGGCGCTGGCAGCCCGATCATCTGGAATACATGTGGCTGGGAATCTATCTCTTCCTTACAGGTCTAGCGCCCCTGCTGTGGGATTCTGCGAACTTCGGACTCTTGCCCGTCTCAGCGAATTCTCTCCTCGGCGATCCGATGATTTATTTGTTCACCATCGCCCAGATCGAGTTCACCTTTTGTTTTGGCAGCCGCCGCGTCACTCGGCCCTGGCGCATCTACGAATCCCTGCTCCTCGCACCGCTGCTCCTGGTTTGGCTGTCGTGGCGGGGAATCGCTTCAGGCACTACTTACCTTTTGATCGAGGGCCTCATCGTTTTGCCGGCCGCCTTTGGTATTCCGGTCCTCCTGACGGTCTGGTACCGGCGGGGCAACCATGAAGCGGGATGGCTGATTCTGCCAAGCCTTCTGCCCGCAGCCAACATCGCCGTTACCGATCTCGGCTCAATCTCCATCTACTTCGGCTGGCAGCGGCTTGACTTCCTTGCCAATCCCGTCCCCATCGGCGCAGTGCAGCTTCAGACACCCGATATCGCCGCTCTTCTGTTTCTCTTCGCCATTGCGATCGTCATGTTTTTCCGGTTTACGCGGGTGAGTCGTGAGCAGGCACGTGCGGCCGCGGAACTCGATGCAGCCCGTGAGATCCAGCGTCGGCTCGTGCCGGAGGTTCTCCCGCAAATCCGCGGCTTGCGCGTTGAAGCTGCCTATCGCCCCGCCCAGGAAGTCGGAGGGGATTTTTACCAGGTGATGGAACTCCCCGATGGCGCCGCCCTGATTGTTGTCGGAGACGTGAGCGGCAAAGGATTGAAGGCAGCTATGACGGGAACCCTCGCCATTGGAGCCCTGCGGATCCTTGCCGCGGAGGACCTCAGCCCCGCTACCATCCTTTCGCGCATGAATCAACAAATCATCGAAGCGCGGTGCGATGGATTCATTACCTGTCTCTGCATGCGCCTTGAATCAGACGGCACCACAACCGTCGCGAATGCCGGACATCTCGCTCCATACCGGAATGCCGAGGAGATCACGCTGGATCCATTTCTGCCTCTCGGCCTCACGATGGACGTGCATTATACCCAGACGATGATCCAGATCGAACCGGGTGATACACTCACGCTCCTTTCTGACGGGATCATCGAAGCAAGAAACGTGCACGGACACTTGTTTGGATTCGATCGGACGCGCTCCATCAGTGCCAAGTCCGCGGAGCGGATTGCCGATGCTGCGCAGGAATTCGGACAGGAAGACGACATCACCGTGCTGACGCTGGCGAGAGTACCGCAAACCGTGACCGTTTAGCTGAAGACAATGCTCAGCTTCGCCAGTGCAGTTCCACCGGCCCGTCCATCGGGTGCTTTGGCGAGGCTCCCTGGGCAGCATCCAGGCGCGCCTGTTTCAGCGCGAAATACCACTTGGCCGGTTTGTCCGCATCGTCAATCAGCATGAGGCTCGGGTTATGACGGAGTCCTTCGGCCTGCTGGATCATGGTTTCCTGATCCTGCCGCACAAACTTTGCACCGAAAAATTTCGCGATCGGCGTAAGGAACGGCACATGATAGAACACGTTCCACGCTGCCACCACATCAATGCGGCATGTCGAAGCGGTCACTGGAGTCACGGTTGTCAGGCTCGAAAACCACTTGTCGCCGCAGCGAATGATCTCGGTGCGCCGGTTCGGCAATGTGAAATCGATCGTCGTCTCCACCGGCTGACCGTAAACACCAAGGAGTTTGTATGGTGCTGAGTTTGCGCTCGGCGCGTGGGCGCTCATCCTGAATCCTTCCGGGATGGGCTCAAAGCGCTTCGACTTTTCACGGATGCTGGAACGGCTGCGCCACCACCACGCCTGATGCACGAATGGCCCGTGTGCCGGATCCATGAGCCCGATGATCCCGTGGTCGACGTTGCACGGCAGATCGGCAGTGAGAAAAGCTGTGCGGTAGCGCGGACTGAACTTCTGCACTTCAGGCACGGGGCGCAGATCGGCCTCGCTGCTCTTCCGCCCGCTGCCGGGGCCCGGCACATATACCCACGCATGGCCGTCCCGCTCTTCACATCGGAATGCGGTCGCATAGATGCGAGTCGCGTCGAGGTGATCCTTCCCGGTGAGCGACGGAATCAGCTCGCATTGTCCGCTGCATGGTTCGAATTCCCAGCCGTGATAACGGCATGTTACGCGCCGCCCATCGAACCATCCCACGCTCAGCGGAATGCCCCGGTGCGGGCAACTGTCACGCATCGCAAAGATCCGTCCATCCTCGCGGCGGCCCAGCACCAGCGGAATCCCAAGCAGCATGGCCTTCCCCAGTTTGCGCGTCCGCAAAGTATTGGCGCGCAGGGCCGGATACCAATCGTCGTAGATCAGCGTGGCACTTGGTCCCTGGAGGGGAGCACCCGATTCTGTTGTCGTCACCAGGGGCATGTGGCACTCACCATAGCATTCTCGCCGCGAGGATTGCCAACGCACAGCGATCCCGCGAAATCAGATCGCGGAAGGAACACTAAGCTCTTTTGGAATATGCGCGAAGGCTCACCGCATGAGCGGGCGCCGCCGAGAAATCGTCCTACTGCCCGCCGGCGTCCTTTTCGACAAGCTGCTCTTAACTGGAATGTCCAAATCGTGCCTTCAGCTGACCAATAGCAGCTCCTCGCGAAGCCGATTTGCGGTACCATCCGGCATGGGTCGCTCCACCTCGTCGTGGGTGCTTTTCCACACGGGCACGGCCTGGGCAAGCAGGCGGCGTCCCTTGACAGTAAGCTTGAGGATGCGGCTGCGGCGGTCCGCCGGGTCTGGCGATACCTCTACCAGCCCCCGTCGCTCCAGCGGTTTCAGTGCGGCTGTTAGCGTGGTTCGATCCATCGCCAGCAACGATGCGACGGGTGCCATGGATGGAGGTGCAGGTCGATTGAGCGACATGAGCAGAGAAAATTGGCCGTTGGTCAGCTCGAATGGCCGCAGCGCCTCGTCAAAGCGCCTTGCCAACGCGCGCGCTGCGCGCTGCACGTGGAGGCAGAGACAGGTGTCCCTGACGAGCAGCGTGGTTTCAAACGGTAGTACATTCGGACTTGACACGACTTCAGATTAGTTGATATCAACGTAATTGTCAAAACGGATTCCCCTCCGGAGGGCTTTCTCATGGCATTCCTTCGCGACCTCAGAATTGCGGTTCGTTCCCTGTCTCGCGTTCCCGCTCTTTGGATCACCGTCGCACTGACGCTTGCGTTGGGCATCGGCGCCAACGCGGCAATCTTCAGCGTTGTGCGCGCCGTGCTTTTGCGCCCCTTGGCAAATCGTGACGAAGATCAGCTTCTCTATCTGCGCCAGAGCGCTTCGGGCCTCGGCGCGCCGAACACGACCTTTTCCGTTCCGGAGATCACGGACATCGGTACCAGTCTGAAGACCATCAAGGAGCTGGGCACATTCTCCGAAATGGATTTCACGGTAGTCGGTCTGGGTACGCCGCGCCAGATTCCCGGCGGTGTAGTCGACGGGAATTACTTTGACGTGATGGGGCTGCGGCCGGTTCTCGGCCGGCTTCTGGGCCCGAAAGACGACGGACCCAACGCGGCTGGTGCGATTGTCTTGACCTATGGATTCTGGCGGGACCAGTTGCACTCCGATCCCAGCGTGCTTGGCAAGTCGGTGCGCCTTGAAAGCTTCAGCGGCGCACGCGGTGCAACCGTTGTTGGGGTACTCGAACCGTCGGTTCCCTATCCCGTGGCGACTGAGATTATCGCCAACGTGGTGACCAGCCCACACCACCTTTCCGCAACGATGGTGCAGGGCCGCGAACACCGCATGACCGAGGTCTTCGCGCGCCTCGCTCCGGGAGCGACTCTCGATGCTGCGCGTGCCGAACTGAACACTGTTTACTCAGCCATGGTCGCTGCGCATCCAGAGACGTATAAGCAAGGCGATCACTTCCAGATCTCAGTCACGCGCATGCACGACCAGATCAATTCGCGCGCCAACACGATCCTGTGGATCTTGTTTGCCGCCTCCGGTTTGCTTTTTGTGATTGCCAGTTCGAATGTCGCCAATCTCGTCCTCGCACGGACGGTCCGGCGCGAATCGGAATTAGCGGTGCGCTCGGCGCTTGGCGCGAGTACGGCGGCATTACGCCGGTCTCTGCTTGCGGAAAGCCTCGTGCTCTGCGGAACTGGTGCCATCGCCGCAGTTCTGCTTGCGATTCCGATGGTGGAGATTCTGGGACGCTATGCGGCTCGATTCTCGGTGCGCGCTGAGGAGCTGACACTCGACTTCAGCCTGGTGTGGTTTGGCGTGGCCTTGGCGCTGCTTGCAGCTGTGTTCCTGGCCTTTGTTCCCAGGCTTCCCTCGCCCAACGCCGGCAACAGCGGCTTAACCGGACGTGGAACGCGAGTTGCGGGCGGCAGCACGCAGCGGCTGCGCATGTTCGCGGTCACGCAGATCGCCGCTTCGTTCCTGCTTCTGGCCGGAGCTTGCGTGCTGATGAAGACGCTGTACGTGCTCGAACAGACGCGGCCTCCCTTTGACTCTGCCCGTGTGCTTGCCGTGAATTTGCCTATCATGTCGTACGGTAAAACGCCGACACAGATTTCGGAATTTTATCGCGAGATTGAGCGCAACGTTGCCGGGCTGCCCGGGGTGGAAAGAGTGGCACAAGGATTCAGCGTGCCCTGGCGCGATAGCCGCGAGCAGTCGATCAATTTCATGTTTGCGGCGCAGGGGGCGCACCGACCCGATGGCCAGGATTTCCGGGCTCGGTTCCGATCGGTTGGACCGGGTTTCTTCGCCACCATGGGCATGCCCATCCTGGAAGGCCGCGACTTCAACGACGGCGACAAGGAGGGCAGCGAGCGCGTGGTAATCGTCAGCAAGAGCTTCGCCGATACGCTCTACCCGGGCCAGGATGCAGTGAATCGCAAGATGTGGTGGACCGACCCCGTGATCAAGTTCATCGGCATTAGTCCCGAGTTGCGCCGGATTATTGCGGTGGTGCCGGACATCGATGACGAGAGTATTATTCCCGCACCGGCGATGACCGTCTATCAGCCCATTGATCAGGAATGGGCGGGCGGGCGCCTGTTTATACGGGCCCATCAAGATCCATATACTCTGGTTCCGGCAATCACGCGAACGATTCACCGAATGTCGCAGGACCAGCCCGTGGAGAAGGCGGCAACGCTGGGTGACGTGCGCGCCGAGGTCCTCGCGCCGGATCGTCTGAATGCGATTGTCTTCGGGGGATTCGCGGCCGTGGCATTGCTGATCTCGGTGGTCGGTGTTGCAGGCGTCCTGGCATTCTCGGTCAGCGGACGCACCCGGGAATTCGGAATCCGCATGGCGCTTGGCGCTCTTCCCCGCCACATTCTTACAGACGTGCTATCCGAGGGGCTTGTAATGGCAAGCATTGGGGTGGCGAGCGGCCTGGTGATTGGATTTGTGGTTTCGAAGGCGATCAGCCACTCCATTATTGCCATCGACCAGCCCGGGCCGCTGGCGTTTGTGCTCTCGGCGGTGGTGATTCTGGCAGCGGCGCTCATCGCAGCGGCGGTGCCGGCCGCGCGCGCAGCCAGGGTCAACGCAGTGGAAGCCTTGCGCTCGGAGTAAATCCTCACTCGGACCGCAGCGCGGTCATTGGATCGATGTGCGAGGCGCGCCGGGCAGGCAAGTAGCACGCGGCGAGGGCCACTCCGACTAGCAGAAGCGATACCGTCGCAAACGTGGCGGGGTCGGTGGGCGCCGTTTCGAAAAGGAACGACGAGATCAGGCGAGAGAGGAAGAAGCTGGCAACCACGCCCAGGCTAATTCCGATCAGCGCGAGAATGCCTCCATCCAGAATGACCATCCGGGTCACACCGGGCCGCGGCGCGCCGAGGGCCATGCGAATGCCGATCTCACGCTGGCGCTGGGTCACGGAATAGGAGACGACTCCGTAGATTCCGACCGAGGCGAGAATCAGCGCCAGTGCGGCAAACGTGGAGAGCAGAAGCGAATTAAAACGCGGCTGAGACACCGACTTCGCTATGAGATCGTCCATCGATGCTGCATCGAAGACCGGGATGTCGGGATCGACCGACTGCACAGCCGCTCGAGCCGCGCGAATCACGCTAACCGGGCTGCCCTCGGTGCGAATCACGATCGTCATGAAGCTCGTTAGAAATGTCAGGTCCTTTGGAGCCTGGGCGTAGGGCATGTAGATCGCGAGTGGCGCGTCGCTGCCCAGTCCTTGCTGCTTCACATCGCCGACGATCCCGACGATGGTGCACCCTTCCATTCCCCGGAAAAGGTGACCGATGCGTTTCCCAATGGCCTGCTGGCCGGGCCAGAAGCGCTCGGCGAAACTCCGGCTTACGATCACGACCGGCACCGTATTTGTTGTGTCGGTGCGATCGAAGGCGCGGCCAGCAATGAGAGGGATACTGAGGGCGCGAAAATAATCGGGGCTGATGACGAGTTTGCTCGCCATGTCGGCAGGGGCCTTGGCGAATCCCTCGACGGTGAAGTCGCCTTCGATGCCGCCATTGCCAAACGGCAGTCCGAATCCCACCGTTCCTGCCGCGCGAACACCGGGCAGAGCGCTGATCCGATCGATCACGGCTGTGTGAAACTGCTTCATCTGGACATCAGTCTTGTATTTGGATTCGGGCAGTTCGAGATTCACGACCGCAACGTTGCGTGGCTCAAGTCCCGGCTTCACATCCAGCAGGCGCACGAAGCTCTTGAGGAGCAGGCTCGCTCCGATCAAGAGAACGACGGTGAGAGCGAATTGGCCCATCACAAGCCCGGCCCTGATTCGCCGGGTTCCTGTGTCACCGGTCTGCGTATTGCCCGACGCTCTCGCGGATGAATGAAGAGCGGATTTGGAGACGCTGAGCGCCGGAACAAGCCCGAACAAGACCCCCGTACCTACTGCGATGAGGACAGAAAAGAACAGTACCCATGCATCGATTTGGGATGTGACCACTCCCTGGAGGACGCCGGGCGAGCCCGTGCTTTGCGGCGTGAGATCAAGAAGCACCTTGCGTGTCACCACGGCAATCAGCAATCCCAACGCTCCGCTGGTGCCCGCAAGCAGCATGCTCTCGGTAAGCAACTGGCGCACAATGCGCATCCTGCTTGCACCCAATGCGCGGCGCATCACAATCTCCTGCTGGCGCGAGGTGGCCCGGGTGAGGAAAAGATTTGCCGCATTCCCGCACGCGATGAGCAAGACCAGCGCTACGGCCGACAGAAGGACGATCAGGGCCGGGCGGATATTTGCGACCAGCTTGTCTTTTAAGAACGCAAAGGTGTAATGAATCTCGTCGTGCCGATGGGCCGGATCGAGACGGTGCTGGAGAACCGTAATCTCCTGGGTAGCGCGGTCGAGCGTGATTCCAGGCTTGAGGCGCGCAGCCACCTGGTTCGTTGCATTGGAACGATCCGCGGTTGGAACCATTGGGATCCAGAAGTCCGCAGGGTATGGGAACTGAAATCCGACCGGCATCACGCCGATGACGGTGAAGTTCTTCCCATCAAGCTTGATCACCTGCCCCAGAAGTCCCCGGTCGGATGCGAATCGGCGGGACCATAACTGATGGCTGATCAGGACCACATTTTCACGGCCTGGGTTCTGGTTCTCGCGTGAGAATGGCTGGCCGATTTCAGGCGCTACGCCCAGCAACGGAAAGAGGCTGGCAGAGCATGTGACCCCAAGCAGGCGCTCGGGAATTCCGCTGCCGGTAAGATTCGATGTCTGCCCGCGGAACGCGGCCAGTTCCTCAAAGACCTGGTTCTGCCGCTCCCATTCCACGTAGTCGGGATCGGTCAGCGCGCCGGGCCCCGAGAATCCGAATACCGGCATCGTCGACCAGAGGATGACCAGCCGGTCGGGATATCTGTAGGGCAAGGGCCGCAGCAGTGTTGCGTTGACGATGGAGAAGATGGATGTGGTGGCTCCAATGCCGAGCGCGAGTGTCAACACCGTGGTCGCGGCAAAGCCTGGATTTCTTCTCAGTTGGCGAAACGCATACCGAATGTCCTGCAGAAGGCGTTCAAAACCCGCCCAACCCCACGCTTCATGCATCTGTTCGCGAATCAACGTGGTGTTGCCGAGAGCGCGGCGCGCGGCATAGCGGGCCTCTTCTGCTGAGAAGCCCTTCTCGCGCTGCTCTTCTCTCTCTAACTCAAGATCGGAATCGAGCTCGCGCTCGAGATCCGCATCCCGCTTGCTCAGCTGCCACCATCGCATCTCAGCTCTCCTCGGCGGTTGGCCACATCACGCGAGCGACGGCATCGGCCATCTGCTTCCACTGCGACTCTTCTACAACAAGCTGTTTTTTGCCCTTGTCAGTGAGCCGGTAATACTTGAACTCGCGGTTGCGGTCCGGCGCCACCTCCCACTTCGAGGAAACCCAGCCGCGCCGTTCAAGGCGGTGCAACGCCGGATAGAGCGATCCATGCTGCATCTGCAAGAAGTCATTGGTGGTGCGTTGGATATGCTTGCCAATCTGGTGCCCATGCGCTGGCCCGTAGAGGAGGGTGCGCAGGATCAGCATGTCCAGCGTTCCCTGCAAAAGGCCAATGCGTTGCTGTGTTTCTTTCGTCATGGAAGACATTCTACCTTCATCTTGGCGATGATGGTAGACATTCGACTATCGGTTGTCAAGTGCTTCGTGCTTTAGCGGTAATTTGCTCGCGCGGGATGCGCTGATCGGAATCGGTTCACGGCTTCCATTGGACATTCCATAGGAGGCATGCTATCTTCTTTGCGATGTCCAAAGGAGCGTGGGATGGGCGAGAAGAAGTCTGAGGTGTTGCAAGGGACGCTCGACCTGATGGTGCTGAAGACCTTGCACGCGATGGGGCCGCTGCATGGTTTCGGGATTGCGCGGCGGTTGGAACAACTGAGCGAAGACGTCCTGCAGTTGAATGAAGGCACGGTCTACACTTCGCTTCTCCGCCTGCAACAGCAAGGGTGGATTGTCTCAGAGTGGGGCACGTCAGAGAACAACCGCAAAGCGCGCTATTACTCGATCACCAGGCAGGGTGCGAAGCAGCTTGAGCGCGAGACCGAAAACTGGGAGCGCGTCGCGGGCGTGATTGAGCGGGTATTGCGGCTGGAAAGGCAGGGCTAATCGGATGGGAATGAAACGGTGGCTCGCGAGGGCAAAGGGCTCGCTCATGCAAAGACAAGAAGAGAAGCAGCTCGAGGATGAGATCTCAGCGCACCTGGACCTGCTGAAAGAGCGCTTTATCGCGCGAGGCATGTCGCCGGAGCAGGCCGATCGCACTGCAAGAGCGCAATTCGGCAACGTCACCCATCTCAAGGAGCGGCAGCGAGCGCAGCGCGGTTTCCTGTCACCCGTGGAATGGTGGAGAGACGTTCGATTCGGATTGCGCATGCTGAAGAAGCGAAGCGCGTCGAACCTGGCGGTCGTGTTGGCGCTGGCGCTTGGCATTGGGATGAACGTGGCGGTCTTCACATTCGCGAATGCCTTGCTGCTGCGACCCCCGGGCGCGGTGCCGGGCATGGGAAACCTGCTCGAAGTGTGGTTGCACTCGAAAGGCGCTACCGGCTTCCGAAGCTACGTGCCTTTTAACTATCCCGACTACATCTACTACCGGGATCACGCACAATCGCTTGACGGTCTGCTGGCGTTTGATGGCGACACGCAAGATGCAATCTGGAATCGCAAAGGAACGGGCCAGATTATCCACGGGCAACTGGTGTCGGGCAATTACTTCTCGTTGCTGGCAGTCAATGCGGAACTGGGGCGGGACCTCTCAAAGGACGATGACCAGCTCACGAATCCTCGGCACGCGATCGTGCTGAGCCACTCGTTCTGGCAGAGGCAGATGAACGGCGATCGGTCTGTCGTCGGGCAAACCATCATTTTGAACGGCGCCGCGTTTCAGGTGGCCGGCGTGGCGCCCGCCGAGTTCACGGGTGTGCTGGTGGCAACCGCCCCGGACTTCTGGGCTCCGCTGGCAACGCAGGAGATCTTCACACACGACAAGGACATGTTCACTGATCGCGATGGCTTCTGGCTGGTCACGGCCGGCCGCATGAAACAAGGAGAAGACAGAGCCAAGGTGCAGGCCGAGATGCAGGTGCTGGGAAACCAGCTGGAACAATTGCATCCGAATGCTAATAATCACATGGAACCGCTCGTGTATCGGGCCACGCTGGTGCCGGGTCCCTATCGCGGTTATGTGGGCACCTTCACCGGCCTTCTGCTCGCGGTATTCCTGCTTGTGCTGCTGATTGCGTGCACGAATGCTGCCAGCCTGCTGCTGGCGCGATCCACGGGCCGGACGCGAGAGATGGCCATTCGTTCGGCGCTTGGAGCGGGACGCGCTCGGCTGATCCGCCAGATGCTCGTGGAGAGCCTGCTCCTGTCGCTGATCGCCGGCGCAGCGGCGGTCCTGATCGCGTGGATTATGGCCCGCCTCCTGCTGCAACTGAAACCTGCAAGCCTTCCGATTACGCTCGAGCTTCCGCTGGACTGGCGCGTGCTCGCGTTTACCCTGTTCATTTCGATCGTCACCGGTCTGCTTTTCGGAATGATTCCTGCGCTGCGCAGCTCTGCGGTCGACGCGGCTCCAGTATTGAAAGAGGAAACGCAGACTGCGGGACTGAAGAAGTCGCGGATGCGCAATCTCTTGCTGGTCGGGGAGATGGCGGCTTGTGTCGTGTTGCTTACGGGGGCGAGTCTTTGCGTGCGCAGCCTGATGCATGCCAACGCGATCGATCCGGGCTTTGAGCCGCACCAGATCGCGATGGCGACTCTGAACCCGGCGAGTCTTGGTTATCGGCCGGAGAAGATCAACGCTTTTTACGCTGAGCTTCTCGAGCGCGTTCGTCATCTGCCCAATGTTGCGTCGGCGAGCTACATCGATTTCATGCCGCTCGGAACGTCGCAATCCCAGACAGCGGCCGGGAAACAGATTGGCGAAGACACCGTGAGTGTTCATGTGTTCCGGGTCGATCCGGGATTCTTCGCAACAATGAGGATCGGCCTGCTGGCCGGGCGCGACTTTACGCAGAATGAAGCTGATACTGAGTCGCCTGATGTGACCGTCGTGAACGAATACCTTGCAGCGAGGCTCTGGCCCGGCGAAAACCCGATCGGAAAACGGCTGGCATTGCATGGCGAAAAGAAGACAACGGAAGTGATCGGCGTCGTACGAACTGGCAGATACGAATCTCTGGGCGAGCGGCCGTTGGCGGCTCTATATCTCGGGCATTTGCCGCCGCAGCGAACACTTCTGATTCGTACGGCCGGCAATGACCGTCCCATGCTTGAGACCCTGCGCCGCGAGGTGCAGCTTGTCGATCCCATCATGGCGGCGACCGATCTGCAGACCATTGAAGATTACATGGCGTTTCCTCTGTTTCCGGCGCGGACGACGGGGCTGCTGCTGGGAGCATCAGGAATTCTGGCGGTCGTGCTCACGACCATCGGATTGTTCGGCGTGATTGCCTATATCGTTTCGCAACGGACACACGAGATTGGAGTGCGGGTCGCACTGGGCGCGCGGCAGAGCGATGTGTTGAAGCTGGTGATGCGACAAGGCCTCTACGTGACCGCAGTGGGCGTTGGAATCGGCCTCGTGCTTGCTTGTCTAGCCGCGCGGCTGCTCTCGCCGCTCCTGTACGGGATCGGCGCGAATGATCCGGCAACGATGGCAGGAGTGGCGCTTGGATTGACCTGCGTGGCCATGCTCGCGTGCTTTCTTCCGGCACGACGAGCGATGCGCGTCGATCCAGCCAAAGCACTTCGCTACGAATGACGGAGGTCTGCAAGTTCAGGCATGCCCGCCGCGTTCGGTCATGCGGCAGGCGGTGACGAGCCGCGGCCAACTGGGAAGGCCATAGCTGTGGGCAAGCGCCAACTGCGCAGCCGACAGAGTGACGGATGCCGGATCAACCGGCTTGGGGTGAAATTGACGGAACTCTACGACAGCAGCCGGGGTCGCCGCATGCGGATCGCATGCAGAAAATCCTTGGATTTGTATAGGTGGACTCGGTCCTGCCCGCGGACGGCTAGCGCCCTGCGCGCCGAGGCCAGTGTATCGCGATTCGATGATTTTCGGCGAAGAATGCTCTGAACCAGACACAACGTGTGCTGATCCTCGGCAACAGCCAGCAGGAGATCGGCCTGCGGCTATTGGCTCTGCATCTTGTAGTCGGAAGCCGACGCCTTGACGGAAATCTGAGATGGCGATGCAAGTTGCGTCCGATCCCATCCCCCACCCAGCGCTTCAACCAGCTGCACCGTCGATAGCATTTCCTGAACCTGAAGCGAATTGAGCGTTTCCTGATTCCCGAGAAGCGATGTCTGCGCGGTCACCACATCCACATAAGGGTCGACGCCGCTGTTGTAGCGCTGCATCTCGAGATCGAGGAATTCCTGTGACGATTTCACTGCCTCCTGCTGACGGAGGATCTGCTGCGAAAAAATGCGAGTCGCCGCCAGATAATCCTCAACCTGCTGGAAAGCAGTCAGAACGGTCTGCCGGTAGTTGGCGAGATCGGCATTGTAGATCGCCTCATACTGATGCAATTGTGCGCGGTATAGTCCGCCATTAAAGATGGTTTGCGCAGCCGAGGGGCCGATCGCCCAGAAGCGGCTGGGCCAGTCAAACAGGTGCTTCAGAGTCGAGCTCTCAAATCCAGCCTGCGCCGAAATGCTCACTTGGGGAAAGAAGGCGCCGTATCCAATGCCAATGGTGGCGTTGGCAGCAGCCAAGGTGCGCTCCGCCGCTGCTACGTCTGGCCGGCGCTCAGCGAGTTGCGAGGGAATTCCGGTTGGGATCGGCGGCGGGTTGTAAAGCATTGGCCTGATCGGGATCGAGAAGTCGGTCGCGACCTTGCCCAGCAGCATCGCGATCGCGTGTTCGTATTGGGCGCGGGACAGGCCGGCGTTGATGGCAGATGATTGCGCGGCTTTGAGCGTCGCCCGTGCCTCGACCACGGAGATATAGTCACCCGTCCCCGCTTCAAATGCACCCTGTGCGGCGTCAAGTGCTTTTTGATCGGCGTCTACCGTGTCATTCAGGATTCTCTGGAGCATGTCCTGGCCGCGAATCTCGAAGTAGAACTGCGCCAGGCTCGCCTGCTCGGTGAGCTTTTCCAACTCCAGATCGGCAGCGCTGGCCTGCGCGCTGTACTGTGCTTCGCGGACCTGGTTGCGGATCTTTCCCCATAGATCCGGGGTCCACGACACATCAAGCGGAGCAGTCCAGAGAGTGGATGCCTGCCCGGTGTTCGCCTGCGAAGAGTTGCGAAGGTTCGCAGAACTGCGCGAGCGGTTCCACGACGGATTCAGGGAAATGGTCGGCCAGAATTGTGCGCGAGCCTCGGCGACCACGGCGCGAGCTTGCATGAAGTTCTCGAACGAAGCCTTGATGTTCTGATTATTGACGTTGAGCTGCTCTTCGAGAGCGTTGAGTTCCGGCTCATTAAAAATCTCCCACCACTTACCGCGAATCATGGCGTCCTGCGGGCTGGCAACTTTCCAACCGTCCGCATCGCTGAAATTCACCGTGGATTCCTTGTAATTTGGCGCTGTGATGGACGGGGGTGCAGGCGCATGGTAGGGGGGACCAAGCCGGCATCCCGTCACGAACGCGCAGAAGGCGAACCCAAGGGAGGCTATCGCGATGGTTGCAAGTTTTCCCGGCAGAACCATAAGTCTTTCTCCTACTGGAATCATGACGCGGCACCCGCGGTGCGATGCGTGGGCGCATCCGTGTCTCTGCCCAAAGCCATAAGACGCAGGCGGTCCATGGCCAGGTAGACGACTGGGGTTGTGTACAGAGTCAGTAATTGGCTGAGCATCAGGCCGCCCACGATCGTGATGCCGAGAGGCTGGCGCAATTCAGAACCCGTGCCGGTACCGAAAGCTAGTGGAAGGGCACCGAAAATAGCGGCCATGGTGGTCATGAGAATCGGCCGGAAGCGCAACATACAGGCTTCGAAGATGGAATCGTAGGTGCTCTTTCCATCCTCACGTTCCCGCATCAGGGCAAAATCGATCATCATGATGGCGTTTTTCTTCACGATGCCGATGAGAAGGATGATACCGATGATCGAGATTACGTTGAGATCAATGTGGAACAGCATGAGAGCGAGCATCGCACCCACGCTTGCCGAGGGCAGCGTCGAGATGATCGTGAGCGGATGGATGAGGCTTTCATAGAGGATGCCGAGCACGATGTAAACCGCGAACAAAGCGGTCGCGACAAGGTACTTCTCGCTGGCCAGCGATTGCTGGTAAGCCTCGGCGGTACCAGCGAAGAAGCCATGAACCGTAGAGGGCATGCCCAGTTTGGCTTCCATGTCAGTCACTTCACGCGTGGCATCGCTCAATGACATTCCGGGCGCCATGTTGAATGACACCGTGACGGATGGGAATAGCCCGGTGTGATTGATCTGAAGAGGTGTGGTGCTGGTCTGGGTCTTCACCACGCCAAGCAGTGGAGCAACTGAATTGGCCCCGGCGATTCCCGTCGCTGTTCCGGGGGGCTTGAAGTAAATATTGCTGAGCCCGGATGGATCCTGCCAGTACTGCGGCGCGACTTCCATCACGACGTAATACTGGTTGAGCTGTGTATAGATAACTGAAACTTCTGACTGCCCGAATGCGCTATAGAGCGACTGGTCGAGTGACTGCGCGGTCTGGCCCAGCCGTGCGGCTGTCACACGATCGTAATCGAGCAGTTCGCGAAGCCCGCCATTCTGCTGATCGGTGTTGACATCGAGCAGGCCAGGCAATTTTTTCATGTTTGCCAGCAGAATCGGTCCCCAGTGGAAGAGGTCCGTGATGTTGTCGGCCTGGATGGTGTACTGATACAAAGCCGCACTGGAACGTCCGCCAATTCTGAGATCCTGCACAGGCTGCAGAAATGCCGAGGCGACAGGAAGACGGCTCAACTTTGGCCGAAGGCGGTTGATAATTTCCGTGGCGGTCTCTTTGCGCTCCGGTCCGAGCGGTTTGAGCGCGATGTATATGAATCCGCCGTTGCTGGCGCCGTTTCCGCCGGTGTAGGCGTTCACATGGTCAACCCCGGAATCCGCTTTGATGATGGCGACTAAATGCTGAATCGAGAAATTCATGAGGGGAAATGAAGCATCCTGCGGGCCTTGAACCAGGCCAACAGCTGCACCGGTGTCCTGCGTGGGAAAGAACCCCTTGGGAATACGGACGACGACAACCACATTCAATGCAACCGTGAGCGCCAGCACAATCAGAATCAGCAACGGGTTATCCAGCGCCCAGGTAAGCGAATGACGATAAACCGATAGCAATCCGTTAAAGACTCGCTCGCTGGTCCGATAGAGAATGTTGTGCTGTTTCCCCTCCGGCTCAGTCTTGAGCAGATGGGCGCACATGGTGGGCGTGGTCGTCAGTGAAATGACCATCGACACGATGATTGCCGTGGACAATGTGACCGCGAATTCACGGAACAGGCGGCCAACGATGCCACCCATCATGAGAATCGGAATGAACACGGCGATGAGCGACATGCTGATCGAGAAAACGGTGAACCCGATCTCCTTTGCCCCGCGCAATGCCGCATCAAAGGCATTCATTCCACCCTCGATGTAGCGCGTGATGTTCTCCATCACCACGATGGCATCGTCAACAACAAATCCGGTCGCAATGGTGAGCGCCATCAGCGACAGGTTATCGAGGCTGTAATCGAACAGGTACATCGCCGCGAATGTAGCGATGAGCGATACCGGCACGGCCACAGTGGGGATGAGAGTGGCGCGCGGACTGCGCAGAAAAATGAAGACAACCAGGACGACAAGGATGACCGAGCCGACCAGCGTGCGTTCAACGTTGCTGACTGACGCGCGAATCGTGGTGGTGCGATCCAGTACGATTGTGGTCGTGATGCCTTCGGGCAGAACGGCCTTCAGGAAAGGCAGCGCGGCTCGCACGCGGTCAACGGTTTGAATGATATTGGCGCCGGGCTGGCGGAAAATGATGATGAAGACCGCGCGAGTGCCGTCCATGTAGCCGGCAGTTCGAACGTTCTGCGTCGAGTTGCTGACGTCGGCAACATCGGAAAGACGAACGGCGGCGCCGTTCCGATACGCGATAATCAGGGGCTTGTACTGGTCGGCAAGTGAGATCTGATCGTTGGTGATGATGTCTTCCGAAATCTGCCCATCATAGAGCTGGCCGCGCGGCTCGTGCGAGTTTTGCGAGCTCAGGATAGATTGAACATTACCCAGCGTAAGGCCAAAGCTCTCGAGCTTCTTGGGATCGACCTCAACGCGTACCGAGGGCGTCGCTCCGCCGCCGACATTCACCTGCCCGACGCCCTGGATCTGCGAGAGCTTCTGCGCCAGAACTGTAGAAGCGAGATCGTAGATCTTGGTTACGTCGTATTTGTTCGAGGTGAGTCCGAGGATCATGATGGGTGCGTCAGCCGGATTCACCTTGCGATACGAAGGGTTGGCCGGAAGATTGATCGGAAGATAGGTCCGCGCCTGATTGATGGCGGATTCAACGTCGCGCGCAGCTCCATCAATGTTGCGGCTCAGATCGAATTGCAGCGTAACGGAGCACGAGCCGAGGGAACTGGAAGAGGTCATCTCCGTCACCCCGGCAATATGACTGAACTGGCGCTCAAGCGGCGTGGCGACCGAAGCCGCCATGATCTCCGCGCTGCCTCCGGGAAGGCTGGCATTCACGCTGATAGTCGGAAAATCGACCTGCGGCAACGGCGAAACCGGCAAAGCATAAAACGCGATGGCGCCCGCGATTGCCACTGCGATGGTGAGCAGGGTCGTGGCAATCGGCCGGCGGATGAATGGGGCGGACAGAATCATGCGCGCCCCGTTGCGGCCTGTGGCCCATCGTCGACCCGCCCGCCCGACGGCCTCTTGTGGGTCAGACGTTGAGCAAGGCGATCAAAGAACACATAAATGACCGGCGTCGTGTAGAGGGTGAGAATCTGGCTTAACAGCAGCCCGCCAACCATGGCGATGCCCAGAGGACGGCGCAGTTCCGAGCCGAGCCCCGTTCCGAGAGCCAGTGGCAGACCACCGAGCAGCGCAGCCATGGTCGTCATCATGATGGGCCGGAAGCGTAGCAGGCTCGCTTCAAAGATTGCTTCCGTCGAAGACTTGCCTTCGTTGCGCTCCGCCTCAAGAGCGAAATCGACAATCATGATGCCGTTCTTCTTAACAATGCCAATCAGCAGGATGATTCCGATGATGGCCACCACCGAAAGGTCTTGGCGGCAAATGATGAGCGCGAGGAGCGCACCGACGCCCGCAGACGGCAGCGTCGAAAGAATCGTGATTGGATGGATGAAGCTCTCATACAGAACGCCTAAGACGATATACACGGTGACGAGTGCGGCAAGAATCAGCAGTGCCTCGTTTGAAAGCGAGTTTTCAAAGGATGCCGCGGTTCCTTGAAAACTGGCCTGGAGGCTTGCGGGGAAATTCAAGTTCTTCGCAACTTTGTTGATGTCGGTGATCGCCGTGCCCAGCGAAGCGTTCGAAGCCAGGTTGAATGAAACGGTGACTGAAGGGAACTGGCCCTGGTGATTGATCGAGAGTGCTTCCGTGATGGGGTATGCCTTGGTGAACGCGCCGAGCGGGACCGCGTTGGCTCCAGAGGACGCAGTAGATGCGTTGAGGGTAGTCCCGGCGATCGTCCCAGTGCTCGGCGACGATGTACCGGATGCGGCAACGCGCGGTAACGCGCTAACCGGAGCCGTAAGCACGGATGAGGAAGGTGTGTAGCGCACAGATGTTGTGAGTGCGTTCGAACCGGCTGCCGCGGAGGCCGAGGTTGAGAAAGAACTGACTGGTCCCGCACCGCTGGTTCCCGAAGAAGCGCTCGACTGAATGTAGAGGTCATTCAGCTTCGACGGATTCCGCTGCCATTCCGGTTGGGCTTCGAGGATCACGTGATACTGATTGGTCTGCGTGTAGAGGGTGCTGATCTCGCGCTGGCCAAATGCGTCGTAGAGCGTGTTGTCGATGGTGGTGGGCGCGATGCCGAGGCGCGACGCGGTAACGCGATCAATGACCAGCGAAACGGCCCGCGCACCCGTTTGCTGATCCGTCGCCACGTCTTCCAGTTGCGGCATTTTATTGAGTTCAGAGACAAACTTCCCTGTCCACTCGCCCAGTTCGTTCGTGTCCGGATCTTCGAGCGTGTACTGGTATTGCGTGCGGCTCACGCGGTCGTCGACTGTGATGTCTTGAACCGGCTGCATGTAGAGATGCATCCCGGACACCTGCTGTAGCGACTTCTGCAGCCGGCGAATCACGTCGGAAGCGCTTTCATGGCGCTGGTTGATGGGCCTCAAGTTGATGGAAAAACGTCCCGAATTCAGCGTGGTGTTAACGCCATCGGCGCCGATGAAGGATGTGAGGCTCTCCACCGCCGGGTCGTCCAGAATGATGCGTGCCAGTGCCTGCTGGTGCTCAGACATGTCGTTATAAGAAATGGACTGTTGCGCCTGCGAGATGCCTTGGATGACGCCGGTATCTTGCACCGGGAAGAAGCCCTTGGGGATATAGATGTAGAGCAGAATCGTCAGAACCAGCGTTCCTAACGCTACCAGCAGCGTGATCGTCTGATAGCGCAAGACGACGCGCAGCGTGCGTCCGTAGAACGCGATCATGCGTTTGAACATCTGTTCCGAGGCGTGATAAAAGCGCGACTGCTGCTCCTCCGGGGTATGGCGCAGGATGCGCGAACTCATCATGGGCGTGAGAGTGAGCGATACCACGGCCGAAATGATGATGGTAACGGCGAGCGTCACGGCAAATTCGCGGAACAGGCGCCCCACCACATCGCCCATGAAGAGCAGCGGGATCAGCACCGCGATCAATGACACGGTCAGCGAAACGATGGTGAACCCGATCTGGCCGGCGCCCTTGAGCGCTGCTTCCAGCGGAGCCATGCCCTCCTCGAGAAAACGCGAGATGTTCTCGATCATGACGATGGCGTCGTCGACCACGAATCCAGTCGAGATCGTGAGCGCCATGAGCGAGAGATTGTCGAGGCTGTATCCCAGAAGGTACATCACGCCGAATGTGCCTACCAGGGAGAGCGGAACAGCAACGCTGGGAATAACGGTCGCGCGCAGGCTGCGCAGGAAAAGGAAAATGACCATCACCACGAGGGCAATGGTCAGCCCTAGCTCGAATTCCACGTCGTTGACCGAAGCCTGAATGCTCGTGGTCATATCGGTCATGGTGTGGACCTGAATGGAAGCAGGCAGATTGGCCTCGAGCTGCGGCAAAATCTGGCGAATTCGCTTGACTACGGCGATCGTATTTGCGCCCGGCTGGCGCTGAATGTTGAGAATCACGGCAGGTGTCTCGTTCATCCATGCCGCCTCTTTCGAGTTCTCGACGCCATTCACGACATTCGCGATATTGTGCACGAACACTGGCGCGCCATTCGAGTAGGCGACCACGACGTTCTTGTATCCCGCGGCATCCGTGATCTGGTCGTTGGCGTCGATCTGATAATCCTGCCGCGGCCCGTCGAAGTTCCCTTTGGCGGAGTTCGCGCTTGCCTGCGTCAGCGCGGTGCGAACGTCCTCCATGTTCAAGCCGTACGAGGCCAACTGGGTTGGATTCACCTGGATGCGCACAGCAGGTTTCTGGCCGCCACTGATGCTCACCAGTCCTACCCCGGCCAACTGCGAAATCCGCGGCGCCAGGCGCGTGTCGACCAGGTCCTCCACATCCGAAAGCGGCATGGAATCGGAGGTGATCGCGAGCGTGAGCACCGGCGCATCCGCGGGATTGGTCTTGTTGTACACCGGAGGAGTCGGCAGGTCGGAAGGAAGGTAACTCTGCGACCCGTTGATGGCTGACTGTACCTCTTCTTCTGCCACGTCAAGATCAAGCGAAAGGTCAAACTGCAAAACAATGACCGAGACTCCGCCGGCGCTGGTAGAGGTCATCTGGCTGAGACCTTGCATCGCTCCGAACTGACGTTCTAGGGGCGCCGTGATCGTGGTTGCCGTTACGTCAGGGCTGGCGCCCGGATAAAACGTCAGCACCTGGATGGTCGGATAGTCGACCTCAGGCAGTGCCGAGATCGGCAGCTGGGTATACGCCACCACACCAACCAGAAGAATCGCCACCATCAGCAAAGCTGTAGCAACGGGCCTGAGGATAAAAATCCGGGACGGATTCATGGAGCGTTGCTCCCTGAAGTCTCGGATGCCGTCGGAAGCTTCACTTTGGAAATGGTGACCTGCGAGCCGCTTTGAAGCTTCTCAAAGCTGCTATTGGCTACGACGTCGCCCGGCTGAATTCCCTGAACGCTCGTATTGCCTGCATCAGAGTTTCCGGATTTGACTTGGCGCATCGATGCCTTGCCATCGCTGATCACATACACAAAATCCTGATTCCCATTGTGTTGAACCGCAGAAGAAGGGACGAGCGTCTGATTCTCGAGCGTATTCACGAGAAGCCGGGCATTCACGAATTGATTGGGAAAGAGGATCCCGCTCTTGTTGTCGAACTCGGCTCGCAGCTTGATCGTGCCGGTGGTGGTATCGATCAGATTATCCGTGGTCGCGAGGGTGCCCGTGGAAAGAAGACTTTGCTGCGTCCGGTTATAGACGTCGACCTGGAGCCGTTTGCCGCCCTTCTGATGCTGGATGACCTCCGGCAAATCGTCTTCGTTAATGGTGAAGATAACCGTAATCGGCTGCACCTGCGTGACCACGACCAGCGTTGTAGTCGAGTTGGCGGTAACAAGATTTCCGGGATCGACGAGACGAAGTCCCGCGCGCCCGTTGATCGGCGACGTGATGTGGCAGTAGGAGAGCTGCACCTCGTCGTATTGGACGGTGCCTTCGTCGTTCTTCACGGTCCCCTGGTCCTGAAGGACGACCTTCTCCTGATCCTCGAGCGTTTGGCGCGGAATCGCATTCTTCTTCCACGCCTCCTGGTATCGTTCCAGGTCCATTTTGGCTTCGGCCAGAAGGTTCTGGTCGCGTTCGAGCAGGCCCTGTGCCTCGGCAAGCTGCGCGGCATACTGCCGGGGATCGATGTCGATCAGCGGATCGCCCTTCTTGACGTACTGGCCCTCGCGGTAGTGAACCGCAGTAATCACGCCGGTCACTTGCGCCGTAATCGACGCCATATAGACAGGAGTGACCGTGCCAATCGAGCCAAGATACACGTTGATCGACCCGGTGCGCGCTGTTGCCGTCGTCACCGGCACGGGGCCGGTGACACCGCGACGTCCACCCCCGGTCACAGCGGCTTGAGCCTTGTTGTGCTGGGTGATCACCCAGTAAAACAGCAACCCAAAGGCGGCGAGCACGACTACCCAAACCCAGGCGTGCCGGCGGTGTTTGTGCTGAGGGGGAACAATGGCCGGGTTTGGCCTTGGAGAAAATGAGCCTGAAGGCGGTTCTTGATTCATGTTCACTCTCGTTCTGTCGAATTCCAATGCGAACTTTTCTTTACGCGAAGGTGATGACTACAAGGCATTTAGCCCGGGGATAAGGGAAGCGGTATCAATGAGACCGAACGTGTTATATGACGGGTATTTACGACGATTTGTCTCAATGCGGGGCCGATTGAGAACGGGCTACCAAAGAATATCCGGTTCACGTTGAGATGGCACCGGAATCGGATAAATTCCAATCCGCTCGCAGGTGTAACTCCTCTGATCTGATGCGGAGCCGACTGCTCCAGGCTGCCAACCAGTCAGCGGGAGCGAATGGTCGCGAATTGCCTCTCGATGAACTGACTGATGCGGGAAACGATGACCCTGCCCGAGAAGGCGGGGCATAATCGAAAAAGAAACTGTGCAAGCCGGCACCTGGACAAGGAGGAACTCATCACAATTGTGGGAAAAATCAGGTCGGACTCAAGGATTGCGGGCCGTCAGAGCCCGGTCCGGCTCGGTGGTTTGCTTCTCTTCTTAACCTTTCTTGGAGCCTGGCAGGTCCCTGCGCAGAGTCCTGGTGCCAACGCAGCGGCGAATTCGGAACGCGCAGGCCTTGATGCAATCGACTCCATCATGGAACAGGAAATCGCGGATGGACGCATTCCAGGCGGTGTGGTGCTGGTCGGCCACAACGGGCACGTCATCTACCGCAAGGCGTTCGGATCGCGATCGCTTGAGCCCACACGCGAGCGCATGACCGTCGACACCGTCTTCGACATGGCGTCGCTGACCAAATGCATCGCCACCACGACGGCCGTGATGCAACTGATGGAGCGAGGAAAAATCCGGCTCAACGATCCGGTGGCCGCGTACCTTCCGGATTTCGCGCAAAACGGGAAAGCGGAGATCACGATTCGCGAGTTGATGACCCACTATTCCGGCCTTGCTCCGGATCTCGATCTGAAGCACCCATGGCAGGGACGCGCCGCAGCGTACATGATGGTGATGCAGCAGACGCCGCAGTCGCCGCCGGGCGCTCGCTTCGTCTATAGCGATATCAATTTCGAAACACTCGGCTTCCTGGTCGAGAAAATGACCGGCATGCCTCTGAATGAGTACGCGACCAAGCACATCTTTGAGCCGCTAGGAATGAGCCACACGCGGTTTCTCCCGCCTGCCAGTTGGATTCCTCGAATTGCGCCGACACAGTATGACGAAAACGGAAAGATGCTTCGTGGAGTCGTCCATGATCCGACGGCACGGCGGATGGGAGGTGTCGCCGGGCACGCCGGACTGTTTTCGACGGCCGATGATATGGCGATCTTTGCGCAGGAACTGCTCAATGGCTCGACCATCCTGAGCCGGTTGGCAATCGAGAAGATGTCGACACCGCAACAGGCGGCGAATGCGGCCAGCCTGCGCGGACTGGGTTGGGACATCGATTCGCCGTTTGCCACCAATCGCGGCGAACTGCTGCCGGTTGGCTCCTACGGCCATACAGGATTTACTGGCACGTCTTTGTGGATCGACCCGGTCACTGACACTTACATCGTCATTCTTACGAATCGGGTTCATCCCAACGGCGGCCACTCCATCGTCTCGCTGCGTTCGCGCATTGCGGATGCCGTGGCCCAGGCTCTCGAATTGACCGTTCCGGAAAAGGATCAGCTACGTCTCGCGCGCATTACCGGCTACAACGAATCACTCATGGCCGACCGGCGCTTCACGGTGCGCAACGGCGATGTGAAGACAGGCATTGACGTGCTCGAAGAACACGCGTTCAGCGATTTGCGTCCGGACCCGAATCATCCCGTTCGCATCGGGCTCGTGACCAACCAGACAGCGTTCGATTCGCATGGCCGCCGAACCGCCGACATACTGGCACACACACCGGGGCTGAAACTTGCTGCGATCTTCAGTCCCGAACACGGGATTGCCGGCAAACTCGATACGACCGACATCCCCGACTCACAGGACCCAGACACCGGCGCTCCCATCTACAGCGTCTATGGAGACACCGATGCGAAGCGGCGTCCGACAGAGAACGAAATGTCTGGCATCGACGCAATTGTCTACGACATACAGGACGCCGGCGTGCGCTTCTATACATACGAGAGCACCATGGGCTATTTTCTCGAGGCGGCCGCGAAATCGGGCAAGACGATCATTGTTCTTGATCGCCCGGATCCGATCAACGGCGTTTACGTACAGGGCCCGATTGCCGACAGCGGGCGTGAGGCATTTGTCAGCTACTGGCAAACGCCGGTTCGCCACGGAATGACTATGGGAGAGCTGGCGAGAATGTTCAACGCCGAACGCCACATCGGAGCAGATCTGACCGTCGTGAAAATGGAAGGGTGGATGCGCGGCGACTGGTTCGACTCCACCGGCAGGCTGTGGATTGACCCTTCTCCGAACCTGCGCAATCTGACGGAGGCCACGCTTTACCCCGGAATCGGCATGGTTGAGGGCACCAACGTTTCCGTGGGACGAGGTACCGACACGCCGTTTGAGCTGATCGGCGCGCCATGGATCGATGCGCCAGGGCTCGCCGCCTACTTAAATACGCGGGAGATCGATGGGGTTCGCTTTGTCCCCATATCGTTTAGGCCAAGCGCGTCAGTCTACGAGGGACAAAGATGCCTGGGCGTGAATATCGTTGTGACGGATCGTGAATCCCTGGACGCGCCGGAACTGGGCCTCGAGATCGCCGCCGCTCTATATCACCTGTATCCAAATCAATACAAAATCGCTGCCATAGATGGCCTCATGCGCAATCAAGCCTCGCTTGATGCGGTGATGAATGGCGAAGATCCGCGGCGCATTGCGGAAAACTGGCAGGATGCGATCGAGGGTTTCAAAAGCCTTCGCGCAAAATACCTGCTGTATTAAATGACGCCCGGTTGATCCGCCCAACCCCCTTTCTTCAGCCCATTTAGATGAGCATTTATGCGGCAAGTGGTCATTGTAGACTTGCTATGCGTGTTTCGATCCATTCGAATTCGAGTCTCGCCGAATGCAGCCGCGTTGTCTTGCGGGCCAATTCTCGGCAGATCAGCTCGTCGCAAGAGGCCAACCCGTGACAATCATTGAAGGCTCCGTCGATTCTTCCGCCAAGCGCGGTTACAACTTGTTTCTACAGCTGGTTGCCGGACTGGGCGGGCTGCTCTACGGAATCGACGTGGGAATCATCGGCGGCGCATTGCCATACCTAGAGGCGACGTCGCACCTGACTGCGGCGCAGCTCTCTGTGATCGTGGCCGCCGTCTTGTTGGGAAGCGTTCTCTCGACCTTGTTTGCGGGACTGCTCGCCGACTGGATGGGACGCAAGCCCCTGATGATTCTCAGCGGGCTTGCGTTCATCATCAGCATTCCTGTGATCGCTCTTTCGCACGGCTATGTCGCGCTGTTCTTTGGCCGCTTGCTTCAGGGCATGAGCGGCGGATTCATCGGAGTCGTGGTGCCGCTGTATCTCGCTGAATGCCTCTCTGCGTCGACGCGCGGCAGAGGGACTGGCATCTTTCAATGGCTGCTCACGCTGGGAATCGTTGTGGCTGCGCTCATTGGCATTTACTACAGCTATCGCGTTCAAGCAGTCTCGAAGATCGCCGATGCCGCAGCACTGTTTGCCTTCAAGAATCAGGCCTGGCGCCGTATCTTCTGGGTCTCGTTGCCTCCGGCCGTGCTGTTTGTTGCCGGAAGCCTGATGGTAAGCGAATCGCCACGCTGGCTGTTTCGCCGCGGGCGCAAAGAGAAGGCGCACACAGCCTTGTTGCGCTCGCGGACGACAGAACAGGCTGCCAGGGAACTGGCCGAGATGGAAGAGACGGCCCGGAGCCAGTCTGTCGAGCGCGCAACGGGCGAAAAGGTTCGCGAGTCGCTGCTGCGCCGGAAATACGTGGTTCCCTTTTTGCTGGCCTGCCTCATTCTTTCCTGCAACACGGCAACCGGCATCAACTCCCTGGTCGGATACAACGCTGGAATCCTGTTGCAAAGCGGGCTCTCGGACTTGCAGGCGCATTGGGGATACGTCGTGTTTACCTGCATGAATTTCCTGATGACCATGGTGGGCATGAACCTTGTCGATCGCAAGGGCCGCCGTTTCCTGATGGTCCTCGGCACCGGCGGCATTATCGCGTCAATGGTTACGACGGGAGTGCTTTTCCTCGCCACAGAAAAGTCCAGCGTCGACTGTGCACGCCTGTTGCAGGCACGGGTGGGACCCAATCAAGACCTGGCGATTCATTTCACGCCCAAGGAAGCAGAACAGTTGCTCGCCGGGGTGGGACAGGCGGGCGGTCCGATCCATCCCGATCGCGCCTCATTCGCCATCATCTATTCCTATGGGGACTTCACATCGTCGACGACCTTCGTCCGCTCTGACGATCCGGCGGCAGCGCCGCTGAGCGTCACGCGGGCGGATGGAGTGCCTGTGGGCAGAGTGCAGGCATTTTTCCAGGATCCCTTCGCGAACTTCAATGCTGCCCACACGGCGCCACTCGTGATCAAGAAGGCAGTCATAGGCGCCGTGCCCGGCTCCGGTCATGGCTGGCTCATCGCGTTCTGTCTCTACACGTTCGTCGCGTTCTACGCCATGGGGCCGGGGGTGTGCGTGTGGCTCGCCTTATCAGAGCTAATGCCGACCCGCATCCGCTCGAACGGAATGAGCATCGCGCTGGTCATCAATCAGCTCGTCTCCGCGGTGCTGCTTGCGATCTTCCTGCCGTTTGTGAGCAAGTACGGCTACTCGTCGATGTTCTTCCTCTTCGCAGGATTCACGGCAATTTACTTCCTCACAGTTGCATTCCTCTTGCCGGAGACAAAGGGCAAGACACTCGAGGAGATCGAAGCACACTTCGCAAAGCGGGCGACGGCATAGCTGGGTCTGCTTCGAGATCAGGGCTCGATGACGGCCTTCGAAAGATTCCTGAGCCGTTCCACGTCCACCCCGTGCTCGAGCGCCATGAAATAGGCGAACATCTGCAGGGGAATGATCTCGGCAATCGGCATCAGGTATTCCGTTGTCGGGGCCAACTCGACGCAATCGCTCACCAAGCCCGCGACTTCTTTGTCGTCGGTATTCGCGAGCGCGACCACTCTGGCTCCCTGAGCCTTCATGTCCTCAAGCAACTGCACCGTCTTCTCATAGCGCACCACTGACGCCGGCAGCGAACGGTCCACCGTGGCCATTACCACGAGTGGGACTTCGTCGCTGACCAGCGCATTCGGTCCATGCTTCAGCTCGCCTGTTGGATAGCCCTCCGCGTGCACGTACGAGGTTTCCTTCATCTTGAGGCCGCCTTCGCGCGCGATGGCATAGTGAATGCCGCGTCCCAGATACAAGAAGCTGCTTGCCGCTGTGTACTTGTGTGCCAAACCGGCCATCGCGTGCTGCCAGCCATCGAGCTGTCCTTTGATCTCGGCAGGCAATGCCCGCAGCCGGTCAAGATTGCCATCGAGGGTTGCGGCATCCATCGTACCCAGGCGCTTCGCCTCGTAAAGTGCAATCAAGAACAAGACAGCCAACTGGCATGTGAAGCTCTTCGTTGCGGGGATCGCTTTCTCGAATCCCGCGCCCAAGGGCATAGAGAACTGGGCCTCCCGAGCCATAGTCGACGTAGCCGCATTGGTAATGGCGATCGTTGCCTGACCTCGAGCACGCACCTCGCGCAGCGCGGCGAGCGTGTCAGACGTCTCGCCCGATTGCGAAATCACGATAACTGCGGGGCGGCGCTGGTCGATTCCACCCCGCAGGCTGTATTCGCTCGAATACTCGACATCAACGGCAAATCCGCATAAATCCTCAAGCAGGATTTCGCCTGCTAGGCCGCAATGGCGGCTGGTACCGCTCGCGCAGATCAGGACTTCACCGGAAGGATTGCTCCATGCGGCAATCGACTTCGCCACGTCCGGGTTGAGGACCCCATCTTTCAGGTAAAGGTCAAAAGTGCGTGCGAGCGCCTCGGGCTGCTCGTAGATCTCGCGTAACATCTCGTGCTCAAAACGTGCCATGCGATCCGTCCTGCGGCCAAATCGGCTGGTTCCGATCGGGTTGATAATCTCGATCATATCGCGCTCGATCGATCAAGGAGTTGGCATATTCAACGAGATCCTCGGCGAAAGCGCTCAAAAATGTTGCAAAACGCTGCCATTTTGATCACTGAAAGGGATAGAATCGGGTGCGATATGAGTGAAGCGCTCGACCGACGCTCCGAACAAATCATCAAATTCCTTCTTAGAACAGGCAGCGCAACGGTGGACGAGATCCTGGCAGTGGCCGGCTCATCCGCACCCAGCATACGCCGTGATCTGGCCAGGTTGGAAAGCCGTGGGCTCATTCGGCGCACGCACGGCGGAGCAACTCTGGTCGAGCCTCTTCTCTATGAGCCGTTCCGCTACGACAGCTCGTTTATCGCCCGCGAACAGCGTTTTGCCGAAGAAAAGCGCCGCATCGGGCTGGCCGCAGCGGAGCTGGTCCAGGCGAATGAGACAGTCGGGCTCACGGCCGGTACAACCACGACTCACATCGGCCGAAGCTTGCGGCACCGTGGAAAAATCCAGGTAATTACGAACGCGATCAACATCGGCATGGAGCTCTGCAACCAGCCCGGCATTCGAACGTTTCTCACTGGAGGCGTTGTTCCCTGGGCGTGGTCCTTCTCGCTCACCGGTAGCGCAGCACTCGCGTTTCTCGATGACGTCTACATGGACAAGGTATTTCTGAGCGTGACCGGATTGGAGCCGGAACGCGGAGCCACTACCCTCGAAACCGATGAAGCCTTGGTCTTTCGCAAGATGCTGAAGCAAGCCAAGGAAATCATCGTGGTGGCCGACTCCAGCAAACTCGCCAAAGTCAGTCCTGCTTTTATATGCCCCGCGAGCGAAATTCATCTGCTGATCACCGACACTGGAGCTTCCAATGAGGTGATTGCGCCATTTGAGCGCCAGGGTGTCCGCGTAACTCGAGTCTGAGTCCTGCTCGGCAAGCCTCACTCATCAGCGTTGTGAATGTAGCACTCGTGGATCGCGCCGAGCGGTGCATTGGGCCATTTTGCCTGAACTAAGTCGGCTTCATTTAGCTCATGCAGCGTGAAGGCAATGGTCCCGTCAGCGTGCACGGTCCCGCGGAGATATCCATAGAAATGCGTTTTCGCGCCAGGCTTCGCATCCTTGGGCAGCCGATAACGATGTGCTCCTGCGGCTCCGATAATCCATCCCGGCACGACATCAGTGGCATGATCCCTCCAATACGGAGTGTCGAAAATATCCGGCGAATAATAGTGCGAATGGCTGGCAATGAAATACACATGCAATCCCAAAGCCTGGGCGTCCCATAACCATCGATAGACCTGCTCGCCCGTGTGCATGCCTGCTGCCCAATCGTCCATTGCATGCTCTGCGCCCGTCGAGTGGGGCAAGGCCTCGTGCATGCCAGCCACGACCGCGCGTATCCCGGAGTGAGGCGCCTCATCGTGTTCCAGTAAGCTGCGAAGCCAGTGGAGTTGCGCCTCCGTGAATTCATCGTGCGTGGCGTTATCGAGGGTGATGAAATCAACACCGTTGTGACTCCAGTGATACCAGGGTCCGATTGGCGCCCCGCTCGCGCCATCGGCGGAGCGTTGCGCCGCGATCTCCGGACGATCGAGGAATTGTGAGAACTTCTGGATGTAAGCTTCACGGGTCATGGGACTGACTGCATCATGATTGCCGCGGCCGAGGAAGACTGGCACGGATCCAAAGGACGCTATCTGGTGAACCAGAAAATCATCCCATGCGCGCTGCTGATATTCCTGGTTCGATAGGTGAGTATCGGCAGGCAACATCGCGAGCATGTCCTGGTCCGGCTGGCTCATCCAGCGGAAATCGCCAAGGTGCCAGTAGAAATCGTCGTTCTCGGTCTTTACCTTCGCTGCGATGGCAGGCATCACGAAATCGCCGCAATTCCGGCTGTCGCCCGAGACGGCAAACGACCAGTCAGATTTATTGTTCTGAGCCGGAGCGCTCATCGAAAAGGTGACGAGAAAAACCGCAGGTCCGGCAATCACCAGAAATCGAAAAGCCCTGAGCATGCTCCCAGCATAAACTGCGGACTGTTCCCTTGCCGCTGGATCGCTACAGCGCCGTTTCGGATTGGACATCGCGCGCGCCGCGGAATAGAAGGGCCCCGGCAATCGCAAAGGGGCGAATCGCGAAGCCGGCAATGTGACGCGGCATCCGCCGCATGTCGTGCACGTGCGCGCAGCCGCGACCGCTGAAATAGCGCAGTGTTCGACCGAAACGGTTCGAAGTTGCGGAAGTCATGTTTCGATGGTGGCTGCAGTCCTGCGAATAGAGTGTCAATTCGAGATAAATCGAGCGTTGCAACCCGCAATCCGAAGTAATCAACTCGATTCCTCGCGTTTGTGATTCGGGTCACGGAACCACATCGGGACAGACAGATAACCTCGGCTTGTTGGGATCTGCAGTTGAGCCTCCCATGAACAAGGAATTCTTATGGCTTATGTAATTACTGACGCTTGCTCCAAGGACTTTGTATGTGCCGCAGAGTGCGCCACTGCTGCGATTTCGCCTCAATCAACTGACCCGGACGCGGATTCCGTCCCTCATCTCTTCATCAACCCGGATGAGTGCATTGACTGCGGGAACTGCGCGTCGATTTGTCCGCAGCACGCAATCTTTTCCGAGTTCGACTTGCCGCAGGACAAGGCTCAATTCGCAGAAGAGAATCGCGCGCACTTCCGCTGAGCGATCACGATCCGGCCTCACGCAGAAGGTGTGTTCTTTCGCGCGCCGCTGCTTGGACCCGAGGCCGGAACATCAGGTTGTGAATGAGGCGCGTTAGGCTGGGCGGTCTGTCCACCCGCAGGCCGCGTTTGAATCTCCGGCCCGTTCGGGGTGGTGCCTGCCGGCTGGCTCGGTTCCAGTTTTGCAGGGGGCGCGGTGCCCGGAGGCATCGGCAGCACCGGCAAAAGTAGCGTTTGCACCGTCGCGGGATCATCACGCAACTTCAGATAAAGATTTCCCCCCGTCGGATGAGGCACAGCGAGTTCGGTGCCGGTAAAGTCTGGCGGTATATCGATCGGATTATCGAATTCGGGCGTTGCAGAAAGACTCGTTGCCAGAAAGAGATTGCTGCCGGTCAGCAAGCACGGTCTTGAGATGGCCCGCGGGCAGCGTAACTCCTTGAATCCGGGGAGTCGCACGAGTGTCCCAAGCGGCAGCCAGTCACCCGCAACGTTATTTGCTGAAACGGCGCGTGCCTCCACCGGGCCGAAAGCGGATGATCCAAACCGCGAAAGTGGTTCGACCACGCCCAACGCAGTCTTCGCGTCTTCGAGCATCAAGCTTCCATCGGAGAGGGAAAGCACAGTGTGGAAGCTGCCATCCACGGCGGCGATTTCAACCTTCTCCGTTCGCGGAAAATTCGCCGGGGTTTTGGATTTTAGAAAGAAAACCAGCCGCCGTTCCACGGGCAGGTCATCCGTGCTTCCCAGTTTGACCGATGAAGGCGCATCCGATGGCTGATCCTGCGTGCCCTTGCTGAGAAGGGCAATCTGCGGACGTGGCGCCTCGACCGTGACAGGTACTTTCAGTTCCCTGCCGTCACGCAATTGCACGCTGGCGGAATAGGGGGTACCGGGCTCGATGGCTTCGGTAGAACTGTCAGCCTTCATGGCCAGCTTGTCAGAATCCTGAACGCGGGTCAGGCCGGCAGGCGTCCAATTAACTCCCTTCAAGGTCGCTTTTGCCACTTCGTCGAGCCGGGTGCCGGTCAACTCCGCTTCCGCATCGCCCGAGCTGAATGACAGCCGGTTGAGCGAGGCGGCCTCCGAATATGCGGTAAGTGTCAAAGTGTCGGGCTTGTCCAAACCGTATTGCCTGATCGCGATCTTGACCGCTCCCGGGGACGCGTCTTTCATCGGCACCGAGATTTCGAGACGATTCTCTTTCTCTGATTTCCAGGTAAGCGGCATTTGTTCGCCCCCGCTCATCACCTGCTTGATGTCCTGGACGCACAGAGTGCTCACTCCCTCAACGTGCAGCGAGTCATCGCGTCCCACGACAAGCGCCAGTTCATCGCTGGAAAGCACTTTCCATTTTCCGGGCAACGATGAGCGAAGCAGGTAGTGCGGCCCGTCCCATTCATCGAATCCCCATTTGCCCCGTACCACACCAGTCACTTCATCGACTGGAAAAATGGGCGCGGGATGCTCGACAACAAGACCACCCTCGGCTGGATCCGCCGTTAGCGGCAGATCCACAGATTTGCCCTTCGTCTCGATGTGCAGCCTCAAATCATGCGCGAGCCGAGTCGAGAGCGCGAGCGGCGCTCCTTCGGCCGGAAGAACCAGGCCGGGCTTCTGTGCGCAAAATGTCTCCGATGGATTTACAGGGTGCAGTTGAGGCAACTGCGCAGACCCGATCGCCGGCAGAGCGACCACCACCACCGATTTCGGATCGCGGAACGATGGTGGCACGCTAAGGCGAAGATTCAAAGTGTCCTGTGTCGGTAGGGCGAGGGCCGGAATGTACTGGTAATGCGCGGTATGAAGCGAGGAAAGGATCTTCGCCGTATCTACGATTGCGCCGATGTAAGGGCTATATGCGCCGGCGCCCCCGACGGTCGAATAGCTCAGCTGGTTCATCAGGTCGCCCGCTGAACCGCCGGTTAACTGCGCAACACGGGTTTGAGCGTTGCTATCATCCATCACCAGTCCTTCGGTATGCGCCGAAAGGCAGGAAGCCTGCTCTTCGATGGGCTTATAGAAACAATCCTGGTTGACCTTGATCCCCAGGCTTCGAGCCGAGGTTTCGGCACGCTCTTTGAATAACTTGGGATCGGATTGGGAACTGTTCTTAACGTCGTCGAGGTACGCATCCAGACGCATACGATCCCAGCTGGCGATTTGGAGGTCCTGATCCGCACGAACGAACATCCCCGGACGCCCTCGGACCGTGTTTCGGAGCGTACTGAAATCGCCTCCTGTGGCCGGTGCAAGGAATAAGATCGCCTGTTGCGCCTCATTGGGCACAACCACGAATACGCCTTCCTCGCGAGCTTCGCGCGTCCAGGTTTCCACACGGGTGAACCATTCGGGTGGAGGCGGATTGGTCACCCCCCGAAGAAACGCAACCACCAGCACATAATGCGCGGATTGGCTCTCAGGCAGGTCAGGATGGATCCAAAGCCGATCCCCAGGCAGAAGATTCGGCACTTCACCTATTGGAAGCGTTAGTTCACCCCGTTTGACGTGAACATCAACTTTGGGACCCGCCAGATCAAACGCCTGGGCAAAGGAGCACCGTCCCGGCACGATCGTGAGCCAGAACAGCACCAAAACAAAACAGCGCCGCATAAACACATTGTACGGAGTCCTGAGCAACCTGAAAATCACCCAGGTAATGCAACTTTTCCGATTCCCGCACGTCATGACCGGGTAACCATGGGTCGGCCCCGGACCCAAAAAAGCTTGAAGATCGGGTCTTTTCATTTGCCATGGAAGGGGTTAGCCTAGATAGGCGAAAATATTGTTCCGAATCCCCCGTGTGAAACAACAAGAGAATGCATCCTTCTCGCTGGAATTGGCTCGCGCCGGCCGGGTCCACCGCACGTTAATTTGAAATTCAGATCCATCGGGCAGTGCGGCAAGACTAAAGAGAAGCTATACGGAGATCGAAGATGAAATCGACAAGAGCTGCGAACAGCAGCGTAGATGTAGGCAATCTGAGCATCCCCGACGCCGAAGAGATTATCGAAGAAGCCCTGAACGAATTGGCATTCTCCAGTGATCCTGGACTCGCTCGCGCCCTGCAGTTCCTTGCTCCGCTCGGATACCAGGCGATTGTGGAATTGTGCAGCGAAAACGGGCGCAGCAAACGGCGCAGCGCTTCGGCCGGCTCCTGGTCGCCCGAAGAGGATGAGGTGCGCATCTATTTTGAAAAAATCGATAACGCGGAATCGGTTTCGCGCCAAAGTCGCGTGCAGCGCGCTTCCCTGCACGATTCGCTCGAAGACGAGGACAGCCAGGAAACAATTATCCCTGCGGACCTGGATTCGAGAGTAAAGGAATTGTGCGGCGCACTTGCCGAAGCGGAACGCGGTGGACACGCCTTCATCGCGCTTAAGTGGTTCCGCGATTCATTTCTACCGCGCAAGACTTTCCGCTGGAACCAACACCCCGAATCGCGGCAGGCCGTCCTTGCTGAAGCGATTCAACGCGGTGTCGTGCTGACGAGCAAAATCGCCAACCCGAAAACCCCTGCGTATCCGACGACGACGATTCGTCTGAACCGAGCTGAGGCAGGCGTCCCGGAGGAAGCGCAAAGGTTTCATCCGGTTGCGGTGCATGATGGCTCCATCGCCGAAGCGATCCAGGAAGAACGGGGAAGCCTTTGAGCTGCTATTTCCTCGAGTCCACGGCGTTTGGCAAGCTCTTCGTACAGGAGCCGGGCACGGACGAGCTGATCCGTCTGCTCGAGACTGTGGAGGATAATCGCAAGCTGATTGCCGCTTCGGCTCCGCTTGAGGTGTACTCCGCAATTCGCCGCCGGGAACGCACGGGCAGCATCAGCCCAGAAGATGCTGCTGCAGCACTCGAGACCTTGCGACTCGAAGCATCGCGCATTGTGCAGGAACCGCTGAATCCGGCGGTTCTTGAAGCCGCACGTCAGTTGCTCGACCGGTCCACCCTGCGCTGGCCTGATGCTTTGCAACTTGGCGCCGCCAAAGTGGCTCGCGACATGTTCCAGGGGACCGAAATCATTTTTGTCTCGGCCTCGGAGCATCTGCTTGCCGCAGCGAAAAATGAAGGCTTCCAGACGCTCGATCCCACGCGCGAAGCAGCGCTCGTTGCAGGCGCCTGATCTGAGCTCATTTCTCGCCCGTCGGAGCATTTGTTCCCCGCGCTCCCTGGGCCTCATTCTGACCTCCTCCAACTCGGTACCGAGCGCAGATCTCTGTTGCGAAATTCGCCCGGCCGGAAGTGTGAAGATTTTCAACGAAAAGGAATCTGCATGACGGTGACTAAATGGATTCTGGCAATGCTCGTCCTCGCAACATCGCCTGGCTCAGCGCTTGCGCAATCCACTACAGCACCTGCATTGCTCGCGCCCGACTCGCGCTACAAAGCCGACGTGCTGCTCGTTGTCGCGCACCCCGATGATGACGTTGTGATCGGCGCATACTTGGCGCGCATTGCCCTCGATGAACACAAGCGCGTCGCTGTTGTTTATTGCACGAACGGTGATGGCGGCGGCAACAGCGTTGGCTATGTGGCTGGCCATGCACTCGGGCAGATCCGTGAAATTGAGGCTCGCCGAGCGCTCGCGGCATGGGGCATTCACAACGTGTGGTTTCTCCCCGGCCACGATACGCCCGGTCAGAATGTCTTGCGCTCGCTCGACCACTGGAACCATGGCCTCGCTCTCGATGAAGTCGTGCGACTGGTGCGCATTACCAGGCCCGACGTAATCCTCACCTGGCTGCCCGATCGCGTGGTTGGTGAAAATCACGAGGACCACCAGGCTTCCGGCGTGCTTGCGGTGGAAGCATTCGATGCAGCGGGAGACCCCACCCGCTTTCCTGAGCAGATCTCCCCGGCACTGGGCAATATGGCCAATCTGACCGAAGCAATGCTGCCCTGGCAGCCGAAGAAGCTCTACTTTTTCACCGACGCATTCGAAGACTTCGGCCCCTATTGGCACGATCCGGCAGTGAAGTCTCCATATCGCAAGAGCTTTCTCGATGGGACCGGGCCAACGTATGACGCGACGACCATTTCGACCTCAGAGCACAAGTCGTATGGGCAGTTAATGGCAGAGCAGCAGTCGTTCTATCAAACACAAGAAGGCGATATTGGCGATCGAGCGCTGAAGTCAGGCAAGTTTTCCGAGTTCGAGTATCCCATGCATCTGATCTTCGGAAAATCTCTTGTGGGCGGAGCAGCGACCGGAGACGTATTCGAAGGCATCACTCCGGGATCGATTCCGTTTGCGCGCGTCCGCGGTTACAGCGTTGAGCAACGGGACGCGGTCACATTCGCAATCGGCGACTCATGGCATTTCTATTCGCTGTTCTGGAAAGCTCACGATCTTGATCGGCTCGCTACGCTGATTCCCATACCCGAAATCCAGGCTGATCCGGGCGAGCGAATGACGATTCCGTTATCGATCTGCAACCACACTTCCGTCAAAACAGACGTCGCGCTCAAGAGCACGCTGCCGCCCGAATGGAAAGATGATTCGAAATCTACGGTGTTCCCCGTCGCGCCCGGCGAATGCTATCAGATTGGAGCGCAAATCACTCCATCAAATGCGGAGAAAACCCGCTGGCACGAGGTCACCTGGACGGCAACGAGTGGTTCGCAAACGATCGGCAGCGTCAAGGTGCACGTGTATGTGGGGCAGGGCGGAGGCCTGCCGCAGTAAGTAACATCGGTTCGCTGCCTTGGCGGCTAACATCCCTGTTTTGAGCATCGATATCTGAATCATGCAGCCGACGATGCGGATGAGCCCACCGCACCGGGCTAAAACGCATCTTAGTCTCTGCATGGTAGATAGGTTATATAGAGCTGGAATATACATTCTTGTCATCTGTGTTGGTCTGATCGCGCATTGCGTCAGAGCAAGCGCACAGAGTGATTCTGTGCAGACAAGCGTGAAGAGTCCGCCGCCAACGCCGATTGCGCTCAAGAAAGTTCAACTCGGCGAACCATCGTGGAATCCCGAGTGGGATCGCATCATCGAAGAAGGTCTGCCCAGTGATCTTCTTTCATCACATCTCGCGAAAGATGTGCGGCCCTTCTGTCCGGCGTTCAAGAGGATGGACGTTGACGACAAGCGCGAGTTCTGGGCCTACTTCTTTCAGGCGCTCGCGGGTGCAGAAGCAGGATTGGAGCCGACCGCAGATGTACGCCATACACAGCCGCAAGTGGCCGTTGTCGATCGTGTGACACATCGCATGGTTCGTGCCGAGGGCCTCTTGCAATTGACTTACATGGATGCGAATCGCTACGACTGCAATTTCGATTGGGACAGCGATCGCCATTTGCCGGAGAAGGACCCAGCCAAAACAATTCTGCAGCCGGAGAACAATCTCGCGTGCGGCATCACGATTCTCGAAAATCAATTGGTCACACGGCACGAGCACCTGATCAGCCGCAAAAGCTACTGGGAAACGCTGCGTCCCGGCACCGCCGGTTTTCCGAATTTCATTCGCCAAATGAGGAACGTGCCAGGCGCATGCCGGGTTCCGAAGCGGCACACGCAATTCGACGAAGCAGAAACAGGATCGCGCCCAAAGGTCGCGGTGTCTTCAGCGTTTGTGAGCAGTGGCAGGTCGACAGGCGCGCAATAGCTGCGGACTGGTTCTTGGCGTCCTGCAGTTCGTATCAGTTCTCACGCCGAAAATGATTGGCCTTTTCGAATTCGTCGCGCAGTTCGGGGTTGCGTAGGTTTTCGCGAATGTGCGCGATGCGCTGTTCGAGAGCCAGCAGAGCAGCTTCGATTTGATCCGCGTTGGTGTGCGCGATATCGCGCCACATGCTGAATGGACTCGCACCAAGGCGGGTCATTTCGCGCAGCGCCCGCCCGCCAACATTCTTGAGTTCAGGCGCGTTGCCTAATTCCTCTTCAAGGATCGCGCTCAAGGCTGTCGCAGTGAATTGCGGAAGATGGCTGACCCATGCGACTAGCTCATCGTGACGCGCGGCATCGAGGTCAACAATCCTCGCGCTCATCTCGACGACAAGCTCGCGCCAGTTTTTCGCCAGTTCGGCCGATTGCGGTGATCGTTGCCACGCCGGATCATCGGTAAATAGCCAGACTGCGCCGCGAAAGAGATTCGCATCCCCAAGAGACGCTCCGCCACGCTCTTTGCCCGCCATCGGATGGCCAGGAAGAAACCCTGCGCGATCGACGGTGTTGAATAAACTGCCGGCGGCTGCGGTGATCTGTCCCTTTGTGCTGCCAACGTCTGTCACAAGATGTTTTGTATCCAAGGCATCCGCCAGTTGCACCATTAGATCGAGCGTTGGGTAGATCGGCACGGCCAATAACACAACTTGGCTGGCCTTTGCAGCGGCGATCGCGTCGCTCTCCACCGCGTCGATCGCGCCCATCCGCAGCGCCAGTTGTGCCTGCTCCGGGCTTCGATTCCATCCGGTGATCGCACCGCGATATCCCGATGCGCGCAGCGCCAGACCAACGGACGTGCCGAGCAGACCAGTGCCAAGGATCGCGATGCGTTCGATCATGCAATCATCCTGTATGCACTCAGATGTTGCGCCCCACAGCCAAAGCAATCACACGCAGCTGGCCCATCAGTTCCTCAAACTGCTCAAGGTAGAGTGTCTGCGCCGCGTCGGATGCAGCCTTGTCTGCGTTCGGATGCACTTCGACGAGGATCGCGTCGGCTCCGGCAGCCACGGCAGCGCGGGCCATGGGAGCCACCATGTCCCGGCGGCCCGTCCCGTGCGATGGGTCGCCGACGATTGGCAGGTGCGAGAGCTTTTTCACCACCGGAATTGCGGAAAGGTCCATGGTGTTGCGCGTCGCGGTTTCGTAGGTACGGATGCCGCGCTCGCAGAGAATCACGTCGTAGTTTCCACCGGAGAGGATGTATTCAGCCGAAAGCAACAACTCCTCGATGGTCGCCGCGATGCCACGTTTCAGCAGAACCGGCTTTCGCACCTGGCCAAGCTCGCGCAGCAAATTGAAATTCTGCATGTTACGTGCGCCCACCTGGAAGAGATCGACATAAGGAAGCATCGGCTCAATCTGCGAAATCTCCATCACCTCGCTCACCGCCAGCAGGTCATTCGCTTGCGCCGCCTCGCACATCAATTTCAAGCCAGGAATGCCGAGTCCCTGAAATGCGTAAGGCGAACTGCGCGGCTTGAATGCGCCTCCACGCAGGAACGTTCCCCCTGCGGCTTTCACGCGAGCGGCGGTTTCGAAGATCTGGTCGCGATTCTCGATCGAGCACGGCCCGGCCATCACGACGACCTGCTCGCCTCCCACTTTGACGCCGTTTCGGAACTCAACCACCGTGCCTTCGGGCCGAAAGCCCCGTCCCGCAAGCTTGTAAGGCGAGCTGATGCGATGCACGTGCAGCACGCCCGGCAATATCTCAAATTTACTGAGGTCAACGCTCGCCGTGGGCCCTACGCCTGCCAGTATGGTTTGTGTGGCCCCGGTGGTGCGATGCACGCCGACGCCCGCCTCTACCATGGCGTCGATCACGGCATCGATCTGCTCTTCAGTTGCCTTCTCCTGCATTGCTACGATCATTGCTTGTTCCCTGTCTCGGGCTTCTCTGCGCCCGGGGCTTGGGCCTGCGAATCCTTCCCGGCGGGCTCACTCGCCGCCTGGGCCTGCGAGGCATTCGCAAGGGCATTCCTCTCCGATGCCAACTCGTTCCGCTGCAGGGCTCGCATCACGTCGATGATGCGCTCGTAGATATGCGTAAGCTCCATATCCGGCAGGGGCCCCTTGTTGGCCGCGCGCACGTTGGCATAGATCACCTTTTCGCGCGCCGGTTCATAAACCGGCAGCGAGGTGGCCACCTTGAGATGGCCGATCATCAACGCGGCGCGGGCCCGCTCGCTCAGCAACTCAACGAGCTGGCGGTCCAGGATATCGATTTGGGCTCGCAATTCTTCCAGCGTCATTCCATCCTCGTGTTGCGCTCTGTTCCAGAACCGCCTTGACACCGACAGTCCCGGCCCAGATGCACCAGAACTAGAGTTGAATCCGTTTCGCAGTCCGCCAAAGCGAACGCGGTGCGTATCGATTAACGGGCCAGCGCCGCCTGGGGCAGCCGCAGGCCCTTGATAAATCGCGCCACCGCACCGGGTGCTGACTCGGGCGTGGACCGCTCGATCAACTCCACAATGGCGCTGCCGACTACCGCGGCATCCGCAAACTCCGCCACCTTAGCGACGTGTTCCGCGTTGGAGATGCCAAATCCCACGGCCACCGGCAGCCGGGACCATCGCCGAATGCGTTCGACCAGCGCCGCTGCATCCGCAGCCAGGCTCTGTTGCTTGCCAGTGATGCCCGTGCGCGAAATGGCATACACAAAACCCCTGCTGTAATTGGCAATCGCCTGAAGCCGGTCGTCGGGACTGGTAGGTGCAGCCAGAAAAACAGGCGCCAATTTCACGCGCTCCATTTCGGCGAGATATTCTCCCGCCTCTTCGACAATCATGTCGGTCAGCAGCACACCATCCGCGCCAGCGTTCGCCGCATCATCCGCAAACTTTCGCAGCCCATAGCGCAAAACGGGATTGAAATAAGTAAAGATGATCAGACCAGCCTGCGGACGTGCTGCTCGGATCTCCCGTGCAAGCTCGAGCACATCCTTGAGGCTCGTTCCACGCGCCAATGCGCGTTCGCTTGCTCGCTGAATCACCGGTCCGTCGGCCAGAGGATCGCTGAACGGCACACCCAGCTCGATCACATCCGCGCCGGCATCGATTGCTTCGAGAGCGATGGCGCGCGTGGAATCAAGGCTCGGATCGCCGGCCGTCAGATACACTACGAGGCCCGGTTTGTGATCGAAACGGATCATCGAAGATTTGGATCACGCTCCCTGGATGCTGAGTTCACGGGCCAGAATGCCCATATCCTTATCGCCGCGTCCAGAGAGGTTCACTACCAGTATGTCATGCGGACCAAGCGTCGGCGCCATGCGAATGCACTCGGCGACTGCGTGCGCGCTTTCGAGAGCAGGCAGAATTCCTTCGGTGCGCGCCAGCTTCACCACGGCGCCAAGCGCGGCTTGGTCATCCTGCGAAACATATTCGGCTCGGCCGGAATCATGCAACGCGGCGTGCTCAGGACCGATGGAGGCGTAGTCCAGCCCCGCGGACACGGAATGCGTGGAAGCGATCTGGCCATTTTCATCCTGAAGGACGTAAGAAAACGTGCCTTGCAGCACGCCCGGTGCTCCGCCCTGGAACCGTGCCGCGTGCTGGCCCAGTTCCTTGCCGCATCCGCCGGCTTCGACGCCGATCAGGCGCACGCTGCGATCGGGAATGAACTCGTAAAATGCGCCAATGGCATTCGAGCCACCGCCGACACAGGCGATAACCCCGTTCGGCAACCTGCCCTCCTTCTCGAGGATCTGCTCTTTCATTTCCTGGCTGATGACGCGATGGAAGTCGCGCACCATGCTCGGGTAGGGATGCGCGCCGAGCGCGCTGCCAAGCAGATAGTAAGTGGTTCTCACATTGGTGACCCAGTCGCGCATCGCTTCGCTGATCGCGTCCTTCAGCGTCTTCGATCCAGAGGAGACGCCCCGCACCTCGGCGCCGAGCAGGCGCATGCGAATCACGTTCAGTTCCTGGCGCGCCATGTCGACGTCGCCCATGTAGATCACGCATTCCAACCCAAGCAATGCGCACACAGTTGCCGTCGCTACGCCGTGCTGTCCCGCACCGGTCTCCGCGATGATGCGATTCTTCCCCATTCGCTTGGCCAGCAAACCCTGGCCCAATGCGTTGTTGATCTTGTGCGCGCCCGTGTGCAACAGGTCCTCGCGCTTGAGATAGATCTTTGCCCCGCCCAGCTCGGCAGTGAGCCGTTTGCAAAAATAAAGCGGAGTCGGCCGGCCCGCATAATCATGCAGCAGCGTGGACAATTCTGACTGGAAGGCTGCGTCATCTTTGGCCGCGTTGTAGGCCTGCTCCAGCTCGACGAGAGCGGCCATCAACGTCTCCGGCACATAGCGGCCGCCGTAAATGCCGAAGCGCCCGGGCCGCGACTCGGAGGGTGCTGCCGGATGAATGATGGACGTCATGGGTGCTCCTGGAACGGGAAACCGCAGGATGCGGAACTTTTAGTGTACTAGTAACCAGTGATTGAAATCCTAAAAGTACCTTCTCACGCGGGCAGAGTAATCAAAGTACTCCTGCCCGTAATGCTTCCTCAGGAATTCTTCTTCGCGCAAAACCTGGCGATGAATGAGGCAAACAGCGCCGACCATATAGATCAATAGAATCCAATTTGAAAACACCAGGAATTCGCCAAGCCACACAAGTCCAAATGCCACATAAATAGGATTCCGGCTGAATTCAAATATACCTGTGGTCACGAGCTTGTCCGGATGGTCCTGGTCGATGCCGACCCTGAAACTCTTGCCAAAGGAGGCCAGGCTCAGCACAAACACGATTAGTCCCGTCAGGCAAAGAAGCGCCCCGGTCCACGAGACGCTATCGGAGCGAAAAAATTCCCCTCTGGCCGGGGTGGGGAAGCCAAATGCCGCTGCAAACACGATGTAGAAATAAAAAAAGGCGAACGGAGGAATGAGAAAGTCCTTTTTGTCGATCTCGCCGAATCGGATCGCTTTGATCCCTTCCTTCCTCATCCATAGCGCGCGGCCCCACACCAAACCGACCAGCAGCAATAATGTCAGGGCCGCGAAGTACCGTTGCATTGGCTTGCTCTCCCGGTATTCCAGGTTGCATGCTACGAGGCTGCTTTCTTCCTGCTTATATCGCACAACATATCAGAATGAATGTTGAGGCCAATATTCGTCACGTTGTAGAAATGCTCGCTGGCCACCAGCCACACAATCTCGCAGATCGCTCGCGCGGAATAGTGCTTCGCCATCTGTGCGAAAGTGTCGGGATTCACCTGCTTGTCCCGCGTCAACTCGGTCACGTAGTCCAAGACAGTCCGCTCCGCCTCGCTGAAAAGCGGATTCGTCCGATAGTCGGCAAGTGCGTCGAATTTCTCTTCATTCATGGAAGCTTTGATCGCAAACGCGCGGCCAATATCCACACAGAATTCGCAAACATTGATGCGAGCAACTTGTTCGCGAATCAGCATCGCAAGCTCCGGCGAGAGGGTCAGTTTTTTATCAAGCTTAGCGATCTTCGAGACGAACATGCCGAAAGCCACCGGCATGCGCGAGTACACAACCTTAACCGGTGTCAGCACTTTGCCGAACTGACGCCGCGTCATGGCGTAGGCAAGTTTCGTCATGGGTGACTGGGGCGTCTCAATAGGGGGAAGAAAGGTTGCCATGAATTCACCTCTAGACTTGAGATGTCCCAGATCTCGCAAGGAAACATCAAAAGAGCCCCTTAATCACGATCCGAAATCAGCTCCGATTTTGCGTAAGCCGGGACACACCGGTTCACAACATTCTTGATCGTGGCAACCCGATCTGTAACGCAACCTGGTCCAACGTCGACAATCTCAAATCCATAGCGCCGGTATGTCTCCTCGTGGATGCGCTCGAACCGCAGTGCCTCGTCCAGCGTGATGCGCCGCGCGTCGGTGTTATGAACAAAACCCAGGCTCCGAACCAGAAAAACAGAAGATTGAAAAGTTTCATCCGCGCGCGTTGCGTCGAGCCGTTCCCCAAAGCCTTTCGAGATCGGATACCCGAGATAGTTGGCAAGCGCCGCCGTGCAGAAGATGGAGCGATCGTGGAATTGAATTCCATCCGCGTTACGATCTGCGCGACGCTGTCTCTGGTCTTGCAGGTCGACAATCGTTTCGATGAACGACGGATCCTTCCATGGTTCCGCAAATCCCTTGGCGTGGCACAACGCGATCACGTCGGTGGCGGCTTCTTCCACCACGTCAAATCCGTCTGCCTCCAGTTGGCGAATGATGGCCGTCTTTCCTGCGCCCGGGGTTCCGGTCACGATGAATCGTTTCATTGAATTGTCCTTGACGATGTTTGATGACGCCGACAGTCGGCCGGGGAGCCTATGTGCGGGCAGCCGCGCGGGCATGGTCGATAAAGGCCCGCACCTTTTCCGGATCCTTGCGTCCCGGTGCTGCTTCCACGCCGGAAACCACATCCACTCCCCAAGGACGGAGGACCTTGATGGCCTGCACCACGTTGGCAGGGCTGAGCCCTCCGGCGGCGATAAGCTTCTGCCCGTTTGCACGGCAGAATAACGTGTCGCGTGCCGCATCCCAGTCAAATACCTTGCCAGTGCCGCCGACAGCCGCCTCCGTGCGCGAGTCCACCAGAATTGCATCCGTGTTCGGATCGCCAGCCAGCGCCCCAGCTTCTGCCGCGGAGCAGGTGTTGAAATGGATTACGCGCAGAATGCGCAATGAAGGCCCGAAACGAGCCCGCAGCTCGCAAGACGTGTTGGCGGTCGATTCGCCATGAAGCTGTACCCCGGTCAATACGCACGCGTCGACGGTCCTGCAGATTTCGTCGAAGTTCGCGTCCACGAATACGCCAATTTTCTCGACGCTCGGCGACAGGCTCGGCACAATGCCCGCCACTTGTTCAGCCGTCACCCGGCGCGGACTCGCGGCGAACACGAACCCTAAGGCATCGGCTCCGCAATCAGCTGCCAGTTTCGCGTCGGCCAGCGACGTGTTGCCACAAATCTTAATCCAGAGACTCATCGGGTTAGAACTGTTTCTGCCAGCAACGATGCCAGCGCTGCACCTGGATCGGCCTGGCGCATCAGGCTTTCGCCAATCAGGAACGCGTCGAAACCGGCTTCGCGCAGGGTACGCAGATGATCGGGCGTCGAAATTCCGCTCTCGGCCACCTTCACAACGCTCGACGGAATGCGAGAAGCCAGTTCCAGCGAAGTTTCCAGCCGTACCTCGAATGTCTTGAGGTCGCGGTTGTTCACGCCGATCGCATCCGCTCCGTCCGCTCCGAGCGCATTGAGCACGCGGTCCAGCTCAACCGTGGTGTGTACCTCGACGAACACATCCAGGTCGACTTCCCGTGCCTTCGCTGCGAATCGCACCATCTCGGCATCGGTCAGCGCAGCAGCAATAAGCAGAATCGCATCAGCACGATGCGCGCGCGCCTCGATGATCTGGTATTCGTCCACCATGAAGTCTTTGCGCAAGCAGGGAAGCCTAGCCGCGGTCGAAGCGAGATACAGGTTCCGCAGGCTGCCTTGAAAGTAGGGCTCATCCGTAAGCACCGAGAGAACGGCCGCACCCCCCACCTCATAGCGCCGGGCCAGCCACTCAACGTCAAAGTCGCCGCGAATCAGACCCTTTGAGGGCGAAGCCTTTTTTAACTCGGCGATAATCGCGGCTCCATTTGCGGCGCATTTACGCAACGCGGCCGCCCAAGCGCGCGGCTGATGATGTGAAGCCTGGCGCTCGAGATCCGAGACAGGAAGCCGTCTTTTTGCCTCCGCCACCGTGGCACGAGTCGAAGCGAGGATTGCGTCAAGGAGAACCGGCATTGGCTTGAGTATACGAGGCGGAGCTTGCCGAGAAATGTGGTGGGCCCGGAGGGATTCGAACCCCCAACCAAGGGATTATGAGTCCCCTGCTCTAACCGTTGAGCTACAGGCCCAAGTCATCATTATCCAATTTATAGATCAGCTATTTAAGGATCATGAGAGACGTCGTTCCACATCCTCATTTTGGCTTGGTGCCGGTTCTGGTGCCGGTTTGAATTCCAAGGTCATTCGGATAATGAGTGGTCCTCTCGATGGTATAGCAGCCCAGTCAGATATGCGTGCAGACCTTTTAGATCGTGAAGCCGGTCTTTGAGGGCCGGTTGCAGTTCAGGTTGTTTCGTAGTTGTTGCAGTTGAGGTTTGTTTCGTACTTGCTTCGCCCGATCGTGCTGAAATTCAGGAATGCGGCCTCGAAGCCTCAAGCTGTCGAGAGACACGCCGAATTCAATTCACTACGTGCTTCGTGAGACCAGAGGTGTCGCAGGCGAACTTGGAGACCTTCTTGACCAGGAATTCCTTGCCCAAGATTTGCCCAAGTTGTCACCAGAAGCAGAAACGGCCTCCGAACTCATATCGGAAGCCGTTTCGATTCATCAGAACTTTGGTTGCGGGGGCTGGATTTGAACCAGCGACCTTTGGGTTATGAGCCCAACGAGCTACCGGGCTGCTCCACCCCGCAGTTACAGTCTAGCAATACCAACTTTGAGGGTCAATCGGCCCCTTGCCAAAGTGACCTGGAAAACGCCCGCGCCCGCTTTCATCCCTTCGCCGCTCCTTCCCTGCAAAATCGCAACCCCACACTGAAAACTCATTCCCTTTCTGCTTCCGCCGGCGTCATTCTGTGAATGACGTCCGTTCGCGGGCGATCGCCTTCCCCTCTGAGGTCGCAAGATGAGCCTGCTTGCTGCGTTCCCAGCGCACCCCGATCGGTCCCGGGATGCGACCGAATCGACACTCCGTACCGGCCCCGCCCGCGGATCCCTGCGCGGCCAGCTCTTCATCGGCTCCGCTTCCCTCATCCTGGCGTGCGCTACCGCCCAGGAATGTCACTCCGTCGCCCACCTTCCATCGCTCCTCTACGGCCTCTTCCTCTGGGGATGGTGGGGCATCATCGCCGGCGCACTCTGGCAGATCGGACCGCGCCTCTCTTCGCTCCTGCGCCTCACCCTTCCAAATCTCGGGCTGCATGTCATCGCCGCATGCGCCGCCGCCACCGTGCACCTCATGCTCCTCGGCAGTCTCGGACTCTGGGTGGCGGAGTGGAAGGTCAACGCGCCCGCATTCCGCATCCTCACAGGCCTCATCAATATCAACCGCTTTGGCTTCGAACTCCTCATCTACGGATTCGTCTTCGGCCTCATCGGCACGATTCAGGCCCAGGTTCGCGCTCAGCGGGACGCCCTCCGCTCCCTCGAACTGCAGCGCCAACTCTCTGCCGCGCAGCTCAAGGCGCTCCAGATGCAGCTCGAGCCGCACTTCCTTTTCAACTCCCTGAACGCCATCACCACGCTTGTTGAACTCGGCCGCCACGATCAGGCCGCCGAAATGCTCGGCCATCTCAATGTCATTCTCAAGCGCACCCTCGACCGCTCCGCTCCGGAAAAGGTCCCCCTCTCGCAGGAGCTCGAAATCGTAGAAAACTATCTCGCCATCGAGCAGGTTCGTTTTGCTGATCGCCTCCGCGTCGATATCAAGGTCGATCCCGCTGCACTGCACAGCCTGGTGCCATGCTTCCTGCTGCAGCCCATTGTCGAGAACGCCATCCGCCATGGCATCGCGAATTGCGAAGGCGAAGGCACGGTGGAAGCTTCGGCCCGGCGCGAAGGCAACCGGCTGTGCATCGCGGTTCGCAACAGCGGCCCTCGCACCGCCGGCCGCGCCACCCCCGGCAACGGCATCGGACTCAAGAACACCCGGGAACGCCTCGCCTATTTCTACCCGCAACAACACGCAATGCATGCCGGTCCATCCGGTTCAGGTGGGTTCGAGGTCGCCATCGACGTTCCCTGCGAGTTTGCCGGATGAAACTCAACGCGGTCATCGCCGATGATGAGCCGCTCGCCCGCGAGCGCCTCCGATTCCTGCTCTCCGTCGATCCCGAGGTCGAAATTGCGGGCGAATGCCGCAATGGCCGCGAAGTCATCCAGGCCCTGCGCAACAAACCAGTGGATGTCCTCTTTCTCGATATCCAGATGCCGGCTTCGAGCGGCTTCGACGTGATCGAGCGAATCGGCGCGGCGCAGATGCCGGTCACCATTTTTGTCACCGCGCACAATCACTACGCCCTCAAGGCTTTTGAAGTTCACGCGCTCGACTACCTCACCAAGCCCGTCGAGCCGGAACGCCTCCAGGCCACCCTCGCGCGAGTGAAAGAGCGCATCGCTTCCAAATCCGCGCTCATGGCGCAGGAGCAGCTCAAATCCATCTTCGAAACCATCCATGCGGCCGCACAGCCGCCGGCCAAAACCTATCCCGCCCGCATTCTCGTCCACAACGGCACGCGCGACGTGCTCGTTTCCGTTGATGAAGTGGAATGGATCGAAGCCGCCGACTACTATTCCTGCCTTCACGTCGGCGCAAAGAACTACCTGCTTCGCGAGCCCATCAAGCAGCTTGCCGCGACACTCGATCCGGACCGATTCGTGCGCGTCCACCGCTCCGCCATCGTTAACATCGGCCAGGTCCGTGAAATCGTCCGCGAAGGCCGCAGCGAAGGCGCCGTGATCCTTAAGAATGGCCAGAGGCTCAGGATGAGCAAGGCCGGTTGGCAAACCCTGATCTCCGCAACCCGCTCCTGAGTCCGCCGGCGGTCACCGCCGCTCCGCCAGTTTCCCTGCAAAACCTCGACCGCTCCCTGCACTTTGCTGGCCTCGTTCGCCCGCGTGGTCCAGCCTGATGATGAGGTCGCCCATGCCCCAGTTCACTCTCCAGCTCAATGGCCAGCCGCGGACCGTCGACGCCGACCCCGACATGCCCCTCCTCTGGGTCTTGCGCGATCTTCTCCAGATGACCGGCACCAAGTACGGCTGCGGTATCGGCATGTGCGGCGCGTGCACTGTCCACGTCAACGGCGAAGCAGCGCGGTCCTGTCTCACGTCCGTTTCGAGCGCCGCCGGAAAACAGATTGTCACCATCGAGGGCCTGGGCGGCAGCGGCCTTCACCCCGTGCAAAAGGCCTGGATCGCCGAACAGGTTCCGCAATGCGGCTACTGCCAGTCCGGCCAGATCATGTCCGCCGCCGCGTTCCTCGCCACGCACCCATCGCCTTCCGATGCGCAGATCAATGACGCGATGTCCGGCAACATCTGCCGTTGCGGAACCTACGGCCGCATCCGCAAGGCCATCCACCGCGCCGCACAGGAGATGCACTCGTGAGAGTCAGCCGCCGCGCATTTCTCAGCACTTCCGCGATAGCCGCCGGTGGCGCGCTCGTCATCGGCTTCAGTTTCCGCGACCGCCTGTTTCATCACGGCGCGCGGACCCCTGAGAATCCATTCGATGCGTGGATTCGCATCAACCCCGACAGCACCGCGCAGCTCGTCTTCGCCAAGTCGGAAATGGGCCAGGGAGTCTACACCTCGCTGCCCATGATTCTCGCCGACGAGGCAGACATAGACTGGGAACGCACCGAGATTGTTCAATCCGATTTCTCGCTCGGCACCGGCGGCAGCGGAAGCGTCCAGGGAAATTACCTTCCGCTCCGTCGCGCCGGCGCAACCGTCCGCACCCTCATGATCGCCGCCGCAGCCCGTCGCTGGAGCGTCCCGGAATCAGAGTGCGCAACAGCCAAGAGCGCAGTGCTCCATTCGTCATCCGGCCGCAGCCTCAGCTACGGCGAACTCGTGCCGGACGCGCGCCGTCTGCCTCTGCCCGATCCTGCGCACCTCGCTCTCAAGGACCCATCGCGATACCTGCTCATCGGCCGCGACATTCCCCACCGCGATATCCCCGCCAAGTGCTCAGGTACCGCCGTCTTCGGTCTCGATGTTCGCCGTCCCGGCATGGTCCACGCCGTCATCGCGCGCTGTCCCACCTTCGGCGGAAGCCCGGCTCGATTCGATGCGGCGCGCGCGCTTGCCACGCCCGGCGTTCTCCAGGTTTTTGAAGTTCCCGCCCGCGGACACCGCGTCTTCACCGCCGGCGGCATCGTTGTGGTCGCCAAAAACACCTGGGCCGCGATCCAGGGTCGCAAAATGCTCGACATTACGTGGAACCATGGCCCTCACGTGTCTGAAACGACCGAATCGCTGCACACCCAGATGCGCGATCTTCTCGGCAAGCCGCCCCAGTGGTCTTCCGAAATCCACGGCCCCGATCCCGATACGGTAGCCGGCGCAAAACGTATCGAGACCGTCTACGAGTTTCCCTTCCTCTCCCACGCGTGCATGGAACCGATGAACATCACGGTCCACGTCCACGACGGCATGTGCGAAGCGTGGTGTCCGTCGCAATGCGCCGACATGAGCCGAACCCTTTTGGCGAATGAACTTGGCATGTCAGAGAGCAACGTCACTGTCCACACCACATTCATGGGCGGCGGATTCGGCCGGCGCTATCAATACGACTTCCAGACGGAAGCAGCACAGATCGCCCGCCACGTCTCATCGCCGGTGCAACTTGTCTGGACGCGTGAAGACGACATGACGCACGACTTCTATCGCCCCGCCGGCATGCGCCGCATGCGCGGAGCCGTCGACGCCAGCGGCAATATTCTCGCCTGGTCAGACTTTCTCGTCGACCCCTCCATCAACGCGCAGTGGAATCCTCAAAAGGGAATCAACGGCGATGAACTGCCCGGCCGCCTCATCTATCCCATCCCCCACATCCGCACGCACTTCTCATTAGCCGAAAGCGCTGTTCCCCGCGCCTGGTGGCGATCCGTCGAAAACTCCTTCAACGGCTTCTCGGTCGAATCCTTCGTTGACGAACTCGCCCACGCCGCCAACATGGATCCCTATCAGTTTCGGCGCCGCCTCCTGCAGCAGCCTCAGATCCCGGAACCAAAGCCGTCTCCCGATGAGCGCCCTTTCGACCCGCAGCGCCTCATTGCCGTTCTTGATCTCGCCACACAGAAAGCCGGCTGGGGCAAGCCGCTCGGTCCGCATCGCGGCCGCGGCATCTCGTGCACCGCCACATATGCCTATCTTGCACAGGTCGCCGAGGTCACCGTCGAGCGCGACACCATTCGTGTCGATCGCCTCGTCACCGCCGTCGATTGCGGGCAAGTGATCAACCCCTGCGGCGCGCGCTCTCAGCTCGAAGGCGGCGCGGTCTTCACCCTGAGCTCCATCCTCGATGAAGCCATCACCATTCAGAACGGCGCAGCGAAAGAACAAAACTTCGACGACTACCAGGTCATTCGCATGCCCGAAGTCCCAACCCTCGAAACCTGGTTCATCGAAAGCCACGAAGATCCCCACGGTCTCGGTGAAGCCGCCGTCGGCCTCACAGGTCCCGCCGTAGCCAATGCCATCTTCGCCGCCACCGGCAAGCGCATGCACAAAATGCCCTTCCGCATGGACGAACCGGCCGCCTGATTAACGCACCGATTCCAATCCCACCCAGGTTCGAATTTTCACTATCTTTTGCCGCCGAGGCTGGGTACTATGGCTGCCGCCGAGCCATCGGAGTCGGCCATCCCCCGAGCATCGAGGTGCCGCATGCGATTCACCCCTGATACCGTTCCAGTCATTCCCGTCTCCTCAAGCCCCTCCCAAACCTCCCTCCGACTTCGCTCCATCCTCTGCGTCGCAGCGATGCTGGTTTTCAGCCTCGGCACCGCACTCGCGCAGGCCGGCGGCTACACCACGATCGTCGTCTTCGGCGATTCGCTCTCCGACACCGGCAACGTTACCCACCTGACCTTCTATAAATACGGAATCCCCGTTCCCGGCCCATACGCCGACTACACTCTCGGCAGCTTCACCGACGGGCCCGACACAACTCCGGCTGCACAGAACTATTTCGGCGTCTGGGTGCAACAGCTCGCCGCGGCCATGCCCGGCCAGCCCGAGATCATCGATTCCCTCGATGGTGGCACCAACTACGCCTATGGATATGCCACCACCGGCAGCGGCACCTCGACCCTGACCTTTCCCGACGGAACCCCCAACCCGCCATTCGTCCAGATCCACAACATCGGCCAGCAGATCACCGACTACCTCGCGACCCACCCCAAAATCGACAGCCACACGCTCTTCATCATCTGGGGAGGCGCCATCGATCTCCTCGACGCTAAGTCCGCCACAGATGTCATCAACGCCGCCATCCGTCAGACACTCAACATTCAGCGCCTCGTCAACGCGGGCGCCACGCAGTTCCTCGTACCCAACCTGCCGCCCCTCGGACTCACGCCGCGCTTGAACGGATCGCTCGCCACATCGGTCCCGGCCAACGCCGCTGCCCTCCTCTTCAACGCCTACCTCGCGACGGGCCTCGCCGTGCTGCACGACTTCTATCCCTTCCGGCGCCTCGTGTTCATGCAGCTCGACGTATTCTCGCTGTTCAAAAAGGTGGTGTCGACGCCGGGCGCATTCTCCCTGGCCAACGTCACTCAGCCATCGCAGGGCAATCCTCTCGCCGATCCCGATCAATACCTCTTCTGGGATGATCTTCACCCCACCACGCGCGGCCACAACATCCTTGCCGAAACGGCAGGCGCTCTCGTCGCGCAACATCTCGCCGCCGTCCGATAGTCGCGCGAAGACGGGGAGGGTTGGGCTTTGGCCCGTACCTCATCATCTCCAATAGAGGCGGCCTTCAGCCCATCAGTGTTATCCCTGCATCACTGAGCCATCACTGAGCGCAGCGAAGGATTCTCTTTTGTACTTGAAGGAAATGGCAGCTAGAGGCTCGTCTGGATCTTTACCAGCTCGCCCTGCCCCGGCGATATGGTCTTGTCCTGCGGCGCCCGCCAGTGATCGATGTGCGAAATCCGGTGCACGCACCCGATCGTGCAATGCGGAGCGCAGCTCTTCGCGGTCCGGAACTCCCGTTTCACGTCCTCGGTCGTATACTCGGCCAGCGGAACCCCGGGGTATCCCCGTTGCTGGCTGCAATAGTGCACCAGCCCGTCCTCGCAGATGTAGAGGTACCGCGACCCAGCCCGGCAACGCCAGTCGTTCGGCCGCCCCTCGGCAATCGCCCCCTGGAACTTGTCAAACTGCGCGTAGTTGGTCTTCTTCCGGTTGGTCATCTCGAAGTAGACCTTTGCCTCATCAGGCTGGAGCGGCTTCAACTGCCCGTCCCCGTCGTGAATGATCCCGATCGTCGATTCGAACCCGAGCTCCAGCGCCCGCCGCCCGATCACCAGCGCATCATGCGGGTCGCGGATGCCCCCGCCCACTACCGAATTGATGTTCACGTGGAACTCGGCATGATCGGCCAGCATCTGCAGCTTCTTGTCCAGAACCTTCAGGCTCTTTTTCGACACGTCGTCCGGTTCCAGATTGTCAATCGAGATCTGCATGTGATCGAGGCCGGCCCGGTTCAGCCGCTCGATCCTCTCCACATTCAGCAGATAGCCGTTCGTGATCATGCCGGCAATCGCGCCCGTCCGCCGCATCCGCCGGATAATGTCGTCGAGCTGGGGATGAGTCAACGGCTCGCCGCCCGAGATGCCGATCATCGCCGTGCCCAGCCGCCCCAGGTGATCGATGCGCCGATACATCTCTTCCAGCGGGACAGGCTCGCTCACCTTGTCATACTCATTGCAATAGGAGCAGCTCAGGTTACAGAAGCGCGCCGGAATGATCTGCGCCAGAACAGGGTGCGACGTATCGGCCAGCGCACGGGCCACCATGGCGTACTCACGCGCCTTCCTCTTCGCCCAGATCAGCCGCCCCCGCGCCGTGTCCCGCCGCCGAATAGCCATCTCCTCTATTGAAACACAACGTCCAGTCAGCGGACCTCTCATCACACTGGGTGCCCCAGGTCTCGATTCTGAGACCTGGGAGTCTGCGACCTGGGTGACTGTGGGCCGGTGGCCCAGGTCTCGATAACCGCAAAATCTGGGTGCCCCAGGTCTCGAATTTGACCGGGGTCCCCAACGACAGGTCTTCGTCGTTGGGGTGGCTGTGACCTGGGAGTCTGCGACCTGGGTGACTCGCTGATATCATCTCCTCGAATCGTCCTCAGAAGGACACTTCCCTCGATGAAAAATCTCTGGCAGCCCGAGACGGTCCAGGAGCTGAAAGACCGCCTCGCGCGCCTCACTCCCGACAGCCCGCGCCAATGGGGCAAGATGACGCCCGCGCAAACCATGGCCCATTGCGCCATGGGCATGGAACTGGCCCTCGGCGACCGGCGTCCGCCGCGCATGCTGATCGGCCGCCTCATCGGGGCCGTGATCAAGCCGATGGCATTCAAAGAGGAAGAACCCATGCGCCGCAACTCTCCCACCATCCCCGGCATGGAGGTGAGCGACGACCGCGACTTTGCCTCCGAGCGCGATATCCTCCGCGCACTCATCGACCGCTTCGCGAGCGCCGGCCCCGGCGGCTGCACCAGCCATCCTCACAGCTTCTTCGGCCGGCTCACCCCCGAGGAGTGGTCCTTCTGGATGTACAAGCACATCGACCACCACCTTCAGCAATTCGGCGCTTAGCAGGCGCCCGGGTTCCAGTCCTCACACTTCTGCCCTGAACGTCTTGCCCAGTTCCGGCCCCAGCCCGAGATCGGGGCAAGGTTCGCGCTGCCATCCTCGTTCATCGAGCTGACAATGGCAACGGGCGTTCCAAAGTAGAGAATCTTGGGTTCGATGGTGGCAAATTCCGAGGCGGTCTCACTGATAGGCTCCATCGCCTACCAGATGCGCTCGCTCCGCTTCCGGATGCATTCGGAACACCTGTGCCCTGGTCGCCTTCCTAGATCAATTCGTACCCCGCGAACCAGTAGCCGATTTCAAAGGCAGCCGTCTCTTCCGCATCCGAGCCATGGATTGCGTTTTCCTGGATCGACTCGGCAAACTTCTTGCGAATCGTGCCCTCAGCCGCGTTCGCGGGATTGGTCGCTCCCATCAGCTGCCGAAGGTCGGCAATCGCATTGTTCTTTTCCAGCACCATGAGAAACAGCGGTCCCGACGACATGAATTCGCAAAGACCTTCAAAGAACGGCCGTTGCGCGTGAACGTAATAGAAACCCTTGGCTTGGTCCTTTGAAATCGAAGCCTTCTTGATAGCCACAATCTTGAAACCAGCCTTGTCCAACTCGGCCAGGATTGCTCCCGTGTGTCCATTGCGGACCGCGTCGGGCTTGATGATGCTGAACGTGCGCTGCGCCACTCATTCGCTCCTTGCAGGCTTCTGCCCTCCCTATTGTACGGGCCGGCTCGCCGCTTCAGGCCCGACCCCGAATGCACCGGAGCCCCACCCGGAAGAGGCTCGAAGAGAAGCGATCAGACCCCCTGCCGACTTCGGCAGCCTGTCCGTACCGGCCCAGGGCAACTCAGCCCCACCGCTCCCCCATCCAACAACAGAGCTCAAGGGGCCTCGTGTGCAGTCCGGGTGCGGACAATCAAGGTACTGCATTGTCTCCGGTTAGGGTGACGAATGAATGCAGTTGCTCTCGGCAATGTCTGCAAGACGCGTGTCCGGCAAGTCGTGTGCCTCCTGATTGCCCTGGAGTTCGTTGGTCCGATCTGTCTCGCCCAATCGAACGCCGATCTCGCTCCCAGCGATATCGAGGCTTCCTATCTATACAACTTCGGCAAATTCGTGCGTTGGCCGAATGCCGCCTCATCAGCTCAACCATTTTTCGTCTGCATTCTCGGTCAGGATGTGTTCGGGCGCAAGCTCGATGATCTTGTTGCCCGCGATACCATCCAGAACCGCAAGATCGTCGCCAAGCGCATTGCTTCGCCCAGCGATGCCGCGGACTGCCAGATCATCTTCATTCCGCTCTCTGAGGATGCGCGCCTCAAGGACGATCTCGACGCCCTTGCGGGGAAACCGATCCTGACCGTCAGCGACAATCCGCAATTCCTTGATCGCGGAGGCATGATTCAGTTTGTGTTGCAGGACCGCAGAGTGCGCTTCCTCGTCAATCTCGCGGCCGCGCAGCGCAACGGTCTCGCCTTGGATTCGGAGCTCCTGAAGGTCGCCATGCACGTTATCACGGAGCCGGTCGGGGAAGCGCAGCCATGAGCAAGACGCCGCGCCGCCGCTCCATCTCCTCAATCCTCACGTGGATGAATGTGCTTGTCAGCGGCATCGGGCTCCTGCTGGCTTACATCTCCTTTCTTGGCTATAACCTTTACGCCTACCGCCAGGCCGCCGTCGTCACCCTGTCTGGAGAAGCGCAGATCATCGCGTCCAACAGTGCCTCGGCCATCATCTTCAACGATCCCGTTTCGGCGCAGCAGACCCTGTCATCCGTCGCGAGCTCAAGCGATGTGCTCGCGGCCGCGGTCTATACCGGCGCCGGAACGCCGTTCGCTCAGTATGTGCGCGCCGGCGCTCCGCTGCTCGCGCCGCGCGATCTCGCACCCGGCGAATCAAAGAAAACCTGGGTTGATGGTCTTGACCTTCTCACTGCCTCCCGGGTCGTCATGCAGGGCAAGCCGCTCGGAACGGTGTACATCTGGGCTCATCTGAGCCACATGCGCCGGCAGGCCACGCGATACGGCACCATCGCCGGCTCCATCCTTCTGGTTTGTCTTGGCGCCGCACTCGTCGTCGGTGCGGTCTTCCGCCGTGTCCTTGCGAACCCAGTCGTCGCATTTGCTGACACCGCCCGCCTCGTCACCCGCTATCGCGACTACAGCATCCGCTTCACCCCGAACCGCCGCTACAAGGAACTTTTGCTGCTCACCGATGCTTTCAACGAGATGCTGGCCGAAATCCAGGAACGCGACGCCGCTCTCGGCCAGGCGAAGACAGAACTCGAAGTCCGTGTCGAGGACCGCACTGCCCAGTTGCAGTCGGCCAATCGCGAGCTCGAAGCCTTCTCCTACACCGTCGCGCACGATCTGCGCGGACCGCTCCAGGCCATCCAGAATATCTGCCACCTGATTGTCGAGGACGAACGCCGGCACCCCTCCGAAGCCAAGAGTCCCATGCTTTCCCAGCTGGGAGCATCGATCACAGCGATGTCGAATACCATTGACGACCTGCTCGACCTCTCGCGCTCTTCGAGCGCCGCCCTGCATCTCGCGCGGCTCGATCTCAGCATGCTCGTTACATCCATTCTCGACATGCTTGCAAAGGCCGATCCGAAGCGTCAGGTCATCACCGTCGTGCAGCCCAGGTGTTTCATCAACGGCGATCCGGGGCTCATCCAGATTGCCCTGCAGAATCTCCTGCGCAATGCATGGAAATTCACGGGCCACGTCGATCCCGCCACCATCGAATTCGGCGCCACCGAGAAAAACGGCGAAACCATCTTCTATGTGCGCGACAATGGCGCCGGATTCGATCCGCGCAAGGCCGACCGCCTTTTCAAACCATTCCAGCGCCTCCATCCCACCACCGAATTTCCCGGCACCGGCATCGGTCTTGCCACGGTGCAGCGCATCATTCGCCGCCACGGCGGAGAAGTGTGGGCCGAAGGTGGAGTCGAAAAAGGCGCTACATTCTACTTCACCCTTGACGTGCCCAAGTGATGGCAATCTGCTTGGAACAGCGCCTGTCATCCTGAGCGGAGCACGCCCGAGCCCCCAGGAACGGCCTCACCTGCGCATGGGGCAAGCGGAGCGAAGGCTCCGCTTTTGCTTCCTGCATGCCTGCACTTGGGTGCCCCTGTCCTGTCTCTGCCAGGGCGCGCCTCTGGAGCAATCGGGCCCGCCTCCTGCGACAGTAAGGACATGCTCACCTGCCGCGACCCGCACCATCTCGGCTTCCCACCATCGCTTCGAGCAAGTTGTCCTCATGCCCGCCTCTGAAGCTGTTCAGCCAGCGCTCGTACTCTTCGCGACGGAGCTTGATCTTCAGCGTCGCGCCATCTGCCGTGTTCGCCGCCACCCGCACCAGGCGCGCACCTCCTCCAAAGATCGAGTTGCTCAGGCAGGCCGCAGTCTCTGCCGCGCCTTGTTTCGCTGTTGTCTTCATGTCGATCTCCACCGTCGATCCCGGGTCGATCCCCAGCATAAATTCTCCCGTCGAACCGAGGCAGCGCCCTACTCTCGATGCATCCTCTGCGAGTTGCGGCCGCACTTGCGCCGGCCCAATCGCGATGGATGACCACGCCGCATCACGTCGCGGAACATGGATGAGCCGCCCCTCGATGCGCGGATCCGCTTCCGCGTTCTCGATCGAACGGTCCAGCGCCTGGGCAACCGCTTCCGCAGTGCCCACCATCGCCACATCGCGCTTCGGCACTGCAAACCACCGCGGCCCCTGCGCGCTGTTATGCGGCGCTTCCATCACAAGAACCGGAACGCCACGATACTCGATCTCTTTGGCTCCATGCGCCCGCTCCTCTGTGGCAATCACCCCGTAGTCGAATCTTCCCTTTGCCAGCAGCAGGTGATTGCCGAGGCTCTCGGTCCGAGACGCGAAATCCGTTGCGATCACCTCGTCCAACTTCCGCCCCGGATCGACGCCCGTCACCTCCACTAGCTGCGACAGATCCGCGGCATTGTTCTTCGTTGCCAGCCACATCAGGTTTCCCCTCTCATCCGGGGGAACCGCACGCATACCGGCAAGCACCGGCGTTTCAGGCGCAATGTACCGCGCCAGCTCGCTCTGCGCAAAACACGCCGAGCCGCCCAAAACAAATGCGGAGATCGCAGCCACGCGCAGGAATCCCCGCTGATCGGTTGAGTGTGCCTTCCCATTCGTCATCGCAAAGAATGTCATTGTCGTTGCTCCTTGATCCGCTTTGAAGTGCCGGCCGCCTGCGTGTCTCTTCATGAACGCAGCGTACAAACGGGTGAATACCTTGACGAGCGAAACGTGGCGAAACGGACAGCAATGTTTTCGGCCGGTCTCGTCCGTGGCTCAAGCCGCTTGCCGGTGATCCTAGTGAACCAACGCATCGACTCCAGTGCGATAAAGATTGGTCAAGGGGTGTAAAGAATTGTTAAGGAGACGCGCAAGGTCTTCCCGGCGGCGTCACAATCATCATCGGGAGTATTGGTGGAACGAATCCTCATCGTCGACGACGACGTTGCTTTGTGCGAGATGCTTTCGCAGCGCCTCGGGCAAGACGAATTCGTCACCGAGTTTGTGCACGACGGCGTGCGCGGCCTCGAGCGCGCTCGCTCCGGTGAGCACGGCCTCATCGTCCTCGACCTCATGCTGCCCGGCATGAGCGGCATCGAATTGCTGCGCCAGTTGCGCCAGCACTCCGATGTTCCAGTCCTCATCCTCACCGCGAAAGGGGAAGATGTGGAACGCATCCTTGGCCTGGAAATCGGAGCCGACGATTATCTGCCCAAGCCATTCAATCCCCGCGAACTCATCGCCCGCATTCGCGCCATCCTGCGCCGCAGCCTTCGCGTCACAGGCGAAGAGCGGCCGCTCTTCGTGGGCGACCTGCAACTGCATGCCGCCGCGCGCGAGGTCTATCTGGAAGAGCGGCCCATCGTCCTTACCAGCGTCGAGTTCACGCTGCTCGAAGCACTTGTACGCGAAGCAGGCCGGACCGTTTCGCGCGAGCGTCTCACCGAGATCGTGCTGGGTCGCGAACTGCGCCCCTTCGATCGCGTCATCGACGTACACGTCAGCAATCTGCGCCGCAAGCTGGGCAATGAACGAATCAAGACCGTGCGTGGCTCCGGCTATCTCTTCGTCGTCCGCGCTCCGGCGCGGCATGGGTGAAATGTGAACAGGCTATTTCTTAAGATCTTTTTCTGGTTCTGGGCCACCGTGCTTTCCATCGGAATTGCCGTGGTGCTTAGCTTTGTGCTCAGCCCCAGGGGAAGCTACATGCCCTGGCAGAACATGAACGCCATCGGCTCCAGCGTCGCGAAGGAACTGGACCGAAACGGCGCTCCTGGCGCGGCTAGCCTCCTTGACGGTCTCGAGCGAAACCAGAACCTTCAGGCCTGCCTTTACGACCAGAACGGCAACCCGATCACCGGCAACCACTGCTCGTCGTTTCAGGATCTGGCGAAGAAGGCCGCGGACCAGCCCTTCGGCCCCGAACCGCATACCAGCGTATATCGCAATATTCTCCGCATCCGTGGCCGCGACGGCAAACGCTACCTGCTCGCCACTGAAATGCCCTTCGGCCCGGCCGCAGTCAACAAGACGGTCCTGAGCTTCGTGCTCCACTGGATTCTTGTGCTAACCGTGTCAGCTTGCATCTGCTATCTGCTCACGCGCTGGCTCACCAGGCCGATCCTTCATCTGCGTGCGGCCTCCATGCAGATCGCGGAAGGAAACCTCGGCGCGCGCGTCGAATCAAAGGTTGAAAAACGCGGCGACGAGTTCGGCGATCTCGCCCGCGACTTCAACGCCATGGCCGGCCGCATCGAAACACTGCTCTCCAGTCAGCGCCAGCTCATCTCCGATGTGTCCCACGAATTGCGCTCGCCTCTTACGCGCATCAACCTCGCGCTTGACCTTGCGCGGCGGCGTCTCGGCAATGCCGACGAGTTTGACCGGATAAGCACCGACCTCGAGAAACTCAACGAGATGATCGGCCGCCTGCTCACCGTCGCGCGTCTCGAAAGCGGCGCCGTCCCGGTTGCCTCCGATCTCCTTGACCTCGGCTCCCTGGTTGGCGACATTGCCGATGATGCCCAGCTCGAAGCTGCGCGTCGTCCCTGCAACCTCGTCTGCGATTGCACGGGCGAGTTCCCGGTTCGCGGCGACGAAAACCTCCTGCGCAGCGCCATCGAAAACATCATCCGCAACGCCATCTACTACACCCATCCCGACACCGAGATCCGCGTCGCTCTCACGCATGCCAACGTTGCCGGTTTGCGGTCAATTCAGCTAACCGTATCCGATCGCGGACCCGGCGTTCCCGCCTCCGACCTCGAGCAAATCTTCAAGCCCTTCTATCGTGTCGCCGACGCACGAGATCGCCAATCAGGAGGCGCCGGCCTCGGCCTCGCCATCGCCTCCCGCGTCGTCGCACTGCACCACGGCACCATCCGTGCTGCCAACCGCGAAGGCGGCGGCCTTGAAATCACGTTCCAGCTGCCCGCGGCCTGATGCCTCGCTGCACCGGTCGCGGCTCTTGAAACTCCTCTTCGAAAGATTCTTCTTCTTCTCCTTGAGCTTTAGCGTATCGTGAGGGTCAGTTCCCCCCGACTCAACCATCCTTCCGGATCTCGGGCCTTGGACCATCCTGGTTTCATGCTCGAACCGGGCAGTGCCTAAGAAAGAAGAGGTTTCCTGATGAAGCTCGTCCATCTGTTCCTGTGCGGCGCCGCGGCTGCCGCACTGGCTATGCCTTCATTCCCGCAGCAGACATCTCCCGGTTATCACGCTGTCGCTTGCTTCAAGGTCAAGCCCGACAGCGCCGCCGCATTCCGCGAATTCGCGGCTGGCGAAACCCACAAGATCGCCCAGGGCCGCGTCGATGACGGCGAACTGACTGCCTGGTATCTCCTGCGCGCCGTCTATCCTCAGGGCGAATCCTCCGATTGCGATTACCTCGTGATTTCCATTTTCCCCAAACTGCCGCACACCCTGGGCACCGAACAACTCGATGCGGCCATCAAGAAAGCAGGGCTCAAAATCACGCCCGAGGATTACATCAAGCACCGCGACGCAGTCACCCGGCTCGTGTCGGTTGCCATCTTCCAGAACCGCGCTTCCGCTGGCTCACCCAAAAAAGGCGACTACTTCCAGGTGAACTACATGAAGGTCTCCGAGGCCAACATCGACGATTGGGTCGTCTTCGAAAAGACGATATGGCAGCCGATTGCCGAGGCATTGGTGAAAGACGGAAAGGAAAACGGCTGGTCGCTGAACGTTGCGGCGATGCCATTCGGGACCGATTTGCCCTACCAGGGCGTAACCGTCGATGTCTTTCCCAGCATGGATGCGGTATTTGCGGATGACCCGCAGTTTGCTGACCGGTTCAGAAAAGTCCACCCCGATATGGAGCTGGGAACCACCTTCGAGCGGGCTGAAAAGCTGAGAAGCCGGTCCTTGGTTCGCCTGTTTGTTCTCGATGACATCGTCACCGCGCAATAGAAACTGCCTGCGCGACCTCGAGTTCCACCCGGCCTTGGAATCCACCTCCAAGGCCGCATCTTTTCCCAGCCTGGACCTTTCGTTCATTCCACCCTCTTCAAACCGTGACAAAATCCTGACAATTCCCTCCACCCCTTCCCGGTATGATCGTGGGCAACGCCAGGTGTGAGGAGAATCCCATGCGCAAACTGAGCCTGATGCTGGTCCTGATGGTCGCGGCTGCCGTTGGAGCCGCCGAGGCACACAGCATCTACGACTTCACTCTTAAATCAATCGACGGAGATCCAGTCAGCCTCAAGAGCTATCACGGGAAAGTCGTGTTGCTGGTCAACGTCGCCAGCAAATGCGGATTCACGCCCCAGTACGCCGGCCTCGAAGCCGTCTACGAAAAGTACAAGGATCGCGGCCTGGTAATCGTCGGCATCCCGGCCAACAACTTCGGCCAGCAGGAGCCGGGCACGAACGAAGAGATCAAGACCTTCTGCTCGCGTAAATACAACGTCACGTTCCCCATGATGTCCAAGGTCTCGGTGCTTGGCGATGACGAAACACCTCTATATCGCTTCCTCACCGACAAGTCCTCTGACCCTCAATACAGCGGCGACATCAAGTGGAATTTCACCAAGTTTCTCTTCGACCGCAATGGCCATCTCGTGGCGCGCTTCGAGCCTCCAGTCAAGCCCGATTCCCCTGAAGTGACTTCGGCAATCGAATCGACGCTGGGCAAGTAAGGCCACGGCATTCCATATCTTCCGGTCGATCACCGAATTGCCCACATCCAGATAACCCCCGAATACCGCTGACAGATCAGGCTCTGCCATCGCAGAGCCTGATCGCTAACCGGGCTACTCGCTGTCCCGTCGCCCTCATTGCGCAGGCAGCTTCTCCTTCGCCTTCCGAATCCCGTATTGCAGCCAGCCGTCCTCGACCACGTTCTCGCAGCGTTCCCGCAGGTTCTGGAGCGCCTTGATCCTCGCGTTCAGCGCAGCTTCGTTCTTCGCGTCGGCGGCCAGCGCAACATCGGTCAGATGCAGTGCCTCGACCGGCTTGCCGGCTTCCAGCTTTTCGAGCGCCAGTTGCGCCACGCGGTCCGGTCCCCCGGCTAGCTTCACCAGGTCCGGATACACCGCCGATGGAGGCACTTCATACATTGATGTCGGATTGCCGTCGTACCAGCCCGCATATCCGTCATAGATTCCACGTACTGACCAGCTCACCTTCCCGAAAATCTCGCTCAGGTTGTATCGCGCGGGGAGCTTGATTTCCTGCATCAGCGTGTAGACGTCCTTTCCTTCATTCATTCCCTTGACCGTTTCGTCATGCACATACTGAATCGCATCCCGATAACGCGTGAGTCTCCTCGTAATTTCCTCTTGCCCGATAATGGGGTCGCCGTGGCCATTCAGCACGATTTCCGGCTTGAGTGCGAGCACCGTGTCGATGGATTTGATCCAATCCAGCGCCGGCCGCGGCTTGGTGCCGCGGATCGCATAGATGTTCGGAAACGACATCGGCTCTGGCATGCCCGCCCCGGCGTAGTTGTCCCCGATGAACGCAATCCTGGATTCGGGCAGCCACACCGTCAGGTGATCCGGCGTCTCCCCTGGCGTGCTGAACAGCTCAAATTTCACGCCGCCCAGCGTGAACTCATATTTCTCGTCGAACAAAATCGTCGGGTCGATCGTGGCACCATAGTTGCCGGCCCACGCACCTGCTTGCTGTACAGGCCGGTTGAATGCCACGGCATTCCGCGGGGCAAAGAAGCCGTCGAGGCGGGCCACGTAGTTCACCAGCTCCACATAATTCCGTTGCGCGATAATCTGCGTTCCTGGCTGCTTCCATAGCCCGATTCCGCCAATGTGATCGGCGTGACCGTGCGTCAGGAGGATGTACTTCACCGGCGCGTTGCTGACCGCCGTGAGCAGGTCTTTTGCCTTCTGGGCGTCTCGTTCCGGCGCGGTATCGATCACCACATTTCCATCCGGCGTCATCACCAGGTAGACATTCGACGCCATCTCGGCCATGTAAATCGAGTCGGTAATCTTCACGGCCTTCGCCGTGTCCTGCGCGGCCGCCGGAACCATCACGGTGCAGATTGCGAGAACTGCTGTTGTCATACGGAGCATCGCGTCTTCGCCTCAGTCCTGAATGGGCACCTGGAGTGTAGTGCCACCCCGCCCCGTACCCTAAGGATTTGGGACGAGCGGCGCGTTGCCGGTGACGCAATACGGGTTTTTGAAGGGGCACGGCTTGCTGGCTTGCTGACTCGCTGACTGAATCACCTTGTGGCGCGCAGCGCAGTCGGCCCCGCCGCAGGTGGCTGTCAGAAGTGGAGCTTCGAGCACGCTACGATGAAGGCGGTTGTGGCTGTCTTCCACGGACCCCAGAAGTAGAGCAGCGTCTCCACACACTCAATCCCCACCAGGCCTAGCGCGCCTAGTAAAAACTGTTTCATGAGCCGCCCGCGCCACCAGTCCCAGGCGACCATGAGAGCGATGATCAAGACGCTGCCGTAGCACTCCCACAGGAACCACAACATTCTTGAGGTCGGCTCATTAGGCCAAATCCACGCGGAAAATCGTCCGGATCCTGCATCGACCAGTGCGATCGTCGAAAGAATCATCATTCTCTTGTGGGCCGCCGAATTCTTCCTCAGAGTGATTCCCACCACAACAAACAGCAGAAAGCTGGCAACGCCACCCAACTGCACCGCAAGAAATGCCGGGGCGAGCCCTCCGCCATGCAGGTGACGTATCTGAGATACGATTGCCGCCCACGGCCCCAACACTGCCATCAGGCATGCCCACCCCGCAGTCACCCAGCCCATCGTCCTGTGCCATGCCACGCGATTGCCCACCACGAGCAGGACCTGCGCCGTCAGCAGAATCATCCACCCGGTGAAGACAATCGCATGCACATCCGCCACCAACGACGCCGACGGTGTTTGATGCAGAAACCTCCCCATGTCGACGCCGAACCCGGCAAGAATGCCCGACCACAGCAATGCCAGCCACACCACCGAAGGCAGCCTGTCTTCGCGCGGGTTCCAGGTCCCGCGCGCGTGTACCATGAATCCCGGTTTGCGCATCGCGGATGCTGTCGCCATTCGAGGACCTCCAGTTGTCGATTTGAGCGCCCGACACGCGTTTTCTCCCGGCGCGGATGGCCCGTAGTCCTGCAAACGCATTGCGTACAGGGTGGGGAAAAGACGCGGCAAGTATAGCAAGCCATGTGGGACGCAGACGACCAAAGGGCCTCGAAGGGCGAGGCCTCGTCTGACTTGCTGACCCGCTGACTTGCTGACTCGCTGGCCTGCTGACTCGCTAACCGCCTGTTGTCCGGCCGCCGCTCACTCCGCAAACAAAACAGGCTCTGCGCTCGCAGAGCCCGTTCTCTGACAACTGACCACTTGCCCTTACGCCATCGCTTCCCGTCCCATTGGCTCAAAGTGCAGCTGGTTCGATTTGCGATCCACGTCGACCCGCACGTGCGATCCGTGCAGCACCTCGCCGTTCAGGATCTTGATCGCCAGCGGATCCTGCACCATTCTCTGCAGCGCTCGCTTCAACGGACGCGCTCCGTACGCCGCATCCGATCCCGATGCCAGAATCAACTGCCGCGCCGGCTCTGTCAGTTCCAGCGAAATCTGCCGGTCCTCGAGCAACTTCTGCACTTCGTTCAACCGCATGTCCAGAATCCTGCTCATCTGCGCCACGCCCAGCGAGTGGAAGATCACGATGTCGTCCACGCGGTTCAGAAATTCCGGCCTGAAGTGCTCGCGCAATACGCGCATCACGCTCTCCCGCGCCATCTCCATGTCATGATCGCTCTTGTGTCCGTCGCCGGCCAAAAACGCTGCGCCCAGATTCGACGTCATGATCAGCACCGTGTTCTTGAAGTCCACCGTGCGCCCCTTCGAGTCCGTCAGCCTGCCATCGTCCATCACCTGCAGCAGGATGTTGAACGCATCCGGATGCGCCTTCTCGATCTCATCAAACAGAATCACCGCGTACGGCCTGCGCCGCACCGCCTCGGTCAACTGCCCGCCTTCATCGAACCCGATATAGCCCGGAGGCGCGCCAATCAACCGCGCCACCGCATGCTTCTCCATGTATTCGCTCATGTCGATGCGTATCATGGCCTGCTCGTCATCGAAGAGGAACTCTGCGAGCGCGCGCGCCGTCTCCGTCTTGCCTACGCCCGTCGGCCCGAGGAAGATAAATGACCCGATCGGCCGCTTCGGATCGCTCAGGCCCGCACGCGACCGCCGGATCGCGTTCGCCACAATGCTCAACGCATCGTCCTGCCCCACCACGCGCTCGCGGAGCCGGTCTTCCATCGTAACCAGCTTCTTCACTTCGCCTTCGAGCATCCGCGATACAGGGATCCCCGTCCACTTGCTCACGATCTTCGCGATATCTTCCTCGTCCACTTCTTCCTTCAGCATCCGCAGAGCGTCTTTCCCCGCTCCGTCCTGCGCCGCGTTCAGCTGCTTCAGCTCCGCTTCCAGCCTGGGCAATTCTCCATATTGGATCTGCGCTGCCCGGTCGAGCATGCCCTTGCGCGTCTGCTCCTCGGCCTCAAACCGCAGCGCCTCGATTTTCTTCTTCAGCTCGGCAACCCGGCTGATCGCCTCGCGCTCCTTGGTCCAGCGAGCCCGCAGAGCCGTCGTCTTCTCCTTGAGTGCCGCCAACTCGCGTTCCACTTCCTCCAGGCGCTCGCGGCTGTTCTTGTCGTTCTCGCGCTTCAATGCGGCCCGCTCAATTTCGAGAGAAGTCGCTTCGCGATCCAGTTGGTCGATCTCCGTCGGAACCGAGCCAATTTGAATCGCCAGCGCTGCCGCCGCTTCATCCACCAGGTCAATCGCCTTGTCCGGCAAGAACCGGTCGCTGATGTAGCGATGCGACAACGTCGCTGCCGCCACAATGGCCGCATCCTTGATGCGCACGTTGTGGTGCGATTCGTAGCGGTCCTTCAGTCCGCGCAGAATCGCAATCGTGTCCTCCACGTTGGGCTCGCCCACGTACACGATCTGGAATCGCCGCTCCAGCGCCGCGTCCTTCTCGATGTACTTGCGGTATTCGTTCAGCGTGGTTGCGCCAATCGCCCGCAATTCGCCGCGCGCCAGCGCCGGCTTCAGCATGTTGCTCGCGTCTATGGCGCCTTCGGCCGCGCCTGCCCCCACCAGAGTGTGCAGCTCGTCGATGAACAGCACGATCTGCCCGTTCGATTCCTCGATCTCCTTCAGCACCGCTTTCAAGCGGTCTTCAAACTCGCCGCGATACTTCGCGCCGGCAAGCATGGAGCCCAGGTCCAGCGAGATCACACGCTTGTCCTTCAAGCTCTCCGGCACATCGCCCGACACAATCCTCCGCGCCAGCCCTTCCACGATGGCGGTTTTTCCAACGCCGGGCTCGCCGATCAGCACAGGATTGTTCTTCGTTCTCCGGCTCAGCACCTGCACCACGCGCCGGATCTCTTCATCGCGCCCGATCACCGGGTCCAGCTTGCCGCGACGCGCCAGCTCCGTCAGGTCCTTCGCGTACTTCTCCAGCGCCTGGAATTTCCCCTCGGGATTCTGGTCGGTCACGCGCTGCGATCCCCGCACTGCGGTCAGCGCCTTCAGGATTGCTTCATGCGTCGCACCCAAGGCGGTCAGCGCCTCGCGCGCTGCGTCGCCCTTCTGGTGCGCCACGCCCAGCAACAAGTGCTCGGTCGAGACGTACTCGTCTTTGAAGTTCGCGGCCTCGCGAAATGCCTGTTCCACCACTTTGTTGAGCGCCTGGCCCACGCCCGGCTGCGCGCCCGAACCCGCCACGCGCGGCAGCTTCTGCTCCACCTGGTGCAGGTCATGCTCCAGCCGCTCCGTGGGCACGCCAATCTTTTCCAGAACCGCCGGAATCACGCCCTCGCGATCCTCCACCAGCGCCAGCAATAGGTGCACCGGCTGCATCTCGGGATTCCCGAGCTCCGCGGCGCGTTCCTGCGCCTGCTGCATCGCCTGCTGCGACTTCACCGTCAGTTTTTCCCAGCGAATTGCCATAAGTCCCTCAGTCGGTCAGTGAACGGTGGTCAGTGACCAGATTCTTCTATCCTTCTCATCATTCGCCGTGGAGTGACCACAAGCAAGTATTTCGAAACGAAAATAAACGGTCGGCAGCCACCGCCACCGACCGCAAAATTCCTGCCAGGACGCAGCTCTCAGCGTTCCCTGACAACTGATCAAAGCCCGCTGTCGTTCTTACGCCGCCAGCGTCCCGCCGACATTCACCTTGATCTGCTTCGGCTGGGCTTCCGGCTTCTTCTTGAGCTCCAGCTTCAGTACGCCCGCCTGGTAGCTTGCATCCACGTGCTCGGTGTCCACGGTCTGCGGCAGCGTGAACGCGCGATAGAAGCTGCCATAGCGCCGCTCGATCCGATGGAAGTTCTCTTCCTTCTCTTCCTTTTCGAACTTGCGCTCGCCCTTCACCGTCAGCGTCGCGTTCTCCACGCGAACGTCCAGGTCCTTCTCTTCGATTCCCGGAACCTCGAGCTTCAACACGACCTTCTGCGCATCCTCATAGATATCCACCGCCGGAACAAAGCTGGCCGTGGTCAATGCGCTATCGCCGCCGTCATTGAAATCACGAAACAGCGAGTTCACACGGTTTTGCAGTGCGATCACGTCCCGGAACGGATCCCAACGAGTAATTGTCATTTCCCTATACCTCCACGTATGGGTCAAAAGTTGCTGGACAGGGCGCTCGGCCCCGCCACTCAATTCGTTAGATAAGACTATAGCACAACCGATTCATAAAATATGAGCGTATTCGACTAATATTCTGCACAAACCAGCATTAATCTTTATTGTCAAAGGCTTAATGAAGATTCTTCTTCGCCCTTTCGCCAGGGATCTCGCCGCTATAGAGCAAACGCCACGGTCAACACCGTGATGTCGTCCTCCTGCCCAAACGCTTGGGCAGCCTTTGCGACCTCTTCTGCCCGCCCGGCCGAGATGGCCGTTACCCGCTCAAATCCAAACAACTCACCCGCTGCATTCCGTGCCTCCGGCACCCCGTCGGTGAGCAGCGTCAGCCGTGCCTCCGGCCGCAAATGAAAGGTCAGTTCCGGATACGAGGTTGCGCTATCGAGACCCAGCGGCAGCCCGTTTTCGATCTCGAGTTCCTTGCCATCGATATAAGGAGCAAGGTGTCCCGCATTCGCCGTGGTCAGAGTACCGTCCGCCCCCAGCCGCATCGCCAGGCAAGTCGTGAATCCCCCTCCGGAACGCGCCAGCATCCGCTGGTTCATCGCCGCCAGGATCTCCCCCGGAGACTGCGTGTAGTGAGCCAGCGTCCTCACCGTCCCTACCAGCAGCGACACCGTCATTGCCGCCGGCATCCCCTTGCCGCTTACGTCCCCAATCACGATCAGCGCGCCGCCATCCTCAATCGGCATCACCTGGAAGAAGTCGCCCCCCACTTGGCTGGCCGGGCGATACACCGTCTCCACTGTGAAGCCGGGAATGGCAGGCACCTCGTCCGGGATCAGAACCTTTTGCACAACCCGTGCGGCTTCAAACTCCGCCTCCAGCCGTTCTTCATCGGCGCTCGTCTTCACGTAGCTGCGCAGCAGGATGATCAGCACCGCGAACGTTTCGCATAACCCAATCACATCGAACACGCTCAGCCTGAACGGCCACTGGATCGATTCCTGCAGGAACTGGTGTATCCAGCGTGCCCAGGGAAATGAAAGGGCAGGAACGATCGCGTCGATGAATGTCACCGAAAGCATCACGCTGTTGGGAATCAGCAGCAGCGCTGCATCCACGCGATCCCTGCGCCCGCCGCGCCACAGCACGCCCACAAAGCACGCCTGGATCAGGATGCCGAGGGCGCTGGGTATCCACGCGAGTGACCCGTTCAACAGCCTTATGTTCACGTAACTTAACACCAGGTCGCTCGCAATGACAGCAATGCCGCCCCAGTAGAGCCAGTCCCGGCGCTGCCGAAGAAACGTGACATAAAACTCGAATTGAAAGTAGTACGCCAGCATCATCGCGATCAGCATGAGCAAACTGACGCTGAAATACGGCTCCACGCGGTAGATTCTGAGCAGCTCAATTGTGATGAACAGGGCCCAGAATGCCTGGCTCACGCCCCACCACAGGTAGCCTCGGTCCTTGGGGCGCAGCAGAAACAGGCCCAGACCCGCCAGCGCTGTGAGCAGGTTGCAAAAGAACTCCGCGACCGTGCCCACCAGCAACGAGGTCACATATCGGATCTGCATGTCCCGCCATCCGGCGATTGTCGCCGCATCGCCGATTCGCGGCGGGTACAGAATTCCGCCGCCGCTCACCCCTGCCACCAGCACATGCCACACGCGAACGGCAAGCACCACAGGCTTCCCAGGCGCGATCAGATTCGCCGGAATGCGAAAGTACGTGCGGGCCGCAATCACGATCGTATGCCCCGCAGGCGGCAGCTCTCCAGCGTGGCCGATCAGGTGCCCGTTGGCGTAGACCTCGAAATTCTCCTCGACGTAAGGGAAGTAAATACCCAGCGCTCCGGAATGCGCCGGAACCGTCACGCGCAACCGGTACCAGCCGATGCCCTGATATCCGCCGTACCCCTGCGCGCCCCACGGCTTGGTCGCCATCAGCAGCGACCAGTGCGAATCATCGAATTCCGGGTTCGCCCAGCCCGCGTCGTCGCCCGCATGAAACCGCCACGGTCCCACAAGATCCGCCATGTGCACACGATTTTGATCGAGATCGAAGCTTTGCGATCGCGCCAACGCAGCACACGCAAGCAAGATGAAAGCCGTGACAAGGATTCTTCGGTGCATGGCTGGCCACCTTTCCCGGCGCAATGCCAAACCTCAACGTCCATTGATTTGTCTGAAATTGCTGCGCGCTCAGCGCCCTCTGGAAACCTCGTCCATGACGGCAGCGCTTCCCCCGAGTCTCAGCCCCTACGCCTGCGCAAAATGCGGCGCCGACAGGTGCGACGACGACTGCTGCCCCTTGCCCAGCCGCGTCAGCGTGAGCACCGTAATATCGTCGTCCTGGCCGAAGTTCACCGCAGCTTCCGTCGCCTTGGCCGCGTCCGGCCGCGTCGCGAACAGCGCGTCAAGCCGGTCGAAGCTGAAGATTTCGCCGCTCTCGTTGCGCGCCTCCAGCAGCCCGTCGGTGTAAAGCGCAAAGTGATCGCCCTCGCGCAGATCGACCACCGTCTCCCCATACATCGCGGCCGGCAGAATCCCCAGCGGGAGCGCCCCCGCCATTTTGATCTCCTGCTTGTTCAGGAAAGGAGCCGGATGTCCCGCGCTGGCCATCACGCAGTGGCCTACAGAATCCAGGCGTACCGCCAGGCACGTCACGAATCCGCCCTGCAGCCGCCCAAACAGCCGCAGATTCAGCTCGGCCAGCATCTCGCCCGGATCCGGCGCAAACCGCGCCAGCGTCCGAGCCGCGCCCACAATCAAAGACACCGTCATGGCCGCCCGCAAACCCTTGCCGCTCACATCGCCCAGCAGGATCATCGTCGATCCTTCGTGCTCGCCCTCCAGCGGAATCACCTGGAAAAAGTCCCCGCCCACTTCCTGCGCCGGCTTGTACGAGCTGGTAAACGCGAAGCCGGGGAGCGCAGGCAGCGACTCCGGAATCAGTACCTGCTGCAGCTCGCGCGCGCTCTTGAACTCCTGCTCCATCGCATTTTGCCGCGTCGTCGTGTCCTGCAGGTAGCAATAAACCGCATATACGATCGCCAGCAGCAGCAGCGAATTCGCAAGCGTCTGCGGCGTAAACGCATTGCCATTCAGCGTAAACATCGGCGCGGCAATCTTGTCGCCCAACGTGAAATGCGTGAATCGGCTCCCTTGCTGGACGGCGATCCGCAGGACCGAGATCATGCCCGACAAGGTTGCCATGATGGCCACCAGCCAGCGCGCCCGATCGAGTTTCTTCGTGATCGCATGTGCAACCAACACCAGGGGATAGGCTTCTGCGGCGGTGAAGATCAGGGTCAGCACGCCGTCTGCGCCCTGCACCCATCCGGCAAGCAGCGGATTGCTCCAGTCCAGCAGCGTGAGGAATCCGTCCAAGCATGTCGCAATGATGCTGATCCATGCCAACTGCCGTGTCAGCCTCGCCAGTCGCGGGCTCTCATCCAAATCCAGCAGGTAAAGCAGCAGGAACCACAAACCGATGTCCGCAATGCTCAGCACCGGCTGAAGCCAGCCCAGAGCAAAGCTGAAGCTGAACGGAATACGCAGTCCCACCAGGATCAGAGCCAGCACCGGCGCGCCGCTGAACACGGCCATCCAGAACAACACGCGCTTTTTTCGGTCGCGCATCCACGCCAGCAAGCTGAGCATCATCACCAGCGCATACAGTGACTGCAAGCCAAAGTAGTATTGCCGGCTGCGCAGCCACGCGTAATCCAGCTCCGCTTTTTCTGCAGCAATCGCCGCCGGGCTGCCAAGGATGGGGGGCGAAGTGAACCCGCCCAGCTGATCCGAGTCAAACGACGTCAGCGGCGCCTTCCACACGCGGATAGCCAGCACGCCATCGCGCGCCGGTCCCAGCCCGAACGTCTGCGCCGGCGGGCTGTAAGGATACGAAGGATGAGGCGGCATGGTGCCATGATGACCGACGAGTACGCCGTTCCAATAGATCTCATACGCGTCGTCGATATGCCGGATCAGCATTGCGAGATTGGGTTCGGCTCCCTGCGCTGGCTCGATGTGCAGATGCTTGCGGTACCACGCAAAACCCGTATACGACGGATGCCCCTGCGCTCCCCATGTCTTGTCGGCGCTGATCTGCTCCCAGCCTACGTTGCTTGCATCGTCGCCGCTCTGCGGCAGCGCCCACGCCGCGTTGTCGCCGACGTGGAACTGCCATGGTCCATCGAGTGCCGCTGTGCCTTTTCCAACTTGGTCAATGGTCAGCACCGGCACAGGCGATTCGGCGATCGCCGGCCAGGAAAGCATCATCAAGCCAACAGCTACCCACCACGCTGGGCGCGGCAGGCGTGATCGGAGCTCGAGCATGCCATAGAGCATACGCTGCGTCTTTGCCGGGGGACAGCGATTTTTAGCAACGTGGCAGTCCTCCGCTTACCGCGCCCGGCGCGCCCTCTACAATGAACCCTGCATGACTGCGCTTCCCGCCCTGCCCCCTTACAGCTCATGGAGTTGGCTATGGCTCGTTGTCGCCGCGTTCATCGGCGGTACCCTCAATGCCGTGGCCGGAGGCGGATCGTTTCTCCTCTTTCCCGCGATCCTCGGCATGAATGTGCTCCCCGTCCAGGCCAATGCCACCAACACGGTCGCCCTCTGGCCCGGCCAGCTCACCTCCATCGCCGCCTACCGCACCGACGTAAGGAAAAATCTGCGCATTGCCGCACTCATGGCCGTCGCCGGCCTCATCGGCGGCACCGTCGGCGCCATTGTCCTCCTCAACACGCCGCAGATGATCTTCCTTCACCTCGTGCCCTGGCTTCTGCTTGTCGCCGCACTGATCTTCGCCGTCAGCGGACCCGTCTCGCGCTGGCTCGAACGCCGCAAATCCTCGATCGTCCAAACCCACACGCCGCGCCGCCTGCCCATCTTCCTCGCCACCGTCGTGGTCTGCTTCTACATCGGCTACTTCGGCGCGGGCGCAGGATTCCTCATCATCACCCTGCTCTCCCTCTTCGGCTTCCAGGACCTCAACGAGATCAACGCACTGAAGGTTGTCTCCACCACCATGGCCAACGGAGTCGCATTCCTGATCTTCGTCTTCGATCGCCAGGTCGTATGGCGCTACTGTCTGCTCGCCATGATCACCTGCGCGATCGGCGGATACACCTCCGCCAGCCTCGCCCGCAAGATTCCCCAGACCATCCTCCGCGCCTCCGTCGTCGCGATCGGCCTCGGCATGGCCGCCTGGTTTTTCTGGAAGCAAAGTTAACGCGCTGCGGGCGGATTTGCTCTTTCTTTGTCGGTGCCGGTGCCCGTCCGGCGCCACCACAAATTCGAGAAACTCTTTCATCCCTCTTTTAATCTGGATGGTACTTTGAACGCGAGGACAAGGTTCTCCATGAGGATCGCCGAACAGTCACTTCACGCCATCGAGGCGCTGCAAAAGTTACAAGACACATTCGAGCGCCAGCGAGGAAGCTTTCGCCAATGTGCTCCCCTCGGGCTGGGGAACAGGTTGGAAGCCCTGGACCTTCTTCTGCAGAGCGTCATCCATCACAAGGACGCGATCATTGATGCTGTCGCTGCGGACTTTGGTCAACGCTCCGCCCGGGAAACCCGGCTGCTGGAATTATTCCCTCTCGTGGATGAAATCCGGTATGTGAAACGCAATCTCCGCCGATGGATGCGGCCTCGCAGCGCATCGGCAAACTGGCAGTTCCTGCCGAGCCGCACAAAGATCATCTATCAGCCGCTGGGAGTAGTGGGAGTCATTGGCCCCTGGAACTATCCGGTGCTATTAACCCTTTCCCCGCTGGTGAACGCGATCGCGGCGGGCAATCATGTCCTCGTGAAACCGTCTGAGCGCGCACGCGGATCAGCCGAGGTCGTCCGTCAGATAGTCAGCAAAGTATTTCCAGAAGAATATGTAGCTGTCGTCATGGGGGGCCCGGAGATTGCGTCGGCTTTCTCTGCGCTGCCGTTCGATCATATTCTCTACACCGGCTCGGAACGCGTCGGCAAACTCGTGATGAAAGCGGCGGCAGAGAATCTGACGCCCGTCACCCTCGAATTGGGCGGAAAGTCGCCTGCCCTGGTACACGAATCCTACCCGATGTCGACCGCGGCGGATCGTATCTGCTCGGCAAAATTCTGGAATGCCGGGCAAACCTGCATTGCCCCGGACTACGTTCTCGTGTCTTCGAGCCGAGTGGACGATTTTGTAAGGGAATGTGAGACCGTCGTGGCGAAGCGATATCCTCGCGCGGCTTCCAATGCGGACTACACACACCTAATCAGCGAGTCGGCCTGCGAACAGATGCGGGATCTGGTCGATGACGCGCGAAGCAGAGGAGCGCGTGTTCTTCAGCTGGATGCAACGCAAAGCGATATCCCTGCCGGCAGCCGATTCTTTCCGCCTACCCTCATCCTTGACGCAAATGACTCAATGCGCGTCATGCAGGCAGAGATCTTTGGGCCGATCTTGCCGATCGTAACCTATTCCTCAATCGAAGATGCTTTAAGTTTCATCAATGCCAGGCCGCGCCCGCTCGCGTTTTACTACTTCGATCGAAACAAGTCTCGAGTCAGGAAGGTGCTGGACCAGACAGTCGCAGGTGGCGCTACGATCAATGACTGTATTTTTCATTTCGTCCAGCACCAACTGCCGTTCGGTGGCGCAGGACCAAGCGGGATGGGCGCCTACCATGGCTTTGAGGGGTTTTGCGCATTTTCACAAAAGAAGGGTGTATTGTTTCAAAACTCACTTGTCGGATCGCTTCTTAGCCTCGCATTGAAGCCCCCGTATACATCGCGGTCTGATCGTGCCATCAGTTTCCTGGTGGGGCAAAGCAAGGCGCGTCCAATCCGGAGGATGACGCTACCAGTGAAATGGAATCATGCGACGTCGAGCATGAAGGGCAGGGCGAGTGGCCCTGGTCCTTGTGCAGACTACGATGAGAACGCCTCCGGGGCTCCTCGCTTTTGAGGACCAGGGTGACGTAGTCAGCGAATCGGCGACAATCCGCAGGGAATGGACGGGATCCGCATTTCTGGTACCTTTTCTTCGTGACGGCGCATCGATGACCGAGATCGATCTCCTTGAACGGTTAGCGGGGCATAAAACCCTTGGCGCAGCTCCGCGTGAGGAGCTGGCCTGGCTGGCGGCTCATGCAACATTGCGTACTTTGAGCGCCGGCGAGGTGTTGTCAGCGAAAGGTGTCCCGGTGGAGGGCCTCCACATACTTTTATCCGGTCATGTGACGCACTGCGTAGACCGAGGCGCGGGACCAGTGAAAGTGATTGAATGGCGGGGCGGCGATGTGACGGGAGTGCTGCCCTACTCGAGACTCGTGACGCCTCCCGGAAATTCGATTGCGCAGGAGCAGACGGAGATACTTAGCCTTGCTCGCGGCCTGTTCCGCGACCTGACCCACGAGTGCTATGAAATTACCTCCATCCTGGTGCGTGCGATGCTCGATCGCGCGCGGGTCTTCACCTCAAACGACTTGTTGAACGAGAAAATGATCTCGCTGGGCAAACTGTCGGCGGGGTTGGCGCATGAATTGAACAATCCGGCATCTGCGATTGAGCGCTGCGCGGCCCAGCTGGATGGTCATCTGGATGCGGCGGAGGCCGCCACGCTCGCGCTCGGGGCAGCACGCCTTAGCGACGCTCAATTGGAAGCTGTTCGAGCGATCCGTGCGTCATGCGTTGCCAGGCAAGCGTGTGGAGTGCTGTCACCCATCGACCAGGCCGCCCGCGAAGACGCGATTTCGGATTGGCTTTTCGCCCACGGCCTCAACATCCAGGCCGCGTACGCACTTGCCAACACAGACGTGACACTCGACGCCCTGAATCAGCTTGCCGCAGTGGTGAGTGTACCCACGCTAGATGCAGTTGTTCGATGGGCTGCAGCCGGGTGTGGTGTCCGGAGCCTGGCCTCGGGTATTCAGGACTCGGCGATGCGCATCGCAGGGTTAGTGGCCGCGGTCAAGGGATTCACGCATATGGGGCAGGCGATGGCTGCCGAGGCGGTGGATCTTGGATCGGGACTCAACGACACGGTGAAGGTGCTCGGCTCGATGGCGCGGGCGAAGGGCGTTGCGGTTAGGGTCGATTTGGAGGTTGGCTTGCCCCGCGTGCGAGGATTTGCAGGTGAGCTGAACCAAGTTTGGGGAAACCTGATCGAAAATGCGCTGGATGCTGCTCCGCAAAGCGGTTGCGTTGACGTAGTGGTCAAGAGAGAAAACGAGCGCGTGGTGGTGCGCATTATCGACACTGGCGCCGGGATTCCGGCGCAAATTTGCCAGCGGATTTTTGATCCTTTCTTTACAACCAAGCCGCAAGGACAAGGCGTTGGTTTGGGGCTGGATATTGCCCGGCGGCTGGTTTGGCATAACGACGGTGTCATTGAATTCGAATCGCAGCCGGGCCGGACGGAGTTCCGAGTTACATTGCCGATATGGGATCAGTGAGGCTCTAAATTGTCACCGAAGCAATACGCGGAGTGGTCCGGGAACGATGGACCGCCGACAGCAGGTATATTTTGATCGCCACGAATGGGACGAGAAATTCGCGAACGACATTTGCACACTGGTGGACTCAGCGCTTGGCTACAACGTTCACAAATGACTAAACTGCATCGTTTATTGTTCGCGCCAGTGGAAATGCTTGTGCGTCATCTTCCACTCGCCGTTCCACTTCAATAAAGGGAAACACATCGGAGGCACGCATTCGAAACCGGCCAGTTTGCCTGAGAGGGCGTGAATGGCCAACCTCGGCCAAAGCCGGATGGCATCAGCCTTGCTTCGATCGTCCGAATGCCCAAGCCACCATCAGCGGGAACTCTTCCCGCCAGAATGCTCCACCATGCGATCCAACTCGTTCGTTCATGACGACATCCGCTCCTGCGCCGCGCAGGGCATTTGACCACCTTCTTGCATTCTCCAGGAAGAACGGCTCCTCGGTGCCTGCTACCAGGTAGGTGCGCGGTAGCGGATTCGGCAGAATCCCAGGCGGTTTGTAACCGCCTCCAGGCGAGGCGCAGAAGATAGCACCAAAGATCTCGGGATGCCGAAGCCCAAGAGCGAGTGCAAGCTCTCCGCCCGCCGAAACACCAAACACCGCGGTGCGCTCCGCGGGCAGGTCCACGTCGAATCGCGACTGCGTCCATCGGCGGACGTCCTCGACGAAGAACTTCTCATGTGCCGCGAACCGCTCTGGCGCAAAGCCGGGTGAGTACTCATGGATCCGCATCATCTCATCTGACAAGCGATGTACACCGACGAGCATTGTGGATCGCAGGTTCGACTTCTCAAGCAATCGACCCCATTTCGAAACTCCCTGCCCGTCACCCGCAAAGACGATCGATTCCCGTCGATCCGGTGGAACGTACACGGTGACCTGCCTTCCCCCGTCATAGTCGAACGTCTCGGTCACAAGCTCTCCCGAGACTGCATTGATGGGCTTCGCAGACGATTCTTCGGATTTACCTGGATCGGACACGACGCGATTGTCTGCATCTCTGTGCATGGGCCCTCTCATTCCTATCTAACTTTACGATCGCGCCGTTTGCCGTCTTGTGCTGGATGGCAGCCTGGACGCCGGTGGCGCAACGGCATCTACGCCGAAGTCCGGGGAAGATGCCGATACAAGGAACTGCCTCACGCGAAGGGTTCACCTCACGCGCTGTCAAGCCGCGTGCCGCGCGCCGTTCTCCTAATGCGCTGATTCTGCTCGCCAAAAATCTTCCGCGCGCGCTGCCGGTTAATTCTCGTAAGCGAGCAGAATGGATGTAGGCGAAAAGAAGCTCAGCCCCGCCCCCCTTCTGTCTCGAACCTGGCGAAAGGACCCTCGATGACCGAAACCATGCTGCAATCGCTTCACCTTAGGCACAAGACGCCATGCGTCCTCATGCCCTCGGTTGCAGTGTCGAACATCCGCCCGGTCTATTCTGTACGACATCCGCCCGTTCCAAGCCGGTAACATTACCACCCCCCCACCCCCCCTTGTTTATTTGCGGTTTTCCTCAAAATTCTTGCCGCAAATCCCAAGACAGAACCCCGACTGATCCGGTCGGTGAAACCCTCCTGCACTACGGTGCCCCCGCCGCCGCACCAGCTTCCCGGCCGCCTCTTAATTCGCGCATTTCCTTATCCTGAACTCAAAGGACCCCAATCACTGTTTTTCTGTTTCTCCGCTTTTCTGACCGCTAACTTCTGATCACTTACACCCGACTTCGACCGAGGACCATATGACCAAAAACATCACCATTGCCATTGACGCCGACATCTATCGCCGAGCTCGTGTCTGGGCCGCTCAACGTGGAACCTCTATTTCCCACGTCGTCAGCTTCATCCTTTCCGATTTGCCCCTCCTCCCGCGCGCCCAGGAAGCCTTTCCCGTCATCATTCCGGACTCTCAGCTGATCCCGCCTCGTCCCGAGAGCGTCGAGAACTGGTCAAGCCACGGAGCACACAAGAGCCACTGTGAAACTGCGAAGCCTCCTCGAACGCAAACCGCTTCTTATCAGATCGCTAGAGCCATCCGACAGCAAATTGCGAAACTGTGAAACTGTGAGAAGAGCGGCTTTACGTATCCCTGCTTCTCTGTTTTCTGTTTCTCTGCCTCTCAGTCCCTACGTCCCTCAGTCCCTCGCCGTTCGCAGTAAACTGGACACATGAGCCACGAAGGCATCCGCCTGATGACGCCCGAAGAGCAGGCCCGCGAAGCTGAGGAGAATCGGTCGCTCCCGCGCGCCGCCGTAACTCCGGCGAAGGTGCGTGTGCTGCTCACCGAGGGCAAGGGCCTCGAGATCGACTGGCAAGACGGGCATCGCAGCGCATGGACCTTTGCCTGGCTGCGCGACGCATGCCCCTGCGCCACCTGCGTGGATGAGCGCCTGCAGCAAGGCCGCAAGCCCGGCCAGCCCAAGCCGAAAGCCGCCGAGCTTTTGCCCATGTACAAGCCGCCGGCCAAGCCGGCAAGCGCCCACCCGGTGGGCCGCTACGCCCTGCAGTTCAACTGGCTCGACGGGCACTCGAGCGGCATCTACTCATGGGAATACCTGCGCCGCAATTGCTCATGCCCCGAGTGCGCCTTTCACTCCTCCCCGGCGCCCGGCACACCGAACTAGCGAGACCGCGTTAGGTTTTTCCGGCACGTCCGTGTGACTGCGCGCGCTGATTGCCTGGCACCGCCTCAATCTCGGAGATCAACTCGGTTAATTGTTCGCGCTTTCGAGGGCTCAGGTCGAGGAAGCGGATCCCGATGTGATGTGGATCGTGAACCACCTGAGTCACGCCCGCTAGCCGGATCGGCAGACCGTCCAGACGGAACTCGGTTTCGACGCGCCGAAAGATTCCCAGCCGAAATCTCTCGTCGGTGCGGAGGCAACAGCCCTCGACGCTGAGATCGACGATCTTGCCTTCCATCTGTGCTGCGAGATCAACGAGGTAAAGGACAGCTCGCGTATCCACTGCAAGGCGCGCTGTCGCACGTCGTTCGCGATCTACATCACTCTCATTTGCCGCCGTCATTTCGAGATCCTCAGAAGGCGTCATCGAGAGTCTCAATGTCCCTCGGTCAGTTCCCACGGTCGCACCGGGCGCTGCTTCGGCTCCGGCTCGCGGCCCTTCAGCCGGTCATAGAGATACACGTCGCTGGTTGTGCCCAGCGACTCGTTATAGAGGCTCTCGCCGCCTGCCCACTCCTTTACTTCTTCAGTGAACTGATGGATCGCGTGCAATTGCGCGGCCGAAGCCGGCAACTCATATTGGGAAGTCTTAATGAATTTCTGGTAGCCGCGGTCGACCACGCGCGCGATTTCATCGCGCACCAGCACGCCTGGTTCGACGGCCAACCGGACCGGAGTGAACTTGTCCGGCCCCGGCGCCAGCACTGTGGCAACTCCGTGCTTGCTCACCAGCATGCCGCCGGACAATCCGGCGTAAGGTGCCACATCAAATCCGTGAGCGCGAAGTGCGTCGAACGCCTCGTTCAAACTGATCTTGCGAATTTTGCGAGCCATATCGCTTTCCTGTCTGCGGATGGATTTCGAAACAGCAGCGAGCCCTATCCCTCCTTCCAATCTCGCACACCGGGGCATCGGCTGCAATGCGAGGGCCATGGCGAGCGCCTCGCAAAACCGCAGGCAGGTTCGCGAAATCGCTTCCGAATTGGCTGACAATTCTCTTTACACCCGCAGTCGCGTGTCAGTACCATGCGCGCAGGTCCCAGAGCACCTGCGTTTCCACTCCGGCTCGTTCCCCCCCGCCCGTGATCTCTGAGCAGTCCAAGGAGAATACCGATGAAATTCGGCCCAGTCCTGTTGTCTCTGTCCCTTGCGGTTGCGGGCAGTTCGATTGCCCCTGCGCAAGATGCGTCCACTGCTAACTCCACTCCCGTGCTGACGATCACGGTCGAATATCTGAAGCCCTACAAAAACGGCATGGCGCACGACAAGACGGAGAGCGCATTCGTTGCCGCCTACAGCAAGGCCAAGTATCCCGCCTATTACGTGGGCATGGATGCCCTGTCGGGAAAGTCGCGCGCCCTGTACATGACCCGCTATGCATCATTCGCCGAGTGGGAAAAGACGACCAAGATGCTGGCCGAAAATGCTGAACTGGCGAATGCCATTGAGAACGCAAGCATTGCTGACGGCGAGCTCCTCAGTGATCTGCATTCCGAGGTCTTCACGCTCGATACCGATCTCAGTTATCACTCGCATACCGACCTCCAGGACCACCATGTCTACCAGATTACGGTTTTCCAGGTCCGCCTGGGGCACCACAAAGAGTGGAACGAGGTGGTCAAGATGGTGAAAGACGCGCACGACAAGATGGGCGATAAAGCCCACTGGGGCATGTACGAGATCGCCTATGGCGGACCCGACGGCACCTATATCGCCGTGTCCGGCGATCCGTCCGCGTCCGTCATTGATGAAGCCATAGCCGGCAGCAAGAAGTTTGTCGAGGCCATCGGCGGGCCGGAAGGAATGGCGAAGCTCGACGAGCTCTACGGCCAGGCCGTGGAGAGCGCCCATTCTGAATTGTTCGCAGTCAATCCCCGGCAGAGCTACGTGAGCGACGAATGGATCCAGCATGATCCCGACTTCTGGAAGCCCAAGGCCCAGGAAGCCGAAACCAAGCCCGCCGAGAAGGCCGCGGCTCCCGTTTCCGGTTCGCGCTAGAGAACGACCGAACGCCAATCCAATCCTGGGGCGGCAATACGCACGGAATACGCACGGCCGCCCCGATTCTCTATGTACCCGTGCAGCCATAATTCCTTCATCCGATCCTGATTCCGGGTCATCCTTATCTATAGATCGATTTGCGGGACCCTGCTCCTTGATGAAGCGAGTCATTTTCGTTGTGTTCGTGGCCGCGAGCGTGAATGCGGCCGCACAGCAGCAGTCCGGCTTGTTCCGCGATCCCGACTCGGGCGTCACCTTCCGTTATCCGGCGGCCTGGGCAACGGCCGACCGGCAGCCTTTCATGTTTCCACTGCTTGTATCCGAGCCCGGCAAAATGCCTCGCATGCTGGTTTTCACCAGGACCATCCGAGGTGTATCGCACTGGCCGACCACCGAATTTGGCGGTGCTGCTTTTGGATACGACATACGCAGAGCCGCTTCGCCGGAAGAGTGTCATTCGCTTGCGCTTCCAGCGGTCAAACACGCGACCCGCAAAGGACAGGTAACGCTGCAGGGCTTGAACTACTGGCGCTCGACCTGCGGAGATGGCGGCATGAGCCAACAACTCACCGAAGATATTTACGCCACCTATGTCGCTTCCTCTAACTCCTGTCTGTTATTCGATTTCGGCCTTTCGACTGTGTTGGCGCCGGGAGCGGTTCCACCGCGCGCATTGAATGCAAGCGAACGGGGCATCCTTCAACGGCTCGAGATGAATATTCTCGCTTCAATCCGGGTTCCGAAGGCCGCCTCAGTACAATAAATTCATCGGAGAATCTGGAGATCATGCCCACCATCGCCGAAACCGCCGCACTCCCAGAACTGACGACTGACGATCTTGCCCGCTATTCGCGGCATCTGATCCTGCCCGAAGTGGGCATGGAAGGCCAGCAACGGCTGAAGGCTGCGAAGGTCCTTTGCGTGGGCACCGGGGGCCTGGGCTCGCCGCTGGCGTTTTATCTGGCCGCGGCCGGGGTTGGCACGCTCGGCCTTGTCGACTTCGATGTGGTGGACGCGAGCAACCTGCAGCGGCAGATCATCCACTCCACCAAGGACATCGGACGCAAGAAGCTTGACTCGGCCGCCGAGAAGCTCATCGCGCTCAACCCGGCGCTCAACGTGGTCAAGCACGAGACCATGCTCTCGAGCGGAAACGCACTCGATATCCTCAAGGACTACGACGTTGTTGCCGATGGCACCGATAATTTTCCGACGCGGTACCTGGTCAACGATGCCTGCGTGCTGCTGGGAAAGCCGAACGTTTACGGATCGATCTTCCGGTTTGAGGGCCAGGCCAGCGTCTTTGCAACCGAAGACGGGCCCTGCTATCGCTGCCTTTATCCGGAACCGCCACCGCCCGGACTCGTGCCCAGCTGTGCCGAGGGCGGGGTGCTTGGCATCCTCCCCGGACTGGTTGGCATCATCCAGGCGACGGAAGCGATCAAGCTGATCCTCGGCAAGGGCAGCCCGCTGATCGGCCGCCTGTTGCTGGTGGACGCGTTGAATATGCGCTTCCGCGAGCTTAAGCTGCGCAAGAATTCCGATTGCCCGGTCTGCGGCGAACATCCCACGGTGACGAAGCTGATCGACTATCAGCAGTTCTGCGGGATCGTGCCAGAAAGCAAGCAGGAAAAAGCGATGAAGAATGGCGTGCCTCAACTGACAGTCCAGGAGCTCAAACGCAAGCTAGACGCCGGCGAGAAGGTCCTCGTCATCGATGTGCGCGAACCCCACGAATACCAGATCGCCAATATTGGCGGAAAGCTGATTCCGCAGAACGAGGTACCCCAGCGGCTCGGCGAGATCGATCGCAATCGCGAGGTTGTCGTGCACTGCCTTTCGGGTGGCCGCAGCCAGCGGATTGCCGAGTTCCTCAAGCAATCCGGCTATGAAAACGTATCGAACCTGGCCGGCGGCATCCGGGCCTGGAGCAATGAGATTGACCCCTCTGTGCCCAAATACTGATTCGTTCGCACGCAAACCTGCAGCCTGCGCAAATAGGAATCTGCAATCCCTTTGAGCGATCGATCCCCGATCGACGCCGGCTTGCCTCCACCTCATTCCGAAGGCTATTTTGAGACTGTGACCGCTCAGCTCCTCACCCTGACTGGCCCGCACATTCGCCTCGAACCGCTCTCCATTTCCCATGCCGACGGACTGACGGCGGCATCTGCTGCAGATCCGACGCTTTACCAGTGGAGTCCGGTGCCACAGGGTAAAGCCGCTGTCGAGGCATACATCGAAAGGGCGCTTTCCTGGAGAGAAGCTCGAACTGCCGTACCATTCGCGATCGTTCGGCTCTCTGACGGGACCGTGGTCGGCTCAACGCGCTTCTGGAATATCGATTTCTGGGACTGGCCGGAAAAGCATGCGCGCCACGGCCGCGAACTGCCCGATGTTTGCGAAATCGGCTATACATGGCTCGCGCGCTCTGCGATCCGAACTGCGGCCAACACGGAATCGAAGCTGCTGATGCTCACGCACGCATTTGAGGCGTGGGGAGTGCTGCGCGTGAGCCTGCATACAGACGTCCGCAACGTCCGCTCGCAAGCGGCGATCGAGCGAATCGGCGGCAGGCGCGAAGGGATTCTGCGCTCCCATCGCCTGGCAGCGGACTTCACTCCGCGGGATTCGGTACGGTATTCGATCGTGGCAGCGGAATGGCCCGCGCTGAAGGCTCGTCTGCTGCGGCTGAATGCCTACCCCTAGAACGGTCTTGTGCTTCGTGCATCACTCGTTTGTTGGATCTCCTCGTTTCGAATCTCAGCGGGCTCTGGGCCCTGCGGAAACGCGCGGGGATCATGGCGGAGATGGCCGATTACGCAGATCATCATGGAAGCGAAGATCGGGCAACGATAGCAGCGATCCGATCGGACGCGCTCGTGATCCGGTGCTTGGCAGGGAAGCGGTTGCTCCTACGAAGACACACCTAACCATGAGTGCTCGACAAAGACCCGCGTCGCGACTCGCCAATAAAAAAGGGAGCCGGTGAAGGCTCCCAGGATGGTGTTTTGGTTTCAGCGTTAGGAATTGGACGTGGAGTGCTTGTCCGGCTTCACTTCGATCTCATTCACAACCTGCTGAACATCGGGCACCTTCTTGGCCAGCGATTCGGCTTCTCGCTTTTGCGCAGACGTCTTGACCGTGCCCTTCAGGACAAGCGTGCCGTTCTTGGCGGCGCAGTGAATGCTCTGGTCGTTCAGATTCTTGTGCTCCTTCAGCGAAGCTTCGAAGTTGTCTTCGATGGCGCTGTCGCGCTTTGAGGCAACGGATCCGGCATCGCTGTCGCCAGCAGGACGAACGCCGATTTCGTCGGCGACCGTGTAATCCGGAGCGGCCTGTTTGGCCAGCGATTCAGCCTGCATCTTTGCGGCATCGGAGTCCACATTGCCCTTGAGAGTCATGACTCCCTTGTCGCGATCCTGCCAGACATCGACGCTTCCGAGGTTGTTGTTCTTCAGCGAATCCTTGACTGCCGCCTTCTCATCGGGATGCGCAGTCTGGTTATGACAGCCCGAAACGGCCAGACCGCAGACCAGAAGGCTGACAGCGCCCGGCAGCAGATAGGTTCTACGACTAAGCTTCATCTAAGTATCTCCTTTAACTCTTACGACCCGTACACCTTCTACTTTGGTGCCTCAGTTGGGATGCCAATGGTTTTGTCGCAGTTGCATCTTCTGCCATGGCTAAGTGGGCGAGTACCCGAATCAAGCACGACTCAACTGAGAAAAATCGGCCGAGAGGATACAACCCCGCGATGCCCTTGAAAGGCGAAAGCCAGTCGGCGTCTCTCGAATCGCACCTGGCTTCTCCGCGTGAATTCCGAAATTATTGAGCCACTTCCACCGGTCCCGGACGGGGCAGTTCGCTGCTTCGCGAGGTTTCGTCGATTTTTCCGAAGATCATCTTTCCGCTCGCCGTTTGCAACACGCTGGTGACGGAGATGTCGACGGAACGGCCGATCATCTTGCGTGCGTGATCCACCACGACCATCGTTCCGTCGTCGAGATAACCGACCCCCTGGTTGTATTCCTTGCCTTCTTTTAGGATGAGCACCGTCATGCGTTCGCCGGGCAATACAACGGGCTTCAGGGCATTGGCAAGATCGTTGATGTTGAGGACCTCGACGTGATGCAGGTGCGCGACCTTATTGAGATTGAAGTCGTTGGTGACAACCTTGGCTTCCCACTTCTTGGCCAATTCGAGAAGCTTGAGATCCACTTCGCGAATGGATGGAAAATCGTCGGGCACGATCTGTACCTGGATATTGGTGTTCGATTGCATTCGCTGAAGCATGTCGAGCCCGCGGCGGCCGCGCTGGCGCTTGGAACCGTCGGTGGAATCGGCCACCACCTGCAACTCACGGAGAACGAATTCGGGCACGACCATCACGCCATCGATAAACCCTGCCTCAGCGATATCGGCGATGCGCCCATCAATAATGACGCTGGTATCGAGCACCTTGGCGCTGCGGCGTGAAGGCCGCTCGCCGCTGAACAACGTGCCGAGTGCCGCGGGATTGAGAAGGTCGCCCTTGTTCGCGCCGACCAGCAGCCCGACATAAGTCATCAAAAGTAGCACAAAGATCTGTAAAACAGCCGAGGTGGAACCGGGCAGAGGAGCCGAGCGCAGCACAAGGCAGAACAACGCCGCTCCGAAGATGCCGAGCACACTGCCGGCAACCGCGCCGATCAGGCGGCGCAAGGTGAGCGCGCGCACCCGAAGTTCAAAGACGATGACCGCGGCAGCCGCCACCGCCCCCGTCGCGGCCGCGATGGGACCGGGCATCCCAAATGGGTGGAGAAAGTAGCAAACAGCAGACAACAGGGCAACAAAAAGCAGACGGACAAGGATGAGGTCCATAAGAGCCTACTTCCGCTGAAGGGAAAGATATTGTTCAGCCGGCCTAGTTGGGGAGTATGCCTAGTGGCCCGTATGGCCGTCAAGAGCCGTAACTTCTGCACTGGTTCCCGTTTGGCTCAATCGCGGTTACCCTCCGCACACAGGTAATCACCGAATCAGGCGGCGACCGCCATCCGACTACCTGTGCGCTCTTGTTCTCCTGAGTAAAGATGGAGAGGGTAGTGGCGACCGGTTCGGCCGTCACGACGCAACGGCCAGTTCTGAGGGAGTGGCGAGTCGTTGCATCCCCTTGCGCGGCCCGCGCTTTCGCGCACTCATCACCTTGATGCGCTCCAGCAGTTCCAGGGGCGAGCATGTCTTCTTGGCAAGCACTGCATCGGCCCGGTGGATCCGGCCGTTCATCTGCTGCGGATCGCCCAAGATGATCATTGGGACATGCGAGCCGACCTGTTTCAAGCGGCTCACCAGTTGCTCCCCATCCATTGTGGGCATGGAAGCGTCTGACAGGACCAGGTCCACAAGGTTTTCAGAAAAGAGATGGATTGCCTCCTGGCCGGTGGTCGCGGACAAGACACGGTATCCGTTGGTTGAGAGCATGAACTTCATCACAGAGAGGTCTTGTTCGCTGTCGTCGACGCAGAGTATGACTTTCTTGGGCCGCATAGTAAGAATCACTCGCTCCTTCAAATTCAGAAAAGTTGTTGTCCGCTTCGGTGCCCACACTCATCCTGTCCCGCGCACGGTGGCAGGTATGAAGTAGAGCCCTAGGGAAGTGGTCTCGGGCACTCCGAATCAACGCACAGAATAGTGATCCAATTTCGCTGCGATCACCGTCACACTGCGATTAGATTGGGGAGATGCCTTGGGGCAAACCCGGGCGTAAAGTCCGGCAGAATTGTCTCAATGCTTCGCAAGAGTACGAGCAGTCGGGAAGGATGGAAAGAGAGAAAGACAAGCGAAAGTGCGAGTGAAAACTCTCATGTAACAAGTGGAAAACCGCTAGTGTGAACACACATCGTCACTTGCCAAGTTGAATAACTGTTGAAAGGGTGTGCATTACGGCAGGAAAAGCTGTCCTGTTGCAACAGGAACAGTGCTGCCCGCGACGCGCACATCGGTGACCTTTGCTGAATCGATTTTGGCGCGGAGAAACAGATCGCTCGTGCGGCCCACTTCTACGCCCTGCCGGACCAGGATTCTTTCATCGGAAGCCACGGCTCCGCGAGCCACGAGATAGCTGATTGCGCAGCCAGCTGCCGAGCCCGTTGCCGGATCCTCGCCGCCATAGAATTGCATTCTTGCTCGAAACGCAGGTTCCCGAACCCCGGTCGGCGCGAGGACGTAGAACCAGCGTCCCCCGCGATCGCGAAGCCATGCGCTCGATTCGTCGTGGCGCACGCGAAGGAGGCCGAGCGCCTGGAGATCCCGGGCGACGACGATGGCGAACCCATTTCCTGTTGAGACGACCTGCGGAGTGAAGCGGGGATGGAGATCGTTCACGGATAATCCGATGAGCCGTGCCACCTCGGCTGGATCGAGTTCCTGGCCGAACTCCGGATCGCGTTGCGTCATCTCTGCGAAGCTGTCGTCGGAATCAAAACGGACCTTGATGGGGCCGACATTCAGCGCAAGTGTGAGCTGATCCTTCGCTATCGTGTCGGGCGCGTTTGATCGCAGCACGCTCGCCGTGCCCAGCGTGGGATGACCTGCGAAGGGCAGTTCCTCCTGCGTTGTGAAGATGCGCACACGAACGCCCTCGGACCTCTCAATCTCAACCGGCCTGCGTTGGACGAATGTCGTTTCGGAGAGGTTGAACTCCCGCGCAATCGACTGCATGGTGTCGGTGCCAAGTCCGGCTGGATCCATGACTACTGCCAGCGCATTTCCGGTCATTGGCGTACGCGTGAAAACGTCGACGATGAAGTATTCGAGTTGGCGCACCGGTTTGACACTCCTTCCGTCTGGTTCTAGTCTACGAATACCGCTGGCCCGATCCTGAGCCCGGAGAGTTTGATGATCCGCATGACGGCACGCTCGATGAAAGTAATCTGCTGTTGCGGGAGCCTTGTACCTGCGCGTTCATCGGGCTGAGTTCGAGAGAGACAGCAGCGCCTGAACGCCCACCGCGATTGCGATGGGCTTTTCATTTGCAGTGGATTCTTTGGGGTGAGGTAAAGATTCTGTAGAGTGACCGAATTTCGGCACCGGTGGCGAAGTGGCTAACGCGCGGGTCTGCAAAACCTGTATTCGCGGGTTCAATTCCCGCCCGGTGCTCCAACTTTCATCTGACGCATCAACGGGCGCATATCCGCGTCTCCCCCTCCGTTTGCTTGCCCGCTGACGAAAAGCCTCGGGCGTTGCACTCATAGCTACAGAAAACCCGATGACTCGATGCGCTATCGTATGAGATTGAAAGCGAAGGGAGTCTCCTATGCCGAAGACCCTGACGCTGGAATTGGCGCTTCTCATCACGACAACCTGGCTCCCAGCTCAGACTTGTCCGGGGATCCGGTCGGCCCCAGCCGCGAGCCCGAGCGCTATCCAAAGCGGGCGGAAGGGAAAGGAGGTCGCGATCATGAGCGGCCGCGAATCGATTCAGACGCGGGCGACCTTGCCTGCTCGCGCACATGCAACAGCGAAGATCGCTGTTCACAGTTCCGAAGCTCAGCCCTTCGATGAGACCGTGAGCCCGAAACTTATCGAGATCCGTTTGCGGGAAACGTTCACAGGAGACATCGATGGCGAATCTCCGGTGCGGGCTCTTCAGGTTCAGCGCAACGATCGCTCCGCAAGCTTAGTCAGCATGCAGCGATTCAGCGGAAAGCTGGGCGGCCGCCAAGGGACTTTCGTTCTCCAAGGCTCGGAAACCGTCGAGCACGGAAAGATCAAAGCAAGTTGGTTTGTCGTCCCCGGATCGGGAACCGGCGAGCTTTCCGGCCTTCGCGGCGAAGGTGGATTTGAAGGCGAATTCGGAAAGGGCTCGGACGGAACCCTGGATTATTGGTTTGAATGACGACGCAGAGATCGGAACACCGAAACTGCCAGGGAACGGCAGCTTAGGGCTCGAAGACCGGACGTGGCAGGCGGATATGCGAGCGGTCGAGAAAAAGCCGCATGCGCAACGCCTCAGCACGTTCTGCCGCGACGAGGCGCATTTGGCGCCGGATATGGTCGGCATTTTCCAGGAGCGCGATCTGGGCTTCGTCCTGGGCGGCATCGCGCTCCAGTTGTGCGATTCTCTCTTCGATGGAGTGACGAAATCGTGCGCTGATCTCGAAGCCATCTTGTGCGGCGCAATCGGCAAACATGACAACTTCCTTCGGGGCGACACCCGATCTCTTGACGCCCCTCAAGTTTTTCATGAACTGCGCCGATATTAGCGAAGAGGCGATGCACGCGCCAGATTACTGGTAACGAGACTTCGGTAATTCTTTGTCCGAAAACAAAACAGGACCGGATCGCCCGGTCCTGCTATGTGCCTCGATCGATCATGACCGATCTGACGGGATCAATGCATGGCGCTGTTCGCGATGGCAAGGTCCACGGTAGTTCCGCTGCTGAGTTCGATATTTCGGTGTGCGCCGAGCAGAATGCCTGATGATCTGGCCATGCGGGGATCCTGGCCCTGATCGTTGTTTGCAATCAGCACGCCCGGGATCGCGGTTGTGCGGATAGCGATGTTTCCGCTTCGAGCAACAATGGTGCCAGGAGCAGGTGCTGCACTCGCGGAGGGTGAAGGCTGGCCCATGCCCGGCGATGCACTGCCTTGCGGTGTGCCGGCGCCTGCTGGTGCGCCCGGAGTGTTAGCCTGCGTTCCGCCCGATGGCGCCCCCGGGGCATTCGGCGCAGGCGCGCTGGGCGCCGCATCGGGACTCGTGAAGGCAGCGCCGGTATCTGCTTGCCCCACCGATTTGATAACGGTCTGTATCGGGACGGTTTGTCCGCCCTTCACTTCGGCATGGTCGAATTGAATCGCCACCTGGGAGTTTTGGCTCGATGCTCCCTGTGCCTGGACACCAAGCACGTGGCCTACCAGTTTCGATCCTTTGGGGATGACGGTACCATCCGCCATCTTCACTTCCGTTTCGGTTTTCACCACGATGCTGTCCCCGGTTTTCGCGGTGCTGGAATCCAGCTTGCTTTCCAGTTTGCCGCTCACAGGTTGCAGATCAGCAGCAGGCGCGGCGGGCTGAGCCTCCGGCGCGGCAGCCTGGCTCGGCTGCTGGGCGGCACCGGATTGGGCCGGCTGCTGGGTGTCGGGAGGCGGGGTTTGTTGCTGTGACGTGCTCGGCGGGGTCTGTTGCGGATTGGTCGCGGGCTGTTGCGATCTGAGCGGAAAGCTCGATACGGCAACGAGGATTGCCGCGACTACCAACGCAGATTTCATAGAATATTCCTCCAACTAATTGCTCCTGGGGCTGCCAGGGTCCGCGGGGCGGCGCACGGCATCGGTCAGATTTGCGGCATGCAGCGTGCCAAACATTCAGTTCGGCTGAAAATACTGCAAAGCGATTCAACTGAGCGCGGTTCGGCTTTCGAGGAGAGCGCGACCCTTTCGGGCAGCCAGGAGGAGGGTGAAATTTCTATGCAGAGCGTGCAAATTTTATCGAGTCACTGAAGCGGAGGTGCGACCAGCTGTCCTAATTGCCTTGATCTTCGGCCGATGGCGCAAAGTAGCCCTTGCGCACCTGCACCTTCAGCCCATCGCCCTTACATTCGACAGCGATGTGGCGGAATGTACCGTCCAATTTCGCGTTGATTGGCGTATAGGTGGCCACGTACTGGGTACGCAATTCGTCCTGGATCTGTTGAAATGCGTTCTCCAGTTTCTTGCCATTGCTGCCGACATTGATTACGCGGCCACCGGTTTCTTCGGTGATCTTCTTGGCCGCGGAGTATCCGTAGTAGCCCATTCCGAAGTTCCCATAGAAGCCGGTATCCGCGATCAGGATCACGTAGATAATCACGTTTGATTTTTGTGCCGCGGCGATCGCGTCCTGGATTTTCATACGGCTTCCCTGGTCGTCACCGTCGGTGAGGATGATGATCGCCTTGCGGCCCGTTTCCTCGCGCAGCTTGGTATTCGATGCCTCGTAAATCGCGTCGTAGAGGAGGGTGCCTTTCGGCGTTCCGCTCACCGGAACCGGTCCTCCGCCAAGTCCGGGGACGCCCGCCGCCCCATTGCCTCCGGCCGTATTGATCTCCGCCTTATCCATGGCCCGACTCAGGAGCCGTGGGCTGTTTGTGTAGTCCTGTAGCAGATCGATGTTCACATCGAAGGAGACAAGAAAGGCCTGGTCTTTTTTTCGCAGCACCTCATCAAGGAACTGGCTGCCGGCCTGCTTTTCGAGCGGAAGGACGTATTGCTGGCTGCCCGAGGTGTCGAGCAGGATACCGAGGGTGAGGGGCAAATCCGTTTCTGCCTGGAAATTTTTGAGGGTTTGCGGAACCTTGTCTTCTGCAACGCTGCAGTCATTTTTGGTGAGATGGGGAACCAGGATTCCGCTCTTATCCTTCACAGTGAAGAAAAGGTCGACGAGGTTCACCTGGAGTTTGAAGGTGGCGACGGATTGCTGCTGGTCATCCTGGGTTGCGGGGGCGGTGCTCACTGGCGGCGCGTCAGGAGACGGAGCCAACTGCGCCCAAAGCGATAGCGATAACATTGGCGCGGCGAGCAGAACTGCGGCGGCTCTCCAGGAAAAGCGCATACTGGTGAATAGACGAAGTCCTCCCCACGAAGAGAGCATAACCCAAGACATCGAAGGGACGGCAGGGCAACCTGAGGCGCGGTCGCGCGTCTGATACTCTGTCGAGTGCGACTTCCGACTGGGGAGGAGATCGCGGCAGTGCGGGAAAGAGCCGTCTCGGAGGATAATGGAGCTGTGACGTTTGTGCGAAATGGAATGACACCGCTAACGGCCATAGGTGCAAGCCTTTTGTTCGGCATTACTGTCTGGGCCGAGCAGCAACAGCAGCCTGTTCCAGACGCTCCCGCCCCGAATCCGCAACCGCTCAGCAACGTAAGCGGCCCGATCACGCCAGGCATTGGTTCCGGCCAGCCTTCTGCGGCGAAGGGAAACTCCACATCTTCGGATTTGCCGCCCGCGGCTGGCGAAGAACCGAATGTGCCCCAGACCCAAGCACCTCCGGCTCAGAACAATGAACCTACCCAGAAGACGCCGCCTGAAATTCCTCCGAGCGGGGAAGGTGTCGAGCGATTGGGGGCGCTAATCCATTTAAACGTGAACTTTGTCGAAGTACCGGTAACAGTGAAGGACTCAAAGGGGCGTCTCGTTTCGGGCCTCACCTGGCGTGAGTTCAAGGTCTATGAAAACGGGAAATACGAGCCTCTGCGCCTGTTCAGCGTCGACTCCGCACCGCTCTCGATTGCATTCGTGATCGACCAGAGCGTGACGAAAGACGTGATGGCGAAGGTGAACGACTCGCTCAACTCGATTCAAGGCGCGCTGACTCCTTACGACGAGGTATCAGTCTTTTCATACAGCAATGGAGCGCAGGAAAGGACCACGTTTACTGGAGCGCAAAGCGCTCGCTTGCCGATGGTATTGGCCATGACGAAGGCGGCAGGGACTGAGATGCTGGTTCCGGACAACGACAGCCCGTTCGCCAGCTGCAACATCCGAGTCAACGGCAACTGCGCCGATCCGAACATCCAAGCGGGCAGGTCGGCAGGCGACAGCACCTTTATTACGATTCCCAAAGAGATCCACACTCTGAATGATGCGATTCTAGCCGCGGCAAAGGAGCTCTCGAGCCGCCCCAAGGAGCGCCGCCGCATCATCTACGTGGTTTCAGACGGCAAGGAATATGGCAGCAAGGCAAAGTACGGCGATGTGCTGCGTTACCTTCAGACCAACAACATCGCCGTCTATGGAACGCTGGTGGGCGACTCAGCGCGCTGGGGCGAGGGGTACATTAGCAAGTTCCACCTTCCCTTCACGATGTACAACAACCTTCTCGCCAAGTACTCGTTTGCCACTGGTGGAACACTCGATTCAGAGAACGGCGTGAATGGGATGGAGACGAGTTACGCCAAGATCGCCGAAGAGGCTCGCACGCAATACACGCTTGGCTACCTGAGCCACCAGCCCATTATTGATGACAAGTACCGCAAGATTGACGTACGTGTCGATCGGCCCGGGCTCGATGTGATCGCCAAGCTCGGCTACTATCCGACGGCTGAGACCCTCAAGTAGGCTGCTTTGCGGCAGAATGCGAAAGGCCTGTGCCGATCGGCACAGGCCTTTGATTTTGCGCTAGTGGCGTACTTCGCGGTGCTGGAAAGACTTGACGGCCTTACTTTTGCTCGGTCGTAGCGGGCGGATTCGCCGGCGGAGGAGGGGCCGTGTTTTGCTGCGCGTTGGTCGGCGGCGTTCCCGGATCGCTGATCCCTTTCAACCCTTCTTTAAACCCTTTCAATCCTTCACCTAATCCTTTGCCCAGTTCCGGCAGCCGCTTGGCCCCGAACAGCAGGAAAGCCACAATGGCAAGCACAATCAGATGCCATGGCTGCAATAAATCGCCCATCTCTATATCCTCCGCGCGCTGCCACCCGGCCGCACGCTTTCATTCGCATCTATTGTCGCACAAACCCACTTTACTGCGGTGACCGATGCCACTCTGGAAGCCAAGCCCTTTCAGCATCACGGGGACGGAGGTCAGTTTGCGCCTAATTTACGTGCGAGGGGCTCCCGAGGCGCTCTGTCACCATCAGATAGAAGCTCCGCAAGTCCTCCTCCTCGCCCATGGTCAAGCGGCGGTACACCTTCATCAGCGGAAAGAGCCGTGAACCACGAACCTCGATCGCCGGCACGGCTGCGGCTCCCCCAGGATATTGCGTCATTTCCCAGGTGCCGGCGTATCGACGGCGCAGGACCTCGCCGAGATAGCTGCCCCATAGCCGAACCTCAAAGTCAAGATCGAGTTCGGGGCTTTCGCCAATGACGACCAGAATCTCGTCAAGGCCGTCGATCGAATCCGCACTGAAATCCAGTTGCTGGGAAAAAGACCCGCGGGCTAGGTCCGCCGCCGCCCGCGCGTACCCGTCCATCATGGCGCCGAGATCGGGGAACTCGTGTGATTCAAGGTGTTTACGAAGATCGGTCCGGTCGGTCATCTCTTCTTTAGCCTACTGCCGGTTCGTCGCTTCGCGACCGACAAACTGCGGCTGACTACCGGTTTGTGGCATCCTACTGTTCGGAGGCTTGCTGCCGTGAAAACGTTCAAAATCTCCGCCTTACTCGCCGGCTTCGTGCTCATTGCCGCAAGCGCCAGCCCAGCCGGCCGGGTGATTTATCCAGACGCCGGGCAGGCGAAGGCCGACTTGGCAGCCGCCATGAAAGCCGCAGCCGCTAGCCACAGGAGAGTGCTGATCGACTTTGGCGGCAACTGGTGCGGAGACTGCCAGGTGCTCGACATCTATCTCCATAACGACGCGAACCGGGCCATCCTGGAAGCGAACTTCGTACTTGTCCACGTGAACATTGGTCACATGGACGAGAATCTTGATCTCGCTGAAAAATACCACGTTCCACTGAGCAAGGGTGTGCCTGCTCTCGCGGTGCTAAGCGGGAACGGTAAGTTGCTGTATAGCCAGCGGAGTGGCGAGTTCGAGGCGATGGGGCGCATGGACCCTTCGTCCGTCACACAATTCTTGGTGCAATGGAAGCCGGTCAAGCCCGGCTGCTCTGCGGTCATGATGGCCTGCTGAGCAATCGCGAGACGGCCTCGCCACGGCAAGATGCCCGGTGATAGATGAGTGAAGGTCCGCGTGATTTCCGCGCTCCAGGGCACCGTCGGATAGGCGTGATAGCCGGTCGCGAAGAAACGATTTTCCGCGTTTTTTGTCAAGAAGCTAGCGCAGGGCCATTCGGCTGCAAGAAAGCTTGCGACGAACACCGGTCCGCTGACGAGCCCTGCAAGAAAAGTGCTCCCGTTCCCGACGCGCGACCTCCCCAGTGCGAAGCACACGGCGCGTTCTAATTGCCGCCGTGCCTCCAGTGAGGACGCTCGATGTGTTTGGCCCGCTGGAGGTGTTTGGAGATGCCAATCGCTCTCGAAGCGACGGGCCAACTTACGAAATCAATATCATCTCAGGCGGAACGGATCGGGATGTTCTGACTCATATCGGTACCACGCTCAGAACGGATCGGACCTACGACGAGCAGCGTGGCCCGGTTGATACCCTTCTTGTCGCCGGTTCGATGACGAAGTTTGAGTCGAATGTCAGCTTCAACATGGATCCGAGAGAGAGCGCTCTTGTCTTTGCGTCTCGCCTCGATCCCGCCACGAACAGAGATCACACCCCTAAATGGAAATGGAGGTCGGGCGGTGGCTGTTCTGGCATGCTATCTGCCGGCACTCGGGCCAGCAGGATGGAACCCCTGGGCGCATTGAAAAAGGGATAAGTGTTCAGCACAAACCGCGGCGCCAGACAATTAATTCCCCTCGCCAATGTTGCCGAAATTTTGCAAAACCAAAGCCCCGTTCGCTGCATCCTAGTTGCAAAGGAAGCTCGCTTGCCGCCCGATATTCAGCCAGGCAGTCCGGCCCCTAACTTGGCGCGCTTAATTCTCCAAAAATCCAAGATCGGAAAGACCAATGTCGGGACTATCTGTCAAATTTGCTGACCGCGCGATTCTTGTGTTTGAAACGGACGTGCGACTGAAAAAACTAAGCGCCTTCAACAAATCGAATCCCCCTTCCAAGCCTTTGACCGATGAAGACTTCGAGGAGCTGAGGCGTCTGCAGAGTGCGTGGGCCGAGGCGACGAATGCGCTTTTCGAATTCGACCATCCGGACTGCCTCTAGCATTCGATTCTCGACACCCCTCGCAGGAAGTTCTTTCCCTTCCAGTGCGGCTGCCTCGTGAACAGCCAGTTGAAAGTCAAAACGAAGACCGCGCAGTTTGCTCAATTCTTACGTGTGTTTAACGCGTTCTGGGCGTATCACCGGCAGCCCTGCGAGGCTGATCGATCAATCGGTAATCGGCTGAACGCTCTCGTGAATGGTGGTCTTTGAGGAGGGGTTGTCGAGCAGCCAGTTCCAGTTGTCAGTGGCTGCCATCAGGATGACTGCGGCGAGCATGATTAGACAGAACAGTATGCTGATGATCCAGATCGATCGATAGCGCCTGTAAAGAGACTTCCTCTTCCTCTGCCCCTTCACACTCGCGGACATTGCCCTCCCTCGTGCGGCGACGAATCCCTAGTTGGGGGCGACAAAATGGCCAGAGATTGCCGTGCAGCCTGTGGCAAGGTCGCTCGAATGCATACAAGTGGTTAGGTCTTCTGTGGAAATCATCGAGCGCAGGCGAAGAGGTTGGGAACTAGGAAAATTCCTAGGTATCTAAGTAGCAACGTTACCGGCCTGCCACGGCTTTGTTAATTCAAGGAAGGGTGCTCGACTTCAAAGCCGTTTCGAGGGGGTCGGCGCATGCCGTGCTGACATCATGCATCATGCGAATCGCACCTCCTCCCGTGTCGCGTTATGGAGATTGCGCGTCCTTGAGGGAGCCGGCCAGAGCCGCGAGCCGCGAGCGCTCTGCATCGCTGACAGCGATCATTTCAAGACTCGTTGTGGACACAGTGACCATCTGAAACCCGGAGCGTTCTGCCGCCGCCTCAGCGGGCTGATAGGGTTCGCGCTCCCCGATGAAAACAGAGACGCGATGATGCCCGATGCTGAAGATGAGCTGCGCGGCCGGCCGCTTGTCGAGATATGCAAGGTCCGCGCCAATGAGTTGTATATCCGAGGGCAAGTTCTCCGGCAGATTGAAGCTGAACGGCAGCTTTCCCTGGAACCACGGCTTGACGGTGTGCCGGTCAGAGGAAAGAACCTGTGGCTGATTCGCCGCAAGCATCGCGACGTGAAGATCCAATGCTTCATTCTGCTGGACTGAACTTTCAGTGGCCGTCCCTGAGGCTCGATCGAAACCGAAATGCACGACGGACCAGCCAAGCACGATGAAAAGCACTGCCGCGGCTGCTGCCCATCCGGAAAAACGAGACGAGCTGAAGTGCTTCCCCGAGCTATGAATGTCTCGATTCGCCGGCGGGGAACCGGGCGAAACTGGATTCCGCGCGATGAGGTCGAGCATCCTCTGCTCCGCCTGGGCGGGCATGGCATAGCGGCGGCCGGAACTGGCAACCGCGGCTTTCAGCAGCCACTCGTCGATCAGGCTCGAGGCGCAGGTGAGGCACGCATCCAGATGCTCTTTTGCCAACGCAACCTGCTCGGTTGACAGCTCCCCGTCGGCAAAAGCGCTGAGCAAAGCGGGAGAGAGATGGTCCGTCATGTTTCCACCCCCTTAGGCGTTTTCGAATGCTCCTCAAGCTTTTTCCGCAGGAAGGCGCGCGCTCTTGCGATGCGCGACATGACCGTGCCGATCGGGATTCCGATAATCACGGCAATCTCCCGGTATTTCATCTCTTCGACGTCGCAGAGCAGCAAAACCTCGAGAAGCGGCGGAGAGAGTTTTTCCATGGCGGCATGAAGCGCCTCGGCATCACGCATCCGGATCACTTGTGCTTCCGGAGTGCTGCGATTCACGATGCTTTCCGGATACGGCCGTGGTCCGTCTTCTCTGCCTTCGTCCAGCCCATCTTCCAGCATGACTGTGCGCATCGCAGCCAACCCGCTGCGCGAGGTGAGGTAGGTGTTGCGCAGAATGCGAAAGATCCACGCCTTGAAGTTGGTGCCAGGCTCGAAACTCGAGAATCCGCGCAAGGCCTTCAGCATCGTCTCCTGTACCAGGTCCTCTGCGTCGCCAGGGGAACGGGTCAGCCAAGTCGCGAGATTGTATAGAGCGGGCAGCAAGGGCAAAGCCAGATCGGAGAAAGACGATCCCGGGAGTTCCTGGTTGTCCTTATTCCGCCGCCAAGCCAATAGAACCATGATTCCTCAAGAGAAGAGAACTGCGGGAACGCGCAATTATTCCGCCACGCCAGAACTTTTTTGAAGTTCAACAATCGACGGGACGTGAGGCCGCGTATCTCTGCCGGTTTTAGCTCTTTTCCAATCATAACCACCCGCTGAAACGGATGACCGACTCCTCCTCGCCTGAGCCAAACGCAGAATGGAACAAAAAGAAAAGAAAACGAGCTGGGAATATTTTCCTCGCGAACCAGTTTGCAGGAGTGGAGGGACTATTCATGAAGAAGATTGATTCATCGCAGCAGCCTGTCGATGGGGAACCGAAGGATTCGGTTCCTGTGGACGGCATTGACCGCCGGGGATTCTTGAGTTGCATGGCCTGGGCGGGCACCGGTCTGGTGTGGACGATGGTTGGGGGAATCCCGACGTCAAGGCTGTTCGCTGCGGAGAGATCTGGCGGGGCGGCCTCGGGGAGCTTCAGCTTTGTGCAGATCAGCGACAGCCATATCGGTTTTAACAAGGCCGCAAACCAGGATGTGACGGGAACGCTGAAGCTGGCGATCGAAAAAATCAACCGCCTGGAAAAGCGGCCCGATTTTCTGCTGCATACCGGCGATATCACGCAGTCATCGAAAGCTGCGGAATTCGATATAGCGGTTGAGATCATCAAGGGCACCAAAGCGGGAGACGTCTTCTACGTTCCCGGGGAGCATGACACGGCGATCGACGATGGCGCGCAATACAAACAGCGATTCGGTCAGGGAACGCAGGGACGAGGTTGGTACAGCTATACGCACAAAGGAGTGCATTTCATCGGGCTGAACAATGTTTTGCAGATCGACGCGCTGGGCAGGCTGGGAGCGGACCAGCTTGCATGGCTGAAGAGCGACCTGGACGCGCAGTCGTCGTCCACGCCAATCGTGATCTTCGCGCACATTCCGCTATGGATGGTTTATCCGGATTGGGGCTGGGGAACCGAAGATGGCGCCCTCGCGTTGTCCTATTTGAAGAGATTCGGCTCGGTGACCGTGCTCAACGGGCACATCCATCAGGTGGTACAGAAAATCGAAGGCAATATCGCGTTCCATACGGCGAACTCGACGGCGTTTCCGCAGCCTGCACCGGGAGCCGCACCGCACGCCGGTCCCATGGTTGTACCCGCGGGAAAGCTGGAGAGTGTCCTGGGGATCACGCGCGTGTCGTACGTGGGCAGGCATAGCCATCTCGCGGTTGTGGACTCCTCGCTGGCGGACCGTACATGAAGCGCATGCGGATCGCCCTGATCCTGGCGGCTGCAGCGGTAGCAACCAGTGCATCGTTGTTGCTGGCGCAACTGCATCCGTTCGGAAACGCGGGGCTGTTTGCCTCGGGGGTAGCATCGTCCGCGATCCAGCCGGATGCATTGCCGGCAGACGTGAGGGAGATTCTCGACGCGAAATGCGCCGATTGCCACTCCCTGCACACGCGGGCGCCATTCTACGGACATTTCGCACCGGTTTCCTGGCTCCTCGAGCGGGACGTAGTCCGCGCGCGACGGGCGATGAATCTTTCAGAGTGGGACGGCCTCACATCGGACGAACAGGACAACTTAAAAGCCATGATCGCCCATGAAGTGAGCAACCGAGCGATGCCGCCTGCTCAGTTTCTTGCAATCCACTGGAAGGCACATCTCACGGATGAGGATCGCAATGTGCTGGCACGCTGGAGTGGAGCCCAGGAAGGTTCCGCTTCACTGCATGGGGACGCGATTCACGGTGACGCAAATCGCGGCCGCCTGGTTTTTGAGAAGAGATGCACCGGCTGCCATTCGTTGACGCAGGATCGCGAAGGACCGCATCTGGGAGACGTGTATGGACGGGTCTCGGGCACCGTGCCTCGCTTTGCATATTCTGACGAACTCAAGAAGGCGCACATCCAGTGGAATGAAACGACCCTCGACCATTGGCTCGCGGATCCTGACGCATTGGTTCCGGGAAACGCGATGGATTTTTCTGTTCCCCGGCCTGAGGAGCGCGCGGATCTGATCCGCTTCCTTGAGCTGCAGCGCGGCCGCTGATGCAGCGATTGCGGGATCATCGATGCTTCCGAGGGACTTCAAATGCTCTTCGATGTTTTTTTACTTCGGCCAGGAAGTCATGCCTCCGCGATGGTACGCCAAGTTGCCGATATGGCCCGCTCTCGCCGCGGCAATCCCTGTCTCGACGGGCGCATTCGGGTCTCTGCGGGTCTTGACGCACTCGAAGAAATTCCTCATATGCTGGTTTGTCCCGTCTTCGAAGCTTTCTTCCTTCAATATGGGATTTCGGTCGCCTTTTACGCCCTCCTGGAACACGCTCATTCCCGCGCGGTTGATCTTGAGGGTCGCCTCCGTACCGCGAAACTCGAGCCCACCATCGTCGATGGACGAACTCATCATGCCCTCATAGACCACGTCGAAAGCCGGATAGCGGAAGGCCGCCTGGATGGTGTCGGGGCATTCCCATTCCTCAAAGACGCGCTTATCACCCAGCATCAGCGCCATGCTTGGCTGGTCGGCTTTCATTGCCCACTGCGCGACATCAATCCAGTGTGTGAACAGGTCGGTCATGGCGCCACCGCCGAAACTCCAGAACCAGCGCCAGCGTTGGTACTTTTCCTGGGTGAAAGGCTGGTCCGGGGCTCCGCCGAGCCACTGTTTCCAATCAAGCTGCGCTGGGTCGATCGGCTTCGCGATCCAATTCGAGCCGTAGTTCTGCCACCAATAGGTCCGCACCTGCGTTACCTGTCCGAGCGCGCCGCCCTGGATTAGATCCACGGCATTGCGGAAGTGAGGCCAGCTTCTCTGCTGCATCCCGCACTGCAGGATTTGCCGGCTTGATCGGACGCTCTTGAGCAGAGTCTCGCCCTCATCGAGGGTGTGCGTCACCGGCTTCTCCAGGTACACATCTTTGCCTGCGGCAATCGCTGCCACGGCGACTCGAACATGCCAATGATCCGGGGTTGCAATGATCACCGCATCGATGCTTTTGTCGTCGAGCACCTGGTTGTAATCCATACAAGTGGTTGCATTCGCCGCGCTGGTGCGGGATTTGACCTCTTCCCGGTGCGGTGCATACACGTCGCTCACCGATACGATTTCGAATGGGACGCCGGTGCTATCGGCCGAGCTGAGCAGCTGGTGCATGCGGCCGCCAGCCCCGATCACCCCAATCCGAAGCTTGTCATTCGCGCCGAAAACTTTGGTGGAAGCAAGCGCTGTCACTCCTGCTGCGAAAACGAAACTACGGCGATTGGGCATGTAAGTCATGGCTCTCCTATGGATACTTCAGTCCGGAGGATGTTAACAAAGTCTGATCAGGCGAAGCATCCAAGGCGCGTTCATGAACTCATCAGCAATCAATTCCAGCCCTCAGCGGCAAAAGCCGCGTGCGTGCCTTGCAGGTCCCTTGGCGGCACGGCTGAAGCCGCTCCCTTTCAAAACAGGCAACTCATCCCGGCCGGTAAATCCGCGCGCTGGAAAACAGGCTCGTCACATCCGGGTTGAGGGGGAGATCTTCGGTCTGCTACACCTGAATTCCATGAATCGACTAACTTGGAGCCGCATAGTAATGCGGGTGAAGGTTCTCGCGGTCTTGTGGGTCGTCGCGTTGATGGGGCGCGCCGGATCGGCACAAAACCCCGAGCTGTTTCGTTTCACCCTGCCGCCTGGCCCGCATGTTGTGGGGCTGAAGGTGGTGGAACAGTACGACCGATCGCGCATTTATTTTCCGATGACTGACGATCTCGGCAAGCCGCGGGGCGGGGAGCGAGCGCGCCCTCTGCAAACGCTGATCTGGTATCCGGCAGAGAAAAGCGGCGGCAAACCGATGACCGTAGGCGACTACGCCAACCTGATGATGACTGAAACGCGCTTCGGCAAGCCCGACCCAGGCACAGGCGACGGCTGGAGAGCGGCGCTGAAGCCGGCGATCGGTGATCCGATGTGGGCGGTGCGCGATGCGCCGGCCGCTTCGGGGCGCTTTCCCGTGTTCATCTACGCACCGAGTTTCGGAGCAATGTCGTGGGAGAATGCGGATCTCTGCGAGTTCCTGGCCAGTCACGGCTATCTGGTGATCGCCAGTACCGCGCTCGGCGCCCACGGTCGCGATATGACGAACGATGTCGCTGGAATCAATGCCCAGGCGGCCGACATCTCGTTTCTGGTCGGCTTTGCGCAAACTCTGCCAGATGCCGACGTGTCTGAAGTGGCGGTTGGCGGGTTCAGTTGGGGCGGCATCGCCAATCTTTTTGCCGCCGCGCGCGACGATCGCATTGGCGCGCTCGTATGCCTTGATGGCAGCCTTCGCTATTATCCGGGACTGGTGAAGCAAGCGGGCGACGTGCATCCCGAGCAAATGACAATCCCATTGATCTTTTTCACGCAGGGCGAGTTTACGCTCGAGGACCAGGTTCGATATCTGAACGACGCGGCCAAGAACCAGGGGCCGAGCGTGCTGAATGAATGGACCCACGGAGACCTGTTTACGGTACACATGCTGGGAATGATGCATCAGGAGTTCGGCTCCATGCTTCAGCGCAATGAGGATGTCTGGAAGCATTCAAAGGGAGAACTGAAAGCCGATTACGACCGCGAGGACGGCATGTCGGGGTACGCGTGGATGGCTCGCTATACGCTCGCGTTTCTCAACGCCTATCTGAAACACGACGCAACAGCGATGGATTGGCTGAAGAAGACACCGGCCGAGAATGGAGTTCCGAAGCACCTCTTGTCGGTTGATTTTCGCCAGGCCGAGGGGCTGGCGCCAACGCTCGAAGCGTTTCGCGCGGAGGTGGGGCGGAAAGGATTCGATCACGCGAGCGAAATCTACGCAAGCCTCAAGAAGCAGGATGCGGATTTCAAGATCGAGGAGCAGGCCATGGAAGGTTGGGGTGACCGGCTGACAAGCGACAGGCATTTGCCCGAAGCCATCGCAATTCTCTCGCTCAATGTGTCGCTCTATCCTGACTCGAGCGACGCCTACGCATATCTCGGCGGCGCGTATGCGAAGGCGGGGCAGAAGCAGCAGGCAATCGATAGTTACCGGAAGGCGCTCGAAAAAAATCCGGAGAGCGAAGAGGCAAAAAAACGGCTCGCTGAACTCGAGAAGGCCGACTCAAACTGAAGGGCGAGCCAGTGAGCGTAACAAGGGCCGAATCACCGCACGCTCCGATCGGCGCCAGGACGCCATCGGGGCGGATCGGCCATGCTTGAATGACCGATCCGATCACTTACCGACGTCCTTGATTACGGAATTGAAACGCTGAATGTATTGGAAGGTGCACTTTGATTTCCTGCTCCGTCCACGCTCACCACGTAGTATTCGTAGCTTGCCCCGGCTTGGGCGGTGGAATCTGTGAACGCGGTTTGTGCGTCGAGCGACGAATTCATTTTTGCAAACGTCGTGCTGCCGCTCAGCGCGCGATAAACGTTGTAGCCCACGACCTTATCAGACGTTGGAGTCGGCGCAACCCAGGTCAAGTTGATGCTGTAGGCGAGGCCGGTTCCACTCAAACTGACTACGGAAGTCCCGCTTCCCGCACAATGACTCGAGATCGTGAGCTGGCCGGTCGCGGCACCCGCGGCCGTAGGATCAAACTGGGCATTCAGCGTGGCTGATTGGCCTGCCCCGAGAGTCAAAGGAAGGCTCACCGCGGCTAGCGAAAAGCTGCTACCCGAGGAGGCGATCGAATTGATCACCACGGTTCCACCGGAGGCGGTTACGGTGAACGACTGGGTTGCGAGCTGGCCAATTGCGACCTGGCCGAAAGAGATGCTCCCTGTGCTGATATTCAGCGTTCCTACTGACTGGGCTGACAGCTGCAGAGCGAACGACTTTGAGCTTCCGGCGGTGGCTGTGATGGTGACGGTCTGCGAAGAGGTCACGGCGGCCACGGTGGCATTGAAGGTGGCGCTGGTGGTGTTGTAAGGTACCGTCACCGAGGCCGGCACCGTCACCGCCGCGTTGTTGCTGGCCAGGCTGACAGCGAATCCGCCCCAGGGCGCCGCACCGTTCAGGTTTACGGTGCAAGCATCGCTGCCGGCGCCGGTCATCGAAGAAGAACTGCATGTAACTGAACTCGGAAGCGGAATTCCGGTTCCGCTCATGTTGACGGTGGCATTGCCGGTCGAAGAGTTGCCGGCGATGGTCAGAGTTCCAGTGAAGTTGCTTCCCCCGTTGGGGCTGAACGAGAGAGTAAGCGTGGCCGTCTGGCCGGGGTTGAGAGTCAGCGGAGTGGTGACGCCTGATGCACCGAACAAAGATCCCGCCACGGAAAGGCTCGAAATCGTCACCGGGCTGGTTCCGGTCGATGTCAGGGTGATGGTCTTGGTGGTGGACTGACCTACATTCACGTTCCCGAAGCTGACCGACGTCGAACTGACCGCCAGGGTACTTGACTGAGCAAATGAGAACTGAGCCGCAAGTGCGAAGACCAGGGCGATTACGAATCGAAAGAGGCCGGAGTTGCTGGTGGTGACGGTGGAAGCACTTGAATTCTTACCAAGGCCCGGAAAATTGGCATACGAATAGCTACAGAGTGCAGATGAAAACACTTTGGCCCTACCTCAAAAGTCGAGCGTTACCTCAGGCTTCTGGGCTGCAGTCCCTAATAACCGAAAGGAATACTTCGAATGTTGAACAGCTTTAATGGCAGGATCATGTAAGAGGGGGAATCATCAAAGTGACCACTATCACGTTCGGGTTATTTCCACTACCCTTTAGTCACTAACGATGCTTCGCACCTATGGGCAAAAAGCCCCTCACGATTGATAACTCGCAAAGCACTTGAGTTTGTGCTGCGGATGGAGTTGCGCCGCTGGTTGTTATGCTGCAGTCAGGCAAGTGTTGCTATCACAAAAGCAAGGAGCGCACGGCGACTTATCTAAAACGGGGCCCTGCGCATAGAAATCCACCTCCTCAGATCGTCAATGATTGCGCGGGAACCATCCATCAGGGGCCGGTGTCTAAAGCACAAGTAGCGGCAGTTTGGCTGACGGTGAATCTCCGACGGTTTTTCGGGGCCCGAGGAGGCGAGGAGGATATTGTCCTATGACGTTCGCGACGAGTCATGCTTCAGAGCAACTGCGGGATGACATCAATGTAACTCCGTTGATTGACGTGTTGTTCGTTCTGTTGATCCTCTTCATGGTCATTGCTCCGGTCCTGCCTCACGGCCTGGCTGCCGCGCTGCCACAGCGGCCGGTGACGCCGAATGCGAGGGCCGACGCTTCCATTGTCGTGCAGATTTTGAGCGGCCGCGATGGAGTGCGGCGCTTCAAGATCAATCAGGACAATGTGAGCATTCAAGAACTTGCCAGCCGCTTAAGTTCGATTCTCTGGCTTCGGGCGGACAAAGCGATGTTTGTCAAAGCGGACGGCGACCTTGATTTCTCAACGATCGTCATGGTGATGGATATTGGGAAAGGCGCGGGGGCAGAACATATTGGGCTGCTTACCTCAAAGGACTCCCTTTAGGCGAACCGTTCAAGCCTCGTGGCGGGTTTACGGTGACGAGCAGGCGCGGTCCATTGTCGAGACATCAGTGGACGTTTTCGAGGTAGTCCTTGCTGCCGGTCAGCCAGTCGAGAGTAAAACGCGCAAATTCGATTCGTTCGCAATCATCGTCGAACGTACCGAATATGGCCGTCTCAAAGCCATAGGGTCATCTGCAATGTTCGGTTGCGCAAAGATTCTGACTGAAAAAGGGGATCACGTGGTTCTGGAAGCGGTCGGCGACGGCGCTGGTGTGGGTGCCGTGATAAATCTCGAAACTGTTGTTGATTCCGTAGCTGTCAAGGATTTCGTGAAGCTTCTGCGTGTCGAAGCGAAGCCCATCCTGATCGCCGACGTCTTCAGCGATGGCGTGGTATTCCTTCAGGTTGTCGATGTACTGGTCGACGAAGGCAAGCGGCGCATTGGCGGTCCACCTGGCGAGGACGGCCGGCTGAGGAACCCCGTCTTTCATGGGAAGGTCGAGATAGAGCGGAGGGTTTTTCGGATCCGGTGACCACGCCGCGGCCGAAGCGAGTTGAGCACGCTGGAAGAAAGACATTCCGGCCGAGTCCGCGGCCGATTTCATTCCCGCAACCGCAGCTTCAAACGCTTTCTCAGCTTGCTCCCATTTCTCAGTATCCATGCCTGGCGGCGGACCGGATGGACGTGGAGAGAGACAGCATGGGCTCATGATGTAGAGGCTACCGAAGACGTCGGAATGTTTCATGCCGATGCGTGTTGCACCGTATCCACCCATGGAGTGGCCGACCAGGCCGCGGCTCTGGCGATCGGGGATGGTTCGGTAGTGCGCGTCGATATATGCGACGAGGTCGTGGTAGATGAACTTTTCGAAATCGCCGGTTGTCTCAGAGCTCGAATACATCGACCCGTTGTAGCCGTTTTTCGAGTCGGGTAGAACAACGATCATCTCCTTCGACCCCTGGGCAAAGGCGCCCTCGATGGTTTGCGGGACGTGGATTTCGTGGGACCATTGGTCCGCGCCAATGGAATACCCGTGCAGGGCATACACGACGGCGTAGCGGCGATGCCTGTCGTTGTTGTAGCTGGGCGGCAGGAAGACGATGACGTCGCGGTCTGCTGATTCTCCCGCGAGATTGCCCTCAATCGCGGGGGAGTGAACCTTGATATGCTCAACCGTCACCGGCCTGGCCCCGGGAACGACGGGCGGCACTTCCGTTTGCACCTGTGAGAAGAGCGGCCCGGACGCCGCGGAAGTCAGGCAAAAAAGAACAGGACAGATGAAGGAGAGCCTTGGATGAATCATTTGTGGTTCGCTCCGATTGATTCACTGCGTTGGCACGACAAATTTGTGATGCATCATGCAAACCGCTATGGTGCGGGCTGCGCGATAGAAAAGCGATAGACAGTTATGCTGATTGGCCCCACAGACAGGCCTGCGGGCGCCTCGCCGATTGCGCTTTCTTTAACTTCGACCTGAGGTATCTGGCCGACGTGGTTTGCGGCGTCCAGATCCTTGCCGGTCATTTGCCACACGGCTGTGTTGGCGAACAGCCTGACGCCACTGATGTCGAGGTCGAACTTCTGCTCGGAATTAGTCGCATTGACGACGGCGAGCGTGAGGTACTTGTGGTCCGCGCTGAGCGCTGCCACCATGTCCAGCGGATACGTGGGGCTGCCGGCGCTCGTGCGCGGCAGATCGCCGACGATGTGTTGCGTGGGAGCCGGCTGTGGAGAGTTGCCCGTGAGCGCGACGGGGATGGAGCCCGTGCCGAAGTGCTCGCCGTAGAGCTTGAAGAGCAGCCCGTTGGTGTTGAGCGTCGCGGCGGTCTGGTTGAAGTCGAGCGTCGAGACGCCCATGGTAAAGGCCGCCATTCGCAGGTAGTCGGTCTCGCGAAGCATTTCGTTGAAGACCATCGCATAGGCAAGAGCGAGCTTGAGATTCGTCTGGCCGCCGGTGTACGCGTATTCGTCATTCGACATGAAGATGTCTTTGGTCTTCATCTCGGGATAGCGCTTCTCATATTCCTGCCATTCTTCGCCTTTGAGGCGCACGCGATCGGAGGGACGGCGCACCCATTCGAGGTCTGTTTCCTGATCGGGAACCAAGCCGGCTTCGAGGCGGCCGACCTTCATTCCCTTCTCGGCACGCTCGCGGTCCCAGTGCGTACCGGCACGGGTGTACCAGTGCTCAGTGATGCCGTCGAAATTTCCCCAGTCATGTTGCAGGAACCCGCAGGTCCAGTCCGCATCGGAGCAGATTCCTGCCTGATCGATGGGAATATGCAAGTCGGCGGCAACGCCCTCAAGAATCGCCTCCTCCGGCATGGAGCCTGAGGCCAACAGAGTGATCGACGGATCCGCCTCGCGAATGGCTTTCGCGAATTCAATGTGTTTCAGAAGGTAGTACTTGAGGTCGGTGCGTCCAAGCTGCCATTGACCGTAGGGCTCATTGCCGATGTTCCAGAAGCGGACATGATACGGCTGAGGATGTCCGTTCCTCGCGCGCATGGCGCCCATCGGGGTGCTGGTCGCGCCATTCATGTATTCGACTTCCTGGGCGGCGGAGTGCGCGTCGCCAAAACCAGCGTTGACGGTGATGTAAGGTTCGACGCCGATGAGTCTGCACAATGTCATGAACTCATCCATGCCGACGTCGTTGGTCTGCATGGCATTCCACGCGTAGTCGAAATCCGGCGGCCTCTTGTCGCGCAGACCAACCGAGTGGTACCAGTTGAAATTCGAGATGAAGTTGCCTCCGGGAAGGCGCCAGAAGCCCGAGTGCAACTGCTTGAGCTGCGCGATAACTTCGGGGCGGAAACCATCGAGGTTGTCGGCGGGCATCAGAGAGACGGCGCCGATGTGGAAGTTGCCGGCGCCAGTCACCGTGATCTCGAATGCACCAGCGTCGGTGTCGGCTCCGGCAGTGAAGCTGAATGGATAGTCCTTGTATCGATCCGTGAGTGCGGGAAAAGCGAGCCTTTGGCGGTCATTCGCATCTTCGCCCCAGACCAGAGCGACGTTGACCTTCGCTCCGGGCGTGGCGCGGAGGCAAATGCGGCCGGTGTACTTCTTCCCTTTCACCAGAGCGAAGCCCGACTGGCGGATGCCGTGCGGTGTCGAGGCATTCAATTCGATACGGGGGCTCTGTTCGCCGACCCAAGGCTGGTCCTTGTCCATCACGACCTCTTCGGCGGGACCGACGGGGCGCCACTTTCGAAGTTGCATGTTGCGGAAAGGACCGGCTTGAGCAGGCGCGGCAGCCTGGGGTTCCTCGGGCTTGATCGGAAAGTAAAACTTGCGATCGTCGAGCATTTCGGACCAAAGGCTGCGGTAGATCAGCTGCCCAATGTGTTCGATGAACATACCGTATTCATAGGACGACACGGGCCGGGCGGTTTGACGGGCGTCAATCGTGACTATCAGCCTTTGCGGCGCTGTCGCAGTGTTCTGGCCGGTTGCGCCGGGCGCAAGCGTTCCACTCAGCAAGAGCGCGGCTGTTGCGATCATGGTTCTTCGATTTTTCATTCAATGCCCCCGCCTGGTGGCCGATGTGGGCTATCCATTGGAATGTCATGCGGCGCGCAATGCACACGCCGCGTGGTGAATACGAATGTTCGCGACACCCCGGACCAGAGCCTGTTTGGAAACCGACTTGTGCTGCCCTCGCCGATCAAGCGGCATCGTAATTCACTACCCGCTCTTTCATAAAGCGATTTATTGGATGGGGCACGTCCTCAATCGCACGGCGTCGCGAGTCATGAAAAGTAGCCGGGCAGCTTTTTGAATGCGCCTACCGGGGGCGAACTCCCTGTTCGCCGGTGGTGACCGCAGGTCGCCAGATCCAAATGTCGAATCCGGATTCAGCTAAGATGGACTCCGGATTCCGTTCAGCAGACGGCAATGCTTGCGAACCATTCGCTGGGTTCGAAGCCAGCCTCCGCCGGAGGGCCTGCGAGCGACCTACTTGGAATCGAATACTCGTATTTCATCACGAGGCAAATCTCGTTGGAGTTTCTTGACGGATCGCATCATGCCCTATCGTCCGCTGCAACCACTGGTTCTCTGTGCCGCCATTTTGGGTAGCGCGATCTGTGCCGCGCCTTTGCCGACGGTAGCCCAAACGATCCGAGTGGATGTGACGGCTGGGAAGGCGACCGCATTCGACCCCGATAAGGCGATGGGGACGACGATCGACATTCTTCCGGCGACGGAACTCGACAAAGTGTACTCGGAGCCGATCGTCAGAGCTGGACTTTCGGCCGGATGGGGACCCATCTCTTACCGGCAGAACACCGAATTGACCTATGACGCGTGGCACTGGAATCCGAACGGAACATGGAGCGATCCAAAGCACAAGAGCGGTTATTTCACTGGGAGTGACGAGCCCAAAGAGTTCCTGAGCAGATCGTACGGATACCGTCTCCCACATCGGGGAACAACACGAAGTGACTCGGGGCAGGATGAGTATTCGCGCATGACGGATGGAGATCTATCGACCTACTGGAAGAGTGATCCATACCTTTCGAGCAGGTTTACGGGCGAGCCCGACTCCGCGCATCCGCAGTGGGTGGTGATCGAATTTCCGCTGCCACAGGAGATTGATGCGATTCAGATCGCCTGGGCGAATCCATATGCGACGAACTATGCGGTCCAGTACTGGACGGGAAGGGAAGACGCGCTGAACAAGCAAGCTGATGGCTTGTGGGTCGAGTTCCCGTACGGAGAGGTGACGGCCGCCGCTGGTGGAAGCAAGGTACAGAGGCTCGCGGACCAACCTGTACTCACGCGGATTCTGCGGATATGGATGACCGCGTCGTCGAACACGTGCGACACGCACGGAGCGGATGATCCGCGCAATTGCGTGGGCTACGCGATCTCAGAGATCTCAGCCGGCGATTTCGACTCACTCGGCGAGTTTGTGGACGTGATGAAGCACGTGCCGAGCCAGGCTCAGACCATCACCCAGGCATCCTCGGTGGATTCCTGGCACACCGAAGACGGCATGGTATCGTCACGCGTTCAAACGGGTTTCGACCTGTTTTTCAGGAGCGGCTATCCGCATCATCTGCCGGCAATGATTCCGATTGCGATGTTGTATGCGACGCCGGAAGACAGTGCGGCAGAAATCGCGTACATCGAGAAAAGAGGCTACGCGATTTCCTACGTCGAAATGGGTGAAGAACCGGACGGAGCTTACATGCTTCCGGAGGACTACGCGTCACTTTATGTGCAGTGGGCCGCAGCACTGCACAAGGTCGATCCGAAATTGAAGCTGGGAGGCCCCATTTTCACTGGCGTGAACGCGGACATCAAGGCGTGGCCAGACGCTGAGGGACGCACCTCCTGGATGGGGCGATTCGTCGACTATCTCAAGACTCACGGGCGGATCGGCGACTTGGCGTTTGTTTCATTCGAGCATTACCCGCTCGATCCATGCCAGGTGAATTGGTCGGACTTATATCGTGAGCCGCAATTCGTGGAAGACATTGTGAAAGCCTGGCGCGAAGATGGAGTGCCGAACGACGTCCCTCTGATGATCACGGAGAGCAACGTGTCGTGGTCTCTGACGGATCCAATGCAGGATGTGTTTTCAGCCTTGTGGCTGGGAAACAGCGTCGGAACCTTCTTGACGTACGGCGGTCCGAACGCCGTCTACTATCACTCGCCGGTACAGCCGGAACCATTGCGGCCGGGATGCCAGTCCTGGAGCACGTACGGAAACTTTGTCGCGACCAAAGATCTCGAAATCAAGCAATACACGGCCCAGTATTTTGCCAGCCAGCTGTTGAATCTCGATTGGGTGGAACACGGCGGCGGAAGGCATTTCATCTACCCCGCGACGACAGATTTGCGGGACGATGCAAAGCGCGACCTGATTGAAGCTTATCCGGTCAAGCGGCCAGACGGACAATGGTCGATCCTGATCATCAACGATGACCCCAGCAATGCGCACAGCGTCGCGATTTCATTTGACGACGGTGAGAAGGGCACAAGTACGCGGTTTTCGGGTCCGGTGAAGATTGTGACATTTGGATCAAAGGAATATGTGTGGCACTGGTCGGGAGCGACGAGTCATGCCGATCCCGATGGACCACCCAGCCGGACGACTTTGGAGTGGAAAGAGGATCAGAAGGTGCTTCTTCCGAGCGCCTCGATGACCGTGCTGACCGGGAAAGTGAACGCAGAACCAGGCTCACTGAATTAAGGCTTGGGGGATTGCCTGTGCCAGCGAGAGCATCCAGTCATCGGAAATTCCGTTCCGCGTATTCCTTCTGCGCTGCCTGGAGGATTGGAATGTCCCGATCGGCATCTTTCCATCGGTTGAGAAAATCATCATAGCCGGACTTCGCCTGGGGGAGATTTCCTTGCAGGACGAAGGCACGAGCAATCTGCAATCGCGCCAGCGGACCAATCGGCGCATTCAACACGACGCCGGGACGATCCATGATCTTTCGAAACTCTTGGGCGGATTTGTCGCCGTCTCCTGACTGCAGGTACGCCACTCCGCGAATGTAGACCGGAAGCAAACCGCCTTCGATCCCGGCTTCGTATGCCCGAGCAGGCTCGAGCGATTTGATGGCGCGAGCCGGATCTTTTTCTCGAACTGCGATGGCGCCGCGAATTGTCGGCAGGAACAGGTACTGCACAAAGGTGTCGTCTGGGAATTCTTTGTCGAGCTGGCCGGCAATGGTTTCGGCTCGAGCGACTTCACCGCTGAAAGCAAAGGCCACAGCGGCTCCGTATCTGGTCTCGCGATCATTTGCAAGAGATAGAGCCAGACTGGCGGCTTTTTGGGCAACTGCGTCATTGCCGAAAAGGGCTTCACGCTGCGACTCGTTCACCTCGTAGGCGGCGGCCGTTTCCTTCTCATCGGCGCGCCTGGCGGCTTCGGCGGCGCGATCGGTCATCTCGCGTGCCTGGCGGAGCTGACCCATGCTTGCGAGGACGTTCGCGTGATCATCGAGAAATGCGTCCTCCACGCCCGGCTCGCCCGACGCCCAGTTCAACTGTTTCTGCATTTCGGCATTGTCGCGCTGCAGGTACGCGGCGTCATAAAGGTAGAGCCGAAGGATCGATGAATCGTGGTTCTCGGCCTGGGCCTGCCGGGCGATCGCCACCGCCTGATCAGGCTGATTCAGCGATATGTACGCATCAACGAGGTTGGCGTAGGTCTGGCCATCATGCATCGAGACGGCGTTTGCCTGCCTGGCGAGCTCCAGGCTGCGGTCAAACTTTCCCATTTCACTGTAAATGGCCGCGAGGTTGGTTTTGGGCGCCTCGTCATTGGGGTACGTTGCCGCCCAGGTCTCATAAACCTGGCTTGCCTTGACCAGGTCGCCGGTCACGAACTGGTAATAATGCGACTCGATGTAAAGCCGCTCGTGCTCGCTGACATGGGCGCGGAGTTCATAGGCTTTGCGGATGTTATCGGTGGCACGGCCGGTCGCGCCGACATCGGAATAGGCATTCCCCAGCGCGGCATACGCGATAGCGAAAGAAGGATCGACGCGGATTGCCTTCTCGAAGAACGGGATGCAGGCTGCCGGCTCGCCCTTTTGAACCATGATCTGTCGGCCGATGCTGTATGCCTGGAGAGCTTCAAGGGATGATGTAGTTGCCTCTTCAATCGGGGTATCGAATTTCTGGATCGTGGTGAGAGATTCTCCGAGCCGCGCCCGCAACTGACCGGTGATATCGCCGAGCGCCTTGAGCACGGTTTCCTTGGCAGTGGCGGTGGTCTGAAGGTCGGAGAGATGGTCCCCTGTCCTGCAGTTCACGGCGCGGACACCGATCACATACTGGCTGCCTAGTTTGGCGATCCAGCCGTCGATGACCGCCTCGCCGTCATTGCGCTGGCACAGCTCGCGAGCCAAATCGCCGGTCACGGGTTCGTCAGGCCGCTTTCCCATCAGCTTTATCGATGCCTGAAGCCGCGATTCGGGGATCAATGTGATGTAGGGAGACTGTTCAAGCTCGGTAATCATCGCCTCGTGAAGGGTTGTTTCGAAGACGGGGCCGCCCGTATTGTTGGCGATCTGGGCAAGGACGACCCCGTGCTTCGCCGAAGACAAGGGCGCCAGGTTGGAGGGAGGCGGCTGCTTTGTGCCCCGATTCTGACGAAGAGCGAGGAACGCGGCAGCGAGAACCACTAGCGTGACGAGACCGGCCAGGAGCCAGAGCAGAGTCGACTTCCTCGGCAAACTGGGTTTTGAGCTGGCTGCTGCAAGCTCAGGCAACGAATTTAGAGTCTCTTTAGATTCCTCAACGGGAGTGGCAAAGGGACGTAATGGAGGAGCCACAGCGGTCGATTCGCTCGAACCCATGCCGGAATCACCACGCTGAACCGTCCCGACAAACCGATATCCGCGGCGCGGGATTGTGTCGATGCGGTACCCATCTTCTGCTCCGAGAGTTTTCCGGAGTTGCGAGATATGGACCGCGACGTTGGACTCCTCCACGAACGCATCCGGCCATACGGTGCGCATAAGTTCTTCTTTTTCCACCAGCTGATCGTGCCGCTCGACGAGAAGAAGCAGGATTTCAACGGCTTTTCTGGACCGCGGCACAAGTTCTCCATGGCGAAACAAGAGGCGTTGCGCGGCGTCCAGCCGAAACGATCCGAACTCCCAACAGACATCTTCCGGGCGACTCATTGAGGCTGCCGATGCCGTTTTAGGGCTAATTAAGGGTTCCTTTAGGACTTTAAGACCCGGGGTGCGGTTTCATTCGCACATCGGTCAGGCCAAGCCGGGGGAAGACAGGCAAGTGGGGCAAGGATAGCACACAGCCGAACTTAGGACCGGCGGGGCAGGTATCCGAAATCGAATTGGTCGCGCAATCAACGCGAAGGAGGTTTCAAAATGTTTCGTTCTAGTTCACACAGTTTCAGACCGGCTTCGAACCTGCTGAGCATCGCCCTGGGCATGTCGTTGGCCGTCGCAACCTTGAGCCCGGCGGCACACGCGCAGGCCGGCCGCTTCAACATTCAGCAGGTCGGGGACGCTCTGACCTCGTACGGAAAGAACACGGTCAACAATAACGGACAGACCTATTACTCGGTCGTCTGCGGTCACGACTCGTGGAAGAGCAGCGTAATCGTCAGCCTTTCTCCGAATGCCAATGTGATCTGGCTTCAGCTCGATTTGGTGCAGATGCCGTCCAATCTCTCTCCGGCTGCCATGGCCAATCTTCTGAAAAAGAACACCGAGCTCGGTCCGGTTTTCTTCTCGATCAGCGATAATTGGCTGCGCATCTCCTCCCCATTGCCAAACAACGATATGAGCGAAGCCAAGATCAAGGGCTATCTCGAGCGCCTGGTCAATCTCGCCGTCGACAACCACGATCTGTGGGATTCGAAGATCCTCGCCATGGCGCCGGCTCCCGCTTCCCGGCCGGGCTCCGCGACCCATGCATCGTACATGAGGCGCTCCGTCGATGAGTTCGACGCCTCTTTCCGCCCAGTTCAGCGCTAGTCATCCGGCTACACCAGGCACCGACAGGACTACCAAATTCTTGCAGAGGAGAAAGACCATGAAGATCGCCCGGCTCGCCCCACCCATACTTACCCTGCTGCTGGCTGCAACCGGATGCCACGACGCCTCGGGCTCGCAGGTCACCATCGGCACACAGCTTAAGAGCAGCCAACCCAAAACGACCAACCCGGTAAAGCCGACCGGCAGCCCGCAGTGGGTCCGCTACACGGACAACGCAGAGGGAGCCTTCTCCATGGATGTTCCGGTGGGATGGCAAGTCGAAGGCGGCATGTATCGCTTCGGCTTCTTCGACGTGCGCTGGATGATGGACATCCGGTCGCTGGACGGCAAGGTGATCATCCGGATCAACGATCCGAACATTCCGCCTTATGTGCTGCCCGGTCCCCACTCCGGTCCTGCCGGCCACCCAGCCATTCGCCCCAACATGTTCCAGATGTTCGTCGACAACTATAAGGAAGCGAAGCCTTTCGGCGATTCGTATACGAGGCGCCGCTTTGCCTCGGTTTGCACATCGATGACGCCGACCCAGGCCGACTGGACGCCGACGATGCCAGCCGCATGGCACGAAGATCCGCCGCCGGTTCGGATCACAGACGCTTCGCTGGCATACAACTGCGAGACATCCGACGGTCCCCGCATCGCGAACGCCTATGCGGTCACCGCGATCCATGGCAACGACGGCTTGTGGATGGCTGATCTCATGATCACGCTGCTGGCGACCCCGGACAGATTGCAGCAGGCGCGTGCGATGACGCAGAAGATGATCGACAGCTGGGAAGAGACTCCGCAATGGAAGACCCATCAGGAAGAAATGACGCGGATGGGACTGGACCAGATGGGCCGAGATTTCCAAACCTTCATGCAGCAGATGGCTGTCTATCACCAGCAGCGTACGGAAGCGATGAACCAGCAGGTTGCCGGTTTCGAAAAGCGCATGCAGCAGCAGGCGGACCAGGTAACGAGCTTCGGAAATATCCTGACGGGCGTGACAAACCTGTATGACCCGCAAACGGGTATGCAGTTCCAGGAGTTCAGCGGGCCCAAGTCCAACTACTACATGAACGGCGCGGGCGTGAAGATCAACTCGAACCTTGATCCCGGAAATGGATTTCATCAAGTCGTCGACTTGGGACCGTAGCGAGGTTGCTGCCCCGACGGGTTCCAGGATTGACCGAACTTGTGGAGTCCCAAGTGTAGTTTGCCAGAGTGGGACTCCACGGTTGCCTGGCAATCTCTACAACTCAGCCCTCGGAATGTTGTTGCGCCGGGCTCTGCGAAGGCCTTTCAGAATATGCTTTCGGAAGGGTCCGGTCGGCCCTTCAGGGCGGAGGTTCAACATGGCGAACAACCGTTACATCGATCTGAGCCACACGATCGAGCATGGAATGATCACGTACAAGGGCTTTCCCGGGCCGGTGATCTGCGATTTTATGAGTCGAGAAGCTTCAAAGAAGTTTTATGCGGAAGGCACGTCATTCCAGATCGGCAAGATCGAAATGATCGCAAATACCGGAACCTATATCGATAGCCCATTTCACCGGTTTGAAAACGGCAAGGATATCTCGGAGATTCCTCTTGAGCGATTGGCAGACTTGCCGGCGGTTGTCGTTGATGCAAAGCCGGGTGCCGAAACTGCCATCGATCGCACGACCTTCGCCGGAGTCGATGTCCGAGGCAGGGCAGTACTGGTACACACCGGATGGGCTCGATACTGGAGAACTGATCACTATCTGATCGGACACCCATTTCTGACCGCCTCCGCTGCGGAATACCTGAGAGATGAAGGAGCGGCCCTCGTCGGGATCGATTCGATGAACATCGATGATACGTCGGGTGGGACCCGGCCGGTGCACACCGCGCTGCTCGGCGCGGAGATACCGATTGCCGAACATCTTTGCGGACTCGACCATCTGCCGCGGTCTGGATTTACGTTCACGGCGGTGCCGGTAAAAGTGAAAGGATTTGGCACCTTTCCGGTGCGGGCCTTTGCCCGCCTTTAAAGAAGCAGCTTGCGCTGAGTTCAGCCGGTTACGCGAGCGCGAACTTGATCGTCCATGCGGCCTGTTGCCGCAGATTCTCAGGAAGTTCAGGAAGATGGGCGAGGATGCCGCCATTACCATTTGTGATTTTCAAGGGTGATTCATAACCGATGAGGCTAGCCGCCTTCACTCCGGAAACTTCTTTGAGCTGGAAAGTGGATCCCGGCCAGTGTGGAAGAATCGCGAATAGCTCGCCATCCTTCGCGGTAAAGAAAGCTTCCGCGCTTGCCTGACCGGGCACGGCTTTTGCCGTCAGCTTGGAAACATCGTATGCATTGTTGAATTCGCCATTGTAATTGGCCTGTGGAACCTCGCCGCTGCTCCACTGCCGCGAGGACTTCCAGGGCTTGGTTCCATAGATTGCTTCGCCGTTGATCTTGAGCCAATCGCCGATCTGAGTGAGCCGTTCCTCCATAATCACCGGAATGGTTCCATCGGCGGCAGGACCGATATCAAGCAGTAGGTTTCCGCCACGGCTCACGGTGTCAATCAGGATATAAGTCAGTTCGCGTCCCGAGTGGTAGCCGTCGAGGCGTTCCGCGCGATTGAGTCCATAGCTCACCCCCATCCCCCTGCTTTCTTCCCAGGGATGGCTCATGCCGCTCATACCGGAGGTATATTCGGTCGTCCAATAGCCGCCGTGTTTGTGCCGGCAGTCTTTGCCCCAGCGGTCATTGATGACAACATCGTCTTTGACCGGGGATTCATTGAAGAGCCATGCGAGAAGTTCTGCGCTATGCCAGTCGGCGGAATCCATCTCCCATTCGCCATCACTGAAAATGATGGATGGCTGATAGCATGTGACCAGGTCTTTGAATTGGGGAAACATGTGCTCTCTTACATATCGCTCCCGGTTGCTCAACCACAGGGGGTTGTACCACTCATACAGCGAGTAGTAATAGCCCATGCGCAGATTCTTGCTGCGCACCGCCTCTGTCAAATCGCCCAGTACGTCGCGCCGCGGGCCGGTCTCGACTGCGTTCCAGGGGCGGCCCCACGTGGATGAAGCTTCCCTGCTGGGCCAGTGGGCAAATCCCTCATGATGTTTTGAAGTAAGGGCAATATATTTGGCTCCGGAATTCGCAAAGACATCGGCCCAATGATCGGGTTCGAACAGTTCCGCACGAAATTGCGGAGCAAAGTTCTGATAGGGATCGTCTGCGCCGAACCATTTCTTGTGAAACTCCCAAGTGCCTTTTTCGACTTCATCGGCCTTCGGATTATCCCTACCTTCTGTCATGTTGTGCCAATACCACTCGGCGTAAGCCAGCTTTCCCGGAATCACCGGTGCATACGCCGGAACGGAGTACACACCCCAGTGGATAAAGATGCCGAACTTGTCGTGGGCGAACCACGACGGGGTTGGGCGGGCGTCGATGCTGTCCCACTCGGGCCGATAGGCCTGGGCGTTCAGATTTCTCGCCATGCCGTTCATGCTTGCGGCGATCCCCGCCGCACCAGCCGCTTTCAGAAAGCTCCGCCTATCCAATGTTGGCCGCATGGAACATCCTTCTTCGTGTGCCGAGATACGGGCCCACGCTAAAGGGCTTGGCATCTTGTGTCAAGAGCAGGACGCAGGAATGCGATTGATTCGACAAAGCGGGGTATTCTTCGGAGCTCTGCGCCGATTCATAGAAAACGAGGAATGAAGCCGCTCCCCGGAGACACTCTTTACCACGGAGCACCTCTGAGAATGCCGATCGCCGCATCGCATACACTACTGCACGAGGCGGTTGCTGGTTTCTCTCTCCTCCTTTTTTGGCCTGGCTATCTCCTGTTTACATTCACTTCAACATATCGCGGCAGAATTGAAAGAGGTCCTATGTCACGCATCCTCGCGAAGCTTCTTCTTGCCTTCTGCTCTGTGGTCGCTTTTTCGCAATCAGCGCGGCCTCACTTGCCGTTCCCGGGGAGCCGCACCTTGATGGATGCGCACAATTGCTATCCCTACTATGAGTGGTGGTATGACCGGATTGACCGCGCGCTGTCGGGAGGAACTCCACTCGCGATCGAGCAGGATCTCTACTGGTACACCAATCCCGATACCGGCAAATCCCGGTCGATGGTCGCTCATGGCGAACCGATCAGCGGTGATGAACCCACCATGGAACACTACTTCTTCGATCGAGTTCGGCCCATCGTTGAACGCGCCCTCAAGGAAGGCAACCACGCCGATTGGCCTCTGATCACGCTCAATCTTGATTTCAAAACAGAGGAGCCCGAGCACCTGAGATCTGTATGGGACCTGCTATTGAAATACCAGGACTGGCTCACTACGGCGGCGAAAACTTCCGATGTCGCGAAGGTCGAGCCACTGAGGATTCGCCCGATTCTGGTTCTCACCGGCGAATCGGATGCTCAGCAAAAGGTCTTTTACGATGAGGTCCCGGACGATGGGCGCCTGCTGGTATTCGGCGCTGTTCATACCAATACAAAGGACCCGGCAGCTCCGCCTGAGGTGCTGGAGCCATCACCCGCGAGCAACTACAGGCGCTGGTGGAATAACCCCTGGCGAGTCGTAGAGAAGGAGGGGCAACAACATGCCGGCGCATGGGACAAGGAAAAGGAAGCGCGACTTCGCGCTCTTGTCAACCACGCGCACCAGAACGGCCTATGGATTCGTTTCTACACTCTCGATGGAGCAACCGAAAAAGAAGAAAGCTGCAATGGATGGTTTCATTCCTATAACTTCGGCTCGCTATCCGCCGCGGAGGACCGGTGGAGAGCGGCCCAGAAGGCGGGTGTCGACTACATAGCGAGCGATCAATATGAAAGGCTGGCAGCGTTTCTGAAGGGCCGGTGACATGGACCTAGGAAAATCCCCAATTTCATCCGCGAGATTCTCTTGCTAATCTGCCTTACCGGGGATAGGAGTGACTTCGGTGGGGAACACTTACACGCACCGATTCAATTCTGATGGCACGGTAGATTCGATTTGCCACAGCTGTTTCCAGACTGTCGCGATGGCTCGACGGGAGGCCGAACTGGAAGGCATCGAACGCGATCATGTTTGCGATCCGGAAGAGCGGCAATTCATCGATGAAGCTCGAAAGCCTGAGTTGGAACCGGCGAATCCTGGCTAACCCCAAAATGCCCTGGCGCGACTCTGCCGGCTTCGCGTCCTCTGGTTGTGTCTACGTGGTATGAAGCGCCTCAAGCCCTTTTTCGACGGGGGTCAACGCTCGTCGAGTTCGTTGGATACAGGTGGCCTGTCGTCCTTCGCAGAGGTGAACCGGCAATGAAGCCGATCTGCCGCTTCTACCGGATGCTGCTTTCTTTTGTGCGCCAGGAATTGTTCTGCAAACCAGAGAACGCGCTCCGCGGCCTGGGTCAGGTCATCTGATGGTTCCGGCATTTCCTGGCGACAGATGGAACACTTTGCCGACACGAGGGACGACCTCTCGTTATAGACGAAGACGAGTTCAGACCGCATGGACACGCATCAGCTTCGATGCGTTGCTGGTCTTGAAGGGCGGCATTTGACCCCAATTGAGGCCAAATTCAGGGGAATCTACGGGGCTTATCCGCCTTTGGGGCGGCATGATCGCGCCAGGATGCGTCATTGGTTCCGGATTCCAGCCGGCGTGCGCGCGACCGTCGTAATGGACCGAATGAGGCGTGGAGTGCGGGATGAGGGCGTCCATCGAAGCGGATAACGCTCGGTTTGTCTTTCGGCATCCAAGCCGCTATGGCGCTCGAAAAGAGGGTTTTAAACACTCCGTTAGACAGTCGGCCGAACGTCACGATCCAGGTTGACGGCGTGGCGCACGCGGCAATCGAGGGAGATGCTGGTCGAGGCAATCAATCGCTCGCTGCCTGAGCGGAAGCTTCCCCAGGTGTGCTATCACCCGCAGCTCGGCCCGATTAAAAGGCCGGCTCGCCGGGCGCCGCGTCGGACGACTCGCCGCCGTCACTTTGGCAGCTGTCGAAGAACATCGATCACCCGGATGTCCGGCGTGGTCTCTGCTTCATCCTGCACACGGTGGAGGCACTTGGCCGGGCCGTTAAACCGCGGCACGACGCAAGCGATCTCGTGCATTCCGATGACAATCCAATGGCTTGATGGTTAGCCTCGGAGATCACCGCGACGTATACCACGAAGCTGAGAGGCTCGAAACGAGCAGGGTGCCGGGTTTTCCTGAGCTGATCGCGATCTCGAAAGTGAGCGAGCTTCAGCCGCCGCTCGTGCCCCGACGCCGGCGGCCCTTGGTCGACTTTCGTGAGACAGCTTTTGGCAGGTTTTGCATTGACCTTCTGCTGCACGGCCGGGAAGGGTGGATCGAACGGCACCCCTCCTCCTCTGGTTATGCTGCTCGCAAAGCCTCTTCATTTACATTGCGGGAGACGCTGGTGAGCTTGCTGTCGGCCTTCTTTTCTTCTTCCAGGGTTTTCTCCAGGAGATTGACCATGTTTTCGCGGCCAAGCAACTGTGCGTAGGTGCGCACCGACCCGTAACCGGCCATTTCATAGTGCTCGACGCGCTGTGCGGCTGAGATCATTGCCGCATCCCGAACCGCTCCGCCCTCCGTTTCCTTGAGCATCTCCGAGCCTTCCTTCAGCAGCGCCTTCATTCCTTCGCAGGTCTTGCCCTTGGGGCTCATGTCGAGAATGCCGAATATTTTCTCGAGCCGTTCTACGTGCCCCTGCGTTTCCTTGAGATGGCTTTCGAAAGCCGATTTGAGTTCCGAAGAGCTTGCGGCCTTGGCAAGTTTCGGCAGAGCTTTGGTGATCTGAGTTTCCGCCGAGTAGAGGTCCTTGAGTTCATCCACGAAGAGCTTCTCGATTGTATTCACGTTCATTTGGTTCCTCCCATGTCGCTGTATTGCGATGAGAGGCCCGTAGGTTTAGTTGGCTTTCCGGGTCGGCCACTCTGGCTAAATTCGTTGATGCCGGCGCGCCGTGAATGAAGGGACCGGAATTGCGAGTAGATGGCAGCAAGTTTTTGCTTGTCCTCGAAAAGCAATTGACGAGCATGAAAAAGCTGGGATTCGCAGGAAAACCGAAAGCTGCCATCATGCTCATGCATGCATCCGATCCCTTAGCACGAACCGACAACGCGAATACCGCTGGTTTGCCGAGCAGGCGCGTGGATGGATCCAAGCAAAACTCGAGCCCCGCAGCCGGCGGGAAGAGAGCGCGGCTCAATAGCCCCTCGAAGGAGATCTTCATGAAATTCTTTTCCTCTAACCTCGATAGTCTTCGGAAGCTTTACATCAACCAATTGCAAATGTTGCTTTCCACGGAACAGCAGATTACCGAGGCGCTTCCGAAAATGATTGACAAGGCGACAGACAATCAGCTGAAGCAGGCGTTCCAGTCGCATCTTCAGGAGACCCGAACCCACGTCACCCGGCTCGAAGAAATTCTGAAGAGAACAGCGGGTGAAGTGAAGACGATCAAGTGCAAGGTGCTTGCGTCGCTGGTGGACGAAGCCGAGGATATGATCAAGGATGCTTCCGACGAGTCTGTCCGGGATGCCGCCCTGATCGCCGCCGCTCAACGCGTCGAGCACTATGAGATCGCGACCTATGGCGCGGTGAAGCACTTCGCGCAAATCCTGGGCGAGCAATCTCAGGCCGAGCTCCTGAATCAGACGATCAAGGAGGAAGGACACGCGGATCACGTCTTGACGGAGATCGCAAATCGCGTGAATCCTTACGCCGACAAGGCAGCGTGAGCTGGTTCCGGCATTTCGCACCCGGAAGGGTGCGAAATACGGCGGGTGGATTCCGATTACGTGCGGGTCTATCGACTGCAATAAACCGGAGCAATCGAGAGAGAGCTCGATAAGAGGCGCGCGTGCGAAGGCAGCACGCGCGCTCCCGGTTCGTGTGCGCGATGCCGCGGCGGGAGGGTGGAAGCGCTCTCGAACCGCGGCAGCCCGTCACTCCCTCAATGAAAAACCAAGCGGCCGCCGCCGGCGAGTGCTTCGTGCGATACGACCGAGTTTAGAATGCGGTTGCCGTTGAGGGTTACAGACGCAGACGCGCCTGCGGAAGCCTGGTTCTCGATGCGAAGAATCTTGTCACGCGGCAAGCGAACGGTCATGGCTGGAAAATGTGCCTTGCCGAGCACGTATTCCGCTTTGCCCGGACATAGGGGAAAGAATCCCATCGCACTCAGCAGATACCACGCCGCCATGGAACCGGTGTCTTCGTCGCCCGCAAATGTATCAGGGGAGTAGAGCTCCTCCATCGTGCGACCGACCCAATACTGGGTGCGATCGGGGCGTCCAGCGAGCGCGAAGATGTAGAGGAGGTGATGAACCGGCTGATTGCTGTGCGCATATTGGCCAAAGTTCACGGCCGCCATCTCTGACATCTCGTGGATCTCCTGGCCGTAGACGCCGACATGGAATGTCGGAGCGATCGAGAGCATCTTCTCGAGAGCGGAGACCGCATTTTCCTTGCCACCCATGGCGTCGATCAGGCCGTCCATATCGTGCGGCACGTCCCAACGGTGTTGCCAGGCTGAGCCTTCGACATACGGATTGCCCCATTGAAACTCGTCGAAGGGTTCAAGCCATTTGCCGTCGGCGTGCTTGCCGCGGAGGAAGCCCGAGGCGGGATCGAAAAGATTGCGCCAGTTTTGGGAGCGCTTCATGAACATCGCTGCATCGTCGTTGTGACCGAGCGCCCTGGCCACCTGGGCGATGCAAAAGTCGCCATAGGCGGCATCGACGGTCTCGGCGGCCGCCTGGTCGACGTGGTCGACGGAAGCATAACCCAGCCGGAGGTACTCTTCGATTCCACGTCTTCCATAACCTTTATCCGGGTCGCCCGGCTGAGTCGCGTGCTTTTTCAAACCGGCATAAGCTCCGGCAAGATCAAACCCCTGGATGCCTTTTGCTGCTGCGTCTCCAAAAATGGAGTCGATGAGGCTGCCGGTCATGCAGGCGCGATAGCCGGGAGCGGGAAATTGCGGCAGCCAGCCGCCCTCGCTGTATGCGTTCACCCAGGCTTGCAAGATCTCGGCAAGTCTTTCGGGGTAGACAATCGACATGAATGGATACCAGGCGCGATACACGTCCCAGTAGCCATGATCCGCATACATCACCCCGGGAGCCGGCTTCCCGCTGTAGGGGCTGAAGTGCTGAGGTTTCCCGTCATCGTCCAACTCGTGCCAGATGCGAGGGAACAGCAGAGCACGGTAGAGGCATGAATAGAAGGTACGCCGCTGTCGTTCCGTCGCACCCTCGATTTGGAGTCGGCGGAAGTGCTGAGCCCAATCCAATTTGGCTTCTGCCCGCAACTGATCGAGAGGTTTTGTGCCTAGCTCTCGCTCGAGATTTTTCCTGGCCTGATCGAAGGACATGAATGAAGTCGAAATCCTCGCTTCAATGGCGCTACCTTTTCTGAATCGAAGAACGACGATTTGCCTATCCGCAATCTGCTTTGATTCGATCGATTCCCAGGGGCCGGAGAAACGCACGACATAATAGGTTGCAAAGTTCGGCGGCACGCCGCCTTCATTGCTTGATGAAGTGAAATGAAGAGCGCTATTGCCGTCGGTATGGTAGACCGGCTCACCGCTGGCGGGAATCTCGATGAGAAAGCCGGATTCGAGATTGCTCCGGTTGCTGGCTGCGATCACCGTGCAGCGGGTCGTTGGAATCAATTCGACATCGGTCTCATACCGCAAGAGAGAAAGACGAAATGAATAAGGATGTAATTCTGCTTGTTCCGGACGCCAAGACGAACTTCTTGGCTGCGGCTCCAGATGCGGATCTCCGGCGAAAGGAAGAAAAACGCATTGACCGTAATCAGAGAGCCAGGGGCTGAGCTGATGAGTGCACCGCAACCCCAGAAGCCTTCGCTCACCCGGATGGAACATCCAGGGACTTCGATCGTCCGACTGCAAGGTCCAGTGGGCCATGCCGAAAGGCACAGCGGCGATGGGCAGTGTATTGCCACGCGAAAAGGTGTAAGTAGAATCGGTGCCCTGAAGGACGTTCACCAGATCGATTGGTTCGGATGTTTCGTGTGTTGTTGCCGGACTGTTCTCTTGGGCAGCACCTGAATTCAAAGCTGCACCGGGTTTTGGAACGATTGTCGCGGCGAGCGCCGCCAATCCCGAGTCCCTCAGGAAGGTTCTTCTGTCAGGACGTTGCGGAAGTTCTGTATCTTTCTCGGACATTGCACTTCCCCCTGAATGGTTCGCTCCAACTGTACCAACGTTGGCGGGAGTGAACGCAAATCAGGTTTCGGGGAAGTCGTCGTCTACTCCTGGCGCAGCGTTTTCGCGGGGTCGATTCCGGCGATGCGGAGCGCGGGCATGGTCGCTGCCAGGACCGCGATCACGGTTAACATGCCGACCACCGCAATGAGATTTGCAACGTCGTAGATCTGCACGCCATAAAGAACGCTACGCATGATGCGCAGGACTCCCGCACATGCCGCGAGGCCCAGGAGAAGCCCGACAACGACTGGGCGGATGCCGATGGCGGCGAGGTGACGGATGGCTCTGCTCATTGTTGAGCCGAGTGCAATGCGAATACCGATTTCGCGGGTCCGCTGTGCAACAGAACTTGCCACGAGGGCGAAGATTCCGACGCCGCTCAAGAGCAGCGCAAGACCCGCCATCGTGACCAGCAAAGCCACCTGAACTCTTTGGGTGGCGAGCGTCTGGGCCTGCAAATCGCTCATGGAATAGAAGCCCGAAAAAGGCAGCCCGGGATCAGCACTGGCCAGTGCGTGCTGCATCTGAGCGGTCAGGCCCTCGACTGGGCGGGCAGTGCGCACGATCCACGCAGGCTGATACCAGGTGTGCAAGAGGGCGAGATCACTTGGTTCAGTGATCTGGGCGGCGGGGATATACGCCGTCTCTTCGGTTTGGAGCGGCGCAGCCCAGTTCAGTCCCGAGGACAGCTGCACGTCGCCGACCACGCCAATGACGACGGCTTTCGCGGTGCCGTTCTGCAGGATCCTGCCCACCGGATTCGCGCCATGATAGAACTTCTGCACGAAAGTCCGGTTCACAATGACGACGTGCTGTGCATCGGGACCATCGGATGCATTAAATGCGCGGCCTGCCAGGAGGGGAATCTGCAGTGTGGCGAAATAGCCGGGCGTCACGTAGAGCATGTCAGTTTGAACCATCTGTCCCGGTGCATGGCCGCCATCCAGTCCAACCACCGAGTTCAAGACGTTTTCATACGGGAGGGAAAGCCCTACGGCCGTATTCTCAACGCCGGGAATCTGATCCATGGCGACAATACTTTCATTCAGCAACTTACGGAAGGCCGCGGGATCGTGGTATCGCGCATCATCCAGCGATGCTTTTGCAGCCATCACGCCACTGGGATTGAAGCCGGCCGGCAGAGTCTCCAGATGAATGAGCGTTCGGAGCAGCAAACCGCTACCGGCCAGCAGAACGACTGTAAGCGCAACTTCGCCCACGATGAGCAGCTGCCGTACGCCGGTGCGCGCGCCGTCTGAGAGCGTCTGTCCGATCATCGAGACGCGCAAATTCATTCTGCGAACCACCAGCGCGGGGAGCATCCCGAACAGCAAACTCGTCAGCATTGAGATGGAGAGGGTGAAGGCGAGCACTACGCCATCGAGGTGAACACCTGTAACCGGCAGATATCCCAGCGGGAGCAGCAGAAGCAGTCCGCGCAGGGCGGCGAACGCAACCACCACTCCCGTTGCTCCGCCCAGAAGCGCGAGCAGCAGATTCTCAATCCAAAGTTGGCGCTGGATCTGCCAATGAGATCCGCCGAGCGCGAGCCTCGTTGCCACCTCCGGAGTTCTTCGGGCAATCCGAACCATGGTCAATCCCGCGAGATTCGCGCACGCAATCAGCAGGATGAAGCCGGAGGCGATCATCAGCGCCATCACCTGCGGTTTCAGAATGGCTGCCTGCCCACGCTGCAAGGGGACGCAACGGAAGTAAACACGCGTTCCCGGGCCATTCTCTTTGGCAAGTTCCCGTGCCCAATCCGTCCATGCGCGATTCACTTCGGCATCAGCCTGCTGCCACGTCGCTCCGTCGCGTAGCCGAACCGTCACCCCGTAGTTGCTGCCGCTGCCTTCGCCGTCGCGGCTGGGCTGAAGGGCGGCATAGAGATCGGCGTGCAGAGGAGTTTCGGCACCGGTAGGCAAGATGCCGACCACGGTGTACGAATCACCTTTCAGATGGATCGTTTCTCCAATCAGACTGCGATCTTCGCCAAACGTGTTGCGCCAGAGGCCGTAGCTAAGGATCACAGCCCTGGGTCCATGCGGGCGATCTTCAGCCTCGGAGAAATTACGACCGAGCGCCGTGTGCGCACCGAGAACATCGAGATAGTGCGCTGAGATTCGGCCGGCATGCACGTATCCAACATGGTGCGCGGCTTCGAGGTTCACTCCGTCTGCCCGGCGGCTTGAAACGGCGGAAAACAACGATGGTACGTCGTCGCGAAGACGTTCCCAGACTCCGCCGTTGATGGAGTGCATACCATCAAAGGCGCTTGTGCCCTGTATGACTCGGAAGATGGTGCCCAACCTCTCGGGTTCAGGATAAGGAAGGCGCTGGAGCATGAGGGCATTGACCAGGGAAAAGACCGCGGTGTTTGCGCCGATCGCGAGGGCCAGCGTGGCAACCACAGTGAGGGCAAACCCCGGGTTGCGCCGCAACTGGCGCAGTCCGTAACGCATATCGCGGCCCATCATCTCCACGCCCGTACCCGCGCGCTGATCGCGCACCGCCTGTCTCACCTGCTCCACTCCACCAAACTCCGCCAGAGCGTTTCGCCGGGCTTCAGAGGCCGCCATCCCGGAAGCGATATGTTCCTCGGCGATGGTGTCGACGTAGGCGCGCAGTTCGCTGTCGAGGTCGCTCTCAGTGCGCTTCTTCCAGAAGAGATTCCTCATGGCGCTTCGCATGCGGGACAACAATGGCACAGCCGCCTCCTACGTCGCCTTCAGCGCATTGGTCATCGCCACGGCAATGGTCTCCCATTGCTCGGTTTCTACTTCAAGCTGACCCTTTCCGGCCTTGGTCAGACGGTAGAACTTGGCGCGGCGATTGTTTTCCGAATCGCCCCAGAACGAACTCAGCCAGCCGGCTTCCTCCATGCGGTGGAGGGCTGGAAAAAGCGATCCCGGCTTGACGACAAATGTCCCGGCAGTGATTTGCTCGATGCGCCGCGAAATGCCCAGGCCGTGCCGTTCGCCGGCGCCCAGCGCCTTGAGGATGAGGAGATCGAGCGTGCCCTGCAGAAGATTGGCCTGTTTGGATCCCATACACACCTATCGAACGGCTATACGAGTGTGCACTCTTTCGTATAGAGTGTCAATAGGAGATTCGAACTCTTCGAGGTTGGATCTCCGCGGGCGGTTGCGAATTTTGGATTACTGGAACGAAATGGCTTGCTGCAAGGGCAAGTCGCCCGATGATCCACCGACGCGGATCACGTATTGGCCGGGCACGAGCTTCCAGCAATCCGATGCTTCGTCGTAGATGGTGAGTCGATCGCGGCTCACGGGGACAGCAACTTGCTTTGATTCGCCGGCCGCGAGATCAACGCGCGTCCAGCCGACGAGGCGCTTGGGCGGTTCGCCAGCCGCATCGGGCAGCGAAGCGTAGACCTCGGCAATCTCAGTGCCCGCGCGCTTGCCGGTATTCTTCACGGTGAACGAAACGGCGGTGGAATCGCCGGGCGTGACTGAGAGCCCCGAATACGCGTAGGCCGTATAGGAGAGGCCGAAGCCGAACGGGAACAAGACGGGCTTCTTCTCCGCGTCGTACCACTTGTATCCCACTTTCAATCCTTCGTCATAATGCACGTCGAAGAAGGGGCCGATGCCCATGGCCATGCCGATCATTCCCGGGGTTCCGGGAAGATTGGGGACCGGATGATCGGCGTCGGGATTTGGAGGCGCGAGGTGAATCGGATGGGGCAGATCGGCCTCGCTCACCGGGAAGGTCAGGGGAAGTTTCCCGGATGGGTTCACGTCGCCGAAGAGAAGGTTGGCGATGGCCTCCGATCCTCGAATGCCCGGATACCACGCTTCCACGACGCCTGCGACCTTGTTGAGCCAGGGCATCAGCACGGCGCCGCCGGTTTCAAGCACCACGATGGTGTGCGGGTTAGCTGCGGCTACGGCTTCAATCAGCGCGTCCTGGTTGCCGGGCAACGAGAGACTCTTGAGATCCATGCCTTCGGACTCATGTTGCACGGCGAACACGATCGCAAGTTGCGATTTTTTGGCGAGGGCAGCAGCAGATGCCGGATCGGTACCGGAATCGAACTGGACCGCCGCTCGTGGCGCCTTTGCTTCGATTCCTCTCAATGGGGCGGAGCGATGAAAGACCTCGACCAGCATGAAGCTCTCAAGCGGATTCATGGAAGCCTCGGGCGGCGGCGCAACGGCGTTGCCTCCTGCGGGCGAGACCTGGGAAGATCCGCCGCCGGAGATGACGCCTACATCCGCGTGTCCGCCGATGACGGCAATCGACCTGACTTCGGTGGCGCTCAACGGTAATACGTGGTTTTCGTTCTTCAGCAGCACAGCGCCGAGTTCCTCCGTTTTTTGCGCGACTGCGAAGCCGCGCATCACATTGGGGGACTCGGGTTGAGGAGGATCATCAACGATGCCGGCATCAAACTCGGTGCGCAGGATGCGATGCACCATGTTGTTGAGGCGCTCCATGGGAACGGCACCGCTCTCGACGGCCTTTTTGAGCGGCTCGCCAAAGGATTCGTTACCGGGCATCTCAATGTCGAGGCCGGCCAGCGCTGCGTTTACCGTGCTCTGGGTGCCACCCCAGTCGGAGACCACAAATCCCTTGAAGCCGAAGTCTTTTTTGAGCACGTCGGTCAAGGTATAGGGATTTTCGCAGGCATAGGTCCCGTTGATGCGGTTGTAAGAGCACATGATGGCGCCTGCGCCTGAATCTTTCAATGCGATCTGAAATGCCAGCAGATCGCTCTCACGCATCGCGCGTTTGCTGATGATGGAGTTGACGACAATGCGGCCCGCATCCTGATCGTTGACGGCATAATGCTTCAGGTCTGTGATGATGTGGAGGGCCTTCTCTGCCTTCAACTCCTGGCCCGCCAGGGTGCCGGCGAGCAGCGGATCTTCGCCCTTGTATTCAAACGTGCGGCCGTTGCGCGGCTCGCGAATCATGTTGACGCCGGAACCAAGCGACATGTTGAATCCGATGGCGCGCATCTCATGCCCGATCTGCGTGCCGATTTCGTAGGAGAGCGCTGGATCCCACGCGGAGGCCATTGCCTCTCCGGAAGGGAATGCGGTTGCGTAGCGGCCTTTGGGGCCGGCCAGAGAGACGCCCTGGTTCGAGTCCGTCATTTGCAAGTCAGGGATACCCAGCCGCGGAATGCCCGGAATGAAGCCCAGGAGCGTGATGGCGCGTGTCGCGGGACCTGACTCCGGCTGCGCGAAGATCGCCTGCCAGCCGGGACCGTGCAAGAGCTGGATTTTTTCGTCCAGGGTCAGTTCCTTGATTACCATGTCGGCGCGCTGATCCGGCGACAGGCTGGTGTCGGACCAGGGAAAGTGCTTGGGAGCAGACATTCCGGGAAACTGAGCCCAGGCCGATGCGGGCGCAAAAAGCAAGGCGGCAAGCGAAACAGCGGAAGCAATGCGTCGAAGCGGGGGTTGTGGCATAATCTGAAAAGATACTGACCAGTCAGTTTTCTGTCAAATGGAAATTGAAGGAGCGATTCAATGGGTGCGATTGCCATGCAAGGTCTGGGCAAACAGCAACTTCGAATCCAGGAAACGCAGACCCGGCTGCTCGACGCCGCTGAAGAGGTATTTGTGCGGGACGGCTACGAGGCGGCTCAGTTGGATGAGATTGCTGCCCGTGCCGGGAGAAGCAAGGGAGCGGTCTACACGCATTTCGAGAGCAAGGAAGATCTGTTTCTCGCTCTGTTCGAGCACCGCACGCGAACCTTCATTGACGGCCTCGTCAACGGTCTCGAGGCGTGCACGAGCCGCAAGCAGAAGATGCAGGCTTTCCGTGAGTTCTACCTCGGGCTCGCCCATGACCGGAGCTGGCCGATCCTGACCCTGGAATTCAAGTTGTTCGCGCTGCGCCATCCCGGATCGAAAGAGCGCTTGCGCAAGGCTTTCGAGATGGCAAAGCCGACACGCAATGAGGAAAGCGAGAACGAGATGTTCGGGCTGCTGACCGGCGAGCAAAGGAAGGACAACGATCTCGCACTCCTTGCGCTGGGGCCGATTCTTTCCGGCCTGATCCTCGAAAGCCACTTCGAGTCCGAGGTCCTCTCTGAAAAGGCGCTGCGGCGGATCCTGGGCAGGATCTTCGACTCGCTGTTTCCGTCGCGTCGTTAGAATGAACTGCGATTCGCTGCCGGGTTCGAGGCGGAAGCCGAAGGAAACGGCACCACCGGAGGAAATTCGATGAAATCGCCATCCCGCCTGAAGGTTGTTCTTTGCGCGACGTTTGTATTGCTCACCCCGGCTGCGGCGACGGCGGCCAAGCCCACGTCCCCGAGGGTCGAATGGGCGGCCGACGCAGGATGGAGATTTTATCTTGGCGATCCGGGCGGAGCGGAGGCTACCACGTTTGCAGACGGTTCATGGCGGCGGGTAGACCTGCCCCATGACTGGAGCATCGAGAGCAGGCCCGATAAAGACAACCCCGGTGGCGGTGGCGAAGGGTTCTTTCCGGGCGGGATCGGCTGGTATCGCAAGACGTTTCACGCTCCCTCGGCGTGGAAAGGGCAGCGGGTGAGCATCGAGTTCGATGGCGTCTACCGCGATGCGACGGTGTACCTGAACGACCATAAGCTGGGAATGCATCCGTATGGGTACACGAGCTTTGCCTTCGACCTGACGCCTGACCTGAAGTTTTCCGGCACGAACGTGCTGGCGGTCCGCGTCGACAACTCGGCGCAGCCGAACAGCCGCTGGTACAGCGGATCGGGAATCTACCGGCACGTTCGCGTGGTGGCGACCAATCCTACGCACATCGCCCATTGGGGCGTTTTTGTCACCACCCTCGATGCGAAGGAGCAGGCTGCGAGGATTTCGATTCGCACCCGGGTAGCGAATGAATCCACGGAACAGGCTGGAGTGACGATCGAGACAACGGTGTACGACAAAGCCGGAGCAAAAGTTGGGGGAGCACAGTCGAACGCAACCATCGAGGCTGGTGCTGAAGCTGACACGGCACAGGAGATTGCGGTCACAAATCCTGCACTGTGGTCGCCCGATTCGCCTACCTTGTATCACGCAGTCTCACAGATTCGAAGAGACGGCAAGGTGATCGATGAAGTGACGTCGCCATTCGGCATCCGGACTCTTTCGTGGTCGGCGGAAAACGGATTGTTGCTGAATGGCAAGCCGGTCAAACTCCACGGCGGCAGCGTGCATCACGACAACGGACCGCTCGGCGCAGCGGCATTCGATCGCGCCGAGGAGCGCCGGGTCGAATTGCTGAAAGCTGCGGGCATGAATGCCGTTCGGACGGCGCACAACCCGCCTTCTCCGGCGTTTCTGGACGCTTGCGATCGGATCGGCCTGTTGGTGCTGGACGAGCCGTTTGACGTCTGGGAGGCGCACAAGGTCAAGTTCGATTACGGCGGAGACTTCGACGCGTGGTGGAAACAGGACATCTCGTCGATGGTGCTGCGCGATCGCAATCATCCTTCGGTGGTGATCTGGGGTATCGGCAACGAGATTCCCGAGTTGGAGGTAGAGAAGGGCGCGGAGCTTGCGAAGCAGCTGATCGACCAGGTTCACTCGCTCGATGCTACGAGGCCGCTGACGCTGGCGTTTCCCGGCACCACCACCAAGCCGACGGCCGCGGCCGTGTTTTCTCAGCTCGATATCACGGGTTACAACTACAACCTGATTCCGACCTACGCGAAGGATCATGAACAACTGCCGGAGCGCATCATGCTGACAACCGAGTCGCTTCCGGCGAAAGCATTTCCGCTGTGGGCGATCACCCAAGACAATGCGTATGTGCTCGGCGATCTGACGTGGACCGCGATGGACTACCTGGGCGAGTCCGGAATCGGCGCGTGGTCCTATGCCACGCCGGAACAGGCAAAGACGGCTGACCGGATGTCTGGGATGATGGGCAACACCAGCATGATCGACCAGATGTTCGCCGGAATGGCCAAAGGCGTGGACGTGATGGCCGAAATGTCGAAAGGTTCATCGGATCCCGCTGCGAAAGCCGCGATGTCCGTGTTGTTCCATGGGTATCCGTGGCATGCGGCAGTGTGCGGCGACCTGGATTTGACGGGCTACCGCAAGCCACAATCCTACTACCGCGACATTCTGTGGAACGGCGGTGATCGCGTTTATGCAACCGTTCGGTTGCCTGCTCCGGAAGGCAAGAAGATCATCGCGATCATGTGGGCGACCTATCCGACTCTTCCGAGCTGGACGTGGCCGGGACAGGAAGGCAAAGATCTCGAGGTCGAAGTCTATTCCGGCGCCGAGAAGGTGCAGCTTTATCTCAATGACAAGCTGATTGGCGAGAAGCCGACCGGACGCGCCCAGGAATTCAAGGCAGTGTTCTCGGTACCGTATGCGGCAGGAACATTGAAGGCGGTCGGATTGCGTGGCGATCGCCAGGTTGCCGAGAGCATTCTGACTACGACGGGAGAAGCCACCCGATTGCGCCTGACCGCAGATCGCACCGTAGTCCAAGCTGACGGCGAGGATCTATCCTATGTGACGGTCGAAGCTGTCGATGCGAAAGGGCAGCTCCAGTTCAACGCGAACCAGGAAGTGCAGTTCTCGATCAGCGGGCCCGGCAGCATTGCAGCTGCGGGGAACGGGGATGCCGAGGATAGCGATTCGTACCAGGGCAAACAACGCAAGCTATACCAGGGCCGCGCAGTCGTCGTGATCCGGACGGGGCGTGCGGCCGGGCCGATCAAATTGACTGCGACTGCGTCCGACGTGGGCGAAGGTTCGCTGACGGTCGAGGCGAAGCGCGCAGAACCGCGACCCGAGCTGAGATAGGGTTACTCCGGTCCATATCAACCCAACCGCCGCGACGGCGTTTCCGCAATTTGTAGTGAATCCTGCTTTGGGTACGCTAGCGGCGCCGCGATCCCATCCAGGCGATCAGGCTACCAACCAACACGCCGGCGGCAAAGACAACGCCGACTGCCTGGAGAGGATTCTGTTTCACCGCGCGTCTTGCGTCGTGGATCGCATCCTCAGCAGCCTCGCGCCCCTGCTTCATGGCGCGCACCGCCGATTTGACACCGTCCTCCACTGCATCGCTCACGATGTCTTTGATTTTAGAGATCTCGCGCATCACATCTTCACAGTTTGCGACGGGGTTTTGCAGTATCTCTGATGCCATAGCCTTCTCGCCTCTTTCCTATTCACCCGGGTTCGTGGCGAACCGCAGGGATCAAAAAACTCTTCTGCTATGTGATGTGATCTCGTCCCAACTTGTTGCACCCTACCTCACTGAAGTACCGGCAAGATTGGTCCGAGCCATGGCTAGTTCATGTTCATGCCCGGCATGGCCGAGTGATCCATATTGTCGTGCCCGTCATGATCGTCGGTGGACCAGATCTTCGCCGGATCTTTCTCATATGGATACACATGGACCATCCAGCCGAACACGTGGGGGATAAACGTGCCGCCCGCGGCATCGCAGGCCTCTCGGGTATTGATCGACCCCAGCAGCCCGAATTTCGCGTCGGGGCCAAAATATCCGGCCCAGTCGCCAAAAGGCGCCTTGCAGAAATTTGTATGCTGATGCCAGCGCGCAACGCTGAGCGGAATGCGGTCGTCAAGTTCGCTTTCACCGGCTGCGACACGATCTGTATACATGGCCCCGATCAGCGTGTACCCTCCATCGGCAGTCTTGGTATAGAGCAGCGACGTGGGTCTGAGCGGATCGAAGTGCTGCGCGGCCTCGCGCGCATTCGCATAGTTCGTGAAGTGATAGAGCGGCTGCGGGATATTGGGCAAAAAGATGCGATATCCGTCGGCCAGAGCCTTGCGGTAATCCTGATAGGGGGCCATGGCGGTCCTGGCTGCCGCAACAATGGCGCCGGCTTTCTGCTGATCGCCCGGCTTCATGGGCCGGCGGGTGGTCATCGTCATGTGACGCGCCATCGAAGCCATTGCCGCGTGACCTGTTTCAGTCGCATCGGGTTTGCCAGTCTGAGCAGACACCAGGGTTGCCGCTGCCATGGAGCTGATGGCAAGAAGAACCACCACAAATTTGCGCGAACACGAAGACATCGATGCACCTCCGGGGAAGCATTGGCCTTTCCGGTCGCAGGCACGTTCAACCTATTGGACGAACCTGCCTTGGTGCATGAGTACGCGGCAACTCGTGTTTCGGTTCCGGCCTGATGAAGGTGCGAAATCGGACGGCCATCGAAAGTAACCGAAAGTGGAACCGGCGATCGAGCGCATCGCGACCGCCGGCGAGCTGCGCTTAAGCGTCCGGGTTCGGAGGCACGAGTGTTGCAGCTTCGGCCCTGCGCCAGTGGCGTCGCTTGTACGAGATGACGGCCACGCGTACCAAAAATGCGATCGCCCCGCCGAGAGCGGTGCAGAAGGTGCGCCGCTCAGCCAGCACGGGCCCGGGAATCACGTTCAACGAAAGCAGGAATACGATGTAACCGGTGATCGCGACCGAATATAGGGCGTAATTCACGTTCAGCAGTCCATAGGACAGCCATGCGAAGAGAACCGTAAACCCGGCCAGGACGAGCGGGGTTGGGTGCAGGTGAGCAAGGCAGAAGCTGATTGCAATGCCTCCGCACATGGTTCCAAGAACGCGGGCGATAGCGCGGCTCACGGTGTCGGTGAGGCCGGGCTTGAGCACGAGCACGGCGGTCATGGGAATCCAGTAACCGCTGGGGTAATGCAGCCTTCGGTAGATCTCAGTCGCCAGCCCGATGGTGACGGCGAGACGCAATGAATAGGGAATCGCGGAGTTGAGGAACCGCAGTTGCCGAAACGACTCGGCGGTTTCGAACAGTGCGTTCCGCAGCGCTGATTCTTCCGCACGAGCGTAGCGCGCGAGTTGAAACAGGCGCTCGCGCATATCGCGAAACACGCGGAGCAGCAGCGAGGAAATCACCAGTTGCAGAGCGCCACCAATAAAGAGCAGCAGACCGCGATCGACAGCCGCTTCGAACGACGCGGGAAATGCCGAAGCAACCAGAAAGGTGATCACGCATTGCAGCCCGACCCAGCTGTATCCGCCGGGACGGGATGTCAGCATGCCGTAGCCGAAGGCCCATAGCGCTGAAACCAGGACGAGCAGAAGATTCTCATGGCCGAGCAGCACCCCGAGGAATCCAGAGAAGGCCATGCCGATGGTCACGAAGATCATGGGCAGCAGATAAGACTCGTCGATGCTCTGCTTCTGGCCGAAGCCGGTGTTCATCGCCCCGCCAGCTGCGATCATGCCGGCAGCTGGATGGCCGATGGCGATGCCCGCCGCGAGGCACAACGCAATCGGCAACACGAGGACGAGATCGCCCCGCAGCGTGTGATTCTGCCAGCGGAAAACGGCGCTGTCGGCGAGATATCGATTGCGCGCCAGGAATCGGGGAAGAGGACTTGCCATCCCTTTGAGGATGGCACAGGGGGCGCACGAGAGAACAGAACGCGTCCGGCGGGCGGCTCTTATTCCGAGGTGTAGCTGATTTCGAGTCGCCGCATGCGATAGCAGGAGAAGACAAGGACGGCAGCAATCAACGCGGCCAGGCCTAGCACCGCAGCCCAGGCAGGCACGGGCTCGGTTTCCACGGTGAGCAGCGCAAAGATGCCTTCGGCGGGAACGCTTACCGGCATCAAGTGTCGCAGATACGATGCCACGCTGAACTTCTGCAGTAGCGACGGGAGCACCGGGTTGATAGCTTCCCAGCCGAGCAGGAGCATGGCACCCGGTGTAGGATTGCGAAAGACGAGGCTCAGCAGCAGGAAGATCGATCCGTATCCCAGACACGCAAGAACCGTGATGAGCAGGTAGGATGCAAGCTGGCCGAGCCCAGGCCCGTGGAACACGAAGTCCTGTCCGGCGCCGCCGTATCCTGCATACATCAGAGCGAAATCGACGACAATCGCGGCGCCGAAGACGGCCACGGCGCTGAATGCGCCGGCCAGAAATTTCGCGAGCAGGATGAGTTCGCGCCGCACGGGCGAAAGCAGATGGAAGTGCAGGCTGCGCTCTACCATCTCGCCGCGAATGAGCCGCGAGAAGATGCCGAGGCAGCCGAAGAAGATTCCCAGCCGCACGTAATACAGCTGCACCACACCGGCCAGGACGACGGTGTCGTCGCTCATCACAAAGTCGGAGTGGTGATCGACAAGCATGTGAATCCCGATGATGACGGCCGGAATGAAGGCCAGGAAGTAAATCCAAAGGCCGCGGCGCGAAATTAGATTCCGCCGGATCTCGATTTTGGTGAGCCGCCATGCTTGCAGGCCCCAAAACGACCAAGGCTGCTTGCGCAGGTTTCCGATCGCGCTTTGCAATTGCTCCTGCGTCATGAGGCGCTCCCATCTGACCCGATCAGGTACTGATAAATCGCGTTCGCATTGTCATCGGCCGGGGCAACAGCTTCGATGTTCACCAAGCCTTCGATGGCGATCTCGTTCAGCAGGCGATAGAACTGATCGATGTCGCCAGTGCGAAGAAAGACGCCGTGGCCATCCTCATGAAGGCGCGCTTCCACGCAGTGGTTCACGCTGAACATTCTGGCGGCCAGCAATTCGGGGTTGTTGCAGCGGATGAGCACCTGCATGGGCTTGTCGCGCACCTGGCGGCGCACTTCCTGGATCTGGCCCTGCGCGATGAGATAGCCGCCGGTAATCAATACAACGCGATCTGAGATGCGGTCGACCTCGTCGAGGATATGGCTGGAGATGACCAGGCACATGCCCAGGCGCCCGAGTTCCTGGAATAGCGCGATCGATTCGGCACGGGCCATGGGATCAAGGCCATTGAGGGGCTCATCGAGGACGAGCACGCGCGGATGATGCGCGATCGCCTGCGCCAGCCGGATCTTCTGGCGCATGCCCTTGCTGTAGCCAGCGATCTTGCGGTGCGCGGCGTCCTGTGCGAGCTGGACGCGATCGATCGCCTCGCAGGCAAGGTGAACCGCTTCGTCTTTGCTGGTGCCGAAGAGCATCAGCCCGTCAAGGATGAACTGGAATCCGGTAATCCCGCGCGGAAAGGAGTCGAATTGCGTGCAATAGCCAACCTGGAAAAAAACGTCGCTGGCGCGCGATGGATTCATGCCCAGCACGGAAACGGTTCCGCTCGAAGGCTGCACAAGGCCGGTCATCAAGTTCATCAGCGTTGTCTTGCCCGATCCGTTGGGGCCCACGAGCGTGGTAATGCCTGGCGAAATCGTCAACGAGATGCGATTGACGCCCAGCACCTCGCCGTAGAATTTCGAGACATTTACGAACTGGATGGTTTCGGCCATCGCGGTTATCCTCTCACCACTTCACGCGCGCGAATTCGCGCATTCAACATGGCCGCGAACACCAGGCTTGCGAGGATGAGAACCACGGCAATGGCCGGGGTGGGCATCGACATGCGGGAGTTTGCGATGGCCGGCGCGCCCAGCAAGCGCTGCCACACCTCCGACATCATGACCGGAACGTTGAGCAGAAATCCCCAGCGCGTGCGCAGAATGGCATTGGCAATGCCGCCAACGCCGGCGGGCACAAAGACTACGGCAAAGATGGCGCCGGTCGCCACCACGCGCCACTTTACCCATGATGAAACCGCCAATCCGAGCAGAGAAAGCAGCGCGATCCAGAGCAGCGCGCCGGTCATGATGCCGAAGGCAATTGGCAGATGCGCCATCGTCCAGGGCTGAGGCGACGAGTAGCACTGATAAAGGAACAGCGAGATGCAGGGGATCCAGGTGACGTATGACAACGACGTGATCAGGGCAAGAAACTTGCCCAGAATGTAGCTGAAACGCGAGATGGGATGGCTGAGCAGGATGGGCAATGCGTTGTCTGCGAGATCGGCTGCAATCAAGCGCGGTGCGATCCATGCGGCCAGCGCTAATGCCAGCCAGCACTGCGTTGCGAGCATTCTGAGGAAGAACCGCTCGTTAATCGCGATCATGTCGCTGCCCCGGCCCACGAGCGCCCGCGCCACCGGATTGTCGGCGAGGTAAATGATGGTGAGGAAGACGATGGGCGGGAGGAGCGAGAGAACGAGCAATCCCACGGCAATCTTCGACGCCCATACTTCCTTGAGGCCGTAGCGCGCCAGCACCAGCGGCCGCGTCCAGAGCGGCGTGACGCGGCCCGTATAGGCCTGGTAATCATGCTGGAAGACTGACATGCTCGACCCGTCCTCCTTCGTAATCCACTGCGCGCATGAAGATGTCTTCGAGTGAATCGCGGCGCTGCTGAATGCGGCGAATCTGCACACCGGATTCCGCCGCGGTCATGTAGACGTCACGAACCGTGATGGCGTCGGGCATCACCAGCTTCACCCGGCCGCCGGGGAAGGAAGCGCACTCGCACCCCAAGCCGCGCATCTTCTGCACGAATGCTTCAATGCTTCCTTCGGTTTCAAGCTCAATGAAGTTGCGATGGGAGCGACGTTCCTCTTCGATGTTCGAGATAGCCGCGACACGGCCCTTGTTCAGGATGAGCACCTCGTCGCAGGTGTCATCGATATCGCGCAGCAGATGCGACGAGATGAGAAGCCGCGTGCTGCCTTGCTTGCGAATGTTCTTGATGAGCTGGATCATGCGCTGCCGAGCCGAAGGATCGAGGCCGTTGGTCGGTTCGTCGAGAATGAGCAGCCGCGGCCCGTGCGCGAGCGCCTGGGCCAGCTTGATGAGCTGCTTCATGCCGAGCGAGTAGGTGCTGATCCGGCGGTAGCGCACCTCGCCCAGGCCGACGAAGAACAAGGCCTCATGCGCGCGTTCGAGAGCTTCGGCGGGTGGCAGCCCGGCCAGCTCGGCCATGTAGCGCACGAAGTGCACTCCATTCATGTTGCCGATGAAGGAATCATTTTCGGGCATGTAGCCGACGTTCTGCCGGATACGCATACGGTCGCTGCGCGCATCGAGGCCCAGAACGTGGGCACTGCCGTTCGCCGGCGTATGAAATCCCAGCAGCGTGTTGATCAGGGTGGATTTTCCCGCGCCGTTCGGCCCGAGTAATCCAATCGCCTGCCCGCGCAACTCTCCCGTGAGGCCGTCCAGCACGGTGCGGCCTCCGAGTTGCACGACCAGCCGATCAAGATCAATGACGCCCATGCATTCTCTTACGCGCCTATTGCTGCACTGGTTCCACGCCAGCCGCGGAGTCCTGCCGTTCGGCTGCGAACAGCCTTCCGATGGTCAGGAAGTCGAAACCGAACAGGTTGCTCGTGCTGGCCACTTCAATGCCTGCGTCCTTGCCCCAGGCGCAGATCGCAGTGGGATGCGCATCCGATGCCAGCTCACGAATGGCATACGCTGATTGGCCGCTCATCTGTGAAAGCAGCGGACTGATCACCGGGCTCAGATTCTGATACGCCACCGCCGAATAGTTCTCATTTTCGTCCTTGGGCAGCAGGGCGCGGAATCCGGTGGAGCGGGAAAGCGAATTGCCATCCGCGCGGTCCGCAAGCGCATCCATCAGCAGCGCCCGCGTCGGCGCGACGATCATATAGCCATTGGAAAAGGTATATTGGGCGATTTCCTTGCCGCTTCCCGTGTCGCGCACCGTGTGAAACGTCTGCGAGCCGGCCTCTGCGGTGTCGATGACAATCTGGTGCCCATCTTTGTCCTGAACGTGGCTGTCGATGACCTTCACCAGTTGTTCCAACGTCGCCTCGAGCCGATCCGAATCACGGACCTCGATCACGGCCTTCCAGGATGGCGTGGGCAGAACCGGCCCGTCGAGAGCCACCATGAACTCGCCGCCCAGGTTTGCCGCGATGTCGTTGCGAAAATCAATCTGGGTTTCGCTTTGCGCCTTGTTCCACTCGTCCGCGCCGTTTCTTTCGGAGGACATCATCGACATCATGTCATCGGCAATGGACGCGGGATCCTTCGACAGAACGGCCACCGCCAGCGCCGCGTTGGGTGAGACGAAATCGAGCGAGCCAACCGGAGCGGGACTGCCCAGCCACGACGCAACCTTCTGCCGGGTACCTGAAAACTGAAGGTTGAGGTGATTGACCGGCGCGCCGCTGACCTGGCGATGCTCGGCGATCAGGTAGGTCACTCCGCCGATACCCGAGTTCTCAAGAAACGCTTCGTTCTTCGGTGTTCCGTGCTGGTGGCCAGGCATGCCATTCAACATCTCATGCAGGTTTGCCGCCAGAATGATGCCTGCGCCACGCTTGTAGGCCGAGGTGATCTGCTGACCGAAATCAGTACCGGCAAACCCGCTTGAGGATGCATTCAGCTGCGCATCCATCACGCGGAGCGTGTCAATGCTGTTCGAGAAGATGACTTCGTGGGGACGAATGAGGGCATAGCCTCCGTGATCGTGGCTACTGCCAACAGTCCGCAGAGCCTGCTCGTCCAGCACCGTCATGGCTCCATGCGCACTGGTCAGGAACTGCTGTTTCAGGAAGCTGTCAAGTCCGCTGCGCTCCACGTCGGCAACCACAGCGAAGCCCGTCTCGGCATGGTCCTTCATGGCAACGATGACCATCTCATTGCCGAGGTACTGGCTGAGGTCGTGCACGCTGTTGACCAGGGTGTCGAGTTGAGCCGTCTTATCTTCCTTGCCGTTGTTCCACCACTGCTGCAATACGGGGCTTTGCTTGAGCTGGTCCTCAAAGATCCCGCGGGCCTGGGTGACAAAGTCGCCGAGATTGGGAATGCTGACGTAGAGCAGCGTGTCCCTGGGCACGCGGTCGAGCAGGTCGCTCGAGTAGCGTGGCTCAGGCATCGGAATCTGCTCAATGCGGTGCTGCAGCGTAGAGAGTTGTGCCACCAGCTCGAGATACTGCTCGCGATGCGGGCTCCATGCAATCTGCTGGGTGACCGGTGCGGCTTCGAGATTTTGGCTGGTCGCAATGGTGTCGCCCGCGTGCAGCACCGTTTCCTTACCGGCGTGCGCCACTTCGACCGTACCTTCGAGCACGCCGACGCGCGATCCCTTAATGCCGGCGTCTACAGAGAACACGGTGCCAGTGACCGCGGCGCGGCAATCGGCGGTTTGCAGATAGAGATGTCCGGAAGTGCGATGCGCGGCTTTCACGATCACGTCGCCACGATCGAGGTGAATGGTCATGTTGCGCCCGCGGGCGCCAATGCTGACGGCGCTGCGCTCATTCATTTCCACCGTGGAGCCGTCGGCCAGCCGCAACACAGCCTGCGACCCGACAGAGGTGCGAAGCTGGTCGCCCTCGCGCAGCTGCGCGCCAGCGGAGAGGAGATGATCGCCCGAGTTGGTGATCAGCGAAGCCGACCCATCAATGGACTCCACGTCGGCGCGAACGCCGGGAGGAACCTGCCAGTATGTTCTATAGAGAAAGAAGCCGGTAACAAGAACGGCAAAGGCTGTCGCAAACGCCCATCCCCACACTTGCGGACGAACCTTTACGCGTGGCTTCATGATCCTGGGCGCCGACCAGTCCACCGCCCCCGATCCGCTGTGTAGACGCCGCAGGCAAACTCCGCACTCGCGAAGATGCGCTTCAACTAGCAGCGCCCGGGCTGGCGGCAAGGAGCCATCGCGATAGGAGTTCAGCAGCGGCCGGATGTCGTCGCAGCTTTCAATCGCATCGGCAGGAGCAGACACCGAAATGCCAAGGCGATCCGCAATCCTGGTGGTGGAAGCGGAAAGCTCGCCTGCTTGCGGTGCCGCGTTGCGCATCGATTCGATTGCCTGGTGGAGCAGTTCTTCGTCTTTCATGATCGATTCCCCCGTTGCATCTCCCTGAGCCGCTTTTTGAGCCTGGATCGCGCCTGGTGGAGGGTGACGGCCACAACCGCCTGCGACGTACCCATCATGGCCGCTATCTCGCGATTGTCGAGCTCTTCCACATAGCGCAGCGTAAACATCTCCGCCGCCCGTGGACTCAACTCGCCAATCGCCTTGCGCAGGCTGTCTCCCAGCTCCCGGCTTGCCGCATCGGCCTCAGGCCGCGAGCCCGCCGCCTGCGAGGCCACCGCAGCAGCCGAATCCAGCGGTTCGGCGGCACGTCTTCGCCGCAAAAGGTCGAGCGAGCCGTTGATGGCAGCGCGATACAAATAGCTGCCTGCATTCCTCATGGCCATTTCGTCGCCGCCGGCCAGCCGCAGAAACACGCTTTGCGCCACGTCTTCAGCATCGGCCATGCTGCCGGTGATCCGGTAAGCCGCGAGCAGAACGCGCCGGTGGTGCTTTCCGAAGAGATCGGAGAGACACTGACGTGCTTCGACAGGCGGCATGATCGGACTCGCGACGGCCACGGGTTGACCTTTCGGACTGTTCATAGAGATGACGTTGGAACCTGCCGGATTATTAATCCGGCTCGTGCAGATTTACGAAAAGGATGCCATGGAAGTTCATCCGGCGATGTATCGGCGGCCACTAGAATAATCCCTGCGCAACAGGGATTTCGGGCAGGGAGCCAGGGAATGTTCGAACGATATACCGAAAGAGCACGGCGGGTAATCTTTTTTGGCCGGTATGAGGCCAGCCAATTCGGCTCGAGTTTCATTGAAGCCGAACACCTTCTGCTGGGAATTCTTCGGGAAGACAAGGCGCTGACCAGCCGGTTCCTGCGCTCCCATTCGACGGTGGTGTCGATCCGAAAGCAGATTGAGCAGAACACCACGTTGCGCGAAAAGGTCTCGACCAGCGTCGATCTGCCACTTTCCGACGAGGCGAAGCGCGTGCTTGCGTTCGCCGCCGAGGAGGCCGACCGCATGGGCACCAAACAGATCGGCACGGAACATCTGTTCCTTGGTCTTTTACGCGAAACCGGCAGCTTGCCTGCAAAGATCCTCCAGGAGCGTGGAATCCACCTTGATACAGCGCGCGAACAAATTGCCAAAGTGCTGGAGACAAAGGCCGCGGAGAGCGTCGCCGAGGTGGTGTCAACCGGCGGGATGTTCAGGAATCTGACGCAGGCCGCGACTGATGGGCCATCGCACGAGGCGTTGGTGGTGCGCGCGATGGAATTGCTCGACGCTGCTGGAGCCATGGTCAAGCTGCGCCGCGATCCGATGCCGCCGGAAGTCAAAGAGGCTCGGAAGAGGATCGCATTCATTGTGCAGCGGCGCGAAAGTGGCTTAGCGAACCACGAATTTGAGAAAGCGCGATTCTATGAAGGCGAGGAGCGAAAGGAAAGAGAGGGCTTGCAGGCGCTCGAATCACGGCTCGGGATCGATGGAACAGAACTAGAAGCCGTCACACCCGAGGATATCGAGAAGGTGCTTGCCCAATGGTCCGAATATCCGTATTCGGAATAGGCCGGCCTGAAGCTGTATGACTCGAGCTCAAAGATGAGGCTTCCCTCGGGAACTAAAGCCGTGATTGTTATTAGCCTTTTCGGCACGGCTGAAGCCCGTGCCCCTTCAGAACGGGAGCAAAGCGGCTGCGAATCCTTGATTCCCCCGGCAAATCTATTGCTTCTTGGCCGCGACCAGAGGCTCGTTTTTCAGCACCTTGCCTCCCTCCTCGATCACGTAGAGCCGGTTCACGTCGAGGTCCTTCAGCACATCGACCGTGCCGGAGGGCCAGCGAATCTCGACCAGATCAGCCTTTTTGGCGTCGCCCAGCCCGAAGTGGAGGCGCAGGTCGCTCGAAGAGAAATAGCCATTGCTCGAACGGACTTCATCGATCTGGGTGAGCGGCGAGGCGGGCTTCGCGTTCAGGGGCGGCGTTCCGGTTTGCGCAACGACCTTGATGCGAGCGCCGATCCCTGTTTTGTTGCTCCTGGTTCCGACCACGCGGATCTTGATCCAGCTGCGGTTAAGGCTTGAATCGCAACGAAGCAGTTGCGGGATCGCGTTCACGCAATTCACGACGGCATCGAGGTCGCCGTCATTATCGTAGTCGCCGACAGCAAAGCCGCGCGCCTTCACGTTCGCCGTGATCCCGCTGCCGCCTTGCAGGCTCAGGTCCTCGAACTGGCCATTGCGCAGGTTGCGATAGAGATATTTGCGCTCGGCATAGCTGGCGTCCACCTGGGTTCCGTCGACTTCGGGGTAGACATGGCCGTTGGCGACGAGGATGTCGAGCCAGCCGTCGTTGTCAATATCGAGAAAGCTGATGCCCCATCCCAGCAGGCGCGTGTTCATGCCGAGGCCGGCCTGGTAGGTGCGGTCGTCAAACGAGCTGTCCCCGAGGTTCATATATAAGGAGTCGGTATCGCCGGCGAAGTTGGTCTTGACGATATCGAGCAGGCCGTCGCGATTGTAATCGCCCAGCGAAACGCCCATGCCCGCCTGCGGTTTGCCGTCGGGCGAGTAGGCAACACCGGCTTCGATGGCCTGGTCTTTGAATGTGCCGTCTTTCTGGTTCACGTAGTATGTGGCAGCGGTGGAGTCGTTGGCGACGTAGATGTTCGGCCAGCCGGTGTTGTCGAGGTCGGCCGCCGCGCAACTGAGGGCGTAGTTTCCGAGCGTGCCCCAGATGCCGGCTTTCTCGCTCGCGTCGGTGAACGTGCCATCGCCGTTGTTGTGGTAGAGGATGTTTTTGCCCGGCGGGAGTCCGGGCGGACCGCAGGCCACCGGAATACCTTTGTAGGTGCAGTTGGCGTCTTCGGGCAGCGGCGCGGTTTTGATATCGAAGTCGATATAGTTGCCGACGAACAGATCGAGGCGGCCATCCTTGTCGTAGTCGAGGAAAGCGCAGCCAGAGTTCCAGCGGACCCGGTCCTGCAGCAGACCGGCATCCTTGGTCACTTCTGTGAATGTTCCGTTGCCGTTGTTGCGAAAAAGCGCGTTCTGCCCATAGTAGCTGACGAACAGATCGTTCCAGCCATCGTTGTTGTAGTCGCCCACGCAGCAGGCCTGTCCCCAGCCCGACCGCGCCAGACCCGCTTTGATCGTCACATCGGTAAATGTGCCGTCGCGGTTGTTTTTGAAGAGGTGGCACACGGGTTCTTTGCCCTTGGGGAATCCCTCAAGCCGCCAGCCGTTCACGAGGAAGATGTCGACCCAGTCATCCTGATCGAAGTCAAAGAAGGCTGCGCCGCAGCCGGTGGTTTCGAGCAGATACTTGTTATGGTGTTCGCCACCGAAGATCGTCTCCACATTGAGGCCGGCTTCTTTCGCCACATCAATGAACCGGACGCCAAGCGGCGTTCCGGTGACGGGGGAAGGCGCACCCTTGGGAGCCGGACGAGCCTCGGCGGAATAGGTTTCGCGCGACATGCTATTCGGCTGTTGGGGCGGGGTCTGCCGGCCCAGGCCAAATCCAGGCCGGACCAGTTTCAATACGTCGGCAATCGGCAAAACGAGTGCGGTTCTCGAAAGCGACTTCAAGAATCCACGACGGGAAGAGGGCAATCGACCAATCTCCTGAAGCACTGCGGGCGCGGACCTGCTGCGTGCTCCCTGAGACCCGAGTATATCGGCCAGCCTATCCGAGCCGCATTGCTACCGGCTCGTCGCCGACTGGGCCGTACTCATCTCTTGTGCTTGCGAAGCGTCGATGTCGAAGATGGTGAAAGGATGTTCCTCGCCGCGTTCGCGCAGCACCGGGAGAGCTACGTTGCACACGCGTACGCCACATTCGAGGTCGACTGAGAATGTGCCGTGATGTGCGTGGCCGTGGAGCGCGAGCAGGGGCTTATGGCGCGCGAGGGCGCGATAGAGCCGCGAGCTGCCAAGAAAGGGAAAGATCGGTTCGGGCTCGCCCACAATCGTCTCTTTGACCGGGGCATAGTGGGTGATGGAAATCTTGACGGGAGCCTGGATCTGCGCCAGCCCGTAATCGAGCTTGATCGCTTCGCGCTCGGCAATCTCGACAAAAGTTTTGATACCCATCTCGCCGAAAGGCATGAGCTCGTAAGGCGCAAAGCCGCCGCAGAATCCCTTGGTGCCGGCGAAGCCAACGTCCCCGACCTGGTGGGAATGGCCGTCGAGCAGATGCACTCCTGCCAGACGGAGCATGCCCGCCAGTTCGTCCTGGTGGCCGCTCTCGTGGTCGTGATTACCGAGCACGGCAATGATGGGGATATGAATGTGCTCGAGCACGCCCACGCAACTGTGCATCTCTTCGGGCATGCCGTGATTGGTGAAGTCGCCTGCAATCACCAGCGCATCGGCCAGTTCATTCACCAGCGAGAAGTGACGGATATCTCTCTCGCGGTTTTCGGCAGCAAGATGAATGTCGGCAACGGCAGCAAGCCTCATTCCAGACTCCCGAATGATTTTTCGATCTCGAGCAGACAGGGGTAGTTCTCACAGCGCTCGCGGTACAAGTCGCGCTCACCCCATTCGTTGACATCAATCGCAAACATCTTTGGATCCACCAGGGTTCCGCGGAAGGGGGCGTCCTTTTCCGGCTGGCTTACGCGATCCTTGAAGCGTTGTGCAAACGAAGACCAAAGCGCGCCGGGCACGAGGTCGACGTGCGCCGGGTAGATATAGGCAAACAGCACCAGTTCCCAGTAGAGCATTTCCCAATGCGGTTCCACCAGCTGCAAGAGCCAGCCCCAGTCGAGCCGGCGGCCACAGCTTTTGAGGAGGTGCGCGATATCGGCGCCGTCGAAACGCTCGCGCCTTGTAACGAAGAGCTTGGATGCAATCAGCTCTTCGGCGCGAAGCACCTTGCAGGGTATCCCCAGCACATCATCGGAAAGAGCCCGGTCGATCCAGCTCTGCTCAACCGGGAGGGTCGCGTTGCCAACACCCGTGATCAGGTCGACGAAGTAATCCTGGCGCCAGGCCTTTGCCAGCCAGACGGCATCCTGAATGTTGGTTTCAAACCCCTGCGATTCAAGAACCTGGATTGCCTGTGGAATCGCGGACGGCGGCAAAACGAGATCGAGGTCCTTGGTAGCTCTCCAGATCCCGGTATGGCGATGAAAAGCAAATCCCCCACTGACAGCGAATGGAACGTCGGCTTGTTGCAGCGCCTGGACGACGCCGCGGTAGCAATCGCGCGCTTCCGGCGCCCAGGCCGGCTCGATGGAAGAAGTAACTGGAAGTTCCCGATGGTCTTCGTGCATAAGGTCCCGATCGTCTTCGTGCATTAAAGCTTCGATGCAGAATCCGGCCAGCGGAAACCTGTCCAGAGGACGAAGATTCGGCAAACTTCGCAAGATCGGAAGTGTCGTTCGGCGGTGTTTTAGACCGGCTCGTTTTTTCGAGCTGTCATGTCTGCCGAGGGCTGTCCTTTAACAAGCCCAGGTTCAAGAGGCTCTGTGCGGTCGCCACGACCGCCTCCTCGCGCGGGCGCGGTTTCCATCCCAGCACACGCTGCGCCTTTTCGCTCGAGGCATTCTTCACTTTGCCGAGTTCAGGAAGAATCTGTTTGACGGCCGGATCGCGCCATGCCGCGAGCCGCACCAGCCAATTGGGCAATTCGCGGGTGGGAACGCGGCGGGCTGCCGCCCCCATCCGCTGCCTGAGCATGTTGGCGATCTGGTGCAGGGACGGAAACTCGCCGGACACAGCGAGAAAGCGTTCCCCTTTTGCCGCCGGGTGGGTCATGGCGCGCAGGTGCAGGTCGGCCACGTCGCGCACATCCACGACACCGAGCCACAACCGTGGCAGGCCGGGAAATGCTCCATCCATCATCCGCTGCACGACCATGATCGAAGTCGCATAGTCGCCGCTCAACACCGGCCCGAAGACGGCGACCGGGTTCACGACTGCGAGCTCCAGAGTACCTGCCTCCCCGGCAACAAAGTCCCACGCAGCACGCTCGGCGAGCGTCTTCGATTTGGCATAGACGGTTAGTCCCGGGGCTTCGGGATCAGTCCAGTCCGCCTCGGTATAGATCGCCTGTTTCGCTTCCCTGCCGTAGCCGACGGCTGCAAAGGACGAAGTGAGCACGACACGCTTCACGCCGGCATCGCGCGCGGCGCGTAACACGCGCAGTGCCCCTTCGCGCGCCGGCACGATCAGCTCATCTTCATGTTCCGGGACGGCGGCAGGAAATGGGGACGCCACATGCAGCACGTAATCGCATCCGGCGACCGCATCGCGCCACCCTTCATCCCGGGTCAGGTTCGCCGCAAAGAACGAGAGCCCGAGATCCGGATTTCCTCCGGCCCGGCGCAATATCACACGCAGCTCGCTGACTCGATCGAGGTTGCGGACCGTCGTACGCACTTCATGGCCGGCCGCAAGCAACTGCAAGGTGCAGTGGCTGCCGATAAAACCCGAGCCTCCCGTTACCAGGACCTTGCTCATCTATTTGCCCTTATCGTCATAACCGTTGATGTTCTGAGTGGCTTCTGCTCTTTCCGGCTCGCATCGTACCACTTCGGTACCATTCCGATGGTTACATGAGCCGCGCGGTGTATCTGCCTTTGTGTCATGTATTTGGTTCACCGGCCGATGCTACAATTCGGCTTCAGGCTCATAACTTGACGTACACATAGCTAAGCAAGTGAGGTCCTATGATTACAGCCAAGGCTCAGGATTATTACGAGTTTCTCCAGATCAGTCCAAACGCCGATGGAGACACGATTCACCGCGTTTACCGGTTTCTGGCTTCTCGCTTCCACCCTGATAATCCCGAGTCGGGAAATGCGGAGAAGTTTCGGACGCTGAAGGAAGCTTACGACGTTTTGTCGAGTCCGGAGCGACGCACGCAATACGATATAGAACGCGAACTCGAAACCGCGAACATTTCGCCGATGTCGACCAAGGTCGACTTCATGGATAATCTCGAAGGCGAGCTGAACCGCCGTCTCGCGGTACTGGCAGTGCTCTATTTTCGCCGCCGCACCACACCCTATGCGCCCGAGGTCAGCCTGTCGGAGATCGAGAAGCGCATGGGATTTCCCCGCGATTACCTGGACTTCACGACCTGGTACCTGACGCGCAAGGGCTACATCACGAAGGCCGACAACTCCGACTTCACTCTGACCGCAGAGGGTGTCGACTTTATCGAAACACAGCGCGTGAATATACCGGTGTTGAACAGGCTGTTGACCAATGGCAACGAGGTTTCGGAACCCGCCGCTGCGCCGGGTCCGACCGATCCCGCTGCTGCAGTTCAAGCGCTGGAGTCGCCGGGTTCGCGCCTCATCGTACTTCCCGATATGACGGTGATCCAGGACAGGCGGGTGAACACGCAGGATCGCCGGAGTGGAGGGATTGATCGTCGCGTGGATCGTGTTGATCGGCGATGCGGAAACTGAATCGCCCGACTACGCTGATCCGATTCCTATCCGAACTTCCGATTTGAGGCGGCTTCCGGGACCTTGCCGACCGCCCTCTTCAGTGCGGCCCGCGCCAGTAACCGCGTGGAGTCGAGCACAGGGAGCGGCGAATTCTGATTGTTGATGATCAACGGAATTTCAGTGCAGCCCAAAACTACAGCGTCGCATCCCTCGTCTTTCATCCGCCGGATCACCAGCTGATGTTCGGTGACCGCTTCGGGCCTGAAGACGGAGTACACCAGTTCATTCATGATGATCCGGTTGATGGCTTCCCGCTCCTCTGCCGTCGGCCGCTGGTAATCGAGACCGCGCGATGCAAACTGATCGGGGTACACATCGCTCTCCACCAGCCAGCGCGTTCCCAGGATGCCGATGCGCCGGTAACCGCGGCTCACGGCCTCGTCGGCCACGACCCCGGCAATGTGCAGCCACGGTAAAGGAGAATGCGGCAGTACCGATCTCATGGCCTGGTGAATGGTGTTGTCGGGGCAGATAAGAAAATCAGCGCCGCACGCGGCGAGCTTGCGGGCCGATTCGAGCATCCGTTCCGCTACGCCCTCCCAATCTCCGCGGTAGATGCAATCCACATAGTCGGCGAGCGAATGGGTGTGGAGCGTCACTTCGGGATGGGCATGCGGTCCCATCCGCTGGGCACCTTCCACGCAAATCGTACGGTAGCAGAGAGCTGCGCCTTCGGCGGAGCAGCCAACGATTCCAATGTGCTGCGCCATGCTCCGATTCTACAGAGCAAAGATCTGCGGCTTGTGCGAACCTTATGCAGGATGGAGACGGCGATTCAAAGGAATTTTTGGCGCCTTGTCCAGATTGCCCCATCCCGTTCGTCATCGAGGTAGCGGACCCGAAACGCCCGCCATCCTACCCGAAGGAGAATTCCCCATGCAGTACATGCTTCTGGCTCAGCTCGACGAAACCCAATGGCCCAAAATGACGAAAGAACAGCAGGAACAAGGAACGGCGGCCTACTTCGCCTTCACCGAGGCGCTCACCAAGGCCGGCGCGTTGAAGGCTTCCGGACGCCTGCGTCCCTCCTCCGACTCGACGACGGTTCGCGTGGCGAACGGCAAGGCGCAGGTCCTCGACGGCCCTTTCATCGACTCAAAGGAACAGCTTGCCGGCTATTTCCTGATTGATGTGCCGGACCTGGATGCCGCTTTGAAATGGGCGGAACGCTGCCCGGCATCGCAGCACGGGGTGGTCGAGGTTCGGCCGCTGTGGGTCATGACGCCTTCGGCAGTAGCCGCCTCGGTGGGTGACTGAAGCGGGCGATTCAGCAGCTTTGCGGCTGGGGCGGGTCGGCTCGCTCCAGCCTCTTCCATCCGCAGCAGGAGAGGAATGGAGAACCAGGTTCCGGATCAGTCGACGCAGCTGGCGCAGAACGCCGCCGAGGCTGTCGCCCGGCGCAGCTATGGCAAACTGGTCGCTTTTCTTGCCTCGCGCACCCACGATGTGGCTGCCGCCGAAGATGCGCTTTCCAAAGCCTTCGCCTCCGCCCTTGGGACGTGGCCTGCCAACGGTGTCCCAACCAATCCTGAAGCATGGCTGCTTGCCGTGGCGCGCCGGAAGTTTATCGATGTGAAACGCGGGGACCGATTTACCGAAAGCGCAACCGATGAGTTGCCTATCATGGATGAGATCATGGCCGCTGCGCCGGAAAACTCTGAAATCCCAGATGAGCGGCTCGCCATGATGTTTGCCTGCGCGCATCCCGCCATCGATGCCTCCGTTCGCGCGCCGCTCATTCTGCAGGTCGTGCTCGGTCTCAATGCCAATACGATCTCCGCCGCATTCCTCGCCTCGCCGGCAGCGATGGCGAAGCGACTCGTCCGGGCCAAGGAGAAGATCCGCGAGACGCGCATTCCCTTCCGCGTGCCGGCACGCGAAGAACTTCCTTCCCGCCTCGAAACTGTGCTCGACGCAATCTACGCGGCATTCAGCGAGGGATGGACTGACCCCGCGGGTACGGATGCGGCGCGGCGCGATCTGGCTGAAGAAGCCTTGTATCTCGCCAGGCTGGTAACCGAGTTACTGCCTGATGAGCCGGAGGCGCTTGGACTGCTGGCGCTGTTGCTCCACGCCGAATCACGCCGCCACGCGCGCCGCTCGACTGCCGGAGATTTCGTTCCCCTCGATCGGCAGGATCCTTCGTTGTGGAACCAAAACATGATTCGCGAGGCGGAGATGATGTTGCGCCGGGCGAGCGAGTTCGGCGCCATTGGCCGCTATCAGCTCGAGGCTGCGTTGCAGTCCGCTCACGTCGACCGCTGCCGTACCGGCAAACCGAATTGGGAAGCAGTCGTCACCCTCTATGGCGCGCATTTCGCTTTGACTGGGTCACCGGTCGCGGCCCTCAATCGATCTGTAGCGCTGGCTGAAGTCGAAGGACCGGAAGCCGGCCTGAACGCAATGAATGAGATTGCCTCTGATCCGCGCCTGGCCGAGTACCAGCCTTACTGGGCCGCCCGGGCCGAGTTGCTTGCGCGTACCGGCGCCCGCGACGAAGCAGCCGGCGCCTACGACCTGGCGATCGCGCTTGAGCGCGATCCGGCGGTGCGAAGTTTTCTCAAGCAGCGCAAGGGACGCCTGCATTCTCCCAGTCACTCTAGGGAGTGATCGACAGAGGAAGCTCGATTGTCTGTCCCTGCGCACAATACACGCCGTTGGATGTCGCGACGAATCCGCCCGCGACCACGGTTGTGCTTGGACACGCCGCAAGATTCGAGGTGAATGCCGGAGTTGCGAGTGGGATCGCTCCAATATGCGTGCCCGTCGATCCTCCCGAGGCCGGCAGATATGCAACCCACAGGGTCGAGCCTGCTCCCGTCTCCTGAGCCTCAATCGAAAATGGCACCTGGTGGATGGCAATCGAATTGGTCACCTGCATGGTATTGCTGCTCGACGTATCGGTACTTACCAAGTCAACGATTGCATCGGACATGGAGAGCACGGCGGCGACGGGGGAATTCGTGAATGCCTGCACCTGGTAAAGCGCACCGTACGGATTCGTGCTGCGCACCGTGCTAACAGGAGTCAGGCCGGTCAGCTCCACCGATCCTTCGATGGTGCCTGATGGAATGGCGATTTTGCTTAGCCCGGGAAGCCCGTTGACCGACCATTGATCGCGCGAAAGCACAAACGCATCGAGCTCTGTGCCGTTCGTCATCGCTACGGCCCAGGGTTGTCCCGTGATGGAGATGGACTGGTATCCGCTGCAATCCATTTTGGCCATCCCGACGAGGCCATCCGTCGGATCGGTAACCACGATGTAGCCGCCCTTGGCCGCAACGGCGGAGATGCCAGCCATGCCAGGCGAAAGTGCGCATTGCATCGCTCCCGCTTCGTCGTACACGGCAATCTGCGGAGTGCCGCTCATCGTGACATAGACAACATTCCCCGAGACATCATCGACCGCAATCTGCGTGGGCGCGGTGGCCTGGGGGTTGGCCGCGAAGAGTGTTCCTGTCGCGCCTCCGGTCGCCTGGGTGTAGACCTGCCCTGATTGCTGATCCACCTCGAACAGGGTGCCGGTCACCGCTGACACCGCGAGCGTACTTTGGCTGCCGCTGCCAAAGAAAGCTGTGTTCCAGGAGGTGCCGTAAGCCACGCCCGAATGAGCGATCTCCCACTTGTTCATCCAGGGAGCAAACGTGCCCTGCTGCCATCCCAGCGAGATGTTGAAGCTGGTCTGGCCGGGAGTTATCGAAAGCGAAAGATCGGGCGTGAACAGCCCGGTCGCATCATGGAAAAGATCGCCGTTTTCGCATCCGCTGCAATCAACCGTGTAGCTGATATCGCTGCAGAAGTTGTCGCAGGCGACGAATGACGGGGAGATGTTCGTGATGTTGGGAGGCACCACAGAAACCGTAATGTTCGCGGAACCACTCACAGTTGTGAAGCCGGTCTCGCTGGAGTTGGCGGTGCAAGTCGCAGTTCCTCCTCCTGAAGGAGTGAACACGCCGTCTGCCGTAATCGTTCCGCCGGTTGCCGACCAGGTTACCGCATTGGTGAACGATCCAGTACCTGTGACCGTGGCCGAGCATGTAGAGGTTTGATCGGTCGTGATGCTGGCGGGCGTGGCGGTGACCGTCACTCCCGTCACCGTCGGTCCCTGCGTCACTGTGAGATTGGCGGAGCCTGACTTTGTCGGATCTTGGGTCGATGTTGCAGTAACCGTGGCAGTGCCCGTACCCGACGGCGTGAAGACACCGCCGCCCGAAATCGAGCCGCCGGATGCCGTCCAACTCACGCTCGAGCTATAGCTGCCGGTTCCACTCACAGTGGCCGTGCAGGTGCTCGTTTGATTTGTTGTAATCGAATTTGGGGAGCAGGACGTGCTGACTGCGGTGACTGTGGATGATCCGCCACCACCGCCATTCCCTCCGCCCCCTGCGCAGCCGGCGGCACATAGTGCGCCCAGCAACAAGCAGACAAAACCGTTGCCGCGACCCATATGCACCTCATGCTGATTTTTTGGATTCCCGGGGGAAGTGGCCGGAGTGACGTTAACACGGTATTTCAGGGAAATCAGCAGCAATCATGGCGCGGAGGGACGGTACGCATCCATCTCGGCAACAGAGAAGTGTCTGCTCCTGAACAGGACGCAGCTCTGAGGCAAGTCGCTGCGGCTTCGGGCAAAGGCGGTTTATTCGCGCGAGGGAGATTTACGCGGAGCCCGCCAGCGATCCCAGCAGGGTGTCGAAGTCCGCGAGGCTGGCGTACTCGATGATCACGCGGCCCCGCCCCTGGCGATCTTCGATATGGACTTTCAGCCCGAGCGCTCGCTGCAGGCGCTCCGCTACCTCGCGAACGTTTGCATCGACCGGCGGCTCTGGCTTCGGCTCCTTCTTATTCTTTTCAGGGTTGAGGATTCCCTGGACCAGGTTCTCAGTTTGGCGAACAGAAAGCGAAAGACTGGCCACTCGCAACGCTGCGGTTTCAAGGTCGGGATGAGTGCTGAGCCCCAGGAGCGCCTTGGCATGACCAAAGGTCAGCTCGCCGATCTCGACGCGCGCCTGCACTGTATCAGGTAACTTCAATAATCTCAGATAGTTAGAAACGGATACGCGATCTTTCCCGGTACGCTGCGCCATTTGCTCCTGCGTCATATGGAATTCATTCGACAGCCGTGCAAAGGCCCGGGCCTGCTCCATCGGATTCAAATCGGCGCGTTGCAGGTTCTCGACGATGGTGATCTCCATGGCCTGTTCGTCTGAGACTTGGCGTAGGATCGCCGGAATCGTCTGTTTGCCAGCCTGCTTCGATGCCCGCCAGCGCCGCTCGCCGGCAATGAGCTGGAAGCGTCCTGCAGCCAGCGGCCTTACAAGAACCGGTTGAACGACGCCGTTCGCCGCGATGGAAGCGGCCAGTTCGGCGAGCTGCTCCTCGTTCATCTGCGATCGGGTCTGGAAGGGATTGGGATCGATTCGATCCAGAGGAATCTCGCGCGGCTTCCCACCTTCTGCTTCCGCGGGAGAGGGAACGGGCGCTGCAGGAACATGCGCCCTGGGAAGGAGTGAATCGAGCCCCTTTCCCAATGCACGGCGTTTCGTATCGGTGGCTATGTTGGTCATTGGATCATTCCTCGTTCAGGCCCGAAAGCCAATTGGTCAGCAACGCAGGTTGAGCAAGTACGGCAGAGTTTGGTTCGCAAGCCTCTCAGGAGTAGGGCCAGAAGCGTACTTCGCGCTTGGACCGATGATTGGTGGCCTGCTTTCGCTCCAGGCTGCGAGGACTCTCGATCTGGTTGCGGGCCAGGAATTCGCCAACCAATTCGAAGTAGGCTTCGGTTCCCCGTGAGCGACCGTCGTAAAGGGCGATCGGTTTCCCATAACTAGGCGCTTCAGCGAGCCGGATGTTTCGCGGGATCACGGTCTTGAAGAGCTTTTCACGGAAGTGCTCGCGCAGGGTTTCAGTGACCTGTTGGGCGAGATTTGTCCGGTCGTCGTACATGGTTAGGAGCACGCCTTCGATGGCGATGTCGGGGTTAAAGGCACCACGGACGCGTTCGAGGGTGGAAATCAGCTCTGAAATGCCTTCGAGTGCGAAGTATTCCGCTTGCATGGGCACAATGAGGGAGTCGGCCGCGACCAGAACGTTCAGCGTAAGCAGATCGAGGGCCGGCGGGCAATCGAGGACCAGCAGGTCGTATTTGTCTCGAATCGGCCCGAGAGCGTGGCGCAGTCGAACCGCCCGGTCTTCGGCCCCCGCCAGTTCGACATTGGCGCCAGTGAGGTTCTTGGATCCCGGCAGGATCCAGAGCTTCTCGATCTCGGTGGGCAGGATGACTTGTTCGGCTGGGGCATTTCCAACCAGGACGTCATAGATGGAGTGGCGATTGTCGTCCCGGGTCAGGCCGATTCCGGAAGAGGCATTTGCCTGGGGATCGCAATCAGCAAGGAGAACATTCAATCCCTCGAGCGCCAGGCAGGCGGCAAGATTGATGGCGGTTGTGGTTTTGCCCACCCCGCCTTTTTGATTGACCACGCCCAGAATCTTGCCCATGGCAATTCAGAGTAAAGGAAGCTGGTGCTTCCCTGCAGGCGGCCTGACTGTGGAGAACTTCGCAAAGTTGTGGAAAGCGTCCGAGCTGTGGATTTCGGATGCAGGCAACTTCATGCAGTAGCAGGGGTTGCACGCACGAAAAAATGCAGGCAACCAAATCGAAAATCGATGGCCCGGTGGAAAAGTCTGGGATTTTGCTCGACTCCGCGGTGTTTGGAGACACCTCGGCAGGTCAGATGTTCCACGTGGAACGTTCTTAGCTGGATTGCCTGCGATGTTCCACGTGGAACACTTTCCGCTTCCAATTCCATGCGCCCTGGATGCAGCCGCGATGGCGGCCGCGTCACTCGCTCATACGCCGGGCAATCAGCAGCACCCGCCGCTCACTGCCTGGCAAGGCCTGCGGTTCTGACCAAGTGAATCCGTGGCCCGCCGCTCTCCGGATGCCCGCCATCGCCGGAAGCGTGGTCATCACGGCCAGCAGGCCCTCGATGACCACGAGATGAGCAGCCTGCGCGACCGCGAGCTCCATCCGGTCCACTGCCCGAAGCGTCACGCAGTCAAACCGCTCCTGCAGGGTCTCCGCACGCGCCGCAAAGACCTTCGCATTGATTCGAAGCTGACGCACCGCCTCCGCCAGGAACGCCGCCTTCTTGCCCTGGGACTCGGCGAGTGTGACAGTAAGCGCGGGCCGACAGATCGCGACGGGGATTCCCGGGAGGCCCGCGCCCGAGCCGAAATCGAGCAGCGTTGCGATCTCGCCGGGTAAATTCAATGCACAGGCAATCGATTCGACAAAGTGGCGCGCAAGAATGTCTTCTTCGCGGACCGCCGTCAGATTGATCTTGGGATTCCATTTCAGGATGAGCTGCAGATACGACTCAAACTTCGCCGACTGCTCTCGCACCAGGCCGGACAATCCAGCTCCCTCGAGAAGCTGGTTGAGTTGATCGGCAAAGATTTCCATCGTCTCTAACGAGCTGAGACCGAATCCACGATGGACGGAAGCTGCCAGGAAGCCGCCGCGTCGACGAATGAGCGGAATAAGGCCCGAGATAAAGCGCTGCATCCGTAAGTGCGCTCGGGATGCCATTGCACGGCAATGACGAAATGATCCGGCGAATCTAATTCGACTGCTTCGATCACATCGTCAACCGGCGAAACCGCGGCGAGGCGCAGATTGTCCCCAAGGACTCCGATCGCTTGATGATGACTCGAATTGACCGGCGGCTCGGGATCATTCGGCGAGAGAGAAGCCAACCGGGATCCCACGATCAAGCGGGCCGGATGCGCCTCGATGACATCGCGACCGGGCCGGTGATTGACACTCGTCTTCAGCACGGTCTCAAGATCCTGAATGAGCGTACCGTTTCGCCAGACGTTGAGGGTCTGCGCTCCATGGCAGATGGCCAGGATTGGCTTGCGCAGGTTGAACGCGTCCTGCAGAAGCAACTCGTCGATCGCAGTGCGGCCCGGATCCGCAGGACCGCACTCGGGGATCCGCTCTTCATTAAACCTTTGTGGATCAACATCATACCGGCTCCCTGGCAGCAAGATGCCGGAAACTTCGGTCAAATGCCTGGCAACGACCGAAGGCGGATCGCCAGGGCGAATAACTAGCGAAGCTGCTCCGGCCGCTTTCAGTGCTTCGCGATATTGGGGGAGGGCCCGCTGGTTGTATTCCAGGTCGGCGGAGGTGGGCTCGGGAATCGCAATCACAGGCATGATCAGTTTTAAGTGTACGGCAGAACAATTCGGGCGCGGCGGGAACAGCCTCGACGCACGGGACCACCCGACGTCGGAAGACAGACGAGGGATCGATGCGTGCGCGTTACTGGCTGAGTAAAGGATTTGGTCATTCGGCGTTGAAACACGACCGGCAGAGCACAACGAAAAGCGATGGTTTTATCACGGTACGAACGACATCGGTTTTCAACAGCGCGCGACTTTTTCGTCTTGACGCACCAAATCAATTCAAATAGGGTGCAAGCATTAACAACTGAGATTGCGAATCGAGAAGATCTGTAGCGACACTCTCGCGCAAGCGTCTCGCTTGTGGTGTGCCTGAGCCGTCCGAGCAAGGAAAGATCTTGCAAGCCGAAGTGCGCCTCGGATTGGAAGGCACCACCTTGAGACGTTTTTTCTTCCTTCCTGCGCTGATCGTGTGTTCAGCGCCTGCATTCGCCAATGTAACCGTCAGCTTTCCCTTTTCAGGGGCGCGCGTAGCTTCGCCATTCGGCCTGGCTGCGAGCGCCTCGCCATGCGATTCGCAATCGATCGTGGCGATAGGGTACTCACTGGACAACAGTTCCTATACCGCAATTTTTCGCGGAGCCAGCCTGAACACATCCGTCAGTTCCGGTACGGGATCACACGTCGTGCACGTGAAGTCGTGGGGTTCATCCGGCGCGGTGTGCGTTGCGAACATGAGTGTGACGGTGGTCCCGCCGGCCACATCGGCAGTTCCCTCGAACGCTTATGTTTCCCGCGCGATCCAGACTTTGAGCAACTGGCAAGCGGCCACCGATCTCGCCACCGGTGGAGGCGGCTCCTGGGGGCTGATGCAACTTGTAAGCGCTCCTTCGTTGAGCGGAACAGCGCGAGAATTTCAGACAACGTTCTCCAATTCATCGGGCGAGAGGTATGACGTGTCGTTCGGCGCGGACATCACCGCGACGAATTTTCTCTATGATGGTTGGGTGTATTTCGCGGGCTCGCTCAACACGGTCGCCAACCTCGAAATGGACATGAACCAAGTGACGGCGAATGGACAGACCGTGATCTTCGGCGTGCAGTGCGATGGCTATTCGGGAACGTGGGATTACACGGTCAATGCCGGCAGTCCATGGGCTCCGAAAGACCAGTGGTGGCACACGGCCGCGCACTGCAATCCGCGGGAGTGGGGCACAAATTCCTGGCATCACATCCAGATACTTTATTCGCGCGACAATTCAGGCAACGTGACCTATCACTCGATCTGGCTGGATAACATCGAGAACCCCGTGAACGCAACGGTGCCTTCTTCGTTTGCGCTGGGATGGGGAACGACGCTTTTGACCAACTTCCAGGTCGATGGGATCGGAGCCAGCGGAACCAATACGGTGTACCTGGATAATCTAACCATCTCTCGCTGGTGATTCTTGCGGTAAACCGGCAGTGCTATTTGGGGCGAAGAGCTCGCTGGCTTCGCCCCGCAACTTTTGATCTACCCAGCGATCGGGGCAACCAACCTCTTCTCTTTCGCATCTCCCCCCACAGCACATGGGGGCGGGCGAGTTCCGGCTTAATTACAGGTAACTCCTGAATCGCGACAGCGATCATCTGTTGCGGTGCGGTTTCTCTTTCCAGCCTGACTATTTCGTTTCAGCCGCTTGGACCAATTTGCCGGGGAATGGTCCGGGGTATGCAGTATGCCGCAGCCGTTTCAATCACTGAAAGTTCTCGTTGTGGATGACGAGAAGTCGATTGCCGATTCGCTGGGCCTGATCTTTTCGAGCCATGGGTACGAGGTTCGGGTGGCGTACTCGGCCGAGCAGGCGCTGGAGCTGAGCCTCGCGTGGAGTCCGGGCCTGGCCATTCTGGACGTAATCCTTCCTAAAATGAACGGGATCGATCTCGCAATTGTTTTCAAAGGGATGCTTCCGGACTGCCATGTCATCCTGTTTTCGGGACAGATCGTGACCGAGGACCTCATGCGGGAGGCGGGGAGCAAGGGCCATGCTTTCGATATCGTCGCCAAGCCGGTGACGCCGGTTGTTTTCCTTGACGCCGCCAACAGGTTGAGCGGAGATGCGGGAAAAGCGGACAGCGACGCGTAAAGCTGTCCTGCGAGGCACACGCTGATCTGCGGGCCCAGCGCTCATTCATGAGCGGTGATCTGACCGGCGATGCGATCGTACTCAGACTTTGACACGATGTGGCGCTTATAGAGCTCCGAAGAGTCGTTGTAAGGTCGCCCAACCACAATGCGATGAGCTGTGGCGTGGTCGATCCCGGGAAGAGTTGCAAGATCGTCCTCGGACGCGCGGTTGATATGGATCGGACCCTTTTGCTTGAGGCCCTCGGCCACGCCCTGGGCGACGGCTTTGGCGTCACGCGTGGCAGTCGCGGTTGCATTTGCAGTTCGTTGACGAATGGCGTCGGGACTGCGATCGGAAGAAGAGCATCCCACAAAAAACAGCAGGCCGCAGGTGAGCAATAGAACCCGTTTCATATTGGTTTGGATGCGAAGGCACTGCAATGTGTAGCATCGTCCTAACAACCATAAAATAAGGTTCTTACGCCCGCGCTTTGGCAGGAGCTTGCGCGCTGCCGGGGTCTTGCCGCGCCTGTAGGGCTCCGATTGCAGTCCGCAACCGCGAGGTCAGTTCGTCAGTCTGGCGGAGCGACATTCCTTTGGTAGAAATCGGCTCACCCACAGCCAGTGTGACTGGGCCGGGATAAAAGTGCCGCGTATGAATCGGGAGCAAATCGTAGACTCCGCTCAGCGCAATCGGGATGAGGGGAACCTGGGCGCGGATGGCCAGATACGCCGCGCCTGAAAGGAACGGCTGCATCTCTCCCGTCGGGGTACGTGAACCCTCCGGAAAAACGAAAAGCGGCATGCCGGCGCGAAGCGCGCGCAGGCCTGCGCCGAGGCTCGACAACGTGGCATGCGGGTTTTCTGTGTTGATGGGAATCTGGCCGGAGCGGTTGAGATACCACCCAATGAACGGTAGAGACCAGAGCTCCTTTTTTGCCAGAATGCGGAACTGAACGGGAAGCGAAGCAAAGACCACCGGAGTGTCCATGTAGGACGTGTGATTCGCGGCGAAGACAGCTACGGGGTACTTGTTCAGATTTCCTGCCCCATGTACCGTGAGGCGAGCGCCGGCAATGAGGATGCAGGAACGCGCCCACGAGCGGGCGATTCGGTGCTGGGCCCGGCCTGTCTTATCGAAGAGCGAAGCAGCGAGCGCAGCCGTTCCAAACATAGCGGTCGAAACAAAGAATGCGGGGGCCTGGATGACGTTGGTGCGCCAGCGGTGAAGCCGCGGCAGTGGCGCGGGCGGACGGCTCATCGCTCAACACCGGCGGGCTGGCGGGAAGATGCAAGCAGTAAGCTACGCGCCTCTCCGACAAGATAGACAGATCCAGCGACAACACGCAACGCGAAGGGTTGGCCAACCGCTTTCCGTTTCGCAAGTGAGATGGCCTCGGCAACAGATCCGGCTGCGATTGCGGGCGTGCCGGTGGCTTCTGCGGCAGCCAGCAGATCGGTTATTGGCGTTGCCCGCTGGCTGTGGATGGGGGCGAAGATGACCTGATCGAACAGAGCAAAAAGAATCTGACCCATTTCAGCAGCAGGCTTGTCGCGCAAACAGCTGAAGATGAGGACAGCAGGCTTCCTGGTTGCAAGCAGGTCACGCAAGCCCGCACGGAGGGCCCATGCGCCGGCGGGATTGTGCGCCACATCCAGGACCCATTCCATCGGGTCTTGCGTTGGGGAATCGCGGGTTTCGATGGGCTCGAGCCGCGCTGGCCAGCGGGTATTGCGGATGCCAGCCGCAAGAGATGCAGCTGTTACTGGGACACTGTGCTGAAGGGCCAGTTCGACAGCGGCGGCGATGGCGAGGGCAATGTTGCGATGCTGGTGGGCGCCACGAAGCGGTGAATCTACTTTGATTGCCGTACCAAGGGCCTCGACGAAATAAGCGCCGGCGGGGCTGTCAAGCGCCGAGGGCGTAAACGGAACGGCACTAACCCGGCGGACACCGAGTTCGGTGGCCATCTCGCCGAGGACCCGGCTGGCCTCAGGGCGTTGCGGCAGGGTGACGAGGGTGCCGTTGCGGCGCATAATGCCGGCTTTTTCGCGGGCGATTGCGGGAATGGTGGAGCCCAGCCATTCCATGTGGTCAAGTGAGATATCGGTGACGATCGAGAGTAGCGGATCGACAATGTTCGTGGCGTCAAGGCGGCCCCCCAGGCCGACTTCGAGGACTGCTATGTCAACCCGAAGTTCAGCGAACTGAAGAAATGCCATGGCAGTGAGCGTTTCAAAAAAGCTGGGATACTGAGCGAGCCGGCCCGACGAAACAAGGTCCTGCGCACAGTGATGTACGCGGAAATATTGCCGGGCAAAATCGTCATCGGAGATTTCGGTCCCGTTCATGCGGATACGTTCGTTGGCGCGTTCCAGGTGTGGCGAGGTGTAGAGACCGGTTCTCAGCCCCGAGGCAGCAAGGACCGAAGCGAGGGTAGCGGCTGTCGAGCCCTTGCCGTTGGTTCCGGCAATCAAAACAGATGAGAACCTGTGATGTGGATTGCCAAGGGCATTGAGTAGTAGTCCTATCTCTTCGAGCGAGAATTTGCGGCGAGGCTGCCCCGGAGGATTGTGCAGTTCCGGAACCATGGCGTTGAGTTGATCGATGGCCGCTGCGTAGGACATGGAAAGACAAGTATAGAGCCCGCAGTTTCCGTATTGGTGTGATCGGCGGGTGAGCATGTGGAAGCTCGGTCTGCTGCAAGTGATTGATGCGCACGGGTGTGGATGGAGTGTCCACAAAACACACTGGAGATACACAGGGGATTTCGATGCGCTTGTGGGAAGCGTGGGAAAGTCGGGTCCCCATCAGGTTGTTGGAAGCTGGTTTTCCAATTCTCCTGAAATGCACAGACGGGATTTAGAAAACCCGAACATCATTCAAGTGACGGGACGCAAACGGGAAGGATGAGAATTCCACTTTTCCTGTGCGAACGACGGAGACTACTGTCTTTTATTAGTTCCTTCTCCTGATAATTCCCGCTATCCGTCGCAGACGCGCCCAGCCGATTCGTTTCGTGTCGACCGTTCGTTTTCGGTTGCGAGGCAGAGGTAGTTTCGCCGACGGGAAAGCTTCACCACCAAGATTCAATCCTGGAATTCTGGCCAGCAATCCTGATTTGAGCCTCGTTTTCCACGCGCGCAAGCTCGTGAAACGTGAATACAATCAGAGGCAAGAAGCGGCGAGCGTTTCGTGGCGCTTGGTGTGTGATGTAGGCTGAGGCCAGCGGCGCGAGAGCTGGAACCGGTTCAGCGGATCGCAGCGAACCTCCTGGGGCGCGGACGGGCGCGCGATTGAATGAGGTGTTGAATTATGCCGTTGGTAGAAGCGGAAGTAGAGAAGCCGGCCGCGCAGGGGGCATCGATGGAAATAACCGTAAGCCGCCAGGAACTGGTGAAGGAGCTTACCGCGACCCAGAGTGTGGTGGAGCGTAAGACGACCATCCCGATCCTGTCCAACTTTTTGATCGAGGTTGAAGGCGAAAAGCTGAATATCACGGCGACCGACCTCGACCAGGCGATCCGTACGAGCGCCACGGTGAAGGTGAAGAAGCCGGGATCGTGTACGATTCCCGCGCGGAAGCTCTACGACTACATCAAACTGCTGCCCGACGGCGACATTTCGATCAAGCTGCTTGACAACCACTGGGTGCAGATCCGCAGCGGACGCTCAAACACGAAGATGGTTGGCATGGCGCGAGCCAATTATCCCCAGGTGCCCGAGTTCCCTGCTGTTGCTTCGACCAGTATTTCTGCGGTGGCGCTGAAAACCCTCATCTCCAGGACGATTTTTGCGATTTCGAATGAGGAGTCGCGGTACACGCTGAACGGTGCGCTACTGGTGATGAAGGCGGAGTCGCTGGCCATGGTGGCCACCGACGGCCACCGTCTTTCTTTCGTCGAAAAGGCGGGCGAAGCGATCGCCGGCGTCAGCGGCGAAAAGCGGGTGCTGATTCCGCGGAAGGCGCTTCAGGAGTTGCAGCAGTTGCTGGCGAACAGCGAGGTCGAAAAGGTCGAATTTGCCGATGATGAGCACACGCTCTTCTTCCGCGTGGGGCACCGGACACTGAGCACGCGACGTCTTTCCGGGCAGTTCCCTAACTACGAGGCAGTGATGCCGCGCGACAACTCAAAATTCGCTGTGGTTCGCTCGAGCGAGCTTTCCGCTGCGATCCAGCGCGTGGCACAATTTGCCGATGAGCGGTCCGGGGCGATCCGGCTGCGGCTTGAGGGCAATGAGCTAAAGATCAGTTCGCAGTCCTCAGAGAGCGGCGAGAGCGAGGACACGATCGACACCCCATATTCGGGCGATCCTATCGTGGTGGGATTCAATTCGTCATACATCATCGACTTTCTGAAGTCGCTGGGGAATGAAGGCGAGGTACGGCTGGAGTTCAAGGACTCGCAGTCTGCCGGCCAGATCAGGCCCGAAGATCCCGACGCAGAGTACCGGTCGCGGTATGTGCTGATGCCGATGAGGATTTGACAGACCAAGAACCGCTACGATTCGCTGGTGTCAACCAGGACCTTGCCAAGGTCGCGCAGGCTTTTCCCCGAGTTACTCCTGAGTACCTCGGCAATGTTCTCGGCCATTCCCTTGCTTGAGGCAAAAAATCGGAAGGTTACGACTTGTTTGTGGAACAGACAGGTTATGTCGATGCGAGTATTCACGATCCTGTCGACGCTTCTTACGGTCACGAGTTCCGGCGAACTCGCAAAGGCTTCTTTTCGGGAATCAAATGGCCCAGCACCCCCTTGAGGGGGCCAACCAGCCAGACTCGAGAGCTGTGGCATTCAGTGCTCCAACAGACTTGATAGTACGCCCCTGGGTGATATTTCGGACGCTTTGGCAAGTTCTGAGACAAACCGAAGGGTTCGAAAAAAATGTGTGACCTGGTTGTGAAAGCGGAGTACGCGGATCCCTGCCCGTTTGCGTTGCGGCCGTTTTTACCCGCTGCTGAGGGCAGCAATTCGCTGGCTCCTGACTGGTCAACCACTTAGGAATGTTGATGTTAGCTGGCTTTGACCGATCGCGACATTCCGGCTGGTTCAGCTAGAACAGCCGAAAGTCGACGGCGACGGTGATTTGCGCTGCGACCGGCCTTCCCTGCTTGATGGCTGGCTTGAAGCGATACTTGCTCACCGCTTCGAGAGCTTTCTCATCGAGACCCATGCCGAGGCGACGAATGATTCGCGGATTCCAGGGATTTCCGTGCGCATCGACGATGATCGAAATGAGGCAGACGCCCTGGTATTTGCTGCGGCGCGCTTCGTCAGAAAACTCCGCCTCGGGCGTGAAGATGGGAACGGGTGCGGAGACGCCGTCGCGGCCCGGAGTGTAGATCCCATCGCCCGCGTCGAGGCCGGGTCCTGATCCGGTGCCAGGACCGAGGCTGTGACCCTTGCCTGTGCCGATGCCCGCCGGACCGCCCTGCCCGTTCGATAACAGTGTGACGTTAACGGAACTGTGCACGCCAATGTTCGGCATCGGTGGATTATCGGGGAGCACGATGTTCTGCGGATTGGCGATGGCGGAATCGACGGCCAATTTGGGTTGGAGAAGAATTGGAATCTGCGGAGGAGCCAACGGCTGACGAACGAATTTTGGGAGACGGCCCTGGATCGGATCGACCAGGTCATGAGTGCCTCCGCCTTCACTGCCTGGCCGGGTGCTTGCGGGCGCAAACAGATCGAAGTGGCTGAGGTCGACGTGACTGGAGGAGACGGGCTGGACAGCTGGATGGACCAGGGTGCGCATCCCGAGGAGAATCATGAGGGCCATGATGCCGCCGTTCACAAGGGTTGCGGTTCCGATGGCCCAAGGGTTGGTCCGGCCCGCCATGCGGTCGGGAACCGTAACAGGCGTGGAGGTCAACTCGAGCGGCGGAAGCGCGCGCGAGAAGAACAGATCGTGCAGGTTGCCGGAGATTTCCGCCCAGAGGCTTTCGCCATCATTGAGTTGTGACAGGAAGGCCGGCAGGTTGTCGTGAGGGAGTTGGTTGGAGCGCGGAGAGTCTCGCCGTGTCATGCGTTTGTACCCACAACGGACGCGCCGGTGGCCCAGTTTGGTGGGCGTGCGCGCTTCTCAGATGAGAAATAGACGGGTTGCACGCGCGGAGGTCACCTTTGCAACGCCATTCATTGGAGATTCACGAAGCCCGCTTCTGTTGTTGGAGGCTACCAGGTCAGTGTGACGGTGATGGTTTGGAATCCTGTGCCGGGAGGAAAGTGAATGGTTGCGGTCTCTCCGGTGGCAGAATCGCTATTCGCACCAGACGTTGAGAGCTCGGCCCCCGCGGCGTGAACGGACGTTCGCGGCGATCGCACCACTATTAGAAACTCGGCGTCTGTGCCGGCAGGGCCTTCGAGCGTGAGGGTCAACTTTTGTTGGCCATACTCTTCATGAAGTATGCGCATCGATTGGGTTCGCGCTCCGGGCATGGGCGAGTTAAAAAATGGGCCTACCTCCGCAGCCTGCAGTGGAATGCTGATTTCCCAGTTCGCAAGCGGCGTCGCTCGCGGATCGGAGGAGCGGAGATGAACTTCAGAATGCGCGGATGTTTTCAGCGATATCGAGAGGGCGCGATTTGTCTGAGAAAGTTTCAAGTCGACGATTTCATCGCCAATGCGCAGATTTTTGATTTCTGCCTGGTCCCAGCTGGCGGGCAGGTGCGGGTTGACGGTGATGGTTTTTGCTTGTCCGTCGATGCTGATGCCGAAAAGGCCGCGCAGCGTGGGCGTGATGACCATGGCTGAGGACCATAGCTGGTGCGATGTGCTGCGGCCGAAGGGCACGAAGAAGTCGCCGGAGAGGAGTTCCGTGTCGGCACCGAGATCCTGTGTCCAAGTGAGGTTCGCGTTCTCCTTGAGCAGCTGGTAGCCGGCGAGCGGCTGCCCGCCGCGATACTCGGCCAGCGCGGCCCAGCCGGTGAAGAGCGGCCACACCGATCCCTGGTGGTAGCTGGTGCCATCGTAGTACTTCTCGTTGTTCGCCACATCGCGCAGGCCCCAATCTGTATTCAGCGCGGCAGACGCGAATTGCGACAGGCAACCTGATGGTTGCGCAAAAATCGGCTTGCCGCCCTCCGGATCCCACCACGCGAGTGCGGGATAGACGGTGGCGGTGTGATCGACCGGGCTGTTGGGTGTGCCCGGGGGGTTGGTTGCGAAGGCGTAGCAGCCTTTCTCAGGATCGGCATATTCGCGGTTAATCGTCTTGGCGATGGCGTCGGCGCGATCGCGCGCCGAGGTTGCTTTGACGTGATCGCCAAGTAGGTCTTCGATGACGGACATCGCAGAAGAGGCCTGTTGATCGAGAAGCGCCAGGTAGATTTCCTGATGCGGCATCGAGCCGGGCCAGCTCTCGACCCAGCCGGTGCCCTGCGAGTTGTCGTAGATGCCGTCATGATCAGTGTCGTGCGCGGGATCGGTTTCGAAGGCCCAGGCCTTTTCGATGGCATCGCGGTGTGCGGTGAGGAATTGGGTGTCGCCGCTCGCACGTACGTAGTCCCGGACCGCGAGCAGGAAGAGCGGGGTGGAGTCGGCTGCGGCATACATGTAGGGGAATGCGCGCCAGTTGATCGCCGCGGCGGTCTGCGAATACTCGTGCATGATTTTGCCGTCTTCGCGCTGGCGGTGGATGAGGAATTCGAGCTCACTCTTCGCCAGTGCGAAGTCGCCAAATCCGTTCACGGCATAGAGGGTGTACAGGGCATCGCGGCCGAAGAACCAGCCGAATCCGGGACGCGCCGAATCGCCCGATTCATAGTAGCCGGCGACGAGGGCGATCTCATCGCCGAAGGAGGAGGCCCCGGTTTGTGATGCGCCGGCCGAATCGCTTCGGGATGCCGGCACGAACGGCTTGGCTTTCAATTGCTCGATCGAGATGACAGCCCACTGGAAGGCATCGTCGAGCGCTTTGTCGGGCGTTTCGATGGAGACGGAGTTGGTGAGGATCTTTTTGTAGCTCTCCTCGTGAGCCTGGTAGAGAGAGGCGATCGAGTTGTTGAGCTCCGCGAGTTTCGCTCCGAGCGCAACATTCTCTGCGTCGGCGGTATTAGTGCCGACGGCCATCAGCAGCGGAAAGAGCCGGCCGCGATCGCGCACCGGATCAATGTGCAGCTTGAGCTGCGTGGGATAGAAGTGCGGGCGTTCCTGGTAGGGCGCCAGAATGCCTGGCCGGGCGCCGGGAATGGTGACGGCGGCTGCGAAGTCGGGATAGTCAGAGTGGAGAACATAAAACCCGCCGCGGGCGTCCCATTCCGATCCCGGATCGCCTTCGTTGCGCTCGGGCCACATCCATTCAAGATTCGGTGTGAAGTTGAAGGTGAAGTCAGTGGGATGGAGGCAATCGAATTCGAACAGAACGATCGGTCCGGTGCCGGGCGGCGCGTCGTTCGCTGAGAACATAACCTGGCGGATCGTGAATTCGATGTGACTGTAGGTGATGACGGTGCGATCGGGACGGACCTCGATTTCGGCCGCCTGTTGATTGACTTCGATGGGGACGTCATAGCCGCTGATGTTGGCTTGGATCGTGAGGTGCGACAGGACCTTGACCGGCAGGACCCAGGCTTCAAAGGAACCGCCTTGTTGCCCGACGATGACCCCATGCTCGCCGGCGACGGTGAAGGGCTTCAGAGGCTCGACATGGGCGCGAATCGCTGGGCCGGAGTCCTGAAAGGGAAACACCGGGACGGGAGCGAACGATGGAATCGGCGGGGCGGCGAGGGCGGATCCGGCGTGAAAGGCGAGGGCGAACAGCAGGGAGGCAATAGGGGTCCTGCGGCAAATTGAGATCATGGTTGTCCTCGGGGCAGCGCAGCGCAAACAGTCTACAGGCGGTGCCGTGGCACGGGTCCAAAAACAAGATGGGCAGAGGTTTGCCGGTGTCTGGCGCCGGCTCCGCGCCGCCAGGGATATGAATTTCGATATTTATTCGATGATTTCTATGTAAATTGGAACGGATCAGGTGGATTAAGCCTGTAATTTCAACCTACCGTGGAGGTTATGGGAATGGCACCCGAAGTGCAACATTTATCGGTTCCCGATTTCCTGGAGGCTCCAACCTATGTTCAAGAAGCTGCTGCCAGCCTTGTTACTGATCGTGTTTGCGACGTTCTCTACCCGCATTTGGGCACAAGATGTGGCCTCGATTACTGGAACAGTGACAGATCCGTCGGGTGCGGTGGTGCCGAACGTGAGTGTGACGTTGGAGAATCCGTCCACGAGCGTGAGCTATAAGGCTGAGACGAATTCGGTGGGCTCCTATACCATCCAGAACGTTCAGCCGGGTCCAGGTTACAGGATCACGTTTGCAGCGGCTGGCTTCAAGCCCATCGTGATAACGGGCCTGTACCTCAACGTGAGCGCGACGCGTACGCAGAATGCGCAGCTCATTGTGGGTGGCACCACACAAAGCGTGGAAGTCTCGGCCGCCTCTGATACCGTGACCCTGAACACGACCGACGCCACCGTGGGCAACAACTTCCAGGTCCAGGATCTTAATGAATTGCCGGTCGCGAATCGCGACAGTCCAGCGGCTCTCTTCACGCAGCAACCCGGCGTCACTCTGGACGGAGCGGTCACCGGTGCGCGTGTGGACCAGGACAATGTGACACTCGACGGCCTGGATGTGAACGATAACGAAACCGGAAATCACTTTGCCATCGTGGGCAATGCGCCCGTCGACTCGGTGCAGGAGTTCCGCGGCGTTACTGCGGGCGAGCTTTCGAGCGCGGGTGAAGGCGGCGGCGGTCAATACGAACTGGTGACCCGCAGCGGAACCAACAAATTCCACGGTTCATTAGTCGAATACCACCGCGATACGGATCTTGAGGCGAATGACTGGTTCAATAACAACAATGGAGTTGCTCGTCCTCCACTGATTCGCAATCAATTCGGGGGGAACGTCGGTGGCCCGATCAAGCGTGACAAAGGCTTCTTCTTCTTTGATTGGAACAGTCGCCGAGACACGCTGTCGAATCTTGTAGAGCGCACGGTTCCGATGGATTCTTTCCGGAACGGAGAAGTGTCCTACAACAACAACGCCGGCGGCATCTCAACCCTTTCCAGTTCGGACGTGGCGGCACTCGACCCGCTTGGAGTGGGCTTCAGCTCCTCTCTGCAAACAGTCATCACGAGCCGCTATCCGGCGCCGAATGACCTGTCGGGAAACGTCGGCGACCTTGTCAACACGGCCGGTTTTCGTTTCAATGCGCCCTTCCCGTATATCGAAAACGATTATGTCGGACGTGTAGACTTCAACATTACATCAACTCAAAAACTGTGGGGGCGCGGGACCGTCGCACGGGAGGATGCAACCGAGAGTGCGATCGAATACCCCGGCGACCCGCAGACACATCCGTTCCAGGATCGCAGCTATGGCTGGGTGGTCGGGCACAATTGGACCATCGGCGCAAACAAGATCAATCAGGTATCGTACGGCGAGACGTACGAGGATTACAGCTTTCCTGACACCTTCAATAAGACGGGCGTGAACCAGTTCAGTTTCGGCGGCATCGTGTCTGGCGGAACGTTCATGTCCCCGCCTTATAGCAGCGCCACCAATGCGCAATCGCGTACCTATCCGATTCCGGTTGCGCGCGACGACTTCAGCTGGCAAAAGGGCAGACACAGTTTCAGCTTCGGAGGAACCTTCAAATGGATCAGCCCGCATAATCAAACGATCCTCGATTACAACAATCCCGTGGTAGGGATCGGCGGCCATTTGACGAACCTGAACACGGGAACAGGTCAACCCAGCCTACGTCCGGACGATATTGCTACGGACTCGACCTCTCTATCTCGTTACGACAGCGAATTCACGTTTGGGCTGGGCCGGTATCAATCGGTGGGTGCGACCTTTAACTACAATGCCCAAGGAAACCCGGTGCCTCAAGGGACGGGGTCGATCGAGGACTATCGCTTTTATGAGACCGAAGTTTACTTTGGCGACACGTGGAAGCTGACTCCGAAACTGACCTTCTCCTACGGGCTGCGGTGGCAGAACTACACCGTTCCTTATGAGCGGCATGGCATCGAGTCTCTGCCGGATCTGGATTTTCATCAACTCTTCGACGCGCGAATTGCCCAGAGCAAGGCGGGCGCATACGGCACATCGACGGACTGCAATGCAAGCGGCGGAGGTGTTCCGTGCGTGAGCTATGTGCTTGGCGGCAAGGCCAATCATGCTGCCGGTTATTTCAACCCCGTTTACAAGAACTTCGCGCCGAGGCTTGCATTCGCATGGAGTCCCTATGCCAATGGAAAGACCGTGCTGAGCGGCGGCGGCGGCATCATTTACGACCACACAGTCGTGAGTTCAATTCAGTACCAGGCCGCGCAGTACTCCTATCTGTTCCAGGCATCCGCAAACGAACCCTTTGGCATTGCTGGAGATGCGATCGACTCTTTGAAAACTGACCCACGCTTCGCCGGCTTTGATAACCCGCCTGCGCCTCCCGCAGCACCTGCCGCGATCAAGCCTCCTTACACTCCGTTTGTCGACTTCTCATCGGGTTCTCCAGTGCCGTTCGGATTAGCGAATGGACAGGCTTTCAATGAAGGGGTTGATCGGAATCTTAAAACCCCGTACTCCATCGAATACAACCTCGGAATGCAGCACGAATTTCCTGGCCGGCTTTTGCTTAGGACCACTTATGTGGGACGGTTGGGCCGACGGCTGCTTGGACAAGTCGATGCCAATCAGCTGATCGATTTTCCTGATGCGATTGGAAATTCTGGGCAGTTCATGGGCCAGGCGTTTGCCCTGATGGAGCAAAATCTGCGCGCTGGTGGCCCCGTCGCACCCCAACCGTGGTTCGAGAACATGTTGCCGGCCGGCCTCGGCGCGGCGCTAGGATTCGCAAATAATACGGATCTAGTAGGAAATGGTCTTGCGCCCTATCCAATCCGCGGAGACTTCGCTGACACGGTCGAGCTTCTCTCCGCATTCGGTTTGATTCCCGACAACGTTGGAATGGGCTCCCAGTTCTCAGAGTTCACGTATTACACGAACGGAGGCTTCTCCGGCTACAACGGATTGCTCGTGACGCTGCACAAGAACATGAGCCAGGGGCTTTCGTTCGATCTGAACTACACCTGGGCTCACTCGATCGATAACGTTTCCGTCATCGCAAACGCACCCGCGATTGGTGGATACGGATTTATTTGCGATGCGCTGCGTCCGCGCCTGTGCCGCGGCAACTCGGATTTCGATGTGGCGAACTACTTGAACGGTCAATTTGTTTGGGATCTGCCGATCGGCCGCGGAAAGGCAATCGCCGGCAATTCAAACATTCTGACAAATGAACTGATCGGCGGCTGGTCAATCAGCGGTCTGCCGAGCTGGCACACAGGAAACACCTACTTTGCCAATTCCAACGCATTCGTGGCGGGGTACGCTAATTCCGCCCCCGCCATTCTCACGGGTCCAATTGCAGATATGAAGATTCGCAAGCACAAGGATGCGGATGGCACCGTGTGGGCGTTTGCATCGGACGACGCTCCCGCGACAGCGGACTATACCGGTCCCGTCGGGTTCCAGATTGGCGGTCGAAACAACCTTCGTGGGCCGCAATACTTCGATCTGGATCTTGGATTGGGGAAGGTCTTCCCGATTTGGCAAGAGAAGGTGAACCTGAAGTTCCGTTGCGACGCGTTCAATGCTTTAAATCACCCGAGCTTTGACAATCCGAGCAACGACATCACTGAAGCTTCGGGCGTGTTCGGGGTGATTTCAGGCACGTCGAGCACGGCCCGCGTGCTCCAGCTTGCATTGCGGCTGGAGTTCTAATCGGATCTTCCTTGGTTCTTTCAAGAAATCAGAAGCCCCGGCAGATTGCCGGGGCTTTTGATTTGGGCGTGCAATGAGGGCCGAAAGATCTACTCGCTGATTGCCGGCTCGGACTTCATGAAGTCGAGGGCCCGCTGCAGGTAGCCCTTCAGATCGCGGCGATGCACGACGGCATCGAGGAAGCCCTTCTCGAGGAGGAATTCGGAACGCTGGAAGCCTTCAGGAAGTTTCTGGCGGATGGTCTGCTCGATGACGCGGGGACCGGCGAATCCGATGAGCGCGCCGGGCTCGGCAATATTCAGATCGCCCAGCATGGCGAAGCTGGCGGTGACGCCGCCGGTCGTCGGATCAGTCAAAATACAGATGTAAGGAATCCGAGCCTCGTCGAGCTGAGCGAGCGCCGTAGATACTTTCGCCATCTGCATCAAGCTAACGACGCCTTCCATCATGCGGGCCCCGCCGGATGCGGCAACGACGATGAGCGGCTTGCGTCCCGTGCGGGCCCGATCGACGGCGCGCGCGATGGTTTCGCCGACGACGGCTCCCATGGATCCGCCGATGAATCCATATTCCATAGCGCTGACGACAACAGAGTGCGGCCCGAGCTGGCCGACTGCATTCTGGATGGCGTCGTCGAGGCCGGTTTCCTGGCGGGCCTTTTGCAGGCGCTGCTGGTAAGGCTTCACGTCGACGAATTTCAGCGGGTCAGTGGATCGCAGGCCGCCGTCGACAAGTTCGTAGCCCGGCTCGAGCAGTAGGTCGATGCGCTGGCGAGCTCCAATTTTGAAGTGATACTGGCACTTGGGACAGACATTGAGATTGGCCTCCAGATCGGCCTTGAAGATGGCCTGGCGGCAGCTGGGACACTTGGTCCACAGCCCTTCTGTCCGGACCTTCTTTTCGCTATCGCCGTTTTCTGGCGGCTCGAACTCGCCGCTCTCACGCTTGAACCAGGTCATAGAGGGCCTCCGTCATTGTAAATGGAGGGAGGCGGATAGGAAGTGCGAACCGAATACGGGTGGAAGAGACAGGAGGCGGCCATGCGCTGCCGAACTGTTGCGATCAAAAGGGAGCGACAGACAGGATTTCAAACACATCGAGATCATCATCGTCCGCTTTGCGCGTGTACCGGATCCTTGCCTTCACGCGAGCGCGCATCGATAGGCGATCGAGCGAAACCGGAGGCAGGCCGCGGTAGAAGTCCTGGAGCATGGCGATGCTCTTGACGGGAGAAGTACTGGGTTGAATGGCGAAAAAAGTGACGGTGTGTTGACGCATGGGACGCATGCCCGAGGGATAAGAAGGAAGGAGCGAAAGGGGAATCCCGAGATCCCGGCACATGGCAACGGTTTTCGTGGTCGTGCGAATGCAGTAGTCGATCGCAGCGCACTGCTGACCGGTCTTGCCGAGGCACAGCCGTTGGATTGGTTCGGGAATCCAGACCAAGTCAATCCCATCCCTGCCGTTCTGAAGGTGCGGATTCTGGACGAACAGAACCGCCTCCATCTCAGTCGTGGACTGAGCGGGCGCCGGGCTCGGAGCGACGAGAGGGATGACGCATAGAGCGCACAAGAAGGCGAGGGGCGTGGTTGTGCGACAAAGCGGACGGTTACGCAACATGAAGTTCCCCCGAATCACGCCATTTTGACACAGCTCTTGCTAGTATTCGACTCCGCGCTGGGCGAGGATACCCTTCTGGTAAGCGTGTTTCAGCTCGCGCATCTCCGTGACCGTATCGGCAAGCTCGATCAGAGATGGATGCGCGTTGCGACCGGTCAGGATCACGTGAACCACATCGGGGCGGTTGCGGAGAGTCTCAGCGACGGCCGCCGGATCGAGCAAGCCGTAGCTGATGGCATAGTTGATCTCGTCTAGGATGACGAGGTCCCAGTCGCCAGAAAGAATGGCCTCGCGGGCTTCGGCCCACGCGGCTTCGACCAGGCGGATGTCTTCCGGGTCAGTTTCAGCTCCGCCAACCTTCACGAAGCCGCGGCCCATCTGTTTCAACACAAAATTTTGCCCGAAGGGCAGAACGGCATCCAGTTCGCCATAATGCCAGGAGCCCTTGAGGAACTGGAGCATGAGAACGCGCATGCCATTGCCTACGGCACGTAGCGCGGTGCCGAGTGCAGCCGTGGTTTTTCCCTTCCCGGGACCCGTATTAATAACGATGAGACCGCGTCGCGATTCCATGCAAGTTGTCAGGGTTCAGCTTAGCGCACTGGCAGGGACTGCGATGTGAAGTCGCGGCCCGGCCCAACGCACGCGCGTCAGTGTCCGGTGTGGTACGGGTGTCCGGTAAGGATCGTACAGGCCCGGTAGATCTGTTCGGCAACGACGAGACGTGCCAGAGAGTGGGCGAGCGTAAGGGGTCCGAGCGATAGCAGCAGGTTGGCTTTTTCCCGGGCAGAACCGGACCAGCCGTCGGCCGGGCCTACCCCGAAGACAATGTGCTGCGCGCCGGTGTCGCGGCGGTTGCCGAGCCATGTGGCAAAGGCCTCGGAGGTCATCTGGCGTCCCCGCGCATCGAGAAAAACGGGCAACGCCGGAACCCGGCCCTGTTGCCTGGTGAGCCAATCCAAAAGCGCTGATTCGCTTCGAAATGATTCCGCTTTGCAATTCGCAAACTCGTAACAGCGCTCCAGGTAACGAGCAGTCAGCAAATCCAGCGGATCGCCCGATCGAATCTTCGCGCCGACATGTGCCAGGGTGATCTGCATTTTTGTTGAAGGGACAGTGTAGCCGACCCGTAATTGGAAGATTTATCGGGACTATCTTCCAAATCGAAGGAGCAACCCATTTTTGGAAGACGCGCGCGAAAATCTCCGTAATTTCATAGAAATGGGTTCGCACTGGGAAGGGGCTGCCCAATAGTAACCAGTTTATTTTCACTGAATTGTAATTTGTGTGACCGGAACGGGAGAATGGCACGGGTCATGCAAACAATACTCGGGCAGTTATCCCTTTTCTTTCCTGCGAGGGCATTCTTGATCAAAGCCTTTCGCAGGGATGTTGCCCGCGAATTCTAAACGCCTTAGTACTCTATCAAGCGCAACGCGGAACGGCTCTTTCACTCCCTCAAATGAAGCCGTGACCGCAAGGCAGAAATATTCGAACCACGGAGTTGGTATCGTAGCTCCCGGTTCCTATCAATTTGGAGGAGTCCATGCGATTTATCAAGATGCAAGGTGCGGCGCTGATGTTTGCCATCGCACTTGCCCTTGGGTTCACGCTTCCAGCAGTTCAACAGGCAGCGTATTGTCAGGAGACTACCGGTGGCCTGCAAGGCACGGTGAAGGATCCGGCGGGCGCCGTGGTGCCGAGAGCCAAGGTGGTGATCACCAGCACGACGCTGATAGGCAGCAAAGAAGTCATCACCGATTCGAGCGGATACTACAGATTTGCGAACCTTCCGCCGGGCAGTTACACCATCACAGTCACAGCGCAGGGATTTGACACGATCAAGCGTCAAGGCGTGGCCATCGATGTGGGACGCCTGCCTACGGTTGACATAGCTCTTCAGGTTGGCGCCATCGCGACAACCGTCGAAGTGACCGGCGCCGCCCCTGTGATCGACACGACGACGACGCAGAACATCACCAACGTCGACTCAGAGGCGCTGCAGAATCTTCCGACCGGAACGACCTTCCAGTCGGTCATTCAATTTGCGCCGATGGCGCGCGAAGAGCCCCTGTCGGGCATGTCCGTGGGTGGTCGCGGGACGGGCGGCAGCGGCGGATCGATGCCGGGTTCGAGCGGTAACGGCTTGGGTTTCGGCTACATGATTGGCGGTGCGGCTGATTCCGAGAGCAGCTACCTGGTCGATGGCCAGGATACGGAAAACATCTCCGGCGGCTACTCCAAGGCGAATGTTCCGATGGACTTCATCCAGTCAGTTGACATGAAGACGTCGGGCATCGAGGCCGAATACGGCGGCGCACTGGGTGGCGTCATCAATGCGGTCACGAAGCAGGGCGGCAATCAATTCCACGGCGAGATCTTCGCGTACTACGATTCGTCGGGCACCGACGCTAACCCAGTCAATGCGTACGATCGCTATGATCCGGCTGCAACACCCAACGGCGTGATCGATCCGCCATTCCAGAGTTACCAGGCGCAGAAAGATCACTTCCGCAATGCCGAACCCGGTGTTGTGATCGGGGGGCCGATCATCCCGAATCGCTTCTGGTTTACCGCCGCTTTTCAACCTCAAATCAATACGCGCTCGCGGACGGTGGACTTCACGCCCGTGGATCCCGCTACGGGAAAACAGTACTTTACGCAGGACAGGCAGCAATACTTCGGTCTTGCCCGTCTGGATGCCGCCTTATCGCAGAGAGTTCGTGTTTATTTCAAGTGGCTGCCGGAGTACACGCGGGAAACCGGGGCTAGTTTGCCCACCGCAGACCCGATCGCCTCGGAAAGCTCCTATCTCAATACCGGAATCCTGTCGCCGTTGTCGCAATACAATCACGGCCTCGGGTTTTCGGCGCCAATCGCTACGTATAATGCCGGTGCTGATATCACGCTGACGCAGAAACTCGTCGCAACCACGCGCTACGGGTACTTCTTCGACAACTATCACGACTTCGGCTGGCCCACGACGACACCGGACCTTGTGTGGAGCACTAGCGGCGTGGGAGAGTGCGAGTACACCCCGAAGAGCGGCGGCCCTGAGCCCACAAATTGTGGCGACCCAAGCATGCCGAACTACACTCCGCAATACGCTCTGCCGGCAAATCTCCAGCAGCCTTCGCAAACTTCGACGACGCCGTACGACAGCACCTACACGCTCTTTAACGCGGATAAGCATTACCAGTTCGACCAGGACTTCGCGTTTTTCAAGGGCGGCTGGTGGGGCACGCACAATTTCAAGTTCGGCTATCAGCTGAATCATCTTGTGAATGTCATCGATCAAAACGGCAATGTGCCGCAGGCGTTTTTGAGCCTTGGAGTTGGTGCACATCACAACGCACTAACCTCAACCGGCGGGACCAACTGCGGGGGCAAAACCAGCGGCCTCGATCAGGAGTGGGGCGCCTGTACCGGCCAATATGGCGTTCTTACGGTTCAGGACTTCTCGACCATTCTGACCGCGCCTGCGTCCGACTGGAATCACGCGCTCTACGCTCAGGATTCCTGGAATATCGGCAAAGGCGTGACTCTTGATCTTGGGATCCGAATTGAAAAGGAAACTCTTCCGGCGCCGGGTGGCGTGAAGGTTAGCTCGATCAGCTTCCCGTGGAGCGACAAGATTGAGCCTCGTCTCGGCGGCGCGTGGGATCCGACCGGCAAAGGCCGGATGAAGATCTTCGGCAGCTATGGCGTGGTCAACGACGTGATGAAGCTGTTGCTGGCCCAGACCTCCTGGGGCGCCCAGGCGTTTGAGCAGTGCAGTTATGCGCTGGGGCCCGACGGATCAACGGCGGGATTTAACACCAGCGACATCGATCTTACATTCGTGGGGGGTCGCGCTTGCCCGAATGGGCCAGCGAACACTCAAGCCAACTTCGGAAACGGCCAGGTGCCTGCAGCCTTGACGGATACGGGGACGGGTATTTCATTGATTGAGAACGTGAACCTGCGTCCGTGGGAACCAGTTGCTCCTGGCGTAAAGCCGTACCGGCAACATGAGTACGTGGCAGGCTGGGACTTCGAATTCACCCCGAAGGTCGCTTTCCATGCGCGCTACGACCGCCGCCGTCTTGACCATGCCATTGAGGACGCATCGCTTTCCGATGTGGTGTGGGGCGAGACGTATGCGATCGTGAACCCGGGCGAGGGTGTGGATAAGACGATTGATGGGTATGCCAATTACCTGACGTCCCTCGGCCAGGCGTTCGGCGTTCCTGGGTGGGCCTTCAACGATACGACCGACTATGGTGCGGGCGCAGCTTTTGGCACCTGCCCGTCGTGCCCGGCGAATCCCAAGGCGATTCGCAACTACGACGGCCTCGAATTGCGAGTAAGCCTAGTGAATATGGCTCATCTCTATGGAGATGTCAGCTACTCGTACAGCAGTCTCTGGGGTAACTATCCCGGCCTGACCACGACCGACCAGACGGATGGTGGCACAACGGGTCGCAACTCGCCGGATACTACGCGGTCGTTCGACGAGCCGTTCTATTATTTTGGCGCGAACGGCAAGTCAACGGATGGCCCGCTTCCCACGGATCGTCCGAACGTGATCAAGGGCAATGTGTACTATACGGTTCAGTGGTGGAAGCATCAGACGACGTCGTTTGGTATCTTCCAGCAGTTCCTGCAAGGCAGCCCGATGAGCTCCTACATCGATATGACGGCTGCTCTCCAGGGTGAGCCGTACGAGGGTGTGTACGCGTTCGGTCGCGGCAAGTGGGTCAATATGACGACGGATCAATCAACCGGGGCCGTCACCATTGGCGCACCTTATACGCGTCGGACGCCGTGGTTCATTCAGTCGGACCTCAATGCGCAGCACACCGTCAAGGTCGGCGATCACCAGAGCATCTCGTTTGAAGCAACTGCGATCAACGCACTCAACCAGCGTGCCGTCACGGCATACTGGGGCGGTATGGACTCACTCAACTATGCGACCGCGCTATTTCCAGGTCCGGAGAACCTCTATTCGGGGGCGGGACTGTACCAGGAGCTGGAATCGGGCTACAACGTGCAACAGTTCCTGACGGCGAACGGCGCCGGCCAGCCGAACGTGATCGGGCACGGGTGGTATGGCCAGCCTTATCTCTACCAGCTTGGGCGCAGTGTGCGGTTGGCGCTGCGGTTCACCTTCTAACCCGGGTTCATTACCGGAAATGGAAAGGGCGCCTGCAAAGGCGCCCTTTCTGCATCTGCAACAGAATTCGAACCGGCGAACAAGCGCCAGCTCAGGCCGGTTCACTTTTTGCGACGGATTTCTTTCTGGCGGCCTTTTTTGATGCGGAGGGAGTCGCGGATTTCTTTTGGGTCGCCTTGGCGCGGGATTTCGATTTCGCCGGCTTGGCCGCTGTCTTTGCGCTGGCAGCGCGAGGAGTGGGTTTCGCAGCGCTCGATCGTGTTCCACGCTTCTGGCTTGCGATCTTGCCGCGGGCTGCGCGGGTCTTCTCGGCCAGGGCGTGCTTCAGCTCCTCATCGAACTCGGCGGGGGTGAGCGGGCGGGCGGATTTGCGCAGCCGTTCAATGTCATAGAATGCACGGCGTTCGGCAAGGAAGACGTGGACGACGAAGTCGACGTAGTCGAGCAGGACCCAATCGCCTTTGCGCCGGCCCTCGACCGATGCGGGGAAGACGCCGCGTTCACGCTTGAGCCGCAGCTCGATTTCATCGGCGATGGTCTGCGCCTGGCGATCGTTCAATGCCGAGGTGATGAGGAAGAAGTCGGCCAGGCCGGAGTCAATGGGATCGAGTTCGAGGATCCGGGTGTCTTGTCCCTTTTTCTCTTCGCAGACTTGTGCGGCGGTCTGCACCAGAATGCGGGTCTGTTCGTGCGCCTGCGTGATGGTCATTCGAGCGAAATGGTCTCCACGCACATCGTAGACGGTCGGCTCCAGAGCGGCAAGCTGTCATGGAGGTCAACGTCCAGAAAGCTCCAGAGCGGATCAGCGGTAGAGGTTGTGGGCGAGGATGTAATGCGCAACCGGGGAGGGCAGCCCGGGACCATATCCGGATGTGGGCCGAGGATGGCCAAGCGTGGCACGTACCTGGCTGCGAATCTGCGAAGCACTGATATCGAGCTGTAGATCGGGCAGCAGGTAAAACGGCGCGCTGCGGCCGATGGCGTTGTGCAGGGTATAGGTTTGCAGTTCGGTTGCACCCGCACCGCTGGATTGACCCGATGTGAAATCGACCGAGATTCCCTCGGGGAGCGCGGCGGCCAGATCAGAGATGATGTCGCCGGGACGTGAGGCGACGATGAGCGGTGCGACGAATGGGATCTCCGCGCCGCGATGCCAGCGGCGCAGGCCGAGGAAGGAGTCTGCACCGATGAGGCAGAAGAGGGCGTCGTTTGAGGACAGTTCGCCGCGAAGGCGGAGCAGCGTGTCGATCGTGTAGTTGGGCTTGGCGGTCGAGGGTGCGTCCGCCATCGAAATAGCAAAGGCAGGCTCCTGAGCGATGGCGAGACGGGTCATGGCAAGCCGATCGGCAAAATCGGCAGTAGATCCACGCGGTTTGAGCGGCTGTGTCCCGACCGGAGCAAAGAGCACCTGGTCGAGGTGAAGCGCGTCGCGAGCCGCGGCGGCAATGGCAAGATGACCGTGATGCGGAGGGTCAAAGCTTCCGCCGAAGAAGGCGATGCGACGGCCTGTCTCGTCGGGCATGCCTCATGGTAATCCCTCGACGCGCATGTGATGGAGACGACGTTGGGTTCTTGAACCCACTGATAAACTTGAAGGAGCCGATGCTGAAGGAACGATACGCCCGCTGGATGTACGACTGGGAGACGCGGCTCACCACGCGCGATGAGAATCGCGTGGTGCGGCCGTTGGAATGGGGCTTCGAATGGCTTGAGTCTTTCCTGGAGTCGCATGGATTCAGCGGTGCAGTCCTGGGACCTGAGGTCCTGAGTGATGATGCGGCGGCAGAAGCCGCGATGGTGCGCATCAACCAGCTGCTGATCCGGCATAGCGATGTCTATTTTGGGTACGAGCGGCCCAGGGATTTCCGGCTGGAAGAGCGCTACCCGGAGTTGTATCCGACGAATGTGCGGCCCGAGACGCTGGCCAGGGATGCGGCGCTGAAACAGCTTGCGGCTGAGGGCAAGACCGCGAAAGCGCAGTTTCTGCGCTTCACGTCGCCAGAGAGGACGCCCTATCCGGAAAACGACCTCGTCAATGCGCGATGGTATCCAGCCCCAGCGCACAAGGATCCAAAGCGGCCGAGGCAGGCGATCGTCGTGATGCCGCAATGGAACGCGGATGCCTTCAGCCACAACGCTCTTTGCAGCATCTTCAACCGGTTTGGAGTCTCGGCCCTGCGGCTTTCAAAGCCATATCACGACATTCGGCGGCCATGCGAACTGGAGCGATCCGATTACGCTGTGAGCGCGAACATCGGCCGCACGATCTCCGCCTGCCGCCAGGCCGTTGTGGACATCCGATGCTGTCTGGACTGGCTGGAAGAGCAGGGGTACGAGCACTTCGGCGTCCTGGGAACGAGTCTTGGTTCGTGCTACGCCTTTTTGGCAAGCGCGCACGACAAGCGCCTTCGCGTGAACGCGTTTAACCATGCGTCCACGGCGTTCGGGGACGTAGTATGGGCAGGGCAGAGCACCAGACACATTCGGCAGGCGCTGGAGCAAGCCGGCTTGACGCAACAGCGGATGCGGGCAATGTGGGCGGCGGTCAGCCCCGTCAGCTATTACGATCGCATCGTGAGCGAAGAGGCAGCTGGCGCGGAGAAAAAGGCCCTGCTCGTATACGCCAATTACGACCTGACTTTTCCCAGGGAGTATTCCCTTCAGGTGGTTGAGGCGTTCGAGCGGATCGGCCTCGATTTTGAGCTGCGCGTGTTGCCCTGCGGCCACTACACGACCGGCGAGATCCCATTCCAATATATGGATGGATGGTACCTTGGGTCGTTCGTGCATCGCGCATTCAAACAGCTGCGTGGCGAAGGCGCACGAGGAACCAAATCGGCGAATTCCGCCGAAGAAGCTGAGCAAGTCGCCCACCCTTAGCCGCGCTCGGGTTTGACATCAGTCAAAGGCTCGTTCGTCACACACCTGTTGACACCCGACCTATCGAGGTCGTATAGGTTGAATCTCAACAGGAGATTTCATGGGCGATAAATCCGACGTCCTGCAGGGCACTCTGGACCTGATGGTCCTGAAAACACTGGAATCGATGGGCCCGCTGCACGGATACGGCATCGCGCGACGCATCGAACAGATCAGCAGCAACGCATTCAGCCTGAATCAGGGGACCATCTACCCGGCGCTGCTGCGGCTCGAGCAGCGAGGCTGGATCAAGTCTGAATGGGGCATGTCGGAAACAAATCGCCGCGCCAAGTTCTACACTCTGAGCCGCATCGGGCGCAAAAAGATCGCCGAGGAAACCGAAAACTGGGAGCGCATCGCATCCACCATGGCGCGGTTTCTAGCCCCGTCAAATTAGGAGCGCAACGTGGATTGGATTCGCGTTCAACTTGCTCGAATCGCTGGGCTCTTCAGGAAGGGTTCGCTCGACCTTGATCTTGACGATGAATTCGAGTCGCACATTGAGCTGGCAGTTGCGGAGAAGGTGAGGGCGGGCGTACCGGCAGAGAGAGCTCGCACCGAAGCGCTACGCGAATTTGGTGGTGTCACGCAGGTGCGTGAATCGTATCGCATGCAGCGAGGAATGCCGTGGATGGCGCAGTTTGGTCGCGACGCGCGGTTTGCGTTCCGTCAACTGCGCAAGTCGCCTGGTTTCTCACTCACCGCTATTTTGACCCTCGCGCTCAGCATCGGCGCGGTCACCAGTGTGTTCAGCGTCGTGCAAACCATTCTTCTGAAGCCATTCAATTTTCGCGAGCCTGGCCGCCTCGTGATCGTTCGCGAGGTGGAAAAGGAGTTCCTGAGAACCGCTCCATCGATTCCGGTGAACTATCGGCACTACCTGCGGCTGAAGCGCGATGCTAAGACCCTTGAGGACGCGGCAATCTTCCAGCAGCCGGGGTTCAGCGTCTCTCAGAGCGGAGACCGGCCGCGCATTATCGGCGGCATTTCTGCATCGCCGAACTTTTTGCGCGTGCTCGGAGTGCAACCGATGTTGGGTCGCGACTTTGCGGAGAGCGACGCGGTCAAAGGCGCGCCTGCGGTGGTGCTGATTACCTATAACGCATGGCGGGTGTTCTTTCAGAGCAATCCGTCGGTCTTGGGACAAACGCTCCGCATGAATGGAGATCCCGCGACGGTCATCGGCGTCCTTCCCCAGGGAGTTCGGTTTCCTAAGGTTGCGTTATCGCCGTCGATCGCGAGTGGACCGTCGAACGAAGAGATGATTCTCGAGCCGCTCATTCCGGATCCGTACTTTCTCAAGAATGATCAAGGTGGTTTCAACTTCAGTGTCGTTGCGCGTCTGAAGCAGGGCGTATCGGTGGAGCAGGCAACGTCGGAACTGGAAACACTGCAGCGGGCCTACTCCGCAGCGGCGCATCTTCCCATTCATCTCGGAATTGCTGTGACGCCACTCTCGGAGGACGTTACTGCGGGAATCAGCGCGGTACTCTGGCTGCTTTTCGCGGCGGTGGCCGGGGTATTGCTCATCGCGTGCGTGAATCTTGCCAATCTCCAGTTGGCGCGCGCGGTTGCCGCTGAGCGCGAGACCGCGGTTCGCGCAGCTCTGGGCGCGAGCAAGGGCCGACTGATGATTGCCCGGCTTGCGGAGAGCCTTCTGCTTGCGTGCGCGGGTGGGCTTGCGGGCATCGCGCTCGCGCTAGGCGGATTAAAGCTGTTGCTGGCGCTGGTTCCGGCGAATGTGCCGCGGCTGAATGAAGTGCAGGTCAACATGCCGGTCTTGCTGTTTGCGGCAGGGCTGTCGATCGCTGCCGCGCTGCTATTCGGTATGCTTCCGGCACTACGGTCGCTGCACATCCACCCGCAGGCTGCACTCCAGTCCAACTCTTCCCGCTCGATCAATTCGCAGGAGGGAGCGCGGACACGCAACATTCTGGTTGCATCTCAAGTCGCCTGCACGATTGTTTTGCTGATCGTGACGTCGCTGGTCCTGCGCAGCTTCTCGCGCCTCTTGAAACAAGACCGGGGGTTCAATGCGAGCCATGTGACGCTGGGCGAGGTGGCACTCTTTGCGCCGCAATATGGAGACAGCAAGCCGAATATTGCAGCCATCAAACGGGCGTTTGTCGAACGCGTCATGTTGGAGATGCGGCGGCTGCCTGGCGTGCAATCGGTGGCCATCACCAGCGCGATCCCACTGACCGGCGAGACATGGGTCGACGACCTGACACGGCCCGATCATCCCGTGCCGGCCGCGCAGCGGCCACTGATCAACGTCAGATGGATCAACCCGGAGTATCTTTCGACCATGCAGATTCCGCTGGTCTCGGGCCGGAATTTCACAGCATCGGATCTCGCCAATCCCTATGTGGCGCTGATCTCAGAACGGACCGCACGCGAGGGATTCCCGGGAGAGAATCCGATCGGGCGCCAGATGAGTGAGATCGTGCCCGATAGCCAGAAGACAGTGACGGTGATAGGCGTCGTGGCCGATGGGCGGATGAATGGATTGAAAGACATCGCGAATATGGTTTATCTGCCCTATTGGGCCTATACGCCGTGGTCGCCGACGTTCCTGGTACGCAGTTCGCAGCCGAGCGCGGCGCTGATCCCCGAGATGAGGCGGGTGATCTGGAGCATCGACCCGCAGGTTGCCATTCCAGCTTTGAAATCCATGGACGACCAGCTGGATGAATCGGTATCCACGGAGCGATTTCAAACCATCGTGCTGACGAGCTTTGGGGCTGCTGCGCTGTTCCTCGCTTTGCTTGGGGTTTACGGCGTGCAAGCATATTCCGTGTCACTGCGCCAGCAGGAATTTGGGATTCGCATTGCCCTTGGCTCCGGCAGAGGCGCACTCATCGAGCTGGTGCTGCGGCAGGCTGCGCTGCCGGTGTTGGCCGGGGTGTGCGGCGGGCTGGCGCTTGCGGCTCTCGCACTCAGACTTCTACGAAGCCTTCTCTACGAGACGCCGGTCATGGACCCCTACGCGATTGGCGCGAGTGTTCTGGTGCTACTAGTTGCCGCGGCATTGGCTGCGATTTTACCCGCGCGCCGGGCGGCATGTATCGATCCAATGCAGGCCCTGCGAATCGAGTAGGTGAGACGATGGATTGGGTTCGATCTCTAGTGATTCGCTGCGCGTCTCTCTTTCAGCGCAGGAAGCTGGACGCAGAATTAGACTACGAACTGCGCGAACATGTCGAGCTTGCCGTGCGCGACAAAATGAGGAGCGGTATGTCGCGCGAAGCCGCTCGCACTGCTGCGTTGCGTGACCTTGGCGGAATGGCACAGGCGCGCGAAGCTTATCGCATCCAGCGAGGAATGCCGTTCGCTGAGACGATTGCGCGCGATGCGCGATTCGGGTTGCGCCAGCTGCGCAGGAATCCATCGTTCACATTGACCGCGGTGCTGACGCTTGCCATCGGCGTCGGCGGCGTTGCCACGGTCTACTCGCTGGTTGAAGCGGTCTTGTTACGGCCCCTGCCGTTCGTCGATTCGGAAGGGCTCGTGCGTCTTCATGAGGGTGTACTGCATCAGTTCGAGGCCGATTTGCCGGCTCCCGACGTAATTAGTTTTGCGCGCGACAACCATGCATTCACGCAGGTCGCCGGCTTTGTTGCTGCCGAGTATGAACTCAGCGGCGCAGGGCAGCCCTTCCAGGCCAAGGCAGAACGCATCACCGCTTCGTTGATTCCGATGCTGGGAGTGCAACCCGTCCTTGGGCGCACCTTCACGCAAAAAGAAGATGATGACGCGGCTCCGGTGGCTCTCTTGAGTTACAGGGCCTGGCGGGACCGGTTTGCGGGGAACCCGAAAATCATTGGTTCAACAATCGATCTCGATCGGCGTCCGTACACAGTCATCGGCGTAATGCCTCGCAATTTCGAATTTCCCCTGGATGCAGGGCGACTGAGCCATCGTGATCTGTGGGTGCCAATGAGCTTCACCCCGGATGAGAAGCAGGATGAGACAGACAATTTTCAATACCAGGCGATTGCGCGGCTGCGGCCTGGAATCAGCATGGCGCGCGCACAGTCGGATGTGAGCCGCATGGTGAGCGCAATTGAGGCGCAGATTCCGCCCCAGTTTGGAATTCATCTCACCAGCAACGTGAAGTCTCTGCAGGAAGAGACGATACACGGAGCCAGGCCGTTGTTGAATGCGCTGCTCGCAGCAGCCTGCCTGATTCTGCTGATCGCGTGTACGAATCTAGCGAACCTCCAGCTGGTGCGCGCGGCAGGACGCAAGCGCGAATTCGGAATGCGAGCCGCGCTCGGTGCGGCCAATGCGAACCTGCTTGGGCAGTTGCTGGTGGAAGGAATCGTTCTGAGCATGATGGGTGGCGCGCTTGCAATCGGCCTGGCGGTGGTCCTAATTCGGATGGCGCCGGCGCTCCTGCCCGATTCTCTCCCTCGTCTGAGCGAAATCACACTGCATTGGGAGATGTTTGCGGTTGCCGCGGCCGCAACCGTTGCGACCGGCGTGTTATGCGGTCTGGCTCCTGCCCTGGCAGCCATGAAAACGGATATGCAGAGTGCGCTGCGCGAGAGCGGTCAGGGCGCCGTGCAGGGGCGATCACTCAACAAGTTGCGCGGTGCGCTGGTCGCGGTGGAAGCAGCTCTTGCGATGCTCCTGCTGGTGAGCGCGGGTTTGCTGCTGCGAAGCTTTGAGCGCATGCTGGAGACCGACCCCGGTTTCCAACCAGCGCATGTACTGACGGCGAATTTGACGCTTCCCAAGCACGCTTACCCGACTGAGCAACAAGTTGATGCGCTGTACGAAAACGTGTTGCAGCAAATGGCGGCTCTTCCCGGGGTGCGCTCCGCCGGCGCCGCGACCAATATTCCGGTGATTGGGATTGCGTCGGATCGCAACTTTACTCCGGAAGGCCTTGCACCGCAAGGCGGCCGCAATTGGTTTTCGGTGTCCAATTACTTTGTCGAAGGCGACTATCTGGAGGCAATGCGCATTCCGCTGCTCGAGGGCCGGCTGTTTAGGGCAGATGACGACCGGCCGGACGCTCCGCTGGTCGCGATCATTAGCCAGTCGGCAGCTCATGAGTATTGGCCGGGGCTGGATCCCATCGGGCGGCGGTTGAGGATGGGTGGTAATCCTGACAGCACCCGCCCGCTGATTACGGTCATCGGGGTGGTGGCCGACATCCGCCAGGCAGCTATCGACCAAGCCATCTATCCGGAGATGTATGAACCGGTCAAGCAGGGCCCGCGCCAATTCGAGGCGCAGGTGCAGCAGGCGATTGCGCCACATCGCACCCTGCATCTTGTGCTCCGGACGGCGGGTGACCCACTTGCTCTGCAGGCTACGCTTGAGCGAATCGTGCACCGGCTCGATCCGCTGCTGGCGCTAAGCGAGATGCACTCGATGCAGGAAGTGGTGGCGGCGACCGAGACCCCGCGTCGTTTCAACACGAGCGTTCTCGCGGCCTTCGCTGCGATTGCGCTGGGATTGTCACTGCTCGGCATTCACGGAGTGCTGGCGTACTCAGTGACGGAGCGGACCCGTGAAATCGCGATTCGAATGGCGCTGGGAGCGACACGCGAGGCGGTTTTGTTTCGTACATTGCGGAATGCGCTTACGCTGGCCGGGGTTGGAA
>DATGFX010000066.1:0-1631 GCA_035308825.1 Occallatibacter sp. | reverse complement strand
ACCTTCTTGCTCGGTTTCGTGGCCGCCCGGCGACACGATTTCGGGTCAAAGGATGCCTCGACGCTAAATCGGATGGTGTTGCTATACGCCGTGCCGATGGCGCTTTTTGCCGGAACCGTTACAACGTCGCGCGCGGCACTTGGTCGGGACATCCCGCTAGCAATCGCCTTGTGCGTTGGCATCATTGGTCTCTACGGTGTGGTCTTTCTGCTCTGCCGCGTGGCTTTCCACATGCAGGTCAGCACCAGCGCGCTGGCTGCTTTGACAGCTTCCGCGCCAGCAGTGCCCTTCGTAGGTCCAGCCGTCCTCGGCGATCTGTTCGGAGGGCTCAGCGCCATACCGATCGCGATTGCCAGTCTCGTTATCAACCTGACAGTCGTGCCGGTCACGATTCTGCTTCTCACATTCGATTCGACAGGGAGAGACCCACAGGAAAACTCTCCCGTCCCGCGAGAAGGAGAGCACTCGGCAACTTCCCCGAGGTCGTCTGCCTCGGTTTTTGCTGCCAAACTCGCGGAAACTATCAAAGAACCTATCGTCTGGGCACCCGTTCTCGCTTTTATTATCGTGCTGACCGGCTTCCGCATTCCCCAACTCCTGGTCCACCCGCTTTCCCTGCTGGGACAGGCATCCGGAGGTGTCGCTCTGTTTGCCTGCGGGATCGTGCTTGCAACCGGAAAAATCAAAGCCAACTGGTACGTATTGTTGTTCGTATTCCTGAAAAACATCGTGCAGCCCGCCCTGGTCCTCGGTGGTTTGCGATGGGTCGGCTATGGCAATCCCATTGTCAGCGAGGCGGTGCTGACGACGGCCATTCCAACCATGCCTATTGTCATTATGCTTGCTCTGCAGTACCGCATCGCACAGACGGAGGCGGCTTCCGCTGTGTTCCTCAGCGTGATGGGCTCGATGATCACGATGGGGGTTTTCATCGCCCTGACACGTTAAACCATGAACTCAGTACCTGAAAGGAAGAAACCAATTCTATGACACAAGTTGAAACTCTCGCAAAATATGCAGCTCGCGCTTCCTTCGCCGATCTCTCGGCCGAGTCGCGCAGGCAGTTGCCAATCCACATCCTAGACTCACTGGGCTGTTGCATTGCCGCCCTCGGCGCTGATCCTATCGAAGCCTGTTGGCAGCAGGTCGCGGAGTTCGGTGGCGGTGGCCCATCTGCGCTTATCGGCGGAGGAAAGGCGAATCCGATCTACGCCGCGTTCTGGCATACCGCGCTCGTGCGTTATGTCGATTTCATGGACAACTTTCTGGCCCCAACAGAAACGTGCCACACGGCCGACAATTTCGGCGTGGCGCTGACCATCGCTGACTATGTAGGGGGTAGCGGCCGCGACCTGATGCTCGGGGTGGCGTTGGGCTACACGGTCCAGTCACGGCTCGTTGATCACGCCAACTTCATGAGCAGCGGCTTCGACCACACGTCGCAACTGGCCTTCTCGCTCAACGCCGCCGCTGGCCGACTGCTCGGCCTGAGCGAGGAGCAGATTGGTCATGCTGTGGCGATGGCTGCAGTGAGCGATGCGTGCTTCGCCGTCGTTCGGGCGAAGCCGCTGTCGCAATGGAAGGGGCTCGCCTCGGCGCAGTCGGCGCTTGGCGCCATGAACACTTTGTTC
>DATGFX010000065.1:0-2017 GCA_035308825.1 Occallatibacter sp. | reverse complement strand
TGGCTTCCAGAGTGGTCGAATCTACGCCGGTCGTCTTACCTCGGAGGAGTCCGGCCTACGCCAGTCAGCCGCCGAGTGCGCGAGATGGTGACGTGATCCGGCGTCCTCTCATCCAAGCCGATCGAAAGGAACTGCCGCAGCGTGAGCGAGTCAGCCAGACGCCACGCGATGCCGCGCTCGCTATCCAGCCCTTCGAAAAAGCCGATCATCATGATGCGGAAATACTGGCCTGGGGGCAGCGACGGTCGCCCCAGTTTCCGATGATAAAATCCGGCACAGCTCTTTTCGCAGAAACGGTCGAACTTGGCCTCGTCCAGGACCTCGTTGAGGCGTTTGTAGAAGGGGTGACCCGGTGCGGTGGGCAACTCGCCGCCATACCACAACTGTTCCTGTCGTTGCCGCATCTCTCGCGTGCCCATCGCCATACCCAAATTTTAAAGTCAAAACATTTTCAGGTCCAGCTGTTTTCGAAGTTTAGCAGGCTGCGGAAAAATCCCTTACGAGCGGATACCTTGAAACAAGAGTTGCCGTCTATGTATTATGCGAGGCGACGACAAGCAGCAAAGGGGGATCTTTAGCTACCGGACGGCCGAGGAGCGGGTGCCGCAAGATCATCCGTTGCGGGCGATGAGGCGGATGGTGGATGAGGCGTTGCGCGGGCTGTCGCCGCGGTTTGCGCGGATGTATTCGAAGAGCGGGCGGCCGTCGATTGCGCCGGAGAAGTTGTTGCGGGCGCTGCTGCTGCAAGTGCTCTATACGATTCGCAGCGAGCGGCAGTTGATGGAGCAACTCGACTACAACATTCTTTATCGCTGGTTTGTTGGGCTCGACATGGACGACGCGGTGTGGGATGTGACGGTGTTCACGAAGAATCGCGAGCGACTGTTGAAGAGCGCAGTGGCAGATGGCTTCTTCGAGCAGGTATTGAAACAGGCGCGGGTGCAGCAGTTGCTCTCGGCCGATCACTTCACGGTGGATGGCACGCTGATTGAAGCCTGGGCGGGCCAGAAAAGTTTTCAACGCAAGGATGGCAAGACGCCGCCGCCCGAAGACGGCGGCAGCAATCCGACGGTAAACTTTCACGGCGATGCGCGGCGCAATGACACGCATCGATCCACGACCGATCCCGAGGCGCGGCTGTTCAAGAAGTCGCGCGGGAGCGAGTCGAAGTTGAGCTACATGGCGCATGTATTGATGGAGAATCGCAACGGCCTGGTAGTGGATACGCGGCTCACAATGTCGACCGGTAAGGCCGAGCGCGAGTCGGCCTGGATGATGGCTTGGCGCGTGGCCCGGGGCGAGCGGCGTATCACGCTGGGCGGCGATAAGAACTATGACACGCAGCAACTGGTGGCGTCGTTACGTGGGATCCAGGCGACGCCGCATGTGGCCCAAAACCAACACGCCCACCGCTCCAGTGCCATCGACGAACGAACCACACGGCATGAAGGCTACGCGGTGAGCCAGCGAAAACGCAAACGTGTCGAGGAGATCTTCGGCTGGATCAAAACCATTGCTGGCCTGCGCAAGACCAAGCACCGCGGACGCAAACGAGTCGGATGGATGTTCACCTTCGCCGCGGCCGCGTTCAACTTGGTGAGGTTGCGAAATCTCACCGCACTCGCTGCGGCCTGAGCCTCCCGCTCGGGTGATGAGCCGCAAAAAGCGGCTCCGGCGAGAGCTAAACCGACACACAAAACCTACGAGGCAAGCATCTCCTTGCCGAATTCAGCCGATTTTCCGCAGCCTGCTAGGCTTTGATATCGGCTTTAAACGGAACTCTCCATCCAGAACGTGCAAGTCGCGCTGTTCCGGAATGATGAACACACGGTTCGGCTGGATGAGTAACCTTTCCGTGATCAGCTCGACCGGCATCTCGGTGTAGCGCGGGAGAATCTCGTGCAGCAGCGTGGCTACGGTTCTCAGGTGGTTCACGATGACGATCGCAACTCCATATCGGCCGGCAAATGCCGGAGTAACCGGGCATAGGCGTCGAGGCCACCGGCCGAACCGTCCG
>DATGFX010000064.1:0-112924 GCA_035308825.1 Occallatibacter sp. | reverse complement strand
GTGCGCGAAGTCGATCGCAAGCTGCTGCCCATCCCCGATTCGCAATTCACCATTGCCTGCCACCTGATCGTGCCGGCCATCGGCCAGTCGCCCGTCATGCAACTGATCGGCGATGAGCGCAAGATCGAAATGCGCGACGGCAAAATCGTGGCCGAGCGCGCCACCGGTCAGACAGCCAATCGCCGCTACTTTGCCGGCGGAGACTGCGTCAACGGCGGCCGCGAGGTGGTCGATGCGGTCGCCGACGGCAAGCGGTCCGCGCTGGCCATGATCAAGATTGCGGAGGCGCATTATGCCTGATATCCGCGTGCGCAACTTCGCCGGCAAGATCAACTCGCCAAACCCGTTCTGGCTGGCATCGGCGCCCCCCACCAATTGCGGCGAACAGGTCATGCGCGCATTCGATGCCGGCTGGGGCGGCGCGGTGTGGAAGACCATCGGCGAGCCGATCACCAATGTGACCTCGCGTTATTCCTCGGTTGACTGGCAGTCGCACAGGATGATGGGCTTCAACAACATCGAGCTCATCAGCGACCGCAGCATCGAGATCAACCTGCGCGAAATCGCCGAGGTGAAAAAACGCTATCCGCATCACGCCATCATTGCATCGTTGATGGTTGCGTCGAATCGCGAGGCATGGCACGACATCGTCGCGCGCTCTGAAGATTCCGGCGCCGATGGCCTCGAGCTCAACTTTGGATGCCCGCACGGCATGAGCGAGCGCGGCATGGGCTCGGCAGTCGGACAGGTTCCCGAGTACACCGAAATGATCACCGCGTGGGTGAAGGAGAAAGCGCGCACGCCCGTGCTGGTCAAGCTCACACCCAACATCACCGACATCCGCACCGTGGCGCGCGCGGCCAGGCGCGGGGGCGCCGACGGCCTTTCCGCAATCAATACCATCAACTCCATCACCGGCATCGACCTCGATACGCTGGTGCCGCGGCCCAACGTGGACGGCAAAACCACGCACGGCGGCTATTGTGGCCCGGCCGTGAAGCCCATCGCGCTCAACATGGTGCAGCAGGTCATGGGCGACCCCGAGGCTGCACTGCCGATGAGCGGAATTGGCGGCATCGAAACGTGGCGCGACGCAGCGGAGTTTTTCCTGCTCGGATGCGGCACCGTGCAGGTGTGCACCGCGGTGATGCACTATGGCTATCGCATCGTCGAAGACATGGCCGAAGGCCTTGAAGATTGGATGCGCTCCAAGGGCTTCAACACGCTCGACGACTTCCGCGGCGCTTCGCTCCATCGCGTGACCGAGTGGAAGAATCTCAATCTGAATTACAAGATTGTCGCGCGCATCGACGAGCAGAAATGCATTGGCTGCGACCTGTGCCACATTGCCTGCTGGGATGGCGCTCATCAATGCATTCATCTCGACCGCGTCAACGTGGCGGCCGATGGGCATGCCGCTCAGCACGCGACACCCGCGCAGATCGAGGCGCAGAGCCGCCAAGCCATTTCCGTCACCCCCGTTTCGCGCAAAGAACGCGAGGCAGCCTTCGCGCCGAATGGACCCTATCCAACGCCGCTCGCGCGCATTCCCCGTGTCGACGAAACCGAGTGTGTCGGATGCAACCTGTGCTCGCTGGTGTGTCCGGTGGACGACTGCATTACGATGGTGTCCGTGGAAACCGGCCTGCCGGCTCAGACTTGGGACGAACGCACGCGCGGCGCCGAGTGCGCCACGCCCGAACCGCAACGCTCATGAACTTTCAATGGAACTCGCCAACTCCGTTGACCCCGCTAACCCGCTAACTCCGCCAACTTGCTGACTTGCTAACTCGCTGACTCGCTAATTCATGCCAACGACCCTCATTCAGAACGGCACCGTCGTCAATGCCGACGCCACCACCAAGGCCGATCTGCTGATTACCGGCGGAGTCATCAAGGAAATGCGCCGTGGCATTCCTACCAGCGCGGCCGAGACTATCGTCGACGCGACGGGTCTGCTGCTACTGCCTGGCGGCATCGATGCGCACACGCATCTCGACATGCCGTTCGGTGGCACCAACTCCGCCGATGACTTCCTGACCGGCACCCGGGCTGCCGCGATTGGTGGGACCACCACCATTGTCGACTTTGCCATCCAGGCGCGCGGCACCAAAATGCGAACCGCGCTCGATACCTGGTGGAAGAAGGCGGAAGGCAAGGCCTGCATCGACTACGGCCTGCACATGATCGTCACCGACCTGCCCGACGCCGGCCTCGAGGACATGGATGACATGGTGCGCGAGGGCGTGGCGAGTTTCAAGCTGTTCATGGCCTATCCCAACGTCCTCATGGTCGACGACGCCACCATCTTCAAGGCCATGCGTCAGACCGCGAACAACGGCGCCCTGATCTGCATGCATGCCGAGAACGGATCGGTGATTGACGTCATCGTGCAGCGCGCCCTGGCCGAAGGCAAGACCGCGCCCATCCATCACGCGCTCACGAGGCCCACGCGCGCCGAAGCCGAGGCCGTCCATCGCGCGATTGCCATGGCCGAGATGGCCGGCGTGCCCGTCTACATCGTGCATCTGTCCAGCGAGGACGCGTTGAACCAGGTCCGCGAAGCGCGTGACCGCGGCTTGCCTGCCTTCGCCGAAACCTGCCCCCAATATCTGTTGCTCTCCATCGAAGACAACATGCAGGACAAAGGCTGGGAGGGCGCCAAATACGTCTTCACGCCGCCGCTGCGCGAAAAGAAGAATCAGCCCAAGCTGTGGGAAGGTCTGCGCAAAGACAACCTTCAGGTCGTCTCCACCGACCACTGCCCGTTTTGTTTTGAAGATCAAAAATCGCTGGGCAAGGATGACTTCACCAAGATTCCCAACGGCGGCCCTGGCATCGAAAACCGCCTTCAGCTTTTGCATCACCACGGCGTGGGCAAGGGCAACTTCTCCATCAACCGCTTCGTCGAACTCGTTTCGACCGCGCCGGCGCGCATCTTCGGCATGTACCCCAGGAAAGGCGCGCTCAAGCCCGGCAGCGACGCCGACATTGTGCTCTGGGATCCCGCGGCCGCCCACACCATTTCCGCCGCCACGCATCATATGCGCGTCGACTACTCCATGTTCGAAGGATTCAAGGTCAAGGGCAACGCCCGCGACGTCTATTCGCGCGGCGAACTCATCGTGTCGAAGGGCGAATTCATCGGCACGCCCGGCCGCGGCCAATACCTGCGCCGTGCCGCCCGTGGTGGCGCCTGGAAATAAGTTCGGTCCGCATTCGATGTTACGGTGGGGTGGTCATCGGGGTCCCCACCGACAGGTCTTCGTCGGTGGGGTGAACATCAGTCGTGCCAGAACACGCGGACACTTTAGCTCCGAGCGATGCAACCACCCCTACGACACTGCGGTAGCTTCCAACTCCTCGCCATCGAATTCCGCTTCAACTGGATCCTCGGCTTCCTGCGGCTCCCGCGCGGCCTCCGGTTCCTTTCGTGCTTCCACGCGGTCTGCTTCCTTTGGCGTCCTCACGTGAATGGTGCCCTTGAGGATCGCGCCTTCCTCAATGCTGATCCGTTCTGTAACCAGGTCGCCGGTCAGTGAGCCATCACTGCGAATCTCCACGCGAGAACTGCCATCGAGTTTGCCGCGAGCGTCGCCCATCACCACGATTTCGCGCGCGCTGACACTGGCCTTCACCTTACCCTCCTTCGCTATGGTCACGCGCTGCTCGGGTGCGTTGATCGAGCCTTCAATGCGCCCATACACATAGAGAGGAGCGGAAGCAATAATCTCACCCTTCACCACGATCGTTTTCCCGATCATCGATTCCGGGTTTTGTTTCTCAGCGGGTCCCTGCATTTCTGATCCTTTCGTCTCTCGTTGAAAAAAAGAATCGCCTTTGGCGACTGTGAGACCGAATTGCCCGCAATCTTCGTTTGCTACCCTGCGAGCATCTTCGTTCCGGTGCTTGAGCAAAATTGACGAGATCTGCGAATCCAGGGATTTTGCAATTGTAGCCATCAACCGCGCCGCCTGAAAATTACTTAAGTGCTGCTCCAATGACGATTACGCTCTCGGTCGGTCTCTGCGCCGTGCCCACACGCCGCAGCGCATCGGAACTGCAAATCCTTGGCGATTGAAAGCCCACTTTCCTTATCGCCTTATCCTTTGCCATTCCTGTATAAGTATCTCCACGCGGAGACCGCACTTTGTCCGTCAACGATCCATCTCTATCCAACTCCGACCTCCGCCCCACCCCGCCCGAACGGCGCACCTGGACGATGTACAACTACATCGCCCTCTGGTTCTCCATGTCGATGGAGATCACTACCTACCAGCTCGCCTCTTCCCTCATCGCCAACGGCATGAACTGGAAACAGGCACTCGGCACGGTGCTCCTCGGCAACCTCATCGTGCTCGTCCCCATGCTGCTCAACGCACATGCCGGCGCAAAGTACGGCATTCCGTTCCCGGTCTTCATCCGCGCTCCCTTCGGCGTTCGCGGCGCCAATCTTCCCGCCATCCTGCGCGCCATCGTGGCCTGTGGCTGGTTCGGCATTCAATCCTGGATCGGCGGCCAGGCCATCGACTCGATGCTCGTCGTCATCTGGCCTTCACTGGCCGGAGTCAGCGCGGTGCTCTGGGCCAGCTTCCTGCTTTTCTGGCTGCTCAACATGATCGTCGTCTGGCGCGGCGTCGAGTCCATCCGCCACCTCCAGGCCTTCGGAGCGCCCTTCATGTTCATCATGGCCGCGCTCCTCATGATCTGGGTGCGCGCCAAGGCGGGCAGTTTCGGCACCATGCTCTCCACCCCGTCGCAGTTCCATTCAACCAGCGCGTTTCTGGCCGTCTTCTTTCCCTCGCTGACCGCCATGGTGGGCTACTGGGCCACGCTCGCCCTCAACATTCCCGACTTCACGCGCTACTCCAAATCGCAACATGCGCAGTCCTGGGGACAGGCCTTCGGGCTCCCCGTCGCCATGACCCTCTACACCTTCGTCGGCATCTCGGTCACCTCCGCTTCGACCGTGCTCTTCGGCCACCCCATCTGGAACCCCGTGCTCCTGATCGGAATGTTTCACCAGCCGGTCGTCGCTTTCATCGCCATGATCGCGATCCTTGTGGCGACCATGAACGTGAACATCGGCGCCAACGTCGTCTCGCCGTCGAATGATTTTTCTAACCTCTATCCGCGCTTGATCAGCTTCCGCACCGGCGGCCTCATCACCGGATTTCTCGGCCTCGCCATGTGCCCGTGGCATTTCCTTTCCACGCCGGATGCCTACATCTTTGGCTGGCTGGTCGGCTACAGCGGCCTGCTCGGACCCGTCGCCGGCATCATGGTCTCCGACTACTTCCTCATCCGCCACACCGAACTCGATGTCAACTCGCTCTACCATCGCGAAGGCGCATATCACTACACCAGGGGCGTGAACCCGCGCGCGATTCTTGCGCTGGCGCTCGGCGTCGGCCTCGCCCTCGTCGGCCTCTTCTTCAAGCCGCTCCATTTCCTGTACGACTACGCATGGTTCGTCGGGTTCTTTACGGCGGGAACCGTCTATGTGGCGCTGATGAAGGCCACCGCGCAGGGCGCACGCACCGCCGCGCTCGAGACGGCAGCAGAATAGACCCGTCTCGCTGCGTTGAAACTTGTGACCGGGTCCGCCCTTCCAGGACGAGCCGCAAAAAAAAGAGGGCGTCCGATCCATTCGGACGCCCGGCTTCGCGAGTTTGAGCAGCCAAGCTTAGTGCGAAATCAGAGAGAACAGGTAGAAAAGCACTCCTGACAGGACGGCCGCGGCCGGCAGCGTGAAGACCCACGCCGCTGCGATGTTGCGGATCGTCGACATCTCCAATCCGCTCCGATTAGCGGCCATGGTGCCGGCGACGCCCGAGCTCAGCACGTGCGTTGTGCTCACCGGCAAGCCGAAGTTGTCGGCTGCGAAAATGGTGGCCATGGCAATCAGTTCGGCGCAGGCGCCCTGCGCGTAGGTCAGGTGCTCCTTCCCGATTTTCTCGCCGACGGTCACGACGATCCGCTTCCAACCCACCATGGTGCCAAGGCCGAGCGCGAGCGCAACGGCAACCTTCACCCAGGGTGGAATGAACTTCGTGGCCTTGTCCACCTGGCTCTTGTAGCTGTTGAGCGCTGCCGCTTCGGCGGGCGTGAACGTTGGGTTCTTCGACTTGGCCATCACGCGGAGCGTTTCGCTGGTCACGTACATGTCGTTGCGGACGTTGCTCTGCTGGTTGGGCGGCACGCTCTTGTAATCGCCGTAGGCGCGTACGTCGCCTTCCAGATCGCGAATCGATTCGCGCAACGCGGTCATGGTCGCGGGCTCGAGCTTCTTCGTGCGTAGATATTCGGTGAGTTCGGTGCGCGGATCGCCGCCCATGATCGCATTTTTGTCAACGCGCGAATCCACAACCGCCACCGCTCGCTCTGAAGCCGTGATGAACTGCTGCATGTCGCGGTTGGTTACGGCGTGATTAAGCGCATACGCGGTGGGCACCGTGCCGATCAGGATCAGCATGATAAGGCCCATCCCCTTCTGGCCGTCGTTCGATCCGTGCGAAAAGCTCACGCCGGTGCAGGTAAGAATGAGCAGCGCGCGAACCGGTAGCGGCGGAGGCGTGTTGTCCTTGGGCGCTTCAAAGATCGCTGGGTAGTTGGCGAGCCAGCCTGAAGCCAGCACGACCACCACGCCGGCAACCACGGCGATCGACGCGTTGATCATCCATGAAGAAAAGTTGAGGCTCGAGATGGTCCAGCCAACCGCTCCGCCAAACAGCCCAACAGCGATGCGGAAGAAGGGATGCTTGACACCATACTTGGCATAGAGCATCAGCAAGGCGGCAGCGCCGAAGCCTACCAGAGGCGAAATGAGCAGGACTTTGAAGACCTTTCCGGCTTGTTCCCAGTCCACTCCCGATGTCCCGCCGGTGCCGTTGATGAGCTGGTTGGCGACACCCACGCCGATGATCGAGCCGGTCATCGTGTGAGTGCTCGAAGCGGGCAGGCCGAGGTACCAGGTCCCGAGGTTCCAGAGGATGGCGGCGATCAGCAGCGCGAACACCATGGCGAAGCCGGCCCCGGAGCTGACCTTCAGGATCAGCTCCACCGGCAGCAGCGTGATGATCGTGAACGCGACGGCTCCGGCCGATGTGAGGACACCGAGAAGATTGCAGAGGCCAGACCAGACGACAGCAAGGTTGGGTTCCAGGGAGTGAGTGTAGATGACGGTCGCAACGGCGTTGGCCGTGTCATGGAAGCCGTTGACGAACTCGAAAGCGAGCGCGATCAGCAGGGCGACGAACAGCAGCATGTACGCCCAAAAGCTCGTCGTCGTCACGCGGCTCAGGTCGCCTGCTACGTGGAATCCGATGTAGCCCAGCCCGCCGGCGAGCGCGACCAGGACGATGGCCCCGCTGATCCATGCGGGAAACTTGTGTGTTTTCTTGTCGAGGAGAGATGCCCCTCTAGGCGGGGCGCCTGCGGTGGTTGCCATATCGGCCATGGGAAGCTCCAGTGGGGTGGAAAACAGTGCCGTTCGAGTGGGGGACAACGCAGAAATCGGCTTGAAACAGGGATATACGGGGCAGATGAATAAGAGATGAACGGAATGTGAATTTGGGCGATGCAGGCCGCTCCGTCTGGGGTCGCATGCAGTCTCAAACCGCTTCGCGCCGGTCGCGGTGAACGCCAGGAATGAAAGGAAACCGGCTTCAACATCCGTTTTGTCTAATTACCTGCGTAACTATGGGGACGCCGAATGACCCCAAAGCTCCATTGAAGTTAAGCGGGACGGTACCGAAGAATAAGGAACGCAATCCCGAATTGGTTTCTGTTGTGCGGTATCTGGCTCCGTGGAGAACGGCGGCCTTGATGCCTTTGTCGTTGATGCGCGGCCCGGGGCGGCCGATCAAGCGATGTTGGAGTGACGCCTATGCACCAAGCGATATCGTTCATCATCCCCTCGGCTCTGACGGATCATATGGGGATTTTTGGCTTTCTTCTGATCACCTTGCCGCTGTTGGCATTTGTGGGTTTCGACCTGCGCCGTGCCGCGAAGCAGAAGGACGCGCAGAGGGATTCAGGCATGAAGTTCCTGGCGCCTTACCGCGACGAGAATGGCATGCCGATCTTCTTCGAAGCGGGCGAAGATCCCTCGGCACGGTATGCCCAGCGGGTCCTGCAACAGAACCGCCGCGCGGGCGCGGGCCAGCAGCGGGCGCGTTAGAGCGTCCGGAACACCATCCATCTGATTTCCACACTGCAAAATGAGGCGCGGATTCGTGTGCCTCAGCGCGTCGCGAGGCACAAACCGCACCTGCGCTTCAGCGCAGATAGCGAAGCTCGCCGGCTTCGATCTCGATCGGAAGCCGGCTCCTCTCCGGCGGCATAGCGCAGGTCGCGGATTGCGTGTAAGCGCAGGGCGGATTCGACAGCCGGTTGAGATCGAGGACCAGGTTGCCGGGCTTGTCGAGTCCGTGATCGGGCAAATCGGTGGTGAGGTAGCGGCCTCCGGCGTTCGTGGCTGCTGGACCCGTTTTGTCGCTGAGGATGAACAACAGCTTGCTGGTGTCGCCGCCCTCGATCACCGCCTCCAGCACAACGACCTTGCCATCCAGCAGGAACTCGGCGACGCCCGGCGCGGGCATCTCGATCTTGGTGCCGAGGGCCGTAGGGATCTTTTCCACCTGCCGCGGAGGGTTCGGAATCCAGCGTGCGTTCACGCGAAATTCGGGATTGGCGGGAAACCACCGCAGGCCGTGAAAGCCGCTGCGGTTCGCCGCGTCCGCATCGTTGATGCGAAGCGCAAAGCGATCGCCGCGGCCGACGACAGCAAGCGAAAGGCCGTGCCACGTGATCACAGAGGGATGCTGATCCCCGGCGTCCAGCGGGCCTTCGCGGGCGGGCTTGCCGTCGATTTCGAGATCGGCAGGAAACCCGCCCGGCGGCGCAAGAAGCTGCACGATCGCGTTACCTGGCAACTTTCCGCTGACCGTGAGAAGCCCGATGTGGTCCGGAGCGTGAGCGATCTGAAGGCCGTTGCCCGCGGCGGCGCCAATGCTGTTTACGCCGGTCTTGAGCCACTCAACATCCGCGACAGAAAGCGGTCCATTGGGCGCGGAGAGATCCGCTGCCCGCTGGGCGCGCCACTGCTGGGTTTCATGGAGCCACGCAGCGGTGTCGAAGGAATTCGGCGAAGCTGACTGGTTCTGAGCGGAGAGGGGCAGAGCGTCTGCGAGAGACAGGGTGAGAGCGAGAAGTTGTGCAACACGGCGACCACGAGGGAACGCACGCAGATGCTTCCGGTGAGGCACAGCTAACATTATGCCTTCGGGAACTGCTGAGATTAGACTCGGAGCGGTGCAATCGGAACAGGGGGACTCATGCTGAATGGCTGGATTCGTGTTGCGATGTTGCTGGGGCCTTGCGTGATGGTGAGTGCTCTGGCCGCACAGCAGAGCCAGCCGGATAACCCGGTGCTGAAGGAGCGGCCGCCGGTGCGAAAGCCTGGCGCAGCGAGTGTGATCGCGGCGGCTGGACGGATTCAGCTTGACGTAGTGGCGGCCGGCGCTTCGGGCAAGCCGGTGGCAGGGCTCGGGCCGTGGGATTTCAAGGTGCTCGACAACGGACAGCCGGAGAAAATCCTGACGTTTCGGGAATTCGATGGCGTTCGAGTGAAGCCGGATCCCGCGGTGGAAGTGATCCTGGTGATCGACACACTGAATCTGACGTTTCAGCAGGTGGCGTTTGTGCGCGACCAGGTGGAAGAGTTTCTGCGAGCGGATGGCGGACACCTGAACCAGCCCACCGCGCTGGTTTTGCTGAGCGACGCAGGGATTCGCGTGCAGCCGAGAGCGACGATGGATGGGAATGCGGAGGCCGCCGTGGTGCACCAGATCAAGGGTGGCGTGAGCAGCATCAGCTCCGCGATGGGCAGCGAGGGCGCATTGGAGCGCTTTCAGTTGAGCGTGCGGCAATTGGAAGCGATCGCGGACAACGAAGCAAAAGCCCCGGGCCGCAAGCTGCTGATCTGGGTTGGTCCGGGATGGCCGATGCTGACGAGGCAGGAGCTCAGTTCGTTCTCGAACAAGGATCAACTGCGTTACTTCGATGCGATCGTGGCGCTGTCGACGGGTTTGCGGAAATCGCGAATGGCAGTGTACAGCGTTTCTCCGCAGGATTCGTCGAACGGGGCCGGGATGCGGGACACGGCGTACATGGGGTATCTGAAAGGCGTGAAAAGCGCAAGCCAGGCGGATTCAGCCAATCTTGCTCTCAAGGTGCTGGCGGTTCAGAGCGGTGGCGAGGTGCTGGGTCCGGACAATGACGTGGCAGGCCAGATCGCGCGTTGTGTTGCAGACGCGAACGCATTTTACCGGATCAGCTTCAACCCCGCGGTCGCGGACCAGGCTACAACATACCACGAATTGCGAGTTATCCTGGATAGGCCTGGAGTTACTGCTAGAACTAACTCAGGATATTACATGCGCCCATAAGGAGGTTTACTAGTTAACTGCGAAGTTAACTCGGCGCCGAACTGATCGCTTTCCATGTTAGCTCGATGATGCCGGGAAGCTGTTCCAGCTCCGCAAGCAGTTTTGGAACCGCCGGACCGCCTTCCGACGATGGCCAGCGCACGTCGCAATCGAACTTCTTGTGGTGTTCGCTGACACGATGCGCCACGGAAAGTGATTTGACGTGGAACTTCGCTTTCACCAACTGCTCGCGCAGGCGCTCTGCCGTCATGCGATCTTCGGCGATGGTGAGGCTGAGCGCGGCGGTCTGGTAATTCTCAATGCGATTTTCAAAGCGGCGCAATCCCCACAGCACCAGGAAGCCGAGCACGGCGGCCACCACGCCAAGGATCTTCTGGCCGCCTCCAAGGCAGAGGCCGACGATCGTGGCGAACCACATCGTCGCTGCCGTCGTGACCCCGACAATCATTTCGTTTTTCTTGCGGATGATGGCGCCTGCGCCGATAAATCCGACCCCGGTGAGGATGCCGAGCGGAAGGCGCATCAGGTCCATCACAGCATAGGAATCGTGCGGCTTTCCATTGGTCGGGATCAGCAGGTTCATTTGGATCATCGAAACCGAGGCGGCAAGGGCGACCAGCAGGGTCGTCCGCAGGCCGGCAAAGTGACCCGTGCGGCTGCGCTCCATCCCGAGCAGGCCGCCGGCGAGAACGGTCAGAATCAAGCGCAGCGCGATTTCTTGCCAGGTGATCACCGTCGGCATACAAAAGACCTTTCCGGTGGCTCTGACTACGGGCCGGCCGAGGACAGGGCTGCGGGCGTGGACGGGCTCAGGGCCACGCATGCTCTCGCGGATGTAGGATTTGCGGGACTTCGCAACCCCATGTTTTTTGAGAACACAAGCGAAAGTAGCGGGGTTGCCCGTGAGATGCGCGCAGCCGCTTGAATCCTTGACAGCACAGAGCGTAAGTCCCTAGGATTAAAGAGGATTACTCCATCCAAATTGAAAATTCTGCATCTGATGTAATGGGAGTGAATGGGGACCTCGGCCGGGTTCTGAAGCCTCGGACTACAGTTCGGCCCGGCACGGAGCGCGATGACTCAAACGCGAATCAGCCCGCGCGAGCGGTTGGTGCTCACGGCAATCATTGAACAATACATCGCCACAGGCGAACCCGTGGCATCGCAGGCCGTGGCGCACGCCTTCGCAAACCGCGACGGATTGAGCTCGGCGACCATTCGGAACGTGATGGCCATGCTCGGCGATGCGGGCTTGCTCGATCAGCCCCATACCTCCGCTGGCCGTGTGCCGACAGCCGAAGCTTTTCGCTACTACGTGGAGCAGATTACCCGGCCCGATGTCCTGGTGAGCCGGCAGAGTGCGGCGGCCTGGAGCGGCGCGCCACGCGAAGCAGCGCCCATGAGCGCGGAGCAGAGAGAGCAGATCGAAGACAGCTTCTCGGGAGTATCCAGCGGCAGTGAGTTCCTCGAACGCACGTCGCACGTCCTTGCGCTGATTTCGAGAGGGCTGGGCGTGGCGCTGGCCAGTTCGACCGCCGCACAGGTTCTCGAACACATCCATTTTTCGCGCCTGTCGGCCGGGCGCGTACTCGCTGTCCTCGTCACACAGGGCGGAGCGGTGCTCGATCGCGCCCTGACTCTCGATCGTGAGTTGTCGCTTTCTGACCTGGATACGGCGGCGCGATATCTGAATGAAAATTTTCGGGGATGGCCGATCGAGCGGATCAGGGTCGAAGTAGCGCGTCGCATGGATGCGGAGCGCGAGGCCTACCACAACATGCTCAAGGATGTGGAGGAGCTCTGCCGAAAGGGTGCGCTGGAGGGCGGGGAATCGAACCCCGCGATCTTCGTCGAAGGAATGGCAAACCTGATCGCGGTCGAAGCCGATCGCGAGCGCCTGCGCCAGATGCTCCTGGCGCTCGAAGCCAAGCAGAGGCTGGTGGAATTGCTGACCGCCTACGTGGATGGCCGGCAGCAGGAGGTGCGCGTGGTAGTGGGGCTCGACAAGGCTTCCCCGGCCATGCAGGACCTGGTGCTGATCGGCGCGCCGGCGCGGCTGGGCGGGTCCAACCTGGGAACGGTGGCAGTCATTGCGCCCACCCGCATTCAATACCAGGAGATGATTCAGGCGGTGCGCTATGTGGCGGGTCTGTCAGAACGCCTCTTTGGGTTTCCACCAAACTAGGGCCCACGCGATGATCGCACGGGGTGCTGTCTACATCTCACAACAGGAATGAGTTAGGTTCGTAGCGGCGGCGGGTATCGCCGTCTGCCGGTCAGAATCTAAAATGGAATATGAAGAAAACTCCCTGGAGTTCAAGAAGAAACATGGCAGAGGAAACACAGGTTCAGGCGCCGGAAGCGGACGCCCGTTCGCAAGGCAGCGAATCGATCGCTGAGATACGGAAGGAAGCACACGAAGCTGCGTCCGCGAGCTCATCCGAATTGGAGAAGCTCCAGGCGGATTATGAACAGCTCAAAGGGGAACGCGATCAGCTGCTTGATCGCCTGGCCAGGTTGCAGGCGGAATTTGAGAATGCGCGGAAGCGCGCGGAGCGCGACAAGCAGGAGTTCAAGGATCTTGCCACCGGCAACGTGGTCGAAAAGTTCCTGCCCGTGCTCGACAACTTTGAGCTGGCGCTGAAATCGACGGGCACCACCGAGCAGCTGCGATCCGGGGTCGAGCTGATCGTGAAGCAAATGGATGAGATTTTGCGTCAAATGCAGGTGCAGCCGATTGCGTCTGTTGGCGAAGCGTTCGACCCTCACCACCACGAGGCGCTGGGATCCGTGGAGCGCGATGATGTGCCCGACCAGCATGTGGCTGAAGAGATCCGGCGCGGCTACAGAATCCGCGAGCGGCTGCTGCGGCCGGCGCTGGTGCGCGTGGCATCGAATCCGAAACAGACGAACGACTGAATCAGGGGATTTTTTTAGAGAATGGGTTCCGGGACAAACGTGAGCAAAGCTGATTACTACGAGGTGCTGGGCGTCTCTCGCGATGCCAGCGAACAGGAGTTGAAGAGTGCCTATCGCAAGCAGGCGCTGAAGTATCATCCTGACCGCAATCCGGGAGACCGCGGGGCGGAAGAGAAGTTCAAAGAAGCAAGCGAGGCCTACCAGGTGCTGAGCGACGCGGATAAACGCGCAGCATACGACCGTTTCGGCCATGCGGGAGTCGGCGCGGCAGGACCCGGCGGGTTTGGCGGGTTCAGCGCGAATGTCGACCTGGGCGACATCTTTGGCGACTTGTTTGGCGAGATGTTCAACATGGGCGGCGCGCAGCGGCAATCGCGGCAACGGCGCGGCGAGGATCTGCGCTACGACATGGCCATCGATTTCGAGGATGCGATCTTCGGGAAAGAAACCGAGATCAGAGTGCGCCGCTTCGAGATGTGCGAGACCTGCAAGGGAAGCGGCAGCGCGTCAGGGCGCGGGCCGAGCATGTGCCCGCAATGCCATGGGCGCGGTCAGGTGCGCTACCAGCAGGGTTTCTTCTCGGTGGCCAGAACCTGCAGCGCGTGCGGAGGCATGGGCAGCATCGTGAGCGATCCGTGCGCGACCTGCCGCGGCGAAACGCGCATCACGCGGGAAATCAAGATGACCGTGAAAGTGCCCCCGGGCGTCGATGAAGGCACGCGAATCCGGTTCGGCGGCGAAGGCGATGCGGGACGATCCGGCGGCCCGAGCGGCGACCTCTATGTCGTGCTTTCGGTGCGGCCGCATGATTTCTTCGAGCGCAACGGATACGACTTGCACTGCGTCATTCCCATCAGCTTTCCGCAGGCGGCGCTCGGCGCCGAGATCGAAATCGGCGCGATGGACGGCCCGGTGAGCCTCAAGATTCCCGAGGGCACCCAGAGCGGAAAAGAACTCCGCGTGCGGGCGCGTGGCGTTCCGCACCTGAACGAGAAAGGCCGCGGCGACCTGATCGTTAAGGTGATGGTGCAAATCCCGAAGAAGCTGAGCCGCGCGCAGCGCGACCTGGTGGCGCAACTCGCCGAATCGCTGACCGTGGAGAACAAGCCGACGTCGCCCGGCTTGCTCGACAAGATGAAGGACCTGTTCAGCTGATTCCGAAGCAGGCACTGCATTGGCGCGGGACCGAGGAAGTTCCGCGCCAAAATGCGTTCAGGATGGAATCGCCAGCTCCCGATCGACTCCGCGAGCATTACTTCAGCGAGCTCATGTCGATGACGAAGCGATATTTCACGTCCTGTTTGAGCAGGCGCTCAAAGGCCTCGTTGACTTTCTGGATGGGAATCACTTCGACGTCGGCCGTGATGCCATGCTTGCCGCAGTAGTCGAGCATCTCCTGCGTCTCCACCATGCCCCCGATCATCGATCCGGCCACCGATGCGCGGCGCGCGATCAGGCTGAAGACAGCGAACTCGGGCGCCTGCTCAGGCAAGCCGACCAGGGTCATGGTGCCGTCCTGTTTCAGCAAAGACAGATACGGATCGAGAGAGTGCGGCGCCGACACCGTGTCGAGGATGAAATCGAAAGTCTTGGTGTGCGCCTTCATCGCCGCGGGATCGGTGGACACGATCACTTCATTGGCGCCTAGTTTGAGCGCGTCGGCCTTCTTCCTGGGCGACGTGGTGAACTGAACCGCATGCGCGCCGAACGAGTGGGCGAACTTGAGGCCCATGTGCCCCAGTCCGCCGAGTCCCACGATCCCCACCTTCTTGCCCGGGCCGGCCTTCCAGTGGCGCAGCGGCGAGTAGGTCGTGATGCCGGCGCACAGCAGCGGCGCCACCGCGGCGAGGTCCAGATTCGATGGAACGGTGTGTGCGAAGCGCTCGTCGACAACATAGTTGGATGAATAGCCGCCCATGGTGATCGAGCCGTCCACGCGATCCTTGGCCGCGTAGGTCAGCGTGGAGCCCTCGTCGCAGAAATGCTCTTCGCCGCGCTCGCATGGAGGGCAGTGACGGCACGAATCGATGATGACGCCAATGGCTGCAATATCTCCGGTCTTGAATTTCTTTACCGATTTGCCCGTGGCGGAAACGTGGCCGACGATCTCGTGGCCTGGAACCATGGGATAAATGGCGTTGCCCCATTCATTGCGGGCCATGTGCAAGTCAGAGTGGCAGACGCCGCAAAAAAGAATGTCGACGGTGATCTCGGTGGGGCCGGGCTCGCGGCGCGAAAAATTGTAAGGCGCCAGCGGCGAATGCGCGTTGCTGGCTGCGAATCCTTTTGAAGCGGGCATGATCAGGAATCCTTTCCGCAGAAAAGCATAAATCAGCGGACAGGGATCAAGTGTCAGGGATCGGAACACACATGCTGGTCCGCTCGAAGATGTTCATGGTCGTTGCGCCGTGAGGACGCGGGGAATGCCTTGCAGATCGGGAGTGGTTTCGATCGCAGTGAATCCCCTCGCGGAGAGAAGCGCCCGCACCGAGTCGGCCTGCGTGAATCCAATCTCGAGCGCGATGAAGCCGCCGGGAACAAGAGCATCGAACGCAGCAGGAATGAGGCGGCGGTAAATGTCGAGGCCGTCCACGCTGTCGGCGCCGGCAAAGAGCGCAACCGCGGGTTCATATTCGCGGACCTCCACCGCAATCAGGGCGCGATCAGTGTTGGGAACATAGGGCGGATTGGAGACGATAATCTCGAATCGCTTCCCCGCAACCGGCGCGAGAAGATCGCCCTGAAGGAAGCGGATATGTTCGGCAAAACCGATCCGCTTCGCATTTCCTCGAGCAATTTCGAGTGCGCGATCGGAGATATCGACGGCGGTGATATCGGCATCCCCCCAGTCGTGGGCAATGCTGATCGCGATACAACCCGATCCGGTGCCAACGTCAAGGATGCGCGGTGCGCGAAACCGGGGAGCGAATTCGCCGACTTTCTCCACCAGGTGTTCCGTTTCTGGCCGGGGAATCAGCACGTCGGGCGTGACGCGAAAGGGTAAGCCGTAAAACTCGCACTCCCCGGTGATGTATTGGATAGGCTCTCCCTTGGCGCGGCGATCGACGAGCCCGGCATAATGAACCGCAGTGCATCCGCCGAAGTCGTCATCACGATGGGCGATGAGCCAGGCGCGATCTTTCCCGGTCAAGTGCAGCAGAAGCGTCTCGGAATCACGTCGGGCCCGGTCCGCATGAGGCCCTGCGCTCAGCTGCGCTTCGGCAAGATCGAGATGATCGCGAAGTCGCATTACGCGGCCGCGCTGTCGCCTTTGAGTTGTTCAGCCTGGTAGTGCGTAATCAGCGCGTCCACAATCGGCTGCAGACGTCCGTCCATGATCAGGTCGAGCTGGTGCAGGGTGAGGCCGATCCTGTGATCCGTCAGGCGGTTCTGCGGGAAGTTGTAGGTACGGATCTTCTCGCTGCGATCGCCCGAGCCCACCATCGATTTGCGTTCCTTGGCCAGTTCGGCTTGCTGCTTCTCCATCTCCATTTCGTAAAGCCGGGACCGCAAAACGCGCATACCCTTTTCGCGATTCTTGATCTGCGATTTTTCATCCTGGCAACTCACTACCGTCCCCGTGGGCAAATGCGTGATGCGCACGGCTGAGTACGTCGTGTTCACCGACTGGCCTCCCGGCCCCGAGGAGCAGAACGTGTCGATGCGGATGTCCTTCGCTTCGATCTTGATGTCCACGTCTTCCGCCTCAGGAAGCACGGCGACGGTGATCGCGGACGTATGCACACGTCCCTGTGTCTCCGTTGCCGGCACGCGCTGCACCCGATGCACGCCCGACTCCCACTTCAGCTGCGAGTACACCCGATCGCCTTCAATGATCGCGATCACTTCCTTGTAGCCGTGCACGCCCGATTCGGAGATCGACATGACTTCAACTTTCCATCGTTTCTGCTCCGCAAACCGCGTGTACATGCGGAAGACCTCGGCCGCGAACAGTGTGGCTTCGTCGCCGCCCGTCCCGGCTCGAATTTCGAGAATCACGTTCTTCTCGTCGTTGGGATCCTTCGGAAGCAGAAGGATCTTCAGCTCCTCTTCGAGCGCTGACTCCCGCGGTTCGAGCGCGGCGACCTCCTCTTCGGCCATGGCGCGCAGGTCGGCGTCGGACTCGACGAGCATCGTGCGTGCGTCGGCCAGCGCCCGCCGGACCCGCTTCAGTTCGCGATACTTTTCGACGGGCTCTTCAATTTCGCGCAGCGACTTCGAGACCTTGCTGTAGCGCTCGTGGTCGTTGATCACCTCGGGAAGCGTGAATTGCGATTGCAGCTCGTTATGGCGCTGCTCCATCTGTTCAAGACGATCTAGCATGGTGGCCCTCCGGCACGCGGGTTCTGGCAAAGTAATTCGAAGGTCGAAGGCGTGGAAAGGTATATGCGGCGGGCGCCGCTAGAGAAGGGCCGGGATCGGCTGATGGAGGTTCATCGTTCCTCTTCTATCTTAACGCGAATTGCGAAATTTGCATCGCATTGCGCGTCGATGCCGCTGGGTGGTCACAAACGCTTCGCACGCCGCAACTGTATAGTGCACAATGACATGTGGTATGGAGGATGCATGAAGCTGAAGAAGACTGCAGCGGCAGCAGTGTTGACAGTGGGCCTCGCGGTAGGCGCAAGGGCGCAGACGCTCAAGGGAATCGAAACGGCTGACCTCGATCGCAGCGTGAAGCCATGCGATGACTTCTACGATTTTTCGAATGGCACGTGGCGCAGGCAGAATCCGATTCCAGCATCGATGGACCGCTGGAGCCGTCGCTGGAAAGCCGGAGAGGATAACAAGGATCAGCTGCGCGTCATCCTCGACGATGTGTCGGCAAAGAGCGATCAGCCGGCGGCCAGTCCGGCGCAGCTGACCGGTGACTTCTACGCGTCCTGCACCAACGTCAAGGCGATCGACGCAGCGGGTATCACACCGCTCAAGCCATACCTCGACGCAATCGATGCGATTCACGATGCGCCGGGTCTCCAGAAGGAGATTCGCGACCTGAGCCTGATGGGCGTCATGGTGCCATTCGCGTTCAGCGGCCAACAGAATGTCCACTCGCCTACCGATGTGATTGCCGACGTCAGCGCAGCCGGGCTGGGTCTTCCCGATCGCGATTACTATGTGAAGCCTGAGAAACGCTTCGCTGATGCGCGCGCCGAATACCTGGTTTACGTCGCGAAAATATTCACCCTCAGCGGCGCGAGCGAAAACGATGCGAAGGCCGCGGCCCAGACCGTAATGACCATGGAAACGGCGATGGCAAAAGCCTCGCTCGACAATGTCGCCTTGCGCGATCCGCACAATACCGATCACCCCGCGAAGCTCGATGAGTTGCAAAAGATGACGCCGCATTTTGACTGGGCGGCCTACCTGAATAACGCGGGCATCGCGCCGGGTGCGATGAACGTGGATCAGCCCGAGTTCATGGCCGAGGTCGAACGGCTCCTTGCCTCAACGCCGATCGCACAGTGGAAGACATACCTGCGCTGGCAGCTCCTGAATGCGTGGGCGGACACTCTCTCGCAGCCCTTCGTGGATGCGCATTTCGACTTTTATCAGAAGCAGCTTGCTGGAGTCGGCGAATTGAAGCCGCGCCCGACCCGCTGCGCTGAAGCGACGGATGCCTTGTTGGGTGAGGCGCTGGGACAGGAATATGTGAAGCGGTACTTCCCGCCGGAAGCGAAGGAACGCGCGAAGGCGATGGTGGCGAACATCCTGTCGGCCATGCACGACACCATCGAGAGCGTGGACTGGATGACGCCGGAAACCAGGCAGAAAGCTCTCGACAAACTGTCGACATTCAACGTGAAGATCGGCTATCCCGACAAGTGGAAAGACTATTCGAGCGTCAAGATCGATCGAACCCACTACTTCGAGGACGCGGTTTCAGCCTCGCGTTTTGTCGTGGCAGACAATCTGTCCACCATCAACAAGCCCGTCGATCGCGGCCGCTGGGGCATGACGCCGCCAACCTCCAATGCATATTACAATCCGCTTCTCAATGAAATCGTCTTTCCGGCAGGGATTCTGCAGCCGCCGGCCTTCAGCATGAACTACACCGATGCCGTGAATTACGGCGCCATCGGCGTGGTCATCGGCCACGAGATTTCGCATGGCTTCGACGACCAGGGCTCGCAATTCGATGGAACCGGCAAGCTCGAGAACTGGTGGACTCCCGAAGATCTCAAGAAGTTCCAGGCAAAAACCGCGTGCGTGGCGAAGCAGTTTGACGGCTATCGCATCGACGGGCCCGACGACATCCACATCAACGGCAAGCTGGTGCTGGGCGAGTCCATCGGCGACCTGGCCGGACTAAAGATCGCCTACCGCGCATTCAAGAAGACAGCACAAGGACAGTCGAGCGAGATGGTCGACGGCTTTACACCCGATCAGCAGTTCTTCATCGCATGGGGCCAGTTCCGCGGCGACGAAACACGGCCCGAGACGCAAAAGCTGATGGTGCAGGGCGATCCGCATCCAGTCGCGAAGTACCGCGTGCTGGGGCCGATGTCGAACTTTCCGCCATTTGCCGCGGCGTTTCAATGCAAGGCCGGCTCAGCCATGGTGCGCCCCGAGGCGGATCGCTGCGTCGTCTGGTAAGAGCGCTGCGATCGCATCAGAAGCACGAGATGTGGTCGCAGGCGTTCATCAGCGGCAGCAGCAAATTCGACTGGTGGTCCGCGTCGGAATAGATCGTGATCGTCGCCGCCTTGTAGTCCTCGGGCTTCGCCGTCATGATATTCGGCACAAAGGTCTGCGGGTTGCGATCGTAGAGCGGGAACCAGGTGCTCTGGATTTCCACCACGACGGTGTGCCCGCGCTTGAAGACGTGGTCGATGTCGTGCAGGCTGTAGCGGTATTCATGAAGGGAGTTGGCGCGAAGCGGCTGCGGCTTCTCGAAGCTGTTCAAATAGCGCCCGCGGAAAATCTCCGCGTTGGTGAGCATTTGATAGCCGCGCAGGGCCGGGTCCGGGTCATCGTCGGGGAACTGGTCGATGAGCTTGACCACCATGTCATTGTCCGTCCCCGTCGATGCGGCGAAGATGTCGGCCGTGACTTCGCCGGTGACAATGAGGTCTTTCTTGAGGACCGGCAGCTTGAATACGGCAACATCTTTGCGATCGGTGACGAAGCGCTGATCCTCGGTCAGCCAGTTATACCAGTGTGAATCGTTGCCGTAGGTTGGCTGAATGGGGCGATGACGATAGGGGATAGGATCCGCAGGATCGCTTGTGTAGCTGGTTTTTGCATCGGTCGTGGAACTGTTCCAACTCAGCAGACCACCGCCCTGTAGATAGAGACTGGTCGGTTCTGATTTGATGGGCGGGAAATGCGAGTAGTACTGCCACGTGTTCGACCCCGTCTGAAAGCTGGCCGTGTCTTCGAGGCTGAAGCCGGCTTCGTCCTTGAGGTAATGCGCAAAAAACTTCGCCTCGATGTTGGTGCGGAACTGCATGCCGATCGGGCCGCCATAAAGCACGTTTCCCAGATGGTTCGACGATGACGACCAGAAGCCGTGACGCCAGGGGCCGAGCACGAGAAAATTCTCGTGGTTGCTGTCGTGCGGCTCCAGTTTTGCATACTCCTCCTGCGGTCCCCACATGTCTTCTTGGTCGTAGTAGCCGCCGACAGAGAGAGTCGGCACCGTGACTGCATTCATGTGGTTCTCGACGGCGCGCGATGACCATGTGTCGTCGTAGGCCGGATGCTCGAGAAAGAGCTTCCAGGTTGGCAGCATCTTCGAACCGGACTGTTTCACATCTTCTGCGAACGACCCTCGCTGAAGAAAGTAGTCGTAGCCGTCGACGGGCTTGCCGTCCTTGTCCTTTCCATACTCGACTTCGCTGGTTTCCTTGCTCGACTCCAGAGCCTTTACGTAGTCGTAGCCATACGTCTGGCGAAATGCCCCGTTGTGGAAGAAATCGTCGCCCATCCACACATCGATCATCGGCGCCTGCGGCGAGATGGCTTTCACCGCGGGGTTGGGATCGATGCCGGCCATCATGGTGAGAAAGCCGGGATAGCTCGTGCCGATCACGCCCACGCGCCCATTGTTGCCCGGCACATTTTTCAGGAGCCACGCCACCGTATCGTAGGCATCGGTGCTTTCGTCGACAGATTTCGGGTCCTTGTGATCGCCGAGCGGCCGCATCATCACGAAATCGCCTTCGCTTTTGAACCGGCCGCGAATGTCCTCATCGACGAAGATGTAGCCGGCGCGCGCCAGCTCAGGGCGATAGCCGAAGATCGCAGCGCGCGAGCTGCCGTCCACTCCATAGGGAGTGCGCGACAGGATGAATGGCAGCGGCGTGGTGATATCGGCGGGCTTCAAAATGACGGCGTGCAGCTTGACCCCGTCGCGCATCGGGATCATGACTTCGGAGCGCTGGTAATCGTGAAACTCGTGGTGCACCGGTTCTCCCGTCCGGTGGTAGACATCCTCGGGAGCATACGAAGGCGAGACCGTCGAGCCGCGACCCGAGGCATCCAGCGTGAACTTGAGCGTGGCCTTCTCGCCGGGCAGGCTGAACTCGGTGGCGGAAACCGGAGTAAGCTCGGTCGGAACCAGGTGGTAAGACTCGGCGACGAGTTTTCCGTTCTGCACATAGAAACTGAGTGGCACGGCCGGATCGTCGGTCTCAGTGTACTCGCCGGTGAGCGCCTGAAGCCGGTCGGCTGTCGGCGCGGCAGAGGGGGCTTGCGATGTCGGCTCAGCGAGAGAAGGAATCGCAGGCGCTAGAACAAGGCAGAGAAAAACGGCGGCAACACGAAGCTGTACCAATGGAGGTCCCTCCGGAATGCCTACTAATGTACATGCCCGTGGTGATGGCCGCGCGGCTCGCTGCCTGCCATTTCCTCCATCGGAACCACGCAGTGTTCCAGCTCCTCGCAGCCAACGTGCTCAAACTGCACCGTGGTGTGGCGGATATGAAAGTGGTCGCGGAGCACGTGATTCAGCTTGACGAGAATGCAGGCGCTCTCCGAGGGCGGGATGTCCGCAATCGTCACGTGGCAGGCCAGCGCGCTCGTATGCGAGCCCAGGCTCCAGACGTGGAGATCGTGTACGTTCACCACGCCTTCGACGGCCTCCATGCTCGTGCGGATGGCCGCCAGCGAGACCCCGCGCGGCGTCGCTTCAAGCAGGATATTCAGCGTTTCGAGAACGATGCCGAAGCTCGACCACAAGATCAGCGCCGCGATGAGCAGCGAAAGCGCAGGATCGATCCAGTTGTGGCCGGTGAGCAGGATCCCGGCGCCTCCGGCGATCACGGCTGCCGTCGAGAACGTGTCGCCCGCCATGTGAAGGAACGCGCTGCGCATGTTCAGATCGCGGGCCACCCCCCAAAGCAGCGCCGCGATCACGCCATTCATCACCACGCCGGCTGCCGCCACGATCATCATCAGGCGCGGCTGAACCGTCACCGGTGCGCTGAGACGATGCACCGCTTCAATGCCGATCCAGATCGAAATGAGGATAAGGGTAGCGGCGTTGACGAAGGCCGCTAAAACGCCGGCCCGCTGGTAGCCGAACGTCTTCGAGTCGTCGGCGGGCCTTGTCTGGAAATAAACAGCCGCAAAACTCAGCAGCAGCGCCAGGAAATCCGATGCGTTGTGGCCCGATTCAGAGAGCAGCGCGAGCGAATGGGCGCGAAGTCCAGCGACAAAGGTGACCACCACGTAGGCCAAAGTAGCCAGGAGCGAGAAGCGCAATACGGATTGTGTCCTTTTCGCTCCGGGGCCGGTGGGCGCCGCGTGGACATGCATGCATTCAGTCTAAACGTGGCAGGGTTCGCTCGCCATCGGCGAAAAGACAGGTGTAGCAAAGCAGTCAGGAGGTACTGACAGGGCCTGGATTCTTCAGCTTGGGCGAAGGCGTGAAGTGCGGCGGCTCGATGCGCAGCCCTGACCAGTCTTCAGCCACAACGATGCTGTTTTCAGGGCTGCCGGGCAGGTAGCGAACTGAACACGGAAAGCCGGCGCGCACCTGGGCAGGCTGCGGGGCCTCGCGGAACACCGTGATGTCCTGGGAGCATTCGTATTCGACGCCGCCGATCGAGTAGCTGAAAAAAAGGAAGGTTCGCGTCCGGCCGCTCTCGTCGGCCATCTCGCGAAGGTCGAGCAACATGCCGTCCACCAGGCGGCCGGCAATCGAAAGCCGCGCCCGGCGCGCCTGCTCGATCTCGTCGATCGTGGGTCGGCGGCGGCGCAACCACCACACCGTGCCTGCCGCGGCAGACGCGACCACGACAGCGGCGGCGGTTCCCCAGATTTTTGTGCTGGTGAGAATCATCTTGGGGCGCACGCACCCTTCATTCGCTCTCATTGAGAATACCGCAGATGTGCAAACGGATGTTGATTGATGGTGCGCGATGGTAATCCACACTGTATTCATTGAACCGTGCGGGTCAGCGGCTTAAACTCCACCTCACGGAGGTAGAAATGAAGGTTGGAGTCATTGGATCGGGCGACGTGGCGAAAGTTCTTGCGAGCGGATGTCTGAAGCACCGGCATTCGGTGACCATCGGAACCCGGTCGCCCGAAAAACTGAAAGAGTGGGCCGCGGAGAACAAGGGTGCGACGGTGAGCAGCTTTGCGGGTGCCGCGGAATTTGGCGAACTGATCATGCTCGCGGTAAAAGGCAACGTAGCGGCGGATGCTCTGCGGCAGGCAGGGGCGAAGAACCTGGCTGGCAAGGTGATCATGGATGCCTGCAATCCGATCGCCGATGCGCCGCCGGTAAACGGGGTCCTCCAGTTTTACACCACGCAAAACAACTCGCTGATGGAGCAATTGCAGCGTGAGTTTCCTGAAGCAAAGCTGGTCAAGGCGTTCAATTCCGTGGGTGCGCCTCTGATGGTGAATCCTCATTATGCCGATGGCAAGCCCACCATGTTCATCTGCGGCAACGATGCCGGCGCAAAGAAGCAGGTGAGCCAGATTTGCGAGCAGTTTGGATGGGAAGTGGCCGACATGAGCAAAGTGGAATCGGCCCGCGCCATCGAACCGCTTTGCGCCCTGTGGTGTCAGCCTGGCTTCGCGCGCAACCAGTGGACCCACGCCTTCAAGTTGCTCCTGAAATGAGGTCGGCCAGACTCGCGACAAAGTGATGAATGCGTCCGGAGCGCGGGACGCTCAGCTCGATAGCGGCAACTCGCGCCCCCCTCTAGATGTTCGCAAAGTGAAGCAGCAGGCCGGCAAGCGCTCCGCCGGCTAACGGTCCGGCCACGGGGATGATCGCGTAGCCCCAGTCGGATCCGCCCTTGCCTGGAATGGGCAGAATCGCGTGCACGATGCGCGGACCGAGATCGCGCGCGGGGTTGATAGCGTATCCCGTCGTCGCACCCAGGCTGAGACCGATGCCCCACACCAGGCTGCCGACAAGCCATGGTCCGACGCCGGCGGCAGGACCGGTGGCCGAAACTCCGCGAGAGAAGATAGCGCCGGCTACGATCACCAGAACCATCGTGCCGATTACTTCGCTGATGAAGTTGAGCACGGGACTCGGTACCGCGCCATGGGTGCAGAACACGCCGAGCTTGGCGGCTTGGTCGGGCGTGTGGCGCCAGTGTGGCGCATAGTGAAGCGCCATGAGGGATGACCCGGCAAGAGCGCCCAGCAGCTGCGCCGACCACATGCTCGCCAAGTGCGAGTAGTCACCCGTAATCACCGCGCTTGCCAGAGTGATCGCAGGGTTCAGGTTCGCGGCGGGACTGCCAAAGGCCTGCGCAACCAGGACGCCGCAAAGAACCGCGAGCGCCCATCCCGTGGTGATCACCATCCACCCGGCATCGGCAGCGAACGACTTGCGCAGCGTGACCGCGGCGTTCACGCCGTTGCCAAGAAGGACGAGAAACAGTGTGCCGAAGAACTCGCCGAACCAGAGTGAATGCATGCGGGCTTCCTTGCGATTGCGCGGGACGCAACCAGGCGAATGATTTGCGGAACTCCTGCATTGTGCACTGCGGGGGTTCGATTCGCCAAGGACATTGCCGCGATCCGAACTCAAAAAACTCGGCCAGCTTTGACTCGGTTCAGCTTTGACTCGGTTCAGCTTCGACGCAGCCCGATCGGAACGGTTCAATCGAGCACTCGTAGAATCAGTGCATGGAGATCCGCGAAGCGCGTGTCGGTGATGAGCATGCAATCGCGGAGATGTGCGCCCTGCTGTGGCCGGATGGGACCGTCGAGGAGTTCCGGCGCGAGGCCGAGGAACTGATCCGGACCGGGATGTGCGGCACGCTGCCGGCAACCATGCTGCTGGCCGTGGAGGAATCCGGAAGCGCGGCAGGCTTCCTGCAGGTCGGGTTGCGCTCGCACGCCGATGGATGCGATACCGCGCAGGCTGTCGCCTTCGTCGAGGGCTGGTTTGTGCGCGAGTCGCTGCGAGGCAACGGAATCGGACGGGCATTGCTGATGGCAGCCGAAGAGTGGGCGCGGGCCAACGGCTGCATGGAGATGGCGAGCGATGCCTTGATCGACAACGAAGAATCGCTTCGGGCGCACAGCGCGCTCGGATTCGAAGTCGTCGATCGCTGCGTGCATTTCCGCAAGCGTCTTTGAACACTCAGTCCGTTCGCGCGCGGGAATCAGTGCGCGCGAGAAGCGGTCTGGGTCAGCTTCAGATGATTCCGTCCCCACGCGCAGATCGTTTCCAGCACCGGCACAAGCGTCCAGCCATATTTCGAAATCGAATAATAAACGCACGGAGGAACCGTCTTCTGCTGGCGGCGGACCAGGATGCCGTCGCGTACCAGTTCTTGCAGGTGGCGGATCAGCATGCGCTCCGTGATTTCCGGAATGCTGCGGCGCAACTCGCTGGTGCGCATCGGGCGCTCAGACAGGCGCCACAGGATTGTGCCCTTCCAGCGCCCGTCAATCACCGCCAGCATGGCGTCAATCGGACAGGGGGAGCATTCCTTCTTCGAAACCGGCACGGGAACTCTCTAATACTGACAAATTTGTCAGTACATCTACCTGAGTCAGTATACTCCCAATGCGAATCTCATACCCAGGAGTTGACTAAGGATGATTTGGTTGAATGTCTTGGCAGTGGTTTGCATAGGTCTATTGGCCGGCGTTGAGCTTGCGGTTTCTGTGTTCGTGAATCCCGTATTGTGGAAGCTCGACCCGGCTGCCGGGGCCGGAACAGTGCGCGCCTTTGCGCGCAACCTGGGTGCCGTGATGCCCGTCTGGTACTCGGTGAGCATGGTGCTCTTGCTGGTGGAACTGTTCGCAGGGTGGCACGGGTCCGGCTCGGCATTGCTCATTGTGTCGTCGGCCATCTGGGCGGCCGTGATTCTTCTGACGCTTCTGTTTCTTGTCCCCATCAACAGCCGCCTGGCGAAGCTCGACACGGGATCGTGGACCGAGCAGGTCTGGCGCGAACACCGCACTTGGGATACCCGGCACCGGGTTCGCATTGCCGCGTTGGTGGCGTCGTGGGTTTGCCTGCTGCTGGCGATTCACGTTTGAGGGTGAACGGGTGGGCGTTCTGCGCTTTCCAACGCAGCTGAGCCAAATGGATTGTCGATCAGCACCTTCCATGAGCCATTTGACTGCTTCCGGAAAACAGTTGTGGCGAAGAATACCTGGCCGGCAGCCTCTGGTGCGGCGTCCTTTGGAACAAGACTCCAGTGGGAAAGGAACAGGGCAATGCCATCCGTCTCAATCACGCGAACCTTCAGCTGCTTTGCGCGGGACCCGGACAGCAGGGCAGTTTTGAAGAAGGATCTGAGCTGTGTTTTACCGCGCAGAATGTTTGGGGGCGTTGCAACGACGGTCGCGGCCTCTTCATAGAACGCGAGCACGGCTTCGACATCGCCGCGGTTGAAGGCGTGGTCGAGCAATTCGACCACGTGTTCCGGATGATCAGCGGGCGTTATCATTCGAGCTCCCAGGTACGATCGGATTGTACTTCGCCCAGTTCGTCAGCAGTTCATTCACCACCGTGTGCCCGATGGTGTAAGCCGCTTCGAGTGACGGAAGGTACGCGCTGTAGTTGCCGACCCGCTGGCGCGCAAGGCTGTCGGCGGCGCTCATGCCCCGGGGCTCCCGGTCGAAATTGCTGACGGTGCGCAGCACCATGACGCGGTTCCAGTCGACGCGGCCCGTGCGCGCGAGATTCCTGAGCGAGAGCAGCGTCCCGGTGTCTTCCATCGCGGTGGTCACGAACTGGCCCTGCCCTCCGGTGAAGTAGCTCATCCATTGCGCGGCCCAGCCATCGAAATACCTGCCGTGCCAGTAGCGCGACGACGAAACTTCATCGCCCATGGTGACGAAGGGAGGCCGCTGCGCTGCCGCCCCGTCAAACCCAATGCGAATCTGCCGCAACTTCTCGGTGTCGGCAAGGGGAACGCTGCGCGTCAGTTGGAATGCCCAGTCGGCGAGCCCGGTGTTGAGCGCATAAACTTGGCCCTCCAGCGGAGCGGCGGGCTCTTCGAAAGGACGCGTCTTGCGCAGTGGCAGGTACCCGGTCGACCAGTCGGATGGAATTTCGCGCGCATCGATCTCGTATCCGAGGTCGCCATCAACCACCCAGCGCGCCCATGCTGCGGAACCGAGCGAGGCTCGCTCCGGCGTGGCGCCCGCAATGCCGGCGATGATCCAGTAGGCGTGGCGCAGATCGAACCGCGGATCGAGTCCCAGCGCCATGATCGTGGCGCTCGCGTTCGCTGTGCCCTGGCCGGTCAGCACGGCCATTTCGCCTCGGTCGTTCATCCGCACCGCGTGGTAGGCCGCGGCGAGCGGATAAACCAGATCGAGATGATCGCGCTCCACCCAGTACTGCAGTTCGCCCGGCGTATCACCCGTGTCCTCGCCTACTTCGAACATGGCCACCACCACCACTTTGACCGCGATAGGCCTCGGCTTTGCCAGCGCAGACGCGCCGACAGCGGCCGCAAGACAGCCGATCAGAACAGATCGCATGAACACGTTCATTGCTGCGATGGTATCCGATGCGGGCGGCCGCCGGATGCGGAGTTATACCATGGAGGGCGAGGTCAACCGATGGGTTTGAAAATGGGAATTGCGGTGGCAGCGGTGGCGGCAGCGTGCGCGCAAGGAGCGATGGCGCAGCAGGAAGCGCATCATTGGGCGATTGTGGTGCATGGCGGCGCGGGTGTCATCGAGCGTTCGCAACTGGGACCGGAAGGCGATGTCAACTACCGCGCCGGTTTGAAGCGCGCTATCGAAGCGGGATCGAAGGTGCTCGATTCCGGTGGATCGTCGCTCGATGCGGTCGAGGCCACGCTCCATGTCCTTGAGGATGATCCGCTGTTCAACGCCGGCAAAGGCGCGGTGTTTACCCGCGAAGGCAAGAACGAGATGGATTCGTCGATCATGGACGGTTTCACGCTCAAAGCCGGCGGCGTGGCCGACGTGACCCACACCAAACATCCCATCAGCCTGGCGCGTGCGGTGATGGAAAAGTCCCCCTATGTCCTGATGGTGGGACCGGGCGCTGAAAAGTTTGGAGCAAGTGTGGGCGTGGAGCAGGTGGATCCAAGCTACTTTTTCACCGAGAGTCGCTGGCAAGGCCTGGTGAAGCAGTTGGAGAAAGAAGGCCTGCCGGTTCCTCCCCGCCCGGCCGGAGTGCCGCCTCCAGGGAAAACGGTTCCCGTTGCCGTGCTCGATGAAGGACCCGACACGCACATGTATGGAACCACAGGCGTCGTGGCCCTCGATCGCGAAGGTCATATCGCTGCCGGAACATCGACAGGCGGTCTGCAGGGCAAGATGCCGGGCCGCGTCGGCGATTCGCCCATCATCGGAGCGGGAACCTATGCCTCGAACAAATCCTGCGCGGTGTCGGGCACGGGCACAGGCGAGTTTTTCATTCGTCTTGGCGTCGCGCGCGAGGTGTGCAACCTGGTGCAGTTCCGCGGCATGAAGTTGCAGGCGGCCGTCGACGAGGTGATCCACCATGAGCTCGAGTCGATGCACGGCGACGGCGGCGTGATTGCGATTACTCCCGACGGACAGATGGCCTGGAGTTTCAACACACCGGGGATGTTTCGCGCGAGGTTGTCGGAAGGCGGCAAGCTCGAGATCGGCGTCTATAACGACGAGCCGTAAGGGCAGTGCGGCATACGATGTGAGAAAGCGCCATGCCCACTGCACTTCGCCATCGAGGCTTCCGATTTTTCTTTTATTCCAACGAGGGTTCTCCGCTTGAGCCGGTACACATTCACGTTGAAAAGGATGATAAGAAGCGAAACTCTGGCTGAATCCGATGGTGCAACTGGCCTACAATGACGGGTATGACGCTCGCACCTTACGCGAGCTCGCAGCCCTGGCTGCTGAGCGCAGAGATGAAATTGAAAGGGCGTGGAATGAGCTCTGCGGCTAAAGCGACTAAGGTTCGTTTTGATGCTGACAGCATGTGGGTCGAGCTGAGCGACGGAAGAACGCTCGGAGTGCCATTGGCATGGTTTCCGCGATTGTTGAGCTGCACGCCTGAAGAACGAGAGATGGTGCGGATCAGCAGGCGTGGATTGCATTGGGATGCGATGGATGAAGACATTTCCGTCGCAGGGCTGCTCGCAGGACTCGGAGACCAAAGCTCTGACAAAACGTTCGCAGCCTGACTGGATCGCTTTGCGCGTTCGGTTCCAATGATCGATTCAAGACGCGACCACCTTTCGTGAGCCGGCGAGTTTCGTGCGGTGCACAGCAAGGATGATTCGGTTTAGACTGCCGTGAGAGCCTGAATCAACGGCACGGTAGCGGCTGGAGCAGGAATGCGATTTCAGCCTCTCAGCGTCGCAAAGTTGCTTGACCGGCTCGAAGCCATCTATGGTCCCCAGCAGCCGTGCTGGCCTGTCGATCCGTATGAATTCCTGATCTGGTGGTACTGCGGGTATCCGGCGAGCGATGTCGCGTGCTCGCGGGGATGGAATGCGCTCGCCAGCCAGGTCGGTGTTGCCCCGCAAAAGATTCTTGCTGCATCCCAGGCCAGGCTTGCAGCCGCCTTGAAGGGAAGCGGCATGTTCCCTGAGACGCGCGCCATGCGGCTTCAAGAGGTTGCGCGATGTGTCCAGGACGAATACGGCGGCGATCTTCGCGCAGCCCTCGTTGGCCGGTTGAACGAGGTGCGCAAGAAGCTCAAACGATTCCATAGCATCGGAGATCCCGGGGCCGATCGCATTTTGCTCTTCGGTCATCTCGCCGCGTTGGCCGCGGTGCCCTCGAACTGCGCGCATGTCCTGGTGCGAATCGAATCCGGCCGCGAGGGCAAGGACTATCGCGCGACCTATCGCACCGCGCAGACACTCATCGAAGCCGAAGTGCCCAGTCAATTCCACGCCAGGGAGCGCGCCTACCTGCTGCTGAAGCAGCACGGCCAGCAGATCTGCAAGAGCACAAAGCCGAATTGCGAAGCCTGCCCCATCCATGAACATTGCGCATATTTCATCCGGCACAACCCCGCCCATGCGAGATCAACATGAGATGAGCTCATGCCCCTCGTCCGTTTCGGACGCGGTGGCCTGTTCCTCCGAAATGAGAATTGCTAGACTCTGGGCATGGCGCTGAAATTCACGACCTCGTATATCGAAGATGCATTGGCGGTATTTCGCCAGTACAAGCTGCTCGCCGAGCGCGCGATGGGTCAGGTCACGGACGAGCAATTGTTCGCGGTGCTCGATGACGAATGCAATTCGATTGCGATCGTCGTCAAGCACATGACCGGAAACATGCGGTCCCGCTGGACGGATTTTCTAACCACCGACGGCGAGAAGCCGAACCGGAACCGCGACTCGGAGTTTGTCGATCCTCCCGCAACGCGCGAAGCATTGCTCAAGGAATGGGAAGATGGTTGGCGATGCGTCTTCGCCGCCATCGAGCCGCTCACCGATGCCGATCTTTCCCGGACGATCACCATTCGCGGCGAAGCGCATTCGGTGATGCAGGGGATCAATCGGCAACTGGCGCACTATGCGCAGCACGTGGGACAGATCGTGCTGCTGGCGAAACATTTTGCGTGCGACCACTGGCAATCGCTGAGCGTGCCGCGGAACAAGTCGGCCGATTTCAACCGGAAAGTCATGACCGGCGAGGCCAGTCAGAGGTAAGGGCATTTTCCCTGCCCTCGCGACATAGCCGGGCATGGCCTGCCTGGTTCAAACGGCATCGTTGTGCGGACCCCAATCGGCAGGCCGAAATCTGCGTGTGCGTTCGTAACGCTGCTCGCTTGCCACCCGCCTCGCCGTCCCGGTCAGGTACCTCGAACGCCAGAGGCAACACACAATGCTGGATGACGATAGTTTCAGGAAGCTGCTCCGGTAGACAGTGTCGAGTCGCGTCAGTAGCGAGCCAACCCATCCGCGTGCAACCAGTTCCCTGGGTGGGATCCCATTCACGACGGGCGTGGTGGCGAGGGGCAGAATACCCTCAAAGTAATAATGTGCCGTTACCTTGTGGATGGACGATCAAGCAATCGAATGCGTTGAAGAGTGATGGGACCAATATAATTCGCTTCACCAGCACACATTGGGCTGATCGATCGGGCGTAAAACGCGCCTCTATGACTTATGAAGCTTCGGCACTCAAACGTCGGAGTTGTTCTATTCTCCCTTGTTCTCTGTGTGCCCATGTCAAGGGCTCAGGACGGTGCGCCAGGGGCCTTTTCTCTTATCGGAACAACGCCGCATGCGATGCCGCGGCTCTCGTCGCCGCTTGCGACAGCCGACTTTGATCACGATGAAAAGCCAGACGGGGCGGTTCTCCTGGAAACAGGGTCCCTGAATGGACATCGCTCCTTCCGCATCGAAGTGCACCTTACGGCCAGGAAGAACGATGCAATCAGCTTCTCCTCTGCTGAATCTGATCTGTCGATTTCAGCTCTCGATGTAAATCAAGACGGCGCACAAGACATCGTCATCGAGAAGGCCTTTTCCCGTCAGCGGCTCGAGGTGTACCTCAACGATGGGCACGGGGCTTTTCACAGGGCTACGGCCGGGAACTATCCGCCGCCGAATCCGGCGAGGCCGGTGTGGCGCGCGCGACAGATCCCGGTCCCTTCGGCAGTTTGCGTTCCCGTATCGCGTGGCTTCGAACTGGGGTGCAAGCGACGAGTTTCTATCCTCCGCGGTGATGCGTCCGGACACCTGAGATCCTGGCTTGATCTGCTCGTGGCTCCATCCGAACCCCGCTCACCGGCTTCTTCTCGCGCACCTCCCTCTCCCTTCTCGCTCTAATCCCATTCAATTCAGGCAATCGCGAGCGCGCACTATTTCGCGCCCGTAATTCGTCGTCTTTCGGCGGGACGTTTAGCGCGCTGAGAACACTGCTGAGTCGCACCTGCGATTCGGCCCTCAAACGGATTTTTGGAAGGTTCGCATGCTGCACGGGGACCGCGACGTTGTCTCGTCTATACAGGCGCTACGCGCCATTGCAGTCCTTTTCGTGGTTCTGAACCACTTCTCCCCCGCTCGTCTTCCGGGAGGCTATATTGGCGTCGACATTTTCTTCGTGGTCTCGGGATTCCTGATCAGCTCGCATCTGCTCAAGGAACTCAAGGGTGGGAGCTTGAACTTTAGCCGCTTCTATCTGCGAAGAGCCCGCCGATTATTGCCCGCTTCTCTGCTGGTGCTGGCACTGACATGTTCTGCCGTCGCTCTATCGATGCCCTCGGCTTGGCAAGTGGCCAATTTGAAGGACGCTGCCACAGCCGCTATTTATTGCGTGAATTGGCGGTTTGCGGCCAATGCGGTTAACTACTTCGCTGACAGCGCCGTCTCTTCGCCCGTCAATCATTATTGGTCGCTGTCGGTGGAGGAGCAATTCTATCTCGTCTGGCCCGCGCTCTTGTATTTCTCTCTCCGCATCGCGATGGCCAGAACCCGGCGTACCGCGGAGAGCCTGATCCCAGTTGTCATCGGGATTCTCATGGCTACCATCCTGGCGTTTTCGCTGATCTCGGCCATCCTGGCAATTCGTCATCATCCAACAGCCGCCTATTTTCTCACCTACGCCCGAGCCTGGGAATTCGCCGCTGGCGGCCTCGCCGGTCTGATGATTGGCAACCTGAAGAATCGGTGGCGGGGGATTTGGATCAAACTCCTTTTTGCTGCTGCCTGGCTGACGCTAATGGCCTCGGGAAGGCTTCTCCGGCCCGAGTCAGGTGTTCCCGGTCTTGCTGCGGTACCGGCAGTCTTGGCCACAGCGATCATCCTTGTCATCGGCGACGATCACGCTTCACCTCTGGCGAGCCGGATCATAGCGTTTACGCCGATTCAATGGCTAGGCGACATTTCCTATTCGCTCTACCTCTGGCACTGGCCGCTGTTGATTCTCACACCTCTCGCTCTCGGGGTCGCAAAGCTGGGAACCGCCCTTCGAATTGTCCTGCTTCTGATCTCATTCGCTCTGTCGGCGATCACCAAGCGACATGTTGAAGACCGCTTCCGTTTTGTCCGGCCTGCTCCACCACAGGCGCCCTCGTCGCAGCGCAACGCACCCGCTCTCGCCACCTATCTGCTGATGTCGGCAAGCGTCGCAACACTCGCCTTCCTGGGCGCCCGATTTCTCGAAGGCGAATCCATCAAGGTCGGAGAAAAGCTTTACGGCCTTTCGATGAATCCAGGCCCCTGCTTTGGCGCGCGTGCGACCGAGCCTGGTGCCAGTTGTCCGAATTCCCATTACTTGGCCGATAGAGATTTTGCTCTGGAAAACTTGAAGACGCAGGTCAACGTGTTCCCCAGTGGCGCTATTACCGTGAGATTTCCCCATGTGTCGTTTTGCCAGAATGAAGTGGGTGATCCGACCGTCGCTCCCTGCGAGTTCGGCGCTGCGGAGAACGCGACCAGGGAACGCATCGCTGTTTTCGGCGATTCTCACGCCGGCATGTGGGAACCGGCTCTGGCTACGTTCGCCGTGCCCCTTGGAATACGCTTTAGATCGTTCCTCGCGGCATCCTGTCCTGTCACCGCCGATGACCGATCGCTCGAGTTCTATCTGAGTCCCAAGGATCGCGATGCATGCCGAATCTGGCGGCGGGCAGCTGCAGAGGCGATCATCGCCGACCAGCAGATCGATACCGTCGTCATATCAGACAACGCCTACAGGGAGAAAACTCTGAATCAAGCGGGAGACTGGACTGAAGACGACGGTCGCGATATTGCCGAAATCTTGGAGCGCTTTCGCGCTGCCGGAATGAGAGTAATCGTGATCGACGACGTCCCGAATCTGCCGTTCGCGCTGCCCGATTGCCTGGCTCGAGCAAGAACCAACAACGATCCATGCACCGTCAACGAAAGCCAGATTCCGGCGAGTTCGCCGCTAGGACGCGCCGTGGCGCTGCTGCCCGCTGGAGAGGTCGATTATTTGAACTTCAAGGATGTTTTCTGTGATGGTGCCGTCTGTCACACCGTGATCGGGGGAATTCCCGCTTATATGGACTCGAACCACGTGACGGCGCCCTTCGCGCGCAGTCTGGCTTCCCGCATCGAGAAAGTGATAACGAACGATGAGCCGGCCAGTCAGCGTCGATCCCCCAATCCTGAGTGGCGCATGCGGCAGATCTCGGGGACGCAACGCCTGGGACAGCCAGGATAACTGTCCTTGCAAGGAGCTTCGTACGCATTCCAGACACCGTGCGGCATCCATCTGATCAATGCAAAAGGCCATCCGCTTGGATGGCCTTTGATTTGCAATTGACCAATGGCCTATTGCTGCGCTGCGGCTGCACCCTGTGCCGCACCGTTCGTGCGCGCTTCAGCCTTCTCGGCCAGCACCTGGTGTGCGTGATCTTCCAGTGCCTGGGCTTCGGGCAGGAACGTCAGCGCCTTCTGGATCATCGGATCCCAATCGGCCAGGACCCGCAGGCCCTTCTGCTCGCCAAACTGGCTGATGAACAGGTTCTCGCGAATGTTCACCTTGATCCAATCCAGCGACGCGTTGATGTCGTTGTCGTTGAACGGAATGTTCTGGCTTGTCAGGAATTCTTTGAACGAATGGATGACCTGGTCGTTCACCTGGAAGCTCTCGTCCACGGTGTGGTTCGCAAGATAGTACGGCGCGAAGTGGAAGAAGGCATAGCGGTAAAGCAGCTCATCCTGGAAATCGTTGCTCTTCGGCGGTTCGACTTTTTCGTCGGGCGTAATGCCGCCGCCTCCATACACTGTGCGGCCCGAGTCAGTGAGCTTCACCTCGCGGTTGGTGGAGTTGGAGGGCGAAGCGCCGGCGTGGTTGTAGTAGTAGTCGTAGAGCGAAACGCCGCTGTAGTTGCGCTGGATCAGGCGGCCCGACGGCGTGTAGTAGTGATACGTCGTCAGCGCGAGCCCGGTGTCCTGGCTGAGGTTGTAGACGGTCTGCACCAGCCCTTTGCCAAAGGTGGTTTCGCCCACGATCAGCGCGCGGTCGTGATCCTGCAACGCGCCCGAGACGATTTCAGCAGCCGACGCGGTATTGTGGTTCACCAGCACGACGATGGGGAACGCCTTGCCGTCGTTGCCGTGCGTGGCCGTGTAAACCTGGTCGGGATAGGCGCGCCCGCGCTGCGAGACGATAACCTGTCCCTTGTTGAGCAGGTGATCGCAAACCTCTACAGCCTGGCTCAGCAATCCGCCGGGGTTGTTGCGCAGATCGAAAACCAGCCCCTTGATATTTCCGAAGTGATTGACCGCATCGATGATTTCCTGGCCCGTGGTTTCCTGGAACTGGGTCAGGTGGATGTAGCCGATGCCGGGGCGAATCTCATACGCCAGGTCCACCGAGGGGTGCGGGATCTCGTCGCGTACCAGGTCGAAAACGAGCGGCTTGGCCTGGCCCTCGCGGGTCATCGTCACTTGGACGTGCGTTCCCTTGGGGCCCTTGAGCGATTTCGCAACCTGGTCAGACGACATGCCCTTGGCCGATTTCCCATCAATGGCGGTAATCACGTCGCCGGGACGGATGCCGGCCCGAAACGACGGGGTGTTCTCATACGGCGTGATCACGTAGACCTTGTCGTCCTGCTGCTGGATCACCATGCCGACCCCGTAGTAGTGGCCGCGCTGATCTTCGCGCATCCGGGCGTAAGCCTTCGGGTCGTAGAAATTGGAGTGCGGGTCGAGAACGCGGAGCATGCCGGGGATCGCGCCGTCGTAAATGGCCGCGTCCGCCTTGTCGCCCGTGATCGGCTCGGCGTAGTTCTGCTCCACCAGCGAGTAAACGTCCGTGAATGTCTTCAGGCTGTCTCGGATCTGGCTCTCGTCCTGCGACGACTGCGCCCCGACCTTGCGCTGCATGAAGGTGCCGACAACGGCACATACGGCAAAGAAAAGAAGGAGGGTAAAAATTGCCCGGCGGGCGCGGGGAGTCATAGGCGGGAGGAACCTCCGGACGTCAGGTGCGGCAGGCGCCGTGAAGGAGCCCCGCAAGGCGGTCTTGATGAAAAGTATACCACTGGAGTTGGACGCTTTCGGCAGCGAATGGTAGCTGGTCGCCGGCAGAAGGCCGGTGGGAAACCGGCCCGAAGCGAACGGCTTGCGCGAGGTCAAAATGCGGCGCTGCATCGTCGCATGGCTGCTATCCGGCCATTTACAATGGCGTCTATGCTAAGAGGCGGAATCCACTTCAGCCCCAGTAGCGCCGACCTTATGAATCTGAGACTCCTTTACCTCCCAGCGGCGTTGGTGTTCGGTGCGGCGCTGTATGCAGTCCCGGCTGCGGCCCAGGCCGCGCCGGCCAGCCCTTATGGCGGCAATGTCGTGGAAGAAATCGTCGCCCGCATCAATGACCAGGTCATTTCCACCTCGGACTATGACCGCGCGATGAAGGAACTTGATCAGGAAGAACGCCAGCACGGCGCCTCCATGCAGGAGATTTCTGAGGCCCACAAGGATCTGCTGCGGAACCTGATCGATCAGCAGCTGTGGCTCTCCAAGGCCAAGGAGCTCGACATCACCGGCGAGACCGAGTTGGTCAACCGGCTCAACGAGATCCGTAAGCAATACAACCTGGCCACGCTCGAAGACCTGGAGAAGGCGGCACAGGAGCAAGGCGTCTCCTACGAGGATTTCAAGGCCAATATCCGCAACCAGATCATCACCCAGGAAGTCATGCGCGAAGAGGTCGGCCGCAAGATCTCCATCACGCCCGGTGAGACGGAGCGGTACTTTGAAGCGCATAAGCAGGACTATGCCAAGCCGGAGAGCGTCAAGCTCGCTGAGATCCTCGTTTCGACCGGTTCCGGAGACGATGCGAAAGTCGCTGCGGCCAAAGCCAAGGCCGACGACATCGAAGCCAAGCTGCACAGTGGAGCGGATTTCTCCCAGCTCGCCAAAAGCTTCAGCGACGGAACCACCGCCGCCACCGGCGGCGACATGGGCAGCTACAAGCGCGGCGAGCTCAACAAGGTCTTCGAAGATGCGACCTTCGGGCTGAAGGCGGGCGACGTCACGACGCCCATTCAGACCAAGCAGGGCTTCGTGATCTTCAAGGTTGAAGAGCACGCGGCCGCCGGTGCTCCGGCATACAAGGATGTGGAGCAGGACGTCGAGCAGGCCTATTACATGAGCAAGATGGAGCCTGCCATGCGTGATTACCTGACCGAGATGCGGCAGGAGGCGGCAATCACCATCCGGCAGGGATACACCGACACTTCGGCGACTCCCAATGAAGTGCATCCCACCATCTCCTACAGCGCCTACACTCCGCCCTCACCCAAAAAGAAGAAGAAGGTGGAGCGCACGCGTTTCCGCGAAACGACGCGCGGCTTCCGGCAGAAATCCGCGACCGCAGAGGACGCGCAGGCCGCCCCGCCGCCCGACAAGAGCGCCCAGAACAGCAACGACAAGAAAAAGAAGGATAAGACTGAACAGGCCTCCATGAAGCCGGGCAAGAAAGAGAAGATCCGCTTCGGCAAGGCTCCGCAGGAAACATTGCCCAATTCTCCCGCCATGCAGACGGAGGATGCGGGCGGGGTGCCGCAGGATGTGGCCAGCAACGCCACCCCGGACAATCCCCTCGAAGAGACGCCCAAGGCCAAAAAGACGCGCTACAGCGATCGCCTGAAGGAACCAAAGAAGCCGAAGGAAAAGGGCGGTAAGAGCGCAAAGCGCGATGCATCGGCCCCGGCTCCGCCGGATGCGGCGGAAGTTGCCGATCGCCAGCAGCAGTCAGCTCCGCTCGGCCTTTCGGGAGACACCTCGAAGCAGAAAAAGAAGAAGGGAACCACAACCGGCGAGAAGACTCGGTTGAGCGACGAGAAGAAGACTCCATCCAACACGCCGCCGCAGGAGCAGCAGCAGCCCACCCCTATCGCCCCTGTTCCCGGCGCTCCGGCGCCCGCCAGCGCACCACAGAACCAGCCGCAGCCATAAGCAGCCAAAGCCGGCAGGCAATGCGGGCCTGGGATTGAATCCCAGGCCCGGCGTCTTTCTGGGATCGATTCACACCGCTTCGCCCGGCAGAACCGTCTTGCGCCGGCGAGCCACCCAGAACAGCACTCCGATGATCGCCCACGATGAGCCGACGATCCGCGCGAGCGTTCCGAGATTGATCCACAGGAAGAGGCAGGTTGCAAAGCCGGCCATTGAGAGCAGGATGGGGAACCACTGCGACATGCGTCCGTGACGCCAGCCGCGCAGCGCCGATGCGAGATTCACTCCCATGAAGGCCAGCAGCGCGCCGTAGTTGAGCAATTCGGTTCCGAGCTGGTAGCTGAAAATCAGCGCCCCGATCAGGCAGACAGCGCCAATAAGGATGACATTGTTGCGCGGCACCCGCGACTTGGGATGCACGGCGCCGAAGAAGTTGCGCGGCAAAGCTCCATCCTGTCCCATGTTGTAGAGCAGCCGCGCCGCGCCCATGTGCGATGCCATGCCCGAACCCATGTTGGCGACCAGCAGCGCGCTATTCACGATGAGGAAGAGAATCGGCCCGCCCATGCGGCCGGCGACAAACACATAAGCCGTGTCGAGATCCGGAAAAGCCGCGCCGCGCGGCCAGACAAGTTGTGCGGCATAGACTTCGATCGCGTTAATCACGCCGGTGGCAAAGCAGGTGAGAACGATGGCTCGCGGCACGTTGCGAGCGGGGTCCTTGGCCTCATCCGTCAGCGTGGAGATGCCGTCGAATCCGATATACGCGAGAACGGCAATCGAGGTGCCGCGCAAAAGGCCGCTCGAGTTGAATGAGGACCGATCGTAAAGCGCCTGCATGAAAAATCCCGCGCTGGGATGCGAAAGGTGGAGCACCCATCTCGCCGCCGCGCCCAGCACCAGCACGATCACGATCGTCAGGGCGGTGGCCATCAGCAGGTTGATTCGCGCCGAGGTCTCCACTCCCATCGAATTGAGCACCGTGAAGATCACTGCAAACAAAATCGCCCAGACAATGTAGGGAACTTCCGGCACAAAATTGATGGCCGCGCGGCTGCACCAGATCACGCAGATGAGCGGGTTCAGCACGTAATCCATCACCAGGCACCATCCGGTCAGATAGCCAAGGCTGGTGTGAATCTCCTTGCCGACGTAAAGAAATGCCGAGCCGCCATGCGGATAAACGCGCGCCATCCGTCCGTAGCTGATCGAGGTGAACAGCATCGCGATCATCGCCAGCAGGATCGCGATCACAGCCTCGCCGTTCGTTTCCTTGTAGACCACGCCAAACACCGGCATGGGCGCCGTGGGCTGGATCAGCACGATGCCGTAGAGCATCAGATCCCAGAAAGTGAGGCTCCGCTTCAGGCTGATATTGGCGGAGCTCGCGGTTTCTGAAGTGCCTGCCATGGGTGATCCTAGTGCCCCGCAGCGACCGCGGTCGTGGGAGTCAGCGTGAACGGCGCGACGTTCCACCCATCGACGTCGATCACAGGAGTGGCAGTCTCGCTTTCCGGCAGCTGTGCCGTGAGTGTAGCCGATTCGCCGGGAGTTAGCTCGATCCAGTTGTCTGACCAGAAGACAGGCGCGATCAGTGCTCCCGAACCGTTGCGGGCTGCGGCGCGGACCTGGAAAGCAAGGTTCGACGACGTGTTCTTGAGTTGCACCCGCAGCTCCCGTCCCTGCGCGTTCGATTCGATCTCCGCACTCGACTGGATGGTGGCCTGCGGGAGCGTGGTAAGCGCCGACAGGTCCACCTGGCGCATCGCCGGAGTGTGCGTGTAGTCGGTGCGTTCCCAGTCAAACGTCGTCAGGGTGACCGGAACCCAGTAGAAGTTGTGGCTGACCACGTGTCCTATGGCATCGGCGAGCGTGAGATCGACGAAGAAGATGCGTTCGGAGCCCATATAGAGATTCTCGGGGATGTCGAACACGCGTTGCGAGCTGTCGGCCGCGGCTTCAACGGGCGCATCGGCTTTGAACAGCTCCTTCCACGCGATATCGTGCACGTCCACCGTGGCATGCAGCCCCGGGACAGGCTTGTAGGTGCTGTTGACGACAACAATCGAGCGGTCATCGTACGAGTACTGAATGTGCACCGGCTCGCACGCCTTCTTGGCGCCGAAGTATCCGCCGCCCGCGTCCAGATAGTAGTCGTAGAGGTGCCAGATCATCGACGGCCATGCGTTGTTGAGCATCCACTGAATGACGCCCGTAGATGTGTATTTGTTCTTGCTGTACGCCTCGTACATCGCGCGCTCTGACGCGTACTCCATGGTTTGCGCCATGCGCTCGTAGTCGGCCGCGGATTTCGGAGTCGCGTAGACAGCTTCCATGGCCTCGTTGAACACGTTCAGGTTGGCAAATTCGCCGCCGCCGTTGTGCAGGCTCCAATCAGGGCTGGGCGGCCACGCATCCGGATCCGGAAGAAACTTCTCGCGGCTGGCCTTCGACGGAATCGCGGGCCCGGGGCTGGTTTCGGTGTTGAACCCGGCAGCACCGCCGTAGTGCACGCCGAAATACCAGTAGCTCGGCGCGACCCAGTCATACGGCCCCGTCATCTTCACCCCGCTCTCCCCCGTCACGGTCGTCGGCGTCGATGTCGCGGACGACAAAATGGGGTTGGGCCAGTGCGTCTCCGCCTCCACCTTCAGATAGGCGCTTTCCACATCGGCCGGCGGAGGATTGTCGCTGCCATTCAGCCACACCAGCAGGCTGGCGTGCTGGCGAAGACGCAGCATCTGCGCGCGCAACGAAGCAGTCGCAATCTGGAGATCTTCGTCGGTCCACGTCTTCCAGCGCTCCCAGTGGTCGCAGCAGCACCATCCAAGCATCACCAGGATGCCTTCGCGGTCGGTGAGACGGAAGAAGTCCTCGGTTTCAAGCTTCCCTTCAAGTCGGATCGTGTTCAGGTGCATGTCGCGCACCAGGTGAATCTCATCGCGAAGGCGTGTCTCATTCGTGCGCAGCAGCATGTCCTGCGACCAGCCTGCGCCCCGAATCAAAATGCGCTTGCCGTTGACGCGAAACAGGCGGCTGCCATTGGCGGTGAGTTCCGACGTAATCTCGCGGATGCCGAATTCAGTGGACTGCTCGTCCGTGATATGTCCTTGCTCGCTGAAACTCATCTTGAGCTGCTCGAGGTGCGGATCGCCCATCTGGTACGGCCACCACGGCTTCGGATTCTGCAGGCGCAGGGCAGGGAACTGCTCAGGCGAAAAGACGATGGTGCGGTCTTCATGCGCGGCCAACTCGACAGGCTGCTCGAAGCGTGCACCCGCGGCAGTGCCCGCAACGACGCCCTTGATCGCGTGGTCCGCGGCATTGTGCAACTCGGCATAGACGGTCAAGTCGGCGACAGCGAGCGTGTCATCTTCAAAGTGTGTGACCGCCATTGGCGAGCGCAAGGTCACCGCTCCGGTGGTCACCAGGCTGACCGGACCCCACAGGCCCATGTCCTTGTCCGGCGGGCAGGGATTCCAGTCCACCCAGTTGATGCCCAGATCCTTCGGAGTGGGCGCGAAGGCCTCGACCGCAAGTACATTCGACTTGCCCGGCTTGAGTGCTTCCGTCACATCGAAGTCGTACGTGCGATACGCCCCGGCGACCATGGATGTGTCGGCAATCTTGCGGCCGTTCACCCAGATGTCCGCGCGGTAGTTGATGCCTCCAAAATGGAGCCAGAACCGTTGGCCCTGCGTCGACGCTGCAGGCGCCGTGAATTCCGTGCGATACCACCAGCCGCAGGCATAGGGGCTGTCCGCCGGCATCGGAAGATTCGAGAAGTTACGCCCGATCGGATAGCTGGTGCCGGGAATCTTGCGCAAATTGTCGCCGAAGTAGGGATCGGGAAACACTCCATCAGCGGTCTGCGCGGCCAGCACCGTGTTCGGCACAGTGGTTTTGAGCCAGCCGTCCGCAGCGAAGTTCGCCGCCGAAATGACGTCGCCGGTGGCCTGCGGCTTGCAGGCCGATTGCAACTGCCAGCCATCGTGGAGAGACGTGACGTTTTGCGCATAGAGCGGGAGAGGAGCAACAGCGCATGCAAGAAGGAACGGCAATTTGTGTCTGGTCATCTGTCTCTTTCCCAATCAAGGTCCGGGATTGCGATTTGGCTTGCCCGAAGCAGCCGGTTTTCAAGATGCAGTGAACGCGATGCAATTCGTGCCCGATTCAGGTTTTTCGCTTGGGGGGCGCGCAGGTCGACATGCGGACGACCAGTTCCGGAGTAGCTTTGTGCAATTTAGGTCGCGCATCGAGACCGCGCTCGCGGTTGTCGAGCGCATGCAGCGCCCAGTCAACAGCTTTCAAACCCATTTCCTTCAGCGGCTGCCGCACCGTGGTGATCGCCGGCGTCGATACCAGCGCAGGCAGAACGTCGTCAAAGCCGAGAACGGAACAATCCTGAGGTACGCGGATCCCCGCTTCTGTCAGGCCGCGGACGACGCCTGATGCGGTGAGGTCGTCGAATGCAATGACCGCGGTGAATGTTATGCCCGAAGCGAGCATCTGCCTGGTGCAGCGCATGCCGCCTTCAAAACTGGAGATGGAATCGACCAGGTTCGGCAGCTGGAATACAAGGCGGGGATCGAGTTCAATGTTCATCTCGGCAGCCACACGCTGCACGCCCGCCCATCGTGGTGCGCTATCGAAAAGCTCCTCAGGCCCGCGAATCACGGCGATGCGGCGATGGCCTAGTTCGCATAAATGACGCATCGCAACCGCTCCGCCCGCTTCATTATCGACAAACACGGAGCTGATGCGCCGTCGGGTCAGGTCGCGGCCCACAATGATGATGGGTACGTGGTTCTTCTCGATATCGGCCAGCAGGTTGGTTTCTTCAAAAATCCAGCTGGCGATCACGATCACGCCTTCCGCGCGCCGCTCAAGAATCATCTTGAGATACGTGTCGAAAAGCTTGCGCTGGGTCTGCGCGTCCATCAGCAGCGGCAGGTAATTGGTGGGATGAAGGCCGGCCTGGATGCCTCGCACGATGGGGATGCAGAACGGATCGGTGAGATCGTACGCCAGCACCCCGATGGTCTGGCTATGGCGGCGTCGCAGCGAGCGGGCAAACGCGTCAGGGTGATAGCCAAGCTGGCGCGCCATCGAACGGATCTTCTCGCGCGTCGAAGAGGCCACGTTTTGCGAGAGCGGCGCTTCGCTCAGCACGATCGAGACCGTCGACACGGAGAACCCGCAGGCGCGAGCGATATCGAGCAAGGTGACGTGGCCGGATTTTTGCTGTCCCATGCCCTGCCTCCCCTGCGCGTCCGCCTGCCTGCCGTTGGACGACGGCGGCTTGATCCGCGCCGCCGGGCGTGCAGCTGCGAGGTCGCCGCTGGCGCCCCGGGCGGCCCGATCTTTTCTCTTGACAGTCGCGGTGTTTGCTCCTAGATTTGCAGTTCTAATATTCAAACGTTTGAATGTCAACAACAAACTACGGAGATCGCCAATGACAATCCCGAATGCATGCACCGCAATCGTGCGCAGGCTCCTGTCCGTTTCGTTCCTGATCCTTTGCATGGGGATTGCGGCTTGGGCCCAGGCCGGCAGAGGCGGGATCAGCGGGCTCATTACCGATCAGACAGGCGCCATTGTCCCGGGCGCATCCGTCGCGCTGCTCGACCAGGCCACTGGAACCAGGTTCTCTGCCGCTTCCACCGCGGCCGGATTGTATTCATTTGTATCGCTGGCTCCTGGAAAGTATCAGGTAACGGTGACTGCGAACGGCTTCGACACATCGGTCCTCAAGAACATCGGCGTCAATGTCGACCAGGTCACAACCGCCAACGTGACCCTTGCCGTAGGAAAAGTGAACGAAGTGGTCACCGTCAATGAAGCCACTTCACTTGTCGATACCAGCAACTCGACCGTGGGGCAGTTGATCTCAGCCGACACCATCGACCGCGTGCCTCTGTTGACGCGCAATGTATTCGACCTCGTGCAGCTCAGCGCCGGCGTCACGCCTGCCAATGGAGCGCCTAATTCCTCCAGTTCGTTCGCCATCGAAAACATCTCCAGCGGGCGCCCTGGCGTGGATGTCTCCTCCTACACCATCAACGGGGCGATTGTTGGGTCGGTCTACTACATGGTGGACGGCAGCCCCCTTGGCATCGCGGAAAACAACGTAGGCGCGATCATTCCCGCGCTCGACATTCCTGAAGACGGCGTCGAGGAGACACGCGTTGAAACGCAGAACACGCCGGCGTCCTACCAGAGCGGCGGCGCGGGCGTCATCAGCCTCGTCACCAAGTCAGGCACCAACAACTGGCATGGCGATGGATTCGGCGTCTTCCGTCCCAACGTCCTGGCCGCCAACGAATACTTCAACAAGCAAAGCCAGCTCAGCAACGGCTCATCGAACACGCCCCCTGCCTTTCACCGCTACCAGGAAGGTGCTGCGATCGGCGGCCCCATCATGCATAACAAGCTCTTCTTCTTTGCCGATTACGAGGCAACCCAGCAGCAGCAATTCGACGGCTCAAACTACTTTGTTGTGCCGACGACGGCCGAACGCAGCGGCGATTTTTCAGCCGATCCGTTCACGATTTACAACCCGCTGGTGCCCGACAATCCCGACGGCACGCGGCAGGCGTTCGCCAACAACATGGTGACCAGCCCGAACCAGATTGCAACCAATTTTCTCTCCAATTTCCCCAAGTGCAATTACCCTGACCCCACGACCTGCGACTCCAGCTCCGATGACATCTCCCTCAACTTCTTCAAGCCGGGGCTCGATCCGACCAGTGCGCAGCGGTTCGACATTCGCATGGACTGGGCCAAAAGCGACAAGCAGCGCCTCTTCGGCCGCTTCTCGTTCGACCGCCTGTTTACCTCGACCTTCAACGCCTTCGGCAACATGTGGGATCTGAATTACGCGCAGAACGTGACCAACGGGCGAAATGTGTTGCTCGGAGACGATCTGACTCTGAGCTCGAGTTTGTTCCTGCAACTGCGTTACTCCTTCACCCGCCACTACGAGAATCAGGGCGGCGATCCCTCGCAGGTCGGCTATGACATCACAAAACTGGGATTCCCCGCATCCCTGGCTTCCGAAGAGGTCTACAAGCTGCTGCCGTTCGTGATCTTCAACGATAACGGCAGCGGCATCGGCGGCACCGCCGACTACAACACCTTCCAATACGCAAGCGAGAACAGCGACGCCAACGTGTCGGCTACGAAGTTGTTTGGCAAGCACGAGCTTTCGGCCGGCTTCGAATACATGAAACGCTTCATGAATGTCGGCCAGCCGCCCGCGCCCTCGGGCTCTTATCTGTTCGACATCTCGGCAACCGACCAGACCGTGAACTCCGCCATCGGCGGCAGTGACTTTGCTTCCTTCCTCGTCGGAATGGGAACAACGCCCGGCTCGGAATCAAGTGACTATCCGAACTTCACCAAAGATTTGTTTGAGGCCGAATCAAATCCCTACTACGCGGCGTTTGTTGAGGACACGTTCCGGCCCACCAAGGCTTTCACCATTACCGCCGGACTGCGGTGGGACATCTTCGGCGGCAAGACAGAGCGGCACAACCGCCTTGAGTACTTTGATCCAACCGCGGCCAATACGGTCAGCGGCGTCGCGTATACCGGTGCGGAGGTCTACGCCGGCAGCGGAAACCGCTCGCCCTTCACCACCAACCTGACGAATTTCGGGCCGCGCCTCGGGTTCTCGTGGCAGGCAGCGCAGCGGCTCGTCGTCCGCGGCGGCGGCGGAATCTACTTCGGGCCCAGCGCGGAGATGGTGGGCGGCACTGGGCTCGACAGCGACGGATATTCCTCGCAGTCAACCTGGAACGCGACCAACTGGAACGAAGATCCCAACACCATTGCCTGGGACTGCGCCAATGCAGGCGTATGCAGCGGCGACCAGGGCAATTCGGTCGAGATCACCTCCATCAGCAACCCTTTCCCCAACGGCGTGGTGCCCACCATCGCCAATCCAACCGGCCTTGGAAACAACCTTGGCACGACCCTGAGCACCATGCTTCATCACCAGCACACGGTGACGACCTACAACTTCAACTTCGGCCTCGAGTATGAACTTCCTCACCAGGTCGTGCTGAGCGCAGGCTACGTCGGAAGCCGTGGATTGTTCCTTCCGTTGGGCGGATTCGACCTGAACCAGCTAGATCTGGCGACCATCGCATCCAATCAGGATGCGCTGCTGAATACCAACGTGCCCAACCAATGGGCAGCCACTCAGCCGGCGACCAATGCGAATTATGGGTCGCCCACCGTGCCGCTCTGGGTCTCGCTGCAGGAGTTTCCGCAGTTCGGCAATGGCAGCTATGGCAACGGGAATGGCGTGATCGTTCACGGCTATCCAGGCGGCGACTCCGAGTACAGCTCGCTGCAAACAAAGTTACAGAAGCGGCTGACGCAGCACTTCACCGCATTGGCGAGTTTCACTTGGGCCAAGCTGATGACCGACGATGGTAATCCTCCGCTGGGATTTGTGGGATCGCACCTGGGCAGCCCCCAGGATCCGAAGGATCTTCAATTTGAGCACTCGATCAGCCCGCAGGACGTGAAGTATCAGTTCACCGGGCAGGCATCGTACGACTTGCCGGTGGGCCACGGGCGCGCCGTGAACATGAGCGGAGTAGGCGATGCCGTCGTAGGCGGCTGGACGGCGAACATCATCGCTTATCTCAGCACGGGTGTGCCGATCGCCTCGCCGGGCGTAGGCGCCGGCACCTCCTACTTCAATCAGCGGCCCGACCTCACCTGCAACCCTGGCAGCGGAGCCCCGCACACTTACACCACCTGGTTTAACTACAGCTGCTTCGCCATTCCCGCCAGCCCCTTCGTTGCCGGGAACGCACCCGCGTATCTCGATCACGTTCGCACCATGGGCGCGCAGGACTTCGATCTTTCCGTCTACAAGCATTTCTCCTTCGGCAAGGAGCGGGACCTGCGCTTCGAGGTCTCAGCCTACAACATCGCCAACCGGGCCCAGCTCGGAATGCCGGGTACGCCAAGCATCACCGCCGTCCAGACCGATCCCTCCCAGGCCGCCCAGTTTGGCTTGATCACCTCAACCGTCAACTCCCCGCGCCAATTCCAGTTCGGTACGCGGTTCTCATTCTGATCGAAAGCGGGCGGAACACAATTCCGCCTGCTGCCTTCTCGTCTTAAGCCACAGCCGCCAACCCGAAGCGCAGCGTCGCTGCCGCCTCGCGTTCAAGCCTGTCCGGAAGGGATTATGCTCAAAGTATCCCAATGAAAGATATCTTTGTCTCCGACCTGGCGGGCTTTGAAGAAACCAGGATCTTTGACGCTTTTTTTCTCGTTCTCTCGCGGCAGCAGCGTAGCACCAGAACCAACAAGCCATATTTGAACCTCATCCTCGGCGACAAGTCCGGTCAGGTCGAGGGACGCATCTGGGACGTCACCGACGCGCGTATCGACAAGGACGTGGCCAAGGGCGACATCATCAAGGCGCGCGGCTGCGTCTCGCGATTCGACGACCGCCTGCAGATGAAGATCGACCAGCTGCGCAAAGCGCTCGACGGCGAAGTCGACCGGACGGATCTGCTGCCTGCCACCACCTACGACGTGAGCGAGCTTTGGCAGCAGTTGCTCGGCTTCGTCGACAGCTTCACCGACCCGAACCTGAAGCAGCTGCTGACCTCAATGCTGAGCGACCCTCCGGTGGCGGAGTCGTATCGCGAAGCTCCGGCCGCGCGCCAGCTCCACCATGCATGGCTCGGTGGATTGCTGGAGCACGTCGTGAGTCTGCTGAAGCTGGGCGATCGCGTCGCGCCGCACTATCCCGTGCTGCACCGAGACCTCCTGCTGACAGGCGTAATCCTCCACGACATCGGCAAGATTCGCGAGCTCGAGTGGTCGGTTGGCTTCGATTACACCGTCGAGGGCACACTGCTCGGACATATTCCCATGGGCGTCGAGATGGTTGAAAAGGCCATCGACAAGCTGCCCGATTTTCCGCCGCGCCTACGGACGCTGGTCGTGCACCTGATCCTCTCGCACCACGGAAAGCTCGAATTTGGCTCGCCCAAGCTGCCCATGATTCCTGAAGCGCTGGTGCTCAACTTCCTCGACGACCTCGATGCCAAGATGCAGGCCGTCGCCAGCGAGTTCGAGAAATCGGCGCGCGAAGGCAAAGCCGCCGACGAGCTCACCGGACGGGTCTGGGCGCTCGATAACCGGCAGATGCTCAATACGCGGGCATGGCTCGAGAGCGGCAAACTGTCAGCGGACGAAACAAAGTCGATGCGGACAGACGACCGGTCAGCTCAGAAACCACTTCCACTGTTCCTCAGTGAGCGGGACGACGGATAACCGGCCGATCTGAACCAGCGGTGAGCTCTTGAAGATGGGCTCGGCCTTGATCGCAGCCAGCGTCTTCGGATTCTTGAGCCGCTTGCCGGACTTGACGCGCACGATAGGAACCTTCGGATCGCTCGCGTCCACGCTCACCACCGAGCCGGTGCCGACGGCGGTGCGCTCTTCGCCCGTGTGATAGAAGATCCACTCCGTGCCCTTCTTCATCTCGCGCAGGTTCTTGACCGCGGTCGGATTCGTGACTCCGTCCCACACGGTTTCCTTGTCGCGCACAAGGTCGTCGAAGGAGTAAACGCCAGGCTCGGACTTGAAGAGGAAATAGGGCATAAGAACAGGGATCAGGATCAGTTGTCAGCAACGGAAACTGGGATCAGGGCTCAGCGATCCGTGATTCATTCGCTGCGTGCACCACGGAATGAATATACACAACAAGCCGAGCCGAAGCACACCCATTCCTGCGTCATCGAGCTCACAACTGACAACTGACCGCTGACAGCTGATCTCTGTCTCTCTGTTTCTCCGTTTCTCCGTTTCTCTGTTTCTCCTCCATTACAATCGAGAGCATATGATCCGCTTTTCAACCGCCGGGGAATCGCATGGAGAGGCTCTGATTGCGATGATTTCCGGCTTGCCGGCCGGGGTTCCCGTCGATCTCGACTTTGTGAACCGCGAGTTGTGGCGCCGGCAGCAGGGCTATGGGCGCGGCGGGCGGATGAAGATCGAGACCGACAAGGCGCATGTGCTGTCGGGCGTGCGCCATGGCAAGACCATCGGGTCGCCTGTAGCCATCGAACTCGTGAATCGCGACTGGAAAAATTGGGAAGAGAAGCTGCCGGTCGAAGGGGGCGATCCCGCCAAGCATCAACCCGTGGCCTCTCCGCGACCTGGCCACGCAGACCTCGCTGGAGCGCTCAAGTACAACTTTCCTGATGCACGGTATGTGCTCGAACGCGCCTCGGCTCGCGAATCGGCAGCCCGTGTCGCAGCCGGAGCCTTTGCCAAGCTGCTGCTCCGCGAGATCGGCATCGAAGTCGCGAGTCACGTCATTCGCGTAGGCCGCGTGGAACTGGAACGCCCGGCCACGTGGGATGAGATTGCTGGCGTCGCGGCACGCAATGAGATCGTTCTGAGCTGCGTCGATGCCGCCACCGAAACCCGAATGAAAGAAGAAGTCGAGGTTGCCTCGCGCACCGGAGACACCGTCGGCGGCGTCTTCGAAGTGGTCGTACACAATGTGCCTGCAGGCCTGGGTACTTACGCGAACTGGGATGAGCGGCTCGATGGGCAGCTGGCCTGGAGCGTGATGAGCTTGCAGGCGGTAAAGGCCGTTGAGATCGGTCGCGGCATGATCGCGGCCGAGTCATTCGGGTCGGCAGTGCACGACGCGATCCATTACGCCGGCGAAAAGACCGATCGGCCCACGCGGTTCACCCGCTCGCAGAACAATGCCGGTGGAATTGAAGGCGGCATTTCGAATGGCGAAGACCTGGTCGTGCGCGGCTACCTGAAACCGATTTCGACATTGCGAAAACCGCTTGAGTCGGTTAGGTTCGACACGCGCGAGGCCACCAGCGCAAGCTACGAGCGCAGCGACATCTGCGTGGTGCCTGCTGCCGGAGTGGCGGCGGAAGCCATGGTGGCTCTGACGGTTGCAGGACTTGCGCACGAGAAGTTCGGCGGCGATTCCGCGACCGAGTTGAAGCGAAATTTCGCGGGTTACATCGAACAGATAGGGAGCTTTTAACGAACGGCAATGATCCTGAAGATCGTGAAATATCCAGAGCCGGTGTTGCAACAGCCCGGCGAACCGGTGACCGAATTCAATAGCGAACTGCGCAAGTTTGTCGCCGACATGTTTGAGACCATGTATGCCTCGCAGGGCATCGGCCTGGCAGCGCAGCAGGTGGGAGTGGCGAAGCGCGTCACCGTCATCGACCTCAGCCAGGGCAAAGATCCGGCGCAAAAACTCGTGCTCATCAATCCCGAGGTCATCTTCCGCGAAGGCAAGCAATACGAGGAAGAGGGCTGCCTCAGCTTCCCAGAGATTCGCGAAAAGATTTCGCGCGCCGCGAAGGTGCGGATACGCGCGCAGGATGAACGCGGCAAGTGGTTCGAGATGGACGGGGAACAATTGCTCTCGCGCGCATTCCAGCATGAGATCGACCATCTTGACGGAATGCTCTTCATCTTCAGGATGAGCGCGCTGAAACGCGACCTGGTGTTGCGCAGGATTCGCAAGATGCAGCGCGAAGGAACGTGGTAGGCCGTGAAGCTGGTCTTCTGTGGCACGCCGCAGTTTGCGGTTCCCACGCTTGAGGCATTGCACGCTGCGGGACATGAGATTGCGCTCGTCGTTTCGCAGCCGGACCGCCCCGTGGGCCGCACGCAGGCGCTCACAGCCCCGCCCGTAAAGCAGACCGCGCTCGCCGCCGGCCTGCCCGTCACGCAGCCCGAGAAGATCAAGAACAACCAGGAGTTTCGGTCGCAGTTGGAGGCCGTTGCGCCCGACGCGATCGTGGTGGTGGCCTACGGGCGCATCATTCCGCCCTGGATGCTGGCGCTGCCGCGCCTCGGCTGCATCAACCTGCACGCATCTCTCCTCCCCAAATATCGCGGAGCGGCGCCGATCCAGTGGGCCGTCGCCATGGGAGAGACAGTCACCGGAAACACGACGATGCTGCTTGAAGAAGGACTCGATACCGGCCCGATTCTGCTGCAACAGGAAGTGGATATTAGCGCGGAGCAGACGGCAGCCGACTTGTTCAGCGTGCTCGCGCAGAAGGGCGGGCCGCTCATGATCGAGACACTGCATGGCCTCGCCGATGGGACCGTCCAACCCCGTCCGCAGGATCATGCAAAAGCCACCCTGGCGCCCCTGCTCCAACGCGACGATGGGCGGATGGACTTTGCAGCCTTCACGGCAAAAGAACTTTGGAATCGCTGGCGTGGCTTTCAGCCATGGCCCGGAGCATTCACGGTCCTCGATGGCCGCAAGTTGACGTTCACCCGCTTGCTGGTTGGTTCTGGGCCGTACCCCAATGACCTTCCCGCCGGTCAGCCCGGCGAACTCTATTTCGCCACCAACTGGCTGTTCCTTGCGTGTGCGCGGGGAACATGGCTCGAAGTTTGCGAGCTTCAGCCCGAAGGCAAGCGCAGCATGAGAGCAGCCGAGTTCTGGCGCGGCGCTCGCTTGCGTTCCGGTGTTCGGCTGGGCTGAGGCGCTGCGTCAGTGAGTCACCAGCAAGTCAGCGAGTCAGCGAGTCGGCTAAAACAGGGTTGAACGAGTTGCGATGATGAAGGCCAAGCCCCAGACGATTTCGCCGGCGCGCAAGGCAGCGTTCGACGCGCTGATGGCCGTCGCGCGTGGGTCGGCGCATGCCGATGATCTCCTGCGCGGTGCGTCTGTTTCGGCCTTGAGCGCAGCGGACCGCAATCTGGCCACAGCGCTTGTTCTCGGCGTGCTGCGCTGGCAAATCCGGCTCGACCGCGAGATCGCCCAACGGCTTGCGCGGCCCGGCGCAAAGCTCGATACCCCGGTGCGCATCGCGCTTCGTCTTGGCGCGTTCCAGTTGCTGCTCATGGACCGCATTCCCCCGCACGCAGCCATCGACGAGAGCGTGGAACTCGCGAAAAGGGCCGGCCACCAGTTTGCTTCGCGCATGGTGAATGCGGTCCTGCGTAAAATCGCGACCGCCTCGCGTGCGGTCCTGTCCGACGAAGATGCGATCCAGGCGCATCCCGCGTGGCTGGTGGAGCGATGGGCATCGTTTTACGGGTCCGATGCAGCGACGGCGATCTGCCGCCACGGACAAATGCAGCCCACGCAAACTCTGCGCATCGCAGACGCGGCCACGGAGAGAGAACTCGCTGAATCAGGCATCCGGCTAGAACCGGGCGAACTCCTGACCTCCGCGCGAATCGTGGTTTCCGGTGACCTGACCGCGACCCCCGCATTTCGCGAGGGCTGCGCCCGGCTGCAGGATGAAGGCTCGCAGCTGATCGCGGAGATCGCGGCGCATTCGAATCGCAAACCAGCAACCATCCTGGATGCGTGCGCGGCTCCAGGCGGTAAGACGCTGATCCTGGCTGAGCGAAATCCGCAGGCGAAGATCGTGGCTTGCGAGTGGAATGCGCAGCGACTGGCCGCGCTGCAAGCGAGGCTTGCGTTTCTCGGCGATCGCGTCACGTGCCGCAAAGCGGATGCGGCGGCGCTGGCCGACGATTCCGCATACGACCTCGTGCTCGCCGATGTGCCCTGCAGCGGAACAGGCACCTTGGGGCGCAACCCTGAAATCCGCCACCGGCTCCAACTGGATGACCTGCCGCGTCAGTCTGAACGTCAGAAGGCAATTCTGCACGCCGCGTTGCGAGCGACACGGCCGGGCGGCCGCGTCGTCTATTCCACCTGTTCGTTGGAGCCGGAAGAAAATGAGCAGGTCGTGGCTGCAGTGCTCGCTCGGCGATTGGATGCGCATCTGATCCCCGCGCACGATAGCATCCAGGGACTCATGCAGGCAGGCATCGTCACGGATTCGGGCGCGGAGCGGTTGCGCGTATCCGTGACGGCTGAAGGCTATCTCCGGCTGCTGCCCGGCGCCTTCCGCACCGATGGATTCTTTGTCGCGATCATCGAACGAATTTGAAAACGCGCTACTCAGGCCCGAGACAAAGCTGCCTATAATCCTTGCCGACAACCGCGCAAATCCCCTCGATGGCCAGCTCGTGATCGGCGCGCTGCGGCAGGCCCGAGATCGTCACGCTGCCAACCACGCCCGCACCTGCAACGCTGAGCGGAAACGATCCTCCGTGCGTGGCATAGTCCGCAATCGGCAAACCCTGTGATTCGGCGAGGCTCTGGTTCTTTGCCTTTTCGCGCAGGCCCACTGTGTAAGAACTGGTGAGGAATCGCGCCACCACGTTGCTCTTCCGCCGCACCCACTCGACATGATCGGGCGTAGTCCCTTCCAGCGCTGCATAGAAGAGCGGCTGCCCGAAGCGCCGCACATCGATGACGACGGTGAGCTTGCGTTCCACGGCCATCTGGCGCAGGCGCGATCCAATCTCCCATGCCATCTCCGCGTCCAGGCGCGGCAACACCAGTTCGCGCTCCTGCAGAGCGATCCGTTCTATGTCTTCGTTCAGGGGCATTCGGGACAGTCCTTTCGTGCATTGCCATCATAATCGGAACCACGTCACGGCTTACTGAATACCAGCCTAGGCTGCTCTCAGCTTTCGCCGCTCTCTTCGATGGCGAGGTTCGTTTGCGGCACGATCCCGAGCCGCTCGTAGATCGGCCGCATGTCGCGGCGCACCGCCTTCAGGCGCGACCAGAACCAGAGCGCGCCGAGAATGCAGGCCGTGCCGCTGACGATCACGGTGCGCGGCGCGCCGATGGCGTGCGCCAGCAATCCCGAGAGCAGGCTTCCGAACGGCGCCATGCCGACAAACGCCATGGTGTAGTAGCTCATCACCCGCCCTCGCATGTGCTCGTCGACCAGGGTTTGCAGGATCGTGTTGCTCGCCACCATCCCCTGCATCATGCCGAAGCCCGTGACCAGCATCATCACCAGCGAGAACCACAGTTGAGTCGAGAGACCGAAGCAGATGAGCCCTACTCCGAAGGCGACCGCCGCCACCGGGATCATCTTGGTGAGCCCGCGAACCGACCGCCGCACCACCAGCGAGAGAGCCGAGATCAGCGAACCCACGCCCACCGCGCCCATCAGGAATCCCAGCGTGTGCGGACCGCCGTGCAGCGTTTGCGCGGCAAAAATGGGCATCAGCACCATGAACGGCCATCCCATCAGGCTGAGCAAGGCAAACAGGATGAGGATGGTGCGAATCGGGACGAATCCCGAAACGTAAGTCCATCCTTCGCGCATCTGCGCCAGCATCGTGGCCGCGGCCGCGGGACTCGCGGTTTCACGCGGCAGCCGCATCATCAGCAGCGAAATGATGACGGCGATGTAGCTGACGCCGTCGACCAGGAAACACCATCCTTCATTCGTAGCGGCGATCAGCAGCCCGGCCAGCGCAGGGCCAATGAGTCGCGCAGTGTTCACCATCGACGAGTTGATCGCGATCGCGTTGGAGAGGTCGTCGCGATCTTCAACCATCTTCACCATGAACGACTGCCGGCCGGGCATGTCGAAGGCATTGATCAAGCCCTGCAGAGCGCTCAGGATCAGGACCTCTTCAATCGTGATCAGCCGCGTGAGCGTGAGCGCTGCAAGCGCGAACGATTGCAGCATGGCCAGCGTCTGCGTCCACACCAGCACCTTGTGCCGGTCCACGCGATCGACGATGACCCCGGCAAACGGCGCCAGCAGGAACGTCGGAATCTGTCCTGCGAAACCCACCGTGCCGAGTAGCAGTGCCGACTTGGTGAGGCGGTAAACCAGCCATGACGTCGCAATGCGCGTCATCCACGTGCCGATGAGCGAGATGGTTTGGCCGCCGAAGAACAGGCGAAAATTGCGATGGCGCAGCGCGCGCCATGCGTGCGAGAGCCCGGCGGATGGTGTGTCAGGAGATGAAGGCGGATCGGGTCGGGGCGTCATGCGCTCTGGTTTTAGATGCGGCAGGCGTGCGGAAAGGCCCCGCTATTTGGCCGCGGTGAGCTTCACTTCCATCGTTGCATCCACGCGCGCCCCCGCTGGCGGTTGTTGCGCAATCACCGAGCCCGGCGCGACCGGCGGTTTCGGGGGAGCATTCCCGTTCCCGACCGGCGGCACCGATACTTCGGCAAACGTCGGCGAACCCGATTTGAGTCCCACCTTGGCGAGCATCGCCTGCGCCGCCACAATCGGCATTCCGGCCAGGTCGGGCATCACATAGCCATCGGGAGCTTCATCGTCAGGCGCCGCCACTAGTAAATTCACCGCCGGCTGTTCGATCCCCTGCGAATGCGCGGGCGGATCCTGCGCAATCACGATTCCTTCGGCCGCTGCGGCATCGGGCAGCTTGGCAGCCGTGCCGACTTCCAGCCCGACACGCCGCAATCGCAGTGCGGCCAGGCGCTCGTCGCTCCCCACAGTGTCGGGCACATCCACTTTCTGCGGGCCAAGACTCTCCGCAACCCGCACGCGCCATTCGCGGCGCACGATCGTCCCCTGCGGAGGCGATTGCGAAAGGATATGGCCGGCGGCGACCTCAGCCGAGTAGTAGCGGTTGTCCACGTCGAGGTTCAGGCCCATGCCCGCGGTTTCGCTGCGCGCTTCGGGGACCGTCATACCCTTGAGCGCGGGAACCTGCACCTCGGCGCCATGAATGGCGAAGTGCATGGTGGTGATCGCCGCCAGCAGCCCCACGGCGACGAGAATCATGATCAGCGAAGCCATCCGAAAAAAACGGATGAAAAAATGGTCGCTCATGGCTCCGGTTCTCCGTCCGGATAGACGATTTCGTATTCGACCGGGGCAGCCTTCGAAAGCATGAGAGACACCGAGCAGTATTTGTTCTTCGAAAGCGAGACCGCATCCTCGACGGCCTTGCGGCTCAGTTTTCCGCGCACGGCGTAGGTGAGCTTGATACGCGTGAACACGCGGGGTGGCGTCGGCGCCTGGGTTGCCTTCGCCGTGACGCGCAGTCCGGTCAGATGCTGCCGCTTCTTTTTCAGGATGCTGACAACATCGACGGATGTGCAACTGCAGAGCGCCATCAGCACGGCCTCCAGCGGGCCGGGACCATGCGTGTGTGCCGCGTCGGCGTCAATCACCACCTTGTTGCCCTTCTCGTTGTGGGCTTCAAACACTTCATCGTGCTTCCATTCGCTGTACCCGACCATGCTGCTCCCCTGCTCTATCGCGTGTTGTCGGTTGCTGGTTCAGGGTGGATGGTAACTCGGGAGACTTCAGGGCATTCCAGTTTGAACCGGTCCTCGAGTGCCGTAATCACTTCGTGAACGCGCTGCATCGTCAAGTCGTCGGGCAGCGTGCAGTGACAGGATACCGAAATGTGTTCGGAAGAACGGCCGACGGTGATTTCGTGCACGTCGGCAATCTCCGGCGAGAAGCGGGCCGCGGCGCGAAGGGCTTCTTCGATGCGGCGATCTTCGGCAACCAGTTCCTCCGGCTGCTCGATCGTGGCCGGCTCGCTCTCAATGTGCGTCAGCACCGAGTCGATCTCCGGCGTCTCCCGCAGGATTTCCGCTTCAAGCGCCGTCACAAAGCTGTGCGCTTCAACCAGCGGCATCTTCTCGTCGAGTTCCACATGCTGCTCAACGCGCAGCCGGCCGTGATGCGATTGCACGCTGAGGTCGTGCACGCTCACGTTGTTGCGCGCAGCCACCGCACGCACGCGATCGAAGATGCTGTCGGCACGAGCCTGGCGAGGAACGGTGTGGATCACAACGTCGGCGCGCGGAAGCACGCGCTGCACGGCTTCCGTGGCCTCCTGCACCAGTTGGCCCGTGTGCTCGAAGGTGAAGCGGCTCGGCAACGCCAGCGTGAGATCCGCGAAATACGTTGCGCCGGAACGCCGCACGCGTGCCTGTTCCACGTCCAGGACTCCATCCACTCGCCCCACTTCGTGAATAATCCGCGAGCGCGTGTCGGCCGGAACCTGGTCGACCAGCACGCTGACCGTCTCGCGGCTCAGAACAAACGTGATGCGCAGGATCATCAGCGAGACAACAATGGCCGCGACCGGATCGGCATAGCGCAACCAGTCGATCTGAAGAATCGTGCCAACCCAGTTGGCGGCCAGACCCGCCAGCACTGCCGCCGAGGCCCAGATGTCGCTGGCAAAATGAAATGCGTCGGTGGTAAGGGCCGGCGAACCCGTGCGGCGCGCGACCGCAGCAAGGCGCCGCGATCGCCAGAAGTCCACAACGATGGATGTGCAGACGACCGCCACCGGCCAGATGGAGTGGTGCAGTTCGATGGCGCCGTGACGGATGCGATGAATGGCTTCCCAGATGATCCATGCGCACGACAGGGCCATCAGCCCGGCTTCGCCAAATGAGGAGATGTTCTCTACCTTGCCGTGACCGTAGGGATGGTTCTCGTCGGCGGGCCGGTCCGAGACGCGCACCGAGAAGAACGTCAGCGCGGCGCCGGTCAGGTCGAGTGCAGAGTGGGCCGCGTCCGAGAGCACGCCGAGCGAGCCGGAGACGATGCCCGCGGCGAGTTTCAGCGCCGTCATCGCCGCCGCCGCCAGCATCGAATGCAATGCCACCCGACGCTTTTCGGCGGAATACGCAGCCGGGATAGAAGCGATCGAATTGGAAGCCGCGGGAGACATGTGTACCTAGGCTACAGCGGCTCGTGTTGCCGTGTACAACCCGGCAATGCCGAAGGTGTAGGGCTGCCATCCGCAGCGTTCGTAGCCCGTTGTGCGCATGAGCGCCAGCAGCTCGCTCGGAGGTGGAAATTCTCCCACCGACGTGGGCAGATATTGGTAGGGATACGTCTTCCCGCAAATCAGCCGGCCGATCGCAGGAAGCATGCGATGGAAGTAGACGGCGTACGCCTTGCCGATCAGGCCGCCGGGTTCGCTGAACTCGAGTATGCCCAGTTGCCCCCCGGGCTTGAGCACGCGATGAAACTCGCGCAGGCCTGCTTCGTAGTTGGCAAGGTTGCGAAATCCGAATGCCGTCACGATCAGGTCGAGTGACTCCGGCCGCAACGGCAAATGCAGCGCATCGGCTTCGAGGGCAAGCGCGCCTGCCCCTCTGCTGCGCGCTGCGAATTTGGGAATTGCGAGGTCGAGCATCCCCCGCGCAAAATCGGCGGCGACGATGGGCCGCGCTCCATCGGGGCGGTGCTTGAGCAGCGCCATGGTCATGTCGCCGGTGCCGCAGCAGATGTCCAGCACCGCTGCATTTGGATTTGCGAGGATCGGCCGAAACTTGCGTGCCGTCCGCCGCCACCACAGCCGGTCCACATTGGCAGAGAGAACGTGATTGAGCAGGTCATAGCGGGGCGCGATGCTGTTGAACATCTGCTGCACCGCGCGCGCGGCGTCCGCTTCGTCCTCCGCGCCTCTCGGCCGGGCGCCGGTGGACGGCATCAGCGTTTGCGCTCCGTGGCGCTCGAAAGCATGAACCGTGCTGCCGCTTCCAGTTCAGCGGGAGTCACATCATCCACCACGCCGGCATCGCCGATGCCGATGGGCAACACGAAGTGCCGAACACCGCCCGTATTTTTCTTGTCGCCTTTCGAAGCCGCAACCAGCTTCGCCGCGCGAAGTTTCAGCGCAGGCAACGGCCCATACGTGTAGATGAGGTTTTCAAGCCGCTCAGCTTGCGCGGGCGAAATCGTTCCTCGGCGCACAGCCAGAAAGAGCGCCGCAATCATGCCCCAGCCCACCGCTTCGCCATGCAGCACGGACTTGTAGCGCGTGGCCTGCTCGATCGCGTGGCCCAGCGTGTGTCCAAGGTTCAGGATCATGCGTAGCCCGCTCTCGCGTTCATCGCGATTCACCACGCCTGCTTTCATCCGAATGGAAGCGGCGATCACTTTTTCGAGCGCCTTCGGTTCGCGGCGCAAAATCGCACGGGCATGCTCCTCCATGAACCGCACCAGGGCGCGATCGCGGATAATGCCCGCCTTCACGCTCTCCATGAGCCCGGCGCGGAGTTCACGGTCGGGCAGCGTGCCCAGCACATCGATATCGGCGAATACGGCGATCGGATGATGGAAGCTCCCGGCCAGGTTCTTTCCTTCAGGCAGATTGACCCCGGTCTTGCCGCCAACCGATGAGTCGACCTGCGCGAGAAAAGTGGTGGGCGCCTGCACGTAAGGAATGCCGCGCATGAAGACCGCGGCCGCGAATCCGCCCACGTCGCCCACGATGCCCCCGCCGAACGCGATGAGCAGGGAACTGCGGTCCCCCCCTGCCTTCGCCATTTGTCGCGTAATCTTTTCCACGCTGGCCATCGTCTTGTGCTTCTCTCCGGCGGGCAGAAACAGCACGATGGGCTCCTCGCGAAATGACTCGAGGAAACTCGCGCCCCACAGTGCCCAGATCTCCGGCGACGTGAGCACAAAGACGCGCCGAGGCAGCTTGCGCAGGATGCGCTCGATGCGGGACCCAAGCGTAGGAATGAGACCGCTGCCCGCAATCACGTCGTATCGGGCCGAGGGTGTTTCTACACGAATCGTTTGCACGCTGCTTTCATCCTAAAGGATTCGCCGCCATGCCGAGCCGATTGCGCCGTCAGTTCTCCGCGCCGGGCTCGTTCACGGCTCCGTGCTTCAGCGCCCATTCAATGAATCCCTGAGGCGCGTTGCGCACTCCGGCAATATTTGCCGCCGTGATGCTCTTGATCTGTTGCCAGGCCGCGTCCTCCACATTCGCAGAGCGAAGGTCGGCGCCGTCAAGCGCGGCGTCCGAAAAGTCCGCGCCAACAAGGCTGGCTCCATTCAAATCCGCATTGCGCAAGTCAGCCTGCTCGAATCGTGCGTGGTCCAGATTCGCGCCCCGCAGGTTCGCGGAGTTCAGGTTTGCCAGTGTCAGCCGCGCGCCGGAGAGATTGCTGTTCCGCAAATCGGCGGAACTGAAGTCGGAGCGAAGCAGATTGGCGTCGTGCAGTTCCAGCCCTTGCAGAAAAGCGCTGGAGACATCCACCCCCACCAGCGGAACCTTGTCGTGATTGAGTTCCTGCAACGCCTCGATGCGCCCGCCGCTGCCGCCCTTGCCCTGCGCGGTATTGATCACCTGCCAGGCCTGGTAGTGCCTCTGCTTGATCCGGTCCCCCGACTCGGAGAAATAGAAGATGACGGCCACCAGCACTGAGAACGTTCCGAGATACTCCAGCACTTCAAGAAATGCCCAGTTGCTGAGTGCGCAGGCCGCCCACTCCCATCCCCACTCGATCGCGACAAAAGGTATCAGCCACGAATGCGAGGCACTCTGCCTTCGCGTCTTCCAGGCCGCAGGCCGGCTTCTTGGCGTGTGGATGATCATCTCGATCTCCGCAAATCTCCCGATGCAACTCGCGGCTGCAGCCAACCACCCATTGCCTGTGCAAAGCTTCAGGATAATGAGCGATAAGCATTCCCAATGTGCTGAATGATAGCCTCAAAGGTTATGGCAGTGCCGCGGAATGTGGACTTTATCGTGATGGGCGCGGGAGTGGCCGGACTCCGCGCGGCCGTGGAATTGGCCGATCACGGAAGCGTCCTCGTCGTCACCAAAGAATCGGTCGCTGAATCGAATACGCATTACGCGCAGGGCGGCATCGCGGTTGCGATGGAGGGCGACGAAGATGTTGCGCTCCACTTTAAGGACACCGTAGGCGCGGGCGACGGCCTTGTGTATCGGCCGGCGGCGGAAGTGTTGGTCGCCGAGGGTCCGCTGCGCGTAGAAGAGCTCATCGAGTGGGGTACGAAGTTCGATCGCGAAAGCGGCCATCTGGTCCGCACGCGGGAAGGCGCGCACTCCCTTCCGCGCATTCTCCACGCCAATGGAGACGCCACCGGCGCGGAGATCAGCCGGTCTCTGGCGGCGTTTGCCCGCGCGCATGAACGGATTCAGTTCGCAGAGTGGACGACCGTAACCGCCTTGGTGGTCGCTGAGGGACAGGTGGCGGGCGCGGACCTGCTCGATAGCGACAATGGCATCCAGCGCGTGAGCGCGAGGGCCGTGCTGATCGCGGCGGGCGGTGCAGGCCAGGTCTACTCCGACACCACGAATCCTGCGGTGGCAACCGGCGACGGCATTGCGCTCGCGATCGACGCCGGCGCGGAACTCGCGGACATGGAGTTTTACCAATTTCACCCAACCGCATTTTCGCTAGCCGGAGCGCCTCGCTTTCTGCTCTCCGAAGCCCTGCGCGGTGAAGGCGCGTACCTGCGCAATGACCAGGGCGAGCGGTTCATGGAGCGCTATCATCCGCTGCTTGAACTCGCCCCGCGCGATGTGGTGGCGCGGGCCATCACGCGCGAAGGCCTTGATTCCGAGACGGGCGAAGCGCGCCTCGTGCATCTCGACATGCGCCACGTCGCCGGGATCGATCTCCACAAGCGCTTTCCTGGGATCAGCGCATTCCTCGCACGCTACGGCTTCGACCTGCATCGCGATTTGATTCCGGTTCGGCCCGCCGCGCACTACCTCATGGGCGGAATCCGCACCGATCTCGATGGCCGCACCATCCTGCGCGGTTTGTTTGCAGCCGGCGAGGCAGCATGCACTGGAGTCCACGGGGCCAACAGGCTGGCATCGAATTCGCTTCTCGAGGGGCTTGTGTTTGGCGCGCGCGCGGCAAAAGCCATGTTGACCGACGAATCAAAGACGTGTGCAACCGAATCCTCCGCGAAGAAGACCAGTCCATTATCCGAAAGCGAGACACGCGAAGTGGACGATCTCATTGCGGGTCTCCAGGCCTCGATGTGGGCGCATGCCGGATTGTTGCGTTCTGAGCAAAGGCTTCGCGAGGGAATCGAAGCGCAGCAGACATGCGAAGCACGTCTCGAACAGATCGCCGCCGAGGCCAAGCAGAGCCGTCAACTCGTCGAGGCTCGGTCCTTGTGCCGTATCGCCCACGCCATATTGCAATCTGCCATGGCACGCACCGAAAGCCGTGGCGCCCACTTCCGCAATGACCATCCGCAGCGAGATGACCAGTGTTTTCTAAAACATTCCGTGCTGCGCCGCGATGGCGAGGGCGCGGAGCGGGTCCAATTCGAGACATGGTGAGGGAACCGCCGTCTCGATTGCACCGTAATTGAGAAGGACCGACTTTTTCGGATGAGAAATTTATCGTGTCCCGTGTAGACTTCCCCCAACAGGAGGATCGCAATGCAAAGCCGGATTCAGGGCACGACCATGCCCGTGCTCGACATTCAACTTGATCCCAATGAGAGCGTGTTTTCTGAGAGCGGCGAACTCTCGTGGATGACAGCCTCGATCCAGATGACCACCCACACCCAGATGGGCGGCGGTGGAGGGCTGTTCGGGATCCTGAAGCGTGTCGCCGGCGGCGGCAGCCTCTTCATGACCGAGTACCGCGCCTTGCAATATCCAGGCGAGGTCTCGTTCGCCACCAAGGTCCCCGGACACATTGTGCCGGTGCAGGTGGGGCCGGGACAGGAGTTCATGGTGCACCGCCATGGATTCCTCTGCGCGACCACCCAGGTGAATATCGGCGTCGGTTTCCAGCAGTCTCTCGGCGCGGGCATCTTCGGCGGCGATGGCTTCCTCCTCCAGCGCCTCAGCGGAATGGGCACCGCGTGGCTCGAACTCTCCGGCGAACTGGTTATGAAGAATCTGGCTCCCGGCGAAATGCTGCGCGTGCATCCGGGCCACGTGGGCGCCTTCCAGGCATCGGTCAGCTTCCAGATCACCACCGTGCCGGGCATCAAGAACGCGATCTTTGGCGGAGATGGCATCTTCCTGGCAATGCTGATGGGACCCGGCACGGTCTGGCTGCAGACATTACCTATCTCCCGTTTAGCGCATCAGATCAGTGAGTATCTGCCGAGCGGAGAACGCCGCCAGATAGCGCCCGCGGCCGGCGGTGCGTTGCTCGGCGGGATTGTCGGTTCAATCCTGAGCGGAGATCAATAGGGCTGCCCGGGGCTCAGAACTCCGGGCTGGGCAGTTGATTGTGCGGCACGACTTGTCGAGCCACGGGAACCTGCGAATGAACGGAATCCTGGAAAATGGCAGTGCCTTGCGCAACGGCATTCTCTTTGCGTTTGCCCTTGCGCTCTGCCTTTACGTTGCGTGGATTCTTCGCGACGAACTGGTGCTGCTCTATGTGAGCGCGCTGCTTGCCGTCGTCCTTCGCCCCCTCGTGCTGTGGGTGTCGCACCTGCGTATTGGCAAAAGGCGTCCCTTCCGCGGCGTCGCGATCTTGGTTCTGCTGCTGCTGATGGCCGGGGTTCTTACCGGACTCGGTTTCTATGCAATTCCCCCGGTGGTCCAGGACTTGCAGCACTTCAGCCGCGAGGTGCCGGAGGGTTCGCCCGGCCTGCTCGCCAAGGCGCAAAAAATTCCCATCCTCGACAGCATGGATACCCAGGCGCTCGAAGCGAAGATCCAGGACGTCGCCAGCCGCGGCGCTGCTTACCTCATGTCTTCAGCAAAGGAACTGGCAGGGAAGGTGATGACATTCGTCACCACCTTCATCCTCACCATCTACTTCATCGTGGAGGGCGGCGAGGCCTACCGCTGGTTTCTTTCCTTCTTCTTGCCGGCAAATCGCGAGCGCCTCGATCGAACCTTGCAGCGCGCCCGCGTCAGAATGGATCGCTGGCTGGTTGGTCAGGGCGCTCTCATGCTCATCCTGGGCATCACCAGCACCATCGTGTTTGTTGTGCTCCATGTCCGCTACGCCTATGCGCTTGGCACCATCGCGGGTCTGCTCAATTTTGTGCCCGTGCTGGGAGCGGCGATCAGCATCGTGCTCTCGCTGTTTGTTGCCGCCATCGACTCGTGGGGCAAAGTCCTGGGAGTTGCCATTTTCTACCTTGTCTACCTCCAGGTCGAAAACACCTTTCTCACGCCTCGCATCATGAGGCAGCGCGTCGGACTCCCCGCATTGGCCATCCTCGTGGCGCTGTTGATTGGATTTGCGCTCGCGGGCGTGATGGGCTCCCTCGTGGCCGTCCCCACAGCCGTTCTCGTCGCGGAACTCGCCGATGAGTACCTGGTTCATAAAGAGCTCGCTTGAGTTGAAAGCAGTTGCACTTTCCCCCATCTCGCGCGTCCGCCGCAATTCCCGCCACTCCTTGTTTGAACCGGTGCCGTGATTCCGTCACGGCGTCCTTCCGCAAAGAGTTGTACACTCCTCATGTTGTCCATTCGCAATCGGGAGAAGTGCCCCTATGGTTGAACCTTTTCGCTTGATCCGGATCGCGGGCTGTGTCTCGGGCCTGGTAGTGACTCTCGCCGCCGGTACGGCATTCGCGCAGACTGCGGCGCGTCCCTCTTCCACTCATGATGACGCGCAGCCCGCGGTTGTGGCCGCCGAAAGCGCTCAGCCGGCAGCCGACGCGGCGCTTCTCACCGGCTCGGGCGAGTCGAAGCGGCAGGAGGCAGCACAGGCCGGCGCCGGCCAGGCCGATCAATCTTCGTGCCCCAAGATCGCTGAAACCGAGGTGCCGTTGAATCAGGTCGTGAATGCGCGCGTCGATAGCTGGCTCGACTCCGGACACTTGAAACCCGGCAAGGAGTTCTGGGTAAAAGTGGCATTCCCCATCGCTTTCACCGAGTGCTCGCTCGATGGCGATTCGGATGTCTACGGCAAAGTGACGTCGGCAAGCGGCGGCAAGGATGGATCGGAGCTGTCCATCGAATTCGATCGCGCCGACTGCTCGGGGCACAAAAAGGATTTGAAATTCTGGGTCATTGCTCTGCTGGCATCCCCCGATGAACTAAAGTCTGCACACGATGCGATGCCGACGGCTGTGAAGGGAGGAGGCCGCAGGATCTCCGATACTGTCGGGACCACGACCGAATACGACACGCTCCTCAACCCCGGAGGCACCCCGAATACAGTCAAACCCGGCATCGTCGTCGGATATCCAAAAATCAAGCTGGACCCCTCGGGTGGACCTGGTTGCAGCGCTAAACTCACCAGCACCGACAAGAACATCCATCTGGGTACCGGTACCCAGATGATCCTGATGATGGGCCGCGCAAAGTAAGCCGCCCACTCACGACTTCGCCTTGGAGTGCCGCACAAGTGGGCTCCAGGGCTTTTTCGTTGGCGACTATCTCCCCGCTGCCTCCGCGGCGTCCACTGCCGCCTTCATCACGCCGCTGCGGGCCATGAAATCCACGAAGCTCGCCGAAAGCGGCTGTCCCCGCTCCGCCGAACGAACCCGGGATCCTTGCGATCCGTTGCGCCTCAGCATCGCGGTCTGCATCGCGCCCGTGCCCTGCGCGTCGAGAATCAGGCCCGTAAGCTTGCGCGCCAGATCCAGCGGAAAGCTCTCGGCGACGAAAACCAGTTTTCCCCGTGTGGTAATCACCACCGGGCCTTCGCTGGTCGTGAACACTTGCTCGCGCGTTTCAGGGCCCGCCTGTGCGCCGCTGCCGGGCGTCGATCGAGTCTTGTCGGAGACCTGCTTCAGCCCTGAGTACTTCCGTCCCAATGCCTCCGTGTACAGCCGGGCAAAGGACTGCGCGGCCGGCGTATTCTTCCACGCTGAAAGATAAAAAAGTGAAACCGAGGCAGTGGTGCCGAGTTGTGCTGGAGTGGCGTCCTTCAATTGGCCGGCCCAGTAAATTCCACCATCCCAGGCAGGAGTGAGATTGCGCGCCGCTTCTTCGCCTCCGAAAATGCCGGTCAGAATGTGCACATCGAGCTGTCCCACCTGGCCGATGTCGTATGCCTTGTAGAGGGAATCCACAAAAGGGTGAATGTCCGGAAGCAGCGGCACCGGCGGAATGTGCTTCTTCTCGTACTCCCGAGGATTGATGATCTCCCACGTCGACGTGGGCGGGTGATCCAGCGCGCCTGGAAACGCGGCAGCCTGCCCCTGGTCCATCCACAAGTCCTGCTCGAAGCTGAGACCCTCCTTGTAAGGGAACATCAGCGTCTCTGACAGCAGCAGCGGTGCGCGGGACAGAACGGGCGAATCCTCCGATGTGTTCATCTGCTGTTTGAAAACATCCACTACCTCTGGATCTTTCAGCAGGCTGTGCCCCATCGGCTTCAGCATGCTGTCCACCATCACGGCAGTCGCTTGGCCTTCTGATACAGCCTCGCGCGCGCTGTCGAGCTCATCCTGGGCCAGGTGAGTTGTGTCTTCACTCGAGTTGAGCGAGACATCCGGCGGGCTCGGGTCGCTCCACTTGTCCAAATCGATATGCTGGTCCTGCAGCGCGTGCGTCAGCTCATGCGCGAGCACCGGCTTCTGCTCATCCGCTCCCACCCAGTCAAGCAGGTTCACCGTTTTGGTCTTCGGATCGTAGAACGCCGCAATCTGCTCTTTCAGCAACGTCAGTAGAAAAGGCTTCAGATCGAAATCGCGATCGAGCAGGCCGAACTTCTTCAGCACGATCTCGCTGCGCTGCATCCGCTTCGCATCTTCACTTTCGTCGAACTTCTCGCGCAGAAAGCTCTCGACTTCTTCACGGGTCGTGAGCTTGCGCTTCACTTCGCTCTTGATCGCCAGGCCGGTTTCATCCGACGAGAACTTCATCTCCTGGTCGACCATCCCGAACAGCTGCCGGGCCTCATCGGGGGTGATGTGCTTCCCCGGCTGCGAATTGTCAGAAGGATTCTTCGGAGCCTGGCCCGGCGAGGTGGCTTGCGGCTTGGCCGGGGTGGAGGGGCTGCCATCGGGGGCCGGCTGTTGCGCGGGAGCGTCGAACGCCGTAGCACATATTGCCGCAATCAGCACCCATGCGCGCGCGCCTCTTCCCGCATTCCGAATCTTCTCGATCATTCCATCTCCATTCTCGGTCCGTCGATGCGCCTTGCGCCACCGGCAAGGCATCCAATCTCAAGGCTATAATCAAGATGCGGTTGAACGCGATGTCACGGCCGCAAAAGTGGCTCAAAATAATGGAATTGTTCCCCCATGGCGCACTCTGATCTGGCAACCACGGCTCCTGTCACGACGCTCGCGAACCTCTTGGCCTCGCAGAACAAGGCGTGCCAGCTGGTCGAGTACCGGGGCACGCTGTCCCCACGGGAGTTGGACGCGCCAGCGCTCGAAACAGCCGCTCTCGCGTCGGGCGCGGCGGTCCACGACCTTGGTTGGATGCGCCGCGTGGCCGTGCGCGGCCGCGATAGCTTTCGCTGGCTGAGCGGCATGGTTTCGAACATGGTGCGCGACCTCCCTCCAAATGGCGGCGCCTGGAATTTTGTGCTGAATGCGCAGGGGCGAATCCAGGGCGACCTCACCGTCTGGCGCGAGGGTGAGGACCTCGAAGCGGAGATCGCGGCGGACCAGTATGCGAAGCTCCTCGCCCACCTCGAGCACTTCATCATCATGGATGATGTGGAACTCGTGCCGCTGGGTCATGAAAACGGCGCTGCGGACACCGCGCTTGGATTGACAGGCCCTCAGGCCGACCAGGTTCTGGAACGCATGGGACTGCCAACCTTGCCCGAACCCATGACCGGCACGCGCGTCGAATGGAACGGGCTGGATTTGAGGATTCTGCGCAACTACGGCACACTCGCTCCCCATTACGAGCTTTGGGCCTCAGCGCCCGGCTTGACGCGGCTATGGCGAACCCTGACAACCGCTGGCGCCACGCCCGTGGGAGTTGCCGCGCTCGAGGCCTTCCGAATTGCCGAGGGAATTCCGGCGTACGGGATCGATATCCACGAGCGTGATCTGCCGCAGGAGACCTCCCAGCTGCGGGCTCTTCACTTCAACAAAGGCTGCTACCTTGGCCAGGAGATCGTCGAACGCATCCGGTCTCGGGGCAATGTGCACAGGCATCTCCGCAGTTTCGAGCTGGATGGACCGATCCCCGCGCAGGGAACAGAATTAAAGCTGGAAGGCAACGCCGTCGGAGAGGTCAGAAGCGCGGCCGAATTGTCCCTGCCAGCAGGCAGCCGACGGTTCGCGCTGGGTATGGTGCGGGCCGAGGCCGAGGAGCGCAACCTGCCTTTTGCCTACGCCGAGGGCGCCAACCAGGGTGCCGCCCGATTGCTGGCCGATCCGCCGGCCCTTTGATTTCAATTGCAGGACTGAGTTATGAGCGATACGCCGAAATTCGAAGTGATTGACCGCCGGAAGTACAAGGCGGAAGAAGAACAGGAAAGCAACCAGGCTCCCGCGGCCCCGCCGGAACAAGCAAAGGCCGAAGAGACGTCCGGCCCCAGGCTGGTGGTTCCGGAACCTGCCGAAGAGCCGCAAACTCCGTCACCCGGGGAGGCTGCTGCCGAAGACGCGGTTGAACTGCCCGCCGCCCCGTCCGCCGAAGAGAGCCGCGAGCAGAAAACGGCCTACGACGCCTCCGCCCAACGCATCGAGGACCTCGTGCGCGCGCAGAATCCTGCGGCCGGCGCTCCACCGCCCGTCACGTTCGACCATCTGGTGCAGCAGCTCTACGTCACGGCGATGATCCAGCTGGGTCTCATGGCGCAGGAAGGCCAGCGCGCGCGCGTCGACATTCTCGGAGCCCGGCAAACCGTCGATCTCCTCGGTCTGCTTGCCGAAAAAACCAGGGGCAACTTGAGCGACACCGAGGACCGTACTTTGCAATCGGCCTTGTTCGAAGCGCGTATGGCGTTCCTCGAGCTCTCCAACATGATCACCATGCAGGGCATTCAGCCGCCCCAGCCCGTCCCGCCGGGTAAGCGATAGATAACGGGGCTAAGCCGGACTCATGGAGGGACAGTTCACATTTCTGGGGACCGGGACCTCGATGGGAGTTCCGACGCTGGGCTGCGGATGCGCCGTTTGCACCTCGTCCGATCCCCATGATCGGCGCACCCGGCCTTCAGGCCTGCTGCGTTGGAACGAAGCCCACCGCGACCGCGTCCTCATCATCGACACCGGTCCGGACTTTCGTGAACAGGCGCTGGGCAATCACCTGGCTCGCGTCGATGCCGTTTTCTATACGCACAGCCACGCCGATCACATTCTCGGTCTCGACGATCTGCGGCCCCTCAGCTTTGCCATGGCTCGCGAGGGAACCGCGATTCCTCTGTTTGCTTCCGACGAAACGGCAGAGGTTTTGCGCCGCGTGTATGACTACACGTTCTCCCCGAACGCCACCTATCCCACTCGCGCCCGTGTTTGCATCCAGCCGTTGCGCGATCGGTTCGAGCTCCACGGTGTCCGCTTCGTGCGGATACCGGTCCTCCATGGCGAAATGGAAATCTCAGGGTTTCGCTTTGGAAGCACGGCCTACATGACCGACGTCAGCGAGATTCCCGAGTCGAGCTTTGCGCTGCTCGAGGGCCTCGACACCCTCATTGTTTCCGCCTTGCGCCGCAAGCCGCATCCCAGCCATGCCACACTCAGTCAGGCGATCGAGTGGGCGCGGCGCGTGGGCGCTCGCCAAACCTGGTTTACACACATTGCGCACGACTTGGGTCACGAAGAAACCAACAAGGCGCTGCCGGCGGGGATGGCGCTGGCCCACGACGGACTGTCCTTCCCTGTGAGCCTATGAACGATCCGGATCGTGCAGTGCAAATCTACCGTTCCCTCACCGAAGTTCCCGCGCGCTTTGGGCCCAGCGTCGCGGCCATCGGCAACTTCGACGGAGTGCATCGCGGCCACCAGGAGATTCTCGGCGGCCTCGTCCGCGAAGCGCGCTCCACCGGGGCCCGCTCCATCGCCGTCACCTTCGATCCGCACCCCGAGCACTTCCTGCGCCCACAGACCGCTCCCAAGCTGCTGACTCCCGGCGATGAAAAGATTCGCTTGTTGGCGGCAACCGGAATCGACGCCATCCTCGTCATCCCCTTCGACAAGTCGTTCTCCAGCCTCTCCGCGCGCGAGTTTGTGAGCCGCGTGCTGGTCGATCTGCTGGGCGTGAAGTCGGTCCATGAAGGCAGCACCTTTCGCTTCGGGCGCCGCGCCGAAGCCGGCGTAAACGAACTCGCGGATTTCGGCAAGGAGTTCGGATTCGAAGTGCGTGTCCACGGCGGAGTGCGTGTCCACGGGCTCGATGTTTCCAGCTCCGCCGTGCGCAACCTTGTCACCGCCGGCGATATGAAACGCGCACGCTGGATGCTGGCGCGTCCGTTTGCCGTGCGATCCACTCAGGCACGCGGACGAGGCATCGGTACGCGTCTTCTCGTGCCCACCGTCAATCTCGCGGACTACACAGGATTGCTGCCGGCCTTCGGCGTCTATGTCACGCGCCTCGCCGTCGGAGCAAATTGCTTTCAGGCAGTCACAAATGTGGGGAATCGCCCCACGTTCGGCGAAGCCTCGTTCGCCGTCGAATCCCACATTCTCGACTTCGAGCCGGTCGACCTAACCGCGGACACGCCCCTTGAGCTTTCCTTCCTGCTGCGCCTGCGGCCCGAAATCGAATGGCCCTCGCCCGACACGCTAAAAGCGCAGATCATGAAGGATGTGGCGCGCGCCAGGCGCTACTTCCGCCTCCAAGGCGTGATGCGCGCCGAAGAACCCATAGGCTCCGACTCCCTCTAGACCCGCCGCCGGCTACCTGCCTTCGACGGCCTCTTTCGCCTGCGCGTCAAAGATCCTCTCGTTGAACCAGTTGGGATAAATGGCCGTTGGGCGCGTCGCTTCGTCCAGCTGGCGCAACTCATCTTCGTTGAGCGACCAGTTCACCGCCGCAAGGTTGTCCTCCAGCTGCGACGGCTTGCTCGCGCCCAGCAGCACCGAGCTGACCGCCGGTCGCGTCAGCAGCCACGCGATCGCGACCTGCGCCGCGGTAGCACGGTGCGCCGCTGCAATCTGCTTCATCGTCTCGAGCAGGTCGTAGCCGCGTTCCTTGTCCACGGGCAGAATGTCGAATGCCGTCAGCCGTCCGCCGTCACCCTGCGGATTCTGCCGCGTGTATTTACCGCTCAGGAATCCACTGGCCAGCGGGCTCCAGATGAGCAGGCCGATGCCCGCCGCGAGCGCGAAGGGAACGATTTCGTGCTCCACGTCGCGGCCCACCAGCGAGTAGTACATCTCCGCCGCCTTGAACTCGGCCCATCCATTCTGCCGCTGGATCCCAAGCGCCAGGGCGGCGCGCCACGCCGGCCAGTTCGAGAAGCCGATGTAGCGCACCTTGCCCTGCCGCACCAGGTCGTTCAGTGCTTCGAGCGTCTCCTCGATGGGCGAGTACGGGTCGACGCGGTGCACCAGGTAGAGATCGATATAGTCCGTGCCCAGCCGGCGAAGGCTCTCCTCGGCCGACCCAAGAATATGGTGCCGCGACAAGCCCGTATGCACCAGCGCGTCCCCCGTCCGGAATCCAACCTTGGTGGCGATCACAACATCTTTGCGCTTGCCGCCAAGCGTCTTCCCCAGCATCGTCTCCGATTGGCCGCCGGCATAGGCATCGGCCGTGTTGAAGAAATTGATGCCGGCTTCGAGAGCTGCGCCAACCAGTTTGTCAGCCGAACCCTGGTCCAGCTTGGCCACGGCAGCCATCGGGCCCTCGGTCGATCCGAACGTCATGGCCCCGAAAGCGAGTTTTGAAACCAGCAGTCCCGTGTTGCCCAGGCGCGCGAAATGCATCTCAAATCCCTCCTGAACATAGAGCGCATCGCAGCTTGAAAGACTCAAAAAACCGGCTCATCCTGTGAGATTTCCTGAGCGCGCCGCCCGCCAGTGCCTATGCGATACTCAAAAAGGCATGTACAAGCGGATTGTTCTCAAGCTTTCAGGCGAAGCGCTGGCGGGGCCCAAAGGTTTTGGCCTCGACGCCGACAAGGTGGCCGAGATTACCAGCGAACTCGCCGATGTCCATGTGCTTGGCGTCGAGATCGGCATCGTGGTCGGCGGCGGCAACTTCTTTCGCGGAGTGGCCCAGCAGGCCAAGGAAATGGATCGCGTGGCGGCCGACAACATGGGCATGCTCTCCACCGTCATCAACGCGATCGCATTGCAGGATGCCCTCGAAGCGCGTGATATTCAATGCCGCGTGATGACCGCGGTCTTCATGAATCAGATCGCCGAGCCGTACATTCGCCGGCGCGCCGTGCGGCATCTCGAAAAGGGACGCGTCGTGATCTTTGCCGCCGGCATCGGCAACCCCTTCTTCTCAACCGACACAGCGGCCAGCTTGCGCGCAATGGAAATCAAGGCCGATGTTCTTCTCAAGGGCACCAAGGTGGAGGGCGTGTACAACGCAGACCCGGTGCTGGTCAAAGACGCCGTGAAATACGACGAGATTACCTATATGGATATTCTGAAGCAGGGCCTCAAAGTGATGGATCTGACCGCGGTGAGCCTCTGCAAAGACAACAATCTTCCCATGGTGATCTTCAACATGAATCAGCCCGGCAATATCCGGCGCGTGGTTCTCGGCGAGAAGGTCGGCTCGCTGGTAACGGCTTAAAAAGCAGTCGATCTTGTGGACGATTTGCAGGTTCCTGTCTTGAGGCGCGGCGCGGAAATTCCCGAAGGCTGGCCCGAAGCCATTGACAGGCCGGTCGAGCAGCGCAAACCAGCCCCGCTGAAGGCGCTCACCGGGCTGCGCTGCTTCGCCGCCTTGAACATCGTCTTCTTCCACTTCTCAAACCCGCTTTGGTTCGGCCCGTTGGCACCCGTCGTGAACGCGGGTTACGCATCCGTCAGCTACTTCATCCTTCTGTCGGGATTTGTGCTCGCTTACAACTACGGCCCTCGCGCGCGCGCCGGCCAGCTCGATGTGAAGCGCTTCTACAAGGCCCGTTTCACGCGCCTTTATCCCATTTACATCCTCAGTCTCATCCTCGCTTGGCAGATCATTCCGCAGGAGTGGGAGGCCCACACCCACCCCATGTTCTGGACGGGCATCGTCCTGTCGCCTCTTCTCCTCCAGGGATGGGTCGCGCCCATCGCCACGTTCCTTAACACCCCGGCGTGGACCATGTCGGCCGAGGCGTTCTACTACACGATTTTTCCCTTGATGTCGGCATGGAAGCGCCCCGCCCGGCGGCGCGATCAACTCTGGAAGCTCGGCCTGGTGTGGCTGCTCGGCTTGATTCCCGGCGCGCTCTACATCATCTTCAATCCCGACGGCATCGCCCACCCCGACCGGTTCAGTACCGGCGCGTGGCTGCAGGCCCTCAAATACACGCCGCTGCCCCACCTGGCCAGCTTTGCGTTCGGCGTTCTCCTGTGCGGGCTCGATGAGATCATGCCGCGGCCCGGATGGCTCCGCCTCATGCTCGGGATCGCCGGTTTCGGCGGCATCTTCACCCTTCTCAAGCTCGCGCCGGAGCTTCCTTACCCTTTGCTCCACGATGGGTTGCTCATGCCGATGTTCGGCTGCATCATCCTCGGCCTCGCCGGCGAGAATCCGTTGGCACGCGTCATCGGCTCCCGTCCCCTGGTCTTTGTTGGCGAGGCCAGCTACTGCCTTTACCTGCTTCACTTCAACATGTGGAACCTGATTCACTCCACGCACGTGCTCGATACCCTGAGGCTTAACCAGTTCGATCCTTGGATCAGCTATGCCCTCCTCATCCTGATGGCCCTCTTCGCCCTCTACTACATTGAGAAGCCGGCGCAACGTCAACTCAGAAAGATGATGGGAGCGTCCTGAAAACAGAAATCGGAAACACGGTCCGAAAGCCTCCGCAGCATGCACAAAGCCCGGCCAGATCGGCCGGGCTTTGTGTTCTTCCCGCTGATGAAGCTTCTATCGCGTGATGTTCTCTAACGAGTGGTTGCCGTGCGGCACAATCGCCACCGCACTCGGCGCGGTCCCAGTTGGATAGGGTGTCGCCTGGGTGGGGGAGAGATTGCCCGCGGTTGGATCGAGACGGAACCCCGAGACCGAGTTGCCGAGGAAGTTGGCGGTATAGACGAAGCGCCCCAGCGCAGGGTCAACAGCGATCGCAACCGGCTCCGTATCGGTCGAGTTCGTGGAGCTGCCCGTCGGGTTCACCGTCGCTGATGGAGTTCCGTTCGACAGGTTAATCACGAACGCCGAAACCGAAGAATCGAGCGCATTGGCGATGTACAGGAATTTCCCGCGCGGATCGATCGAGATGGCCTGCGGTTCGTTGCCGGTCCTGAACGGGCCATTCAGAAGGAAAGTCAGGATGCTTCCCGAGTGAATGGAATAGCCGATCAACTGGTTCGACGCAAAGTCCGTCACATACAGATAGGAATTCGTAGGATCGGAAACCACTCCGCTCGGCTTGACCCCCGCTTGGTATGGGCTGCCCGCCGACGGCGTCAGGGTGCCTCCCGAGCCGATCGCAAATCCATACACCCAGCCGGGATGCGCTGTGCTTGTGACCGTTCCTCCGGGATTGTAGGCCGACTGATCGTATACCGTCGCGTAAACTGCCGCCCCCTGCACGTTGGCCGTGTTCACCAGCACGTCCACACCGGTCGGCACCACCAGATCCGAGGCAAATCCCGGAATGGTCAGCGGCTCCGATGCAGTGAGAGACCCTATGGCTCCCGAAGAGAGGGAGTACTCCGACAGTGTTGCGGTTGTCGTCCCCGACAAAACATAAAGATAGGTTCCAGCAGAATCGACTGCCAGCGCGACCGGGGCATCATTCAGGGTGAGCGTGTCTTTCTGGGTCAGAACCCCGTTCGCGGCGATCACAAAGTGCACGATCGTGTTGTCACCGTGGTTGGCCACGTACAGGTTGGCGAAGTCGCCGGAAAGCGCCATGGCAACCGGGTCCACGCCGCCGGAGGAAACCGCCGGGTGCCCCGTGCGCAGAGCGCCGGACTGCGAGTCCGTTGCGAGAGCTTCGATCTGGCCATTGGAACCAGAAGAAATTGCGATGTAAACATAATCGATCGTGACAAGCTGGCACGCCGTCAAAAACGTAGCCACCAGCAGGACAATCGACGAGGCCAGAATGAGCTGGCTCACTTTGCTCAACTTCATGCGCTTCCTTCGTTGTGGGCCGGTTTCGAGCCCATTCAAAGCTGTTTTTGGTTGCCCCGTAGTCATTGTAAAAGCCTTGCTCATGCTTCTGCGAACCATCCCCGGGCCACCCGTTGCAATGCGGTTCGATTCCGGCGCGATGCCGTTCCCACTCTCCATCGGCGTCATCACTTGGTCTTCGTCCCGTGTGGAATCGCGGCAATGGCGGTCGGATTTGCGTTCGCTCCGTACGGCGAATTCTGCGAATTCAGGAGCGATCCGTCATTGGCATTCGACTGGAACCCCGTCACGCTGTTGCCCAGGAAGTTTGCCGTGTAGATATATTGGTTCAGCGAAGGATCGATTCCGATCGCAATCGGATCCAGGCCCGTCGTGTAGGTTCCCAGCTGCGACAGCGCTCCGTTGCTCACGGAATAAGCCGATAGGTTGGAATCCTGCGAATTGGCCACGTACGCATACTTGCCCTGCGCGTCGATGACCACCGCTGCCGGCTGGCTGCCTGAAGCCGCGCTGCCCACTTCCGTGAGCGCGCCTGAATTGATCGAAAATGTGAGTACCTGGTTTGCTCCCATGTCCGTTACATACAGGTAGCTGCCTCCCGGATCCGGCGCGAGGGACGAGGGATGAGTTCCCGCCGCGAACGGCGAGCCGGGCAGCGCCGACAGCGTGCCATCGGAATTGACCGCGAAACCGAAGAGATAACCGCCCGGTGTTGTGGTGTCGACAGCTGCCACATAGACATACGCCCCCGATCCCGCCGTCGTGATGCTGGTGGGCGTAATCACATCCTGCGGCTTTGCAGCCAGCGCGAGCGGCCAGTAGTTTGCACCGATCGCATCGTTGGCGACAGGCGATCCAAGTGTGTCAGGCGGTTCGGCAGGCGTGAGAGCGGCAGCCTGGGCAGCGGTCAGGATGGGAAACACCGCCACGGAGCCCGAACACGGCGCCGCCGTGGAACAGCTCGGCAGCGGCTGATAGGTGTCCGCCACAAACAGGAAGCCGCCCGTGGCCGCAATCTTCACTGGGAAAACGCCCGGCGTATTCACCGTATTCTGCGGGTAGACTTTGCCGTCGTTCCCGATCGTGAACTGGACGATGGAGTTATCGTCCTCGTTGGCTACATAAAGAGTCGTGCTGTCGGCCGAAGTCGCCTCCGAAACCGGATTGCGCCCTCCGGAGGGAAACGGCGAAGTCGGAATCTGCCGCATGTGTCCCGATTCGGAGTTCACCTCGTAGACGTCGATTTCCCCGTAGCTGTTCGCCCCGGCAGCCTTCGCGCTCGTCACGTAGACAAAATCAACCGTGAGCGTGCCGCAGGCAGTCAACAGCCCGGCGCCTGCCAGGCTGATCGCGGACACCAGCAGAAGCTGGCTCGTTCTATTGAACCTCATGCGCATCTTTCAATCAGCGGACCCAAAAGCTCTGGCCCGAAACATTCCCTCAGAATCGAACTGCGGAGCTCGTCCGCGGCCCGTTTTGCGTCACCCGGAACCCCGAGTGATCACCACCAGGCCGGCTGTTACCACACCTGCCTGGGATAACCGCTTTTAGCTGGTGCGTCCCGTCGCTACGCACCAGGACGGGGGGCCGGGGAGCGCGAACGTGTCCTTGATTTTGCTGTGATTCTGGCTCAAGGGCTGGAGCGAACCGACGTTCTGGTCGAGCACGAGACCGCTCACCGTCGAATCGTTGAAGTTGGCAGTATAGATGAACTGGGCAGACGGATCTTCGAGCAGGCACACCGGACCCGAACCCGTACCATAGGGGCTATCCGCACTCTGCCCTTGGTCGAGCGTCTTGTTCGACGGATCGATGACGTAACCGCCAATGCCGCTCTCCGTGTTGCCGGTCGTGGTGTTGTTGTCGCCATAGAACGCGACGTAAGCCCACTTCGCGTTCTTTTCCTGGATCAGGTAAATCGGATGAGAGAGCGATGCGGGACCCGCAGTCACTCCGCCGCCCTGGACTGCCTGTAAGGATCCGTTGGTTCCAATCGAGTACTGGACAATCTGGCTCGGCACTGGGCCGGAGCTGGTCGCCAACGGGTCGTTCGAAAGCACGAACACCCCGCTGGCTGCCGGGATGATGGCGGTTGCCTGGAAAAGATTGAGCGATTGAGTGCCGTTCTGATTGATGCTCAGCTGGCCGGTGCTCGAGCTGTAGGTGTACGGAAAGACGATATCGCCGGTTGCCGGCGTGCCGCTCACCGTGAGCACGTAGCCGCCCGTTTGAATGAAATCAATCGGATTGGCTGGAACCGGGAAATACGGCAGCGGTTCGCCGGTGGCCGAAGTGACCTGCGAATTCACCACCAGCGTCAGCCGGCCGGTATTCGGATCAACCTGGTAAGCGGTAATGTCGCCGCACGAATCAACCCCGCCCCCAAGAGCCAGCGCGCAGGCTGAAGAAGAGGGAGCGATGTCATCAAGCACGTAAATGAACTTCCCGGTGCTGTCCCCGACCATGCGCGATGAGTTGAAGCCCTCGGGCTGCACGCCCACGCCTTGCGGAGCCAAAGCGCCGTTGCCGCCGATCGCGAACTGCGTGATCGTCGCCTGGCACATCGTTGTCGCCGTGCAGGAGGTCCCGCTGTTCGCCGGGGTCCCCTGGTTCAGCACGTAAAGAAACCGGCCGCCGGTCAGCAGAACCGCGCGCGCGGGATTCGATCCGCCGGAAGAGATCGGGAGCCCATGGATCGGAACCAGATTGCCGGTATTATGGTCGATCTTGAAGCCGCTGATAATCCCGTTGTTGCTGCCGCTCTGCGACGACGTCGAAGTTCCTGTGGTTTGAGTTCCCGTCACATACAAATAGCCGACTGTATAACTCTGGACGCAAGACGTAACACCTACGATGATCCCCAATGATAGGGCGCTCATCAGAAAGGCCTTGCGGAATTTCGTCAACTTCATGCGATTCCTTCATCCTGGGTCGGTGTGCGCCGCCAGGTTTGGTCGTTCCGCAGCAGAGCTGGGTTGGGATGGGTCCCTGCTGCATTGTAAAAGGCGAAGCTCGGTTGTGCCTAGTTTCCGGCCCCACGACTCAATCGACTCACTGCGTGCGGCCGCTGCCCGGAGATTCCTGTGCGCGCCGTGCCTCACGCGATCCAACGCCTGATTCGAATGGAGTTTGGACGGCTGATTTACCCGAAATGTCACCGCATTTGCCGTCGACACGCGAAGTTTCCCGCAGGCGACCGGAGCCGCATCGGCAGCTTCGAATCTCGGCGGTCCCGGCTACCACACGCGGCAGGAGTTTTCCGGATACATCGGCTGGCCCTTCTTGCAGCCAAACGCCTTGCCGAATTCATCGAAGTTCTGCACCGTGCCGTTCACGCGCCACCGTCCCGGCGAGTGGGGATCGACCAGCGCCGACTGCCGCGCTGACTGTTCCGTCTGGTTCTGGCACCACACCTGCGCGAATCCCAGGAAATACCGCTGCGCTTCGGTATAGTCATCGATCTTTTCGTCGACGGATTTGCCCTCGCCCGCCAGCGTATCCAGCAGCGCCCGGTAGGCGATCCGAAGGCCGCCGTTGTCCGCCGTGTTTTCGCCCAGCGTCAGCTTCCCGTTCAGCTTCTGCTCGGGCGCTTCGCCGTGCGCGGGAGCGGCCTCGAACCCGTCGTATTCCTTCACTTCACAATCCGTGCGCTCGGTGAACTTCTTGCGGTCCTCCGCGGTCTGCCATTCGCGCAGATTGCCCTTGCCATCGTATTTCGAACCCTGATCGTCAAACCCGTGCGTCATCTCGTGGCCGATCACTACGCCGATCCCGCCAAAGTTCACCGCCGGGTCGATGCTTGGGTCGAAAAACGGCGGCTGCAGGATCCCGGCTGGGAAGTTGATGTCGTTCATCGGCGGATCGTAATACGCGTTCACGGTTGGCGGCGTCATCCCCCACTCTTTTTCATCCACCGGCTTGCCCAGGTGGCTGAGATCATAGTTGCGCTCGAACACCGCGCTACGGTCCATGTTGCCGATCAGATCATCCCGCTTGACCTTCAGCGCCGAGTAGTCCCGCCACTTCTCCGGGTAGCCGATTTTGTTGCGGATCATCGACAGCTTCTCTTCGGCCGCCTTCTTGGTTTCGTCGCTCATCCACGGCAGGGTCTCGATGTCTTCCCCCAGCGCCTTCTCAAGCGCTGCGACCAGCTTGTCCATGCTCTGCTTGGCTGCGGGCGGAAAATTCTCCTTCACCCATTCCTGGCCGACAGCCTCACCCAGCGCGCGGTCGGTCATCTGGGTGCACTGCTTCCAGCGCGGCTGCGGTTCTTTTTGGCCGGCCAGCGTCTTGCCGAAAAATGCAAAATTCTCATCGAAGAACGCCTTGGGCAGGTTCACCGCCGAACCGTGGATCAAATGCCACCGGAAATACGACTTCCAGGCGCTCACCGGCTCCGATCCAATCAGGTCGTTGACTTCCTTGAAGAAATTCGGCGTCGCCACGTTGAGGCTGTCGAAATGCCCCACCTTCACATCCTTGAAATACACACCGAAATCAAAATCCGGCGCCAGCTTCTGAAAATCATCCACGGTGTAAATGTGGTAATGATTGGCCGGATCGCGCAAATCGGTGCGGCTGGTCGAGGCCTTCGCCAGTGCGGTCTCAATTTCCAGAACCGCCGCCGCTTCCTTGTCTGCTTCGTCAGGCTTGTCCCCTGCCAGCGCGAGCATCTTCTTCATGTGCTCGATATATTCCTGGCGAATGGTCTGAAAATGCTTCGAGTCGGAGATGTAGTAATCGCGATCCGGCAGCGAAAGACCGCCTTGCGCGATCACAGCGATCTGCTTCGACGAGTCTTTCTCGTCCTGCTGCACGCCGAAGCGGAACAGCGGCGCCGGATCTCCAGCCGCTTCCAGGTCGCCCATCAGCGTCCCCACCTGCTTGGAGTCCTTCAGCGCCGCAATGCGGTTGAGCGCCGGTTGCAGCGGCGTCAGCCCCTTGGCGTCCACCACGCCCGTGTTCATGCACGATCCATAGAAGTCGCCGTACTTCCTCTGCAGCGCCGTCTTCGGATCCTTTGAAGCGGCGTCGAGCTCCTTCCACAGCAGGTATCGGTTGCGCTCCGCCACCAGCGAGAACGAACGCGCCCAGCGCACCTGGTCCGACGGAATCGGATTGCTCTTCGTCCAGTTGCCGCATGCGTATTGGTAAAAATCCGTGCATGGATCGGCGGTCTTGTCGATGGCCGAAAGATCGAAGCTCTTGATGACGGGGGGCGGTGCGGGCTGCTCATCATTGGCAGACTGGGCGCAGGTAACAGCGGCCCCGGCCGCAAGCAGCAGGACAGGTACAAGTCGAAAACGGTTCATGAAGAGCCCTCGTGAAGGTTTGAACGGCAAACCGGACTCGCAACGTGCGCGGGGAAGGTCAGTCCGGAACAAACGAAATCGCAGCGGATTCAGTGCACGCTGCGTCGCATAGCAGCCTATCATGCGAGGCGCGGGAAACGCGTGGGTGACGCTCAGCCGGTTGTGTCCTGGTGGAGCGATGCCGTCGCTTTCCACCAGCGTCGCAATGCCACAAGTGACCAGACGCCTTCCACAATCCCAAACGGCCATGCCCCTTGCAGAAACCCATAGACTGACGCAAGTACGCACGATCCGGCGAAAGCCAGGATGAACCAGCGGCTCCGCGACTCCAGCGCATAAAAGATCAGCATCGCTGAGACGGCGAACAGACCAAAAGCGGCGAGACGATCCATTGGGCTTAGTTTAGCGCGTGGAGATGTCGGGAGTTTGCGGCTGAGTCGCGGGAAACGCCTGCACCTGGGGAGCCATCAGCGCTTCAGAAAGCAAACTCGATTGGTCCAGTCCTGGTTCTTTGACTCCCGGTCATTTTCGTGTATCCTCCCTCGCGTGCCGCTCGCTGCTCTCGAAAGCGATCCCCGGCTCGGAGGCAACACATGCGCATGCTCATGCTCGTTCAGCTGCCGCTTGAACCATTCAACGAATTTGTTCGCAAGGGAACCGCGGGAGCAAAAATCAAGAAGATCCTCGACGCCATCAAGCCCGAGACTGTTTACTTCACCGAACGCAACGGACACCGGGGCGGCGTCATGGCCGTCGAGGTGGCCACTCCTTCCGACGTGCCGCGACTCGCTGAACCCTGGTTCCTCACCTTCAACGCCGAAGTCGAGTTTCGCATTGCCATGACGCCCGAAGACCTCGGTAAAGCCAAGCTGGAGACAATGGGGAAGACCTGGGCCTAGAGAATGGCAATCGCTTCGCGCGGGGATCGGTTTGCTACACTCCCCTCACGATCCCCGTTGGAGGCCTGCGGCATGGTTCCTCTCCGGTTTCTTGCGCTCTCGTCTGCGCTTGTCCTTGGCTCAACATTTTCCTCTGCCCAGCCGGCTCCCCCGGCGGCGAAGCGAACCCTGGTTCGCGCCGGCCATCTGCTCGATGTGAAGACCGGCAAGATTCTCGACAGCCAGACCATCATCGTCACCGGCGATACCATCCAATCCATCGCGCCGACCGGCAGCGTCACCGCCGGCCCCGGCGACAAAGTCGTCGATCTCGGCAATCTCACCATCCTGCCCGGTCTCATCGACGTCCATACCCACCTCACCGGCAATCCGGACTTCGACCCCTTCCGCGAAGTGACCGGCACCAATGCCAGGGAAGCCATCAATGGCGTCGTGAATGCGCGAACCACCCTGATGGCCGGAATCACTTCGGTCCGAAACGTCGGCGCCGGCGGCTTTGTCGACGTCGATCTGCGCGACGCCATCAATGCCGGACAGGTTCCCGGTCCGCACATGCTGGTCAGCGGCCCTCCTCTGGGAATTACCGGCGGCCACTGCGACGACAACCTGCTGCCCATCCAATATCACCAGGTCGGCGATGGTGTGGCTGACGGCATCGCGGCGGTGCAGCACAAGGTCCGCGAGAACATCAAGTACGGATCCGACCTGATCAAGATCTGCGCGACAGGCGGCGTCCTTTCAAAGGGAGACGATCCCCAGGCTTCCCAATACACGCTCGAAGAGATGCAGGCCATCGTTGCCGACGCGCATCGCCTCGGCCGAAAAGTGGCTGCGCATGCGCACGGAGCACAGGGAATCCTGTGGGCCACCGAAGCCGGCGTGGACTCGATCGAGCACGGCAGCTACATCGACGACGCCGCCATCGCCGAAATGAAGAAGCGCGGAACCTACCTGGTGCCCACCGTATATCTCGAAGACTGGATCGTTGAGTCCGGGCACCTGCCGCCCTTTTATCACCAGAAAATGGTCGAAGTGGTCGCGGTGGCCAAGAGGAACATCAGGCACGCCATGGAGTCAGGCGTGAAGATTGCCATGGGGACCGATGCGGCCGTGTATCCGCACGGACTCAACGCTCATGAACTGGACGTGTATGTGAATCAGCTTGGCATGGCGCCGCTGGCAGCGCTCCAGACGGCAACCATCAATGCGGCGGATCTGATGGGCTGGACGGCAAAGACCGGTACGCTCGAGCCGGGCAAGTGGGCCGACGTTATCGGCGTCGACGGGAACCCGCTCGACGATGTCCGGCTTCTTCAGAACGTGAAGTTCGTGATGAAGGCCGGCGTGATCTACAAAGACGCGCAGGCTTCGCATCCATAACCGCCACCGCGACCGGCTCAATCGCCTCGGGTTCCTCAATCGATTCCACAAATTCGATCGGGTCAGCCCCGTCGATCGACTCCATCGGCGCGTAAAACATTTCAAAGGCGTCGAAGCACTCCGCAGCCTCTTCCGCTTCGGCCGTTTCGGCCGGCGCGGCGAATTCGAGACGCTCCATGCCCTCCGCCATCTCGATCGGAGCCACGATTTCACTCGATTCGAATGACTCGATCTCCACGTCAGATATGTTTTCGACGATGAGCGCCTCGGAGGGTTGATCACTCGCAACCGTCTCCTCGGCGCGCATCATCTCTATGGAACGCAGAAGTTCGTGAACCCCCCTCTGGTTGGTGGCCTGCGACGAACTGAATGTCCGGGCCTGCGCGACCGAGGGAATCTCATCCTGGCTGGGTGGCGCTACCTGCCATTGCTTCGTTTGCTTCGAAGCAGACTTGGCCGCCAGCGCAAATTTGATGAGCACGAAACTGATCGGAGGAAGGGAAAAAAGCAGCGCAGCAAAATAAGGCAGATGTTCGCGAACTACGGACCAGTCGGCACTCTGCATCGCAGTGTTCATCAAGTCCCCTCACATACTGCCGTTGCACCCGGCGTCCCATTTCTGCTGAGGAGCCCTCAAGAATCCCCGGAATCCAATCCTTGAAGTGAGCCCAATCACAGCCACCGGAACTTCCGTCGTGCAACTCAAAAGTAGGACAGATAAAGGCTTGGGACAATGCGGCTTTGGTGGGCAGGTAACTGCCCCTTGTGGATGTGCCAATAGCCCGGAAGGTAATTAAGCTTTCGATTACCCGGTAGCCCGCCGCCATCTCCCCGCGCCCCGCAACCTCCCGTAATCGATGAGATCACTGCGCTTTACAGCCCGCACCACCCCCTGCCACACTAGGGAGTGGACACCCAGACCATCGTCATCCTCGACTTCGGCTCGCAGTATACGCAGCTCATCGCCCGGCGCATTCGCGAGCAGAACGTCTTCTCCGTCGTGCTCCCCTGCACGGTGCCCCTCAAAGAAATCGAGGCCTACAAGCCGCTCGGCATCATTCTTTCCGGCGGGCCTTCCTCCGTCTACGATCCCGACGCTCCGGCGGCCGATCCCGCCCTCCTCAAACTCGGCGTCCCCACGCTCGGCATCTGCTACGGGCTGCATTTCATCGTCCACCACATGGGCGGCCGTGTGCGCACCGCACCGAAGCGCGAGTACGGCCATGCCGAGGTCACCATCGAGGACGGCGACACGCCCTTGTTCACCGGCCTCCCGGCATCCATCCACGTCTGGATGAGCCACGGCGACGAAGCCCTCGAACTGCCTCCCGGCTTCCACCGCACCGCGGTCACGTCCAATGCCCTCGCCGGCATCGCCAACCCGGATCAGCGCATCTGGGCCGTGCAGTTCCATCCCGAGGTGCACCACACCCCCCTCGGCCCGCAGCTCATTCGCAACTTTGTCTTCAACATCTGCGGAGCGAAAGGCGACTGGACTCCCGCGCACTTCATCGAGAGCACCATCGCCCAGATTCGCGCCAAAGTCGGCAAGGGGCACGTTATCTGCGCTCTCTCAGGCGGAGTCGATTCGTCCGTTGCAGCCGTGCTCGTCCACAGGGCCATCGGCAACCAGCTCACCTGCGTCTTCGTCAACAACGGCGTGCTGCGCAAAAACGAGTTCGCCAATGTGCAGAAAAATCTGCGCGACAAGCTCGGATTGAATCTGGTCGCCGTCGACGCCAGTCAGCGCTTCCTGACCAAACTGGCCGGCATCACCGATCCCGAAACCAAGCGCAAGATCATTGGCGCCGAGTTCATCGCCGTCTTCGACGACGAAGCCACCCGCATCGCCGAAAAAACCGGTGGTCCCGCTCAGTCATTGGACTGGCTGGTGCAGGGAACCCTCTATCCCGACGTCATCGAGTCATCCAGCGTCAAAGGCCCCAGCCAGACCATCAAAAGCCATCACAACGTCGGCGGACTGCCCGAGCGCATGAAGCTCAAGCTCATCGAGCCGCTGCGCGACCTGTTCAAAGACGAAGTCCGGCGCATCGGACGCGATCTCGCCATGCCCGAAGACATTCTTGGCCGGCAGCCGTTTCCGGGGCCCGGCCTGGCCGTGCGCATCCTCGGCGAAGTGACCGCGGAGCGCGTGGCCCTGCTGCAGGAAGCCGACGACATCGTGGTCAGCGAGATCAAGGCCGCCGGGCTCTACAACCGCATCTGGCAAAGTTTCGCCGTGCTGCTCCCGGTGATGAGCGTGGGCGTGATGGGCGACCAGCGCACCTACGCCTACACCGCGGCCATTCGCGCCGTGCACTCAGAGGACGGCATGACCGCCGACTGGGTCCCGCTCCCGCACGAAGTCCTGAAGCGCATCTCCAGCCGCATCGTGAACGAGGTGCGCGGCATCAACCGGGTGGTCTACGACGTGACCTCGAAGCCCCCCGGCACCATCGAGTGGGAGTAGCGCCAGGTGGACCACCCAACCGGTCTGTGGGCGCACCCTGGACCAGTGACAGAAGTGGGTGCCCCATCCTTTCGGGCCGGTGTTGGCCGAAAGGGTGGGAGGCGATACACTCATCCTTCACCATGCCAGGCAAGCTGGTCCGCTACCAGAAAGGGCGGGTGGCGCACCCTGGACCAGTGACAGAATTGGGTGCCCCATCCTTTCGGCCCGGTGTTGGCCGAAAGGGTGGGAGGCGATACAACTCATCCTTCACCATGACAGGCAAGCTGGTCCGCTACCAGAAAGCCGGATCGTTTCACTTTGTCACCTTCAGCTGCTATCGGCGCTTGCCTCTGCTGAACTCCACTGCGGCGTATCGCTGCTTCGAGCAGGAACTGGAATGGGTTCGGTGCCGGTACGGCTTTTCTGTGTTCGGCTACGTGTTGATGCCCGAGCATGTGCATCTTCTGTTGGGCGAAACGCGGGTGGCTTCGCTTTCGATTGCGCTTCAGGTTCTCAAGCAGGAGACATCGCGGAAGCTTAAGGGCAAGGGCGCCGCGCAGTTCTGGCTGAGGCGTTATTACGATTTCAACGTGTGGAGCGAGCAAAAGCGCGCCGAGAAGCTGCACTACATGCACCGCAACCCAGTGGTTCGTGGATTAGTAGCCAAACCGGAAGATTGGCCGTGGTCGAGTTTTCGCCACTATGCAATCGGCGTCGAAGGCACGGTGGAGATCGAGTCCTTTTGGACGGCGTCGAGACGCGATCAAAGTCGGGCGCCCCGGATGACGATTTCGGCTCCCACCCTTTCGGCCAACACCGGCCCGAAAGGATGGGGCACCCACGTTCAACGGGGAGCGAAGATATGACAGGACAAAAGGGTCGGCCACCCGCCTGTAAATGCTCCCTCCGCCTTTGTCGACCCCCTAGGGTTATATAGCGATGGCGCGATAGGGACCGCTTTCCCAGCCCCTCGAACTCTCCGTCTCACATCGCAGGCGTCGCGTGCGTCGGCGGGCCCGCCTTCGGCCGCGTATACCACCCGAACGCCACGCATCCCACCAAAATCACTCCCAGCATCCCCAGCCACGTGAGCCCCGCCATTTCCCGCACTTGCCCTTCGCGCGCTTCCACCTCGCGCATGTTCCGCCCGGCCAGCACAAATCCCGGATGCGCTCCGCTCACGCGCTCCACCACCGCCGCGATCCGTACGCCATTCACCGTTTGCGAGCCCCGCACCGGCTGCCAGCTCACCCGCTCCTCGCCGTGCTGCCGCACATAATCGAACACGCCGCTGGGAGGCGCGGGCACCGCCCCATTCAAAACTGCCTGCGATGCCAGCGGATGTCCCTGTTCGTCATACACAATCACGAACGGCGCCAGGCTCTGCGCCATGTCGACCTGTTCTCCCTGCGGAACCGTCTCGTTCGGCGTCCCGCCGTGCTCCAGCCGTGCGGCCACGTCCCCCGCCATCTGGATCTGCGGATCGTTCAGCCCCTGGCGTAGCACCTGTTGTGGAATGGCATAGAGTGCCAGCGCCACGCCGCTGGCGATCCCCGCCAGCACTAGCGCGTTGAAAACAAGAACAGGACGGGCAAGAGATTCGCGCACCATGGCAATGTTCTCCTTGACGAGTGAGACCATCAGGTCCCGGATGAGAAGCGGAAGAAACGTTGCGCGGGAGACATCCGGATCGGCAAGCGCATCATGCAAAGCCTGCTGCATCGCCGCAGCATACGCCGCGCGAAACCGTGCCGGATAAAGCCGCAGCGCGGCCGCGTAAAAATATTCGAAGCGGCTTCGAGGAGCCTTCATCCTCGGCCTCCCTTCGCCAGCGGGCGCCGCATCAGCCCCAGCGACTTCGCCGAACTCACTGCCGCATCCAGCCGCTCGAGCTCGCTCGCCAGCGTGCGCCGCCCAAGCCCGGTCAGGCGGTAGTAGCGCCGTCGCTCATCGTCCGAGACGCCCGATTCCTCCACCAGTCCGTCGCGCATCATGCGGTCGATCGAGCCGTAGAGCGTTCCCGGCCCCATGCGGATGGCGCCGCCCCGCGGCGATTGCGCGTCTTTCATGATGGCATAGCCGTGCTTGTCGCCCTCGCCCAGCGAAAGCAAAATGGCGAAGACAGCAGGCGAGAGCGGTGTTGCGGGTTGGGTTCCTGTAGTCACGAAAACAGAATATATCTGTTATGGATATATCTGCAACAGAAATATTCGGCGCTTCGTCCAATTCTGAGTCTGGGCTGGTAGTTATTGGCCGCTGGGCGTCAGGACAGGCGCGCGCAGCGGCGTCGTCTCGATCTCGATCCGCGTATCCTTGGGGAAGATGACATCGCGGCCTGAGCGCAGGAAATTGTCATAGAACGACAGTCCGGCGGCATAGAAACCGATGCCGGCGGCGAGATTCCGATTGCCCGCTGCGACGCCCACGATGCGGCCCACGAGGCCGAAGCCGTTCGAGGCCACTCCGGTTTGCGCCGTGACATTGCCGTCCTGGTCGAGAGCGCGGCCTGCCAACATGGTCAGCAGGATCGGGGCGATGGCACTGGCTTGATTCTTTGGGCTGATGGTGCCTTCGGCGTCCAGTTGCAGGTTCTGTGCCTTTTCCGTGGCAGCGCCCGCCAGCGAGCCTTCGACTTGGCGATTGAATCCTTCAGGAAAGCGCACCTGCTGAAACGTAAATCGAAGCTTCCCGTTGCGCCCAAACGATCGCGCGGCCTTTGCCGAAGTCACTTTGCCGACCAGCCTAGAGCCCTGAGGCACCACAAGACTCTTGTCCTTGTCGTATACCGGCTCGACCACCAGGGCGTTCACGGGATCGCCGGGCTTGGCGCTGGCAGAGCTCAGGCCGCCCATCAGCAGCGCGTGTACGGACCAGGTTTCCGCCTTGCCGGGTCTTGCACTTTCCGCGGCTGGATCAGCGTTTGCAACTATCGGTGGTTCATCGAGTAATTCGAGCGGAGCCGTGAGCTCGAACGACCAGGCCGTGTGTGCGGCGATACGCTGCGGATGGTACGGCAGCTGGTGATACAGCAACTGCTTTGCGCGTTCGCCGCGTCCCGGATCGGTAATGAACGCGATTTGTTGATGCAGGCGGGCTTTCGCTGAGGCCCACTCGCTGGCGATGAGAGACTGCTTCGGCTTGGCGCCGGGAGTGGAGAGAAACAAAACCGGTGCGCCATTGGCCGCGCTTGCAGTCGCTATGGGTAGTGCCTTGCCCGTGAGCAGCAGCCGATCGAATCGCACCTCGGCGTCGTCGAACGGCGTGAAGTCACCGCGCAACCGGCCATTCAGACGCATCTTCTTGTCCGGCCTGAGCGCCACCACCTTGCCGCTCAGCATCGTGTTTGCCGGGACCACCAGTTTGCCGTCCACAAAGATGGGGTGCATCAGTCGGCCTTCAAGGGCCTCGCCTGCCTTCATGGGATACTGCCGCGTAATCTCCACCTGCAGGCTGGTACCGGCCGGTACGGTCGGATGCGCGGGCTCTGCCTTCACTGGTGGAGTTGTCGGGGTCCCCGGCGTGGGTGGAGGCCGATGTTGCAGTGTTTGGGAATAACCGGGAATCGGCGCAAGGGAACAGATGACCAGGAGCCTTGCAGGAAACGAGCGAATTGACAAATGCATGGGGAAGACGCCGCCATTCAAGAAGTTATTGTTTCTGACGCTATGAAAATCCAAAAGGTAGCCTCAGGGGCGTCCGCGTATCGCCGCCACTTCGCGACCCAGCGCATCCAGTTTCGCGAGCAGTTCCTCATGGCGCTTCTCATCGGCACTTGGCTCGAACGGCTCGACATAAAAGGTTCCGTTCGGCTCCAGTTCGCACCGATGAACGTTGTGAAAGCCCTCGAAACCCTGGCGGTGAATCACCGACAGCAATTCTTCGCGGCTCAGCATCTCGTGCCGAAGCGCTCGCATATCCACCTGCCCATTTCGTACCAGGATGGTCGGACGGCCTTCGAATGCGCGCGTCAGCTTGCGCGATCGGAACAGGATGCGCACCACCAGCCAGTTGATGGCAAGCAGGCTGAACGCCCCAATCACCCCGCCGGTCACCGAGTTGTCGTCGCCGATGATCGCGTTCTGCACCGTGTTCGAGAGCGAGAGCAGTACCACCAGGTCAAAGGGATTCAATTGCGCCAGTTCGCGCTTGCCAAAGATGCGCAGCAGCACGACGAGCACGAGATAGACAATCACCGGGCGCAGCAGCTTCTCGAGGAAGGGAAGCGGCAAACCGAACATGTGGTCGAACAGGACGGAGTGGGTCATGCAACGAGGATAACCGCGCCTTGTTACGGATCCGAGAGCAACCTCTCGTGACCGCAATCCAGGCCGGGGTTCAAAGCGGCCCTGCTCTATCCGCCACTCTTCAACGCAATTCCCGGGATCGTCACCGTCCCCATCCGCCCCGAGTTTTCGTCCACCACCAGAATCCGCAGAGACGCCATCCCCGGCTGCATCTCCACCGCATGCTCGAACGGAATCCCCGTCGGCTTCAACTGCTCATAGGTGGCGGGCAGCAGGCGCAATCCCAGCGTCTGGCCTTCCACGCGCGCATGCACCCCGGCATCATCCCGCTCAATGAAGAAGATGTCCAGCTTGTCCATGTAGCGGCCGGCTTGCTGTTCGAGTCCCAGGTCTCCGGCGGTAATCTTCAGCTGCACCTTTGTGTCTCGGCCCGCCCCAGCCACATGCGCCGTGACCGCGATTTCATTCACGTCCGTCGCTTTCCAGACCGCCTGCTGGAATCGCTCCCTTAGCGTGGCCGGTTCCTTGTCGAATAGGTATCCGGTGCGATACCGCAAAGTCAATCCGCGGCGATCCGTGAGCTTGACGGTGATGTTGTGATAACGCCCGTCGGCCGGCCCAGGCGGCGAAAAGCTCAGCATGTAAGTGTCGTCGCCGTCGGCCACGATCCCGTTGAGCTGTGACGTAAGATCGCTCGCCCGCCGGATCACGCGCCCACCTGTATTTGTAGCCACGTCGCGCACCTGTCCCTGCACCGGATGAATCTCCTGACTCATCTCGGCCTGCATACGGCCCGTCGAAGCGCTGCGCGACATGGCCGGACCCCCTCCCAACGCGGCAGCGTCCTGGGCTGCGGGCGTCAGCGTGATGTTCTGGTGTTGCAGATCGGCGCTCACTCCGGCCGCTTCCAGCTGCGACACGTCAAACGGGTACACCGACGCGTGCGCATCGTTCATCGCTTCCTGCGCCCGCATCTCATATGCCTTCGCCACGTCTGCGCTCTTGTCGATTCCGACAGATTGGTCGCGCCAGTCGGCAAAAACGTTGTCGCTCGATACCCATATCAGATTCTTATGCCCCGGAATGCCGTGCAGGTGCCGCGCCACCTGAGAGAGAACAATCATGGAGGCGCGGACAGGAACATCTCCCATGGTGAGCAGTTGCGGGTCCACCGGCTGCATCCCATCAGGCGTGTCGATATGGTTGCCGTTTACTGAGTTCAGGTCCGCGACGTTGTGCACCTCGTCGAAATGCTGCCGGTTGCGTGTCTCTTCTTCTTGCGCCGCCGAAACAGACTGCGCCGTCGGCATGAATTTCTGCATGCGCGCAACCAGTGCCGCGCGATCCCGCGTGACCTCGGTCAGCACGTGAAATCCGAGGCCGTTCATCACATACAGCCCGACGCGTTCGCCCGGCGCAACTGCGCTCAGAAACTTGAGGATCTGGCCCCGCGCATTGCTCATGTCGCTCCACGCAATGTGGCTCTCATCCATCAACAGGATGGTTGCGTTGCCTTCAGGTGTCGCAGCGGCCGCGCTCGCATCGGCCGTATTGCTGAACTCCGTTTCGCCGGGTTGCGATGCAGCCTGGGCGGCATCCGCCGGCGCAGGCGCGGATCGCGGCGCAGGCGCGGCGAAGAAATGAATGTCCTGCTTCTGGCCGTTGTCATAGAGCGCGAAGTCCCCGGGATTCAGATCGCTCACCGGCCGGCCCTTTTTGTCGTACGCAACCAGTCCCACATCCACCAGCCGCGAAGTCACCTTCAGCGAAAACCCGCTTCCTGCCTCCGAAGGCGGCGAGGAATCGGGCAGGTCTTTTGCCTCCGTCACGCTCATCTCGCGATCCGCAGCCTCAGGCGGCGCGGCGGGCGGTGGCGGCGCGGTCACAGAAGCTGTTTGAGTGCCCGGCTCTTGCGCGTTCTGTCCTGAAGGCCCAGTCGCTTCGCTCGCTGATCTATCCCCGCCTGGCGCAACCCCCGCTTCGCTCGCCGCAGTCTGGTTCGTCCCCTCCGGCGATTCCGCCTCGGGGGCCGAATTACCGCCCGCTGCATCCGTCAGAATGCGCGCGGTCGACCCAAGCCGGTGGTAGTTTTTGAAGCTCGTCTCGTTGATCAGGACAACCGGATCGTTCTCGCAACTGTTCACCGCGCTCTGCCACAGCGGATTGTCGCCGCCACTGTCGGCGGAGCGCTGCGCCGTCCTGCACCCGGCCAGGTTGCCCGGTTCCAGTGAAACGGCGATGCTGCGCCTGGGGCAGATGAATTGCCGGTCACCGATGGTGATCGGTCCGTATTCGACAGCGGTCTCCGCGCGCAGCAGCGGATCCTTGTAGCCGAGCTCCGCCGTGATGGTAATGCGCACTACCGCCCCGGTTGCCGGATCGATCGAAATGCTTCCGTGATAGCCAGGCGTCTCGCTGTACGTGTGGAGAGCGTTGGAAGCCGGAATACTTGCATTGGTCACCTGTTGCAGGCCGCGGCCCGCGCTGCTCAGTACGAGCTGAGACCGGTCGTTCACGTTGTGGTAGCTGAACGTGACAGCGTAATGCGACGATTCGTGCGGCACCTTGTAATGGAACACCGCGGTCACCCCGTCCGAAGTCTTTTCCCAGTGGCTGAAAGTCGGTGGATGTCCCGAGAGATCCGAGATCACAACTTCCATCGCCGGCCCGAACTCACCCCAGCTCCGCAATCCGCTCTCTTCGTCCGCCTCCGCGGCAGCTGCGGTTTCGGTTGCCTGCTGCACTTCTTTACCCGCGCGAAACGTGATTTCCCGGCTCGAAGTGTTCACCAGGTGCAGCCCGTTCCGCACCGGCCAGTCGCCTTCGTGGAGTGACTGTGCCGTATCGTCGAAACGCCGCGTTTCCCGCGTCGCAAAAAAATTCGGCAGGTGAACCCATCGCTCGACTGAATAGACATTCGCGGCCCTCAGCATGCGCTGTTGCGCTTCCGCGTCCGGCGCAGGCAGCGCGGCAAACTCATTTGCGGGCGGATCGAGAAACGCGGATTGATCGGCAAGCAGCTTGAGAGCAAGGGCCGTGTGCGGTTGCGGATTCAGCGTCGACGCGAACCGGTCCAGCGTGGCCTCGGTTAGCCGCTCCGTCATCTCCAGCTTGTTGATCTGGCGGGCGACTTCTTCATCCGGCCGATGAGACCGGTTGTCGGCCGCAATCGTTTGCTCCAGCTGGGCGACGGTCACGCGCTTCGAGGCCATGGCGGGAAGCGCCGTCCACGCGACCAGTGCGAAAAGGATCAGTCTTCGCATGCGTTTGCTCTTATCGGTGTCGCCGGGCCCTCATTTTCATGGACCAAAATCGAAGCGACGAATTTCGCGCAAAGTCCGCGAGAAAATCGGTTTTCGGCGCCGAACGGCGTTTCGAAGGCGCACAGTGACTCTACACGTCCGGCGCAGCGCTCGACAATCCCGCTACTTTCCACGCTCCCGCAGCATCTCTAGGGTGCGGCGCGGTGATCCGAGTCAATTTTTGCCCTCCCTTGGTTCTGCTACAGTGGACCTGCGGGCTCCGGTCCAACCTCCCCGACGATCCGGCACTTAAAGGACGCCGACGAGATGGCACGCTTCAGGTGGTTTCGCAAGCCGGCCCCCTCATCTCAAGTTGCTGACGGAGAATCCGTGTTCGCGGCGCTATCCCCCTTTCGAGTCGATCCAAGATTTGTATCCCGCGTTTGGGGATACAACGACCTTCGTCCCTGGTACGACCGCGTGGTCGACACCGGCGATCCCATCGGAGAAGTCTGGCTCACCGGCGACGATTGCCTCGTCGCCACCGGCTCTCATGCCGGCAAATCGCTGGCGCAAATCTTCAAAGAGACGCCCGAAGCTCTCCTCGGCAAATCCGCGCCGTCGCACGATTCCCCCATCCTCATCAAGGTCATCTTTGCCCGCGAAAAACTCAGCGTGCAGGTGCATCCCGATGACTGGCTGGCGCGCAAGTACGGCCAGCCCCGCGGAAAAACCGAGTGCTGGTACGCGCTCGCAGCCGATCCCGGCGCCCAGGTTGCAGCCGGCCTCAAGCCGGGAGTCACCCTCGAGCAAATCCGGCAGCAAATCCACGACGGTACACTCGAAGCCAGCCTGCAGGCCGTCCCCATAGCCGCGGGAGACATGATCTTCGTCGACGCGGGAACGGTCCACGCCATCTGGCCGGGCTCCATCCTGCTCGAGACCCAGCAGAACTCCGACATCACCTACCGCATGTTCGATTACGGTCGCCCGCGCGAACTGCACATCGACAAATCGCTCGAAGCCACGCGGCTGGCGACCCGCGCCGGCAAGGTTCCTCCCAGAAAACTCGACGACCGCACCATTCTCGTCGATGAAGATTATTTTTGCGTCGAGCGCATTCCGGTATCCGTGAGCCGCGCAAGTTCTACGCTGCCTGGCTCCGACGAAAGAAACGCCGGCCTCTCCTACCTCTTTGCCGCGTCGGGCGCGGGCCGGATTACCAGTCCAAGTTTTGCTGAGATCGATCTGCCTCCACGCGGGATCGTGTGCGTGCCCGCTTCCTCGCCCATGTTCGCAGTCCAGGACCTGGGCGATCTCGACCTGATCAGGATCTCGCCGCGCTGGCCCGAAAGGGTTGGTTGAGCCCCTCAGCCCCCCAACCCCTCATCGCGGCGCAACGAACCATTAGGCCTGCGGTGGTCCCATCGGCTTCTCGTGAAGAATCATCCATGACGTTCCGAACTTGTCGCGCAACTGCGCGAAGCGCGACGCGAAAAACGTCTCCTGCATCGGCATGAAGACCTCGCCGCCCTCGCTCAGCAGCTTGTAACTGCGCTCCGCCTCCGAATCGCTATCCACGCTTAGCGAGAGATAGACGCTTCGCATCGGCTGAAAGCGATCAGGCGGGACGTCGCTCGCCATAATGACCGTGCCGGCAATGGTTATGCTGGCGTGAAGAACGGTTTTTCCCAGTTCCGGTTTCAGGCTGCTTCCTCCGGGCATCTGGTCATGGGTCATCACCATGCCGATCTTTCCTCCCAAATTCTTTTCATAAAAACGAAATGCCTCGGCGCAATTCCCGCCATAATTCAAATAAGTTTGAAGCTTCATCTGTTGCTTCTCCTCCTCGGGGATTTGGTTGGGGCTTGAAAAGGTGGAATCAGCGGCGTGGAGTCACGCTCTTCCCAGCGCCGGTAAGTCTCTCTGAGAACTGCCTCGCGATTCTTTTCCATCTGCTCAACGAACCCGCAGGGAGCCGCCGTCTCTTCGTGGCGTGCCGCCCACAACAGAAGCTCCAGCATCACCGGAGCCAGCGCGATCCCCTTGTCTGTAAGGCGGTAATGCATTCTGCGACCGTCCTCTTCAGACGGCTCGGTCGTGATGATTCCGTGCGCTGCGAGCTTGCGCAGGCGGCTCGACAGGATGTTGGTGGCAATTCCTTCCCCGGCATTCTGGAACTCGCGAAACGTGCGATAGCCGCGCACCATCAGGTCGCGAATGATGAGCAGTGACCATCGGTCGCCAAACCGCTCCAGCGACACGCACACCGGGCATCCCGAACGAGCCTTCGACTTGGCTTTGCCCGCCACGCGATCACTCTATCCAGTATCGCTTGCATTTTGCAACCTATTCGTAAGGCTCGCTGCCTTGTAACAAGGGCACGGCTTCATCGGGGTCCCCATCGACAGGTCTTCGTCGGTGGGGTGATCTTCAGCCGGGCCGAAACCGGAGCAAGGAGGAGAGAGGGGCTTTAGCCCCTGCCGCGGATTTGGAGCCGCTCGACTTCACGGTCCGTTAAGAAATTTGAGAAGCTCGCTGCCTTGTAACAAGGGCACGGCTTCATCGGGGTCCCCATCGACAGGTCTTCGTCGGTGGGGTGATCTTCAGCCGGGCCGAAACCGGAGCAAAGAGGAGAGAGGGCTTTAGCCCCTGCCACGGATTCAGGTCCACGTCGGTGGGTGATCTTCATCCGTGCCGCTGACTCCCATAAAGTTGGCGTGGCTTTAGCCGCGGAGGGACGCCTCCTTCAAATTGACCCGCTACCCCGTTTAACATGACCGGGGAGCCATTCCCATCCGCTCATCATCCGAGGTGACTATGACGTCTTTCCAGGATTATCCCCGCATCACGCCGTTTCTCTGGTACGACGGCAACGCCGAAGAAGCTGCAAATTTCTACATCGGCATCTTCAAAAACTCGCGCAGACTCGGCGAAATGAAAGCCACCGCCGACACCCCCAGCGGGCCGAAAGGGTCGGTGCTTACCGTCAGCTTCGAGCTCGACGGTCTGCGCTTCACGGCCCTCAATGGCGGGCCCGCGCACAAATTCAACGAGGCAGTCTCTTTCGTGGTGCGCTGCGACTCGCAGGAGGAAATTGATTCCTATTGGACAAAACTCGGCGCCGGAGGCAGCGAGATCGCCTGCGGCTGGCTACGGGATAAGTTCGGCCTCTGCTGGCAAATCGTGCCCGCGAACCTGGCGGAACTTCTCAGGCACCCCAAGGCACTCGAAGCGATGATGCAGATGATGAAGCTCGACATTGCGGCCCTCGAGCGAGCAGCCACCTCGTAAGGCGAAAAACATCCCCACCGGGTCGATCTCGGGGATGATTCCCATCCAACTGTCCGGTATCGAACAGACCAGCGCGAGCTTTCCGGTCGGTGCGCGAGGTCCCAATCGCCTTCGCTTGCGCTCCCATCTCGAGCAGCGAGACGCCGCCTGCGCCTTGCACCGGGAATGAGGCAGTAATTGTAAAAATCCACGCCATCTTTACGAGCATTTACGCGAATCAGCCGTACACTGTCTTTGGACACCTGAACAATTCTCCCCGTTTGCGAAAGGGACCAGCCAGCACCTGGGCGATCTCTGCTTCTGTTTTCATCCGGGCCATGCTTTCGAACCATGACAAGGAGTGAAAATGAGCGGTAGGAGCAAACGCTGCCGTGTCCTGATCGCCGACGATGAGACCATCATCGCGGACACCCTGGCACAGATTCTCAACGCAAGCGGGTTCGAGGCCGAGCCTGTCTACAGCGGCGAGAAAGCTGTGGAGGTGGCGCAGTATGTTCGCCCCGACGCCTTCATTGCCGATGTGGTTATGGGCGAGATGAGCGGCATCGAATCGGCGGTGCGCATCAAGCGCATCATGCCCGACTGCAAGATCATCCTCCTCTCCGGCCAGGCCGCAACCGCCAGCCTTCTGCGCAATGCCAACACCGAAGGTCACCGCTTCGAGATCCTTTCCAAGCCCGTGCACCCCCGCGTGATTCTCGATATGCTCACCGAGATCAAGATCGACTGCCAACCCGACGCCCCCAGTTCCTCCGAGAACGAGAGAGCCGGCTGAAGCAGCGCGATTCGCCGCCGGTTCTCCGGCGCAACTCTTTGTTAAGAATGTCGCAAACAACGCGCTTCGGTGCAGGCCAAAGCGACGCCGGAATGCCCTGCGCGTCTATTGCGCTTCCCAGTCCTTCAGCCGCACGTGGGGAATCACGACACTGCGGCTGAAGTGCTCCTCCGGTTCGTACATGCGGATGATCACGCGCGATTGCGCAAGCTGCGGTCCGTCCACCGGGTACTTGGCCACTCCAGCCGCGTCCCGAAAGGGCAGGTTGACGCCATAGAACGCAAGGTCATCGGGCAGAGGGTCCTTAAATGGACCGTACTCCGACATGCAGGCCGCGCGCGGAGGGTTCTCGGTTCCGTTTGTCATGTTCTCCAGATACACACTCGCGCACGTCGGTCCCAGTCCCGGCCGCATGCAGCGAAGCTCCACGTTGGTCCCGATCTCGTTGACTTGAGTTTGGCACCATCCCCAGGCTGGCATCCGCTCATCGCCATGCAGCGCCGGGACCGAGTAGGAAGCGTTCAATCCCAGAAGCGTGAGCGAGTAGTTGATCTTCACCTGCACATCGCCATCCTCCATTCCACGGTAGATACCCATCGGAATCGCCACCCTTTGGTACACCGGATCCTGCTTGGGCTGCGGGCCTTCACGCGCGGCCTCGAATGCATCTTCGGCGCCGTGGTAAAGCACGCGCCCTTCGCTGTCGAGCACGCGCACGTCGACGCGATCTGCCAGCAGAACCGCATCATTGCCGATGCCCGCAATTCGCAGCGGCAGGAACACTTCTGCTCTCCTGTCGTCCTGCCGGTCGCCATCCTGCGACGGCGAGATGCCCGATGGCGGCTTGAACCGCTCCAGGCCCGGATCGAAGGCCACGCTGGTCGCGGCGGCAGCTCCGGGGCGCGGCGATAGCTTCTGCTCGATCGCCCAGGCCGGCTTCCAGGGCAGAAAGGTCGAGGCCAGCAGAATCCCGCCAAAGACAACCACGAAGACGCGCGCAAGAAATGTCTTTCTGCGGAAATATTGCAGGCCGACGATGACGGCGCCCCCCACCGCCACGCACGCAAATCGAAAAAGAGCTCCAAGCCAGCCGATTCCGCTGTGGGTCACCGAGATGATCGTGCGATGAGTCGCCTCCTCAAGGTAGCCCGATAAGGTCAGAAAAGCGCCGATAATGAGCGTGCAACCGCAGCCCAGGATGAACGCCTCGGTCATGTTGCTTGTCACCGAAGCGAAAGCGAAGATCGGTATCGCAAAAATAAATACCAGGTATGCGACGTACCCGAATGCATGCCCCACGGATGCTCCCACCGAGAACCCATCGGCCAGCCCGAGCAGAATATTCACGATGAGGATCGGACCATCCACCATCACCAGCACAAACAGCGACTTCTCAATGAGGAGATCGACGCGGCGGATCGGACGTGCCAGCCAGTCCTGCCTCACGCCGGGCAGCGCGTCGAGATGCACAATTGCGGCGATCAGAAACATGCTGGCGAATGCTGCAAACTGCGGAAGCAGTTGGGCCAGCCTTTCAAGCATCGGGTCTTCGTTGAACATCCCCAGCTTGTAGAGGATGAAGCCTATGATGCCGTGCAGCAGGGCCACCGCGATCACAAAAGTCCGTAGTAGTCGCCAATCCTTCTTGAAGATGTGCCAGACCATTGCAGGCCGCCTTTTCTCAACCATTCCCGTCGCGCGCCGTTCGCGCCAGAGTCGTAAAGATGGCGCGCAGCGTCATGGGTTGCGAATCGATTCCGCGTACGCCGCGCATTTGTGCATGAACAATTTCGTTCAGTCCCCGCTCATCAAATCTCGTGTCCACAAAGCTGAGCGTGTTTCCTATGCTGCGCATCTCCACCCACTCCCGAGGAAAGTGCCCGGGCCCCGCCGCTTCTCCATCCAGCACAACGCGCACTTCGCGAAAGCGCCCGACTAGCTCGCTCATGGATTCCTGGAACAACAGCCTTCCTTCATCGAGAAACGCCACATGGCTTGCCACGCCATCGATTTCGCTCAGTTCGTGTGACGAGATCAAAACGGTCATTTCGCCGGCCTGGTTCAGCAGCCCTTCCATGAACTCGTCGCGAACCAATGGATCGAGGCCGCTGAAGGGCTCATCCAGAATCAGAAGCTTGGGGCGATACGGAAGAGCGCAAAACAAGGCCAACTTCATCCGCATCCCGTGCGATAGGTTCCCAATCTTCCGCTCCAAAGGCAACCGGAGCTGCCGCGCAATCGACGCCTCCAGTTCCCGGTCCCATGTGCGATAGAAGGGGCGAAGATACGCGACGTATTCGCCCACCGTCAGGCGCGGCGGCATGTCCTGGTTCTCTGAGACATATCCGATCTGTGCCAGTTCCCGCGGCGAAAGACGTCGCGAGTCTACACCGAGCAGAGTCGCGGTTCCCCGCGTCGGCTCCAGAATGTTCATCAGCACCTTGATCATCGTTGTCTTGCCGGCTCCGTTCGCCCCGATCATCGCGAACGCGCTGCCTTCCGGCACCTCGAAACTCAATCCGCGAAGCGCCTCGAAGCGTCCGAATTTTTTCCAAAGATTCTCGATGCGGATCATTTGCGGCTGATCTCCAGGTTTCTATCGAGCTTCGCCCACTGGTCCTGAATGGCTTGTTGCACCTCGTCCAAATCAAGACCGATGCGCTTCGCTTCCACGACAAGCTGTTCCACTTCGCGCTGGAGAAGCCGCTTGCGGTCCCCGGGCCTCGGCTCGGGAATCTCGGCGACCACCGTGCCGATCCCTGGCCGCGCTTCCAGCCACCCTTCCTGGATCAGGTGCTGCACCACCTTATGCGCTGTGTTGGGGTGGATCTTGAACTCCACCGCAAGCGAACGGACAGATGGGAACGCCTGGCCCGCTTGCAGCTCTCCGCTGACAAAGGCCTTCTTGATCGCGAACAGAAGCTGGTCAAAGATGGACTCACCCGGATGCAGGGTCAGTCTGAATGGTGTCACATGCGCACTGTGACACGGGTGATTGCCTCGGTCAAGCGAAAACCTGCTTTTGTGACGGGTGATCAAGACGGAAAACCGCCCGGTTTTCAACCGCCTTCACCAGATGCCCCTGTTAGCATCGAGACTGGCCAGATGCAAACCAAAAAATTGAAAATCATTCCTCTAGGCGGCCTTGGAGAGTTCGGCATGAACTGCCTCGCGCTGCGGTGGGAAGACGACATCATCGTGATCGATGCCGGCCTGATGTTTCCAGAATCAGAATTGCTGGGCGTCGACATCGTAGTTCCCGACATCTCTTACCTCATTGAAAATAAAGCCCATGTGCGGGCCATCATCCTTACTCACGGCCACCAGGACCACATCGGCGGCCTCCCATGGCTGCTGAGCGAGCTCAAGGTTCCCGTTTACGCCACCGAATTCACCCTCGCCTACGTCGAAGGAAGCCTCGAAGAAAACCAGCTGCTCGACGAAACCGAGCTCATCGAGATCACGCCGCGCGAAAAGTTCACCATCGGCCCGTTCACCATCGAGCCGATCCGCGTCACCCATTCGCTGGTCGACTGCGTTGCCCTCGCGATTCAAACGCCGGTCGGCGTCGTGATCCATACCGGCGATTTCAAGATCGATCTCTCGCCGCTCGACGAAAAGCCCTTCGACCTGCATACCTTCGCTGAGTACGGCAAGCGCGGCGTGCTGGCCTTGTTGCAGGACTCCACCAACGTGGAGCGTTCCGGCTATACGCCCAGCGAACGCGCCGTCATTCCCCGCCTCGACGAAGTCTTCGCCCACGCAAAAAAGAAAATCTTCTTCAGCTGCTTCTCGTCTTCCATCTACCGCATCCGCATTGCGCTCGACCTCGCCCGCAAGCATGGCCGCAAGGTGGCCATCATCGGCCGCTCCATGGTCGAGAGCGCTGAGATCGCGCAGGATCTTGGCTATGTCGACCCTCCGCCGGGCCTCATCATCAATCCCGGCCAGCTTCGCGATTTTCCGCCCGAACAGCTCATGCTGCTCATCAGCGGAACTCAGGGCGAGCCCATGAGCGCGCTCAGCCGCGCCGCCGTCGACAACCACAAGCACGCCCGCATCGAAAGCGGCGACACGGTCGTTCTCAGTTCGCGCATCATTCCCGGCAACGAAAAAAGCATCTTCCGCGTCGTCGACCACCTCTACCGCCGCGATGCCAACGTCATCGCCGATGACGGCTCCGCAGGCCTCATCCACGTGAGCGGTCACGGCAGCCAGGAAGAAATGCGCCTCCTCATCAACCTGGTCAGGCCCAAGTACTTCATTCCCGTCCACGGCGATTATCGCTATCTCCATCGCCACGCCCAGGTCGCCATGGAGACCGGCGCCGTCGAACACGCCATCGTGATCGAAGATGGAGACGTGCTCGAGCTCGACCACACCGATGCACGCAAGAAAGACAAGATCACCGCAGGTCGCATCCTCATCGACTCCGGCTCGACCATCGACGTCGTCGAAGAACTCGTCATCCGCGACCGGCGCATTCTGAGCGAAGACGGTTTTGTCCTCGCCGTGCTGGCCATCAATAAGCGAACCGGCAAGATGGAGCAGTCGCCTGAAGTCGTCATCCGCGGCTTTGGCGGCGCCGAAATCACCGACCAGGCGCGCGAACTCGTTCTCAAGACGCTCGATGGCCTGACCGGCGAAGAAAAAGGCGACTACGGCATGGTCAAGGAAAAGGTACGCGTGGAATTGAAGCGCCTGATCCAAAAATCCACCGGCCGCCGCCCCATGATTATGCCCGTGATCATGGAAATCTGACCCGAATCGGGCACCCTGGTTACGGAAGAGCAGAGCCGCCCCGGTTCTCGGTCGCGCCGACCTGCGGAATCGGTACAATGCCCCGTATGCGCAACCTCGCATATTCCTTGGCAGTCATCGCGGCTTCCCTCGTCATGCAGTCGGCCGGTGCCCAGGAACCCCAGGCGACCATCCCATCCTGCCCCGCGACGGCCACCCTCGACCAACTGATTGTCGCTATCGACGCCGCGGTCAGCGGCCCCGCCAACAAGGACCGCACCTGTTTCCGCCAGCTTTTCCTCCCGGACGCAAAGCTTTCTCCGGTGCATAAATTGCCCGACGGCAGCTTCGCCCCGCGCATCCTGTCCGTCGATGACTGGATCAACGCAGTGGCGAAGCGCGGCAGCGAGACATTCTTCGAGAAGCAGATCAAGGTCAAGACCGAAACCTATGGGCACTTCGCCCACCTCTGGAGCACCTACGAAACCAGAACCACTCCCGACGCGAAGCCCATGGATCGCGGCATCAACAGCATCCAGGCGGTGTTCGATGGGCAGCGCTGGCGCGTGATCTCCATCCTGTGGGAGCCGGAATCCTCCGCCGGACCGGTTCCGGAGAAGTATCTCCCTTGATTACAGCCACCGGTTCCCTGGTCACGCTCGATGCAATTCGAGCCGCGGCATCGCGCATCGCGGGAATCGCAGTCAGAACTCCGCTGGTCCGCGCTCCGTTTCCAGGCCTCAGGGGTGAACTCTGGCTCAAAGCTGAAAGCCTCCAGCCGATTGGCGCCTTCAAGATTCGCGGAGCAGCCAACAAGATCCTGCAACTGACGCCGGATGAAATCGCGCGCGGCGTGATCACGTATTCGAGCGGCAACCATGCCCAAGGCGTCGCCTACGCGGCCCGCGCCGTCGGAGCCAGGGCCGTCATCGTGATGCCGTCGAATGCCCCCGCCCTCAAGCGCGCGGCCACCATCGCCATGGGCGCCGAAGTGGTCGACGTGGGACCGGCCTCCAATGACCGTCTCGCCAAGGCCGAGGAACTCGTTCGCGAGCACGGCTATATCGTGGTGCCGCCTTATGACGACGAGCAGATCATCACGGGGCAGGGAACCTGCGGGCTCGAAATCGTCGAAGAACTTCCCGGCGTCGACCTAGTCCTCGCTCCCGTCTCAGGCGGCGGCCTGCTCAGTGGCGTGGCAACCGCGATAAAGCAGATTCGTCCTGAGGCCAGGATCTTCGGCGTCGAACCCGAACTTGCCGGCGACACCGCCGCCAGTTTCCGCAGCGGCAAGATTGTCACCTGGCCCGCTGAACTTGTCAGCCGCACCATCGCCGACGGCCTTCGCACCCAGAGCGTCGGCATCCGCAACTTCGCGCACATCCAGGCCTACGTCGAGGGCATCATCACCGTCAATGAAGCGGAAATTCGCGCCGCCATGCGCGCCATTGTGGCTGCGGCGCGCCTCGTCCCCGAGCCCAGCGGTGCCGTTGCCGCGGCGGCGCTGCTCTTCCGCTCCAAAGAATTGCCGAAGTTTCGCAAGGCCGTTGCCATCGTCAGCGGCGGCAACGTCGCTCCCGCGATGCTGGCTGAAGTGCTTACCGAAGCCGGTTCGTAGCGTCGTTGAACTATGATTTTTCCTGTGATGAAGCCCATCAGCCTTCCGCTTCGGACCGTTGCCGTCAGCCTGCTCCTTCTTTCCGCGTTTCCCGCCATCGCACAAAAAAAAGATAAAGACCAGATCGTCAAACCCATGGCCGGTCCGCGCGCTACCGTGCTGCGCGTCACCTCGCTTTATGTGTCGCCCGACAAAAGCTCGCAGCGCGTCGATCGCGTGCAGACAGGCCGCGAGATGGTCATCGCCGAAAAAAGCGGACCCTGGATGCGTGTCTACGCCAACACCGACATCGAAGAAGAGCATCAGAGCGATACCCCCATCTTCGGCAATAACGAAACTCCGCCGCCCATCTCCGGCTGGCTCGAGGCCAAGGGTGTCGTCGAAGAGTCAACGCCAAACGGCGACCAGATCCTGATGGGCGCAGCCGCCAGTCAGGAAGCGGAAGCCAGCGATCCCAAGGGGCCGGTCAACGCCGCTCGCACAGCGCACCTGCTCTATCGCCGCATCGTCGAGATGTTTCCCAACTCGCCGCTCGCTCCGGAGGCCGCTTGGCGCGCCGCCGACATCCTTTGGCAAATTCAGAAATCCGATTACGCGTCGCTCCCCTCTGCCAAAGAGCGTGATCCCTACATGCGCGAGCAGATGGACGAAGACAACCTGAAAAAAGTCGTCAAGTTCTATCCCCATTCGCGATGGGCTGACCTGGCCGACTTCGACCTGCTCGAGAACAAGCTCTGCGGCGACTGGCAAGGCGCCGTGAAGTGCCCCGAAAAAGAATCGGAACTCTACGAGAAATATGCAGCTGAGCATCCCGACGGCCCGCGCACCGCGCAGGCCCTCTACCAGGCTGTCTATCGCCAGGCCGTGCTGGCCGACATGTACGGAGCCGACGGCAGCGACAAGAAGCAGGACCAGGCTCACAACCACGCCAGGGAACTTGCCGCAAAACTAAAGGACAAGTTCCCCCAGTCCGATTACACCTGGCGTGCCGCCGACCTGGTGTACAAATTGGATCAGGGTGTCCCCGTCTACGGAATTGATCGCCAATAAAACAAACCGGGCGTGAATGCTGTGAATACTCCGCCCCGGAGGGTTCTTGAACGTTTACATCCAGTCAATCTTGTTGGGAATTGTGGAGGGCCTGACCGAATTTTTGCCGGTCAGTTCAACGGCGCATCTTCGTATCGCGGAAGCCATGATGAAAATTCCGCTGGATGACGCCTACTGGAAGATGTACACCATCGTCATTCAGGCGGGCGCCATTCTTGCTCTGCTCCTGCTTTACCTGCAGCGCATTCTCGGATTCATTCGCACCTTCCCGCAGGGCGAAGGTGGCGACCGCACCTGGAAGACCCATCCCATCTCGCTCACCCTCATCGCATTTGCCTGCACATCGGTGCCGGCGCTCGCTCTGAAAAAGTGGAGCGACCACAATCTCGGCAGCCTCAGCGTCATGGCGTGGGCGCTGCTCATCGGCGGAATCGTCATGTGGGTCGTCGATGCGCGCTCCAATAAATATGAGCCCACCACAACCCATGTCGAGGAGCTGGGCCTGGGCCAGGCCATCTGGATCGGCTTGTGCCAGTCTCTCTCCGCCATCTTTCCCGGCACATCCCGCTCCATGTCAACCATCGCCGCCGGCCAGCTCGTCGGCCTCGATCGCCCCTCAGCTCTCGAATTCAGCTTCCTGCTCTCAATCCCCACCATGCTCGCCGCCACCGCCTATGACCTCCTGAAGGAGATCCATCCGGGTAAGACGGCCCTCGCCGCCGGAGCAGTTCCGGTTGCGGACGTCACCATGACCGGCCAGCGCTGGATCGTGCTTGCCATCGGCTTCGTAGTCTCGTTCATCGTCGCCTTTGGCGTGGTGGAGTGGTTCCTGGCCTGGGTGCGCAAACACGGCTTCACCGTCTTCGCCGTCTACCGCATCCTCATCGCCATCGCGCTCCTCATCTGGGGCAGCCGGATCCTCGAACACTGAGGATTCCGGAACAACGAGCAGGCGACCGCGGCGAGCGGGGTCCGCCAATCAAGAGCCCTCCTCACCAGCTGTAAACGGTCAGATTATCCAGGTACGCCGTGGAAGAGCCACTGGCGCCGTACCCATCGATCTGGAAGTTGGTGAGAAGCACTTGTCCCCAACCCAGGGCAAAGGCCGAAGGAACCGTGGCGTTCAAATCCTGCTCCACCCCGTCGAACCAGACTGATTGATACGTGACGGTGCCATAGGCGTCGCGCGAGTAGGTGATCTGCACGTGATGCCAGGTGTTGACGCTCCAGTTTCGCGGATTGCACGCGAATGGCGAGTTCAACCACACGTCCGACGGCGCTTCGGGGGTTCCGTCGTTGGCCGTATAGTCCCACGTCCCACTGTAGCCGTCGCACTGGAATCCGTAGATTACCGTCTGCCCGTTTGACATTACCTGGTTCATATCAAATTCAATGTTGGCGATGGCGCTCGATGGCCGGGCCACATAGATCCAGCCGTCGTAAAGAAAGTTAGTAACTTCAGTGTTGTCTCCGAACACCACCCAGTAGCGTTCCCCTCCGTAGTTTGTGAATTGCATCGTGAACCGGCGCGCCGAGCCGCTCAGGGAGGGCGATGACACCATCTTCGTGGTGCCGCTTGCAGTGCTGTTGGGGATTCCGGTATCGCCGGTGCCCTGCCAGGTACTCAGCGTTTGAACTCCCTTGAAAACCAAAGCGTCAGCGGGTACGAGGGTCGTTGGATCGGGAACTACGACGATGGCGGACGAGGACTCGCAAACTGCGCCCCCCCTGCCCCACGACTTGACGTACACAGTGTGCGCCCCGGTGATGGACGCAACGTGGGTATCGATCGACGAGCCGCTGACCGTAGTCCAGTTGCCGCTGTTATCGATGGAGTAGCCCATGGAAGTGATCCCTTGAGACGAACACTTGGAAGCGCTTGCGACCAGAAGGAATGGTGAAACCACCTCAGCCCCTGCATTCGGGCTGGTGATGGTTACAGTGGCGAAGGCGGGGACTGCGCAGACGAGGAGGGCCAGGAGAAGCAAGGTAAAGTTCTTCATGCATTTTTCCAAATTGAGGATTGATGCCTCAGGGGACGCGCATTCGGCTTACAAGATCACACTTGCCGGAGCTGCTTGGAGACACCAACACACACGTGGCTGCCAGAACTTCGCTGCTATCGATCTACTGGATCCGCGATCTCAGGACGATGGCGAGAGCCTATGACAGGTTCTGCGCAACTGTCAACTCATAATGGAGGCAACGAATCGCGCTGCTCTCCGGAAAGTGAAATCCTCATATTCGCAGGCACTTTCCGGCTCCGAGCCGCCGGTTCCGCAAGCCTTATGGGCAGGTCAACGGGCCGGCACGCCGTGAAGCGCGGCAATATCGATAGCGATCCGCTGTGCCGCATCGCGTTGACTGATGACGGAGAAGTCTCAAGTTTGCCAGTTGCACGCGAATCACCGTCAAACCGTAAATGATTCTTGCGTCAACAGTCGACGTTTCAGGAAACTTGTGGCGGGTTCGACGGGCATTGTCGGGCGGCTACCCGGCTTCAAAGTGAAGCCCTGGCCGGGGGTTGCCAGCAAGGTTCCCCCCTGCTTGCTTTTGCCCGGACCGCCCCCGGCATACCCCGATAATAGAAACTGCTCTGGGATTTTCCGTCCCTCCTGACCGGTTCGCTTGCGGCCGTGGTGCGGAGGCGTCCCTCGAATGAAGACCATTCCGATTGCTCTTTCGCCCACGCGGAGCCGCGCCCTGAACGTGTTTCTCGGCCTGATGCTGTCGCTGGTTTCAATCCTCCTTTTCCTCGCCCTCGCCACCTATCATCCCGGCGACCCTTCCATGAACACGGCCACCGATCCGACACTGCCCAATGCAGTGCACAACTGGATCGGCCTATTCGGCGCCTGGTTCAGCGATCTGATGTTGCAGGCTTTCGGAATCACCTCGTTCCTGCTGCCCCTCTGGCTCGGCAGCGTTGGCTGGAGCTGGATGCGATCGCGCTCGGGCGGTTCAGCCTGGCTGCGCTGGTGCGGATGCGCGCTCGCCCTTGTCTTTCTGCCCGCCGTGTTCGGATTGTTTCCCTGGCACTGGCGCTGGATGCACGCCATTCCGATCGAGGGCGTGATGGGCCGCCTGGTCGCGACCACCCTCATCGGATACATCAATGTGGAAGGTGCCTGGCTTGTGTCGGCGGTTCTGGCCGGCGCAGGCGTGTACTTCGCATCGGCAATCAGCTTCTGGACCATCAAGCAGTTTGTCGAAGATCGCTGGGTCCACGTCATTGCCATGAACGATCGCCTCCGGAACTGGCATGAACAGCGCGCCGAGCGCAAAGCTGAGCTGGAAGCCGTTCGCAGGGAGCAGGAATCCCCCGGACCGGACCAGAGGCTGTTCTCGGGATCAATCGGCAAGACCGAGGAGCCTCTTCCAGAACCAAGCCCCACAGGGTTCGCCCGCATCGCCGCCTTCTTCGGCAAGCGCCAGAAGCCGATGATGGAGCCCGATCCGGTCGACGAGATTCCCGCGTTCCAGCGTGCTGCATCTCAACCGGCAGACGCCAATGTCCCGATCACAACCTCGCCGCGCCGCGCCAGCATCTGGGAGCGCACCGCATCCGAGGCGGCGTCATCCGCTCCTGCCGCCGTGCCTGCGCCCGCCTCCGCGCAAGCAACTCCACCGTCGCCCCCGCGCCTGGTCGAGATGCGTTCCGCGCGCCCAATGGCCGAACGGGTTCCCGAGCCGGCGCCCGAACCCGTCTCTGCCTCACCCGCTCCCGCCGGCATCGCCATTCACGAGCGCGCCGATGCTGAGGTGAAAAATGTCACGGTGGCTCCCAAGCACGTCAGCGGATTCAAGCTGCCCGCAAGCACTCTCCTGAATGCGGGCGCAGGCCCGCAAGTCGTGCGCGAAGACGAGCTGCGCGAAGAAGCCCGAGTCCTCGTCGAAAAGTGCGCCGAGTTCGATGTGCGCGGACAGGTCGTGCAAATCAATCCCGGCCCCATGGTCACCACCTACGAGTTCAAGCCCGAAGCAGGCGTCAAATACAGCCGTGTCACCGGTCTTGCCGAAGATCTCTGCCTGGCCATGCGCGCCGAAAGCATCCTCATCGAGCGCATGGCCGGCAAAAGCACCGTCGGCATCCAGGTTCCGAATCACGAGCGCGAGACGATTCACCTGCGCGATGTGCTCGAGTCAGAAACCTTCGCCAAGGCGCGCTCGCGGCTCACCCTCGCCATGGGCAAGGACATCAATGGCCGCATCGTCACCGCCGATCTCTCCACCATGCCGCATGTGTTGATCGCCGGCTCCACGGGCTCAGGCAAATCCGTCGCCATCAACGCCATGATCATGAGCCTGCTCTTCCGCACCACGCCCAACCAGGTGCGGCTCATTCTCGTCGATCCCAAGCGCGTGGAACTCGGCATGTATGAAGGGATTCCGCACCTCTTCACCCCCATCATCACCGAGCCCAAGCTGGCTGCGAACGCCTTGCGCAATGCCGTGCGCGAGATGGAGCGCCGTCTCAAGCTGCTTGCCAGCCGCAGCGTCCGCAACATCGACCAGTACAACAAGCTCTTCGAAGGAACGATGCCGTCGCTCTTCGATGAAGGCGAGGAAGAGCAGCCGCTGCCCTACATCGTCATCATCATCGACGAGCTTGCCGACCTCATGATGCTCGACCGGTCGAACGTCGAAGAATCCATCACCCGCCTGGCACAGATGGCGCGCGCTGTCGGCATTCATCTGATTCTCGCCACGCAGCGTCCCAGCGTCGACGTCATCACCGGCCTCATCAAGGCCAATGTGCCCACGCGCATCAGTTTCCGTCTCGCCACCAAGGTCGACTCCCGCACCATTCTCGACACCAACGGGGCCGAAGCCCTTTTGGGCCGCGGCGACATGCTTTTCCTGCCGCCCGGCACCAGCCGCCTCATGCGTCTTCACGCTCCCTACGTCAGCGAAAAGGAAACGAGCGCCGTCGTCAGTTTCTGGAAAGACCAGGGCCAGGCCGAGTACGTCGAGGGCTTCCTCGATTCACCGAAAGAAGAGCGCACCGCCATGGAGGGAGCGTCCGGCGAAAACGAGGACGAAAACGATCCCATGTTCGACGATGCCGTACGCCTCGTCTTCGAGTTCGGCAAGGCCTCCACATCTCTTCTCCAGCGCCGGCTGCGCATCGGCTATGGCCGCGCCGCGCACCTCATCGATCTCATGGAGCGCGACGGGCTCGTCGGACCCGCCGATGGCTCCCGCCCGCGCGAACTGCTCAAGGCCCCCGGCTGGCTCCACGAGGTCTCCGTCTCCGACGAATAGCAAAAATTGAACGCGAAGACGCCGGATCGCGTCATCTATCCAATAGAGGAGCGCCTCGCGATGAAACGATGGCTTGCCTTGGTGTTGCTGGTGGCCTGCGTGCCCTCGCTCGCCCAGCGCTTTCCTCCTCCCACCGATCTACCCGGCAGCCCGTTCGCAATCAAAAACACCTGGATCATCGGCGGCATTGGAAACTGGGACTACCTCACGATGGATGCAACCGCTCGCCGTCTCTACATCGCTCACGGGCGAGTGGTGCAGGTGGTTGATGTGGAAGCCGGAACGCTGATTGGAACCATCGACGGCTTTACGCAGGCTCACCAGGTGCTGCTCGACGGATCCGGCCAATACGGCTATGTCAGCGATGGCCCCGGCAGCGACGTCAAGGTATTCGATCGCGTCACGCTGCAGATCGTGGCCTCCATCCCGACAGCGCCCGGTCCGCGCGGAATCGCGTTGGATCCTGTTTCAGGACTGCTGCTGGCCGTCTGCTCCGGAAGTGCGGACGAAACGGAATCCCGCCCGAATCAACCCTCCCGGCCTCGGTCCTCATCGCGCGGCGCGGCTGCGGGTCGCTCATCCGCATACCGAGCCAGATCGACACTGACCGTGATCGACACCGAGAAGAGAATCCCGCTGGCCGACATCGTGGTCGCCGGACAGCTCGGGTCAACGCAAGCATCGGGCGACGGAAAGGTGTTTGTCACCGTTGAGAACCCAAGCGCGATCTTGCGGGTCGATGCTGCGCAAATCAGTGCGATGCTGCAGAAACTCAGGATCGCCACAGCCGCCCCCCGGACCACGGACCAACCCTTGCAACTCGACTGGACCGGCCCGCATTCTTCGCCCGATCAATCTAGCCTGCATTTCATGCGGCTGGCGCCGGCTTGCAACGATCCTCTAAGTCTCGCGCTCGATTCTTATCGTCAGCGGCTCTTCACTGCGTGCTCCAACATGGTCCTCTCTGTCACCAACTCGGGTACGGGCGCACAGGTCGCCACGCTTCCCATCGGACCGGATGCACAAGCCGTCGCCTACGACCCGAATCGCGGGTTGGTCTTCACATCAAATGGCGGCGGCGATGGCAGCCTCACCATCGTTCGCCAAACTGTCACCGATACCTACTCCGTCATTCAGAACCTCCCCACCAGGCAACAGGCGCGCACAATGGCGCTCGATCCTTCCACCGGAAATGTATTCCTGGTTACCGTCTTGTACGGAGCGAAGACTGGTCCCCCGCCCCTGAACGGTATCGGAACGCTCACGATGACGGCTGTTGACTCGAGCTTCCAGGTCATGGTCATCGGCGACTAGGCCGGCCACACGCGCCTCTCCCGTCCAAAAACGGAACAGAATCCCTGCCTGTTCGCATCCAAGGTTCATCGTTACCAACGTTCCCGGGCGCAACTTGACTCGTAGGCGCAAACTGGACAGGTGCTCGGAATAGGCTCAGATCGCGACCTTCCAACCGTGCTCCTGATCGAAGACGACATGATCAGCCGCGAGGTCATCGCCACCGTCCTCACCATGGATGGATACACGCTTCATACGGCCAACAACGGCTCCGACGCACTGCGCATGCTTGATTCAGGGGCCTGCACGCCTCAGGTCATTCTCATGGATGTGCGCATGGAAGGCCTGAGCGGCACGGAGTTGATCAGTTCTCTCCGCGGCCGCACCAGGGCCTGGATCTACGGCATGAGCGTCGTCCAGCCTCCCGACGAACTGAAGAGCGCGGTCGATGGCTTCCTGCTCAAGCCGTTTGCGCCCGAAGCCCTTCAGAAGCTGCTGAGCCAGCACAAAAAGCGCATCGAGCAGCAGGACGCGCCACCCGAAGAGCCCCTTATCAACGCGGTCACCCTCAGCCAGTTCCGCCAGATGATGCCCGAAGCATCCGTCCGGCAAATCTACTCCACCGTCGCCTCCGACCTCGAAGAACGAAGCGCCACGCTCGAAAAAGCGATTGCCGACAGGAACGCCGATGAAGTGCGCCGCCTCGGACACGCCATCAAGGGCGGCTGCGGCATGGCCGGAGTGCAGCAGGCTTCTCGCCTCGGAGCGCTCCTCGAAACCGAGAGTGACGACTTGAATAACTCGGTAACTATAGTGCGCCAATTGAGGCATATCGCTGAGGGTCTTAAGCGTATGCTTGATGTAGAATTTCCGACGTAGGCAAGGTGTGGGTTCGGGCAGCAAGGTCGGTATGCCATCCGGGTCCAAGTGATTCTGCTGATTGCCTTACGACCCATGGGAGGTAAACCGCTCGAGTGGAACGGCCGACACGCATCATATTGGCGGATGATCATCCCGTGGTTCGCATCGGCGTGCGCAATATGCTCACCGCCGAGGAGAACTTCGACGTCGTTGGCGAAGCCGACGACGGCGACGAAGCCATTACCCAAACCCTTGAACTGCAACCGGATATCCTGCTCCTCGACGTGGCAATGCCGCGCCTGCCCGGGCTTGAGGCCATGCGCGCCATCATGAAGGGCTCCCCGTCGGTCAAAATCCTGCTCCTCACCTCCACCATCACCACCCAGCAGATCATCGAGGCCCTCCACATCGGGGCCCGGGGCATCGTCCTCAAAGACGCTCTCGCCGGCCATCTCAAGACCGCCATTCGCACCGTCTGCGCAGGCGATTACTGGATCGGCGGCAAGCGCGTCGTCAACCTGGTTTCCGCCCTGCACGACCTCATGCAGCAGGCCGCCCCTCCCCAGCCCAAAACCTACGGCCTCACGCCCCGCGAACTCGAAGTCGTCGGCTGCATCGTCGAGGGCTGCAGCAACCGCGACATCGCCAAGCAATTCGGCCTCAGCGAGGAAACCGTGAAGCGCCACCTGTCCAACATCTTCGACAAGACCGGCGTCTCCACCCGCCTCGAACTGGCCCTCTTCGCCATCGCCCACCACATGGTCACCCCCGCCTAGCGAGCGCGGGCCCGTGATCACCCCTCTCCTTTCGAGTGAACTGCGCCGCATTCCGCCTTTCGCTAAGAGCTGACAGCTGATCACTGACGCCTGATCGCTTTTCCGGCTCTCTTAGCCTTTCGCTGAAAGCTGAAAGCTGATAGCTGACAGCTGACGGCTGACCGCTGATCACTGACGCCTGATCGCTTTTCTGGCTCTCTTAGCCTTTCGCTGATAGCTGATAGCTGATAGCTGAAAGCTGACGGCTGAAAGCTGACGGCTGATAGCTGATAGCTGAAAGCTGACGGCTGATAGCTGACGGCTGACGGCTGACGGCTGACGGCTGACGGCTGACAACT
>DATGFX010000063.1:0-1687 GCA_035308825.1 Occallatibacter sp. | reverse complement strand
CGGTCCGCTGAAAAGGCTGGACAATTGAGTGCTCTGACCGCCGATAAGCCCGCTCAGGCTCAATCTCGGGAAGTAAGCGGCCTTGGCGACTCCGATGTCGGCGTTGGCGGCAATCAGGTTTTGCTCGGCGGCGCGGATATCAGGCCGCCGCTCCAACAAAGCCGAAGGAAGCCCGGCCGGAACTTCTGGCGGCAGCGCGTTCTCATCGAAACTGCCTTGGCGCTTAATTCCGGAAGGATTCTCCCCCAGCAGCAATGTAATTTGGTTCTCCGTTTGTTCGATCTGCTGCTGCAAAGTCGAAATCGTTACGTCGGCGGTGTCAACGAGCTGTTCCGCCTGCTTTAAATCGAGATCCGTTGCGATCCCGTAATTACGGCGCGAGGTCGTGAGTCTTAGGGCTTCTTGCCGCGTGGCGAGCGTCTGCCTTGAAATCTCCGATTGGGCATCGAGTTCGCGGAGCGTGAAATATTGGGCCGCAACATCGCTAACCAGCGTGGTTACGACGGCCTTACGATTTTCTTCCGCGCTTAGCAGGCTGGCCCTCGCGGCTTCAGTTGCCCGGCGCAAACGGCCCCACAGATCCACCTCGAACGACAGCAGATCGAGCTGTGCCTGTCCCCAGTTCCTGTTCTGCGAGGGAACGAGCGCGGGAGGCAGTGGGAATGCCCCATTTCTCGAAAGCCGGGTGAAGCTGATATCCCCACTCGTACTGACCTGCGGGAACTGATTGGAACGCGTGATGCCAAGGTTCGCCTGTGCCGCTTCGACACGCGTGACCGCGTCGCGCAGATCGTAGTTCTGTTCGAGTGCCTTCCTGATGAGACTTTGCAGCTCGTCGTCGCGAAAGACCTCCCACCATTTGAGATCGGCGAAGGAAGCTGCCTGCGCGTCGGCCAGAGGTTCCGGCGCGTGAAATGCTTGCGGCACCTGCACGGTCGGGCGATGGTAATTCGGACCGACCGTACAACTTGTCAGAAAGCCCACTGCAATCGAGATTGCGATCGCCTGAAGCTTCATATTCAATCCCCTGGCTGCGCCGATGGAAGCATCGGCGCAGCACTCCCTACCCCACCTCTCGCGGACGAGAGCCTTTCGACAAGGTAGTAAATCGCCGGCACGAAGAAAATGCCGATGGCGCTCGCGGCCATCATTCCGCCGATCACGGTCGTGCCCATCACTTGACGCGCTACGGAACCGGCCCCTGATGCGATCCATAACGGCACGCATCCCAAAATAAAGGCGAACGAGGTCATCAGTATAGGGCGCAGGCGGAGTTTGGCTCCTTCGAGCGCGGCGTCCATCAACGGCTTTCCCTTTTCGTATTCGTCCTTTGCGAACTCGACGATGAGGATCGCGTTCTTGGCTGCGAGGCCGATCAGCATCACCAGGCCGATCTGCGAGTAGACATCGCTTTCGATCTGGACCATGTAGGCCGGCTGGACGGCTGACAGCAGCACACGGCGCAACCAGAGCGCGGCGAAGGCGCCGAATATTGCAACAGGCGTGCTCAGCAGCACGCTGAACGGCAGCGTCCAGCTCTCATAGAGCGCCGCCAGGATCAGGAAAACGAAGACCAGCGAGAACGCGAAGATGACCCAGGCCGGGATGCCCTCCCTGGCCTTCTGCTCCTGATAGGACATTCCCATATAGTCGAAGCCCATTTCGTGCGGCATGGTCTGTTTGAAGA
>DATGFX010000062.1:0-2197 GCA_035308825.1 Occallatibacter sp. | reverse complement strand
CTGCACTTCGTGCTCGATGATTTTTCCGTCCACCAGCCGCACGGTGATCTTGGCAGGCATCTTCGCTGGATATTCAGCCGTGTATTCCTGGTTCGGGCGGACCGAAACTTTCTTCAACAATGTCTGCACGTCAGCTCTCGCAATGCGCTCCGGCTGGAATTGCGCGGGCATCACGTCGCCATCCAGCAGCGCCACAGCGAGCAGGTACGGCAGGCTGTGATCCGCCTGTTCCTTGGTGCGGATGAATTTGTCCACGCCGTAGAGGCCGCCGCCGGCGAAGTCGTAAGCGAGTTGGAAAACCTCAGCCTCAATGGAAATCACCTTACCGGGATCGATCTTGTTCTGCGCAGCGAGTTCGACCATGCAATGCACGGCGGACTGCGTGTGGATCATCGAGTTGTATTTCTTAATGGTGCTCTCGACGACGCCCTCGTACCCCTGCTTGTCCCAGTCAATGTTGATCTTCATTCTCAGGAGATGGTCGATGCCCAGTGGGCCCTCGATCACTTGCAGGGGACCCTCCACACCTCGTCGTGCGAGGAACAGCGCGTTCATCGAGCCGAGCGCCGACTGTGCCGAGGCGAGTCCTTTCCATTGCGAAAGCGGCTTCGCGCGAACGACAGCGAAGGACGCATCGCTGACCGCAGCCATAGCGATGGCGTTCGCGATCTGCTGCTCGCTCAGGCCGAGTAGCCGTCCAGCTGCGGCATTATGTGAGAAGGCCAGTTGCGAAGTGTGGTCGAAGCCGCTGCTCATGAAATTGGCGTGATCGACGAATCGTGACTGCACCGTGTAGCCCAGAGCCACGCCCAGCATCAAGTCACGGCCGCTGCCGCCCACGTAGTCGGTGATGGTCAAAGCCACGCCGAAATTATCCGCCGTGTGGCAAGTCTCGGTCGGCGCCAGGAAGTTATCCATGAAGTCCAGATACCGTACCAGCGCCGTATGCCAGAACGCCGCGTAGATCGGGTTCGCCTGTCCGCCGCCGGTCAGCGCACACGGGCCGCTGCCGCCGAACTCGGCGACTTGCTCGCGGCACGCCTGCACCGGGCCCGCACCCAGCGCAGCGATACAGCAACCCAGCGAATCAAGGATGTGAATCGGCAATTGCCTGCGCGACTCCTGCGAGAGGTCCGCGAATCCGGCGCGCGCGGCGTACTTTGCAAGCGCTTCAACTTGAGTCGTCATTTCAATCCTCCTTTTCTATTCCGTGAGGTCACTCGTCTATCGTGTTAGGGCGATGAAAACCCCCATCGTTACGACCGAGCCCATCATGCTGAAGAACACGGCGGAAGCGGCCTCCGCCTGCGCGATGCGATACTGCAGAGCAAACATGATCACAATCGGCATGGTCGGAATCGCCGTCGTAAGAACCGCCTCGCTCACGACGGGACTGCCATAGCCGAGCCATCGCAAACCACCGAGCACGAGCGCAGGCTGTATGACGTTTTTCAGGAATACGAAAAACAAGATCTGCCAGGTGACTTTGATTTTGCCGGATGCAAGCACGATCCCGCAGGCAAAGAGCGCGACGCCTCCGGATGCCTGGCCCAGCAGGGAAAGCGAGTGGACGATGACTTGAGAAATGTGAAGACCAATGAGCACGATAACGAAAGCAATAACAGGTGCCCATACGATCGGTTCTTTGACAGTTTCCACGAGTTTGGCAGCGAATACCGAAACGTACGACCTGGGAGACGATTCCGATTGCTCTCCTCCCTGCGCAGCGGGAGTGTTTTCCGTTGGTTCTCTCCCGGTCAAGTTCAGTGCGAGAAGCAGAATCGTGATTGGTACGACGGTGAGGTTAATGACGAGACTGCCGAGCGCGATCGGAATGGCGCTGAGCCCCCCGAACAAATCGCCGAGCACAGCTGGACCTACGAACGGCACCGCCGGCGCGGAGGCTGTGAGCGCTGCGAGTGCGCTCATGCTCACTTGCATGCGAAGAACGATACGGGAGAACAGAAACACCACACCATAGAATCCAATGATGCCCGCGCACAAGGCGATCACCAGCGGGACGTCCTTACTGAGTGCGGCGCGTGACGTTGTGACGGTTCCAGCAAAAAGCGCCAGGGGCACGGCGTACTGCAGCACCATCCGATTCAGGGTTGGGGCATCCTTCGAGCCAAAATCGTGTCGCCGCGCTGCCACGAAACCGAGCAGGAACGTGACGACCATTGGCAGGAGTGCGCTC
>DATGFX010000061.1:0-2385 GCA_035308825.1 Occallatibacter sp. | reverse complement strand
GAGGACGAGAAGCTGCTAGCCGAATGGCGTGCCAAGCGCGACGAACTCCGCACCGGCATCAGCGAAGATCTGTTGCGCCACTACGAGCGGGTGTCGAAGTTCCGGGGCAGCGGCATTTCGGAGGTGCGCGATCAGCAGTGTATGGCGTGCCGCGTCATGCTGCGTCCCCAGACGTACAACGAGGTTCGTTCCGGCACACAGACCATCGTGTGCGACTCGTGCCAGCGCATTCTTTATTTCAACCCCAAGGAAGAACTCGTCGATCAGAAGCCCGGCGTTCACCGGCCCAAGCGGCATCATCCGAAGATCGATGCGCCCCAGGCCTGGTATTACAAGACCGAGTTCGCGGGAGACGGCGAAGTCTTCCTCTGCCTGACCAACGCTCACGGCCAGGCCAGCCGCCGCGTTTACGACGTTCACACTGGACGATTGCTGGGTGACATCCTGATCCGCGAAGGCGATTACCGGCAGGCATTCCCCGAAGACATTACCGGATCGACGCGCCTGAATGGGAACTGGAGCGAAGACGAACTCGACGGCTTCGGGGCCGAGCTTCCCATGGTGATCCTCGACTCCCTCCGCGCCGATCTCGATCTCGCCCGTCACGAAGCGGCCTCCGGGTCGCACGTAAAACCAGCAGTCCCCGCCCCCACCGAACAAGCCGCCAGCTAAATCAGATTGTGTGGCAACAGGACGCATGCGGACGGTCGAGCGCAGCTCGACTGGATTGGTCACCCAGTAAGTCGGCCACAATGATCTGATTTTGAGTGCTATCGCGATGTTACGACAATCAGCTAGATTCTCGCCTTTGTACGTGCATATTCTTGTTCAGCAAATGCGGCGTTGAGCAGGCCTAGGAGCTTGTTGAAAAAGCCACTGCCGGTGGCGCAGAGAACTGTGGTAAGAAGCAGGGATGCGAGGAGACGATCAGCAACTGCAAACCGGGATGTTCAGCTACGTAGCATTGGAAGAACGGATTCCAGCGGATCATCCGCTGCGTGGGGTGAGGAAGCTGGTGGACGTGGTATTGGCCGGGATGACGAAGGAGTTCGACGGACTGTACTCGGAGGTAGGGCGGCCATCGATAGCGCCGGAGCGGTTGCTGCGGGCATTGCTGCTGCAAGTGTTCTATTCGGTGCGCAGCGAGCGGCTGTTGATGGAGCAGCTGAACTACAACTTGCTGTTCCGCTGGTTCGTGGGATTAGACATCGACGAGGAAGTGTGGAACCACGCCGTGTTCAGCAAGAACCGCGATCGGTTGTTGAATCAAGATTTGGCCCAGAAGTTTTTCGCTCATGTGAAAGAGCAGGCGGCGGGATTGATGTCGGACGAGCACTTCACGGTGGATGGCACACTGATCGAGGCTTGGGCAGGGCAAAAAAGCTTTCGCCGTAAAGACGAAGACGAGGGGCCCAAGGGACGAGGAGATTTTCACGGGGAGCCGCGGCGTAACGACACGCACGCATCCAGAACGGACCCGGAAGCCCGGCTTTATAAGAAGTCTGCTGGGCAAGAAGCCAAGCTCAGTTATCTGGGTCATACCTTGGTGGAGAACCGAAACGGGCTGATCGCGGCGGCGATGACCACGCAGGCCGATGGCCGGGCAGAGCGCGATGCGGCTCTATTAATGTTGCACGAATTGACTCGGAGACGAAGAGGTCGAATCACGACGGGAGCGGACAAAGCCTATGACACGCGAGACTTCGTCAGCACGGTACGCGAACTGGGCGTGACGCCGCACGTGGCCCGACGACAGAACGGGGCGATCGACGAGCGAACCAGCCGGCATCCGGGTTACTCGGTCAGTCTCAGCAAACGCTGGTTGGTGGAGAAACCTTTCGGCTGGCTGAAGCAGATCGGACCCTTAAGGAAGGTAAAACTGCGCGGTCTGGCGAAGGTGGACTGGTTGTTTGTGTTCAGTTGCGCGGCCTTCAACCTGATTCGTATCCCGAAACTGCGGGAGCAGAGCGCATGAAGCCACCGACCCAACCTTCTGCTCCCTGGCCATCGGGAGCCGATCGGAAGCTCAAGTCCCGAAACTCAGTTTGACCGTGTGGTTCGCACAACGATCCGCACAAAGGTGAAGGCTATTTCAACAAGCTCCTAGAGGGAATCCCCGCCACCTTCCCCATTGTCGTTTCTTGTGTGATTGTCATTGCATTTCGTATTTTCAATTGCCCATCGCCGAGCCCTTCCCGTGTGATCCCACGGAAGTCAGGCGCAAGAAGATCTGCCCCAGAGGCTGCGGTCAAGGTCGGGTAGCACTCAAAATCTGTTAATCGCGGGGCAGAGGATTTTCCGCCGATTGCAGGTGGCGGCCGAAGGCCTGCAGGAAATCAACAGATGCAGCCAGGCCGCGGCGGCTGTCTTTGGTGGTGAGTCGCC
>DATGFX010000060.1:0-45860 GCA_035308825.1 Occallatibacter sp. | reverse complement strand
CAAGCGGAGGCGGAACGCGAAAAGCGGTCGAAAATCATCCATGCTGAAGGCGAGTTCAACGCAGCTCAAAAGCTGGTGGATGCCGCTCACCTGATGGCGACGGAGCCTATGACACTGCAATTGCGCTACCTGCAGACGCTCAGTGATATTGGCGTGGAGAAGAACACGACTATTGTGTTTCCGTTGCCGCTCGAATTGTTGACGATCCTGAACAAGCTGGGACTGACCGCGAGCACAAGCCAGGAAAAGCAGTAATACGGAAGATGCGGGGCAGCGCGCGATCGCAGGCGGGATCGTGCCGGGATACGTCAAAATACAATGATAGTGCGATTGAATTGAAGGCGGAAACATGCAAAGGGGATTCGGGAGAGAGGAGTACGAGCCAGAGGAGGAGCGGCGCGAGGCGGAGTTCACGCTCGGGCCTGCGATGCTGTTGGCGCTCGGCCTGGGGCTGATTCTTCTTTGCGGAGTTTGTTTCGGCATTGGGTATTCGGTAGGCCACCGCAGCGCAACGCAAACGGGGGTTGTGGTATCCCAGACGGCCAGTGGACAGACCGTTACGAGCACAACGGCTGGAGCGCTTTCGAAACCGTCGGCATCCGGAACAATCCAAGCTGCCCCGGCGAAAACGCCAGGCGGCGATCCGCCAACCGTCGCCGCGGCGTCAAACCCTCTGACCTCGTACGCGCCGTCGGCCACCCCTTCCAATGCAGAGTCACCGCAACCAGCCAGTTCGCCATTGGTGCGCCCAGCGATTCCGCCACAGGCCGCTGAGCCTGCGGCTGCGAATCCGACGGCGCCGGCAAGAGTGGAACCTGCGATCCCTCAGGGTGCGGGAATCATGGTCCAGGTTGCAGCGGTTTCGCACCAGGACGACGCAAGCGTGTTGGTTGCCGCCTTGCGCCGGCGGGGCTACACGGCAACGGAACGGCGGGCGGGAGCGGATAACTTGATCCACGTGCAGGTTGGACCCTTCAACAGCCGCAGCGAGGCAAACGCGATGTGCCAGAAACTTCTAAGCGACGGTTATAACGCGAACATCGTTCCCTGAGCGATTAGCTGCGCATCCACTCGGGAAGGCCTGACGCAATCGACGCCCGGACCGATTCCATCAAATCTTCGCGGGTAGAGAAGCGTGCCGGATAGAGCGGCTCGTGAAAAGTAAGGTACGCAGTGCCGGGATGGATGCGCAGACTTCCTTTCGCCATCATGCTTTCAGTTCCGTGGATTGACACCGGAATGCACGGCGCGCCGGTTTCCATCGCGAGATAGAAGGGGCCTTTTTTGAAAGGGAGCAGCCGGCCGTCGCGGGAACGAGTTCCCTCGACAAACGTGGTGATGTGCAGACCTTTCTCGAGTACGCGACGGGCTTCGGCCACGCTTTCGATCGCACTCTCTATCCGCCCATCGCGATCCACCGGGACGAACGCACCAAGCTTGAAACCCCAGCCGAGCACGGGGATCCTGGTAAGCGAGCGTTTTAGGAAAGCTGAGGTTCGTCCGGGAATCCGCGGGAGCAGGGCCGGAGGATCGAGGTTGGAAACGTGGTTCGACATGAAAATGCATGCTGTTTTAGGAGGCACAAGTTCGACGCCGGTCGTCTCGACACGAATTCCAGCCAAACGAAAACCAAGACGGACAATGAGGAGTGCTGCGTTGTACAGCGGCGTCGCATCGCCGGTGATGACAGCCCAAGGAATGAAGATGAGCGCAGCAAAAGCGCCGAAAACGAGAATTGTTGAGGCGAGAAGGAACGAGGCGATCATACCGAAGCCGCGTCAGGATGGAGCTCCCTGAGGCGCGCGGGCAGTTTCTCATAGATTCCATCAAACCCGCCATTGGAGAGGATGGCTACGACGTCGCCGAATTGCAACTGCGGCACGATGGTGCGGGTGATTTCGTCCGCACTGGGGTGCAACTCGGCGGGTGTGCCTGTGGAGTTGAGCGCCTGCACCACATCTTCGGGATGAAGACGCTCGGCGTCGGGGATTCGTTGCTGCTGGTAGACGCCGGCAAGGATGACGCGGTCGGCGAGGCGCAGGCTGTCTACCAGATCAGATTCGAGAACCTTGCGCCGAAGGGTATTGGAACGTGGCTCGAGAATCGCCCACAGGCGTGACTGGGGATAAACCGAACGCAACGCGCGAAGCGTCTCGCGAATGGCAGTTGGGTGATGGGCGAAGTCGTCGATGATGGTGATTCCGGCAATGCGGGCGCGCACTTCAAGTCGACGCTTTACGCTTTTGAAGCTGGCAAGCGCGGCTTGAATGGGCTCCTTTGCAATTCCTTGGCCCGCTGCGAGCGCGGCAGCTGCGGAGGCGTTGAGGGCGTTGTGCTCGCCGGCAACATCCATGGAGAGTTCAGCCCACAGTCTGCCGTCATGCCACACTTCCCATCGGGTGCGGATACCATCATGCGTGAGGTTGCGAATTTGCCACTGCGCATCTGCGCTGAAGCCGTAGCGCTCGACGGGGCAGAAGGCATGCTCGACGCATTCGGTTACATTCGCGCTGGCGTCAAAAGCGACGATGCGTCCGCGGCGCGGAACCAGGTTGACGAGACGTTTGAATGCGGTTTTGACCGCCTCCAGATCGGCATAGATGTCAGCATGGTCGAACTCGACGTGGGTGAGGATGAGCGAGTCGGGGAAGTAGTGAAGGAACTTCGGTCCCTTGTCGAAGAAAGCTGTATCGTACTCGTCACCTTCGAGAATGAATGTACGCGTAGGACGCAACTGAAAGCTTGTGCTGAAGTTTTCCGCGACGCCGCCGATGAGGAACGACGGCTCCCAAGCCGGATTCTCGCGTGCGGCAACCTGGTAAATCCAGGCGAGCATGCTTGTGGTGGTGGTTTTGCCATGCGTTCCGGCAATCACGAGCGATTCGCGACCGGTGAGAAATTCGTCGCGTAAGAGCGCGGCCATGGAAGTGAAGGGAATGCGCTGATCGAGAATGCGTTCAACTTCGGGGTTCCCGCGCGAGAGTGCGTTTCCAATGACGACCAAGTCGGGTGCTGGGTCGAGATTGGATTCGGCGTAGGGCTCGGCGACAGAAATCCCAAGCGAATGCAGCAAATCACTCATAGGCGGATAGGCTGCTTTGTCAGAGCCAGTGATGCGATGGCCCTGTAACTGCAGCAGACCGGCAAGCGAAGCCATGGCGGTGCCGCAAATGCCGCTGAGATGGATGTGGCGGGGAGGCCTGGTCATGGCTTCACCCCAGGCTCGCGCAGATGCAGTTGAGGATTCCCGGAGGCATCGAGTTCGGCTTCGACTCCGAAAATGAGCGTGACATTCTGCCGGGAAACGTGGCCGCTGCGCAGGCCAATGGCGATCGGAACATCGAGTCCAGCGAGCGAGCTCAGGATGGCATCTTCGAGCAGACTGGAGGGCGCTTCCGGCGAAACGCAGTCAAGCATTTCACCGAATACGATTCCTCGAACACCGTCGAACTTGCCCGCACGACGCAGCTGCCAAAGCATGCGATCGACCTGATAGGGCTTGGCGCCAGTGTCTTCAAGGAAGAGAAGCTTGTTTTCCGTGGCGGGCTCCCATGGAGTTCCGATCAGCGCCACGAGAATGCTGAGACATCCTCCGTAGAGCGTGCCGCGCGCGGTTCCAGTCTTCAGCGGACGCAGACCTTCATTTTCACCGACGTTGTAGAGATTTCCGGCCAAGGCCGCTTGAAAGCTTGCGAGATGAACTCCGTCCTCTACTGCGAAATCGGCAGCGACCATCGGGCCATGAAAAGCCGGTAGACCGAGAAGATCGAGCAGATGAAGCTGAATGCCGGTGAGGTCGCTATAGGCAAAGAAAGGCTTGGGGTGTTTGCGGATCAGTTCGAGATCGATGCCATCGAGTAAGTAGTTCGACCCGTATCCGCCGCGGGCCGCGGCGACGATGGCCGTTTCAGGATCGACAAACGCGGAATGAAAGTCCGACAGGCGCTGTTCCCGGGATCCGGCAAAGAAGAGCGGGCCTCGCGCCTGCGTGTTCGCACCGGAATGAGGGTGATGGCCGAGAGAGTGCAGGGCCTGGATGCCCCGGTCGAAACGATCGGAGTTGGCAAACGATGCGGGGGAGATGACACTGATGGCAGCGCCCGGTTGCGGAGCCGTGGGTCTCAGCAGAGGCAGTGTGGACCGGGCAGGCATCTCTAGTAGATCTCTCCTCGTGCAATCAGCGTTGCGGGACCTGTGAGGAAGAGGCTCTCGCCGTGGCCGCCCCAGCTTACGGTTTGCGCTCCGCCGGGAGCAACGACTTCGACCTCGGCGGCGGCTTGGTAGAGGCCGATCGCGGCTGTTGCAGCGGCAGAAGTTCCGGTACCCGAGGACGAAGTGGGGCCGACTCCGCGCTCAAAGACGCGAAGAGCGATCAATCGGATGGGCTCGGATTCACTGCCAAGCAGATGAACGAATTCAACATTGGTTTGATCCGGGAAGTCTGGATGCTGGCAAATCTCGGCGCCGATGTCGTCCCATGGGCGACCGCCGATGGAGAAGTCGAGCGAAGTGAATACGCGCTCGCTGGCGTCCAGCGGGGAACCACCGGCGAGAAGATCGAAGTCGGCGCGCGGGAGCACGATGACGAAATGCGGATTGCCCATGGAAACATAGACGCCGTCGATCGATGTTCCGTCAGAAAGCTCAATGGTGCGCTTTTCGAACTCGGGTTCGCCCATGTCGGTCATGATCATTGTCGTAGGACCGTCGATGTCCGAGTCGTGAAATTCTTTGATGGTGCAGATGCGAGTACCGGCATCGGTTTCGATCGAGAATTGGTCACCGGCCGAGGCGTTGCGCTCTTCGGCCATCCAGGCGGCGACGCAGCGCGTGCCGTTGCCGCTGATTTCGGCAATCGAGCCATCGGCGTTGCGAAGGTGGATTCGTCCCGAGTTATCGCTCAGCCACTCGAAGTATTCGACCCCGTCCGCGCCGAGACCAGTGTTGCGCTGGCAGAGATGCTGGGTAAGGACCTCGAGATCGAAATTGCGGGCGTCTTCCTGACTCACAATCAAGAAATCGTTCCCGCAGGCGTGGGCCTTTGTGAATGGGATCAATCTTCCTCCGGATCGCGGAAGTTCAGCAACTCGTCGATCGCCGGTTCGGCTAAAAGCTTGGCGTGGATTCGCTCATGCTGTTTCTTGGTTGCAGTCAGACAAAAGCTCACTCGTTGCAGTTCGCCGATCGTATCGCGATCGGCGGCAGCGAGCCGCTCACCGGCCTTGTCCATTGCATCCAGAATGGATTGCAGCATGGCAGTTTGATCGCGTCCGCGGGCTTCATAGATCAGGGAGTAAATTTTGATGCTCGCGCGCCGTTCGAGGAAGCCGACGACTTCAAGCGCCACTACGACGAGAGCAGTGGCGACAGCGGCTGCTGCAAAGAGACCGGCTCCGCAGGCCATTCCGATGGAGGCGACCACCCACACGCTGGCCGCGCTGGTGAGCCCGCTTATGCGGCTTCCACGACTGTGCAGAATGAGACCCGCGCCCAGGAAACCGATGCCTTGCACGATATTCGAGGCGACCTGGCCCTTGTTGGGGCTCGTGTCGCCCGCCAGCACAGCGGACAGGAGCGTGAAGAAGGCCGCGCCCATGCAGATGAGCATGTTCGTCCGGACGCCCGCTGACCTGCGCTTGACTTCGCGTTCGAGACCGATGATTCCGCCCAGGAGGCAGGCGAGGGCGAGGCGTGAAAATGCGCCATTGACGACCACGACCTGTTCCAGCCAGGAGAAATCGAATGGCAGTCCGATGTGTGCAAGGACTGAGCTCAAGCTCATGGTATTTCCTTGCCCGATGCTATCACTGCTGTTGCCGGCTGTTGACCACCGGGGTATCGGAGACGTAAACCGTAGCGGTGGGCTGGCCGGGGGCGGCATAGCGGCCGATTTCGGTCAGGTTCTCAGGGTGCTTTTTTACCGCCTGGTCAATCTCATCGCCATCAAACGCGACGATGATGGCGGCATTTTGGGCAGGGGATTCGAGTGCGGAAGTGTAGAGGGGGCCATCGCCTTCGTTAATCGTCTGGCGAAGCGGAATGCCGGTAAAGGCCACGAGGTTGGGGTAGACCGACGTTTTCATCAGGACGAGCCCTTTCGGTCGCGTGGCAAGCAGTTTGCGAAGAACGGGCGGAATCTGCTGCTCGAGAGGCCGGCGCGCTTCGATGTTCTTTACTCCTTCGATATAAGTGAGGGGCTTCTCCGCGATGACTTTCCAGGCATTCCAAACGGCGAGTGCGCAAATCAACCCGGCAGCATAGCGAACCCATTGCGGCTTGAACTCCCGAAGGACGGAGAGTACGAGGTGCGCTATGAACCCAAGACTAAGCGCAAAGGCAGGCAGCAGTTCCATGCCGTAGCGTGTGTTGTACCAGGAGTGCGGCCACCACTTCGGAATGAAGATGGGAACAGACCCGTAGGCAATGGAATAAGCGTAGAAGGGCATTGGAAGCCAGAGGAGCAGTGCCCAGAGAAAGGCACGACGACGAGCGAGGAAGCAGCCGATCGCTGTGCCAAGAAAGCTGAGCACGAGCAAGCGATTGCCCCATAGCTCCGCTGAAGCGTCCAACTCTGCCGTTCGGACGAAGAACAGCAGCGAAACCCATGGATCGTGCCAGCCGGGGTGAGGTGGACCGGAGCCGGGGCTAGCTGTACGAATTTCGATGGCGCGCGCAGAATAGGGTCCGCGGGCGAAGTCGAGCCAATCGCCGAAGATGGCGGCGTTGTAGATGAACCAGATGGCGGGCGCGCTGACAACGACGATTGTCGCCAGCCAGAATGCGGGCGATCGCAGTTGCCCGCGGCGCATCAGCACGACACAGATCGATGTCCAGGCAATCAGGGCGAGGATCCATCCGTCATAGCGTGTGAAGACTGCTGCCGCGAGGATGAAGGCAATGCGCCAGAGAAGAGGAGCGCTCCGCTGTGGCGCCGCATCGAGCGATCTATGCCATTCAACCAGCCAGACGACCGCCCAGATCAGCTCGCAGAGGAACAGGGGCTCGGTCATAGCTGTGGTCTGCAGGTACAGCAGGTTGGGATTGATCGCGAAGAAGACAAGAGCGATTGTCGCGGCCGGGAACGTGAGCCATTGCCGCGCGAGGCGGTAGATTCCCGCGCATCCCAGGAGATACGCGCATGCTGATGGAATCAAGCCCGCGATGCCGTTGGCCCACCAGCTGTAAACCGCGACAAACGGGATCAGCAGGATGTGAGGAAGTGGGAGCCAGACCGAGCCAAGCTGCTTGTATCCGGCATTGTGGCCGTCAATCACACGGCGCGCGATCTCAAGATGGGCAACGGCGTCGCCGTAGTTGAGCAGGGCGTGATTGTGCCAACTCCAGCCGATCGCGAGGGCTGAAAATGCTGCACAGAATACCAGCGCGCCGGCGTATTCGATGCGGCGCACCGGCATCTGGATCGGCGTGTCAGTCAAGGTGAGTCAACTCGCGGAAGAGTGCGAATCGCCGGTCAATCTCATCGCGCGTGAGCTGTTGCAGGCGTTCGGTGCCGAATTGCTCCACTGCGAACGAGCCCATGACGCCTCCATAGAACATGGCGCGTCGAAACGCTCCCGGGGTGAGCTCTTTCTGCGAAGCGAGATAACCGAAAAAGCCGCCTGCGAAGCTGTCGCCGGCGCCGGTAGGGTCGACTACCTCTTCGAGAGGAAGAGCCGGTGCACGAAATGTAGTTGCGTCGACATTTTTCGGAGATTTACCGAAGAACGCTGTTGCACCGTATTCGCCATGTTTGATGACGAGCATGCGAGGGCCCATGTCGAGCACGGCTCGAGCAGCTTGGACGAGATTGGAGTTGCCGGCGAGCATGCGCGCTTCGGTGTCGTTGATGAGCAGGATGTCGAGGCCCTTGAGCACTTCGAGCAGCGCCGGCTTGTGGTCCTTGATCCAATAATTCATGGTGTCGCCGGCAACAAGTTTGGCGTTCGGTGTGGCTTCGCGAACGCGCCGCTGGAGAACGGGATCGATGTTGGCGAGGAAGAGGAATTCTGAGTCGCGGTAGGCGTCCGGAATCTTGGGCTCGAATCCGGCAAAGACATTCAGGTCGGTGCGGAGTGTCTTGGCTTCGTTCAGATTGTCGAGATAAGAGCCTTGCCAGAAGAAGCTCTTACCGTGAGCGCGTTCGATGCCACGCGTGTCAATCTTGTGCGCGTCAAAGACAGCCTGCTCAGCGGAGCCAAAGTCTTCGCCGACCACGGCGATGACACGGACCTCGGTGAAGTAGCTCGCGGCAAGGGAAAAATAGGTGGCGGCTCCGGCGAGGGAGCGTTCACTTCGGCCCGCGGGGGTTTCGACGGTGTCAAACGCAACGCTGCCGACTACGGTAATGGCCATTCAGGGTCCTTTCGGGTTCTGGTTAGATTGGCTTAGCGGGCTACCAGCCGTGATACTTGCCGAACAGCAGCTTGAGCTTTTCCTTCGCAGCCGCGGGGATGGCGTCCGGCTGAGTGAGTACTGCATACTTTGCCGCTGATGCGCAGGCGCAGGTACGCTCCTTCGGGAGTGCGGCAACCGCGGCCTTGACCACTCTGCAAGCATTGTCCGCGTTCTTATGGAGAACGGCGACAATCTCCTCGATGGTGACGGCGTCATGTCCTTCGCGCCAGCAATCGTAGTCCGTGACCATGGCGATGGTGGCATAGCAGATTTCGGCTTCGCGGGCGAGCTTCGCTTCCTGCAAATTGGTCATGCCGATCACGTCGGCACCCCAGCTACGGTAGAGATTGGATTCGGCCTTGGTGGAGAACTGTGGGCCCTCCATGCAGACGTAGGTGCCTCCGAACTTGCCGACCACGCCCGCGGACTTGCAGCCTGCCGCGGCGGCTCTCGCCACGGTTTCACAAACCGGATCACCAAAAGCGACATGCCCGACGATGCCCTCGCCGAAGAAAGTTGAGATGCGATGGAAGGTGCGGTCAATGAACTGGTCGGGCATGATGAAATCGGTGGGCTTGTGCTCCTCCTTCAGGGATCCAACCGCCGAGACGGAAAGTATGCGTTCCACACCAAGCTTCTTGAAGGCATAGATATTGGCGCGGAAGTTGAGTTCGGAAGGGAGGATGCGATGCCCGCGGCCGTGACGAGCGAGGAAGGCGACATTACTGCCCTCCAGTTCGCCGAGAACGAAAGGATCGGATGGGTCGCCAAAAGGAGTTTCGACGCGTTCTTCATGCACATTGGTGAAGCCGGGCATGGTATAAAGCCCGCTGCCTCCGATGATGCCTATTTCCGCCTGGGCCAAAGGCTTTCTCCCTTTCGGCGAGCCATGGCGGCCCGCGTTTTCATACTGTGGCAAACAATTCAGTATAAAGGCGTGGAGCAGCAAACAGGGATTGCGGCAGCCTCGACCAATGGGATTTAGAAGTCGAAATCAGGTCAGCGAGCCGGCAGGCTCTTGTGTGTGGTGCTCCGGAGTGCCACAGATTCACGGACAGCCCAGCCGGCGAGCAGCAGGCTCGGCGCGGCAACCTGTGCAATCTCGCCCAATGCCTTCAGGGTCGTGAACTGGATTTCCTGGTCGGGCTGCGCTGCGCGCGAGACGATCGCGCAGGGGAAGTCGGACGGCAGGCCTTCCTGGATCCATTGAAGCGCGAGGAGATCGAGATTGCGACCCGGCATATAGACGACGCGTGTTGCGTCTTCTATTTCAGGAAGTGGCGCGGAGTTGTGTGACTGCGCGTGATGGCCGGTCGAAAAGATCACGTTGGATGCGGCGTTGCGGCTGGTCAGCGAGACGCCAGCAGCGGCCGCAGCTGCCAGGGCGGATGTGACGCCGGGAACAATCTCAAACCGGACGCCTGCTTCAGCGAGGGCTGACATTTCCTCGGCGGCACGGCCAAAGATCAATGGATCCCCACTCTTGAGCCGAACCACACTGCGGCCCGCCTTGGCATACTCGATCATCAGCCCGTTGATCTCTTCCTGGGTAATGTTCTTTACGCCGCAGCGCTTGCCCACATTCAGGATTTCAGCCGTTTTGGGGGCTAGATCGAGGATTGCTTGCGGAACTAGATCATCATGCAGGATCACGTCCGCGGACTGGATGATGCGGTGGGCCTTGACCGTGAGCAGGTCCGGATCGCCGGGGCCGGAACCGACCAGGTATACGTGGCCGCGCAAATTTCCGGACTCGGTCGATACCGGTCGGGTCAAGGCGGGTTGAGCGACGCCGGGAGCCTGGAAAACCGGCCGGTCCGCGAGACTGTGAAGCAGGAGCTTTCGCGCTTCGCTGCGAGGGTGGGTCGCGAGGATTTCGCGTCGAAGTTGACCGAGCTCAGCGAGCCAAGGGCCAATGTCGGTTGGAAGAAGATTGTCGATTTCGTGGCGGAGATGCTGTGCAAAGGCCGGACTCTGGCCGGCAGTGGAGATGGCGATCTGCAAGTCACCGCGGCGGACAATCGATCCGAAAAAGAAATCGCAATTGGGAATGTCATCGACCGAATTGCAAAGGATGTTTCGCTCGAGAGCCGATCTGTAAACGGCGGTGTTGACCTCGGGCGAGTCGGTGGCCGCGATCACCAGGAAGTTGCCCTCAAGGTCAAGGGGTTCAAACGGGCGCTCGATGAGCTCGAGTTTGCCTTCGTCAGCGAGGGAGCGGATGTCGGGGTGGACACGCGGCGCGATCACACGCAGGCGGAGTCCGGTTTTGAGGAGCGTGCCGATCTTGTCGAGAGCCACAGTCCCTGCTCCGACGATGAGCCCTGGACGTCCTTCGAGTTGGAGAAAGATGGGTAGAAGACTCATTTGGTTCCTTCAAGTCCAACATTCATTCCGAGGTCATTCAGCGACCGCATGGGGCACACGGCCCGTTGGCAGATCGCGCTCGACGGCAGCCAGCACTTCGCCGGCAAGACAACCGCGGAGTTCGTCATTGCTGTGGCGGGCGAACCAGGCGCGGAGATTCTCATTTTCCCGGCGGCTCTCGATGTATTCGCGCAGGAGCCGCTCGATAGCGTCAGGGACAAGCGGAGCAGCGCAACGGTAGCCGACGGGACGGGCGATGCCGGCGTGTTGTCCTACGGCTCCGCCCAGGCAAAAGTAGTAGGCATCCGTCAGCTTGCCTTCATGCTTGATTTTCTTTCCTTCGATGCCGATGTCGGCAATCCAGTGCTGGCCGCAGCCGTTGGGACAGCCGGTGACATGAAGCCGAAGTTGCTGATCAAACTGTGGCAGGCGCTCTTCGAGTTCCTCGACAAGCCAACGGGCAAAGCCTTTTGTCTCCGTGATGGCAAGTTTGCAAAATTCGGTGCCGGTGCAGGCGACAGCGCCGCGCCAGAAATTGGTCGCCTCGACGACTAGGCCGATTCGGCCGAGCTCACGAGCAAGCTCGTTGGCCTTGGCCTGCGGGATATTGATGAACAGCAGGTTCTGAGAGACGGTGGCGCGTAGCTCCCCGGTACCGAAGCGTTCGGCGAGCTCCGCCGCGGCTTCGAGCTGCTCGCCGGTCAGGCGCCCGCGCAAAACGGATGCGCCGACATAGGCCAGACCGCGCTGCCGCTGCGGATGGATGCCGGCATGGTCGCGGAACACATCGCCCGGCACATTCTCATCTCCGGCAGGAAGCAGCTGGAAATCGAGCCGCGATTGGAGCTCCCTGAGAAAGTCATCGGGGGTCCAGCCTTCTTTTGTGAACAGGTATTTCAGGCGAGCGCGATCGCGGCTTTCGCGCAGAACGAGCTGATCACGAAAGATCTCGGTGACAGCGCGTGCTGCAGCCGGAGCCTGGTGCGGAAGCAGAAAGGCATTTAACCGGACTGCAAGATGCGGCTCGTTCGAGAGGCCGCCGCCCACGCGCAGGGAGAATCCGACCTTGCCGTCGCGGATGGCGGGCGTGAGGCCGATGTCATTGATCTCGGGATAGGTGCACCAGGAAGTGCAGCCGGTTGCGGAGATCTTGAACTTCCGAGGCAGATTCACGAAATCGGGATTCGCGTTGAGGTCGTGTGCGATGGCGAGTGCGATCGGCGAAGCGTCAATGAGCTCGTCGTTGGCGATACCAGCCAAGGGGCAACCCGTAACGTTGCGGACCACGTCCCCGCAAGCGCCCTTGGGCGAAAGGCCGATGGAAGCAAGCGTATCGACGATCTCGGGGAGGGACTCAATGGTCAGCCAATGCAGCTGAATATTCTGACGGACCGTGATGTCGGCAAGATTGCGCGCGTGAGCCTGAGTCAGGCGTGCGATGGTGCGGAGTTGATGGGAGGTAAGAATGCCGTTGGGAATGCCGATGCGCATCATGAAGTACTCGGATGCGATGCCTTCGCCACCCTTTCCGCCAATAGCCCCGACTCCGTCTCCCTGCGTATAAATGCCCCACCACTTGAAATAGGCTGAGGCCCATTCCGGAACCACGCTGGAGCGGCCGGCGCGTGCAAAGGCGCGAACCTCGTCGAAGGCCTGCCATGGATTCTTCTCACGCTTGAGCCGCTCCATGCGCTGCGCCTTGGTCTCTTTTGGCTGAACTGCCTGGTCCATTTCGTCCCCTTTTTGTCCCGTAAAAAGGAAAGCCCGCGATCGCTATAGCAGCATCGCGGGCAATCAAGAAACCTTAGGAGAAAGCTAGAAAGAAGGTACGATCAAAGGTCGCCTGTGCGCGCGAAGCGGCATACAGCACCGACAACAGAGGCGACCAAACATGAGTTGATCTTCGCAGGAGCAGGGCCAAAATGCAACCGAATTGGTCCGATTTTGTCCCGAATTGCGGGCTTCGAATTGCTAAGCTGCTGATGGAGAACCGGTTACTGCGAGCGGCGCGAAGGCCGAATCACTAAGGAAGGAATGGGCCGCTGCTGGAGGAATCGGCGGCGGCCCTTGGGTCGTGGTTACATGCCGTTTTGCTGCGATCCATCGCTCGGATGCACTACAACGTAGGATTCGCCACCATGTGCCCAGACCAACAAGAGAATGTCCTTGTCGGCTGGTGCTGCGTGCACAGCATCGACGAACCCCTGGGCGTTGCTAACCGGCTTGCGGTCCACTTCGACGATGACATCGCCCTGGCTGAGCCCAGCGTTATCCGCGGGGCTGGCGGGGCGCACATTCTCCACGGCGGCGCCTTGCACATCGGCCGGGATATTCAACTGCTGACGGAGTTCGGGTGAAAGGTTGTTCACGGTGAGGCCAAGGTGGCCGCGTTGATTTGATTCAGAGCTGCTGTTCTGCGCGACCTCACTATTGCCGTGGAACTCTCCCACCTTGACGTGGACCGTCATCGGCTGCCCGTTGCGCAGGATTCCGAGATCAATGGAGTTTCCTGGAGCGATCTGCGAGACCGCAACCTGGAGATCTCCGCCATTGGCGATTTTTCTGCCGTCCAGTTCGCGCAGTACGTCGCCGCGCTTGAGGCCGGCCTCGGAGGCAGGCGAGTCTGGTGTGACTTGGCTTACGATCGCTCCAGAAGCGTCCGACAGGTTGAAGAAGGTGGAGTTCTCGGGCGTCACGTCGTTCATGCTGATGCCGAGATAACCGTGCTGCACTTTTCCGCTCTTGATGATCGAATTGGCTGAAGCTTCGGCGATTTCTGACGGAATGGCAAAGCCGGCGCCGGCGAAGGAACCATTGTCCGTGATGATGAACGTGTTAATCCCGATCACCTGGCCGCGAGCATCCACCAGCGGACCACCGGAGTTGCCGGGGTTGATCGCGGCGTCGGTCTGGATGAAGTCGCCGGGCTTGCGCGGATCATCGCGGTAGGGATTGGGCCGGTTGAGAGCGCTGATGATGCCGCGGGTCACCGTAAACGGGAAGTTGCCGAATGGGTTGCCGAAGGCAAGTACAGTTTGGCCTGGGTGCAACGCTTTCGAATCGCCCCAGGGCACGGTTGGCAGATTATGGGCATCAATCTTGATCACTGCCAGGTCATTCAGCTTGTCGACACCGACCAGCTTGGCGGGAAACACCCGGCGATCATGCATCGTCACACGAATCTGCATTGCGCCGTTGACGACATGATCATTGGTGACGATGTAGCCGTCGGGGGAGACGATCACGCCGGAACCGATGCCGCGCTCGATTTGGGGCGTCGGCCTCATTCCCTGGCCGAAACCCTGACCGTTGCCGAAGAACCAGCGGAACTCGGGCGGGATGCCGTTCTGCGGATTGCCTTGCTGGCCATTCGAGCTATCCTCATCGTCTCCGCTTGCGTTGTCTCCGGTGACACGGGAGGTGACTGCGACGTTCACGACCGCCGGCGTCACATGCGCAGCGAGGTTTTCGACAGCGTTATCGAGCGATACCAAGGATGAAATGCTTTGGTCATCCAGCGGCGGCACGCCGCCATCGCTCGCAGCGCTTGCTTTGTGGGCGATTGCGAATGAAAGACCAAGGATGATGGTCGCGGCGCCGCCGATGGGAAGGACCAGCCTTCTCGCCTTTGCGACTAATGAATTAGTTGATGTGGACATAACACCTCTCGATGGTTGAAGTTGACGTTTAAAGTTGGAAGACGAACCAGTCGTCGCGGACGAGCGGGATCGCGCTGGGTTGGTTCGGGTTTGAGCTTGCCGGCGCCACGCGCAGAATCAAGCGTGTGACCGTGACCTGCCGGGTTATGCTGGCGTGGGATTGAGGCACCGGCTTTGGAGCGGAATTCTCTACCGTCCCAGAATCGGACACAACGCCGACTGGAGTCTGGGTTTCCACCTGCTCCCAGGTAGTGAGTACCAGCCATTCCTGCGGCTGAGACGGCAAACCGTTTTCCTTCGGATGCTTTTGGCGTCGTTCGGCGGGAACGACCTCTGACGGTTCCTGAACTTTTGCCATCACCGGCAAGGCAACCGGGGAATGGACGCGCGTTGATCCTGTGGCCGACTTGAATGCTGGCTGCTGTGAAGGTTGATGCGTGCGTGCGACGGTATTCACAACGCGGAAACGCGCTGAGGAATTTTCAGACGCATACGATGTATGGGTTGCCTCGGCCGGGTTGCCGACGGGCAAAGCGGTTTTGGTTGCCAATGGCTGCAACGGATCTGGAACGAATGTAACGAACTGCGGGCATCGTGCGAGCTCGATGGAACCGAAGATAAGGCCGCACCCGAGGATTCCGAGGAGCGCCCGAGTCGCCAATGGGCTCAGCAGGCGAGGCTGGGCCAGGATGCTGTGCACGCGGCTCACAAGCTCGGCGCGTCTGTGCCACGCGCCTAGGGACAAGGCTTCAGCACGTCGCCTCAACCCGCGCTCAGCGAGGCTGGCGAGACAGGCGGCGTAGGCTCGGGGAGCTTTTGTCGCGAGGATCACCGCTTCATCGCAGGCCATCTCACGCTCTCGGCACAGCCGACGCTCAATCCACGCGAGAGCCGGATTCAACGGAAAAACGATAAGACAAAGTTTTTGGACGAGATTGGTCCAGTCGTCGCGTCGATGCAGGTGCTCTGCTTCATGCAGCACGACCTGCTCGAGTTCAGCGGGGGTCAAGCGATCGAGCAGCCAATCCGGAATGAGGATTCGTGGCGCAAAGAATCCAATCACACTGGGGCGATCCAGTTCGCTCGTGGTGCACAACTCGAAATTCCGGCGTCCCCGAACAGATGTAAGCCCGACCGATGACGCAAATCCTTTCACGGGGCTAGCTTTCTTCCAAAGGCGGAAGAGTCGAACGGAATGGACGAGAAGATCTCCGGCACGCAGCATCGAAGCGAGAATCCAAACTGCGGTAATGGCAAAAGCCCAGCGCATATCCACCTGAAGCCAATGGCTTGAGGACGAGGAGCCCACACCGGTGGATGATGGTGCGAAGAGTTGCGCAAACCACGGCAACCACGGAAGAACCAAAAGCAAGAGGAAGCTGCCGGTCCAGATAACGAACCGATGTGCAGCCGACACGCGAGGCGCCATGCGGAGAGTGAGTGCCAGGCCGATGGCGATCGCCGCGCCTTGCCACAATTCAGTGACTGCAATGGATGCCATCCATTGCGAGACACCGCGCAGCGCGTCTGTAACTCCGATCGGGGGAATCCAGCGGACGAGTTCGAGGAGGTATATCGGCAGCACGGCTATCTCTCCTCCTGTCGATTTGGATCATGCTCGTCAGGTGCGGCGTTATTGATGGCGTCCTTCAGGCGTTCCAACTCCTCAGGAGTAATCTCTTCATCCCCTAATAGAGAGAGCAGCAGACGCTCCCTCGAGTTGCCAAAAAACCTGCCTAGAACGTGGCGGACCTCGGAACGGCTGGCATCAAGTTCGGCGATGCTTGCCCGGTAAATGAACGCCCGGCCTTCCTGGCGGTGCTCGACGTAGCCTTTTTGCTCGAGGATGCGGATTGTCGTGAGGACAGAGTTGTAGGCCAGGGATTCTCCGTCGGGAAGTCCGGCAACCAGATCATTTACAGCGGAATCTCCGCGGCGCCAGAGGATTCTCATCAACCTCAGCTCGGCTTCAGTCAACGTATTGGACTTCTTCGGGGGCATCGTACCGCTATGTTGGACGAACAACTAATCCATTAGTTATCAGGATTGGTGGGTCTGGGTCAAGCGGCCAAGGAAATTGGATTTGGTGGGATCAGGCGCGCGTGTAAGCCGTTCGATTTACAGTGGGTTGCAGGAATCCAAACGTGATGGCGGCGGCGGGAATGAGAAAGGCGAGAGAGCCAATGACCCACATGATGACGGCGCCGAGGACCTGGTCGGGAAGGGGCGCAATCTGGAAGGGGTTGGGGTGATGCACATAGAACGGATAGACCGGGCGGTTGCAAAAGGCCAGAAAAGCGGAAAGAGCGGTGTTCACCATGTCGGCAGAGACGAGATAGAGCAGGATGGTCCAGTCGTGCGAATGCTGGCCCGCCGGCCATGGCCGAAGGACGCACCACCAGAAGAGAAGTGATGTGGACAGGAAGCAGAGATGTTCGACATCATGCCAGCCTTCGTGTTCGAGAGCAAAGTCATAGGCCGACGGAATGTGCCAGAGAAGGAATGCCAGGTTCATCGAAAGCCATGCGACCACCGGTCTGGTGACGCAATGAACGAGACCGCGTAGTGGCCTGAGTCGAATGAGCGGGCCGGCGATATGTTTCCGGATGGACAGGGGTAGCCCGCGCAGCATGGGAACAACGGGCAGTCCGATGAGCATGAGCGGAGGGACGAGCGACATGAGGATCAGATGTTCCACCATGTGTGCGCTCAGCAGAATGTCAGCAAATGCGTCCAGTGGGGAGCCAATTGCAATCCAGAGACAGGCGAGCGCCGACATAAACGCTGTGAGACGCCAGACGGAGAACTGCTCAGGACGCGTCTTGCGGATGGCGAACCAGCCACGGAGATATATCAGAGCGGCAAGAAAGATGGCGCTTGTGAGCCAAACCGGGGGCGACCAATCATCGAGCACGGATTGGAACGCCGGGGACATGATTAGCGTGCTCCCTGAGTTGCCGGTTGGTCCGGTACGGCCGGCGGCGCGGTGTGTGTAAGTCCGTGTGAAACGTCGACGGCCCGAGGCAGATTGTTGCCGCGCAAAGTGAGGAGAAAGCTGACCAGTGCCGTTGTCTCGGCGGGGCTAAGCGCGTTGCCATAGGCGGGCATATTGCCCCCACCTTGCAGGACCTGGCGAATCATCTGGTCTTCGGTCATTCGCGTGGCGATCGAATCGAGTGCGGGTCCGCGCAATCCACCCACGCCGCCAAGGGAATGGCAGTTGCGGCACTGCTTGTACTGCAAAACGAGCGCGCCCTGGCGCTCCAGAGGGGAGCGGTCATGCAGGTACACAGCGGGGGTTGGGGCTGCGGACCAGGCATCCATCTTCGGACTCCACGGCGTGTAGGTTCCGAGTTGCGTGAAAATCGCCAAGGTGACGGCCGACAGGGCAAGCGTGAGAACGGCGATGGGACGGCGAGACCAATGCTTCTCGCCTTCCGAGGCGATGAGCGGCAGCAGGAGCAATCCGCCGATGATCACGATGGGAGCGATGAAGATCGCCGGAGTTTCGAGATCGGCCGGAAGATAGGCGAGCACCGCGTAAATCCAGAGGAAAGGTGCATCGGGCTTGGGCACCGTCTGGATGATGGTTGGATCGGGTTGGCCGCCAGGGCCGAATGGGCCAAAGAGCAACGCGCAGGCCATTACGGAGAGCAGGATCGCAGCGGCGAATACAGCATCTTTCCAAGCCGCGTCAGGAACAAACGGGACACCATTCTTGGCGTTCGCCTCGTGATACTCGCGTTCGTAGCTGAGCTTGCTTACGAGGCGGCCGGGCATCGGCCACTCATTCACTCCGAGGCGCAGCACCATCCAGATGTGGAGGGCGGCAAACAGAAAAAGCAAGCCGGGGATGATGAAAACATGCAGATCGAAAAACCGCGAAAGGGTTCGACCGCCGATAATCGGCCCTCCAAGCATCCAGTGCACGAGACGGCCGCCAATCCAAGGAACGCGGCCCACGATGGATGCACCGATGCCGAGGCCCCAGTAGGCATCCTGGTCGAAACGCAGCACCTGTCCCGTGAATGCCATACCCAGCGTGAAGAGCAGAAGAAAGACGCCGAGGATCCAAGTGAGCTCGCGAGGAAACTTGTATGCGCCGAATACAAAAACCTGCATCATGTGGACGAGGACGACGATGACCATGAAGTCGGAACCCCACCCATGCATTGCACGCAGGAACCATCCCAGCGTGATGTTGTGATTGATGAACTCAAGGCTGCTCCAGGCGTCTCCTGCCGACGGGCTGTAGACGAGCCCAAGCAGAATGCCGGTCACGACCTGCAGGATGAACAGCACCGTCGCTGCGCTTCCGAAGACATACCACCAACTGGCGCTGCTTGAGGGCGTCGGATGCGCAGCCGCTTCGCGCAAGGGCTTGTCGAGGCCGAGGCGATGATCGAACCACGCATAAGTTTTGCGCATGGTAGCGGTGGAGCGGGAGATCAGGCCGGCCATTGGTCAACCCTCGCGCTGGTGTCGGACGCGGTGCCGGGAGCGGAATTCTCGATTTGAACGAGCGGGTTCTGGTTGCAGGCCCTATTGGAGAGCGTCGGCATCTGCCCGGCAAAGATCATCAGGTTGTTGCTATTGACTGAGTATTGGTACTCGAACAGGCCACGGGTTGGCGGGCCCGAGGCTCGCGAACCATCCTGATAATAGACGCCGCCGTGACACGGGCACATGAAGAGCCGCGACTGCGGGAACCAACGCACCGGGCAGTTGAGATGCGCGCAGTTTACTGCGAACACTTGAAACTGATTTCCCTGGATGCGCCGAACCCAACAAGCTTCAGTACCCGTGGCGCCATCCGATGGCGCCGTGAGCGGGTTGTGATAGCTGGCCAGGCGCGTTTCCCCTTCAGGAAAGTCGGTTATCGGACCGAGCGAGACCCACGATTTGTAACTTGATCCTTTTTTGAAGGTGGGACCGAAGAGATAGCCGAAGATGGGCACGGCGAGGACGGCGCCGACGAGTCCATTGAGGAGCAATGAGATCTTGAACAGAAAGGCGCGGCGCGAGCGCGTGTCGCTATCGGGGGCAGATGCTGCCATCTGAGGCTGGAGGGGTGGCGAGACTTGTTTCTGCGGTTCGGGTGACGTCACTTTTGCTCCTCGCCGGCGTTCGATGGTTTGCCAGAGTTTCGTGCAGGTTGGGCGTTGCCGGCCTCTCGCTGGAAGTCTTTCGGCCGATGCGAAACGATCCAAGCGACAATGTCTGTGATTTGCTGCGCAGACAACGGATTCTTACTGCCAGGAATGCAGGTTCGCCAATCAGCCGCATGAGAATCGGGATGACCCGTCATGATCAGGCTGCGCAGTCCCTGGTCGCTGATGAGCGACAGGTAATTCGGATCGACTACGGAGAAGGGAGTGGCATCGGGATCTTGAATCGATTTGAGCTGCGAGTCTGGGGGCCTTGGCAGGCCCGCACCGTCGTTACCGTGGCAGCGCGCGCAAGCAGTTACGAATGCTTTTTGGCCCGCGGCCAGATCCGGTGTTGTGTTCGCGGAATAGGAAGGAAGATTGAGGCTTGCGAACTCCGCAGGCCGCGACCACTCATGCAGCATGCCCTGCACAAGCGAATCGATTTGTTGATCGGTGAGCATGCCGCCAGCACTTTGCGCGAAGGCCGGCATCAGGGTCTTGTCGATGCCGTTTGCGGTTGCGCGACGCAGGTTGTCCGCGCCGGCGATGGCAAGATATGCGGGATCATTGAGCGGCAGTGCCGCACCGCCGCGACCGTTCGCCCCGTGGCAACCAGAGCAGTTCTCGCTGTAAAGCATGTGGAAGTCGAGGACCTGATCTGGACGCGCGACTTCAGCTCCGGCGCGCGGGTAACCGGGCGCTCGGTCGCATGCTGTGCATGCGATGCACACGATGCCCGCCAACGCCGGGAAGATACCGCGAATGCCTCTCATTCCTGTCGGTCCTTCTTATTCTCGTGTTCTCCTTCTTCGGGTCCGCCCATCTCAATGCCAGCACGCACTGCGAACGGCAAGGCCTGAAATTGGGGTGTACGAACTTTTGCGTGAAGATTCACGACGAATCCGCAAACGAGACCGAAGGCGATCTGGGATGGCACGAACCAGTACCAGTCGATGCGGTCGTTGAGGATCGGGCTTACTACCTCGAGAGTGGATGCGAGCAAGCCCGTCCAAAGGAGCGGAGCGAGGAAGCCGGCGGTCAGAATCGGCCATCGGGGAAACATGGGCAACATAGCGCCATAAAGCAGCCCGACGAGCAGAGAGGAGACGGCATGAATACCCAGCGCGGCAAGGAGTCCTTGCATGTGGAACTGAGCAAGAAATGCGTCGCTCTGGTGGGCCCAGTCCACAAAACCGCCAGCTGCCATCAGGTTGGTGGCGTACCACAGGCTGTGGTACTTGATGAGGCTGAAGGCAGTCGCAGGGGCGATCATGGCAATTCCACCCGCGATGCCTCCTTTCAGGCCGGTAGTGATCTGAAACGTCTCGACCGGTATGAGTTTGCGGTGCATCGGGCCGATGGGAAGCCGCTGAATGGACCGGCGGGCGCTTGCGATCTCGATGGGAGCCTCGGGTGCGGCGATGAGTTCATGCGCTTCGGAAGGCAGTACGTTGAGGAACCAACCAACCGCGGAGATCACAAACAGGACGAGGCCCAGAACGCTGATTCCGGCACTGGTCACCATTCCCGTGATGATCAGGGCGGTGCCGAGGGCGAGCACGAATGGCCATGCGGTGGGCATGGGCATGTGAATCTTGTTTTCGCCGGTCTCGCTGTGATGATCCATGACTCCTCTCGCTCCCGATCCCATTTTCATTTAACGGCCAATGATGTAGACGACGGTGAAAACGACCACCCATACTGCGTCGACAAAATGCCAGTACAACGAAAGAACCTCGAGACGCTCGGCGTGATGCTCAGTGACTTTGCCGGCGATGGAAAAGATGAGTGCGAGACTGAGCAAGATGAGTCCGACAAGCACGTGCGACGCATGGAGCCCGACAAGCGAATAAAAAGTTGTTCCAAAAAGATTGGTGCTGATTGTCAGCCCGTGATGATTGATCAGGTCGTACCATTCGAACGCCGTGAATCCGATAAAAATGCTGCCGAGCAGCACGGTTGCCGCGAGCCACCATGCACTGCGGGCGATGCGGACGGCGCGGAGCTCGTGGACGGAAAAATGCACGGTGATGCTGCTTGAAAGCAGGCAAACGGTGGCAAAGATCGGAGCGTCGAGCACATCGTGCGGCGCGGGGCCGGTGAGGCTCTTGCCAAGGTAATACAGGTAGGCCGTGACAAAGATGACAAAGATGGCTGATTCCGCGGTGATCAGGCAAGCCATGCCGACAATGCCGCGGGAAGGCTGATGCCATTCTTCGACCGGTTGATGCGGGACCGGAACGGCAGTTGTCATAGGGCGGCACTCCTACTGCATCGTGTCTGTGCGCGGCTCTTATTCATATTGCGAATCCGGATCTTCGGGGTGTTTCAGGTCCCACAGTGGACGACGGCTTTCAACGGTAGGGATGACCGCGAAGTTATAGCTGGGCGGAGGCGAACTGGTGGACCATTCGAGCGTCCACGCATCCCACGGGTCGGGCCCGGCCGGATCGCCCTTGAAGTAGGAGCGAACCAGGTTCCAGGCAAAGAGAAGAACGGCAACGGCCTGAAAGACCGCACCACTCGAGACGATCATGTTCCAGATGGCCCAGCCGCGGTCGGCTTCATAGGTGTAGATGCGACGCGGCATACCCAACATGCCGGGGATATGCATGAAGTCGAACGTGAGATGGAACCCAATGACGAAGAGCCAGAAATGCCAGGAGCCGAGTGTGTCGTTGAGCATGCGGCCGGTCATCTTGGGGTACCAAAAGTAGAAGGCCGCGAAGATCATGAAGAGAATGGCTCCGACCAGCACGTAATGAAAATGTGCGACCACAAAGTACGAGTGACTGAGCTGCCAATCGAAGGGCGACACCGACAGCATGATTCCGGTCAGGCCGGCGGCCGGAAACTGGAAGAGAAAGGCGATCGTGAATTTCATCGCTGTGGTGAAGTGGATGTTGCCGCCCCACAGAGTTGCAACCCAATTGAATATCTTGATGCCGGTAAAGATGGCGATCAACATAGTTGAAAAAGTGAAGAAGGCATTGGCTCCGGCGCCTAGTCCAACGGTAAACATATGGTGTGCCCAGACCGTGAGGCTGATAAAGCCGATGCCGACCGTGGCCGAGACCATCGCCGGATAACCGAAGATCGCTTTGCGCGAGAACACGGGAACGATCTCATTGGCAAAGGCAAACGCGGGCAACACGAGAACGTAGACCTCGGGATGCCCAAAAATCCAAAAAAAGTGCATCCAGAGAACAGCGGAGCCGCCGGCCTGGGTATCAAAGAAGTGTCCGCCCAGGTAGCGGTCGATGCAGAGCATGATTTGCGCTGCCGTGAGGGGACTGACTGCGAGAAAGACAAGCACGCCGGTAACCAGATAGAGCCAGACCAGCAGGGGCATGCGGCTGAGCTTCATGCCCGGACAGCGCATGCAGAGCGTGGTGGCCACCAGGTTGAGGGCGGTACCGATGCTTCCGATTCCGCTGAGGAAGATGCTGAGCGTCCAGTAGTCTGTCGAGTGGCCGGGGGAGAAGACGCGCGCTGTCAGAGGCGCGTAAGCCCACCAGCCGACGTCGGGGGCAGAGCCAGCGCCATAAAGACCGCTTCCTCCAAAGTAGCTGAAATAGAGAAGGAGACCGCCGAACGCGGAAATCCAGAAGCTGAACGCGTTCAGGCGCGGGAAGGCCATATCGCGCGCCCCGATCATGAGCGGAACGAGGTAATTGCCGAAGCCAAAAAGGATGGGCATCCCGACGAAGAACACCATCGTTGTCCCGTGCATGGTGAAGAGGCGATTGAAGACCTGCGGCGAAACAAATGTGTTGTTGGGGACAGCGAGCTGGATGCGCATCAGAATCGCTTCAAGGCCAGCGATGAGGAGGAAGACGAGCGCATACAGGATGTACATGATGCCGATCTTTTTGTGGTCGACGGTCGTGATCCACTCATGCAGGAATTGCAGCATGCGGCCGCGGCGCCTCAATCGGAGAGTAGTTTCGGTGATCGGATTAGCCGGAGTTTGAGTCGCCATGATTTCCTCGGTTGGCGGATTAGCGAAGGGTCATGAGGTACCGAGAAACGGCATCGAGGTCGTGCGGGCTGAGGTGCATTGCGGGCATCAGCACGCCGGGCTTGAACTGTTCCGGATTGTCGATCCACGCACGCAGATTTGCTTCCGTTAACGGGACCGATCCTGAGGCGATGGTTGCGCGGCTGGCCATGTGCGAGAGGTCGGGGCCGAACATTCCCCTGGCCGGGGTGCCTGAGACGGTATGGCAGTTGGCGCATGCGTTGCGTTCAAATACAGCCTTTCCTTCCGCTGCTGAGGGGTCCTGCAAAGCGGGCCTGGCTTGCTCGCCAGCCCATTTCTCGAAATCGGAGGGTGAGTCTGCGTAAACCCGAATGAGCATTTTGGCGTGTTCTACGCCGCAGTACTGGGCGCATTGTCCAACGTAGAGTCCCACTTTTTCGGGATCAATCCACATCGTATTTACCTTGTTGGGAATGACGTCCATTTTTCCGGCTAGGCGCGGTACCCAGAAACTATGGTCGGTATCTGCGGAAGACATGGTGAGATAAGTCGGCATGGGATCATTCGGATTGCTGACCGGGATATGCAGTTCGTTGGCGGTGATAATTCCCAGCTTTGGATACCGGTATTCCCACCAGAATTGATGCCCGATGACGACAACATCCAGGGATTTTTCGGGCCGCGGAGCCGCCTGGGTGACAAAGATGACTCGTGCCGTTGCCAGGAAAAGAACCACCACGATCAGGATGGGAATGACCGTCCAGGAGAGTTCGACCTGGGCGCTCCCGTAAATCTGCGCGGGTTCACGGACGGTGAAGCCGCGGCGGTGGCGGAAGCGAATCAATGCGTAGAGAAGCAGTCCGGCGACGACGATGAAGATGCTCGCACAAATAGCAAGCACGAACATGGACAGGCCGAAAATGTAGTGGGCCGGCGTCGCCTCCGGGGCAAAAATGCTCGTGGATGACTGACCGAAGGCTAGAGAAAGCGCGAGATGAAGACGCGAGGGCATGTTTCCACAAGGTGCAATGCAGCGGCTACCCTGGGCGAACGGGAACAAATGGTCGGCAAGCGGGCGAATGATGCCGAGAGACATTGAGACTTCTCCAACGCGTGATGCCGAAGGATGAGGAAGTGTTTGAAACAAGTTGTGAAACATAGTTGACGGAGCCGGCGCCTTGACTCGCAACGGCAACAAGCGAATGTTATCCGCTTCCGTGGCGACGCAAGATGAAGCGCCGTTTACAAAATGCCGTGATTGGAAATCTGAGCTGGCGGAAATGCGTGCCGTATCGAGGGAAGAGCGGTACCCAAGTCCGCTGAGTTGAGATTACCACTTTGATGGCATGCCAGTGATCGCGAACGGTTTGAGGCAAGAAGAAACCATGGGTCAGCCTGGAATCCAGGGAGGTTTGAACAGCGGACCGGTTCACGTTCCCGGCATACCCTGCCGATGAGTCAGTCAGGGCGGGACCACTCCTGCGCGCTCGTTGCCGAAGTGATTGCATTCGCGAGGAGATCTGACAGTCTGACTGCGGAGAGCATGGAATGCCGAAGACGATTCTGGTAGTTGATGATTCTTCGACCGTATTGCTGAGCCTGAAGACCGCGCTGTCGATGAACGGGTTCTTTGTGGAAACCGCCGAGAACGGGAAAGTGGCACTGGAGAAGCTGCAGAGCGGGTTGAGGCCCAATCTGATTCTGACCGACATCAACATGCCGCTCGTCAGCGGAATGGAACTGATTCGGAGCGTTCGCGCCTTACCGGGAACGCGATTCACTCCCATTTTGACCCTGACCACCGAGAGTGAAAGTTCGAAGCGCGAAGAAGGCAAACGGGCGGGAGCGACGGGATGGCTGGTGAAACCCATTTCGGGGAGCGACCTGACTGCCGTGATCAGGAAAGTGCTTCCGGGAGCTTAGCGTGGCGGCGAGTGCATGGCTCGAAACTCGGGCGGTATGGAGTGGGGAACCGGGGAATGAGCGTGGCGAGACGGGTTCCATTGCCCAACATCGCGAGAGGCGTTTTCGCCGGATCCGCAATCGCCTGGTATTGGAGAGCGTGGCCCGGTTTATCACTCTCGCGTCGTTCTGCGCAGCGGTTTTCTATGGGACTGACGGAGTCCTGGCGAATTACAAGGTGCGCACCGCCGAGATGCTGATCGGCTTTCTCGTGATACCCGGGCTGGCATTCAAGTGGTGGCACTGGAACTCGGCGCGCCAAGCGGTGTCGGACATGTGGGCATTTGGCCAGATGAACTTTGGCCAGATATCACAAAGGCTCTCAGCGTGCCAATCGATCAGCGGAGAACTGAGAGGTTCCGGCTCTTACATCGACGTGATGCATAAACATCTTGGAGATTCGATGGCTGAGTCGGAGGCGGAGGTCTTGAAGGTGATCGAAGAGATCGGCCTTCTGTATTCGCAGGCCACCGAGAAGCGGGAGCGCATTCACCAATCGGTGCGGAGCGGAAAGGAGCTTACAGAAAACACGCACCGTCGTGCTGATACGAGCCGAGAAATGATCGGGGCTCTGCAGGCCGGGCTGGAAGCGCAGCGCGCAGGACTGCGATCGAACCTACAACGAATTCAGGATATCTCTGGAGAAGTGCGGTCTCTGATGCCGCTCACGAAGCTCATTACATCCATTGCCCAACAGACCAGCCTACTGGCATTAAACGCGGAAATTGAGGCGGCCCGTGCGGGAAGCGCCGGGCGCGGCTTCGGAGTGGTCGCTTACGAGGTACGAAAGCTTTCGGTCAACGCGTCTGCAGCTGCGACCAGCATCGATGAAAAGATCCGGGCCACCTCGAAATGGGTGGATGCGGAGATGATGGAGGTTAAAGCCGCGCTGGAACGTGAGCAAGCCAGCGAAGAGATCCAAGCCCTGGTGACGGGACTTGGGGAAATGCAACTGGAGTTTGCCCGGAACGGTGAGCTCCTTCTCAACGTGATCGCCGAGGTGGATGCCAGTCACGAGGAGAGCATTCAGAGGCTGTCACGAGCTCTGGGTCATATCCAATTTCAGGACGTAATGCGCCAGAGGATGGAGCAGGTGCAGGTCGCTCTCAAGCAGATGCGGAATCACGTCCAACTGATGGCCAGCGAACTGGTCGATCCCGAGTGGGACGGAAATTTCGAGTCAAGCTTTGCGACGTTGCTGAAAGATCACCTTGCAAGCTACAGAATGGCCAGTCAAACCAGAACCCATCAAGAGGCGTCGGGCGATGCGATTGGGAATACGCCGCCGACTCGCCCGGCGATCGAGCTGTTCTGAAGGCTTTCAACGGTTTACGCAGATGAGTTCAGCATGTCAGGGGAATGCACGCTGCCAGGATCGGGAACCTCACCTCACGATTCCATCCATAAGGCCGATGAAGCGTGTGTAGAGGCAGTCGGCCGTGGATGGTGCGTCCGAGCCTGTCAGGGAAATGGCATGGGAATCACTCGCACGTCGGGCGAAGGCTCATATTTGATCCGTCTCGACGGCAAGATTGACATTGAGAGCGCCGAAGAATTGAAGGCTTGCCTCCTGGTTGCGCTTCGTGACAACCGGTCAGTGCATATTTCGCTGGAAGAACTGAGCGAACTGGATGTTACCGCCATGCAACTGCTGCTGGCCGCGGCCCGTTATGCGCAGGCCAGAACGATCGGTTTCGAATTCACGGGCGAAATCCCAGAGGCAGTCGAGGAAGCATTTTCCCAGGCCGGGTTGCAGATTCTTTCTGAATCCCGGGAGGCAGGCGAGAACGCGTGATGCGACAAGCGATCTCCATGGACACCGATCGGTTCAAGCAGAACTTCCGCGAGGAGGCGAGGGAGATCCTGACCGATCTCGAATCAGCATTGCTCGAATTGGATGAACGCCTCGACGACCCTGAACTGGTGGGCAGGGTCTTTCGCGCGCTCCACACCATCAAGGGGTCAGGAGCGATGTTTGGCTTCGAGCGGCTGTCGGCCTTTACGCATGAGTTGGAGACCGCTTTCGATCAGGTACGCGGTGGGAAGCATCCTGCAAATGCCGAACTCGTAGAGCTGACGCTTGAGGCGGTAGACCAACTCCGGAGCATGCTCGATGACGACAATCAGTCCGCCGGAAACGAAACTCGCAAGGAGATATTGGTCAAGCTGCGCCAGTTAGCGGATATCCCCCACGAGCCAAGATCAACTGAGGAAGGAAAGAATCTTGACGAAGATGCGGTAAAGGGCCCAGTGCGGGATTGGGAGATTCATTTTGCCCCCGGTCCTGGCTTGCTGCTCAACGGGACGAATCCGCTGCTGCTGTTGGAAGAACTGAGAGAACTGGGAGAGCTTTCCGTTACGGCGCATACGGACAAGATTCCGCCGCTCACGGAAATTGAGCCGGAGCGGTGTTACATCACCTGGGACCTAAAACTGAGGGCGAGCGCAAACGAACACTCGATTCGCGACGTTTTCATCTTTGTAGAAGATGAATGTGATCTGAGGATTGTGCCGCTGGAGGGTCGGAAGCTGAATCGCCCGGCGAGTGCAAACGCGGACGCACCACGGGCGGACGAGAACTCTATCGACGACAGGCGATCCGCTTTGGGAGGTAGACGCGCTTCCGATGGAAACTCTGCCACAACCCTACGCGTGCCGACCGCGAAGCTTGATCAGTTTGTGAACTTCGTTGGCGAGTTAGTGACGGTTCAGGCCCGTTTAAGCGAGGTTGCAGCACAGCGCGGCGACGCGGAGGTTATCGAAATCGCAGAAGAGGTCGAGCGCCTCACCTCTGCGTTACGCGAGAACTCGATGAATGTTCGTATGATTCCGATTCGCGAAACATTCGAGAAATTTCGCAGACTCGTACACGACCTTGGACGCGATCTGGGGAAGTGTGTCGAACTGGTCCTGGAGGGGGCGGAAACGGAACTGGACAAGACGGTGATTGAGCAGTTGAGTGATCCGCTTCTGCACCTGATCCGCAACAGCATCGATCACGGCATCGAGTCCCCTGAACTGCGGGCAGCGCACGGTAAGCCCCGTGCGGGACAGGTCCATTTATCGGCCCGGCATGCCGGCGCCAGCGTATTGATCGGAGTCAGCGATGATGGCGCCGGTATCGATGCAGCGGCGGTACGGGAACGTGCGATTGAGAAGGGACTGATCAGCAGCGAGGCGCATCTGAGCGATGCGCAGATCTATGCACTGATCTTTGCGCCTGGTTTTTCGACCGCACAACAACTCACCAACGTCTCTGGCCGCGGCGTGGGGATGGATGTGGTGCGCCGGAGAGTAGAGAGTCTCAGGGGCACCGTGGATGTAAACAGCCGACCGGGTCAGGGCACGGTCGTCACCCTTCGTCTTCCGCTGACGCTCGCCATTATTGACGGACTCTTGTTGAGCGTGGAGAATGCGCGTTTCGTCCTGCCGCTCGGAAATGCGCTGGAATGCATCGAGATGACCAAAGAAGACGTGGCCGATGCGAACGGTAAGCAGGTTGCGAACGTGCGCGGGGAACTCATACCGTACGTTTCACTCCGCCAGCATTTTGACATACAGGGTGAACGGCCCGAAATCGAGCAGATTATGGTCGTCGAAACCAGCCAGGGGAGATGTGGTCTGGCAGTAGACCAGGTGTTGGGCAATTGCCAGACCGTCATCAAAAGCCTTGGCCGGTTCTATCGAAACGTGCAGGCGGTTTCCGGGGCCACGATCCTGGGGAATGGGAGTGTCGCCCTGATCCTCGATTCGGAACGCATGGTTGAGGAGGCAGCGCGTGCGAACCTGCGCGGACCACGTGGCCATCCGGCCTGAGAACGAGAACGAGAACGAGAACGAGTCATCGTGGACACGAATTGTGAAGGATGATCCGAATTTCATCCGCCCGGCACGGACGGATGGAAGATGACGGACGATTTTGACGGGAATGAAAGTGCAATCGAGGAGGAGCGGATATTTATGCCGACAAGGTTGGTAATCGAAGGACGAGAGACGAACGGCAGGGGGAACGGAGTCGATCAGCATAGTCGCGCAGCGCACGTGAGGCCCACAAAGCCATCGCGGGAGGACAACTCGCTGTTACTCCTGCAGGAGATTATGCGCCTGGTGGATGCATCCAAGGAAGGCCGCCTCGCGGAACGTGGGCGGGTCGATCAATTCACTGGACCGGATCGCGACTTGATCGCCGGTGTCAACGAGATGCTCGATGCGATCCTGCTTCCGATCCAGGAGGGTAACCGGGTCCTGGCGCAGATCGCTGCGGGCAAGATCGATGAGCGGATTACGCAAACTTACAAAGGCGAGCACGAGAATATGAAGCTCGCCGTCAACAGTGTTGCGCAGGTGTTGCAGCAGTTGAAGGAGATGTTCGTCAGGCTGACGCGTGCCGCCGAGGATGGACGCTTGAGTGAACGCGGGCGCCCGGAACTGACAACAGGCGCGTACGCGGAAATCGTTTGTGCGGTCAATGCCATCCTCGATGCCATTCTGCGACCGATCGAAGAGGGCAACCGGATCCTGGCTCAGATTTCCGCCGGCAACATCGATGAGTTGATTACCCAGAGCTACAAGGGTGATCACGAAAAAATGAAGCTTGCGGTGAACAACGTGGCGCTTGTCCTGCAGGACCTGGAAAAAGAAATGGCTCGTCTGATTGCCGCTTCGCACGAAGGTCAGCTAGGCGAGCGGGGACGGGAAGAGCAGTTTCAGGGCGCCTATGCAGAGGTCGTGCATGGAGTGAATACGATGCTGGACGCAATTCTGCTTCCCATCGGCGAGGGCAACCGGGTTCTGGAGCAAATTTCCGGAGGCAAGATCGACGAATTAATCACCCAGAGCTACAAGGGCGATCACGAAAAAATGAAGCTTGCAGTGAATAACGTGGCGCTTGTCCTGCAAGGATTACAGAAGGAGATGACGCGCCTGATCGCCGCGTCGCATGATGGTCAATTGGGCGAGCGCGGCCGGAAGGAGGAATTCCGGGGTGCATACGCCGAGATTCTGCATGGCGTCAATTCCATGCTGGATGCAATTCTGCTTCCCATTGGCGAGGGCAACCGAGTCCTCGCACAGATCTCTGGCGGCAAAATCGACGAGTTGATCACGCAGAGTTACAAGGGCGACCACGAAAAGATGAAGATGGCCGTCAACAATGTTGCCCTGGTGCTCCAAACACTGCAGAAGGAACTGGTGCGCCTGACCGAAGCGTCAAAAGATGGGAAGCTCTCGGAGCGCGGTGATGTGGATCATTTTCACGGCGCTTACGCGGAGATCGTTCGCGGGGTGAACGACGTGCTGGATGCGGTGATCACCCCTCTCAACGTGTCGGCACGTTATGTGGAGCAGATCAGCAAAGGCGAAATCCCAGCACAAATCACCGATGTGTATCACGGAGATTTCAACCTGATCAAGAACAACCTCAACACACTGATTGTTGCGATGAATGAGATCACCTCGGCGGCAGAGTCGATTGCGAATGGCGACTTGACCGTTTCCATTCGGGAACGCTCGGCACAGGACAAGCTCATGCAGGCGCTGGCGGCGATGGTGGGCGGATTGACTCGCACGGTTTCGGATATTCGATCCATTGCGGGAGAGGTAGCAGCCGCCAGCCAGTCCATCTCGACGGCTTCCGTTCAGGCATCGAAGGGCGCAAGTGCGCAGGCCGCCGCGGCAGAAGAAGCATCATCCTCGATGGAGGAGATGGTTTCGAACATCAAGCAAAATGCCGACAATGCGCAGCAGACTGACAAGATTGCCAACAAATCTTCCAAAGACGCCCAGGAAAGCGGCAAATCGGTGCTGGAAGCTGTAGCGGCGATGAAGGAGATCGCGAACAAGATCTCGATCATCGAGGAGATTGCCCGACAGACAAACCTGCTTGCTTTGAACGCGGCTATCGAAGCGGCCCGGGCGGGCGAGCATGGCAAAGGCTTTGCCGTGGTGGCGGCGGAAGTGCGCAAGTTGGCAGAACGCAGCCAGAAGGCCGCCGGCGAGATCAACCAGCTTTCGGCGACCACTTTGAAAGTGTCGGAAAAATCGGGCGAGATGCTCGAAAAGGTTGTGCCCGACATCCAGCGGACTGCCGAACTTGTGCAGGAAATCTCCGCCGCCAGCAAGGAGCAGGACACCGGCGCCGAGCAGATCAACAAGGCACTTCAGCAGCTCGAGCAAGTGATCCAGCAGAACGCTTCCGCATCAGAAGAGATGGCCTCGACGACTGAAGAACTGACAAGCCAGGCGGAGCAACTGGTTAGCGCACTGGCCTTCTTCCGAACCGGGAACGACAGCGGCACGCTGGGGCATGCCATGCCAAGCCGGAAGCCTATCAAGCAGGCGCAGCCGGTTGCCAGCAAGGTGGCAGTGAACGGTCAGATCGCAACCGGTCACACTAAGGCGGGTGCGAAGGCTGGGGCGGTATTGCGCATGAATGACAAAGGCGATGACCTGGATGGGGAATTCGAGCGGTACTGACGTCAGGGCGCGGATAAACTCCGCGCCGGTCTTCAAATAGCGAGAGGAGTCGATATGAGCGTTTCTGAGATCACGGAGACACGGCAGTACCTCACCTTCAAGTTGGGCCAAGAAGTGTTTGCCACGGATGTTGCAAAGGTGAGAGAGGTGCTCGACCTGACGACGATCACGGCAATTCCGAGAACGCCTGCTTTTATGAGCGGTGTGATCAATCTGCGCGGGAGCGTCGTGCCTGTAGTTGATCTGCGCCTTTGCTTTGAGATGTCAAAGACCGAAAGCACGCGCAACACCTGCATCGTTGTTGTCGAGGTGGTGTTGGAAGACGAAGTAACAGTGATTGGCGCCCTGGCCGATTCTGTCGAGGAGGTAATCGACCTGGAGCCCGACCAGATCCAACCTGCGCCGCGGATAGGCGTCCATATCCGCACCGATTTCATTAAGGGGATGGGAAAACGAGATAACCAATTCATCATGATTCTGGACATTGACCGGGTGTTTTCAGACGGGGAGTTCGCGGCCCTGCACGCGTCGGAGTCGCGCAAAGTGACAGAAGAGGCGGCATAACGGAGCAGCGGGGCGACCCGGCGCCCCGCCCAATCTTGAGTATGTGCGAAGATTCCATCTCGACGCGCGATTTCGTACGCCTTTCCCGCTTCATCTATGCAGAAGCAGGAATCCATCTTGGTGCGGAAAAGAAGACGATGCTCGAGGGCCGCATCAAGCGGAGGCTGAAGGCCCTCCATCTGAATTCGTATAGCGAGTATTGCCATTACCTGTTCGAAGGCGATGGAGAGAAGGCAGAGATTACTCCATTGATCGATGTTGTGACGACTAACAAAACCGATTTTTTCAGGGAGCCACGGCATTTTGAAATTCTTTCTACCGAAGTCCTGCCTCAATGGTTCGCACGGAGTGAGAGAAGCGCGCCGATGTTTATCTGGAGCGCCGGCTGTTCGACTGGAGAAGAGCCTTACACGCTTGCCATGGTTCTGAGCGAGTTTGCCCGGGCACAACCGGGATTTCGCTTCCGCGTGATGGCAACGGATATTTCGGCAACTGTGCTTGAAAAGGCAGGAATGGGTGTCTACCCAGAAGAGGTAGCGAATGCGGTGCCACTCTCGCTCAGACGAAAGTATTTTCTTCGCAGCCGCGATCCTCACAATCGACAAGTTCGCCTGGCGCCGGAACTGCGGCGCATGGTGGATTTTCGCAGACTGAATCTTATGGATGCCGACTATGGACTGGATAGGAAAGCCGACGTGATCTTTTGCCGAAACGTAATGATCTATTTCGACCGGCGCACGCAGCAGCAGATTCTGGAGAAATTCAGCGACTGTCTCGCGCCAGGCGGCTATCTATTTGTCGGGCACGCAGAGACTCTCCATGATTTGACGTTGCCGTTTGCGCCTGTCGCCCCATCACTCTACAGGAGGGTGAATGCGTGAGATTGAAGCGGGGGTTCACGAGATCTACGTGCAGCCCGGTGAATTCTACGTAGTGACCGAACCCACGGTTCTGCGGACCGTGCTCGGTTCCTGCGTTGGTGTCGCGTTCTTCGCTCAGAGCAAAGGAATAGCCGGATTCTGCCATCCCATGCTGCCCTGCCATGCCGGAGCGCACATGAGAGCGATGAGCCGGTCGCATTCGCGGCGCTATGTCGACTTTGCAATCCTCGACTTGCTTGGGGAACTCGAGTCTCTTGGAGTTCTCCGTTCTGAAATCGCAGTCAAGGTATTTGGCGGAGCCGATGTGCTCAAAGTCGTGAATCACCCCTCGAAACCCACCGTGGGTAGGCTGAATTGCGAGGCCGCACTGAAGGTTCTTCGGGAGGAAAGGCTGCAAATCGCTGCCTCGAGGCTGGGCGGAACCTCGGGGTTGGCGATTGAGTTTCACTCGGATACCGGGGCCGTGCTGGTTCGAAAATTGAGTGGCGCTACCGTTGAAGCCCAGGATGCGTTATCCAGGAACAAGCCCGGTGCAATGGCTTCGGGGATCGGGAAGGACCGGTGAGCCATGACGCGTGTGCTGGTGGTGGATGATTCCGCCGTTGTGCGCCAGACGCTGCGGGAAGTACTTTCGACCGATCCGGAGATCGAGGTAACCGGCACGGCAAGCGACCCGTTTGTGGCAGCCGAACGCATCCGCGCAGAATTGCCGGATGTGATCACGCTCGACATCGAAATGCCGCGGATGGATGGCCTGACGTTTCTCAAGAAGATTATGAGCCAGCATCCGATCCCGGTGGTGATCTGTTCGAGCCTTGCTGGCGAGGGCGCGCAGAGCGCCGTCAGCGCGATTGATTATGGCGCAGTGGATGTAATCGCCAAGCCACGGCTAGGCGCGAAGCAGTTTCTGGAGGAATCGCGCATCGCGATTTGCGATGCGGTTAAGGCCGCAGCCAAGGCGAAATTGCGTGCTTTGAGACCATCTCACCGGGTTGAGCCGAAGTTGACAGCGGACGCGATCCTTTCACCGGCAACGCACGCGATGATGGAGACAACAGAAAAGGTTGTGGTGATCGGAGCGTCTACAGGCGGCACGGAAGCATTGAAACTGTTGCTCGAGAGTCTTCCCGCGGACGCGCCGGGTATTGTCATCGTGCAGCACATGCCGGAACTGTTTACGCGCGCCTTTGCCCGACGCCTGGATACGCTATGCAATATCACTGTGAAGGAAGCGGAGACGAATGATTCTGTGATCCGAGGGCGCGCGTTGATCGCGCCGGGGAATCATCACCTGTTGCTGAAACGAAGCGGTGCGCGCTACTACGTCGAGGTAAAAGATGGTCCGCTGGTGTCCCGTCATCGCCCATCGGTGGATGTGCTGTTTCGCTCGGCAGCCCGGTACGCGGGAGCAAATACGGTTGGCGCGATCCTGACTGGAATGGGCGATGACGGAGCGCGGGGCATGCTCGAGTTGAGGCAGGCCGGGGCGGCGACAATTGCGCAGGACGAAGCCAGTTGCGTGGTGTTTGGGATGCCAAAGGAGGCGATCAGGCTTGGTGGCGTCGATCGCGTCATGCCGCTCGGAGCGATCGCCGGCGCCATTCTGACCAGTGCGCGATGACCGGTTCACCGGGAGAGCCACCCTGGCGAACTGCGACGACGCTGGGGGCCAGATGGGGAGACTGCTGGAATTCGAGCGATAGAATATGACCTTGCTTGAGGAGTTCCCCAACATGAGTTTTTTTCGTGCTGCGAAGTCCATCGCATTATTTTGTGCGATTGCTGGCTTGATCTTTACGTTTGGTCGCCGATTGTTCGCGGAGGATGCTGCCCCTGAGTGGCGTCCAGACCTGCATTGGAGATTGGTGGGACCGTTTCGAGGAGGCCGCACGCGTGCAGCTACAGGCGTTCCAGGGCAGCCGAATGTGTTTTATGTCGGCCAAGTAGACGGTGGCGTTTGGAAGAGCGATGACTACGGCCGCACCTGGAATCCAATCTTCGACGGGGAAGGTACACAGTCCATTGGTGCGATTGTCGTTGCCCCGTCCGATCCGAACGTCGTGTATGTGGCGAGCGGAGAGGGATTGCATCGTCCGGATCTTTCCATCGGTGACGGAATGTACCGATCGAATGATGCGGGAAAGACCTGGCAGCATCTTGGATTGCATGATGCGGAACAAATTCCAGCGCTGGCCGTAGATCCGCGTGATCCCAACCGGATATTCGCGGCGGTGCTCGGCCATCCCTACGGTCCAAATGAAGAGCGCGGCATCTTCCGTTCGATGGATGGCGGAATGACATGGAAAAAAGTGCTGTACAAAGACGCGAGTACAGGCGGCTCGGATGTTGCGATTGATCCGCAGCATCCGAACGTGGTGTACGCAGCGTTGTGGCAATCGCGGCTCGGTCCGTGGGAGGACCAAAACCAGTATGACGGCACGAATGGCGGATTGTTCAAGTCGACTGACGGCGGCGACACCTGGACAAAGCTCACCAAGGGCCTGCCGGATGACGTGGTGCAGATCCAGGTGGCGATCGCGGCGAGCGATCCGAGCCGCCTTTATGCAACACTTTCAACCAAGCACGAAAGCGGATACGCTTCGGGCGCGGGACTGGGTGTATATCGATCCGACGATGCCGGCGAAAACTGGCACAAGGCGACGGACGATCCACGGCCCGCGATGAAGATTGGGGGCGGCGATCTTCCGATTCCCGCGGTGGACCCCAAGAATGCCGACGTGGTGTACAGCACAAGCATCGTGACCATGCGCTCTGAGGATGGCGGCAAGACATGGACCGGGATTCGAGGAGCGCCAGGAGGAGATGATTACCAGAACATCTGGATCAACCCGGAGAATCCAGACATCATCCTGCTGGTCAGCGACCAGGGCGCGCTGGTCAGTGTGAACCGCGGGAATACCTGGAGTTCGTGGTATAACCAGCCGACGGCGCAGCTCTATCACGTTGCAGTGACCAATACCTTTCCCTACGCCCTTTGCGCAGGACAGCAGGAGAGCGGGTCCGTTTGTATTTCAAGCCGCGGCAACGACGGAGAGATTACCGATCGTGAATGGCATCCGGTGGGGATTATTGAATACGGATACGCTGCGCCCGATCCTTTACATCCGGAAATCGTGTATGGCGCGGGACGCACCGAAGTATCGAAGTTCAACCGGATCACGGGGCAGGTGCAGAACATCACGCCAATCCCTGTGCGGGATCGTGCATATCGCGGCGATCGGACCGAGCCGATTTTATTTTCACCAGTAGACCCGCATGTTCTGTTGTACGCGACGAACGTGCTTTTCGAGACAAAAGACCACGGCAACACCTGGGAGAAGATCAGCCCTGATCTTTCGCGCGAACATACGGACCAGCCCACCTCGCTTGCGCCTCTTTCTGAGAACGAAAAAGCGCGGCGGCGCGGCACCATCTACTCGGTGGCATCCTCTTATAAAGACGTGAACACCATCTGGGCGGGAACTGATGATGGCCTGGTTTGGGTGACGCATGATGGCGGCAAAGATTGGAAGAACATCACGCCGCGCGGGATGATTCCGTGGAGCAAGGTAACGCAGATCAGCCCTTCTCACTTTGACGACCAGACGGCGTACGTCTCTGTGAGCCGTTTCAGGATCGACGATCTACATCCCTTCATTTATCGGACGCACGACGGCGGAGCGACGTGGCAGCAGATCACAACAGGACTGCCCGGTTCGCCGGTGAACACGGTCCGCGAGGACCCGATTCGGAAAGGAATGCTGTTCGCCGGTACCGAGACTGAGGTCTGGATGTCGCTCGATGATGGCGGGCACTGGCAATCATTGCAGTACAACCTACCTCACACGTCGATGCGCGACCTGTGGATCCATGACAACGATTTGATCGTTGCGACTCATGGCCGATCGTTCTGGATTCTCGATGACATCTCGCCGCTGCGCCAGTTGGATGAGATACAGGCAGGAAGCGCGCCAGTGCTGTTCAAACCCGGAATTGCTTATCGCGTTCGAAGAGACACGTATACGGATACGCCATTGCCGCCGGATGAGCCCGCAGGCCAGAATCCCCCGGACGGAGCGGTCATCGACTACTCACTGCCCGAGTCAATGCAGGGTCCGGTTACGCTGGAGATTCTGGACGGAAACGACAAAGTTGTGCGGCGGTATGCGAGCACCGATCCCGTTGAACCGACGATAGACGAGCTGAAGAAGCAGCTCATTCCGCTCCACTGGATTCGTATGCCGAGGGTGTTACCGGCGAGCGCTGGAATGCATCGTTGGATTTGGGACCTGCATTATGAAACGCCAACAGCCATGCACTACGAGTACCCGATCTCGGCAGTTCCGCATGACACACCGCGGGAGCCGCAGGGCCTGCTTGCACTGCCCGGGACCTACACGATCAGACTTACTGCGAGCGGTATGAGCCTTACCGCTCCGCTTGTCGTGAAGATGGATCCGCGCGTGACTGCGACTGCTGCCGATCTGAAGGGTGAGTTCGAACTCGACGAGAAGCTTGCGGAGATGCTCACAGGTAGCGCAAAAACCGCGTTGGAAGCGTATTCGATTCGCGAGCAGGCCAAATCGGCGACTGGGAAGGCATCGGCAGCACTGAAGGAATCGCTGGAGCAGGCGGACAAACAGCTGGACGAACTGCTGAGCGGGAGGACGAACGAGAGCAATGCCGAAGGCAAGCCAGGCCTGGATGAAGTAGCCGGGGAGATACAGACCCTGTACGGCGAAGTGGGACAGTCAGACGCCGGCCCGACTGAGGCGGAGAAGGCGGCGGCAGTGCGTCTTGCGGGCGAGATGGAGGAGTCGCTCGCGGGATGGGAACACTTCAAAGGGGCGGTTCTGGTGGAACTGAATCGGAAGCTGCAAACAGAACATTTGCCGACGCTGAATGAAAACGAGCATCCCGACAATGTGCCGGAAAGCGGCGACGAAGATTAGATGGTTTGCTGCGTGCGCTTTCGCGCACGGAATGAATGCGCAAAGCACCTCGGGATTCGATGAGGGTGTTCTTCGCGGCCTCAGCGCGTCATGGCGTAGTGCACCTGCTCCTCGATCGCGGCAATTTGAATCGGGGGCTGATTGGCACGGGTCAAGGCGGCGTTCACATCCTTGAGTTCGGTTGTCTTGAAGCGTTCGAAGGCGGCGGTCTTCTCGCGTGCAGCAGCGCTCATCTGATCAAGAATCTCGAGCGCCTGTGCCGGTGCATCGCGATGGCCGCTCTCGACCATGCGCAATGCTACGCTTAGGCCCGCATTGGCGTCGGCAAGGCCAGTTTCGTTTTTGCCACTCTCGTCCTCTCCATCTTTTTGGCCGCCCTTAATACGATCGAGTGTCGCGAGCGCCTCGCGCAGGGAGTGCGAGAGATCAGGCGCGTTATTTCGGCCGTCTGCCATAAGCTTCTTCAGCTGACTCTCAATGCTCTCCAACTCAGCCATTGCCTTGCGCGTCGAAAGCGTTTGTACATAGATGGAATTGGCGAGCGTAAATTGGCGTTCGAGGGTTTGTGTGCTCGCATTGATGCGAGGATCCACGGCAACGTGCAACGGTCGCGTTATCTGCGTGCCGTCGACAGTGAGGCGCAGCGTGTAGGTGCCCGGAGCGACGCGCGGACCGGGCGGGATGGCAGACTCGTCCTCATCGTCATCGATATCGCTGCCCGACCCGCCCACACACAAATCCCAGATGAAACGATGCTGACCGGCTCCGGTTTCGAGCATCTGCGGCTTCGGGAACCACCGCTCAGCGATGGGAAGCAGGGGACGGGTGACAGTGGTATTGTCGCCGCTCGAGAAATGGCGGATCACGTGGCCTTGCGCATCGACCACTTGCAGAGTGATTTTGGTTGCCGCGCCGGCGAGGTAATAATCGATGATCGCTCCGTTCGGGGGATTATTCGCCTGCGGTTCCTCCGGTGGCATGGGTGACCCGAGAAACGTGTCGTTGTCAACGCGAATGGCAGAAGGGGACGTGTAGAGGTATGCGTGAGATTTTCGGGCCTCGGCGGCCTGGCGGAGGGGCGCAATGTCATCCAATACCCAGAAGGACCGTCCATGAGTGGCGATGATGAGGTCGGCGCCGTTTTCGGTAAGGTCGCGAATCGACGTGACTGGCAGATTCAAATTGAGGGGTTGCCAGGTTTCTCCACCGTCGAAGGATACGTAGACGCCGAATTCGGTTCCTGCAAAAAGCAGATTAGGCTGCTCGGTGTCTTCACGGACCGCGATGACAAAGTGGTGCGGCGCGATGCCTTCGACAGCGAGTTTCCAGGTCTTTCCGTAGTCGTGGGTGATGTAGAGGTAGGGCTTCTGATCGTCGAGACGATGGCGATCGACGGCGGCATAGGCTGTCGCTGGATCAAAGTGGGAAGCTTCGATCAATGAAATTTTGCTCCAGGCCGAAAGATGAGGCGGCGTCACATCGCGCCAGGACTTGCCGCCATCGGTTGTCAGATGAACGCGCCCGGTATCGGAACCGGCCCAGATCTCATCGGATTTGAGAGGCGAGGGAGCGATCGTGTAAACCACGCCGAAGCCACGTTGCTCGGCATTCTCGGGCGTGGGTGGACCTGACTCGCTCGTACGATCGACGGCGCCAGTCAGGTCGGGGCTGATCTTCAACCAGTGCAGACCGCCGTCGACTGTTTTCATCACGAACTGGGTTCCGAGATACAGGGACGTTTTGTCGGCGGGTGAGAATACGAGCACCGGTGTCCATGGGTCGCGATACTTTCGTTTGTTGATGGGGAGGGAAAATCCTCCGAGCGGCCACGGTGTGATGTTCTGGCTAAAGGAGGTGCGGCGATCGAAGCGTGAAACGTCGCCGTAGGATTCCGACAGGTAGATGACGTTCTCGTTTTTCGGATCGATGGCAATATAGCCGCTCTCACTGCCGCCCGGCAGGAACCAGTCTCGCGCATCCACGTGACCATGATCAGAGCGGCTGTGCACCGCAATGGAGCCGCTGTCCTGCTGTGCGCCATAGATGGTGTAGGGAAACGCGTGATCCGTCGTGACGTGGTAGAGCTGCGCTGTGGGTTGGTTGTACCAGGTGGTCCAGGTTTTGCCGCGGTCAAGACTCACGGTTGCGCCCTGGTCGACGCCCAGCATGAGATGCGCCGGATTCTTTGGATCGATCCAGATCTGGTGGTAGTCGTCTCCACCGGGCGCTCCCCGCACGATCTGGATCGTCTTGCCCCCGTCTTCAGTTCGATAGAGCGCAATGTTGGGAATATAGAGCACGTCAGGATTGGTGGGATCGATTGCGAGTGCGCTGAAGTACCATGCGCGGCTGGTGAGGCGCGGGTCGGCGCTGGCCAGGGTCCACGAGTTGCCTTGGTCTTCGGAACGGTACAAACCGGAGTGACCGGGACAATCGATCGTCGCATAGACACGGCGGCCATCGGCGCTGACCGCGATGCCGATGCGACCGAAGGTTCCGTCGGGCAATCCGTGACCTGAAATTTGATCCCAATGCCCGCCGCCATCCGTGGAGCGATAGATTGCGTTGCCAGGCCCTTCCAGCGGGGCATAGGTGCTCCACGGCGGGCGATGGGCGTTCCAGGTGGCGGCGAACAGAACCTGCGGTGCAGCAGTCGCGATCGCGATGTCAGCGATTCCGACCTCGGGTCCTTTGTCGAGCACGCGCTGCCAGTGATCTCCACCATCGGTGGATTTGTAGACGCCGCGTTCATCGTTGGGGCCATAGGCATGACCCAACGCGCCCACATAGACAGTGCGTGCGTCATTCGGATCGACAAGGATGCGGCTAATCTGGCGGGAGTCTTCAAGTCCGATATGCTTCCAGCTGGCTCCACCGTCAACGCTGCGATACACGCCATCGCCGGAAGCGAGATCGGAGCGGATATCCGATTCACCTGTACCGACGTAGATCACATTCGGATCCGAGGTCGCGACAGCGAGCGCGCCAATCGAGGCGACCGGTTCCCGATCAAAAATCGGTTGCCATACGGTGCCGGCATCCGTCGTCTTCCAAATGCCGCCATCGACCCCGCCAAAATAGAAAACGCCGTCGCTGCCGGGAACTCCGCTGACGGCGACCACACGACCAGCGCGGAATGGTCCGACGAGTCTCCATTGCAGCCCGTGGAACAGAGTGCTTGGCACGGGCTGCGAAATGGCTGTGATTGGCAGGACCAGACCGCAGACAGCGGCAAGATGGCAGAGGGACGGATGCAGCCGATTCAAAAGGGGAACTTGAAATGCAGTCATCGCAGTTCGATTGTGAAGCCCCCCGGTCAGATCAGCAAGCATTTGGAATCCGGCGGACTGGATTAGGCCGCCAAAATCCCGGATCAGACGACGCCGGCACGGCTTGACAATCGGTACTCGCGATGGATACTGATCATCTGCAGCGAATCGCTTCAGATGTTTGGGCTCCGCAACTGGCGCGGCGATTCAATCCTGATTCCAGTTCAAGGAAGAACAATGAACCTGATCAAGCGATTTCACGTGTTGCTTCCGTTTGTGGCCGTATTGCTGTGCGGTTCGTTGGTGTACCGCACCCATGCCGGGGCGATTCCGATCCGAGCGGGTGGAGTGGATTCGGCAGATCAGAAGTTACCCCTCAAGGCCGACCGTCTGGATCCGCGTCTTGACGCGATCGTGCCGCCGAATTTGACAATGGAACGCGTCGCAAATGGATTCAAGTGGGTGGAGGGCCCGGTCTGGGTGAAAGGCAGTCTGTTTTTCGCTGAAATCCCCAGCAATCGGATCTGCAAATGGACGCCGGGTGCAGGTGTCTCGACCTTTCTTTCGCCGAGTGGGTACAAAGGGGCGGCTCCCTATGGCGGTCCGGAACCGGGGTCGAACGGCATGACACTCGGAAGCCAGGGAAGATTGACCGTCGCTGGTCATGCGCAACGGGACGTCTATCGGCTCGAATCTCTGGCGCCCGACGGTCAGATCACGATTCTGGCTGACACCTACCGCGGAAAACGCTTGAACAGTCCCAACGATCTGGTCTATCGCTCGGATGGATCACTCTACTTCACTGACCCGCCATACGGCTTGCGGACGCAGAAGGACGATGATCCGGAGAAACAGCTCAAGGTCAATGGTGTTTATCGGCTTCCTCATGCGGTCGATCAGAAGGCCGGCACCCCGCCGAACCGCGCTGCTTTGCAGCTACTGGTGACCGATTTGACCCGGCCCAATGGAATTGCTTTTTCGCCTGACGAGAAGTTTCTGTACGTAAATAACTCTGAGCCAAAAAAGATCTGGATGCGATATCGCGTGCGGCCGGACGGCTCTCTTACGGATGCAAAGCTCTTGTACGACGCGACCTCAGACAAGCGACCGGGCGCACCGGACGGAATGAAGGTGGACGGAGAAGGAAATATCTACAGCGCCGGTCCCGGTGGCGTATGGATCTTTTCACCGGAAGGGAAACCATTGGGCAGACTGCTGATCCCGGAAAAGGTCTCGAACCTCGCCTGGGCTGGCGCAGACCGCAAGACGCTGTACATCACGGCGAGCAGCAGCATTTATCGAGTGCATTTAAAGATCGCCGGCGCTCCGATGATTCACGGCCAATGACGGCGAGTCGGGCGGATCTCGAGCCCGTGATCACGATTCGGTCTGCGCTCCTCATGTTATGGGCCAAGAGGATTCACCGGCGCGCATTCTTGCATGCCCGATTTTAGGGCAGAGAAAAGGCGATGACGTAATCGCCTTGCCTGGAGCGAAGTTTCCCGTGGCCACCTGCGGAAATTACCAGGTACTGTTTGCCCTTCCACATATATGTCATGGGAGTCGCGTTAGCTGCTGCGGGCAAGTCGTAACTCCATAATTCCTTGCCTGTTTCCGAATCGAACGCATGCAAGTGTGGATCGATGGTCGCGGAGGTAAATACCAATCCACCTGCGGTGATGATTGGACCACCCAGATTGATCGAGCCTGTTGTCTTTTCCGGCACCAACGTGCCCAGTGGCACGTCCCAGGCGATCTTTCCGGTGAACAAATCCACCGCTTCGGTTGTTCCCCATGGGGGACGGTTGCAGGGAGTGCCGCTGGGGGAAAACAGGAACGTGCGATAGAGGCCATAGGGAGCGGGCTCTTGGTCTCCGAACTCACCGTAGATGCGGTTGTCCTGGTCCTTATGCACTTCGGCGGCATACTCATGACGCGGGATGAGCTTGACCCATGCAACGAGACGGTTCGTGTTCACGATCATCAGGTGACGTTGTGCGTCATAAGCAGCGCTGCCCCAATTCACTCCTCCGACGTTGCCGGGGGCTTGCACCGTACCTCGTAAGCTTGGCGGAGTGAAAATACCTTCGTTTCGCGAAGCAGCAATCTTGTCCTGACACCACTTGGCGTCTTCCGGTTTTGGTCCCCAGGTATCGGTAGCTTCGAACCTTTCCGGCACGAGCGAAATAGTCGAAAACGGCTGGGTGGGCGATGCTTCCTCGCCTGCAATATCGGACTGCGGCACGCGATGTTCCTCCACAGGCAGCAGAGGCGCGCCGGTCAGCCGGTTCAAAACAAATACATGGCCCATTTTCGTGTTGATTACCAGCGCGGGCGTTCCGTCTTTCCAAGTGAAGAGAGTGGGCTGAGCAGCGACGTCGTAGTCCCACAGATCGTGATGTACGACCTGGAACCCCCAGACAAACTCGCCCGTTGAAGCACGCAAAGCCACTATCGAGTTGGCCCACTTGTCATCGCCTTTGCGTATGCCTCCAAAGTAGTCGGGAGCCGCGCTACCGGTGGGCACAAAAACCAGGTCCCGCTTTGCGTCCACCGAAAAAACCGACCAGGCATTTCCGGCTCCCGTGCGCGGATTGGTCTTCTCTGCCCAGGGAATGGGATCCCATGTCCAGCGGAGCTTGCCGGAGCGCGTGTCAAATGCTCGAACAATGCCGCGGCCAGTGTCTACGCGCCAGTTATCGGCAATCGACGATCCGACGATCACCAGATCCTTATAAACAGCCGGCGGCGACGTGACTTGATAGCCGCCAGTCCACTCCGTCTGTGTTGCGGCACCTTGATTGAGATCAACGACGCCGTTCGTTCCGAAATCGGCGCAGGGCTTCCCGGATTCTCCATCGAGCGCGATCAGGCGCGCGTCGAGTGTGCCGATGAAAACTCGCAAGTTGCATGCTGCTCCGGCTTTCCCATGGTTATCGTGCCAGGCAGAAACGCCGCGCGAAGTGACCTCTGAATAGTTCTTACCGAGATCAACGCCTGGATCGTATTCCCAGAGCTTAGCTCCTGTGCCTGGTTCGAGCGCGATCACCTGATCGTAAGGCGTGCTCAAGAAGAGCTTCCCGTCTGCCAGAATGGGGGTCGCTTCAAACGCCGCTTTGAGCGACAACCTGGTTGACGTGTCATTGACGCCCGTGCGATATGTCCAAGCCACCTTGAGGTTGTTCACATTGCTTCGATCGATCTGCGCGGCAGCTGAGTAGCGGCTTCCACCTGGATCATTTCCATAGGTCGGCCACGCCGTTCCGTCGGCGATTTGTGCTTGACCATTAGCCCACATTCCCACGCAAAGCACTTCGAGGGAAAGGACAAAACCAGCCCGGGCGATGCTTTTCCTCATATTCGCGAAGATAGCATTGGTAAGGCGGCGAGTGTATGCTGTTGCGTGGGTTAAAATCTTAGAAAAATGCCCTCACTGAAAACTTCTGATAGCAACTTGGCCTTGCGTATCGACCGCCGTGAATTTATCAAAGCGAGTTCTCTGGCAGCCGGCGCGCTCGTGTTCGGCGTGCCAGCGCTTTTGCGCGGACAGAATCTCAACAGCAAACTGAACATCGCCTGCGTCGGCATCGGCGGTAAAGGCCGGAGCGATACCGACGCCTGCGCCGGCGAAAACATCGCCGCGTTGTGCGACGTGGACGCTGGTTCGGAATCCTATGAAATTCAAACGAAGAAATATCCGGACGCAAAGTTCTTCAAAGATTTCCGACAGATGCTGGACCAAATGGGTAGTCAGATCGATGCCGTGACGGTTTCGACTCCGGACCATATGCACGCGATTGTCGCGTCCGCAGCGATGAAGAGGAACAAGGCTGTGTTTGTCCAGAAGCCGCTGACGCAGACGATCTATGAGGCTCGCTATCTGCGGAAAATGGCCCACGAACGCAAGATCGTTACGCAGATGGGCAACCAGGGCAGCGCCGCGGACGGTTTTCGCCGCGGGGTCGAGACGATTCAGGACGGGCTCATCGGACAGGTGCATGAAGTTCACGTCTGGACGAATCGCCCGGTGTGGCCGCAGGCGATGGACCGTCCAACAGGGGAAGATCCGGTTCCTGCGACATTGGATTGGGATGTTTGGATTGGACCGGCTCCGATGCGGCCTTACGTGGGGAAACGCAATCCCGACAACCGAGACGGGATTTATGAGCCGTTCAACTGGCGCGGATGGCAGGACTTTGGGTGCGG
>DATGFX010000059.1:0-1535 GCA_035308825.1 Occallatibacter sp. | reverse complement strand
ATCCAACGACGCTCGCAAGCGTGGCGGTGCTAGTTCTGGCTGTATCCTTTCTGGCGTCGGTGCTTCCGGCAATCCGCGCAGCGCGGCTTGAACCGATGCGAGTACTTCGGGAAGACTAAGATCTGGCTGCATCCAGCCTGATTTCGCGCATTATCGACCTCGTGAGTACTTGGGTTACGACCATTCGCCGTCTCATCGAAGCGCCGGGTCAATGCTGGCAGCTGTCGCATCCCGGCACAGCCTGGACCATGCCGGACGGAGTGACGGACCGCATTCGCTTGACCGAGCGGGCGGTTCGCTTTATGATCCCGTCACTTGTTTCACCATGTTGAAGAAAGCTCGTTTGCGTTCGGTGTTGATGCCCCAGTTCACCGGCACTGTCTGATAGCCATCAGCATATGGATCGAAGTATCCCCACGAAGCGTAAGCGCCGACGGCCTTCATCATATTATTGACTGGTTTGTCGAAATCGAAGTGATCGTCCTCATTGAACAGGACAGGCATGGTCCGGTAGCCCGCCACGTTTCGCGTCTGCTCCACCATCTCGACGATGCGGTTGGGATCAGTGACGCCGTTGCCATGGAGCAGCAGGAAATCCGAGGCCCCGACGACGTTTGCGGTTGGGACCCGATTGCCGTTGAAGCTGGCTCCGGCGAGGTACCGGCGTCCGCCCGGCCGAATTGATTTTGCCAGCTCGATCAGCTCATGAATCCGCGGTGCTTTGAGGATGTCGCGGTCGAAGCCGCGATTGTCGCATTCGTTGGCCACCTCGATCAGGACATTCCCATAGCTCTTGTCACCGAGCCACTCGATCGCATTGCGAACACCCGCCTTTACCGCCTCGTCGTGATCCAGCCGCTGATCCTGCCCCGCATAAAATAAGCCGACAATCGCCACCATGCCGAGCTCATCGGCACGGTTCAGAATGAGCTCGAGCCGCCCCATGTAGTCGGGCCGCAGCGAACCGTCAGCGCGGAAGGCGCTATTGTGCCATGGCTGGACCTTCGAATAGCCTTCGGGGCTGCCGCCCTGCAGGTTGATGGTGAACGCCAGCAGTCCAAAGCGCCGCCATTGCGGCATCGCCGCGACGAACTCGCGTGTGTTGCGGTCGGGGTCCCATTGCTTCGTGTCCGGATAGGCCCAGCGAGCGCGGGTCTCAGGGTTGAGATCGTCGAAGATACCCTGCACCATTCGCGAGTTCAGGAGCAGGCCCTCGATCCGCATTCCGTTGTATTGCCTTCCCTGATAAGTCGGCTTGCCGTTGATCATGAAGCGGTCCCTGTCAACGGATACTGCTGTCTGGCGGGAGGCTGCGGGCAAAGCGGGAGCCGCGATAAGAGCAAGAAAGCAGCGTCGATCCAATATCATTCGACCCTCCGGCCTACAGAAGACGATCCGGCAGTGCGTGGCTTATCGATCCTCATACACATTTATCACAAGCTGTCAGCCCCGCGCTGTTTTTCGCACTACTAATTCTACTCATCAAAAGGCGTATGAGCGCCTGTTGTGACGAATTAACGGTAGTAGGGATGGGT
>DATGFX010000058.1:0-85899 GCA_035308825.1 Occallatibacter sp. | reverse complement strand
GGCGTCGGCTCGCCGCGAATTGCACCGTCCAATGCAAATAGTTGCCGAGACCGGCGGTTGCCGCGATGATGCCGAAGCCGATGATGAGAGCCAGCCCGATGCCAGCCAGGATAAACGCCGGTTTTGAACGCATGGCAGCGCGGAATGAGCGATTCCGCAACGCCTCCGCCGCCAGCAGAACGAACGTGCCGACTGTAACGGCCGCAAGAAACGGCAGGCCCATATTCTGTTTGAAGAACAACGGCAGGACTGTGGCGGTTCCGGCGGCGAATGATGCGAAGTGGAGACTTCGCCCAGCCCGAAACAGAAAGACAACCGCAGATCCTTCGACTCCACGACGCAAGAGGCTTCGCTCAGGACGACACGACACTAATGCCGGAGAGGTGTGCAGGTTCCCGGTTGTTTCAGCCGGGTCGGCGTGTCGCGGGGCAATACGACCGAGCAGATAAAGCGCAGTCAGGATGGCCAGGGTGCAGTCGCAATCGTAGATCGGATGCGGGTACACGCAATAGATGCCCAGAACGGTAAGCGGAACTGTCAGAAGGAGGGAGACGGACCAGTTCGCAGCCCCAAGGGCCACTTTGCAGCGCAAAACGCGAAGGACAATGCGCCAGGCCAGCACCGTACCCATTCCGCCCGCCACCGCCGCGTATGCAATCACCAGGAGAAAATGCCGTCCGCAGAGCCGGATGAGCCCCGCCTGGATCAAAAAAGTCAGGGGCGCATGGACCAGCGGAAAATCCCGGTAAGGCATCTGGCCGAGCGCCACGCGCCAGCTCGTATCGAGCAGGTAGCCGAGGTCCCAGAGCACGGCCACGCGGGAGTTCTGCCAGAAGACAAATGCGGCGGTGGCCCCGAAAAGCACGACGGCCGCGAGAAAATCTCGCGGCCGCCAGTGGTTCTCGCCGAAGCTTGTTGCTCTTGTGCCTACCATCCCTCAGGGCTAAGTCATTCTCTTGCAGATGTGTGGCACGACTGAAGTCGTGCCCTTTCAAAACTCAGAGCAGTTGCGGCGCGCTTTACGCCACCACTTCGATGCCCATGGAACGAGCGGTGCCCTTGATGCTCTTGATCGCAGCCTCGACGGAGGCGGCGTTCAGGTCGGGCATTTTCTGGGTGGCGATTTCACGGACCTGCTTTTCTGTCACCTTGCCCACCTTATCCTTGTTGGGGGCGCCGGCTCCCTTTTCCACTTTGGCGGCTTTCTTCAGCAGAACCGACGCGGGCGGGGTCTTGGTGATGAAGGTGAAACTGCGGTCGGCGTACACCGTAATCACCACGGGGATAATCAGGCCGGCCATTTCCTTGTTCTGCGTACGCGCGTTGAACTGCTTGCAGAACTCCATAATGTTGACCTGGGCCTGGCCCAGCGCGGGGCCGACCGGCGGCGCCGGCGTGGCCTTGCCCGCCTCGATCTGCAGCTTGACTTGCGCGGTTACTTTCTTCGGAGGTGCCATTTGATTCCTTCGGGACCAGCTACTCGCTCCTGACTTCTAGCCACCAGCTGGTCGGTTCCCTTTGCGAATTTTGGTGTTGCCCTCTAGCGTTCACAATCCAACCGGCGGCTGCCAGGTCGCCGAACCGGCTAGAAGCTGGAGGCTAGTAGCTAGAAGCTGCAACTACTCAATCTTTTCCACTTTGCCGAACTCGAGTTCGACCGGCGTGGAGCGCCCGAAGATGGTCACCATGACCTTGAGCGTTTCGCGATCTTCGTTGATCTCGTCCACCACGCCATTAAAGTTGGCAAACGGCCCGTCGGTAATGCGGACCTGCTCACTCTTTTCAAACTTGATCTTGAGCCGCGGCTTCTCCTTGGCCACCTCGGAGCGAAAGAGAATCGAGCTGACTTCTTCTTCGGACAGGGCCACCGGCTTGTCGCCCGTGCCTAAAAAGCCCGTCACCTTGGGCGTGTCCTTCAGGACATGCCACAGGTTGTTATCGAGATCCATCTCGACCAGCACATACCCGGGCAGGAACACGCGCTCCACGGTGCGCTTTTTGCCGTTAACGATCTCCGTCACCGGCTCGGTCGGAATCATCACCCGGCCGACCCTATCGCTGAGGCCGAATGCCTGCACACGGCTCAGGATCGACTCCTTCACCTTGCGCTCGAAGCCGGAGTAGGCGTGCAGGATGTACCATTTGAAGCGCTCGTTGCGCTCCGGCTGGCCTTCGCCGGACTGTTCTACGACTTCATCTGCCATTCTGTTCTCGATCTGGGGTTCCAGCATTACTGCGCGCCGCCCAGCCTGTGCAGGATTTGGGATATGACCCGGTTAAAGACGAAATCCGTCACCATGAAGAAGAATCCAAACGCGAACACTGCGATCAGTACGACCGAAGTGGTGGTCTGTACCTCTTTACGGGAAGGAACAACAACCTTGCGGGTTTCCGCACGAACGTCGCTCAGGAAACCGGTGATCTTCTCCCATGTGCCGGCCAGGTTTCCGGAGAGGTTTTGGACGGCACTGGGCTCCTGCCGCTTGATCTGCGCCGGACGCTCTTCGCCATTCACTGTGACTGCCTTTGCCATACTTCCAATCCTTTGTTCCCCGGCGTCGTGACGGGGAAAGCCTACCTGACTCGCATTCTCGCAGTTTCCGGACCTTTTGGGGACTACCACCTTTGGGGGTGGGGCCCAGCGGGCTTTTACAGGAGACAACTGGCGATGCAAAACTGGCAGGGGCGGAGGGATTCGAACCCCCAAGTTCGGTTTTGGAGACCGACAGTTTAACCGTTGAGCTTACGCCCCTAAAGCAGCTTGTAGCCTGTAGCCATCAGCCTGTAGCCCAGATCAGCTACAAGCTACGGGCTACCGGCTTTTGTTTACTTTGTTTCCTTGTGCGCCTGGTGCTTGCGGCAGCGGGGACAGAACTTCTTGAACTCCAGACGGCCGGTGGTCGTCTTCTTGTTCTTCGTCGTTGAGTAGTTCCGCTCCTTGCACTCAGTGCACTGCAATGTGACAATTTCCCGCATCTTCTTATCCTAACCGATTTCTGAGATTCGCCGGTTTTTCGCCGGACCACAGTCCTTAGTTCGTAGTTCTCAGTTCCTCTCGGTCCACTATGAACTCTGAACTACGAACTGTGAACTTTCACTGACGGGTGACAACTTATTTGATGATTTCCGAGATCGTGCCCGCGCCCACGGTGCGGCCGCCTTCGCGGATGGCGAAGCGCAGACCCTTTTCCATGGCCACCGGGGTGATCAGTTCCACCACCAGCTGCACGTTGTCGCCGGGCATCACCATTTCCGTGCCTGCCGGCAGTTCCGCCACGCCCGTCACGTCCGTGGTACGGAAGTAGAACTGCGGACGGTAGCCCTTGAAGAACGGCGTGTGACGGCCGCCCTCTTCCTTCGACAACACGTAAACTTCGCCCTTGAAGTTGGTGTGCGGCGTGATCGAAGCCGGCTTGGCCAGGACCATGCCGCGCTCCACATCTTCCTTGGGAATGCCGCGCAGCAGGATGCCGGCGTTATCGCCCGCCAGGCCTTCGTCCAGCTGCTTCTTGAACATTTCCACACCGGTGCAAACCGACTTGCGCGTCTCCCGGAAGCCGACAATCTCCACATCCTCGCCGACCTTCACCTTGCCGCGCTCGATCCTTCCCGTGACCACAGTTCCACGTCCAGAAATCGAAAAGATATCTTCGATCGGCATCAGGAAGGGCAGGTCGATCGAACGCTGCGGCTGGGGAACATTCTTGTCCACCGCATCCATCAGCGCGTCGATCTGGGCTTCCCACTTGGGCTCGCCGTTCAGAGCCCCCAGGGCCGAGCCCCGGATCACCGGAACATCGTCGCCCGGGAACTGGTACTTCGACAGAAGCTCGCGGACTTCCATCTCCACCAGGTCAGTCAGCTCTTCGTCTTCCACCGCGTCGCACTTGTTCAGGAACACCACGATGTAGGGCACGCCTACCTGGCGGGCCAGAAGTACGTGTTCCTTGGTCTGCGGCATCGGGCCGTCCGTCGCTGCCACCACCAGGATGGCGCCGTCCATCTGCGCCGCGCCCGTGATCATGTTCTTGATGTAATCGGCGTGCCCGGGGCAGTCCACGTGCGCGTAGTGACGGTTGGCCGTCTCGTATTCCACGTGCGCCGTCGCGATCGTAATGCCCCGCTCCCGCTCTTCCGGCGCGTTGTCAATCGAATCGAACGAACGGAAGGCGATCTTCGGGTTGTGCTTCGACAACACCTTCGTGATCGCCGCCGTCAGCGTCGTCTTGCCGTGATCGATATGCCCGATCGTCCCCACATTGCAGTGAGGCTTCGAACGATCAAATTTTTCCTTCGCCATAAAAGTCCAGTTTCCCTTTCATCGCTCGTACTGCCCGTTTTCCTCAAGGGGCGTCCGCCGCTGCGGACTCCAGCCCCAAAAACCTGAAACCAGCGTCAGCCTTTAGCCGTCAGCAGAAAGCTATCAGCTGATAGCTGCATCTTTCAGTAATACGCGTACGCCTTGAAGTATCTCTGCCTTAATTCAACCGGCACCTTTTCCACCAGCCGCAGGTACCGTTCCCGCGTCAGTGCCTGGTCCGACACCGGAAGCGCACCATACAACGCAACCGAATCCTTGCCCAGCAACCCGCGTTTGAGCACTCCTTCAAAATCGCGAATCCGGAGCTTCATCCGAATTGCCCGATCGAGCAGCACTTCCACCTCTACTGGATCGAACGCCGCGTCAATCGATGCGTGGAGCTTCTTGAACTCCTGCTCATCCCGAACCGCGATCTGTGCCTGCTCGAACATCGCTCCCTCAAAAACGCCTCTCATCCATCAGCTTTCAGCTTTGTCTTAACTGCGCTTGCCGCATCGGCCGGTTCCACCCATTTCGAAGCTGACAGCTCACAACTGTTAGCTGTCTTTCTGGAGCGGGAGACGGGACTCGAACCCGCGACCAACAGCTTGGAAGGCTGTGACTCTACCACTGAGTTACTCCCGCCCTTCAAAACAGCCCTTAGCTCTCAGCCGTCAGCTTTCAGCTTCGTCCTGCCTGTGTGAGCCGCAACGGCTCGCTCCACCGATGCACAAGCTGAGAGCTAAAAGCTAACGGCTAATAGCTGACTTTCTGGAGCTGATGACCAGGATTGAACTGGTGACCTCTCCCTTACCAAGGGAGTGCTCTACCAACTGAGCTACATCAGCCCTCTAAAACCTAGCTCTCAGCTTTTAGCCTTCAGCTCTTAGCTCCATCCGGTAAACGAAAACTCCATCAGTTCAATCTACCGTTGAAAAAGCTAGAAGCTAGCGGCTAAAGGCCAGCAGCTATTCTTTCTCCCCCTCCCGGCGAATCCGATCCGCCTTCAGGGCCACTACCGTTCTCAACGCCAGCCCACCAAGAATCATCAGTGGAACCAGCCTCAATTCAACCGGCCTGCCCACGATCATCACCTTGTCGGGGCCAATCGTAAACCAGACCAGCACTGCCAAAATCGCGTACATCGCAAGAGCAATCGGAAAACGTCTTTCCAACTCCGACCCGGATCGCGTCTTCTCCCGACCCGCCGTGCGCGTTTCCATCTGCATCTCTCCGCGCATCGCAACTCGCATATCACCCACTGTTGCCAGCCGCCGCTACTGATCACTGACAACTGACTTCAGACAACTGAACCCTGCATTTATGGTGCACAGGGGAGGATTCGAACCTCCGTAGCTCGCAAGGAGCGGCAGATTTACAGTCTGCTGCCATTAACCACTCGGCCACCTGTGCCCAATCTTCCCGGCTGCCGATCCTCACCGCGCCATTCTCTCCAGCGGCCAGAACAAAGCATTCCGGACGAACACTGACTCCGTCCCCAAAACGCTCCCACGCACCACCCTTACCCGAAGCGCCTTCGGCGTTCGGCCTCGTCGGAGCATGCACCTCGGTGGGATCGCCGCAGAGGACGGTCCGGCGCCTAAGTGACTCCAACGCCGGTCCAAACTTGCTGCCGCCTTCGGATCCGTTTCAGGCTTTCTGACTGGAGCTGGCGAAGGGATTTGAACCCCCGACCCTCTGATTACAAATCAGATGCTCTACCAGCTGAGCTACGCCAGCCCTCAGAACGGCTTCCAGGTTTCAAAACCGTCCCGCCACCCCGGAAATCTGACTCAGAATTCCGATAGAAGCGCGGACACACTCCTGCTCCGCGTGTTCCACGGCACAGATTAAAAGGTTAGCACAGCGTCACCTACCGAGCAAACCTCCCGATCACATCTTCCAGAACTCCGTTGACATCCGAATCCGAAGCGCGGTACAGTCCTCCCACCGGCAAGACCTCCCCTCATAAACAACTGAGTAGATCGGAATTTCCCTATGAAACGTACCCTACTGTTTCAAGCGTTCGGATGCGCTGCAATGTCACTCGTCTGCACCCTGTCACTGTTTGCGCAAGGCGATCCCGCGACCCTTGTGAAAGAAAAAATCGCTGGCGACTTCAAGCTCACCAAGACCACCGCTGATCACACCGATGTGGTCACCGCAGGCGACATCGTGCTCCTGCATAAAGACGGCCTCATGATGTGCAGTTCGGCCTCTTCCTACGCTTTTTCGAACACCTACGCCAACGGCGTTCTGACCGCAAATCTCAACAACCGCGCCAAGGACGCTGCCAAGTCTTTCTTCAAGGGCAAGCTTCCCTTTGGTGGCGGCGGCAGCGCCCAGGATGCCGCCAACAACGGATGCACCTCGCGCAAGTTTGTCGCTGGCGAAAAGTTCTGGATTACCGGCGTCGCGCTGCAGAAGGACGGCATCCTCGTCAGCACCTTCAGCGATCCCTATAACGACACCCGCTATTACGGTGAGATCAAGTTTGCGTTCCCCAAAGGATCCGTGCCCGCGCCCGATGCTTTCTCGAAAACAGTTGCCGAGGTAATCACGGTACAGCCCGGTGACGATAAGGACAACGGTGGTCAGGGCGGCGATCAGGGTGGTGGACAACCTGCGCAGGCCGCTTCTTCAGCTCCAGCGCCCGCCTCAGCTCCAGCTGCTCCCGCCGCGCCCCTGGCAGCAATTCCGCCGCCCCCGCCGCCGGCGGATACTCCGCCACCGACGATCTCGATCGGACAGACAAAAGATCAGGTCACCGCTGCCTTTGGTCAGCCGCAGCGTGCCGCCAAGATCGGCGCCAAGGAAATTTACTACTACAAAGACATGAAAGTCACATTTACGAACGGAAAGGTCAGCAACGTCGATTAGGGAATCCGGCAGAGAGCGGTCGCACGCTTCCCCACAGACCGCGTTTGCTTTTCGTGCTATGCTTCCCCGTTCATTCCAAGAAAGGAAAGGGGATATGTCTCGGGTAGGACTGCTTCGTTCGTTCGTAGTCATTGCTTTTATATCGACCTTCACTCTGTCGCTCTTCGCTCAGGGAGATGCGGCCGCAATCCAGCAGAAGATCTCCGCACAATTCAAACTCACCACCACCACTGCCGACCGCTCCGACATCGTCACCGCCGGAGACGTGGTCGTGATTCACAAACCCGGCCTGGTCATGTATGCCGTCAACTCGCCCATGCCACCGTCGAATACCTACAAGAATGGAAAAATCGGACAAGGCTGGGGCGGGTTCGGCAAGGACCTCGCCATCGGCATGCGGTCGTCGGGAGGAACCACCGCGGCGGATTACCCGCATCGCACCTTCGTCCCCGAGGAAAAGTGCTGGATCACGGCCGCCCAGGTCGAAAAGGATGGCGTCGTTTTCACTCTTTACAGCGATCCTTACAACGACACTCGCTACTACGGTTCTCTGAAGATTCCGTTTCCCAACAAAAAAGAGATTCCGTCCGCCGATGTTGCACTGCAAGCCGTGGCAGACGTGCTGACCGTCGCGCCCGCTGACAACGCGAGCAACCAGGCCAGTGAAGCGCCGGCTCCCGCACCGGCACCGGCTCCCGCTCCGGCGCCCATGGCAGCGATCCCTCCTCCGGCGCCGCCAGCCGATGTGCCGCCCCCAACCATCTCGATTGGTCAGACCAGAGATCAGGTGACCTCCGCCTTCGGACAGCCCCTGCGCGAAGCGAACCTGGGCTCGAAACAAATTCTTTACTACAAGGACATGAAAGTGACCTTGAAAGACGGTAAGGTCAGCGACGTTCAATAGTCGGCTCGCGCAACCGGGATGGCCGCGAGGCTTAAACAGGAACGAGGTTTGAGATGAAAATGCAATCGCTATCCAGGATGCTGCGCTACGGCGCTGCTGCCGTAATCCTCACCGCAATGTTCGGCATGCTTGCCGTGGTCTCCGCCGGCGCCGACAACAAGAAACCCGCTGCTCCCAAGGCCGCGCCTGCCGCCAAACCCGCCGCGACTGCCCATCCGTCCGGTGGCGCAGGCGGTGCATCGCATGGCGGTGCCGGCGCCTCAACCTCGCATGGGCCCAGTGCCAACGGCGCTGCAAGCCATGGCCCTACCGCCAACGGCGCGGCGAGTCACGGCCCTACTGCGAATGGCGGGGGAGCACACAACGCCACAACCACCGCGGGCCATCCCTCAACCGCTGCCGGCAATGCGCATACACCGGTCGCAGGCGGTGTGCATCCGACTGCTGGAGGGGGCGGTGTGCACAACTCCAGCTTCAAGTCACCCGCCCCGCGCGGCACGAATGAGCGCGTCACACGCGGCGGCAGCGCGATTCGCACTCGACCCGGCGGCCGTGTCGCGGATGTGCACGATGCGCGTCGCGGCATGGATGTCCACCACGGTCTCGCCGGAGGCCGCAGGGTCTCGATGGAGCGCGCCGATCATAGCCGCGTTTTTGCCGAGCGCGGGCGTCGCGGATTCGTCGAGCGTCCCTACCGCTATCATGGCCGCGACTTCGCGCGCCGCAGCTACTACTATCATGGCCGCGCCTACGAGCGTTACTACCACGGCTACTACTATCGCGGCGTTTATGTGAACGTCTATGCGCCTGCCGTCTACTATGGCCCCGGGTTCTATGGATGGGCCTATAACCCATGGGCAGTCCCGATCAACTACAGCTGGGGATGGGGCGGCAATCCCTGGTACGGCTACTATGGCTTCTACTTCGCGCCGTATCCCGTGTACCCCTCCGCCGCCTTCTGGCTCACTGACTACATCATCGCCGCGAATCTGCAGGCAGCCTACGCCGCCCATCAGGAGGCGCAGGAACAGGCCGCCGCAGCAGCAGCTAGCGGCCAGCCGGCCCTCACCCCCGACGTCAAGCAGATGATCTCAGACGAGGTGAAGGCGCAACTCGCACTCGAAAATCAGGAAGCCGCGCAGAACGCCCAGCAGCAGGATGTCGACCCCAACTCCAGCGGCATCGCGCGCATGCTGTCCGACGGCCATCCGCACGTCTTCGTCGCAGGCGGAAACCTCGACGTCACCGACGCGTCTTCAGGACAGGAATGCGCCCTCAGTGACGGCGATGCGCTCCAGTTGCAAACCCCACCCGCGTCGGACGCGACCGCAGCCAACCTCGTCGTCCTCGCAAGCAAAGGCGGTGTCGAGTGTGCGCGTTCGAGCACGGTGACCGTCCAGGTCGCAGATCTCCAGGAAATGCAGAATCACATGCGCGAAACCATCGACCAGGGCCTGCAGGAGCTCCAATCCAAACAGGGTCAGGGTGGCCTTCCCGCTGCTCCGCCTTCCGCGAAAGCTCCTCCCGCGGCCGCGCAGTATGCCTCCGCGGCTCCCCCTGCCGAACAAAATCTCAGCCAGGACATCACCCAAGCCGACCAGCAGAGCGACCAGGCCGAGAAGGATGTGACCACCGAAGCGGCGCAGGATAACGGCGGCGGTGCTGCTGTTGCCGCGACGGCTGCTCCCGCTGCTCCAGCCGCGCCCACCGCAACCGTCAACCTCGGGCAGACCACTGACCAGGTTCAAGCTGCCATGGGAGCGCCCACACGCATCGCCAATCTCGGCGCCAAGACCATCTACTACTACAACGGCATGAAGGTCACCTTCAAAGACGGCAAAGTGAGCGACGTCGAATAACTCGACGCTGGTCCCGATGTATCATCAGTTTCACGAAGGACGCCCGCTGAGTTATCGGCGGGCGTCGTTGTGTTTGGTTACTAATTTGTCGAACGGCTGCATATCTTTGATGATTACCCGGGCGCGGAAGCTGTGCGCTCCGCCATAGCACCGCCGGATCAGCGGGTGCTATAGTTCCGGCAAATGAGGAACAAAATGAAAAAACTGGTTGCAACATTTCTATGCCTACTCTTTCCGCTTGCCGCTTTTGCCAGCGACAACGGATACAAGATTGCCTATGACGGCGGCTCGTTGCAAAACGCCAAGGCCGGAACCGGAATGCGGCTGTATATCGACGGCAGCAACATTCGCATCATGAAGGATAAGACCGAAATTGCTGTTATCCCTGCCAACGCAGTGACCGAAATCAGTTATGGCCAAGATGTGCATAGGCGCGTGGGAGCAGCAATCGGTGTCGCCGTCATCTCTCTCGGTGTGGGAGCATTGCTTGCCCTCTCCAAATCCAAGAAGCACTACATCGGAATTACCTGGGATGACAACGGAAAGAAAGGCGGTCTCGCATTCCAAGCCGATAAGAATGACTATCGCGGTCTGCTCGCCGGCCTCGAAGGTGTCACCGGAAAGAAGGCTGTCGATTCCGATGCAATGACCGTAAAGAACTGATTCCGCGGTTCAGTTCGAACCTTGTTTCGGGGCCATCAGCGCCACCTCCGCGAATCCTCTTGCTAACCATCCTTCCCCGGGTGGATCATTCCCCTACACCCACGGTCCCCCTCCGTCGCGGCCCCCATCAAGGAGCCTTCGTCATGCGCAGCAGAATCCTTGCGGCCTTTTTTATCCTCGCCTCACCGCTGCTCATCGCCCAGCAAACCCTCAATAACGACGCCGTCATCAAGCTCGCCAAGGCCGGCCTCTCCGATGATCTGATCCTCACCACCATCAATGCCTCGCCGGGCTCCTATGACACCTCGGCCAACGGCCTCATCGCCCTCAAAACCGCTGGCGTCAGCGACAAGGTCATCGCCGCTCTCGTCGTGAAAGCTTCCGGTGGGGCACCCGCGAACGCGCCCTCCGGCGATGTCGCAGGCCAGCCCATGCAGGGTGTCCCGCCCGGCATCGACAGCGTCGGCGTCTACTATCTCGATACCGATCACAACGTCTGGGAGGAGGTCCCGGCCGAGGTCGTCAACTTCAAAACCGGCGGCGCCGTCAAGCACATCGCCACCGTCGGCATCATCAAGGAAGACATGAACGGCCTCGTCAACGGCAGCCGCGCTCGCCTTGTCCTCCACGTACCCGCATCCTTCATCTTTTACGTGCCCGAAGGCCGTTCGCCCGGCGAGTACCAGCTCCTTCGCCTGCGCCTGAACAACGGCAGCCGCGAGTTCCGCTCCTCCACCGGCGGCGTGGTTCATGAGTCCGGCGGCGCTATGCGCGATACCGTCGACTACATGAGCAAGAAGCTCGCGCCCCGCATTTACCAGATCACCCTCGGAGCCGATGTCGGCCGCGGCGAGTTCGGCTTCCTCCCGCCGCTCGACGCCTCATCCGCCAACAACATCGCCAGTTCCGGCAAGATTTACAGCTTCGCCCTCGTGCCATAGCCGGATTCGTTATCCTTGTAGTGGGCGATCCCCGCCGCTTCCCGGCGCTATCCCCGTCATGCATGAACCGACGCACTCGCAGAACGCTCCTCGTTGTCGCTGGAGTCATCGCAATCCTCGCCATCGCAGTTTTCCTGCGCTCCAAGGCTCCGCCTGAAGTCGCCCGCCTTCTGCCTGAATCCGATGGAATCCTCTACGTCAACCTCAAACCCGTGCATGCCTTCTTGCATAAAGATCTGAAGCCGCCCGAGCGCGTGCCCGAGTACCAGCAGTTCGTCGACGCCACGGGCATCGACTGGGAGCGCGATCTTGACCAGGTAGCCATCGCCCTCCACCGCATGCCCAATCCGAACGGCCCCAACGGGCCCGTCGCCTATTCCCTCGTATTGCAGGGCAAGCTCACCGGCAAGCGCCTGAAAACCTGGCTCGACGCACACGCCGCCTCCAGCGAGGTCTACGCCGGAAAGACCATCTACAGCGTTCCCTCCCAGGGCCGCACCGTCCGCATCGCCCAAATCGGCTACGACATGCTGGCCATCAGCAATACACCCACTCCCGAGCAGATTCACGCGATCGTCGACCGGCATCGCACCGCCGCCCTTCCCTTCGCGGGCTCCACGCTGCTCTCGCATCACTACCACGATGTGCCCCTCCTCGCGCTCGCCTGGGGCATCGGTCAGATCGGCCTTCCGCTCTCTGAGAGCGGGTCTGTGCACATCTTCGGTTTCGCCCTGCCCCTTGCTGACGGCACTACCCTCATCGCCAGCGTCACACCAAGCCTGCCGCTCTCCGGCTTTCTACGCGTGCGGGTCGAAGAGATCGCCCCCAGCGAGCAGGAAGCCCAAAGTCAAGCCGCAAATCTCGCCACTCTGGTCACTCTGGCTCGCGGATTCACCGACCCGCTAGGTTCCAACGCCGCGAACAACGGCCTCAAACAGCTCCTCAAAACCGCGACAGTGACTCAAAAGCACGACCGCGTCATCGTCACCGCCAGCCTCACACCCTCCGCACTCATCGCGGCTACCTCCGAAGAATCACAATCTCAGCCAACCCAGGCCCAGGGTGCCGCATCCAAATGATCGCAAGCCCTCCCCCAGGGTTTCATCGCTTGCAACCCAAAAACGAGGACGGCCCCTTCGCACCGCCCCTTTTCATCTTGAGCATCGAGCAGCCAGGAGTTCGCTCTTCTGGCTGCTATTCGTTTTTGTGCCAACCGATTTTCTATAATGATTGCAGCCGGTGGACGAACACGCCCGGCCCTTCCCGCCGCGATCTGCAAATTTCCGAGGTCTCATGAGCCGCTCTTCGAAAACGTTTGCTTTGGGTCTTCTTCTTGCCGCAACCATCTCCGCCGCTGCATTTGCCGTCACCAAGTCGCAGGAACCGCAACAGGACGTCCTTACCGGCCAGGCCGCTTTCACCGATGCCTTGCACGAATCTCCCGGTACGCGCCGTCATCTCACCGTCGCCGACCTGCCTGCGCCTGCGCCCGATCAGTCCGTCGACAACGGACCCGATGTCGTCGAGCGTCCCCAGAACGCCTGGCCCGTCGCTCCCAAAGGCTTCAAAGTAGATCTCTACACGACCGGCCTCGACAATCCTCGCGAGATCCGCACCGCCCCCAACGGCGACCTCTTCCTCGCCGAAAGCGAATCCGGCAAGATCCGCGTCTTTCGCGGAGTCGGGAAGGACGGCAAGCCCCAGCAAGCCTCGGTTTTCGCTGAAGGCCTCCATCAGCCTTTCGGCATCGCGTTCTATCCCAAAGACAATCCGCAATGGATCTACATTGGCGACACCGACGAAATCGTTCGCTTCCCCTATCACAATGGCGATCTGAAAGCCAGCGGCCCCATGCAGGAGCTCGCCGAGTTGCCCGGCGGCGGCCGCCTGCGCGGAGGCGGTCACTGGACCCGCGACCTTGTCTTCTCCAAGGATGGATCAAGGCTCTTCGCCTCCGTCGGCTCTCACTCCAACATCGACGATCCCGATACGCATCCTGAGGAATTCCACCGCGCCGATGTCCTCGAGTTCACGCCGGACGGCAAATTCGTCAAAGTCTACGCCTGGGGCATTCGCAACTGCGTCGGCGAAGCCATCAATCCCATCACCGGCGAACTGTGGTGCTCCACCAACGAGCGCGACGTCCTCGGCAACAACCTCGTCCCCGACTACGTCACCCATATCCAGGAAGGCGGCTTCTACGGCTGGCCCTGGTTCTACATGGGCGGCCACCAGGATCCCCGCCACGAAGGCAAGCACCCGGAACTCAAATCTAAAGTCATTACACCCGACATCCTCGTCAACCCCCACTTCGCTTCGCTCGAACTGACCTTCTACGAGGGCTCCGAGTTCCCCGCCGACTACAAGGGCGACGGATTCGCCTGCGAACACGGCTCATGGAACCGCTCCAGGCGCTCCGGCTACGAAGTCATTCGCCTGCCCATGCGCAACGGCCACGCCACCGGCGAATACCAGGACTTCCTCACCGGCTTCGTCACGCCCGACGGCAAAGTCTGGGGCCGTCCGGTCGGCGTCACCATGGCCCACGACGGCTCGCTCTTCATCACCGACGACGGCTCCCGCTCCATCTGGCACGTGACCTACGTCGGCAAGTAAACAGGCGAACGAGCGGCTCGCGTCTCGATTTTCCGGGACCTGGAAACCCTCACCCCTGACTTGCAAAGCGCCGAGGTTCGCGACCTGTTTTGACATGGGCGCAACTTCGCCGGGGTTTCCGGCGAGCGGTCGTCGTCGCTCGCGTGATCTTCGGTCGCCCCGCATTTGGCTATGCTACGATTCCGACACAACCAGCCTCGAGCGCTGATGGCATTTCGACTCTGGTCTGCTGATTTCTTTGTGTCCGCGCCAGATTCGGTCGCCCGATCGAGGAGCGTGTATGAAAACAATCGCAATCGCCATCGTGTTGTTCGCCGGCGCCATCGCTGCCGCACAATCAAAGCCTGACGAGAATGCCATCCGGAAGATTCTCGATGAAGAGATCGCCACCTGGAATCAAGGTGATGCGAATGCTTATTCCCGGCATTTTGCGGCTGATGGGACCTTTACGAATGTCCGCGGCATGTTCTTCACCGGGCGACAGGCGTTTCGCGACCGGCATGAGGTCATCTTCAAGGGACCGTTCCTGGGAACGAAACTGCAGCTTCAGGTAGTCTCGCTGCGATTCCTGACACCCGACGTTGCGATTTGCGAGACATTGTCGTGGGTATCGGAATTCAAGAACAGCCCGCCAATGGGTCTCCGCCTCGACGCGAAAGGCAGGCTCCGCACGCGTCTTCTCCAGGTGCTGGCTAAACGTGACGGCGAGTGGCAGATCGTGGTCTACCACAACGTCGACATCAAGCCCGACGTCGACTCGCCCGAACCGAAATAAGCCAAGGGCGCGCGGGAGACGGAGTGTATACAATTCGCGGCGCGATATACACTCTCGCCATGCTGCGAGCCGCGCCACTCTTGATCTTTCTGTCCTGGGTGCCATTTGTCGGCGCGCAAACCCCGGAATCTCATGGCCCGCAGAAGCCGTTCCTGATTTCGGTCGATCAACCGGCATTTGTCGGCGAGCCCATTTGGGTGAACGAAAAGACTCGCCCCACCCCCTATTCCTATGTGGGGGGTGAGTGCAACCGGTTGGAGCTTCTCTATGACGGCAAGCCCGTTCCACCCTGGCCGGTAAAGCCGGCCTTTGTCGGCGGAGGCAGCGCCGGGCCAGTCTCGGTCAACTTGGATTGCCACAGATCGGCGCTTTACAATCCGTCGCCCGGGAAGCGCCTTCCACTCCATATCTGGTTCCACATCCAGCAGCCGGGCCGCTATGCGGTGCGGTGGAGTTATGAATGGCCCACGTTCGAAAGCGACAAAAACCTGACAAAACGGGTCAGCTCGCCATGGATCACGTTCACCGTGCAGCAAACGAGAACAGAAGATCGTGAGAAGTGGCTGCGCAGTCTTCTTGCCCAGCCCGATCAAAGCTCTGTTGACCTTCTCAGCCGCTACATCCCCTCGCTGGTTGCCGCCGCGCCCGACGAGCGCGCGCTCCATGCAATGGCAGCCAGGCTTACCTCTTTTGACCGGGCGGCAGCAATGGCAGCGGACGCGCTAGCGTTCTTCCCCCAGGACCGTGTGAAGGCCGCCATATACCAGCTGATTCAGAAGCAGGGGCCGACGGACCTCCTCGCTCATCTGGTTGCGCAAGACTCGTTCGGCTTGAATGACGATGCGAACCAGCGCAATCAGATGGCGCGAGCCTGCTTCGGTTACCTGCACTCCTCCGATCCTGAAAAGATCGCTGCCGCCCTCGAGATGATCCTCTTCGACGTCCACGCCAAGATTCCAACTCCGGCCGACCCCGGATTGGTCGAGCAAGCTGACGATGAAGTATTGAACGCTGCCGCGGATATTGCGGGAACTGGCCGTGAAAATCCTCAGCGCGAGCTGATTCTATACATGCGCGGCATTACGAATCCCGAGAAACGGCGGCAGCTCATCGCCATGGCCCACTCAGCAGGCCCGGCATCCGACATCGCAAATACCGCCCTGATCTTTGATCACGCGCCAGAAGCGATTGGCCCGCTGCTGCTTGAGGCGAAGGAATATAGTGACGTCCCTCACGAATTCAAAACCACGTCATCCCACGGCATCACCATCACCAATGTGTCCAACGGATCGATTTCGATTGAGCGCGGCATCGCCATTGAGAAGAAAACACCGCAAGGTTGGACGCAACAAACAGATATTCAGGCGGTCGCAGCCTGCAAAGATCGACGGTATGAGTCAAAATCGCCTCTTCGTCTCGCCCCTCATGGGTCTCTAGCCGCTTACCCTTGGGATGGTTTCCAGTGCGGCGGACAATGCGAAGACGCGTGCCAACAGAATGCTTATTTAGGTCCCGGAATCTTCCGATTTGTCGTTGCTCTTCCAGATCGCAAAAAGATCGCGAGTCTCCCATTTGCCATATCCGGGCCGTAAAGCTCGCTCCAAACCGCGCCCCGATCGAACTGCTGGAAGCCGAAAGTCATCGGAAAATCCACGGCGCATTTGCCGATTAACTCGCAAAACAGCGCACAATGATGAATAGAGCGAGTCGGAAAAGCGCAGACCCGACCGCATCAAACCAACGCAAAGGTCGCAGGGGCCCCCCTCCCCCCCTTGTTTATTTGCGGTTTTCCACAAAATTTTCGCCTGAAATTCCGCCGGCCAACCCCGACCGATCCGGTCCGCGAAAGTCCTTCTGAAGCCCCGGCGCCGCACAACGCCAACTGACTTCGATCACTCCTTCAATCCCAGCGCTTCCACCACCGCGTCATCCACCTTCGCCGGCTGGCCGTCCTGCTTCCACACCACCCCAAAGCCTCCCCGATAATCCCACATCGTCCACCCGATCCCATCGGCATCGAGCGAGCTGCGCACATCGTGAATCCAGCGCATCCGCGACTCTGGCTGCATATGCTCGCGAAACGCCCCAAATTCATTGCAGGTCAGCGGCACGTTGTTCGCGCTTGCCCACGCCACGGCCTCATTGATCAGCCCGCGAATATGCTCCGCATCCCAGCGATCGAGCCAGTAGTTCTCGAGCTTATAGCGATTTACCGGGTTCGGCACTTCCTTCAACGACTCCGCCATCGACTGCTCAGTCGGCGGATACGGAATGTCATGCGTGACCCGCCACCACGGTTCGCCCCAGTTCGCACCCTGGTGCGTAAATTCGGACGGATCGTAGAAATGAAAGTTGTAAATCACGTTCCCATCCGGCAGCGGATGCAGTGCCAGCAGGTCCACAATATCGGACCAGTTATCCCCGCTGGCGATGATGGTATTGCGCGGCGCAGCCTGTCGAATTGCCACCGCCCCTCGCGCCAGGATGCCCGCCCACCTGTTTGAATCGTGGACCTCCGGCTCATTCATGATTTCGAAAAACACGCGCTCCGGATCGCGGCCCGCATAATGCGCGGCCAGCCTGCTCCACAGCGCCACGAATCGATCCACCGCGCCATCCTCAGTGCGAATCGCGTTTTTGTACGCTTCCTCGGGATGAATATCGATCTCGACCGCGAGCCCGTCAGCCAGCATCGTGTCCACCACCTTGTCCAGCCGCCCGAGAAACTCGTCGTTCATCCCGTCCGGTCCAAAGGGCTCCTGCTCAAGTGGGACCGGATCGATGCTCAACCGCACGTTGTCGAATCCGAGCTTCGCCATCAGAGCAATGTCGCCCCCGTCGGTGTAGCGATCCGTCCGCGCCGCCGAATAGTCGTGGCTTTGCGCAAACCACTCCGAGGCATTGATCCCATAACGCAGGTGCTGCGCCCGCGAAAACGCTGTCTTCACATCGGCGGCACGATCCTGCCCCGCGCACTGAACCGCCGCAACCAGAACCATCGCCAATGACACGGAAATCCGTATCGCCACAAGCCGCATGAGTCTCCTCCGCAAATCGCAGCACAACAACCGAGCCAACCATATCACGCGATTCTGGCCTCGCCGGTGCGCGAGCCGCACCCAGCAAAAACGGCCCCCGCTCTCGGGAGCCGCTCGGTTTGGTAAATCTGGTTTCTGAATCAATCCCCGCTTCGGGATGACTATTGCCGTCGGGGAGCGTACGGGCTTCAAGCAATGTAAGCGCAAAAGCGGGTAGGACTTCTGGGGAGGGTACGGGCTTCAGCCCGTACTCACGACCTGCGAAGATGAAGGAGCTTTAGCCCTAGAGCCGAGTTCTTCCAGCCCTTACTTGCCGCCCGCAGCCTGTGCGGTCGTCGTTCCGCTTCCCAACGCGGCCTGCTCGTACGTGGTGCGCAGGTACTTGCGCGGATTTACCGGCACATTGTGAATGCGAACTTCATAGTGCAGGTGCGGACCCGTTGCGCGCCCCGTCTGCCCCACATAGCCGATGATCTGTCCGCGAACCACATGCTGCCCGGGAATGACTGCGATGGACGAGAGATGCGCGTAAATCGTCTCGAGATCGTGCCCATGATGAAGAACCACTTCGCGCCCGTATCCGGATCCCATCGTGCCTCCGGCCACATCGCCGTCGCCCGCAGCGCGCACCGGCGTGCCCCACGGCGCGTCGATATCAATGCCTGGATGGAAAGCTCCCTCGCCGTTGAACGGATCATCGCGCTCGCCAAAACTCGAAGCCACTCGGCCCTCAATCGGCCACATCGAGGGCGCGTCACCAAGAGTCGTCCAGTCACCTGCGAAGTCGGGCGTCAGACCGCCCTCAAGGGCGCGCGTCACCTCGCCCGACATGGCTTGCGCGCGCAGCGCATAGAACTGCTTGATTGACAACGAAATGTCCTGTTGGCTCACCGTATCCGACGACGCAAGCGTCGGTGGGGTCGGCGCTGAAGCGGCGCTCGAAGCAGCCGAGCGCGACGCCAGCTTGTTTTGCTTCAGGCCATAGAGCGTCGTCACTTCGCTTGCGAGCGCCCCCAGCGACGCCACCTGCACGTCGCGGTCATGCGCAATTTGCGCCATCTGCTGGTAGTTCTTGCGCAGCGTCTCACGCTCCTGCCGAACCTGGTTGAAGCTCTCGGTCTTCAGCAGCATGCGCGTATAAGATCCGGCCATTCCAACAATGGTGAATGCTCCCACCACCGCGGCGGCCACAAATCCATACACGTATTGCAGAGGCAGCGGAATCTTCCGTACCCGCCCGTCTTCATCTCTGGCAACGAAAAGAATGTAATAGCGTTTCCGCGGCATTTACCTTCTCTCACCTGCAACCGGGGAAGGCTGCACTTCGCCAAGGAATTCAGATGAATTCACAGTCACCGGGGACCATGTCATGGCCCCTCAGTCGCGCGATTCGCGTCAGACGCGAACGCCATGCATAGAACGTTTGTTCAGGCTATCAGCCATCCGTCGCCTGGGTCAATCAAATCAAAAGCCAAACTTCTTCCCTTTTGTAACGCAGATCTATCCAATTTCTGACGTATCCAAGGCGCTCCACGCCTTTCTGACGTATCCAAGGCGCTCCACGCCCACCGGCGCAGACAAATTGTATGCTCTATACGATGCAAAACAGGCCTCTTGTGACCAGGCGACGTTCGAACAGAGGCGAACTGGCCCTGCTCCAGCAACTTCGGTCGCGCCTTCAGTCCCAGCCGGCTCGCGGCGGCCTGAGCCGGGGAATTGGCGATGACTGCGCGCTTTTGCGCTCAATGCCAGGCGAAGAAATGGCGATCACCACCGACCTTTCGATCGACGGACGTCATTTTCGCCTCCCATGGCACCCCCCTGAAAGCATTGGCCACCGCACCCTCGCCCGCGGACTCAGCGACCTCGCCGCGATGGGTGCGCGTCCCGTCGCCGCCTTTCTCTCCCTCGGGTTACCGCTATGCCTAACCCAACCCCCACGTCGCGGCACAAGTTGGCTCGACCGCTTTTGGGATGGCTTTCTATCCCTCGCTGAATCACACCGCACGCCCCTCGCTGGAGGTGACTTGTCAGAATCGCCCATCGCAGTGGCCGACATTATCCTCGTTGGCGCGGTTCAACGTGGCCGCGCTCTCCTTCGTTCGGGCGCACGTCCCGGTGATCGCATCTACGTCACCGGAACACTGGGTGGCTCGGCCGCCTGCCTTGCCCAACTCGCAAAACTCGCCCGCGCCTCAAAAGGTGCCGGGCGGCTCGCGACCCTGCTCGGAAAAAATACCGACGCGTTGGCTCCCCATCTCTATCCCCAACCACGCATCGCCCAGGGTCTCTGGCTTCAGCAGAAGCGCATCGCGTCAGCTGCCCTTGACTTGAGCGACGGACTCTCGATCGATCTGGCCCGCTTGTGCGACGAGTCGCACGTAGCAGCCGAAATCGACGCCGCATCCATCCCAGTCCACCCCGCGGCCAGCCTCGATCAGGCCCTTCACGGCGGCGAGGACTACGAACTCCTGTTCACCGCCCCAGCTCCAGTTCGCGTTCCCCGCTCTATCTCCAGAGTGCCCGTCACGCCCATCGGCCGGATCGTTCCCCGACGTAAGGGCAAGCCCGCCATCACTCTGCGCACTCCCGAAGGCCCTCGACCACTCACTCCACGCGGCTGGCAGCACTTCGCGTGAAGCGCATACCCTCATCATGAAGCCAACGCTGAAACGCGCAATAGTTGACCTGTGGTGGACCGACACACGCGAGGCACACTCATGACAGCCGTCGTCCACTTCACCTTCCCGCATCAGTGGCAAGCGGAAATCCTCTCATCGCGGCCGCTCATTCTGCCCGAGCGTCACTTCACCTATCCTCGCGATACCAAAGAAGTGGAGCGGGGTGCACTCGAAATGCTGATCCGGCCCGGTGCATCGTCGCAAACAGCCCAGCCATTCCTTGCCACCTGCGCACTCGGCTTTCGCGATCCCATCGTTCCCACCGGCATCTGGTCGTGCCCCAATCCGGCCGAACTCTGCGCCGTCTCGGGCGGCTACGCTTACCTCATCGACACCACAGCCCCTGAAAGATTCACGATGCTTCCCTGGCGCCCCGTGCTCGAAGTTCGTCCCGTGCCGGGCCAGTCGCTGCTCCTCTTTGTGAGCCACCACGCAATCCTCGCCTGGGGAGCGGACGGCCTCGCCTGGCAATCGGATAAGCTCTCCGACGAGGGCGTCACAATCACAGCGATCGAATCGGATGTGCTCCACGGCCGCGGGTGGCAGATGCTCACCGACAAGGAATCGTCATTCACCCTCGATCTGCGCACCGGCCGTCGCACGTGAACTAAGAAGGAATCTCGTCGTCACCTTCTGAGGTCACCACCGTTCCCTGGTGATACAGAATCCGCCACCCCTCCGCCGTCTTCTGCCAGATGGTCGCGCGACGCGTGAGCCTGTCAGTCTGCTTCAGCGTGTAGGTCAGCAGGTACGTATCCGGGCCAAGCTGCCTGAGCGCGTGATCCGACTGCTCCCACCTCTCCGCCTTCACCGCGGCAAAAGTCTCCGCATTGCGCAGAATAAATGCACGGCTGTAGCGGCGTCCCGAGGCTCCCACTTCCCAAAACTCCGGAGCCGTCGACCGCTCGAATGCAGCTGCTGTCGCGCCGAAATTCGCATTGTGGAAGATCGGCTCGCGACTGCGAATTTCCTCGAGCACACCTAGCAACGCCGGATCCGTCGCAGTGAAAACATCCTGCTTCGTCATGCGGTCATTTTAGGATCGTCGAGCATCGCTCGCCACCATCATCCGTTGTCGCAGGGTACCTTTAGCTCTTCGGCAAGTAGTCTCAACAGCGCCTCGGGATGATGGCTGTCCACGACATAACTCACTTCAGCCCTGGACTGCAGTCCCAGGGGACTGGCAAGAACGATCGGCACATTCGGTGCATGTGCCTTCAATTGTGTAAGCAGATTCGGCGATTTCGAAAGCACGTCGCTGTGCAGCAGAATGACATCCACGTTCGAGAATCGTCGCAGCAGGTCGAGTCCGTCCTGAGCGTTATATGCGCTCAGGACATTGTGCTTCGCCGTTTCTACAACTAATTTGCGTGCAGATAAACCTTCCGGATGTTCTGTCTCGATCATCAACAGCACTAACTTTCTCAACACTCATCTCCGATATCTCCGCGGAAACGTCAATTTGAGCTCGGCTAGGTTGGATGCGATCCCTGCGGCAGCGGTTGACGACTATCGCATCTCTGGCGACAACTCTCTGAAAGAGTGGCAGTTATTTTTGAAGCGCTCGCACGGAATTCTGAAGTTTTGATCATGCCTCGTCGCGGCAGGCGAGAATCGGCTCGTAGGCCGTGTAAACGCCCTCGAACACCGAATCCCAGCTCGCCGTGATCGCGTACGCTCGCGCAGCTTTGCGCATCTCTCCATGACGGTCCCGATTGCTCAGGATCTCCGCAACGGCCGCGGTGAATTGCTCATCTGCAACGATGCGTCCTGTCACTCCATCGCGCACGATTGTCTTGGGGCCTCCGTCCGGTGTCACTACCGCCGGAACCCCGCTCGCGAGCGCTTCAAGCACCACATTCCCAAACGTGTCGGTATGCGATGGAAACACGAAAAGATCCATATCGGCGTAAGCTGCCGCCAATTCCTCCCCGCGCAGAATTCCCGTAAACTCCGCTTTGTGCAGCCGCTGCCGCAACCATCCTTCGTCACCTCCATGACCCACGATAAGAAACTTGAAGTCTTCGCAACCCAATCGCTCCAGTTCGTCCTGTAGCCGTACGAGACCAGCAATGTTCTTTTCCACGGAAAGCCGTCCCACGTACCCCAGCACTCGCGTGCGATCATCCGCAATTCGCTTCCGCTTGTTCGGGCAAAACAGCTGCGCATCCACGCCGCGCAGCATCAAATGGCACGGTCGTCCGGTCGCTCTCCCCAGTTCGCGGCACAGCTCGGCGTTTGGCGCAAACAGCACCTTCGCGAGCGCGTAGAACCGCGCAGCGATCGCGAGAGCAGCACCTTCCATTGTTTTGCCTGCGCTCGCAGGAAGCATGTGCAGCAGCCACTCGGATCGCCTTGCAGCATACTCATGCACGTTGGTGTGCCAGCTTGCGGCCAGTGGCACCGACATCTCGCTTGCCAGCTTTGCGCCCAGCAGCCCCAGTTCGCTTATACCGGTGATGTGAATCAAGTCAGGCCGGAATCGCTCCACCACTTCGGCGATCTGCGAAAAATGACGCGGGTAGGCCGGATCGAATCGCAAATCCTTTTCGAGCGCAAACGAAAGAGGCCCCCTGCGAAGTTCCAGTGTCCACACGGGGCCATCCTCCAGCAGCGCGCACTCCCGGTCCCCGGCACGCACGCATAGAAACGGCAAGTCTTTTCGCCGTGCAAAACCTTCGAAGTGACGGCTGGTGTTGGCCACGCCGTTGACTTCGTGGAACGAATCAGGGAAAAAAGCAACGCGGGGCGCTCGTGCAGTCATGGAGAAATCAAATTCGTAGTTGAATGTGCAGACAGGCTCTGCGAATGTCGCGTACCCTGCCAACCTCGCCAACTGCAACGCCTCCGCTCTGCCTAAGCTTCGTTCTCGCCCAGTGCGGAACGCAGTTGCTGCGCGTCGCTCCATGCCAGCCGCAGGCTGCTTGAAACCGGCGCCGCCCCCAGCAGTTGCACCATGCCGATCGCCCAACCGATGGCCAGCGGCCTGCGACCTTTCGGCCACAGGTCACAGAGTGGCCTCATCACTCCGTTCGCGTCCGGATGGTATGCGCGTTCGTCCCATGTCCGCGATCCCTGCGGAAAATCCGGGTAGGTGCGGATCGCATCCAGCGTGGAGCGCAACAGCCTGTGCTTCCAGGGCTCCGCGTACTGATTCATGAACAGCACGTTGCTCTTCTTCTGCTTGCGAATCTCGTGCACGAACTCGGTAAACGATGCCGCATTCGTTAGGTTGATGTTGGCGTTCGGTTCCACACCGTGACGATCCCCGCCGCTGATCAGCAGCATGTGCCATTTCTCGGCCAATCGCCGCACCGCGCGATTTTCATCCCAGTTGCGAAGCCCATTCAACTCGAGTGCGTGAAGAAATGCGCCATTTTTCTGCAGAAATTCGTTGACCAGGAACTCGTGCTTGGCTTGCCCGATCAGGTAAAGATCCCACATGGGATGGTTAAAGACCACCAGCGCATTTGGTTCCTTGTTCAGGGCAGCTAGTATTTCCGTCAGCTGCCCGTCGCTGGGACGCTCCGTGAACTCCTCCAGCGTTTTCATCCACTGCATCGCGCGCGCACTGGGCAGGTTGTGAATCCCCAGGTGGAACGACTGAACTCCACCATACGGCGCGCTCCACTCCACCGAAACCGGAATTTGCCGTGCGCTCGGAATCGTCCGCAGCAGCATGGGCGCCCTGATGTTGTCGTGGTCCGTAATCGAAACCATCGGAGCCACGTCGAGCTGCTCAATCTGGCGCGTCTCCAGGTCGAAAGCCAGCTTCGGCGTCATCGGTGGAGTCCAATACGCAGCGGCGCAATTCAGGCGTACACCGTAATCTGCTGATCGACGCTCCAAGCGGGCCAGCATCGGGCGCAATATCGTGTACTGGTTGCCAAGGTTGGCAAGAAAATCCAGCGTCTCTCTCGATTGATTCGTGTGGCTGTGCAGCGAAACGCCGGTGCGGAATCCGTTTGCAGCCTTCTGGTCGCGCCACAGGTATGAGATGGTCGATTGGGCCATATCTCCTCCTTAACTTCGCGATCGGGTCCGGATTTCTACATTCCAGTATCAGGAAATGCCGTCAAAATGACGTGAAAATGGTGCAAATTGGTCTTCAATCCGCGGAAAGAATCATCTCAGTTACGCCGCATCTTCACCAAACTGCCCCCAAATGCTGGATTTGGCCCCCGAAACCTGATCCTTCACATTCTGGGATGCCGCGAATCTCGAACCTGATTTCCTCATAAAGACCGCGAATCCTCTCTCAATTGGCCGACATTTACGTCCCGTTTGTGCGACCTATGAGTTTCAAATTAGTTATTCGGCACAAAAAGACCCCCGCTCCTTGCAAAGCGGGGGATGGATGGTCGACAACGTACAAAACTTTGCGAAGTTCACACGTCACGATCGGGCCTGAAGGCCAGAACTAACGACAGCCTTATTCGCCGTTCGAGGTAGATCCGCTCAACACCAGGTTCACTTTGTGCAATTGAATCGACTCGAGCACATCGACACCGCCAACCTTATTCGTGCTCAGACTCACGATAGGGCTCTTTGTCTCCTGGGCTTTCGCAGGCACCGTGACAATCGTCTTGCCGTGCTGAGCGATCGAAAGCTCAACCGTCGGTCCGGTCCCGGTCCAGCTCAGGTCATAGTCGCCGGCGGCAAGCTGTGTCGTCCCAACCTTTACCGGCGTAGCAACCGTCAGGCTTTCGGATTTCTTTGCTGCAAGAGCAGGAATCGAGAGCATGCCAAGAATGAGTGCATAACCAAAAAAGCGCTTCATGTGTAATCTCCTCGTATGCCTCGCTTCCAGCTGCGGAAGGCATCATGGTCATTACACACGTCTGTCAAGGATTTGCAGCTTAAGAAACCTTAAGCGCTTCGAGCGCGGTTTCATTTACCCGATTTTTTCCTCACTGCAGTACGGGCTGCACTGCCAAAGGAAGGGTGATCTCCACGCGCAACCCTGGAGTTGCGTTTTCCGCACGAATCGTTCCGTGGTGAACCTGCACAGCGCGTTTGGCAATCGACAATCCCATTCCCGATCCGCCACCATTCGTCATTGCACGCGCCTCCTCGACCCGGAAGAACGGATCGAAAATCCTGGCCAGCGCATCTTCGGGCACACCCGGTCCAAAATCCCTCACTGCGATCTTCGCCTCCCGATCCGTCTCCGAAATGAGAAGCTGAATCGTCGATTGCTTCGGTGCATAACGGATTCCATTGCGCACCACATTCTCAATCGCGCGCCGCAGCAGTTCACGGTTGCCCATCACTTCGCCAGTGAGCATCCCTTCGACCTCGATGCTGCAGGATCGGAACTGCGCTTCAAGCGCGCAATCACGAACCACTTCCTCGATGATTTCGCCCGGCCGCACCAGGCCCAGATCCTGCACCGCCGGATCGCCTTCAATGAACGTGATTTCCACGATGTCGGCCACCAGCGAGGTAATGCGGTCGACATCGCGCTCAATGCGATCGAGCGCGCCCTTTGGGTCCGGGGAGGTTCGAGCCAACTTGACCGCAAATTTCAGGCGCGCCAGCGGTGACCGCAGTTCGTGCGAAATATCGCCCAGCAGACGCCGTTCGCTCATGATCAGCCGTTCCAGCCGTTCCGCCATCTGGTTGAACGAGCGCCCCAATTGTCCTATTTCGTCCTGCCGCAAGGTCTTCACACGTACGCTCAGATCCCCTTGTCCGAATAGCGCGATCTTCGCCGCGATTCGCCTGATCGGCGAAACCACGCCGATCGAAGCAAGCCAGCACAACGCACCTGTCGCGCCGATAACGAGGAAGTAGTAGGGCAGGAACGTCCACATATGCGGCCTTCCCAATTGCCCTTCCGCCGCAAACCAGTATTTGCCGTCCGGCGAAAGATGCGCGAGAGTCCACCGTCCATTGGCCCTCACCCGAAGCTTGTTTGCCGGCGGAGCAGGCAGCAGATGGGCGCGATTTTCTCCCGTCGCCAGATCGATCCCACTGGCATCGAGTAAGTAATGCGCCCCGCCAAAGAGGTGATCCAGGCTTGCAAGGTAGACTCGGAGGCCATCAGTTCCTCGCCGCTCCAAGGCTGTCCGCGCGCTCTCAAGCTGCAACTCATCAAACTTGTCGAACGTCGGATCGATCTCCATCTGCTGCACGTGGCTCGCGATCAGCTGGAAGGCCAGAAACGACAGCGACAGCGTGATCACCATCGCGAGCAGCACGCCCAAGTACAGCGACTTGGTTGGGAGGGCCTTAAGCCGTTCCGGTGAAAACATATCCCACTCCGCGAATGGTTCTGATCAGTTTGCGGCCACCCTCAAGCTTCTTGCGCAAATGGCTGATATGTACATCCAGGAACCGGTCGTACGGCGTCGCTTCGCGCTCAAACAACAGCGCCGTGATCTCATCCCGCGACACGACGCGGCCCGCCGAACGCATCAGCAATTCCAGCAAGTCAAATTCCATTGCGGTCAGGCCCACCAATTCTTCGCCGCTCCACACCTCACGCGACGTCGCATTGATGCGAATCCTTCCCACCTTGATCGTGACATCGGGCTGCCTGCTCGCCGGCTCGCCGCGGCGAAGCACCGCGCGTATCCGCGCCAGCAGCTCATCCGGATCGAACGGTTTGGGCAAATAATCATCAGCGCCGGAGTTTAGGCCCAGGATGCGGTCCGGCTGCTGGACGCGCGCAGTCAGCATGATCACCGGCAGGATGGTGCGCTTGCGCATCTGTTGCAACACGGTGAACCCGTCAATCACCGGCAGCATCACGTCCAGAATCACCAGGTCGTATTTGCCGCTCAACGCGCCCGCTAGGCCTTCCCGCCCATCATAAGCACAATCCAGGTGATGTCCAGCTTCGGCGAAAAACTCCCGCATCATGCCGCATAATTCGGCGTCGTCATCCACGAGCAATAGCGAGAGTTGTCGTTCGCTTTCCATCCAGCAAACCCGCCGCCTCCCAGTCTTTCACACACAAAGACGGCGCAACCCTTCTTTACAAATCTTAAGGCTGGGATAGCATGCGGATGAATTCTCGTCCGCGTGCGGTGTGTGTCCGTTGCCCGCCCGAGCAATTCGAAACCGAACCTACTTGTTCGTCCTTGCCAGTTCCGGGCCCAGGAAATCTTCGAGCGTAATGCCCTGCATGAGTTCCTTCGGCGGATGCTCCGCATGCGCATTGGCTTCCGGCACCAGAAAGTTCTCGGTCAGCCCCTGCCGCAGCAGTTCAAACGCCTGCTCTGGCGTCTCGGCATATTGGAACAGCTCAATGTCCTTCGGCGAGATGGCGCCGGTGTCCACCAGCGCCTCCAAGTTGAAAACCTTCTTCCAATACTCCGGACCGTAAATCAGCACGGTGATTTTCTTGGCCAGCTTCTGCGTCTGCACCAGGGTTAGGATCTCAAACATCTCGTCCAGCGTCCCGAATCCGCCAGGAAATACAACCAGCGCCTTCGCTAGGTACGCAAACCACAGCTTCCGCATGAAAAAGTAGTGAAACTCGAAATTGAGCGCGGGCGTGATGTACGGATTGGGCGACTGCTCAAACGGTAGGCGGATATTTAACCCGATGGTCTTCCCGCCGGCTTCGCGCGCCCCGCGATTGGCTGCCTCCATGATCCCGGGACCACCGCCCGATGTCACGACAAAGCGATGCCTCCGCGAAGGAACCTTCATCGCCCACTGCGTCAGCAAACACGCCAGCCGTCGCGCATCTTCGTAGTAGCGCGCCATCTCCACCGCTGCCACGGCACGCTTTCGCTGCAAATCCGTCGCCCTGCCCGCCGCGATCTCAGGCGGCTTTGCAGGTTGCTCCTCGCTCGGAGCCGGCCGCGTCGAACCCGTGTTATCAAGCAATTCCAGCGCATGGTCGGCCTCTTCGCGGCCTCGAAAGCGCGCTGACCCGAAAAACACCACAGTGTCCTGGATCTGTTCGCGGCGGAATCGCGATAGCGGTTCCAGATACTCCGAAACAACTCGGATCAACCGTCCGTCCGGGCTGTTCAGAAACGCGGAATTTTCATAGGCGAGCGGCGCGGCCTCAAGCGGCGGGCAACCGTTGCCGGGCACTTTCGCGACCTGCTGCGGATCCTCTGCCGGCTGCGCATCGCTCGCGCCTGAAACTCGCGCGGCATTCACTGCGGATCTTTGTCCACTTTTTGACGTCGAACTATCTCTGGCCGCAGTCGCGGCCGATTCCTCATTCTGTTTCGTCATGGCTTATTTGTCTCGATAGCGAATCGCGTCCTGGAACGCAATCCATAAATTCAGCAGTCCCAATCCCGAAATCAAACCGCGCACCGCACCGTTCGCCGCGTAAATCGATAGCGTGGGAAATTGAACAAACAGGGGATTCTGGTCCCAGAACAGCGGCGACCACGGCGCGTAGCAAACCGCAAGCCCGATGTACATCCTCAGCAGCACTCGCAGGAAGAGTTCGGCGCGTTCCAGCCATCTTGGGATTCGTTGCGGTTGCGGTGTCGCACCACCGGCTTCTTCGGGAGGGACATGATCTTCGGGCGTTGCCCCTGACTCAGGAGCCGGGCTCGCGGGCATCATAGGCGATATCAATTCCGGCTGCTGAGACATTGATCCAATCATCCGCCGGCCGGGAGCCGAACTCACCCGGCAGCGAGTGCCGTATTGCAACGGTATCACAGGAGCGGTGCCCCACGACGAGCCCGGCGGGACACGCAGTAACCCCTCTGCCATCTTGACATTGATACCGTTTCTTATATGGCGTATCGTGTGGTCGTACGCGGATTTTCCTTCCCGAGAAGCACCGCCATGAAGCGTACCGTTGTCGCCGCTTTTTCTCTCCTGCTTATGCCGTGGATTTCACCAGCTCAGAGCACCCCGAAGTTCCAGGCTCCCAAAAATTTCAACCCACAGGCACAAACAAACTTCGGCATCATGGTCGTGCCCGGCCTCGGTGCGTGTCCCGCAGTCATCCACGCCCGCCATGAGCCCGGCCTTCATGCGCAAAGGTACGTGAATGGTGCCTCGAAGCCTGAAGCTCCGGCAATGAATCTCGTCGTCACACTCACGGCAAGCCGCGCTGAAATTACTCACGCCTCGGTTGCCGTCCACGGCCTCAACGGCAAAACGCACCTGGCGCAGACTGACACACTCCACGCTGGCCAACCCGATGTGTCACGCGCCCTCGAGCTTTCATTCGTCCCTGATGCGGATCAGACCGTCACTTCTCATCTCATTCTGCCGGGATTTACGTCCGTCTCCTCAATCGATGTGCTATCTGTCACCTATGCTGACGGTTCAATGTGGAAGCCGACTGAGGGACGCGCCTGCCGCGTTGCACCCGACCCGTTCATGCTCGTCACCGCCCAAGCCGCTCACTAACGTAAAATCGGCCAGCGCCTCCATCTGTGCCCCAACGCGGCCCTCTTTGTTTCATGTTGTCTCCTTACGTGGCGAGCGCATCTCGCCGGGAGGAATTCTGCCAGTGAAACGCATGTATCGCATCGTCCCAGCTCTGTTCGCTGCGGCTGTGTTTGCAATCCCCATCATCGCCGCGCCAGCCGCCGAAAGATTCCATGTCCCGGTCGAGTACTACAAGCTTCCCAACGGTCTTCGTGTGGTGCTCTCCCCAGATCACACGGCGCCCACCGTTTGCGTCGGCGTCTACTACCACATCGGCTTCCGCATTGAACCGCGCGACCGCACCGGCTTCGCGCATCTTTTCGAGCACATGATGTTCCAGGGCTCAGCGAACCTCGGCAAAATGGAGTTCATCAAGCTGGTCCAGGCCAACGGAGGCATTCTCAACGGCTCCACGCGTTTCGACTTCACTAACTACTTCGAGGTCTTGCCATCCAACAAACTCGAGACCGCGCTGTGGGCTGAAGCAGACCGCATGGGCGGCCTGGCCGTCAACGAAGACAACCTGAAGAACCAGCAGGGCGTCGTCGGCAACGAGGTCAAGGTCAACGTGCTCAATGCTCCTTACGGCGGTTTCCCATGGATCGATTTGCCGATGGCCGCCAATTCCAACTGGTATAACGCCCACAATTTTTACGGCGATCTGACTGACATTGAAGCCGCCAAGCTCGATGAGGTCGAGAAGTTTCATGCAACCTACTACGCCCCCAATAACGCGGTGCTCGCCATCGTTGGCGACTTCGAGCCCGGCGATGCCAGGAAGTTCATCGAGAAGTATTTCGGCCCGCTGAAAGCCTCCGAGCTTCCAGCGCAGCCTGATCTGAGCGAGCCGCGCCAGGAAACAGAGAAGCGCATCAACAAAACCGATCCGCTCGCCCCGCGTCCGGCCCTTGCCGTCGGCTACCACATGCCCGAGCGTAATACGCCGGAGTACTACGCCATGGGCCTGATCGACCAGATGCTGATCGAAGGCAATGACTGCGCGTTCTACAAAGAACTCGTCCAGAAGCGCGGCCTCACCGACAGCATTGAAGGCGGCATCAACATGCTCGGCAACATGTTCGACTACGGCGGACCCATGCTCTTCGTCGCCGATGCTCGATACGATCCCTCCACACAGCCTGACACCGTTCTCCAGGCGATGGACACCGCGATCGCGCCATTGCGCGAAAAGCCGGTCAGCAAGGAGGAATTAGATCGCGCTCGCGTAAAGCTGCGCTCAAGCCTCTACGACACGATGGGCCAGTTTGGCGGATTCGGCCTGATGGACCTGCTCGCCAGCTTCGCCCTCTTCAACGACAACCCGGCCCTCGTCAATTCCCTCGACGCAAAGTTCGACCAGGTAACGCCCGAGTTGATTCAGAAGACCGCGCAGGAGTATCTGCGGCCCGGAAATCGCACCATCATCGAGTTGAAAACCGCGCCGAAAACACCCGCTGCGGGCGGCCGCTAAACGAGGAGAACCGGAATGAAGAACATGACTCTCTGCAATACTTGCCTCTTCGCGTCGCTCGTCACTCTCGCCGCTGCGCCGGCACTCGCGCAAAAGCAATCTCCGCCGGAAGGTGGACCAGCCAAGGCCTTCACGGTCCCTGCGCATGAGACTTACAGCCTGCCCAACGGCATGAAGGTCACTCTCGTTCCATACGGCGAGATCCCCAAGGTGACGGTGAGCGTTTCCCTCGATGCAGGCGCCATCGACGAAGGCAAAGACCACGTCGGCGTTGCCGGCTTGACATCCGACTTGATGCAGGAAGGCACCGACAAGCTCACCTCGCAGCAGCTCGCCGATGCCGCGGGGCGCATGGGTAGCGCTCTTTCCGTGACCGCGGGAAATGACGAGACCGACGCCCAGCTCGACGTGCTCTCCGAGTTTGGACCCGATGCGGCTCGCCTGCTCGCCGACGTGATCGAACATCCCCGCCTGCCCGAGTCGGAGTTAGCGCGCCTCAAGAACAACAAGCTCCGCGAAATCGCCGTCGCCAGCGCGCGGCCCCAAACCATCGCGGCGATCCACTTTAGGAAGATCCTCTATGGCGATCATCCTTACGCGATCGTCCTGCCCACCAACGAGGACGTGCAGAAGATCACGCTTCAGGACATAAAAGGGTTTGTCGCCGCCAATTTCAGCCCGCAACGGGCTCACATCTACGTGGCCGGCCGCTTCGACGCCGCCGCCATGAAGCACGCCATTGCAGAAGGCTTTGGAGCCTGGCCGAAGAGTGACGCGGCTCGCGTTCCGAATCCGCCTTCGCCCGCTCCACACCGCGTCCTCGATGTGACGGACCGGCCCGGCGCGCCGCAATCGACAATCATCGTTGGCCTGCCTGTGATCCCGCCCAACAGTCCTGATGCGATTCCATTCAGCGTCGCCAACACCCTGCTTGGTGGTTCCTTCAATTCGCGCATCACCGCCAATATTCGCGAGCAGAAGGGCTACACTTACTCGCCATTCGGCGTCATTTCAAGCCGTTATCACGACTCATTCTGGGAAGAGCAGGCCGACGTCACCACCAAGTTCACTGGCCCCTCGATTCATGAGATTCTCGCTGAAATCAAGCGTCTCAGCAGCGAGCCTCCCACGGCACAGGAGCTCAAAGGCATCCAGAACTATCTCTCCGGCTTGTTCATCATTCGCAATTCAAATCGCGGCGCTCTGATCAGCCAGTTGCAGAACGTCGACTTCCAGGGTCTCGGCGACGATTACCTCAAGACCTACGTGGCCAAGGTGAATGCCGTCACTCCTGAAGACGTGGAGAAGATGACAGCGCAGTACATCAAGCCGCAACAGTTAACGATCGTGGTCGTCGGCGACAAGTCCAAGATCAGTGAGCAGCTCACGAGCTACGAGAGCGGAGACGAGCAATAGAAAAACGGCAGTCCGGCGCAGAAGCAGCAGAACCGGCATCGGAACCGGCCCCGCTGCACAGCGACTCATCTGCCTTACTGCACAGGCTGCTGCTTGCTCTTGATCTCCTGTAACAGGGCTTCGACACGATCCTCGCTCTCGAGCGCGCGGAACTTGTCCTCCAGCGTCTCCGGTGACAGCAACTCACCGGCCGCTGCCGACTGCGCCGCTGCAACATGCACCTTGCTCTTCATCCGGTCGATGGTGTGGTCCTGCTGAGGTCCCACAACCTCGCGCGCCTTTGAAGCGCGCCCAACCACCTTGGCGCGGCGGTGCTCGGCCACCAGCATCTCGCAGTGCGCGCGCGTCTCGCTCAGCTTCTGCTCCAGCTTGTGCAGCGCCTGGCGCAGGCTGTCGGCTTCATGCTTCTGGTCCTCGGCCTGCGTCGTGAATCCTGCCGCCAGCTGTTCGTGACTCAAAGACCGCTCCAGGGCCTCGCGAGCGAGGTCGTCACGACCCTTTTCCACGGCAAGCTCCGCTTTCTTGTGCCATTCCGCGACCTGCTGCTCATGCTCAGCGCGTTTCTTCTCGAGCAGGTGCTGATCGGCAATTGCGATGGCCACCTGCGTCTTCACTTGCAGCAACTGGTTCTCCATGTCCAGCACCACCTGTTTCAACATCCGCTCCGGATCCTCGGCCTTTTCCACCAGGTCATTCAGATTCGCGCGAAGCAGCGTGCTCACCCTATCGAGCAACGACATATTCTTCCTCCTCTCGGATCACCTTGCTCGCTCTTCCGGTTCCACCCGGTCCCGCATCTTCCTTGTCCCCGCTCGCTGCGAACGTCCCACCCTGCCACCCGCGCAGCGGACAAGAGGGTGGAACTTCGCAACCGTCCTACTTACTCGCTCCCGCCTGGCCGTTCCCTGCCTGGCCGTTCGCCGGCTTCTCGCGAATCGCCTGCACATTGGCCATCAACTGCTTGATGTCCATCCCGCTCAGCGCTTCAAAGAGAGCCGGAACCTGCGCGGCGATTTTCGTCATGTCGCCGGTAATCTTGTTCACCCCGGCGGCACCATCTCCTCCCGTGGACACGATGGTGATCTTGTCCACCTTCGCCAGAGGCTCGGCCATCGCGCGCACCACATCGGCCATGTTGGTCAACAGCTTGTCGACCACCGCGGCCTGGTTCCATTCCTGGTACGCCTCGGCCTTCACGTTCATCGCCTTCGCCTCGGCCTCGCCCTTCTGGAAGATGATGCTGGCTTCGGCTTCGCCCTGCGTGCGGATCGCCGCCGCCCGGCCCTCTGCCTCCGCAGCCAGCCGGTTTTTCTCGGCCGCCGCAAGCGTCTCGATGCGCTGGCGGTTGATCTCGGCCTCTTTCAAAATGGTCGCGATCAGCTCCTTCTCGTGGCGCGAGATTTCGGCTTCCTGCACCTTGATCTGGCCCTCCTTCTCCACCTGCTGCACCTTCACCTGCTCAGCCGTCACCTGCTGCTGCATGATGTTGGTCTGGATCTCGTAGGCCTTGTCCGCCTGCGCCTGCTGTCTGCGGCTCTGCTCGGCAAACTCCGCCTTCTTGATGTCAAGATCGCGTTGTGCCTCTGCCTGACGGGTCTGCGATGCCGTCTCCGCAATCACGCGCTCCTGGTCCGCCTGCGCCTTTGCTACCGCCGCTTCCCGCAGGGCCGTAGCCCGTTTGATCGCCGTATCGCGCTCCGCGTCTGCAGTCGCCATCTCGGCGTCGCGCTTGATCCTCGCCACGTCGGGACGTCCCATGTTGGCGATGTATTCGTTCTTATCGCGGACCTCCTTGATGGTGAACGAAATCACCTCGAGCCCCATCTTGCTCATGTCATCCGCGCAGGTTGAGCGCATGCGATCGCCCACCATTTCGGGTTCCTTCACGATCTGTTCCACCGTCAACTGGCCGATGATCCCCCGCAGATGGCCTTCCATCACCAGCCGGATCAGTCCTTCCCGTTGCTGCGGCGCCTTGGTCAGGAACTGCTCGGCCGCCGTCAGGATCGAAGCCTGGTCGCTGCGCACTTTGATCTGGGCAACGGCTTCCACCGTCACAGCCACGCCCTGCTTGGTGTAGAGATCCTGCTGCGGAGCCACATCAAAGCTCATCAGTTCCAGGCTCAGCTCGCGGCAGTTCTCCACCATCGGGAAAATCACGGTCCCGTGTCCCTTGATAACCCGAGGCCCGCGGAATCCGAACACGATCAGTGCCTCATTCGGACCCGCTTTCCTGTACATCCTGGCCAAAATGCCCAGCACGATAATCAGTGTTAATGCCGCAATTCCGGAATACAGAATGATTTCTGGGTGGTTCATGCATTCCCTGTCCTTTCAACAGGGGTTACATTCGGTTGATGGTTTGTACTGCAATCAACAGCGAACAGTGATCGGCGCTCAGCATTGGTGGCTTTGAAAAGCCACGGCTTTGAGCCGCACCGCAAATAGCCCCACACAGCAAGAGGTCCTTAGCCCCCGAAGGGATCAGGACTGTGGGGCGCCTCTTCCCCTGATTCCAGACCCCTGAACCCTGTTGCCTGTCTTTTTCGGAAACATCTTTGCCAGAAATCCCAGCAGAAAAATTCCCACCAGGACGCTCATTTCAACAATCAGTGAAGTCGAACTCGACATGACTACCTGCTCCTTGTTACGCCACCTCGACCCGCTCCTAGCTCTTCACGCCTTCCCCAACGGCGTCGCGAACTTCTTCCCAGCGCCGCACGTACGCGATCCCTTTTTCGTAGCGCACCACGAACACCTCTTCCTCGCGCTTCATCGCTCCGCCGTCTTCGGCCCGGGCCGGCGCCGACCGTCTCGCGCCCAGCTGCTCATACACAATCTCTCCCGTTCCGCCCGCGCGGATTGGCGACGATACATGACCCACAACACCCACCACCTCCGTTTCGTCCGCCGTCAGCTCACGTTCGTGTGGCATCAGCACGCGCGTCAGAAACAGAAACACGATCGCTCCGCCGATCAAGCCGCAGATACCCGCAAGCACCAGCACAATCGTCGCGACGAAGCTGCCATAGCGAGTCAGCAAATATCCCGCCGCGCCAAACCAGCAAAGGAAAACCATCAGGCTGAACGCGTTCCACCAGGGCACGACGGCGCTTGCTCTGCCGCTCACGCCCCCTGCTTGCGAAACACCGACAGGCCCGTGCGGAATATGCGGCGCATGCCCAACATGCGGCACGTGCACATGCCCGCCGAAGTGCCCCATCCCGCCAAGCAGCGACACGGCGCTCAGCATCAGCCCCACGAGAAAACAAATCATGTAAAAGGTTTCCCAGTTCATTGGTGCGCTCCCCTGTCTTACCGCACTTTTTGTCCGGGTTTCCGGTTCTTGTTTTTCTTTCCGTTCATCGACCCGTCCTCACGCAAATCGCGCACTCCGAGCCTTTCAGTCCCTGTATCCCTAACCCCCGGCCCTTGCCTTGGCCGCAGTACTTCTGCCAGCCGCGGCATCAGTCCTGGCGTTTCCAGAATCGATTCGAGTAGCAGCAGGCACTCCCGCGTGTGTTCGTGACGCGCCACAGTGATCAGCGCCTGCTTCAGTTCCGGATCGCGACGAAACCGCTCCGCTCCCGACACCAGCCACAGATCGAGCTTGTCCTCCACGTTGCGCAGTTCGCTCTGCAGCTCGGGCGAGTAGCCCTCGGGATCGTCTACGAGATAGCCCGGGTGAACCTTGAAAAATCCCGCCAGAATCTGCCGCGTCGTGTTCGTAAGGTGCGGACGCGCGCCGCTTTCGATCTGCGAAAGATAACTCTGGCTCAGCTTTGAGCCCGTCTCCCCCGCGATGGCCCGCGTCAGTTCCTGCTGGCTCATCGCCCGATTGAGCCCGCGCAGGCTTCCCTCCACTTCGCGCAGATAACGAATTTTCTCGCCGAGCCTCATTGTGCTTCTTTGTTCTTCCTGCGCTCTTGCGGTAGAGCTTCGTTTCGATCTATCGCAATTTGCAATCACTTTATCGCAATTTGCGATAGGATGCAAGAAAAATCGGCGACGACCACAACCATCCCAGAATCATAGGTTTAACTAAAAACGGCGCTTTGCGGCCGGACACGCTACGACGGGCAATAGGATTTTGGATCCCTCAAATGGCTGAGTTCAGGAGCATAAGTGAACGTCCCATTCCCGTTCCCGAGCATCACCTCGTAATCGTCATCGTCATCATTCCCGATCACCAGATCGTCGATTCCGTCCTGGTTGAAGTCCGCCGTCGCTATGTGAAACTCGCGCCCCACCCTGGGCAATTGAAAGGACCATGCCACCCGAAACGCGCCATTGTTGCTCCCGAGCAGGATTACGGCGGAATTGGATCGAAAATCAGAAACAACCAGATCGAGATGACCGCTGTGCGTAAAATGCCCGATTCCTATCGAGGCAACCGATCCAACGGTGGCCACGCTGCCCGCATCCACCAGATCGCCTTTCCCGTCCCCAACGAACTCGCGAAGCGTGCCATTGCTGTCGCCCACAATCACGTCAGGATTTCCGTCCCCATTGAAATCGCCGACGACCATCGCGCGAGCATCGCCATGAATCAGACGTTGAGAAAACCCAGCCGTGAATGTGCCGTCGGGCCGGCCGAGCAGAATCCTGAGAAAATGCTCGCCCGAGTTCGTTTCGTCCGGCGATGTCGCTTCAACCAAATCAGCGATTCCGTCCCGGTTGAAGTCCCCCGTCGCGATCACAGGGCTCGCATAGTTATCGACATCCGTGGGGCCTGCGCTGTCGTCACCCGGTTGCTCAGCCGCACGCGCCGTCGCAGCCATGGCAGCAGCAAGGATCAACACGGTGAACATGCTCGCGAGACGGCTCAAACCCATTTTTCTCCCCTTCCATGATAGGTCGGCCCCGAGAACGGTGCACCATCGACTTCCTCATCTCGGGTGAAAAGTTCTGTGGCCCCAGACCCCGGTTTTGTGCACAATGAAGGTTCCCAGAGGAGGTTCAATGAAATTGCGCCTGACCCTTGTGCCGTGTTCGCTGTTAGCCCTCATTGTGCTGCCCGTCGCTGCGGTCGACAATCCCGCAAACCGTTTTGATGGCAACTGGAACACGCACCTTGCCTGCGAGGCACACGGCGAAACCCCCGCCTACAAGTTCGTCTTCCCCAGCGTCGTCAAAGATGGCAATTTCCATGGCATGCACAGCCAACCGGGAGAGCCTGGCTACCTCGTGATCGATGGAAAAATTGCCGAGGACGGCGGAGCGAGGCTGTCCGCCAAAGGCACCGTCACGCAGAACCATGCCCATGGCGTTTTCGCGATGAAAGGAAACAATTACAGCTACAACATCAAGGCCCAATTCACTGAAACCAAGGGCACGGGATCGCGCGATGAGGGCGCAGGCATTCTGGGCCGCGCCTGCACGTTTGAATTCGATAAGCAAACCGACGGCGCTGCCCCGGCATCATCACCCAACTAACCGCAATCACCCATTCAAGTCAGCGGCGGATCGAAGAGATCTATTTCCTCCCTTGTCGGCGCCTGGAACGCGTCCGCCCATCGCGCCAGGTCCTCTCGCTTGATCGGCGGGTATTCCATCCCTCGCTGTCGTACGCGCTCGTAGAGCACGTCCACAGGAACTGTGAGGTAACGCAGCTCAACCTCCGCCCCGAGTGCTCGCGCTCCGAGCCGTAACGTGTCGCGCTCCGACCGGCCCCATGTTCCCCATTCGATGATCACTGACACGCCGCGCGCAAGCAGGGTCTGCGCCAGTTGCCATTGCAGGGCTTCGACTTTTCCCCGCCGAGCCTCATCGTAAAGATCGATCGCAAGAGCGATCATCCACTCGTCGGGGCAAAAACGAATCGCCTGAAACTTCTTTTCGAGTTCTCGCGCCAGTGTCGTCTTGCCCGCGCCTGGCAGACCACAAATAAGGAATAACCTTGCCTTGATCATGGCTTGTCCACGATCAGTGTACGAAGCCGTCACTCTGCCCGCAGCGCCTCGGCGGGCTCGACACGCATCCCAGCCCGCGCCGGAATCAGAATCGCGGCCAGTGCAACAAGAACCAGGATGACCGGCACTGCAACAAACGTATATGGATCGTAGACGCTCACTTCGAAGAGCAGCGACTTCAGCAGCCTCGATACAAGCAGTGCCGAGGCAAGACCCAGCGCTCCGCCTGCCGCCACCATGCGCAGGCCATCCGACGCAATCAGGTGCAGGATATTGCTTCGCGACGCGCCGAGCGCCATGCGCACCCCGATCTCCTGGCTCCGCTGCGTCGTCATAAAGGCGATGAGCCCATACAGTCCTACCGCCGCCAGCAACATCCCCGTCCCCGCAAAAAAGGCCAGCAGCACAGTTTCAAATCGCGGACGGTCTGCCAGCCGGCTCACGGTTTCATCCAGAGGCTCCATCTCAATCGGCACGGTTCGGTCGATCGAAGCCACCTCCGATCGAACCCACGGCTCGATCGTGGCTGCCGGCATGACACTGTCCACCAGCACAATCAAATGGCTTCCGCTCCAGTCATCGCTCAAGCTGCGCCGCAACGTATACATCTCCGGATCACTTTGTTCCGTGAGCCCATTGTTTTTTACGTTGTCCGCCACGCCAACGACGATGGCCCCGGGGCGGCTGACATTCGCGCCCGGCAGGAATCGCTTTCCAATGGGCTCTTCTCCTGGAAACAGGCGCTCGGCCAGCAACCGGCTGAGAATGACTTCGCGCTCATCTCCTGTGCGATCCTGATCCGTAAAATTGCGCCCGCGAACAATGGGAATGTCGAGCACCCGGAAATAGTCGGGCGTAACAAATCGGCCCGCAACGGTTCCACCAGTTCCAGGAGCGGTCCGGGGCCGGCCCTCAACCGCAATGTCAGCGTACCGAAAAGCTCGCGAGCCAGCTGGCGGAATCGAATCCGTCATTCCCACCGCTCGCGTCCCGGGCAGCCTGCGGAGTTCCGCTTCCAGTCGAAGATAGAAATCCATCACCTTCTGATCGGTGTTGTACCGCCCCCCGGGTAGCGCAACCTTGATCGTCAGCACTCCGCCGGTTCGCATCCCCAGATTCTGCGTTTCAATTCTTGCGAAACTGCGCAGCAGCAGCGCCGCTCCGGTCAGCAGGATAATGCTGATGGCGATCTGCGCCGTGACCAGGCTTCGCCTTAAAAATGCGTGATTGCGTGGCATCGATGACTTCGCGTTCAGTGCGGCCAATCCCGGTCTCTGCAGCGCTGCGGCCAGTCCGAAAACCACTCCGCAGAAGCACGAGACCAGGGCTGCAAATGCAGCGATACGCAGATCGATATCTGCCTTGCCGATGAACGGAATTCCCGTGGGGGCGAGGCGAACAAACATCACCACAAGTGCCTGCGCGATCGCGAGCCCCGCCAGCCCTCCCGCGAACGAGAGCACAAGTGCTTCCGTCAGCGCCTGGCGAATCAGCCTGCCTCGGCTCGCTCCAATCGCCGAACGTACCGCTAGCTCGCGCTGCCGTCCGGCTCCGCGAGCCATCATCAACCCCGCCACGTTGGCGCACGCAATCAGCAACACCGCAAGCACAAATCCGAAAAGCACCCACGCCACCGGCTGCACATCCTGCGTCTCGCGATCCCGAAGCGTCCGGATACTGAGTCGAGTTTCGCTCTTCGCCGAAGGAGGGAACCACTTGAGGTCGTCGTTGAACAGAGGCTGCATCTGCGCATGTGCCTCTGCGACAGTCACCCCCGGCTTCAGGCGCGCGAATACCCGTTCCGGGTAGCCGAATCCCCCATTCACCTTTTCCTGAATGGCAGGATCGAGCGCAAAAGGAGACACGATATCCGCTGTTTCGAGTGTAGGAAATTGAAAGTCTTTGGGCAGCACCCCCACAACCCGGGTAGAATCGCCATCCACATTGATCATGCGCCCCGGCATGTGCGGATCGCCCCCATAATGCCCTTTCCATAGCCCGTAAGAAATCATCACCACGGGAGGACCATTCGGACGATCTTCCTCCGGCAGAAAGTTGCGGCCAAGAACCGGAGAGATTCCGAATAAGGGAAGGAAGTTCGCCTGGAAAGAGATGCAGCCCACTTGCTCCGGATTGTTTTCAATCAGGTCGCAATTGTGAACCATCGTGCTCTGCGCCGCGAGTACCGAAAAAGGCGTCTGATCCTTCTGCCATTCCAGGTAGAAGCGGCCCATGACGAACTCCTGGCGCTCCAGTGGGTGCACGAATCCCACCGAGACGATTCGCCCGGGATCGGCATAGGGCAATGCACGGAACAAAATGCGATCGACCACACTGAACACCGCCGTAGTCACGCCGATCCCAAGCGCCAGCGTCAGAATCACGCTGATCGTAAACAGCGGATTGCGTCGGAATCCGCGCAGCGCATAACGGACGTCCTGCGCGACGGTGCCGATCCACCAGCCAGGCCGCTGCTGCGTGCACTGCTCGCGAGTGCGCTCGATGCCTCCAAATTCAACCAGCGCCTGCCGCCGCGCCTCGGCCGCGCTCACACCGGCCGCCATCTTTTCTGCTATCGCTTGCTCGACATGAAATTGGAGTTCCTGCCCCATTTCGCCGGGCTCTTTTCGAGAGAAAAGGAAACGAAGGCGCGTCAGTAACTCTGCAATCATTGCTCCGGCTCCCGAGCAAGTCTTGGCGCCGATTCAAACTCGGGCTCACTCCGTTCGACGATCCGACGCATCGTTCCACCCCTCGACGTTCGACAATAGCTTTACGCGCCCTCTTGTCGGGTGTCAACGGGAGTGATTCTGTGAGATGAAAAGGCCTCATCATCCATTCGATGGGCGGCGCGGACTGGATTAGGAACACTCAGCAGCAGACTTGGCTGCTATCGCTCAGCTCGCCGCGACCGCATCGGCAGCCGGACCCTTGGTGTGCTTGGCCACATACATCGCGGCATCAGCGGCGTTCAGCAGCGAGTCCTTGGTCGCCCCGTCTTCGGGATACAAGGCAACGCCGAAGCTCGCTGAACCCCTCAACTCCACGCGTCCGATTGAGAATGGGCTCCCAAGGCAGCGCTCCAACCGACGCGCGATCTCTTCAAGATGAACCCTGCTGATCGCGCTTGGCACCAACACCGCAAACTCGTCTCCACCCAGCCTCGCCAGCATGTCATCGGGGCGGATTTGGTGCTTCATGCGCAACGCCACCTGCTGCAGGTACGCATCGCCAAACTGGTGTCCGTGCTGATCGTTGATCTGTTTGAAGCCATCCAGGTCCACATAAATAAGCCCGAAAACCTGCCGCGACCGGTTCGACTCACTCAGGAGTTCCTCGAGACGCTTTTCCAGGGAGAAGCGGTTGTGGATGTCAGTCAGCAGATCGAACTCCGAACGATGCCGCAGATCGGAGTAGAGCCGATTCGTCTCAATGGCAAGCGTGGCAAGCTCGGCAGCCATTGCCAGCGCCTCGCCCTCCGCCGGAATCGGCTTCGCGAGCGCGTGCAAAGCCGCTGAGATCGTGCCGTGCGGATTGCCGGTTGCGTTGCGGATCGGCGATTCGATCGTACGCAGGCTCGTTGATGGCTTGGGATGGTTTCCGAATTGTATCCCATCTGCCAATTCACACCAGCACGGCGCCCCCCGAAGTTTGAATGAAACCAGCTCCGTGATCTGCTCGATGATGTCGGCCAGCGGCCGCGAGCAGTTAATATCTTCCAGAATTCTGCCCCGCCTGCGCTCCAGATTTGCCAATTCCGCCGTTTGCGTGCGCACGCGCCGCTCCATACTCCAGGACCGCGCACCGACGAAAAGGACAACCACCAGCAGCATGCCGACCAGGATCATCAGATTGTTCACGCTCAACAGAGAAGGATTCTTCACGACGAGTAAGTCGTCTGAAGAGCGAAGCAACACGTCGAATGCCACCGGACCCCAGAACTTGTCCCCGCTTTCAAGGCTGCAAATACCGGTTACCCGTACGATCGATCCCAGAGGAAGATTCTTCATCGGCGGCAGGCGAAGGTCGGCGCCGTGCTCCGGATGGCGGTACACAGCGGAAAAGAGATGGCCATCGCTCTCCAGTACATACTCGTCCTTTGCCGCTTCCCGTTCCTGCGTCAGCAAACGTCCCTGCACCGACACCAGTTCGAAAGCGTGCGAGCCGAGCGCAAGTTCCGTCGGCGATACGTCCTGCACCGCAATTGGCGCAACCCTCCCGCTATCCTCAATCTCGCCCTGAGTCAAAATTACCGACCCGTTTCGAACGGCCGGGAAACCGCTTGCACTGGCAAAATCGCCGACGTGCATCGGCTGCTGATATTGCGTCATCACCCAGGCGCTCTTCGCTCCGTTCTGCAGCACCACTCCGGAACCCGGCTGATAGTAGGTAATCGTTCCTTCCACACGCATTCTCTGTGTGTGATCCTGCACATCGGATCCCTTCAGGATCTCGTCCATGGGTGTAACGGGCAACACCCGCGGCACGGCGCCAATGTGCTTCAGAATTTTCACATCCGATAGTGCCGGAACCTCCAGAAGGATGCCTGTCATCTGCATCTTGCTGTCGAATTTGCCCGCGACCGCGCCGGTTACCTGCACTTCGCTGTCCAGCAGGCTGTTCGGATCCGCCACACTCGCATCCACCACCTCGGCATCCAAAGCCCCCCCGTCCATCTCCATTTGCAGATACAGGCTCCTCACCGCACCGTCAAAAACGCTGTTCGCGCTGCGCACCACGGCGCGCACAGTAACGAGTCTGCAGTCCAGATCCGCGCGAATCATCTGCTTGAACTGCGCTTGAATTGGTACGGGCAAAACACCGTGCCGGATCACGCTGATTTTTTCGCCAGCCACCTCGGGACGAAAGCTGGCACGCGTCGAGCCTTCCACCAGCACGCGGTCGCCAATAGCGACGTTCAGATCCTGCTTCACCTGGACATAAATCGCGTCATCCCCGTCCTGCACGAACATGTCCACGTCGTGTTTCGCATAGTACGTCACCGTTCCTTCGAAGGCGACCGGGTAAGACAACGCGGCCTGATCGTTCGAAAGACTGTGCACCGCTCGTAACGTGGTCAGTGTGTGCAGGGGCGCCGCAGCTCCGGCCATCACCGCAAACGGCCAGAGCAACGCCATCGCCAGGACTCCGAGATGGAAGCTTTTTCCCCGCATCTTCCGCCGCATGCGCGCGCCTGGGCCGGCTTGATCCGCCGGCAGCATCAGAGCGCACACCACCCTCTCTAGAATGTCTCGAAAGGCCAGGGCCGAGCATGGCCTAAACGGTGCAGCCTCCAGTACTTTGGTGCCATCAGGACCTGAAAGCTAAACCAGAAGGAAGGCTGTTCCGCGAATTCGGGAAATCGCCCGTGCCGTCGTCGATTTCACTTGACGGATCCCGGATTAGCTCGATATTCGTCCCGTGCGAAGACCCGCCGCCCAGTCCGCGCGACCGTTCAATTCAGCCATCCGGGCCGCCTCGTTCCAGTCATAGGCAACTTCAATCAAATCCACTTGCCAGTCGCCGCTCGTGCGCTCGGCAATCGCATACCGCGCATGGGGCGATCCGGCCTCCATCGTGTGCACATAGGGCCACTTCGCCGGGTACGCCTGCAAGCCCACGCTGCCGGGATTCATGACCACCCGCCCATCGCTCAATCTGGCCACTCTCGGCAGATGCGTGTGACCGCAGACAATCAGCGATGCCACGCAACCTGCAGCGCGCTCCTCCACTTCATCAATTCCAGCCGGACGGCACCCCCGCTCATCGACAGTCTCCAGAAAGTAATCCACATCGCTCGCCGGCGTCCCGTGACACAGAAAGACATCGTCGCCGACAACCAGCGTCGATGGAAAGCCCTCCAGCCATGCATATTGATCCGGCGACAGTCTTTGCATGGCGTGCCGGTCCGACTCGCCCATGTCGCCCTCTGGAACCGTCAACAGCTGCCGCTCGTGATTCCCGCGAATGGTCGGGATCGGCATCCCAATCAGTCGCTCGGCAGTCTGGCGCGGTTGCAGCGGCCCCGACACCACATCGCCAAGATTGACCGTCACGTCAGCCCCGCGATTTTCGATATCCGCCAGCACTGCCTCCAGCGCGCCCAGGTTGCCGTGGATATCCCCGATGACTGCGATCCGCACGCGCCCATGGTACCAACTTCCCGGCTCGCCGCGAACTGGCTTGCGCCCCGCAGTCAGAAGCGGAAATAAGCTCCGATCATCGGCTCCGCCGTGTGCGTGAACGCATTCACCGAAGTGAAAAGAGTCGTCAGGTCCGGTGATTTGTAGAGGTTGCCGCGATATTGAAACCGCAAACCAAGATGCGGCAACACACCCCAGTCCAGTCCCGCGCCGTACAGAAAAACCGGCTTTGTCGAACTCGTCGTGCTGGTCTGGCCGCTGCTTGGCTCGTTCAACAGAAGGCCCACTCCCGCCAAGGCAAACGGCCTCAGGTGCGCAGCATGAACTGAAACCACCCAGTCACCCGAGATTTCATGCGCGTTGGCCGAAACCTTTACCGGCGTCCCGCAATTCGGATTGTTGGTCGGGCACGTGCCGATGCCGGCCTCCGGCGTGTACGTCTGATCGGCGCGATTGTAGGAGTATGTGGCTTCCCATCCAACGATCGGGTTCGAAATATGCCGCAACTCCAGCAGAACTCCCGCTGCATTCGATGGGCTTTGCGTCACGCCATTGCTATTGGTGGTTCCGCTGAAGGCCCCGTAGACGCTGGCCGCCACGTCTGTTTGCGCCATCGCCGACGCTCCGCAAAACGCGATCATAACTGCCACAAAAAGAGCCGTATAAACCCGATCCGTTCGCATATGGATCTCCAAAAGTTGAGATGGGGTCGAGCACCTGGCAAGTCCATGAACGTACTCCTACCTTTGACGCGCAAACTCTCCGGCAGTTGCCCTCCTGGTTCCCCGGTCACACACCCGTCCGTCACTAATTTTTGGTCCTGTATCCTGTCTCCAATGCACCGGCGGACCTTCTTCCCTGTCCTGGCAGCCATCAGCGTCGCTCTCATCCTTTCTCTTCCGGCGCCTGCGCAGCAGGGCTCCTCAAACGCCCTCGCCTATCACGGCGAGCAGCCCGCCCGCGCACAGCACGGCATGGTGGTCAGCGTGCATCATCTTGCTGCCGACGCAGGAGTCGAGATCTTGCGCGAAGGCGGCAACGCCGTCGATGCTGCTGTCGCCACCGGGTTCGCGCTCGCTGTCGTGCATCCCATCGCCGGCAATCTGGGAGGCGGAGGTTTCATGCTCATCCGCTTCCACGACGGCAAATCCACGTTCCTCGACTACCGCGAAAAAGCGCCGATGGCCGCCAGCCAGAACATGTATCTCGATGCAAAAGGAAACGTGATCCCGGACACCAGCCTCGACTCGAGCGTCATCGGCTACCGCTCCATTGCAGTACCCGGGTCAGTCGCCGGGCTCAGCTACGCCGAGCGCAAATACGGCAGGCTCGATCTCAAGCGCGTCATGGTTCCCGCGATCCGCTTGGCCTCCGATGGGTTTGAGCTCTCCGGGCAGGAAGCCCACGAGCTCACCGATCCCGATCTCTCCACGTTCCCTGACTCGAAACACACCTTTCAGCGCGACGGCAATTTCTACAAAGCCGGCGAAATTTTTCGCCAGCCCGTCCTCGCTGAAACTCTTCGTCGCATTGCCAATGATCCGCAAGGCTTCTACCACGGCAAAATGGCCGAGCAACTCGTCACAGACCTGAAGAAGGGCAACGCGCTCATCACAGCCGAGGACCTCGAGCGCTACAACGTCGTCGAACGCAAGCCCGTCACTGGCGCCTTCCACAACTACACCATCATCAGCGCCCCTCCACCGTCGTCCGGCGGCATCGTTCTCATCAGCGCGCTCAATATTCTTGAAACCTACGATCTCGCGAAGCTCGGCGATCGCACACCCCCGTCAATCCAACTCATCACCGAGGCATGGCGCCGTGCTTACATGGATCGCGCCGACTACCTGGGCGATCCCGACTTCAATCACATTCCCGTCGCTGAACTCACATCGAAGAACTATGCAGCCGCCTGGCGCAAGAGCATCGTGCCCGGCAAAGCCTCGCCCAGCGCGACCCTCCAGCGTCCTTCTGGGTTCCTTCCGTCAGCTCCCGACAGCCCCGGTCACTATCGCGCCGAATCGATGGACACCACCCACTATTCCGTGGTCGACGAGGAAGGCAATGCCGTCGCCGTCACCACCACACTCAACGACAGCTTCGGATCCCACGTCACTTCGGGCACGCTCGGATTCCTCCTCAACGACGAAATGGACGACTTCGCATCGAAGATGGGCACGCCGAACATGTTTGGCCTCATCCAGGGACCAGCCAATGCCATCGCCCCCGGCAAGCGCCCGCTCAGTTCCATGACGCCTACTATCGTCCTCGACAACGGCAAGCTGCGCTACGTGCTCGGCTCCCCAGGCGGCGCGCGCATCATCACCACCGTCGGCAACATCTTTCTTTCCGCAGCCGAGGGCGGACTCAACATCCAGGAAGCTGTCGACGCCCCCCGCTACCACCACCAGTACTTGCCCGACAAGCTCTACCTCGAGCCTGGCTTCAGCGAGGAGACCACCGACGCGCTGCACTCGATGGGCTATGACCTCGGCATCAGTCGCGGTCACTGGTCGGACGGCGAATGCATCGAGGTCGACTCCAAAACCGGCGAGCTTCTTGGCGGACAAGACCACCGCAGTCACTACGGAAAAGCCGCGGGCTACTAACCCAACCGAATCGCCTGAATTGCACAACACCCAATGCAATCCCCTCCGCGACGGCGGCGATTCCGTGAATTTCCAGCCAATTTGTGACGTTTGTCACTGAAGATTCTGCCCCGAAAGTACCATCATCAACCTGTTCTCTCCCGCTCACTTTCTCTCCTGTTGTCTCTGTGAGCGTTCTTGCGGAGAGAGACAGAACCTCGTAACAGCAAGGCTGGGAATCAACCGGCGGCCACAGCAACCTGACCTCTCGTTGTTTCCACTACGTCGAAACAAGACACGCTACCGATCTGTCGGTCGACGACGCCAGTTCTGCGCTTCGCTCACGAGATTGGGCCATGCTCAAAAATTCGTCTCAAGGAGTCCCCCATGGCTACGGTTCTTAAGGCCAGTTGGTCCAAACCCTCCGCAATCCTCTTCGCGTCCGAATTCCCCGCCAATGAACGGGTCTTCGCATCCGCCTTGGCGCAAGCCGCAGGGGCTGGCGCGAAGCTGATCATGCTCCACGTTCGTCCCAGTCAGTCCGCAGATCCGCATTTGGCGGACCACTCCCACGCTATCCTCGGCCATTTCGACTTTCTCGTAGAGCGCGCCCAGAACCGCGGTGTTACATGCGTCATGATTTGCCGCTCTGGCCATCCCGAGACTGAGATTTTCAAGTTTCTTCACGAGAAAAACATCGACCGCCTCGTCATCGGCGCGCACACTCCCGGTCCCATCGGCAAAGTCCTCATTGGCTCCGTCGCCGAATCCTTGATTCGTAACGCAGACATTCCCGTCGATGTCATCGGCCCATACACTGAGACTCCTCCGCGCAACGCAGGCACACACACCATCCTTTGCTCCGTCAATAACCACCCTTCAAGCGCGATGGTAGCGTGCTTCGCCGCCGAACTCGCCGCACGCGAGAACGCAAATCTTGTGCTGCAACACGTGATCCCGCCCCAGAATGCTTTCGAGATCCTCGGCGAGCGCAGTCTCGACCAGCTCGCAGCCGAGCTCCACAACTTGATCCCCGCGCGCCTGCAATCGAGGCTCAACGTCAACTCGCGCGTCGTATATGGAGACCCCACTGAGGAGCTGCTCTATCAGGGACGCGTGCTCCGTGCCAGCCTCATCGTCATGGGAGCACAGGGGGCCTCGCATTTCGCAGCCGTCTCCCGCGCAGGAGTGGTTTACAAGGTCCTCGCCTACTCGCGCTGCCCTGTCCTTACACTTTCCCCGGTCGTGTTGTCTGGTTGCGGCATCGGACCACGGGCCGCTCAGGTTCCCGAAGTGAATTACCTCGCCGGAGTGGTCTGATTCGCACCCGAAAACGGGCAGCCTGACGGCGCAACTGGTCAGGTTCAGCACCCTCGTGCGGATATTTCCAGCCAACCCGCACCTCGCCATACAACATCCATTCAACTTAAGTTGTTGCAACAAATGCGACAATAGGGCTACGGCATTTTCAAAGAGGCTGTGTCCTCTTCCGAGTCCGCCAAGGGTTGCCGCTTCTCGGGGCGCGGCATCCTGGTTTCCCGGCCTCAGGACGTGACTTCTCTGAAAAATGCGTTAGCGCCCGGCGGATTTCACGAGCAGCCCGGCGCGGAGGGCCTACAAGCAATGTTGCGTGTACTTTCGACGCACCTGTTTTTGCACCAGCGCCTTCATCCTGGGCTGTTGGAGTTGGCAGGGCGGGCGGGAGCCCAGGCAGTTGAGGTATTTGCCGCCCGCCAGCACTTCGACTACACCAGCCGCGATCACGTGGAAGAGCTGGCCTCTTGGTTCAACTCCAATCCGGTTGCCCCGTTCTCCATGCACGCACCCATGTTTCCCGATCGCGAAATGGGCCGCGCCGGTGCGCCTGCCGTCAACGTACTTCACCCCGAAAAGTCGCGCCGCATCGATGCAATGGACGAAATCAAGCGCGCGCTCGAATCAGCCGAACGCATCCCTTTCAAGAACCTTATCGTTCACCTGGGCGAGAAGAACGACACGTGGTCTCCGCGCACGATGGAGTATGCCGAAACCGCCATTGAGCACCTCGGTGCCTTCGCGCACCCCCTCGGCGTACGCCTGCTGATCGAGAACCTCACCAACGAGGCGACAACACCCGCGCATCTGATGAACATCCTCGAGATGGGGCACCTGCCCAACGTCGACATCTGCCTCGACCTCGGCCACGCAAACATCACGGTGGGTATTCCGGACGCGATCGCCACCGCAGGCTCGCGCATCGCCTCGGTCCACACTCACGATAACCATGGCATGCGAGACGAGCACCTCTGGCCCGGCGATGGCACCATCGACTGGCCATCGACGACCAAGGCGCTCAAGTCTCTCGCCAATCAGCCCTCTATCGTTCTCGAAATCAGCGACAAGCTCGGCGACGCGGAATCCACCGTCCACACCCGGATCGAAAAGGCCTTCGCCCTGTTCGACTGATTGCTCTAGCAGATTCTCGGCAGCTGCTCGCCAATCTGCATCGGGACCACCCTGTTCGCTCCCATGCCGGTACGCGCCACCAGCATCTTCTTGTGCTGCGCCGTGACTTGGCCGATCCGCGCCGCATCCGCTCCCAGCGGATTCGCGCGCAGCACATCGAGCACCTTTTCTGCCGCTTCTGGCGCAACGAAGAACACCGCCTTGCCTTCATTGGCGACATAGACAGGGTCGAGTCCCAGCAGGTCGCAAGCCGACTGCACCTCGCCTCGCACCGGAAGGCTTCCCTCATCGATCTCGACGCCGACATTCGACGAACTCGCTATCTCGTTCAGCGTGGAAGCCAAGCCTCCTCGTGTTGGATCGCGCATTACATGCACAGCACTACCGGCCGCTTCCAGCACTGCCGCAATCATTCCGTTCAGCGCCGCGCAGTCTGACCGGATCGGGCTTTCGAACTCCAGCCCCTCGCGGACGCTCATGATCGCCATGCCGTGATCTCCCATGGTACCCGACACCAGGACCGCATCCCCGGGCTGCGCGCGATTCGGTCCGACTTGAATCCCCCTTCGCAGCAGGCCCACGCCCGCGGTGTTGATGTAGCAGCCATCGCCATGGCCGCGCTCAACGACCTTTGTGTCTCCCGTGACGATACGGACGCCGGCTGTCGCTGCCGCATCCGCCATGGCTTGCACCACCGCCGCCAGTTGCGCCAGCGGAAGGCCCTCTTCAAGAATGAAGCTCGCAGTCAGGAACAGCGGCTCCGCCCCTGACACGGCCAGGTCATTCACGGTTCCGTTCACGGCCAGTTCGCCAATCGATCCGCCTGGAAAAAACAGCGGCTGCACAACGAACGAATCGGTGCTCATCGCGATCCGCCCCTGGGCGATTTCGAAAACCGCGGCATCGCCCAGGTTTTCAAGCTCGGGATTGCGGAACGCCGGCAGAAACAGATGCTCGACCAGCTCGTTGCCCAGCTTGCCGCCGCCACCGTGTCCCATCACGATGGTGGGATAGTCCTTCAGCGGCAGCGGACAGTTCCAGTTCGAAAAATCCGGCGCAACCGTGCTCAAAGAAGTCGTCAATCGTTCCCCTTTCCGGATCAAGAGGCCAGCGCGTCAGCCCGCTTGCCGCATTCCAGGAAGAGCTGACAGCGGAGCGCTGCCTTGTGCAAGCTCTTCCGCCGAAATGAACCGCCCGTAGTTGTAATACGCGGCGCAGGCTCCTTCGCTCGACACCATGGTCGCTCCCAGCGGATGCCGGGGCGTACACTCTCTGCCGAACGCCGGACATTCGGCCGGTTTGATCGCTCCCCGCAGGACGTCGCCTGAGTGGCACAGGGGCGACTCCTCCGTGTGAATGCCCGCAATCTGGAATCGCAGCTCCGCGTCGAAGTCGCGATAGGCTTCGCTCAGCCTCCATCCGCTCTTCGGAATCACCCCGATTCCGCGCCATGCGCGATCGGTCACCTCAAACACTTCTGCCAGCAGTTTCTGGGCGGCCTGGTTGCCGTCATAACTCACGATGCGCTCGTAGGCGTTCTCCACCTCATGGCAGCCCTTCTCCAGCTGGATCACGGCGCGGCGAATACCGTCGAGCAGATCGAGCGGCTCAAATCCCGTCACCACCAGCGGGATTTTGAACTTCTCCGCCAGCGGGGGATACTCCCAGTAACCCATGACGCTGCATACGTGCCCGGCCAACAAGAACGCCTGCACCTGGTTTCCATCGGAAGACATGATTGCATCGATCGCCGGCGGCACCAGCACATGCGACACCAGAAGCGAAAAATTCCTGATGCCGCGCCGCTTGGCCACATGTACGCTCATGGCATTAGCGGGCGCAGTCGTTTCAAATCCCACGCCGAAAAACACAACCTGCTTGTTAGGATTTTTGACGGCAAGTTCGACCGCATCGAGCGGCGAATACACTACCCGCACATCGCCGCCCTGGCCTTTCACGGTGAACAGGTCGCCTTCGGTGCCGGGCACCCGCAGCATGTCGCCAAAGCTGCAGAAGATAACTCCCCGTTGCGCCGCAATGGCCAGCGCCTTGTCAATCAGTTCCAGCGGCGTGACGCATACCGGGCAACCCGGCCCGTGCACCATCTCGATTCCCGCCGGCAGCATCTGGTCGATGCCGTTTTTGATAATCGAATGAGTCTGCCCGCCGCATACCTCCATAATCTTCCAGGGCCCCGTTGCGACATGATGAATCTCCCGCGCAATGCGCTGCGCGATATCGCCGTTGCGAAATTCCGTAAGGTACTTCATCCCCAGCCTCTACTCCCTGGTCCCTGTTCCCTGCTCTTCAGCCGCCTGCACTTCGCAGCTTCCATCCGGGCACGGCGACGGCCGAGCTTGCGCAGCACGGGCAAACGCCTCTTCCTCGCTGGCCAGTTCTTCCTCAAGCATGCCCATCTGCGCAAACACGGCAAGCGTCTTCTCCGCGTTCTCCCGGTCGATCTTCGACAGCGCAAACCCAACGTGAACAATCGTGTAGTCGCCCACCTCGATCTCCGGCACGTAATCGAGGCACACCCGCTTCACCACGCCCCCGAAGTTCACGCGCCCTAGGCGGAGACCGTTTTCGGTCGTGATTTCTTCCACTCTTCCCGGTATCGCTAGACACATGGCAAATACCTTATACCCTCTTTGTTTGTGCGCATAGGTGATTTGAATCACATGAAAGAGGGCCTCTCTTGCGGCACTCGCCGCCTGCCGCGTCTCCAATCCCCCGGGAACCTAAGGCTGGGTTCCCGCCGCTTCCAGGCACCAAAGTACCGCGGGCTCAGTCCACTTCTGTGCAGCAGGGGGTGCCCACAGTGGGAGCCCAATCACCTGTCCGAGTCATTGAGACTCGCGCCCAGGGATGGCACGATTCCGGCATGCGAGTAAACCTGATTACCCAGCCATCCGGAAACTCCCTTGCCAGCGGAGGGTCCATTCCCCTCTCGCTGACGATCCGCCCGGCCTGCGGTTTGCCCGGCGACTACCAGTGCGGAACCGACAGCACGACTCTCCTGCGCCTGCTTCGCAAGGAAACAGACTTGCCCGCCACCGTTCTCCAGCGCTTCGAGGGAAGCCTCTACGCTCCTGTGGGTGCCAGGCTGATGGGCGTAGAACTCAGCGAGCAGGTCCTGACCGACATCGGGTATTTCATCGACTAAGCTGCCGGATCACGCGGCAGGACAATGTGGAATCGCTATCGACCAAATCGTAAGCTGGCGAAGACCACAAAAATGAAAAGATCGTGCACCCAGTCTCCTCGCGATCAGCGCGTCTTCCTCCGCTCGTTCTCAGCCACCCGCGCCTTCACCATCTTCTTCAACAGCGCTGCCGGCAATGGCTTATCGAGCGCGAACTGCAGCGTGCCTTTCGCCGTGCGATACGCTTTCAACTCCTCCATCATTTCGTCGATCAGCGAAGCCTGCATCGGGAAAAAACTGCAATGATCTTTGAATGCAGCGTATGCCACCAGCGCTCCCTTGTAGCGGAACGCCGGCATGCCGTAACTTAGCTGCTCGGTGGCTTCCTTCGGAGCGGCGGCTTTGATCGTCGCCCGCACTTTTCGCAGCGTAGTCTGCGCCGGCTCCGGCACTTTCGCGAGATAGGCCTCCACCGCCGATGCGTCATTGGCTCCTTCCGGCTTCTTGATTGCCTTCATCGTTTCCTCTTGGATTCGAGGGGTAAATGAGCCGGGATCCGGGCCGGCAAACCCAGGCCCCGGCTCAGACCATCAGGCTTTCTTCTTCGGCGCAGGCGGCGGTACCGCTGACGTAGCGATATCCTCCACCGCTTTCCACCCTCCATCCGCCTGCTTGCGATAGACGGTCACATAGCTGCCGTGGTCGTGGACCACCTTGTGAGTCGCCGGATCGGTTGCGGTCATCTGGTAAGTCCCCCAGCTGTAGCCCACGTCGCCGGACTTCGACACATCGGCCTTGCTCGTCTGGAACGCCAGCGAAAATGCCGGATCCTTGCCCATCGCCCGCATCGAGGCTCCGATCGCGTCTTTGCCCTGTGCGGCATCCATCCCCGGCACCATCAGGACCGCGTCGTCCGCATAGTAAGTCAGGCCCTTCTCCACGTCGTTCGCCTGCGCGGCCTTGCTCCATTGCGCTTCAAGATCAGTGATGGCCTTCACGTCGGCATCGTGTGTGTCGGGTGCCGCCGCTGGGGCCGGAGCCTGGTTGCATGCGGTCATTGTGAACGCCACAACAGCCGCGCCGCAGAGTTTTGCAAGAGCTTTCATCGTCCATTTCCTTCTCCACGGAGCCCAAATGATTACAGGTACCATGGCAAACATCAAAGAATCAGAGCCCCTCCGCGCGCCAATGGCAGCTACGCCCGGCACAGGGATTTCCCATGGGCGGCCAGTATAATGCCACCCGATTTCTCTGTGCTTCTCTGTTTCTCTGTTTTCTGAGTTTTTGAGTCGTTAGCTGGAATGCTCGCGCTGGTTTCGCAGGTATTCCAGCCACTCCGCCATGCCGGCGCCCGTCTTCGCGCTGGTCTCAAAGATCCTGATCTCCGGCCGAATCTCGTTGATGTTCCTGAGCGCCGCATCGCGATCGAATCCAACTGCTTCGGCAATGTCGACCTTGGTGATCACCGCGGCGTCGGCTGAGTTGAACAACGTTGGATACTTGAGAGGCTTGTCTTCGCCTTCGGTCACGCTCAGCAGCGCGACGCGAATCTTCTCGCCCAGGTCGTAGCTCGAAGGACACACCAGGTTCCCAACATTCTCAATAAACAGATAATCCAACTCGGCCAACTCCCAGCCCTCCAGATGCTTCCCCACCATCTCCGCTTCGAGATGGCAGATGCCGTGAGTATTGATCTGCCGCACCGGAGCGCCGCTCGCCGCCAGCCGGCGGGCATCGTTGTCCGTTTCAAGATCGCCCACCAGCGCCGCCGCTCTCGCGCCACTCTCGCGCAGCATCCGCAGTGTTCGCTCGAGGAACGCGGTCTTGCCCGTGCCGGGGCTCGAAACAAGGTTCAACACCAGAACTCCAGCGGCGGCAAACCGCGCGCGCAGGTCCCGCGCCAGTTCATCGTTCTTCTTCAGGATTCCCCGCCGCAACTCGACAATGCGCGTGGTCACTTCTTCACCGCCTCTTCCGGCTCTTCAATCTCGATCGACTCGATCTCCAGCTCGCGCCCCTGGCGCAGGTCGCCCACCGGCTCCCCGCACTGGGGGCAGCGAAAGCTTTGCACGCTCTCAAGCTCCACATCGGCATCGCATCGACCGCAATGCATCACCACCGGCAGCAGGTTCACCACCAGCTTCGATCCCTCCAGCCGCGTGCCTTCGATCGCGATGCCGTAGCAGAACTGCAGCGAGTCCTCGACCACCGCCGACAGAGCGCCCACCCGAAGTCGCACCTGCTTGACCCGCGCCCCCCCGGCCAACAATTCCGGCCGGCCCTCCAGCGACTCCGTTACGGAATCAACCACGCTCATCACGATCGAAAGCTCGTGCATACCACCACGATTCTACGCCGCACCTTTCTCCCCTCCTGTGCCGAACCGCACTCCACCAGCGTCACCTCGCAGCTCGCTCGCCCCAGCTGTTGCGGTTTCTAGTCCCGTCGTCCTTAGTCCCTGAGTCCCTACGTGCCTCGTCCCTGTCATAAGATTGTTTTCATAAGGACGCTTCCCCGATGGCCCAGCCCCCAATCGCAGCTCCCCCTGCCTCGCGCATGCACCTCAGCGAATTGGCCCCCGGCGCGCTGCAATCCGAAATTCGCGCCATGACCACCGAATGCGACCGCATCGGCGGAATCAACCTGGCGCAGGGTGTCTGCGACACCCCCGTTCCCGCTCCCGTCGAAGCTGAAGCGCACGCCGCCATCCACGCCGGCCACAACATCTACACCCGTCTCGACGGCATCACCCGCCTGCGCAACGCAATTGCCCAGAAACAGCAGCGCGACTACGGCCTCACCTACGATCCCGAAACAGAAGTCCTGGTTGCCAGCGGCGCCACCGGCGGACTGCATGCCGCCTGCATGGCCCTGCTCAATCCCGGCGACGAAGTACTGCTCTTCGAGCCCTTCTATGGCTATCACGTGGCCACGCTCAACTCCATGCGCGTTCGCCCCGTGCTCGTTCCGCTGTCCGAGCCCGATTGGACCCTCGACACCGACGCACTCCACGCTGCCATCACCGCCCGCACCCGGGCCATCATTCTCAACACCCCCGCCAACCCCAGCGGCAAAGTCTTTTCTCGCGCGGAAATCGAGCAGGTCGCCGCGGTCTGCCGCGATCACGACCTGTTTCTCTTCACTGATGAGATCTACGAGTACTTCGTCTTCGACGGCGCCAGGCACATCTGCCCCGCCACGCTGCCCGGCATGTTCGAGCGCACGATCGTGATGTCGGGATTCTCGAAGACCTTCTCCGTCACCGGCTGGCGCCTCGGATACGCCACCGCGCCCGCGCAATGGATGGGCACCATGGCCTATTTCCATGACCTGACGTACGTCTGCGCGCCCTCGGCATTCCAGCATGCAGCCGCGGCCGGGCTCGAGCAGTTGCCGCCCACTTTCTACACGCAGTTAGCTTCAGACCATCAGTCGAAGCGCGAGCGCCTGCTCGCTGCGTTGCGCCACGCCGGCATGGAGCCGAGTGTTCCCGCCGGCGCTTACTATATCCTCGCCAAGGCCTCGCGCTTGCCCGGAGCCACTGCCGCGCAAAAAGCGCGTCACCTGCTCGCCGCAACAGGAGTCGCATCCGTCGCAGGCTCGGCGTTCTTCCGACCGGGCCGCGGAGAAGAATTGCTCCGCTTCTGCTTCGCCAAAAAGGATGAAGACCTCGACGACGCCTGCACCCGCCTGCGCAAACTGTAGCGGGCCGCTCATTGCTCTCCCGGGACCTGAGCAATACAAGCATCCAGGTGCCCCAGGTCTTCCGGTGGAGGCCTGGGAAAAAGACGAGGTGATCTGCGATCTGCGACCCTCTCGCCGGAAAACAACTAACAAGACAAAGACAATTGGCTGACAACTCACCCGGCTTGGCGCGCCTACCTTGATCTCCGTGCCGAGACAAGCACTCCCGCGTCTCGGCGGACCGCGGGCTTCTCCAAAGAATCTCTGAAGAGGTGAAGAATCTTATGCTTAACATCGGCAAGCGTGCATTGCCAATGGCGCTCAGCGTTTCAATTCTTGCGATCGCCACCTCAAGCCTTCACGGCCAACCGGCACAACACTACAAACAAACCAATCTTGTGGCCGACACTTCAGGTGCCACTACCACCGATCCCAACCTCGTCAACTCCTGGGGTATCTCGCGAAGCTCGGGCAGCCCCTGGTGGGTTTCTGACAACGGAACCGGTCTGGCAACCCTCTATAACGGCAACACCGGCGCAATCGTCCCGCTTGTGGTGACAATTCCCACCGGAGATCCAAACGCCAGCCCGACTGGTACGCCGACAGGACAGGTGTACAACGGAACCCAGGGATTCCAGGTCGCCAAAGGAGCGCCGGCTGCCTTTATCTTCGCCACCGAAGACGGGACGATCTCCGGATGGAACTCGAGCGCCAACCCCAGCACTGCCTTGATCATGGTGAACACCAAAAGCGCCTCCGTCTTCAAAGGCCTCGCTTTAGCCACCGTCAACAGTCCGTCAGGTCAGTCTGCCGATTTCCTTTACGCAGCTGATTTCCGCAAGAATCGGATCGCCGTCTACGACACGAACTTCAAGCCAATTCATCTCTTCGGCGATGCTTTCGAAGACCATCGAATTCCGCACGGATTTGCTCCCTTCAACGTGCAGAACATCGGCGGCAACCTCTATGTCTGCTTCGCCAAGCAGGATGACCAAAAACACGATGAAGTCGATGGACCCGGACTCGGCTACGTGGACGTCTTTTCGCCAACCGGCCGCCTGCTCCTTCGCCTTCAGCACGGCTCCTGGTTGAACGGGCCGTGGGGTCTGGCGCAGGCCCCAAGCGACTTTGGCCAGTTCAGCCACGACATCCTTGTAGGCCAGTTCGGCAGTGGGCAGATTCTTGCCTTCGATCCGCTCACCGGCGATTTCAAGGGCTGGCTCTTTGGCACCGATAACAACCCCATCACCATCGACGGCCTCTGGGGGATTGCGTTCGGCAACGGGGCCGCCGCCGGACCCGCAACCACGCTCTACTTCGCCGCTGGACCAGGGGGCGAGTCACACGGACTCGTTGGAACTCTCACCGCGGTCGAAAACGTTCTGGGCGGCGACCAATAGTCGCTTTCAGAACGATGCGGGCTTCTCCCCGTCTCCCAGGCGGGTTGAGGAGCCCGCGTCGATTTGCCGGAATCGGATCCCCTGGGTCAGTCGCCGATTGCGATCCGCGCTAGCCTGCTCCTCAACGCGCCGGCATACATCAGCAACACTTCCAGCGCCATCGGCCAAATCAATACCATTGTTACGGCCCATCCCGACCTCGATGAAAACTCTCCGGGAGCACTCGCATAGACCACAACACAAAGGCATGCATTGGCCATCCAGGCAGTGGTCACTCCAGCCACGCATGCCTGCGTCGGCAGCATCTGCCGCCGGCGCGCCGCAAGAGTCGCGGCGCTTGCCGCGATGATGCCCAAGCCGGTGCTCAGCATCGAGAGGGTCGGCCATCCTTTGGTTCCCGCCAGGTGGAGGATAAATGGCATCTCCACCAGGAGCGTGCCCGCGACAGACAATCCCGCGCAAACCCACAACGCCCGCCTGCCCGGAGCCGTAGATGGCTGCAAAGAGAGCAACGCGCGCACCCGCAGCCAGATCATGGGATACGCCAGAAAGAATGGCGCAGCCGCGAGAAAGTGCCACCAGTTTCCCTGGTTGCCCGGTACCCGCAGCAGAATCGCATCGAGCGGCGATGTGCCATACGCAAACGGAAGCAGCGTGACCGCGCCCGCCGCCAGCCAGAAAAGCAGCATGATCGTGTTGGCCCATGCGGGCCCACGCGGCTCCGTCTTGTCGCGCCCGCGCAATCCTGGACTTGTTTTCATCGGAACCTCTGCCACAATGGGATGACCACGATCAGAATCGCGGCCGCGAACGTACGTCAGCCACCGGTACAACGTTCGAGCCGCGCGCGTCGTTTACATACGCCGGCAAGAAATCCGCGCCATCAGATCTTCTTGCCGTCCAATTACCAGGTTCAACGTCCCCGGAAACTCAACCGAAAGGACATTTATCCCATGCGCCGCATCTTCCTGGCCGTCCTTGCCTTTGCGCCTCTCCTCTTCATGTGCCCTGCGTACGCCCAAACGGATTCGGCTGACATGCAAGGCCTGTGGCAGGGTTTCGACGGAGAATGGCAGCACACCACCTATCAGCTCCTCGCCTTGGCGGAAGCCACGCCGGCGGAGAAGTTCGCATGGCGTCCCGCTCCCGGTGTGCGCTCCACCAGCGAGGTCTACATGCATATCGTGTTGGCGAACTTTTTCCTGCTCAGCGCGACCGGCCCAAAAATGCCGTCCGACCTCAAGGAAGACGCAGAAAAGACGGTGACCTCAAAACCGGAGGTGATCGTCTGGCTCAAGCGTTCGCTCAATGCAGTGAAGGAGGCGCACCTCAAAGAGACACCCCAGCACCTCGCGATGCATGTGAGCGTCGAGGGGCGCAACTCGACGGTGGACTGGATGTACCTGCGCATCATCGTCCACGCCGACGAGCATATGGGGCAGCTCATCGCGTACGCCCGTATGACCGGTGTCGTCCCCCCTTGGTCGAAATGAAGTCGGACCCTCCCCGGGGACGTCGCACTTTTTTAGAGATCGCCGCCGAAGATGCCCCACATCTTGCGGATCAACTCATCGGTGCGCCTGATTGTTTCTCGCTTTTCAGCGTTTGCGTCCGGTCCACCAAGGCGAGCATGGAGGCAGTCATTTCCGCGGCGATAGCCATTTGCTCATCGGCTTGCTCGATGGAGGGGTCGCAAAGGGTCAGGGTGCATCAAATCGCCGCATTGGTTTACTGGGATGCTGCGGTCTGCCTTCGGACTTTACCGCAGCGATGGGACTGTCAGATATGGGATGCATTTCATTGCTTCATGGCCCCGCCAAAGCTGCTTCTCTACACCTGCTCTTGGATTCGCGGCAATTTTTGGTGGAAAACCGCAAATCTTGAAGGGGGGAGGAGATACCTGTCGCTACCGGAGACCTGAAACTGCATCTGCCGCTTCGGTCGCCCCCAGGCGTGCCCGCGCGGTCGCCTTCCCGCACACGAGCCACGCGGGAGCGGAGCAAATCCGATTGCGCGTACAATAGAACCTGCTACACGAGCCGGTTGGCCCGGTTTGCACCCAACGCTACACCCCGTTCATCCAAATGGGTGTAGCCGAAAACCCAGCGACAGGTCTTCGTCGATGGGTGAAAGCGGGGGCGTCACGGTTTCGACGGGATCGCTTGCGGCACGGAGGCATGCTGGGGTGTGGGCACCCATAATCGCTCGCAAAACCAAAGTTGCCAACGACAATCTGGCACTTGCTGCTTAATTAACTAAGCAGCCGTCTTTCGCGGTTTCGCCTATGGGCTGCGAGCGAGACGTCATTCAGTAGGCTGGTGGCTGCGGCTCGGTCCGTGTTGCAGCCATAAGATCATCGGACTAGCTTTCTGCGCATCTTGTCCGTTCTGAGCGCAGCGAGTGAAACCTCCGGAACTGGACTGAGCATGGATTCTCCTGGCTGACAACGATTTCGGACGCGGGTTCGACTCCCGCCGCCTCCACCAATAACTAAGTGCAATAGATTCAATCATATAAATTGTGGAAAAGTAAGAGATTTTGGAAACTGTACCAGATTTGTACCAACCGATTTTTCGTGCTAGATTGACGGCATTATGCTGTCCGTCTACACCCGCCATCACCCCGATTGCGCGAAGAAAGACGATTCCAACTACCGCCGTTGCCGCTGTCCAAAGTGGCTTGACGGGACTCTTCCCGGCCGCACTGGCCGATTCCGCGCCTCGGCAAAAACCAAATCCTGGGAGCAGGCCGAACTCCTCGCTCGCAAATACGAGCAATCCGCTCTCGGCGGCGAAGACGACGTAAAAGCGACCAAGTTGACTACAGTCAAGGAGGCGGTCGGTGTCTTCCTCGGCGATGCTGAGGCCCGCGGCCTGGCAACGGCTACGCGGCAAAAGTTGCGGAGCTTCTTCGAGGTGCAGCTCCTCGGATTCGCTGAGGAACGGGGCATCACTTTCCTGAGAGAATTCAATCCCCGCAATCTTACAGAGTGGCGGCAGACCTGGAAGGAGAAGGAACTCGCCCGCAAGAAGAAATTCGAACGTGTGATCGGCTTCTTCTGGTTCTGCGTCAGGCAGGGATGGCTGCGGGAAAATCCAACTGCGACCATGGGAAGGGTGATTGCGAAGCATGTTCCAACGGACTACTTCACGGCAGATGAGTACAAGTGCATCATCGACGCGACCTGCCGGCTCGGCGAATATGCGGAACGCTCATGGGCTCCCGAGAAGCGCGGCATTCGCATCCGCGCCCTGACGGAGTTGATGCGCTGGAGCGGACTGCGCATCCGCGACGCAGCAACGCTCGAATGCGCGAGACTCATAGAAAACAAGCTTATGCTCTATCAGGCGAAGACCGGCACGCCGGTTTTCGTGCCGCTGCCGCCCCACGTCGCCGACATGCTCCGTTCAATCCCTCCGGGCCTCAAGCCGAATCCGAATTATTTCTTTTGGTCCGGTAATGGGTTGCCCAAAACCTTCGTCGCCAACTGGCAGCGCGCCTATCGTCGGCTGTTCAAGGTTGCTAATCTCCTCAAGCTGGACGGCACGCCAAAGCGTTGCCACTGCCACATGTTCCGCGACACCTTCGCCGTCGAGATGCTATTGGCGGGCGTTCCCATCGATCAGGTTTCGATCCTGCTGGGCCATGCCAGCGTCCGGGTCACCGAGAAACATTATTCACCATGGGTTCGCGCTCGCCAGGATCAACTGGAGAAGAGCGTACAGTCCGCTTGGCAACTGGCGCCTGGCCAGACCTCTGCTGCAGGTTGATTCCATTTCCATCCTTCCACGATAGAAGGTTGGTGGAAATCTTCGCCTCCTGTCTGCGACAGAGGTTTGCCAGTCATATGTGGCCAAGTGCTCAAACTAATCTGCTACCCTTGCTAGGTCCAGCTATCCTCATGAAAGTTAGGGGTGTTAGAGGAAATGCCTCTGTCGAAGCGAGATGTCTCGCTAGGAGACTTGTATATTGCTTATCGGAAAGCCAAGGTCGAGGCTTACTACGAGAATACCCATGTCCAAGCCCTGGCATTCACCAAATATGAACAGAATCTGGCGCAGAACCTAGCGCACCTCCACCGCGTTCTGCTGGACGGAAATGAAACGTGGGCTTCCGACACAACATTTCTTGGCAACTATGCGTACTTGCCGAAATCCATCGATGCAAGTGTTTGGAATGATCAAGACGGTGGACACTTCAGCGCTATTGATCCGATAGCAGACTGGAAACGCCGATTTGAAGTGTCTGGCCGAAGAGCCGATGCTAAGCTGAGGCTAATAATTCGCCCGTCCGTCGACTTCCAAGTGATATCAGCCTTATGGATCATAAAGGTTGGCCACCTCTTTGACGGAGCCCTCGATCCTCAACTCTCTTATGCGAACCGCTTGCGACGAACGCGCACAGCTTCTTCCGAGGAATCCCGACGAGGAGACATCAATCTTTCTGCGACCGGCCTTTTTGTCCCCTACTTTTCCGCGTATCGGGCATGGAGAGAGAAAGGATTATCGGCAATGGAAACCGCATTGTCGAGGGGAAAAAGCATCCTTGCGATCACGATGGATATAGAGCAGTTTTACCATCGTGTTTGTCCCGCGTTTCTACTTCGAAAGCGCTTTCTCGATGCTATCAATTTGCAGCTCTCTCGCGGAGAACGATTGCTTACCCATTCGCTACTGCAGGCGATCGAGACTTGGTATCGATCGACACCAGACTACGTGGATCGACCCCTCGGGGCCATTCCTGTCGGCCTATCCGCATCGAAGATAATCGCCAATGTCTTGTTGGTAGATTTCGACAAGGCGATCACAACGAAGGTCCGCCCCCTGTATTATGGCCGCTACGTTGACGACATTTTCCTTGTCTTCGAAAACACTGCGCAACTCAAGGGTGGTAAGGACGTCAGCGCATGGCTCGCGAATACGTTAGCCCCGCTTCTGACGGTGAAGCGCAACGCAGGAAAATCCCCATCTCTTCGCGTCAGTCTCTCGTATGCGCACGATTCGGAACTTACCTTTGTCGGCACTAAACAAAAGATATTTGCGCTGTCATCCGCTCATGGTCTCGATCTGATCCAACATATCCGCGAACAGATTCGAATTCAGTCTAGCGAACACAGACTGCTTCCCGTTGTTCCCGAGTCTGGAGCCGAAATGGCATCCAGAGCGCTTCTTGCAACCCAAGATGCGACCAGGCATGTTGATGCTCTCCGAAAGGCAGACTCAGTTTCCATTAGACGCCTCGGTCTTTCTCTTCTCTTAGGTGACATAGAGATATATGCCTCAGATCTTCGATCTGCTTCATGGCAGGGAGTCAGGAAGGAATTTTATGCTCTCGTGAGTAGACATGCTCTGACTCCTGTTGGCTTCTTCGAGTTTGCTACTTACTTACCTCGCGTCTTCGGCTTGATGCTTGGCTGTAGCGACTTCGAGGCAGCCGCGGAATTTGTATCTGCATTTTCCAGCATTACAGAGTTACTCCGGAACACTTCGACCGTCGGCAGAGTTAAACAACAACTACGATTTGACCTTTGCCTCAAACATTGTGCTGAGGCCTTTCGGCAGACGGCCTTACAAGCAGCAACCAGGCAGACCGGAAAGCTCGACTCTCGGTTTTTGTCTGTGCTGCGGAAGCTAAGGATGCTCGATCCAGATGTATCGCTCCCGTCGTCATCACAGGCGCTCCGTCACCTCGCACATCAGCTTCTCTTAGCAGACTGGGGTAGTCGTCCATACAAGGAATTTTGGTACATGAGCCAGTCCACCGACGAAATCGGTCCACCCGTGCCCAAAGAGATTGAGGTCCGCCGCAAGCTACGTCTGGGTGCCATTCGCCGCTTTAGGAAGCTCGCAGGCCGTTTGAAAATTCCTCATTGGCCAGCACTAGCTTTTCCCACGCGGCCATTACGTGCGGACGAAATCCCCCTTGCAGCCCCAGATGTTCTCGATGATCCCGAGGTCTACCGAAAAGCAATAATGGCTCTACGAGGAGCTCGCGTCGCAGAAAGTTCCCGCGTCGGCATCGAGCCTGAGCCGCCGTCTCCACCTCCGTTTGCGACATTTGTTGTTCCGGGTGCACCTCGGGAAAAGATCACCGTAGGCATAAGCAGCTATAGGACAACTGAAGATCAATGGAGAGCGGCTGCTTTAGGGAGACAAGACCGTTCATTGCATCGGTACAGAGAACTTAATGAACTGATCAACCGAATGCTCACAGAACCGGTGCGACCCGACTATATAGTTTTCCCTGAGTTGAGCATTCCGCTGCGATGGGCTTTGCGCTTCGCAAAGAAGCTTGCATCCAACAATGTGTCATTGTTGGCCGGCGTTGAGTATCACCGCGATTCTAAGTCAGGCGAGCTGAGAAACGACTGCCTCGTATCCCTCGCGACGAATTGGCCTGGATATGCAAGTCATATTATTCGCCTGCAACCAAAATTCGCGCCTGCTCATCAAGAGCGCCTCGAGCTTCGTAAGCTTGATCCGAATCGAAAAAGGTCGCTTTATCGAGCCTCAGGGAGCGTTGCCTTGCCGACGCTTTACGTACATCGAGGATATTGCTTCTCTGTACTCATTTGCAGCGATTTGACTACCATCGGTCATCGAAGCGCCCTATGCGGAGAACTCGATACGCTCTATGTCCTTGAATGGAATTCGGACGTTAAGACGTTCTCGAGCCTAGTTGAAGCGACCGCCTTGGATCTTCACACCTTTGTTGTGCAGGTCAACAATCGTCTCTATGGTGACAGTCGAATCCGCGTCCCGGCCAAGGAAGACTACTTGAGGGATGTGGTCCAGGTTAAAGGTGGGATAAGTGACTATTACGTGTTAGGCCAAATCGACTATCAAGCGTTGCGTCAAGAGCAAAGGCGTAAGATTGCGAAGATTTTTAAGCCGACTCCAATCGGATTCACGATGTCCGAGCGGCGCAGGAAGAAATAGCGGTTCGTTACGGGAAGCGTCGGTTCAGCCCGCGCGTCTGGTTCGTTCACGGTGGACGCGAAGCATCACGCTCTCGGGGATGCGTAGCGTAATGTAGCCGCGCTTACGTCGGGTCTCAGGGCTGCCCCACTGCAGCACGCCTTCTTCGTTCTCAAACATTCGCCGGACGGTTTTTTCGCTGAGAGCCCATCTTTCGGCAATCTCGCCTACTGAAAAATGACGTTCCAATCCCAGAGTGGCTGTTCCAACGCTTTGAACAGGCTTTTTGATGAAGAGTTCTGCGGGCATAACAATGTCCTCACGAGAATCTGAGTTTGCATAAGTACAAACAATACGTTTGTCGTGCCTGTCTTGCATGGGGTCGTTACATGCCGAGGCCAATACCGAGGCCTTGGCCTAAATCGGGACGTGGCGTTTCGCTATGAGCAATCTCCTGCACAGGTGGAACGATTGTCTGCTGCGGCTGATAGGCGCTCTGGTGTGAAGCGTCGTGGCCGAGCGCGTTCGCGAGTGCGCTTCGGTCATTTGTAAAAATCTGCGCATCCCATTGGCCGCGCGACACAGAGACGTAGGCCATGCGGTTGTTCAGCAAGTCTGACGCGCCCAACTCCGTGTCCACATTGACGAGGACCCGGTCTGCCGTTTGTCCCTGGCTGGAGTAGCTGGTCACGGCATAACCGTGGTCCAGATGTGGATGGCGCTGCGGATCGAAACTTATGCTGCGGTCGTTGTCGAGCTTGAGGCGTATCTTGCCATCCTCAGAGATGCTTTCTACTGTTCCCAATTCGCGATTCGCAATCTTCAGATCCTGATTGGGTGCCGTGAATTGAATACGGTCGCCGGCGGAGAATACCTTCTCCTGCTCGCGATATACAGAAACGCCCATCTGTCGGCGCGGGTCGTAGGTTGTCTGTTGCCCGCTGCTTCGAAGAACTGTGAGTTTATTTTCCTCGACATTCACAGAGGCAACGCGAGAGTATTCTCCCTTATCAATGCCGGTTTCGCGCGAACTCCGGGAGTAGCGAAGAATGTCATCAACCTGGTATTGCTGAGCCCAACCGCGATCCGCTCCTGTCATCTCCTGGCGCGGCACGAGTGTCTGGAAACTGTGACCTTCGCGGCTCACAACACTTCGTGTCTGCAACTCATCATGAATCCGCTGATTGATCTCCGTGCGTGAGCGGTTATCTGGCGAAACCACGAGGGTGCCTTCGGGAGATTTGGCATACTCGCGCGCAATGGCCGAGATGCGTTCCTCATGGCCCTTCACCTCATGGACTCGGCCTTGACGGCCAAGGCTTTCAACAGCCGCGCCAATCTCACCACGCGCCAACTGCTCGACTGCTTGCTTCAGCTCCGGATCGCGCTGCCGGACAATCTCGTCCAGTTTCGCTGTCCGCATACCGGCTTCTTGAAGTTGCGCGAAAGGGCGGCCCGCTTCGACAGCCTCATGCTGCCGCGTATCGCCGACCAGGAGAACTCGGTCATTGGGTCGAAGCCGTTCTATGAATTCGTGCATTTGGCGGGTGGACGCGAGCGAAGATTCGTCGAGTACATACAGCCTCTTCTCGCCGGTATCGGGCCGCTCTCCCCTCGCAAGATGATGCTGGAGCGTTGAAGTTTCGATTCCCGCCTCAGCAAGCTTGTGAGCCGCTCGCGAAGTTGGGGCGAATCCCTCGACGGCCAATCCCTGCACTTCCGCACCCTCACGGATGACAGCCAGCGTTGTAGTTTTGCCGGTGCCTGCCACGCCGTCCAAGCCAACAATTTTCTCTCTACTTACAAATATGTCATCCACGGCTTTGAGTTGTGACCGGCTCAGTTCAGGATGCCGATCTTCGGTCGCAATGCGGAGTTGCGGTGATACCAGCATAGGGTCGCGAAACTCGCGCCGATTGCCTTCCTGCATCCGGGCAATGATTTCCTTTTCCATACGGACCATCTCGGAGGTGGTGTACTGCGGTGCCGCCCTTCCATCCGCACGAGCAACTTCGCGGAACTCGCCTCGCTTTAGCCTCTGCTCAAACTCCTGCCGCACCTGACCGTATGTGGCTTGCCCCATGCTTCGGTCTATCGCCGCCTGCAGGATGGCTCGCTCATCCTGAACTGCAGAACGCTCGAAGACGTGATTCCGGGAATAGGTCACAGACTGCTGCACAGTTTTCTCAGGCTGCTGCGTTTGCTTGTCGGGTTGTTGCGCGTGATACCGCGAATTCAATCGCGCTTCGGTCACAACATGATCCGCCTGATGTCCGAACTGAGCGGCGAGTTCGCGGTGCCGTTTCAGTACTTCATCCGGCGAGTGAAGTTCCTTGCTGTCACGCGTGCGATGGGCCGCGACCTGCGCAGCTCCTGCACCGTCCCTGCCAATTTCCTGCAAGTGGCCAAGGATCTGTTCCCGGCGCGGGCTCGATGCGTCAAGATATTCCTGGCTGTAGCCCTTAATCTCCGGTTGACCATGTTTGCCGCGTTCGATCTTATAACCCAACCCGTGCAGCCGCAAGGCGAGTTCCGAACGATAGACGGTTGTCACGTACTGTTGCGATTGGAAAAGACTGCGCTCTTGAAGCGCGCGCGTCTGGCCGTTCTCACGCTCCGTCATGTTGAAGATAACCGCGTGCGTGTGAAGCTGGGGTGCTGCGTAGCCATCCACGGGACGAGCAGTATCGTGCTCGAAGGTCGCGGCGATGAATTTTCCGGTTGTCTCCGGCGCATGCACGTTGCCGATGCGGGCCTGGGTATACCGCTCCAACTCTCCGAGTGCGACGCGGACACTTTCGCGGTGCGCGTCGCGGACGCGGTCATCGCCACCCACAAGGGCGGTCAGAGAGACTGACTTTGGTGCAGAGAACGTGGCATCCCATCCCGCGCGATGTTCGACGCTTGTAATTTCCTTGCCGCGCTCGTTCTCGTAGGTTCGGGCAGGCTGGTGCTTGACAAGCTGCGCGCCGCTTTCTGGATGCTGGCCTTCGCTGAGGCGCGCGAAGTGTTCGGCACCTACCGAGCCTTTGAGGCCCCACTCCCGCGCGAGGCTACCTCGCCATTCGCTATGCACTTGCGGGTCACGGCTCCAGTAGTTCTGTTTCTCAGACGTGAACTCGCGTGAGTGATACGTCTTCGCCTGGCCCGCCGATAACGATTTGGAGATGGTCAACATGCGCGTGAAACCTATAGCGTGCGCGGCAGCATCTCGCTTCTGCCTTCACGCATAGACTAACCGCAATTCGCGACGTAAGCTCAGACATCTCAAATTTATTTTACGCGTTTCTCCAGTGTTCATGCGCCTTTTGTAGCTAGTCGTGTCCGGATCGCTCGGATGTTTTGCTGACTTTTACCGTTCGAACATGCATCTATGATGCCGCCGAAACGACGCGTCGAAAATAGTCTTTCACCATTCGAAGACTTGGCGTGTTACCCATCCCGAACAGCGGCACAAATAGATGTGTGAATGCACGCGGAACAACCTTCCGATTGATTCTTGAATTGAGCGACTGGTAGGCCGCGAATCCAAATGCTGTGACCACCCGGAACAACAATCGATGTCACCCTCAACGCGGCAACTTGGACCGAGCAATCAATCCGCTTGGGATCGAAGTTCGAGCACTCGGAAAGCCTGTCAAGAACCATCGTCAACTTGGATTGGACACGCGATCTCCGAGAACCACCTTCGCTCAGTCAATCCATTGCGACTCGTCCCAGCTTGTGGGCTGCTCATCGGCGGTCTTCTGTCTGACGTTGCCAGCGAAGATCGAGTGACGTTTGACCGGCTTCTTGGGAGGGCTGGAAGGAACTGTCGTGGTCGCTGCCTGCGAATGTGTATTCGGCTGTTCTGCGGCGACTATTGGGAAGACATTCCGAAGACCTTTTAGAGTAGCTTCGGCATTCGGTTCCGGAGCGGTCGCAGGAGACAATTGGCGTGGCCGTTGCAACTTCGTTTCGGTCGTCGGCGCAACGCTGGATGTCGCGTGGTTTGGCACGCCCTTCCGAATCAATTCGGCGACCGTTTCGGCACCACGTTTGAGAAACCGTCGGGACCATAGGAAAGGGCTCATCCCCACTCGCAACTTGTCCCCTTTATCCCGGAACGATTCAGACCACATCTCCTGACGACGCAATCTCCTTTCGCGCGCCCTTCCAACGAGCCATTCTCGGGCCGCAAGAACGGCAAACAGGACGAACAATCCCCAGCGCAATACCGGTTCGAAGAGTCGCCAGAAACTCCTGCCATCGTAGAACTGATCCCGGAGGTATGGTTCCAGTTCTGCAGCCTTGTACTCCTCTCTTGGCCCCCGATCCAAGCCGGTCCAGCCAGCACTTCGGGCGGCGGAACTGAGGTGCATCGGGACGCGAACGTCCTGCTGATCGCCTGGACTGTCCGCGTCAACATCGGCCTCAACTACGAGTTGATTGGGTCTCCCAGGCGCTGTCTTGTAAAGCCATTGAACCGCAGTCGTGGCGGCCGGGTTCCGCAGCGCCATGGTGCTCCTGAAATACGCTTCGGAGTAATAAAGTTCGACGGGTGGAGCAGCCCACCAGAGCCACATGGGCAACGGTAGGTTGGCGAGAACCCCGGTCACCATTACAAATGCAATCAAAGCCGGGGGCAAAGCTGCTCGGAGGGACGGAACTTTCATGGTTCATTCTCCGGAGGCTTCGACGCCCCGGATCGTGCTCTCAAGTTCGCGAGAAACTCGTCAGCCTTCTGCTGCTTGACCGACTCGGAATACGCCGAGATCTTGCGCAGAGATTCGTCGCTGATTGGATTCCTCGAACCCTCCCTGAAGAGGTTCAGAATGAGGGCCCGGATTCCCATCAGCTCAGCCAGCAGAATTGGATCCGTGTGGCCTTCGTCTTCGCCGCGCGCCACGGCCAGCGCAGCGTCGCGGAGCCATTCGCCGACCTTCTTGCCGGCGCGGACAGCGGCCTCTTCGACCTCGGCAAACTCCGCCTCCGTCAGGCGGGTGGCGATGGATTTGGCGCGAAAAGTATCGGGAGACCGCGCGGCTGTGACCGCTGGCGGAATCAGCGAAGGCGGCTTGGAGTCCGGGGAAGACATCAGCTCAGCGCCTGCTTCGCAACCTACGCCGACAACTTTTTCTTGTCAAACCGCCAAGGACGTTTTCACAGCAACTGACGGGAAGACAACGTGTTAGCGCCACCTCGGCGCATTGCGATGATCCGCAACGATCCAGTGTTTACGCGCGTAAACGCGAAATGCAAATATTTGAAACGGAACACGTTGACAAACATATACGGCGGTGTCCCTGCAGCGCCCCGTTGGGGATGACGTGTCATCCTCCAACCGCTGCGAAGCAGCGCGGCGTCAGGCGGCAGCAACCTTGGAATAGCCAGATGCCGCTGGACGCTCAACGCGGGCCACAGAGCCGCTCCAGTGGCCCACAGCACGCTTACAGCCGAGGGTCCACAGGCTCACTTTCCAGTGCCAGAACCGCGAAGGCGCACTCATGAACGCGGCGGAGAGGCTCGCGCTCCACGAACCGTTGCAACGCTTCCATGCCCAGGGCGAATTCCCGCAGAGCTAAAGAGCGCTTCGTCCCAAGCCCACGAGAGCGCAATCGTTCCAGGTTCTGGGGTGCCGTGTACTCCGGCCCGTAAATGATTCGGAGGTACTCTTTCCCGCGGCATTTCACTGCTGGCTGGACGAGTCCGCGCTTGTTTCTGGAGACAAACTGGAGGGGCTTCACAACCATTCCCTCGCCGCCCGCGTCCGTCAATTCCTGCCACCAAGCCACGGCTCCAGACACCGCTTCCGGCTCGTTCAGGCTGACCGCTTTGTAAGGTGTGGCGAGCAGCAATTCGAGGTCGGCTTCGGCCAATTTGCCGAGGATTTGCATGTGCCATTGGTGGTCCTTGTCGGTGTGGACGAACCCCTCGCCGGCGAGCAAATGGAATGGCGCGAGCTTCAAATCAAGGAGTGATTTTACCGGCCAGCAATAGCGGCGATACGCCTCAACATAGGCCCCCGCCATTTCGGCCCGTTGCTCGTACCAATCGACCAAAGGAGCAGCTTCCGGAAGGCGGTCCGCCGTGAGTTTCAGGGCGGCGACCGCCTGCTGCAGACCTGCTTTTGCAGCAGCTCCGGCGGGTGCGTATTGATTCTTCAGCAGATCCTGCGCCTTTGCTGACCAAGGCATTAGTTCGCAGTCGAGGCACAGCCAATCGGTGCTCAGTTCTTCCCAGAGACCGGCCTTGCCTGCCGCAGAGCGGATGCGATCGAGGAACTCGCGTTCGAGACTGAGGTCCGTAAAGAAGCGCCGCCCTGTCCGGGTATAGCAAGTTCCAGCCTCATCCTCAGCAACCCCGAAGCGCTTGAGCGCAGCATCACGGTCTCGGCAGACGATCACAACCGCACGCGACCCCATGTGCTTTTGCTCGCAGATAACCTGCTCGACACCGGCCTTGCGGAAGTACTCGAACGCCTCGGCCGGGTGTTCAAGGAGCCCCGGTTCGCTGCTCGTCTCGGAGGGTGACATGGTTGGCGGAAGGTAGATCAACCACTTCGGATTCACCGCAAAACGGCTCATCACTTCGAGCGCCGCGATGGCGTTTTCTTCGCGAATTGTGAGGTTCCCGTGCAGGCGAGTTTCAACGATCCGCTTGCCGATTACGTCGTCAATATCGAGCAAGTCATCGTGCTCTTGCTGCTGGGTCAACGGGCTGGCGGACGCGTCCCCGGCGCCTTCCTGCAGGAACGGTTTCGATGGTGCGTAATACTCCCGGATGGCGGGTACGGACACGAGTTCTTTCTCCGGATAGCGTAGCGCAGTAAGCTTCCCACCGAAGACACAACCGGTATCAATATCGATGGTCCGATTCAGCCATTCCGGCTCGGCAACGGGCGTGTGACCATACACAACCATCGCCTTTCCGCGGTATTCGGCAGCCCAGTTATAACGAACTGGAAGGCCGTAGTCGTCCGTTTCTCCGGTGGTTTCACCGAACAGTGCGAACGAACGGACCGCCCCCGATCCTCGGCCCTGCATCTCCTCTTTCATGCCAGCATGGGCGACCACCAGGCGACCTTCGTCGAACACGTAGTGGCTCACCAAATCGTCGATGAAGTCGGCGACCTGGCGCTTGAATTCGGGTGACTCGGGCTCCAGTTGAGCCAATGAATCGGCAAGTCCATGAGTGATTTTGACCTCTTTTCCGCGCAATTTTCGCATGAGTTTTACGTCATGATTTCCGGGCACGCAGAATGCAGTTCCAGACTTCACCATCCCCATCACAAGCCGCAAAACCTCCATGATTTTTGGCCCGCGATCGACAAGATCACCGACGAAAATTGCCTTGCGGCCGTCGGGCGGAGTGACGCGAAAATCAGCGCCTTCCAACTCAACCGCGTATCCCAACCGCTGAAGCAGCGTATTCATTTCATCGAAACAGCCGTGGACGTCGCCAATAATGTCAAACGGCCCGTGTTCCTGCTTCAGGTTGTTCCATAATGGCTGGCGCTCAATTTCGAGCCCCTCAAGGTCCGCGGGGTCATTGAAAATGTGGACGTGGCGGAAACCTTCGCGCTCCAATCCCCGCAATGACCGCCGCAATTGTTGGGACTGATTCCGGATTACGTGTGGGCCGAAGTCTCGATCCGCACGGTCTCGATTGCGCTCCTGGCAGAGCTTCTCCGGGAAATTGAAGACGAATGCCACTGGAAGAACATGAAACTCGCGCGCCAGTTCAACGAGTGGTTTGCGCGAATCCGTCTGCACGTTGGTGGCGTCTATTGCCGTTAGTCGTCCCAAGGCGAGGCGCTTCCTGGCGATGAAGTGAAGGATCTCGAAGGCATCGCCAGTGACCGTCTGATCGTTCTCGTTGTCAGCAACGAGGCCGCGAGAGAAGTCCGATGACAGGATTTCTGTCGGCTTGAAATGCGTGCGTGCGAACGTCGATTTGCCCGAACCAGATGGGCCGATAAGCACGACAAGCGAAAGTTCAGGAATGGTGATCTTCACGAGTTCATTTTCCTTAATGCGTCTGAGGCTGCCGCTCACGAATGCGGACCAGCAAGTCAGAAAGCTCTTGTTTGCAGGATGGAGACTCAGGCAGACTTGAGCGCTCCGAACTCAATTCAAGTTCAGAGCGGAGGCGACGGTACTCCGCTGAGTAAAACTCGACATCATGATCTGTCAGCGTCTCCTGCTCTCGGCCCTGAGTCTTACGACCAACCAGTTCGTCTAGATAAGGAAGCCGAAACTCCTCATTGAGCCTAATCAAATTGGCTTCGACCTCACCTGTATTCATCAGGTGAATCCCGGTGAGAAGGACGCGGAACGTGTAGAGAAGTGGCTTCACGCGTGGCGGTTGCTCGGCTTCGAAATGCCCCCATTGTGTGGCGGCGAATCCCAGGTAGTGATGGCTGTGAAATCGGGTGATGCAGCCGGTTGCGATCTGCTTCAGTTCCAAGTGTTCGGCAGAAGACTGGACGATGAGCGGAGAATAAAGCTGTTCCAGAACATAGCCGTTTCGCTTTAGAAGTAGACCGAAGAACTTCTTTACATCATGCGTTACGACATCGAGTTCAACCGGGCTCTCGACGCTTTGCTCTATCGTTTCGCGGGTCTCAAAGAGGCCGAATATTTCGCGGGCGGGCAGCACGTGCACACCTCGAATATCCCAATCCGAATCGCGAGACGGGAACCCGTAAAGATGTGCGCCACTGATCGTCGCGAAAACTAGTCGATAAGGATGGTCTTTGACCGCCAGCCTAACTGCATCCGGGAATTCGAAGGTCATCTTGCCATGCTCCTTCGTGCTCGTAATAGAAAGTCATTCACCGTTTGGTAGTCCGGGCTGTCCGGCAAAGCAGTCATGGCATACGCGGTCTCGAACTCCTGGTGAAGGTGCAACCGCCAGGCGTTCACCAATTCCCAGTCCATCTCACCACGCCGAATCGAGAGCAGTTGATCCCTATGCGATTCCACCGAGAGCGGCACAAAGCCCTCACGCAGAACGGTGATTCCTGATAGTAGAAGTCGGATCAGGTGCATCGCATGTTTCCACTTGATTGCGCCAGTCGCGCGCAGGTCCTGCTCAAGGCGTTTGAACTGGGACAGAACGTATCCGTTATAGGTCTGATAAACAAGATTCGACAGAAACGCATCGCGGTGGGATAACAAATCCTCGGCTAGCTCCGTTTTCGTTTCAATTAAAGGGGAATAGAGGCACTCCAGTACGTTGGGATTAGCTTTGAGCGCCAGCACTAGAAACTTCTGTAGTTCCCAGTAAACCTCCTCTGCAACGGCGTTTTCAAGTTGTTCCGGTACGCCGTAGAGCGACCAGTGGAGGTCCGCCGGGGGGAGATAAATCCCCCGCCGGTCCACGTCTGAGCCCTCATGGCTGAGCCCATATGCCTGGGAACCAACCACGCATCTGTAAATCACGAACTCATAAAGGTCATATTCCTTCAATGCCCGCTCGGAGTCACCGAGAGGCCCATTCTTAACGTGCTTCAGCAATGAGAATTCCTGACGCCGAACGGTCCCCTCGCAGCCGTCTGCGAAGCGCAAGCGATAGGCGTGCGTCGCGTCCGCCGGGGTTCGAATCAACTCACCAACCGTTCCTTTCGGCACGGGCGAACCGCCGCCGATTGGAATGACATCCTGGCGAATCACTACTTGAGTTCCCAGAGGGACGATGAGGTTTGGGTTGTCAGTTTGTTGCTGCACGACTGAACACCCCCATCTGCGTCGGCGATCCGACTTCGGCATCCTCGTTGCCCACCGGGCGAAATGCGACCGTGTATCCAAATCGCTGGGCCACGTCTCCAGCCCAGCCCTGGAACTGTTCCCGAGTCCATTCGAAGCGGTGATCCTTGTGCCGGAATTGGCCGGCGGGGGGCGTTTCGAAGCGTACGTTGTACTCCGAATTCGGTGTGGTGATGATGACGGTGTCCGGCTTCGCGTGCTCGAAAACAACTCTCTCGAAGGCCGCCAGACGCGGCGGATCGAGGTGCTCGATGACCTCAACCGCAGTTGCAGTTTCAAATCCGGCGAGGCGCTTGTCCTTATACATGAGTGAACCCTGAAAGAGACGTATCCGCTCTTTCTGCTTCGGCGGCATGGTGTCGAAGTGCAGACGCTCGCTGGCAATCTCAAGGCTGCGATGGGAAACGTCCATTCCAGCGATTTCCTGAACCTGCTTCTGTTTGAGCAATTCCCGTAGGAGCCTGCCCTCTCCGCAGCCAAGATCGATTACTCGCGTGGCGGCGGACTCTATAACGGCCAGCAGTACGGCTTCCAGCCGCAACTGGTTCAGCGCGATTGGCTTTTCAATGGCCTCTTCCTGCTCCGCCTTCTTCTCCTGCTCCGCTTCAGGCTCGGCCTCTTCATCGCCGATCAGGCGGGCCAACGCCTCCGATGCCAGATGCTTTTGGTAACGCAGGTAGCGTTTCACGATTAGTTCCCGCTCTGGGTGCGCTTGTAGCCAGCCTTCCCCATGCCGCAGCAACTTTTCAACTTCATCCTGGCCGACCCAATAGTGCTTCTCGGCGTCGAGTACTGGAATCAGAACGTAGAGGTGGGTCAGCAGGTTTTGAATGCTGATGTTCTGTTCCAATTCCACGGTGTAGTAGTTGCTCTCACCCCATTCCGGAAACGTTTCGTCGAGGGCATGATGCTCGGCGTGCACGGTATAACCGAGTGGCTCGAAGAGCCGCTTCAGAATGTCCTCGCCTCCGCGGCAGGGCAATACGGTAATCCTGGCGACCAGCGGCAATGCCTGGTCGACCAGTTCCGGACGTCCCTTGCTGGTCCCGGCAAGGGCACTCGCTAACACGCGAGCGATGGCGACGCTTAGGAAGGATGAGGCGACATAAGGCCGGTCGTTGACATATTGATCGAGCGCGCCACCTTCACCGGACGGCCCGCGGCGGGTCCGAACCAATGCAACTGGATCGACGTCCAGCAAGAGCGCCGCTGTGCAGCGCTCGGGTGTCGCTTCGGGATAGAAAACATGCGCTTTGCCGAACGAAAGCTCGAATGACTGCACTCGATCTGGATTCTTATGGAGCAGGTAGCCGATGTCCGTGGCAGGTACGCGCGTGCTGGTAATTGTCATCAACATTTCAATCCATCTTATGGCAATGAGCCTCGCCGTTAGCCATGTCGAAGCTTTGGCGTCGGCATGGCCCGTCGGGTGGGGCAAAATGGCCTGACGCGAAGAGGCGGCACTAACACAGGATGGGAAGACGGACCGGTGCTCCTGTGTTGCCCGCTGTGCGGCGGATTGGCATCCGAAACGGAAGAGAACCCAAACCCAATTTTTTCGTTGAGTGCTCCCGCTTCATGGCTTTTCGCAACTGGCAGAGGTGGGGAGGTTCGGTCAAGGACGGGCGTCTGGTGCCCGTTCATCGGAGCGCGGCGGAGACCCTTGACGGGTTCTTCCCGCCTCGGCTAGACCGTTGCCTGAAGCGGGGGAGCTCCGACGAGAAAGAAATTCGGTTTTCCTTCTTATGTCGGTGCGCCTAGCGCACACACGCGCCGGCGTCGCACAACCGTGACAACCGAAAATGAATTGATCTGCGCACCGCACAGATCATTGTTGCTACTGCTTCCACGCAGTAGAAGCAAGTCCGCTACACCTTCACGCAAACGCGGCGCTCCAACACGACCTAAATAGGACGTGGTCTTTTTGGTCCACGACGGCTAGAAAGGGGTGTGGACGATGAGGCTAGATTCTTCAAAGAGTTGGGGAAGCGTGTAAAGCTACTGCGCGAAGCAGCTGGCTTGAGCCAAGAGGACATGCTTTCGCATGGCTTCTCCGTACGCTATTGGCAAAAGGTAGAGGCAGGCAAACCAATAACCCTTCGGACATTGCTCCGTATCTGCCGAGTGTTCTCGGCTCCCCTTCACAAAGTAGTAGAAGGACTCGATGAAAAGAGCTCCAGTCCTTCCCCAAAGGCCACTAGAAGTTCTAAGAAGAGGCTCTCTCGATGAACCCACAGCCCGTATCATTGGGATCAAGTCCTTCGAATCAGCCTGTAACCCGCCTGTATGGGCCGAACGGTACTCCATGCCCCAATTTCAATGAATCAATCAAGGAATGGCTCGAAGGTACTCGTTCGGTGCGTGGACATCAGCCCCCTGCCGCCTTTAGTGGCACTCGTACCTTATATAGCGCAGCCGTCGAATCAGCTGTGCTAACGGGCCTCAGCCGAAAGGACGCTCACCGGTTGGCGCTATCGAACATGACGACGATGCTTTTCAAGATTGATCTCTCTGCGGAAATTGAAGCGAAATGGGGTCCGGAGCTGTTCAATTCTGCAGGCTTTCGAAGCAGTCGAACACAAGCCATCGCTAAGAACATCGGGGAGAATTTCATCAATGTTATTGTGTTCGCGCTCGCGAGTCTCTTAGCAAATCAGGATGAAGTTCTGGTTGACAAAGGACTTCCGCCTTGGTTGAAAAAGTCCCTTACTCTAAAGCGTACGATTCCTTTGAAAACTGGCGATAGAGAAATTCGCATTCCAATCGAAGGTGACGCCACAATTTTCTCGCGCAATGATCATTCAAACGCAATTCTGATCAGTGCAAAGACTCGGCTCAAAGAGGTATTTCACATCGGGACGATGTGGAAGATTATCTTTGACATGCTCGGCGACGACTATTGCAAGCAGAAATGGGGGCTGGAGCAAGATGGGACCGACAGCGTCAAAGAGATGCTATATGTCTTCGCTACAGCAGATATGGTTGCCACCGGCGGCGCGAGGAGCCAAGGTGCGGATGTTGAACGAGCGTTGCCGCGTAACCTAATCGCGATGGATGCTTCGTTCTTCGACTACGTCTTCGTTTCCAAGACTGGGATCGCTCACGTTGAAAACAGCATCACCTTGGGTACGCGTGGTGCCCTATTTCATGAGCTTGGCTGCTTGGTTGATCTCATCGAGCAGAAATTTGGGATCACTCTGGGATAGCCAATTCCAACTGCCTCGCGTGTAGCCGCGGCTCGATCGTCGGCAATTCTATGCAGCAATGATCAGCAAAGATGTCCCACTTGCTTTGAATCTCCTCGACTCGCTTCGCGAACTCCGCGCTAAGCAGAGGAGGGACGGCGTTGCCTATTGCAGCATAGGTATCAACCACCCCCCCAGAATCGAATCGGAAACAATCAGGAAAAGATTGGACCCTTGCGGCCTCTCGTATCGTCAGGGCTCTGGGTTCAGTCGGGTGCCAGTACCCATAGGTATCCTTCCCTATGTGCGCAACTATCGTCTTGCATGGTTTATTAGCCGACAGCCTTTCCAACCAGTCACCATGAGTCGATCCACCATTTTTTAGGTACGTTTCAAGCAGTAGATGTTGCTCCGGAAGGTCATACATCTCTTGAGTGTGCTCCAACAAAATCCGCAGCATGAGACTGTCGTCGATCTTTGTCAGGAGTTCTTGAAGCTTAAGCCTTATGGGCTTGGACACCTCAGGCAGCGCGGCCTCTAGAGTGGACTTAATCTGCGAGATTGTTTCTGACCGGGGAACTTTGAGGTCCATCCATCTAATCCCCGGCGCTACAAATTCAATGAAGGCACGGTCATCGGGACGGCTCTCCCGATAGATATGTGCGGTTGTAGACCTCGGACGTTTGTGCGTCACGGGATCAGGTTGCTGTATCCATACAAGGTACCTTTGTACCGCGATGGGAAGTTGATCATCAAAGAACGGGTGGACCGGTGACCGATGATTGGTCTTCACACCATCGACAGACTGAAAAACTGCCGGCTCGCTAAGTCCCAACAAGGCGAATTTCAATGGCACGTCTGCACCTGGGCTATCAAAAGCAAAGAACTCGCGGCAGGCCGAGATTTCTGCTTTCTGCGCATTGACCCCCACCATAATAAATCGTCGGCGATCTTGCGGGATTGCGAAGTTTCTTGCATTCACCAACCGATGGTGGATATGGTACTGAAGATCTCCATTTGAGAGTTCGCCAATCAGCTCTTCCAGCATCGCCGGAGCGTCCAACTGCCCGGCTGGTGTTTTGAGAACGGACTGAAAGTTCGAGACGTTTTCGAACAGGAATAGGTCTGGCCTGAGTGCCTCGAGAAATAGCACATACTGACACATCAAGGAATTGCGCTCATCGCCATACTCTTTGTGTGACCAAGCATGTACGCCCTGATCTCGCAATGCCTGAATAACCGGCCGCCCTATGCGACTGAAGCCCTTGCATGGCGGGCCGCCCAAAATGATATTTACTCGGCGGGACCCAGAGTAGAGCGTATCTATAGTGCGAGCATTCTCCAAGCAGAACTTCGCACGAATTGTTGCTCGTTCGCCATGCCATTGCGTCCACAATGCCTGGAGTTCTTTCGCGGGAGCTGTTTCGAAGAACTCCACCAGTGCTCTAAGTCGCCCGGCGTTATTACGATTCTGCCCAGTTCCTGTTTTTGAAGCGGCTTCAACCAATTGCGAGAGTCTTGCGCTCAAGAGTTGCCGGCTGTCCTGCAAAAGGGCAGGCTCTATTGCAGGGGGAGCCGCATATGTTGGATTCTCGCCAGTTAGAATCGAGTCGTACTCGTCACACCATGGAATTCGTTGTTTGTTGGGCAGCGGCTTCGAAATGGAGCCAAGCGCCAAACTATCCATCATCGTCTGCGGTAACGCTAGTGCAAATGTCTCGTTGGGTATTGGAGATACTGCCAGACGATAGTCCGGCGTACCGCTAAGCACCGATGCCTTTTCCGTAAAGCGTTCATCACAATGCCTGAGTTCTGCCAGAAACTCATCAATACCTAGATCGCGGAGTGTCGCTTTAAGCTGGATGTCGTTCTGCGAAAAAGCGTAGTGTGCCAGGTAATAGAGGCGTATCTCGGTAGGGTGGGTGAACCATGTCATATCCGCTAGTCTTCCGATCGGTAATTGTGCCGAAGGCGGAGCAGGAAAGTTGGCGTTGAATATCCTGATCGCGGCAGAATGATTATCTATTCCGAGTACTGTATGAAACTGCAAGGGACCTTGGTTGAAGTCGAATCCGCAAGAGAGGCCGCCGCAGCCGCAGAAGAGGTCAACAACGTTGAGTGAATTGATATTTGTTCGCGCCTTCATGAATACCTTTCGCTTTTACGCCTCGAAAGAGGTTGGACCTAAGAAACGGACGATGCTTCGAATCAGCGAAGGACTAGCAAGTTCACATTCCCACGCCACGAAAACATGCCAGCCAAGTGCGATAAGCGCCTCTTGTTGTTCTTTATCACGCTGGACGTTTCTGGAAAGCTTTGACCCCCAAAAGTCTGTCCTGGATTTTGGCATTGTGGCTTCTCGACAATCTGGATGCTGATGCCAGAAGCAGCCGTGGACGAAGATAACCTTTTTCCGCGCGGCAAAAACAATATCGGGAGCACCCGGTAAATCTCGACGGCAGAGCTTGAACCGATATCCAAGAGCATGGAGTGATGAGCGGATCTGCAGTTCTGGTCGGGTGTCTCTCGCCCGTATGGCCCGCATGTTCTCGCTTCGCTTTTCGCTTGTAAGTTTGTCCGTCATCAGTACTCATGAGATTTCGACTCATTCCTCACCACTGTGCATGCTACTCATCATTGCCGAGCTCCGCTCAGACTGTTTTCCAAAACTGAACGGAAGTTGGAGGATCTCGGTCCTGTTCCTTTCAAGAAAAGCGAGAATCGCTTGATGGCCGATCCAAGCCATAGAGAGCTTGTGCCGTTCTGCCAGCGCAGAAAGTTCACCATACTCGCTCTCAGACAAGTTGATCGATAAACGCGGTTTGTTCGTCGGCACTGGAAGCCCTCGGTGCTGCACTGTGCATCATAGTGCATCACCGGACGGGTTGAAGTCAAGGGATGCTGAAGACTCCCGCCGATTTTTGCATAGTTAATTCGCCTTTCATTCGCCAAATCCTATTCCGTGTTTCGAGGCCCGTCAATCGGGAACAGGTTCTTTTCGGGTGCAAGCTTCGTCTTGGGGACGCCTCGGGCCAATTTGGGAAGTGGCCAACGAGGCGCAACTCTCGTGGCCAATATCCAATATAGGGGGGCGGGCGCTTACAAAAAGGGCGAGTTCCTGGCTGCTGGCGGGTCATAGTGCCTCCGTGTACGGACGATTGACCGCCGCGTTCGGCAGAGAGGGCAGAGCGCGTGTTGATCGGTCCGGAACCTGATTTCAGGGATTTAGCAGATACTGGAGGCGGCAAACATTCCGCCGTGTTTTTGAGTCGAAAACTGTACCAAAACTGTACCAAGGAAATGGCATTTTGGGCTTTTTTGCTTTTCTGTAAGCAACTGAAAACATGTAAGTTATTGAATCTAAGCTGTTAAAAAATCGTTCGACTCCCGCCGCCTCCACCAACCTTCGCTCTCTTCGAGAGAGGCTGCCGCTTGCCATGCCCACCAACTCGGATGGCTCAAATGGCGGCTATTTGAATCGCGGATATTTGAATGCAGGCGAACGCATGTCGCGCCGGAACGATGGCGCGCATGAAAGCTACTCGTCGAGCACGACTGTCAGGGCCTAAGGCTGGCTCATCGCGTGGACCGATTCTGTGTAGTTCGGACTGAGTATGGGGTTTTCGAACTGAAACAGCGCATCCGTCGCAACGGCCCATGCCATCTGCAGCCGCCTCTGTTCCGCCAGCTCCTCATCCGTCCAGAGCGTCGAATGGGGATGCGCTTTGTTGAATGTGCTGAGTTCCTTGAGACGCGCTTGCGCTTCGAAAAGCAGGATGGGACGGTCGGCTGTCAGAGCGGATGATTCCAACATAAAGTTCCCGATGCAAGAAGCCGCCCGGCAGACTATCCGGGATTCTTAATCTTGCTCGAAAACTCTCGAAGCCGGTCCGCTGACTCACGATTTCCTGTTCGACCCTGGCCTGATTGCTCCCAGTTCTTCCAGCTTGTGCAGCCAATGAATTCGTCTGCGCCACTGAAGCGCACGAACGCCGCCGTTGCGCAGCCACGAAGCGCGCGGAAATGCTTCCCCCACATTGCACAGAGGAGCCAGCACAAAATCACCCAGGGCCTGCGACGCTCCAGCGATCCGGCTCCAGACCCGCCTCGACCCCTTCGAACGCCTCAGCCACGCCACGTGCCCTTGGATGATCACGTCAGGATGCTTGTCCGCAAGCATCGCGTCCGATATGGCGAATGCCTCTGCGTCCTTGACCAGATCAGAAGCCGTCTTGCCGTAATACTGACGCGCGATGGCCGTCCCGGCATAGTGCGCCTGCGCTCCGGCATCGAAAAGGCGAATCCCCAATTCCAAATCCTCGCGCATCCTGAACGCCTCGTCGAATCCGCCGAGGCGTTCCAAAATCTGCCGCGGGATCGACGTATTCCCGAAAATGCACTCCGTTCTCAGCCATTCCGATCCGGGGGTCCGATCCTGCGTGAGGTGAAGGGCTCCGATCTCCCGGTTAAAGCATTCCGCCGCGAGAGTGTTCGGACTGTCATTGCTCAGAAAGATCGCGCCGTAGACGACCGTGTTCTCTCTGTTTTCGTGCCCAGCGATGTGTTCCTCCACGAGATGCGGATCGCAGACCATGTCATCGTCGAGAAACAGCACAAGGTCAGCCTGTGAAGCGTGGTATCCCGTGTTCCGAGCCCCGGCCAGGCCGCGATTCTCCTGTTCGATCACCCTGAAAATGCACGCGGGACGCATCCCGCGCAATGCCTCCGCCGTACCATCGGTCGAGCCGTCAACGACAACGATGATCTCGAAACGCGCAGGGGCCAGTTCCTGCGCAAACAAAGAGCGCAGCGTTCGCGTTACAATCTCGCGACGGTTATACGTTGGGACAACGACCGATATTTCCATTTGCGTTTTTGGTTTCTGCGCAGCACGCCAAAGCTTACAATACGCGCGCCTCGCGGGGATGCACGCTTCCTCTTGTGCCTGAAACGTCGTGCATCGCCGCCTTCAACCGGGTGCGTGATCCTTCTGTTTCAAGGAACCCCCGAGTCTGTTTCGCACGCTTGACCATCGATTGCGCGTCCACTCGTACAGATTCCTGCCCAGACGCAGCCGGCACCACATGCCGAATCGCGTCTCACCCGGCAGAAAGCTGATGCGCGGCACGCGGTACGGATTCGTACCGAGATGAAACCATCCCGGATCGGTGGTGAACGCAAGCTCGAAGTTCTTTCGCACCGCGTCCTCCGCCACATTGTTGGCGCCGCCAAAAGGGTAGGCAAAACTTCTTGCCTTTTCGCCAAGCAGCCGCGTCAGATCGCCGCCGCATTGCTCGATCTCCTGCTCAACTCGCTCAACGGGCACGCAGCGAAGATCCGGATGCGTCCGGGTATGCCCGCCAAATTCGATCCCTCTGACCTTCCATTCCAGAATCTCGCGCTCCTCCATCAGCTGAAACGCCGGCAGCCCGGCAGCCTTGTCCCACTCGTTCTCCCTGCCGACGCTGCCCGTGACGACCATGCACGCGGCGCCAAACTCGTATCGCTCCAGGACTGGAAACGCCGTCCGGCACGCTTCCTGGTAGGCATCGTCAAAAACCAGCATGATCGGATGCTTCGGCAACGGCCGCCCTTCGTCGCGCCACTGCAGCCACTCCGAGGGGCGGATCCCCTTGAACCCCAGCTTGGCCATAAAACGCACCTGCTTCTCGAATTCGAGTAACGGCGTGCTCAAACCCGGATATTCCCCCGGGCGGGGCGTTCCAACATTGTGGTACATCATCACCGGGATACGGCGGCCACACTCCTGCTCCAGCAGTTCCCATGAACCCGCTGCTTCAAGCGCGCCGCTCAGGTGGGCAAGGCCCATCCGCGCTTTCAAAATCCGCCTGGCCAGCGCGGCAAACGGCGGAATCACCCGCAGTGAGTTAGCGATTGCATAGAGAATCCTCAACTTGAAGTCACACAACCCACAATGAAGCACCATCTGCCTGCGCGTGAACCGCTTCAACCAGCTGCCCTGGTGGATCCGAACAATCCCCGCGAGCTGTCTGAACTCGGGATGGCTTTTGATCAGCCGAATCTCATTCCTTCCCTGATTCCGGGCATCATTCATCATTGCCTTCTGGGTCTTGGTATACAGCTCATGCACCACGGCACCGGGCGCAAAGCGCGAGCGGTATCCCGCGGCCCAAAGGCGTACTCCAGCCTCCACATCGTGGATTCGCTTGTAGGTCGTGTCGAAAGGAAAAAGCAAGGCAGCGGACCGTGCGATCGAGCTGTTCGCGCACAGCAACAAATCCCTTCGGCCCGCCCCCTCCCACCGTAGCCTCTCCAGTTCCGCGTTCTCCAGTTCCTCCACAACTTCGCGGACCGCGCCGGCGGGAGAGTCCTCGTGCACCGAGATTGCGCCAACGACGACCAGTTTTTCTCCTCCAGCGTGCGCCTCATGGTGAGCTGCCACCATCTGGGGCGAGGCAATGCAGTCGTCGTCCAGAAAAAGAACGATCTCTCCGGCAGCCATCGTCACGCCGAGATTCTGCGCTGCCGGCTGCCCCCGGTTGGCAATCGCAACCCAGCGCAGGGCGCAGTTCGCCTTGAAATCTTCCAGAAACTCCACCGTCGAATCGCTGCACCCATCCGCCACCACCACAAGCTCGTATTGCTCAGCTGGGAAATTCTGCGCCGCAAGACTCTTCAGGCAGCGCTCCAGCGAGGACCTACGGTTGTAGGTTGTAATGACAACGGAGATCTTCATTCGTCCGGCTCGCCCCACATCAATCGGCGGGTTTCACGGCTCTGAGGAGAACCGAAAGTTCATAATCCGCGTCGTGGTAGTCCAGTTCGTCTCTGCGCAACTCTTCAACCGCCAATCCATGAAGAAATGCCACAGCCGCAAGGACGTTTCCTCGCGACTCAACCTGGACGCATTCACGCGGGAATACGTCTTCAAACAGCCGACGCAGAGACAAGCTGGTAAATCGCCAGAAGTCGCCGCAGTACTTCATTTCATCCGGCACGATCTGCGAAATGCCGGAAACAGAAACCAGCACGCGCCCGCCAGGCTTGAGGATTCTGTGCACGCAGCGTATTGCGCTGCGCACATCATAAATAAACATCAGAGCCTGAGTGAGAATCACGCAGTCGAAAGCGTTGCTGGGGATTCCATCGCCCGAGGTCAAGTCACCCACGATGGTGGCCGGCACATGGTCCGCGCGAACATCAAGAACATCCGATTGCGTTACCCGCTTGCCCCCATAGCGCAGGGTGTATTCGTTATCCGATAGCTCCAGCACGCGCCCTGCAATATCCGCCGAATTCCTTTCAAGAAATGACTCGATGTAATAGCGGTCTATGTACGTTCCTCGTCCGACCCCGAACCCTCTGTGGATCGGGGTAGTCCGGCGGAAGCTCCCGAAGCGCACACAACCGTAAAGCGGCGCCTCAGTCATCCTGATCTCTTGTTTGCGAAACCACTGGCGAACCGGCTGTGGAACAATTGCCTTTACAATTGGTTTGAAAACACTTTCAATCATTTTCGGCGCAATCACGGAATCCCATGCTGCCAATCTCCATGCTTGAATCAGTGTAGCAATGTCATCGATTCACTCTTCTGTGTCCGGCATCCCGGGATTCGTTTCAGTCACAATACCGTTTCTGAATGCCGATCGCTTTCTTTCTGAAGCGATCGAGAGTGTCCTGAAGCAGACTTATACACAATGGGAACTGCTCCTGGTCGACGACGGTTCGACCGATGGAAGCACGGCGATTGCGCTTCAATATGCTTCGAAATTCCCCGAGAAGATCAGCTATCTCGAGCATCCTGGACACGCGAATCGCGGCCTCCCGGCTTCCCGTAAC
>DATGFX010000057.1:0-2788 GCA_035308825.1 Occallatibacter sp. | reverse complement strand
GTCGGCTCGTCGAAGATGAGGATGTTGGGCTTGGTGAGGATGAGCTTGCAGAAAACCAGCCGCGCCTGCTCTCCCCCGGAGAGCGCCTTGATCGGCTTCTCGCCTTCCTCGCCGGAGAACAGCATCTGCCCGAGAATGCCGCGAATGTCTTCCATGTGCGCGTCGGGCTTCCAGCGGTGCAGCCATTCGGCCACCGTGAGGCCCGGTTCCTTGCTGGAATCAATCACGCTGCCCACGTCCTGCGGGAAATAGCCGACCTGCGCTTCGTGTCCCCAGAATACGGTGCCGTTGTCGAGCGTGAATTCCGGATCGGAGAGCCCGGGATAGTTGTGCAGCAGGCTCTTCAGCAGCGTGGTCTTGCCGGCGCCGTTGCGGCCCAGAAGGCAGACCTTCTCGCCGCGCAGCACGTTGGCGGAGAAGTCGTCGATGACCTTCAGGTCGCTGTAGCACTTGGTGAGGTGCTTGAATTCGAGCACGTGCTTGCCGCTGGGCCGCACCTGGTCGAACTTGATGAACGGACGTTGAATATTGGAGCGCGCCAGTTCATTGGTCTGCAGGCGCTCGACCTCCTTGCGCCGGCTGGTCACCTGGCTGGAGCGGGTGCCGGCCGCGAACCGCGCGATGAATTCGTTCAACTGTGCAATCTTCTTTTCGCGCTGCGCGTTCTGCGCCTCCAGCGTGGAGCGGATCTGCGTCTTGGCCATCACCATCTCGTCGTAGCCGCCGGTGTAAGTAATGATGGTCTGGTAATCGATGTCGGCGGTGTGCGTGGTGACGCTGTTCAGGAAATGCCGGTCGTGCGAAATGGTGATCAGCGTGCCGTCGTAGTTGTTGAGAAAATCCTGCAGCCAGTGAATCGACTCGAGGTCGAGATAGTTGGTAGGCTCGTCCAGCATGAGCGCTTCCGGCTTACCGAATAGCGCCTGCGCGAGCAGCACCCGGATCTTCTGGCCACCCTGCAACTCCCCCATCTTGCGCTCGTGAAGCTCCTCGTGGATATCGAGACCATCCAGCAGGACCGCCGCGTCACTCTCTGCCGTGTAGCCATCTTCATCCCCGATGACGCCTTCGAGCTCGCCGAGGCGCATGCCGTCCTCGTCAGTCATTTCCGGCTTCTCGTAGATGCGGTCGCGTTCCGATAGCGCCGCCCACAACGGCGCGTTGCCCATAATGACGGTGTCGATCACCCGGTAATTGTCAAACGCAAACTGATCCTGGCGCAGCACGCCCATTTTGCGCGGGCGCACCACGTTGCCCTTCTGCGCATCGAGTTCGCCGGTGAGAACCTTCATAAACGTGGACTTCCCGGCGCCATTGGGCCCGGTGAGACCGTAGCGCCGCCCCGAGACGAAGGTCACCGTCACTTCCTCGAAGAGGATCTTGGCGCCATAGCGCATTGACACATTGCTGACACTGATCATTTCGAATCTTTTCCTGTTAGGTGGACCGCAGCGGAGAAAATTCACGCTGGGGCCGATGAAGGATGGGCGCGCAAAAGGCAGCCGCTAAAAAAGACTTCGTCTCTTCCAGTTTCTCACAGAACATCTGGCAATTGATTTGGTGCTTGTCCCTATCCAGTGCACCAATATATCGAATTGCATCAAATTATAAATTGATGCAGAATTAACATATGAGAACCAGTGTCACTCTCGACGAAGATGTCTACGAACTTGCTTCTCTTTACGCGACTGGCCGCGGAATCACCCTCGGAAAGGCGATCGGGGAACTGGTGCGCAAGGGCCAGGCTGCCGAACGGGGTGAAAAGCCGCCTTCGCGCCTTGTGCGCGAGCCAAATGGCCTGCTTGTGATTGCGTCTACCGGCAGGAGAATTACGCCCGAAATCGTAAAAGCGGCACTGGAGGAAGATGAGTGAAGTCGCCGAAGTATCTTCCTGACGTGAACGTGCTGGTAGGAATCACCGACCAGAACCATATCCATCATGTCACGGCGACGGAGTGGTTCAACACACCGGGACTTGAATGGGGGATATGCCCTTTTACCGAAGCTGGGCTCCTGCGAATGTCGGCGAATCCCGCGGTGGGTAGACTCACGGTTGAAGAAGCGAGCATGCTGGTGGAGCAGCTGACGCGCAGGCGAGGATGTCGCTTTTGGCCGCTCACCAAAAGCTGGGGAGAGCTTGTGAGTCCCTTCGCCGAGCGCATTTATGGTCACAGGCAAATCGCGAATGCCTTTCTCCTGGGGCTCGCGATCAAAGAGAACGGCGTCCTGGTTTCGTTCGACAAGGCCATCCGCAGTCTCGCTGGACCAAAGTTCAGCGGAAACGTTCTGATTCTCGAATGATCCCGGCTGCAGACTGGGTGGCGATCAGCCGAACAGCGCCGTTACGACGTGGTTCACGATGAAGGCCGCGCTGTAGGCGAGGATGAGCATATAAGAAAACTGGAAGGCGGGCCATTTCCAGCTGTTCGTCTCGCGGCGAACCACGGCCATGGTGGACGTGCACTGCATGGCGAAGGCGAAAAAGATCATCAGCGCCATCGCGCCGCCCAGCGTAATGTCGTGATGCAACGCGTTCTGCAGGCTGAGGGCCTGGGTGCCGGGATCGGATCCGTAGAGCGTGCCCATGGTGCTGACCATCACTTCGCGCGCCAGCACGCTGGAAATCAACCCAATGCCGACCTTCCAGTTGAAGCCCAGCGGGGCAATCAGCGGTTCGATGAAGTGTCCCATGCGGCCGATGAGACTGTTGGCCAATTCCGGAGCGTTGAGAACGCCGGCGGATGTGTGGACCAGCGGCAGGTGCGCACCCACCCATAGCACCAGGGTG
>DATGFX010000056.1:0-3525 GCA_035308825.1 Occallatibacter sp. | reverse complement strand
TCGATTCCCGAGTGGCAGGATTTTGAGCGTTCCGGAATCTTTCAGCACGTGTCGCCGATTGGGGGCGGGTCGGTGAATCTGACGGGAGCGTCGCAACCGGCGCGGATTTTCTTCGCCGCGGTGCCGCCGAATTATTTTGCGTTGATAGGAGTGAAGCCGCAGCTGGGCCACTCGTTCAATCCGGAGGATCACACGCCGGGATTTACTCTGGAATGCCTCATCAGCGACGGGTTATGGAAGCGAGCGTTTGGAAGCGACCCTCAAATTGTGGGACGAAGTGTGCGGCTGGATAACGACTTGTATCAGATCATCGGCGTGATGCCGGCCGGTTACCACGACCCGGGCCGAACCACGGAACAGAGAAACACGGAAATGTGGCTGGCAACCGGCTTTGCTGGGCCACCTGCTCCTACGCCGCAACGCGACGCGCGAATCCTTCCGGATACAATTGCGCGCATCGCGCCCGGATTGACGATTAGGACGGCCCAGAGCCGGCTGGATGCGTTGGTCGCGTCGCTGCGTATGCAATTCCCTGTCGATTATCCGGAACAGAGCGCTTGGAGAGTGCGGCTGGTGCCGCTGCAGGAGACGGTGGTAGGCGGTACGCGGGAGTCTCTGGTGCTGTTGCTTGGCGCTGTGGGATTGGTGCTGCTGATCGGCTGCGTCAACGTTGCGAATCTGCTGCTCGCGCGGGCCAGCGCGAGAGGACGCGAGATGGCGGTGCGGCAGGCACTGGGGGCCGCGCGAGCGCGTTTGATCTCGCAGCTGCTAACCGAAGGATTGCTCCTTTCGTTGGTGGGAGGAGTGGTCGGATTGGCGATTCTATTTTGCTCGAAGGGATTTTTGGTGCGGCTGGTGCCGGACAGCCTGCCGCGGGTGAATGACATATCGATCAGCTGGCCCGTTTTGGTTTTTGCTCTCGCCGCCTCGCTTGCGGCCGGCGCAATTTTCGGGCTGGCTCCGGCGTTGCACGCGAGCCGGCCGGATTTGACGCATACGCTCAAACAGGAAGGACGGGGCTCGACAGGTTCCGGCGAACAGGCGCGGACGCGGCGCGTGCTGGTGGTTACGGAATTTGCGCTGTCGCTGGTGTTGATGATTGTGGCGGGGCTGATGCTGCGGAGCTTCGCGGATTTGTTGAGCGTGCGGCCGGGTTTCGATCCGCAGAACGTGATGGCGGTCCGAACGTGGCTGCCTGTGCCGAACGATCCGGACACCGACATTTACCGGACGGCTGCTCAGGAGGCGCCGTTCATACGAGAAGTGATCCGTCGCGGCAAGGCGCTGCCCGGTGTGCAGGAAATCGCCGTGGGTGATACGGCATCTCTTCCGCTGGGGCACGATCGAAATAGTTTGAATCCATACCTGATGGTTCTGGAAGGCCAGGAAACCCAGGGCAGGCAGGGTCTTCTGGTCGACGTTATGGAGGTGACGCCGGAATATTTTCGCTTGTTGAGCATGACGCTCCAGCGGGGCCGCCTGTTTTGCCAGACTGACGACGAAAAATCCCCTCCCGTCGCCGTGGTCAACGAATCGTTTGCGCGGACATATTGGCCGAACGGCGATTCCGTTGGCCAACATCTTCAGCTCACCAATGCTCGCGGCACGGCGGCGAATCATGCGTGGACGACGGTGGTCGGCGTGATCGCGGACGCTCGAACCGAATCGCTGGCGGAAGCGAGCGCGCCGCAAATCTACTTGAGCCTGTACCAGAGGCACCCTAAGGATTTGGCGATATTTGTGCGCGGACGGCTGGACGCTGCGGCGACGCCTGTCGAATTGCGGCGAGAGGTGCAGGCGGTGAACCCGGAGCTTCCGGTGTTCGGGGCGCAAACGCTGAGCGATGCTCTGAGCGCTTCTCTTTCCGAGAGGCGATTCTCGATGGAAATCATCGGGCTGTTTGCGTTGACGGCTTTGCTGCTCGCGGGGTTGGGAATTTATGGCGTGATTTCATACCTGGTGAGCGAGCGGACGCACGAGATCGGGATTCGGCTAGCACTGGGGGCGCAAAGAAGCGACATCCTGCGCATGGTGGTGCGCCAAGGATTGGGGCTGGCGATTGCCGGGGCGGCGGTAGGGCTTGTTTGTGCGCTGATCGTGTCGCATTTGATGGCGGGGCTGCTGTATGGCGTGAGGCCGTCAGACCCGGTGACGTTTGTGGGTGTGGCGCTTCTGCTCATCGGCGTCGCGCTGCTGGCCTGTTACATTCCGGCGCGGCGGGCGATACGCGTCGATCCGCTTGTAGCGCTGCGTCATGACTGAGCTCGGAGGGATTTGGCCATGAAGATAAACCACAAATTGGTGCTGGCTGTGCTGGTTGGAATTTTGATTGGAGTTGCCGGGGCTAAGACGATTCACGCGCAGCAGGAGAAAGCGCCGCCGGGGTACGTTATCTCGGAAGCTGACGCCATCGTGGACATCCCCGCTGTGCAGAAATACGGACAGGCCGTGCCGGAAACCCTGGCGTCTTTCAATCACCACTTTGTCGTCCGTGGCGGCAAGCCGCAGTCTCTCGATGGAGGTGAGGCGCCGAAGGGCGTCGTGGTGATCGCTTTCGACAGCGTGGAGAAAGCGCGTGAGTGGTACGACTCGCCAGCCTACCAGGCGATCAAGCCGCTTAGGCAAAGCTCTACGAAGGGCCGCATGTTTATTGTTGAAGGCGTCACGCCCTAGTGGGGGGACAGGACAGTGGAAGGAGGAAGGTTCCGATGAGGCGACCTTTGAAAAGTAGCGCCCTTGTGCTAATTGCGTTCACTCTGCTCAGAGGCGGGACGGCTCCCTATAGCCAGAGCCAAACACAAGATCAAACTCCTCGCCCGGCGCGCTCGCGAGCGGACGAGACACTGGAAACTTGGAACGCCATCGGGAACAAACTCGTCGCGATGGCGAAAGATTTTCCTGAGGACAAATATGACTTCAAGGTGCAGAAGGACCAGCGCACCTTCGCCCAAAACCTTCTCCACGCCGCTGCACTAGATTTTGTTGTGATACGCAGGATTGCCGGATCAAACATGGGGCCCGATTTCGGTGAGGGCGACAATCCTTCGCGCGACGCTTTTAAGACAAAGGCCGAGGTGGTGAAGTTCGTGCAGGAGGCCGTCACGGATGGAGCGCAAGTGATCCAGCAGCAGGGCGATGCGGGACTGGACAAGACTTCAAAATTTTTTGGGAACCGGCTAGCCCACAACTCGTATCTCTGGACGTTCGCGATCGAGCACAGCGCGGAGCACTACGGTCAACTCGTAGTCTACTATCGAGCCAACAATTTGGTGCCGCCGGATTCGCGACGGTGACGAGTGGATGAGCGTGTCCGGCCAGAGGCCGGCCGGAATGGGACCTGAGCTACCCATAGAATTGAATCGAAGTGATGAACGTGAGGCTGCATTGACTTGATTTGGGTTGCAGCCTAAGATGTGCGCCATCCATGCCGGATTCCCTGCCCCTTATTGGCCGCACGATTTCGCACTATCGCGTTGTTGAGAAGCTTGGCGGCGGAGGCATGGGCGTTGTTTACAAGGCCGAGGA
>DATGFX010000055.1:0-151881 GCA_035308825.1 Occallatibacter sp. | reverse complement strand
TCCAGTTGTCCTGCCAAGGGCACGGCTGGGTAGCGAAGTTCGGTTGTGATAACCGCTGAATGCATATAAGCGGGAAGCACGCCCCAAGATGAGATCTCCCTGAAGGGCCCAGGAAGACGACCTGGTTGATAGGCTGGGTGTGAAAGCGCAGTGATGCGTGCAGCTTACCAGTACTAATCGCCCGTTCGGCTTGTCCATAGAATTAACTCCGCGCAGTACGGCGGACGTTCTTCAAGCCTTGTACCAGTCAATTTCGTGTCATTCAGCTCAAGGCTGAACAAGTTTGTTAGCGCCAGAATGCAGTACGCGTTCCTGCCGACGAGTCCGGAAGAAACAATTCGGAACGAAGCAGATGTCGCATAAGGCTGTGGGCAACCACCCGCCAGGCGCTATCCAACATTGGCGGCCAAGGTCCTTCGCGCAAGCGATCAGGATCTCGGCTGCGGGCTCGAACGCCCGCAAAACGCCTCAATTTTGCCGGTGACCATACTGCGAGGGATCACCCGTTCCCATCCCGAACACGGAAGTTAAGCCTCGCTGGGCCGATGGTACTGCACGGGCGACTGTGTGGGAGATTAGGTGATCGCCGGCATAATTCTTAAGCAAAAAGCCATGCCACAACGGCATGGCTTTTTTGCGTTTGGGCGCCGAATCAATTTCCTCTGCAGGGCGGCTGCCGCCGTCTCGGATGCAGTGTGAGACGATGTCTGTTCGAGAGATTTCGGGCTTGGTCGATTTTTTGTAGGATCCGTTTTCAAAATGATCAACTGATCGTGCCAATCATCGTTCCGTATCCGCGGGAGGAAGTTATGGCCAGAGACATCATTCGCACACCGGACGCCCCGGCGCCTCCGCCGATGTACAGCCAGGCAGTACGGGCAGCGGGCCTTGTTTTTGTATCAGGCACGGGGCCGCACGATCCGGCGACGGGAAAAATCGTTGGCGATACGATCCAGGAGCAGACGAGGCAGTGCTTGCAAAATGTGTCGGCGATCCTCGCGGCCGCAGGTACCTCGCTCGAACGGGTCGTAAGCGCCACAGTCATCGTTCTTGATGAAGCGGATTTCGCTGGAATGAATGAAGAGTGGGTGAAGTGGTTTCCAGTGAATCCGCCGGCCCGGCAAGGCGCGAAGCTGCCTGTTCGAATCCCCGGCCTGAAGGTATCGATCGCGGTGATCGCAGAAGCCTGAGGGAATGTGACGTGGAACAATTTGGCCGGGTACTGGGTCAGTCTGAAATTTCAGACTGACCCAGTACCTTTGGCCGGCTCTCTTTGAGCGCCGAAGTAGACTGGGGCACATGGACTTTCCCAAAGCGATCCCAGAGATACCAGTCAACAATGTGGAGAAGGCGGCCGAGTATTACGTGAATGCACTCGGGTTCCATTTCGACTGGGGCAATAACGAGGGTGGAATCGGGGGCATTTCTCAGGGCGAGTGTCGCATGTTCCTGACGAATTCATCGTTCCACCAACACTACGGCACCGCTGGTCCAGTGATGATCTGGCTGAATCTCGAGAGCAAACAGGAAGTTGATGAACTGTACCATCGCTGGCGGGAGGCCGGGGCCGCGATCCTCGCTGCGCCGGAGGACAAGCCCTGGAACTTACGCGAATTCAGGGTTGCCGATCTCGATGGGAATCAATTGCGCGTCTTCTATGACTTTACCTGGGAACTCCGGCAGCAGCAGGCGCAGGCCGGGACTGCTTCAGCCGATTGAGTGCCGGCACTCGTTCGCATCATTCTTAGGCAAAAAGGCCATGCCACAACGGCATGGCTTTTTGCGCTTGAGCCAGGCCCGACTGCTGCGTCGCCTAAGTCTTCGTCGAATTTCTGCAAGACGACGCACTGCGATACGCAGGCATCGGGCATGCTCACTCGTGCCAGTGGAACAGTTTGTGCGTGATTTTCCATTCCCCGTTGAGCTTGAGAAGAGTAAAGACATCCGATGCCCTGGCATTGGCGCCGGCGAGCTTGCCTGACCAGCGCTGGACTTCGAGGTGAACTACAGCAACCGTCCCGATGATCTCAATCCGCGCGAAGCGCGGCTCGATGGTGGGCGCCGGGCCATTCTCGTCAATCCACTCGAATACGTGCTGGATGGAACCACTGTACTCAATGCCCTGGCAAAATCCTGAGATGGTGGCTGAGGGATGGAACGCGGGCCTCATCAGGTTGCTATCGCCGGCGCGGGCTCCGGCAACATAGCAATGCATGGTCCGCGTGATGGCATCGTGCTCGACGAGATAGCCGCTGATAGGCGATGTCGCCGGCGTCAAGCTGTCGGCTTCCGGCATTGAGAGTTCGCCGGGGCATTTTGTGCGCGAACGGCGCCATGCCTCAATCTCGTGCTTGAAGGCGAAAACCGTGTCCTGCTTTTCGTGGCTCCGCCTGTGGATCGGCAGCCCCTCGCTCTCTTCCCATCGCCTGACGGTGCGTTCACTGCGGTCAAGGAAGCCCGCGATCTGCTTCCACGATTCGAGAGTCTTCTGTGGCGTATTCCGCTCAGGCATGCCGACCTCCGCGCAGGTTCTTCCGGCGTGCATTGGGCAGTAGGGGAACTCAGGCGTGCCAATGAAACGCTTTCTGGATGATTTTCCACCCATTTGGTGTTTTCAGAAGAGTAAAAAGATCGGACATACGGACACCTGAGCCAGCCAGGGCACCGGACCAGCCGGCTACCTCGAGGTGGACCACGGCTACGGTCTCGAGGATATCGACGCTGACCATACGGGGCTCGATGTCGGGCGCCGGTCCATTCTTGTCGATCCAGTCAAACAGAAACTGGGTTCCAACGGCGAGTTGTTCCCCGGCGTAACCGAAGAAGGATGCGTCGGGGTGAAATGCGGGGCGCATGAGCGCGCTTTTTCCGTGCTTGCTGCCTTCAACATACATCTGCATGGTGCTGGCGATTGCGTCGTATTCGGGCAGATACTCGATCTTTGTCATGCCGGCGACGTTACTTTGTGTTCAAACAGGGCGTCAACAGCCAAACACTGACAAAGACGGACGAGCCAGCGGATACCAAAGTCGTTGCGCGAGAATGGCTGATTGCGCTCCAGGGTTTCCAGCGGCGGGAGTATTCGACCTTCAGAGCGACTCCAAGTTCGAACCTGCATAGGATCAACCCCGTCCATGGAGATTCTCAGACATGCCATGGCAGCCGCAATGCGCTTTCCTTGACGGTCTAGGAGACCTGCGTTATGCTCCTCCTAGACGCTCAAGGAGAGCCGATGACCGCTCCCGGTTCCGACAAATCGCCCGACCTGCTTCTGGGCACGCTCGACATGCTGATCCTGAAGGCGGTTTCATTGGGGCCGCTTCACGGATACGGGGTGCTGCTGCGCATTCAACAGATTTCCGGTGAAGAGCTGGTGATCCAGCAGGGTTCGCTTTATCCGGCACTTTACCGGCTCGAGCACCAGGGCGCGATCGCGAGTGAGTGGGGTGAAAGCGAAAACAACCGGCGGGCCAAGTACTACAGCCTGACCAAGCTCGGCCGCGAGCGGCTAAACGCGGAGACGGCCAAATGGAATCGCATGTCCGGCATCATCGCCGGCATTCTGCGCGCTACTCCGGAGAGCCTATGACCATGCGCGGATGGTTTCAGCAGATGACAACGAAACTGGGTTCCTGGCTGCGCGCCGTTGCGCATCGCAGCCGGCTTGAGGCCGACATGCAGGAAGAATTGCAGAACCACCTGGAAGCCCGCACCGCGGATTTGATTCGCGCAGGCTACGCGCCGGAGGAAGCGGCGCGGCGCGCACGGATCGAGCTTGGTCCCGCGCTGATGCACAAGGAAGAGATGCGCGCTTCATTGGGATTGCGCTGGTTCGATGAGCTTGCGTCGGATCTGCGGTATGCAACGCGCATGCTGCGCAAGAGCCCGGGGTTCACACTGATTGCCGTGGCCTCGCTGGCGTTGGCGATCGGCGCGAACACCACGATCTTCACGGTTGCCAAGCAGTTGCTGTACGCGCGCCTCGATGTGCCGCGGCCCGATGAACTGCGGCTGTTTCGCTGGGTTGGTGACAGGAACGTCCTGGTGCATAACTTATGGGGCAACTGGGACAACACGGATCAGGGCATTGATTGCTCCTCGTTTTCTTACCCGGTCTATTTGCAGCTGCGGGCCCACAACAACGTGATGCAGCAGATCTTCGCGTTTAAAGAAGACAACATGAACGCGACCGTGGCGGGCACCGCGCTTCGCACCGAAATCGCGATGGTTTCGGGAGACTTTTATCACGCATTGGAAGTGACGCCGCAACTGGGCCGTACGATTCAGCCCCTGGACGATGGCGCGCCCGGCTCTGGAGCCGTCGCGGTGATCAGCGACAGCCTGTGGACGCGCGCGTTCAACCGCTCGCCCGCAGTGCTGGGGCAAACCATCACGCTCAACCAGTTTCCGGTCACCATTGTCGGCGTGAATCCGCGCGGATTTACGGGCGCCCAAAACGTGCTGACCCCGGCGGACATCTTTGTGCCCCTCAGCCTGATTACGACCATTGACCAAAAGGGCGGCCCGACGCCATTGCTCTCCGACACGAGCGAGTGGTGGGTCAATGTGATGGGAAGGCTGAAGCCGGGCGTTGCGGAGGCGAGCACACAGGCGGCGCTGAACGTGGAACTGAGCGCGGCCGTGCACAGCACGATGAGACCGCAAGCCGGCGAGACCATGCCGCGTCTCGAACTAGCCGATGGCAGCCGCGGGCTGCACTTCATGGACGAGAGGGTGAAAAAGCCGATGTATGTGCTCGGCGTTTTCACCGGCCTTGTGCTTTTGCTGGCGTGCGCCAATGTGGCGAATCTGCTGCTGGCGCGCGGCGCGCAGCGGCAGCGCGAAATGAGCGTGCGCCTCGCTCTCGGCGCGGGCCGGTTGCGCGTGCTGCGCCAGCTGCTGACAGAGAGTCTTTTGCTCGCGGGGATGGGCGGCGCCGGCGGCCTTCTTCTCGGATTCCTCGGGCGCGATGCGCTGCCGAGGCTGCTCACGCCACCGTGGGAACCCAACCACGTCATCATGCCGTTCGACTGGTGGGCTTTTGCCTTTACAGCCGCGATCACGCTGGCAACGGGCATTCTGTTCGGCATGGCGCCGGCCTGGATGGCGTCGCACACCGAGGTATCGAGCAGCCTGAAAGAGTCGGGGCAGACCGCGACACGCCGTCGCAAGGGATTTAGCGGCAAGATGATTGTTGGATTCCAGGTTGCGCTTTCAACTCTGCTCGTGGCCGGAGCCGCACTCTTTCTGCGCTCGCTCTGGGCGCTGAATGCCGTGGACGTGGGATTCAATGCAGACAATCTTGTGTTGATGCAGATCAACGCGCCCGAAGCGCGCTATCCGGCAGGCAAGGATGTCGCCCTTTTCCGCGATCTGGAGCAGCGCCTGGCCGCGGTTCCGGGAGCGGAGCAGGTGACGCTGAGCAGTATCGCGCTGATCTCCGGCAGCGGCTCGAACGGCGGCTTTGTCGTGGAAGGCGAGAAACCACATCCGGGCAAACGGAAGCCAGAACTTTTCAATCTGGTGGGCAACACTTTTTTCTCGACGATGCAAATTCCGATCGTTGGCGGTCGCGGTTTTGGCGCCCAGGACACGGCGTCGTCGCTCAAGGTGGCCATCATCAACGAGGCGCTGGCGCGCGAGCGGTTTCCCGGTGTCAGTCCCATCGGCAAGCGCTTCAAGCTGGGCGGCGACACGGATCCATGGCACCAGATCGTGGGCGTAGTCGCTGATACCCATTACTCGAAGCTGCGGGATCAGATGCCGCCGCAGTTCTATTTGCCCTATGTGCAGCAGGAACAGGTGGGCGGAATGACCTTCGAGCTGCGAACGCGACTGAGTCCCGGGGATATCCTGCCGAGCCTGCAGCACGTGGTGCAGTCGGCGGACCGCGATCTGCCGATTGTCGATCTGCGCACGCAGCGCCAGCAGATCAACGCGGCCATGCAGATAGAGCGGACCTTTGCCATTCTCACATCGAGCTTCGGATTGCTGGCCCTGGCACTCGCCTGCGTGGGGATTTACGGCGTGATGGCATATTCGGTGGCGCAGCGCACGAATGAAATCGGGATTCGTCTCGCGCTGGGAGCAGAGCGGGGCCGCGTGCAGCGCATGATTCTAGGCGAGAGCACGATGCTGTCGGGAGCGGGCGTTGTGGTGGGGATCTGCGGGGCACTGGCGATGGGGCGGCTGGTCAAGTCGATGCTGTACGGGATTCGATCGAACGATCCACTGACGCTCGTGGTGAGCGTCGCGCTGCTCCTGCTGGTGGCGTTGCTGGCGAGCTGGATCCCGGCGCGGCGGGCGGCCGGAGTGGAACCCATGCAGGCGCTGCGGCACGAATAGCGGTCAGCCTGTCTCTTCGACTCCGACAGGCAGGCTCGGCATGCTGCGCTGTGTCCTGGCTTCGGCGACGACGGCATCGAGGTGCGAGAGCACTTCGTCGAGGCTCATGGTGTACATGGTGCGCTCGGCGTCGTAGCCTTCCTCGATCAACTGCTTGAGGTAGCGGCCGGCAACCTGAACGGCGATCTGATCCGTGATGACCTTGTTGCTGCGCTTTTTCTGCTCAACCCAGGCGGTGCAGGGCATGGCGATCCACATCGGCCGCTTGTTCACGTCGAAGCGAATGTCGACGGCGTCGGCGTGGCGCGTGGCGATGGCCACGATATTGGCCTTCCAGATGCAGTGCAAGTCTTCGCCGGTCCAGCGGTCGGCGACATGAAAATCTTCGTACATAGTTCTAGCGTAGCTTTCTCTGGAGCGGGCGCGCAAGCGAGCGGCCCGAATCGGTGGTCAGGGATGGACGGCGGCCATCCACATCGGCTCGGTCACAGCGATTCGCTCGAAGTTGGCGACAAGGGGCCTGGCGCGGGGTATGGCGTCCTGCACCTGGCGCAGTGACAGCGAAGAGTCGTGATGCGCCTGGCTTTCCCAGACTTCGGTGACCCAAAGGACATTCTCGTTCGCCGCGTCGCGGGCGACGATGTAGCTGAGGCATCCGGGCATGCCGTCTGCACTCTCCTGGAGAAGGGCAATCATTTCATCGCGTTTGCCGGCGGCGACGGTGATTTTGGCGATCATTCCCCACATGAATCGTTCCTCATCGGGACGGTACCATACGGGCCGGCGCCGGTGGACTCGCCAGTTGGCGCGCTGATAAACTAACAGGGTTGCAGTCGCAGTGCCCCCGCCTGTACGGACCCGCCTGCAAGTCATTCGCCGAAGGACGATAAAAACCCAGTGGATACACAAACACGTCGCGCATTGAAAGGCGACAAATTTGCCCAGGCCACCAAGACCAGCGTGAGCTGGGTGAGCGGCCACCGTGCCGGCGTGATGCGCTGGGCGATTTCGATTGGCGCCATTGTCGTGATTTGCCTTGCCGTAATGATTTATTGGAACGTGCAGTCCGCCGCGGCCGATTCGGCTCTGGGCGCCGCGATGGATACCTACTCGGCCCCGCTGGCGATACCCGGGGCTCCGCCGGAAAAGGGCGTATATGCCACGGGCAAGGAGCGGGCCAAGACGGCCAACGCCCAGTTCGTCGACGTAACGAAGAAGTATGGCTGGATGCCGCAGGGGAGCCGGGCTCACTACTTTGCCGGTGTCACGTATGAGGACCTTGGGCAGAACGGATTGGCGGAGACGGAACTCAAGAGCGCGGCAGGTGCATGGGATCACAACCTGGCAAATCTGGCCAATCTGGCGCTTGCCGGGTTGTACCACCAGACCGGGCAGGATGCGAAGGCAATCGACATTTACAAGGCAATCATCGCCAAGCCGTCGGTGACGGTCTCTGCGGGCGTGGCGCAGCTGGACCTGGCTGATCTGTATGCCGCGACCGGAAAGCAGGATCAGGCACGCGCCATCTGGGCCAAGGTGAAGGACGCTGACAAGGATGGCGCCGCCGGGTCCATTGCCGCACAAAAGCTTGCCGGACCAGCGCAATAAGCTGCCACGGGTCAGAAACCTGCGGACGTTCGGAAACATGAGCATTTTGTGCCCCGGCTGCGTCTGGTGTGATGATGAGCGCCGGCCAGTCAGTTCTTACAGGATGGATGGAGATCGCTCCCAGCGCCGTGCATGATCAGACGCGCCGCGAGGCCGAGGAGCAAGCGCTCGCGGCGCTGGTGGACCAATACGCCTCCACACTTTATCGCGTAGCCTTTTCGGTATTACGGAATTCCGCTGATGCGGAAGACGCCGTGCAGGAAGCCTTTCTGCGCGTACTCCGGCATCGCGATTCGCTGGGAGAAGTTCGCGATCATCGCGTGTGGCTGGTCCGCATCGTTTGGAATATCGTGCTTGATCGCAAGCGCCGCGCCAAGACCCGACCTGAAACCGATGACGTGAACGACCTGGCGCGCGTGCTGCCTGCGAACGGGCTGAGCGCCGAGCAGCGAACCGCGGCCGCACAGCATCATGCGCATGTGCTGGCGTGCGTGGACCGTCTGCCGGACAAGGAGCGCGAGGTCATGGTTCTGTCGGCTTTCGAAGAGCTGTCGAGCGTTGAGATCGCTTCGGTGCTGAACATCACCGAGTCGAGTGTACGTTCGAGGCTGTTTCGCGCGCGCAACCTGATGGCCGAGCTGCTCAATCACTCGAGGAGTTCACGATGAATCCCCCACGGGAGAACGGTTTTGCCGGAAGAAAGGAAGCTCCGGATGCTGAAGAGACGCTGCGGCTGATTGCCGGTTTGCCCGCGCCGCGGGGCCTCGAGGAACGGGTGAAGCGTTCACTGCGCATGGATTCGGGTGGCGCAAAGGTGATGGAGTGGCCCGCGGAGTTTACGCCCGGGCAGAGGTGGACGCAAGGTCCGTGGGTCCGCTGCGCGGCGGCGGCTGCGATCGTGCTGGTGGTGGCGGGCGGAAGCTGGGGCGTGTATCCGCATCGGCAAACAACGCCGGCGCCGAAGGCGACTGTGCTGCCGCATATTCCAGCGGCACACGGATTCGAGAATGCAAACGCCATACGGACGCCGCAGACGCTGCAGGGGCCGGTGGTAAAGAAGGTCCCACAAGGCACAGGCGCGAAGACATCGCAGAAGAATACGAAGTCGAAGCCCCACGCCGGCGCAAAGGCAGCCGGGAATCAAGCCCCTTGAACGATGAAATGAGCCGGCTGTCAGCCCTACTCGCTCATGGCGAAGCGAATGATCATGTTGAGCACTGAGAGGACGACGGCGCCCCAGAGGGCGGGAATCCAGCCATGCACATCGAAGCCGTCCACGATGCGCCCTGCGAACATGATCATCAAGGCATTGATGACAAGGAGAAAGAGTCCGAATGTCACGATCACGAGGGGGAAGGTGATGACCTTCAGGGCGATTCCGAAGGTAGCATTCAGAAGGCCGATGACGAGCGCCGCCACCATCGCGGTTCCGAGGGAATAAATGTAGAATCCCGGGACCACGCGGGAGACGATGAGGAGCGCTGTTGCACTCAAGATCCAATGAATTAGCCAGCGGAACATCCCAAATCTCCTGACAATGGGTGAGGTCAAATCACATTCAGCCCAGTGTGGATGAATACGGTATAACACGGGTTTAACAGACGGCGGAAGCGCTTCCTTTCAAAGCTCAGTAACGTTTGAGCATCCCGCGGGTCGAATCGGTAACCGGTTAATGAACCCAAAGTCGCAGATTTTCGGGAAGAATGGAATCATGCGGAGCGCATTGCTGACCGTGGGGCTGATCCTCGCGTTGAATTTGAGCGGTTTTGCGGGGCGCGCGCAAAACCTGACTGCGCCGCTGCCGGATATCCGGCAGCTGATGAAGGAAGTGCAGGATCACCAGCGCCAGCTGGACAAGGTTCGGGAAGCGTATACCTATACCTCGCTGCATACCATTCAGGACATCGATCCCGCCGGGCGGGTAAAGAAGACCGACACGGAGGAGGATGAGGACTTCTTCGTGAACGGACACATCATCGAGCGGACGGTGAAGAAGAATGGAAAGCCGCTCGAGGGCCACGATCTCGAGAAGGAAGCGGCGCGGGTGACGAAGCTGGTGGAAAAAGCGGAGAAGACTGCGCCGGGCCAGCCGCTGGAGGGACCGAGCGTGAGCGTGGGCAGGCTGCTGGAGATCATGGAAGTGCGGAACGAACGGCGGGAGATGTACAAGGGCCGGCCGACGATCGTGTTCGATTTTGTAGGGCGCAAGGATGCGAAGACCCACGGCATTGTTGAGGATGCTTCGAAGAAACTCGAGGGCACCATCTGGATCGATGAAGGGGACCGGCAGGTGGCACACCTGCAGGTGCGTTTTATCGACAACTTTCATGTAGTGGGCGGTATCTTCGCGAATATTCAGAAGGGCTCCAATTTCAGTTTCGAGCAGTCGGTGGTGAATCCGCCGGGGAATGGCGGCGCGGCTGCGGATGCGTTGTGGCTGCCGGTTGGTGGCGAGGGCGCGATGGCGGCGCGAGTGCTTCTGGTGAAGAACATGCGCCAGCGATACCTCGAGCGCGACTACGACTACAAGCGGTTCTCGGTAGAGACGCAGCAGGCAAAGGACGCCAAAGTAGCGGAGAAAAAGTAGCGGGGTTCTGCGGGTGCGATCGCGCGATCGCCTCGTCACACCGATCAGCGCGCTGCGATGAAATCTTAATCACGCCGAAGGACAATCATCGGTTCAATGCCGCTGATCCGGCGCACCGCAAAATACGCGGCGCATAGGGCGACAAAAGCCAGCGCGGCGCCGACCACAATGTAAACCGCCGGATCGTCTGGGTGGGTTGCATAAAGAACGCTGGTAAGCAAACGTGTAAGCGCCAGCGATGCGGCGATTCCAATGCCGATGCCGGCGGAGACCAGCACCATTCCGCGCCTGAGAACGCTTCGCGTGATGCTGAGGCGTTGCGCGCCAAGCGCCATGCGAATTCCGATCTCGCGGGTGCGCTGCTCGACATCATAGGAGACGATGCCGTAGATTCCGGTGGCCGCGAGAACCAGTGCCAGGAGAGCGAATGCAGCCATGACCTGCGTGGCAAAGCGGGTGCGCGCGACGGAGAGAGACACCAGAGTGTCGAGGGGAACCACATCGTCCAGAGGTTGATTCTTGTCGATGGCGAGGACCGATTGGCGCACCTCGGGAATGATGCTGTCCGGGGCACGATCCGTGCGGATCACGAGGGTCATGAATTGGAAACCGAGCTCGGGGTAGGACCAGTACGCGGTGGGGTGCACGTTATCAGCTAGCCCGGCGTGCTTGACGTCGCCTACCACCCCAATGACGGTGCTGGGCTTGTTATCGCGCTTCATGTAGATGGTGACGTGCTTGCCTATCGGATTCTGATTGGGCCATAGCTGGTGCGCCATCGATTGGCTGATCACGACATTTCCGCTGGCCTCGAACGCTTCTTTCTCCCCGAAGGTCCGGCCGCTGATAAGGGGAATCCCCAAGGTTTCAAAGAAGCCGGGTTCAACAAGGGACACGTCGACGACGGGCTTTTGCGACTCCGGCAGTTTCGGCCTGCCCTCGGCATCGACGCCTGTGCCGGCGATGATGCCGCCGAAGGGAAGGAAGGCATCCGCACTCGCCGAGCGAACCCCGGGAATTGCGCGCAGCGATTGCAGGATTTGCGCGAAGAACTGGGCTTTTTGCGCATCCGATTCGTAGCGTGCGTTGGGGAACTGAAGCCAAGCAGTAAGGACTCCGTCGGGACGGAAACCGGGATCGACCGCAATGAGCCGTTCGAAACTGCGGATGAGCAGGCCCGAGCCGGTGAGCAGGACGAGGGCGATGGCAACTTCAGCGACGACAAGCACCCGCCGCGCCCGCCCGCGCCGGTCGCCGCCGGCATTGGCAGTTCCTTCCTGCAGTGGCTCTCGGGGAGCGGTGCGCGCTGCATCGATGGCGGGAATGGTTCCGAAGAGAAGGCCGGTGACGAGCGAAACCGCGGTTGCGAATACAAACACCCGCGCATCGAGAGTGAGCGCTTCAAGCGGAATGAGATTCGCCGGTGCGAGGGACTTGAGCATCGCCAGGCATGCGTAACCCAGCATGAAGCCGGCTGCTCCGCCGGCGAGAGCGAGAAGGCAGCTTTCCGTGAGGATCTGGCGAATGACCCGGCCGACGTTGGCTCCTAGCGCCATCCGGATGGCAATCTCGCGCCGTCTCATCGACGCCCGGGCCAGGTTGAGCGTGGCGACATTGGCGCAGGCAATCAGGAGCACGAGACACACGGCGGCGAGCAAAAGACGCAGTCCTGTGGCGACATTGCCTACTAACTGTGCACGGAGCGGCACCAGGTTGACGCTCCAATTCTTCATGGAAGCGGGATCCTCAGATTCAAGCCGGGAAGTCAGGCTGAGCATGGAGTCTTGCGCTTGCGCGAGGGTGGTACCGGTGCGCAACAGGCCGATGGCCTGGAGGTAGCGGCCGTGCCGGGAATGGTCGGCCGGCGAGAAATTCATGGTGACCCAAATCTCCGGCATCTTTTGCGAGAACGAGCCTTGCTTGACGAAGAAATGAAAACCGCGGGGCATGATGCCGACTACCGTATACGGCTTGTCGTCGAGAATGATTTTGCTGCCCAGCACATTGGGATTCAATCCGAAGCGCCGCTGCCATACATCGAAGCTCAAGATCGCCACGCGATTCGAGTCGGCGCGGCCATCCTGTTCGGGCACGAAGATTCGCCCCAGAGCGGCATTGACGCCCAGCACCGCGAAGAAGTTGGGCGAAACCGATGCGGTTGCGACCTGCTCCGGCATATCACCGCCGGTGAGGATGGAGGAGTCGTTGAAGATCGCGGCCATTTGCTCGAAGACGGTATTGTCCTGCCACCAATTGAGAAAGGTCGCGGGGGAAGTCACGTTTTGACGTTCGCCATCGGGCATGCGGCGTTCCCACACCATCACGATGCGGTTGGCGTTGGGGAATGGCAATGGCCGAATCAGTGTGGCGTCGACGACGGTGAAGATGGCGGTGTTTGCGCCGATGCCGAGGGCCAGCGTCGCCAGTGATACCAGCGCAAAGGCGGGTTGCTTCACGAGCATTCGCACACCGAAGCGGAGATCGTGCCATAGTGCCTCAAGGTGATTGAAGCTGTCCTGCGTCGTCATATCCGCGAGGATGTTGGTCATGTTGCCCAGCTTGATGTGGGCCGCGCGCCGCGCCTCGTCAGGCGACATTCCGCGTTCGATGTTTTCCCGGGTCTCGGTCTCGAGGTAGGCTTGCAGTTCCTGAACCGACTCCTGGCGACGGCTCTGGCGCTGAAAGAATCGCTTCCAGTTCACGAGCTCACTCCTTGACGGGTTGTAGAACGCGGTTGACGGCGCGCACGAGCTGGTCCCATCGGCTGGTCTGGCGCTGGAGTTGCTTTCTGCCTGTCCTCGTGAGCCGGTAGAAGCGTGCCTTGCGATTGTTCTCTGATGGGCCCCATTCAGAGCTGATCCAGCCGCGATTTTCAAGGCGGTGCAGCGCGGGATAGAGCGATCCATGCTCGACCTGGAGGACTTCGTCGGAGCGGTGCTCGATAACATGAGCGATGGTGTGACCGTGGGCAGGACCGAGGAGGAGCGTCTGCAGGACAAGCAGGTCGAGCGTGCCCTGGAGAAGATCGGCGTCGAGCGGCGGCGCACCGGGTTTTGGCATGCGGGCTCCAGGAGATCATCTACCGGTATACCAGAAGATCATCTACTGGAGACAAATACCCCTCTGCACGGCGAGTTGGCAAGAGGTATGTGATGAACGGTGGAGACTCGTTGCAACTCTCAGATAAGTCAAGGCCGGGCTCACTTCGAATAAGGGTATCCCCTGGCCAGTTGCCCCTCGAGCAGAGCGTCGCTGCCATACACATCGGGGAAAAAGTAAACCTGCCCGTTCTCGTTCACGACCGCAGTCTCGTACAGGGTTGAGACTGGAATTGGCGACGGCAGATCGACTCGAACATTATTACGGCCCTGATGCATAGCCCGCTGAACCCGTTCCAAGTCCCATCCGTCTGTATTTCGCAGCACCCACGCGGCGAGCTTTGCCGGCTCTCTGACCTGGATGCATCCATGGCTGAAGGCGCGTTTTTTGGCAGAGAATGTCGTTGGGTCTGCCGGAGTGTCGTGGAGATAAACGTGGTAGGGGTTGGGGAAAATGAATTTCACCAGGCCCTCGGAATTACCAACGCCAGGTTTTTCCCGCACCGTCATCTTTCCAGATCGCATCCGTTGCAGCATCGCCAAAGTTACCTGGCCTGAGTTGATGATCCTTCCCTTTGCGCCGATCACTTCCAGGTCCACATTGTCGAGAGAAGGATTCCTTCGCAATTCGGGAAGGATGGACTCGCGCACAATGTCGGGCGGCGGATACCAGTAAGGACGAAAGACAAGGTACTGCAAATCCGCTTCGAGCAAAGGCGTTTGGTATTTGTACTGTCCGCCTACATTCACTTGCATGGCCAGCTCTACCTGGCCCTCCGCGCCGAGGCAGCGCAGTTCGAACTCCGGAATATTGACTTCAATGCGCGGCTTGTCGGTCTTGTAGGGCATCCAGCGGTAGCGTTCCAATCCGAGGCGCATGGCATCGAGCCGGACGACGAGCGGCACGTTCATCGCGGCTATTGTTGCGGAATCCAATTCGCCCGTCGCCTCGAGAGCGTGACGCTGCTGAAATCGCTTGACCGCATCGACCAACTCTCCGTCATAGGCGGTTGAGCCATCCGGGACTTTTGCGTCGTCCGGCAAATCGCCCAGCAGGCGCAACAGCCTTGTCAGTCGCGCGATGCCCGCATAGGGGCTGCCGGGAGAAACCGGTCCCGGCAGCAACTTTGCTCCGTCATCACGCGGTACCAAATCCAGGTAGTGCTGCAAGGCGCTGCGCAATCGCTGATAAGCGGCCAACTGAGGCTCGACGCTCGCCAGCTCCGCATCCAGGTCGGAGCCAGTAACCAGACGCTGACGGATAAAGGCGGGCAGATCGAGCTTTTCACCGCGACTTTCCAACTCGAACTCGAGGTGCCGCGGATTGATTCTTCCCACCTGAAGAGCGGACGCATAGCGCATCACGCACACGGTGAGCGCGGCGTCGAAGCGGGTGTCTTCCAAGTCACTATGTTGGTCCCCCAGCACGTTCAGACGATGAGCCCAACGCGACGCATCGTAATCTTCTGGTTCTAGACCTGCCTGATCGGCGTCCTGCAGGATCTTGATCATCTGAAGAGCCTGAGGAGTTGGCGCTCCGTCGCGCAGCCATGCCGGTTTGTATCCTGACTGGTCATAGAATTTGTCGAGCTGCGCCTTGAGGTCAGGAAAATCAGGCCAGCGAAGATCGTCAATGCGGGCTGACGCAATGATGGCGCGCAAACTCTCCAACTGCGGCGCGGGAGTGGTTCTCATCCGCGGCTGAGCCGGGGGGGCCGCAAGAGTCTGTCCGACCACCGGTGCGGTGAGCACGGCGGACAAAAGGACGATTGCAAATCTCGGGATATACACCAGTACAACCTCTGGAGAAGGAAAACAAGTTGCGCGCTTGCGCTTGTCGACTCCGGCGTTGTTTCGCCGGTATTTGACAGGATAGCGGGTTGAACCGTCGGGCGCAGACAATCGACGACGATTGATTCCGCCAACCCGGGCCATTTTGACGGCGGGTGGGGCGCTCACTATTGTGAGTTGAGGAGATCGCCATGATTGCGCCGCCGCTTGCCGGGCAGGTTCTTGGTTCCAGTGACTCTTCTTTCGCGATTGCCGAATGGCGGGACGAGGGCGGACCACCCGGACCGCCGCGCTGGATCGCTCCGCTGCACATGCATCATCACGACGATGAAGCCTGGTACGTGCTGGAAGGGTCGTTGTGCGTGCGAGTGGGCGAGGAGGAGGTCGAGGTGCCGGCGGGTGCGGGGATCCTGGTGCCACGCGGGATCGCGCACACGTACCGGAATTCCGGACCGGGACCGACACGGTATTTGCTGTTCATGACTCCAACGGTGTTGCGGCTGATCGAAGCCATCCATGCGATGCAAGACCGAAGCGGAGACGCGCTGGCGGCGGTGTTCGCGGAGCACGATTCGGCGCTTGTGGGTTGGGCGTAGTCCATGTTTGTGCGGCGGATTGCGGTTGAACGAGTGGACAAGGAAGGCACGCATCATGCGTGTCCCCTGAAGTGGATCGACAACTTTGCGATGCGCAACTTCACCAACGATGCAGTCTTCGACGACACGCTGCCGGTAGGGGATGGCCTGCTGGAGGCCGGGAACCGCGTTCCGCTCGACCGGTTGCAGGCGGCGATGGAGGACTGGTTTCGGCGCAAGGGTTACGTGAAGGGGGAAGAGCGGGTCGTGGTGAGGGAGATTACGGGTGAAGAGAAAATTCCAGCTGTCCTTCGAACCCCGACCTAGCCGGGCACCCGGCCCACCGTTCGCGCAGTTTCACAGCTTCTCAGTCCGGGAATGCGTCGTCCCAAGTCGATGATGAGACGGCGCTTCGGATCATCCTCACAGTTTCACAGGGGGACAAGCAGTCCTTCGCTCCGCGTAGGCCAATATGCATGGGCGCGCCGGGTGCCCCAAACGCGCTCCGCTCACGATGACATGTGAACTTGTCATGCAGCGGCGGGTTGCGCGGGGGCGGCGTTCCAGAGCTGGAATTCGGCGGCACGGCGGGTCTTGAGGGCGGGAATTTCGCGGTCGCCGGAGTGGTCCCAGCGGAGGAGCTGCTGCGCGGCGGCAGGATAGTTACCGCCATTTAGGTCGGAGAGGAGCGTGGAGGCTGCAAGGCGGCCGGCGCCGAGGTTGAAGACGAAGTCGACAAGAGCATCGAACTGGCCCTGGGAGAGTGAGACCTTCACCAGGCGATCGACGGCCTGTTCGGCTTCGCGCAAATCCCACGCGAGGATGTTTTCGGCCTGGGCTTCGGTGATGCCGTTGGGGTAACACTCGGGATGGATGAGGCGATGGCCGTAGCCGATGGTGGCAAGTCCAGCGATGTCGAGGTAGGTTTGGGTGCGGAAGCCTTCGGATTGTTTGAGCAGGTTGAGGCCTGCGGCGCTGAGATGCATGGGTGCTCCTTTGAGAAACAGGGGGTCAAGGGTCAGTGGACAGTGGTCAGAGAAAAAAACAGAGAAACAGAGAAGCAGAGAAACGGAGAAGCAGAGAAACGGTGCAACAGAGAGGCAACGAAAATGCCGCCTGGGTGGGCGGCATTGGGTGGTTCTCGAGGATCAACTCTGATTCGAGGCTAGCAGGTTCGGAGAATTAATCGGCAACGCGCAGTGGAAAATCTCAGGGAGCTGTGGCGGCGGCCACAACGGGCGTGCCGGCGAGGCGAAGCCGGTGGCGGGCGAGGGCTGCTGGGCAGCCGATGCAAATGAAGAAAGCAAAGCACTTATGGTGCAGAGGCTAAGACATCTGCGAAAGTCGAACATGTTGTTTCTCTCTGTGAAACGTAACCAAGGGTCCGGTGGAAAAAGACGAGAGTAATGACCCAAATGTTGCTGTACGGGGCGAGGGGGAGCGTGATAGCCTTCGCAAATCACAGGAGGGCGACCAGCCCCGAGGACCCGGGATAAGGGTATTTTGGTTCGATTTTCCGGGAGCTGGCGCAGCTTCAGTCTCATAGTCCGAGACCAGTTTTGCACTGAAAAGTGTGCAGTTCCAGAAGTCATTGCCTGGTAAGGATTTGCAGCACAATTTTTCCGCAAAATGCGTTGAGTTTTTGTGCCGGGTTTCTAGTGTAAATCTAGTAAATCGTTGAGGATGCTAGTGCTGAACTAGTAAAATGGACAAATGCTTCTAACGCGAAACGCAGACAACGTGAACCGGAAGTCGCGCCTGGAGTTGTGGGTGATGATTGCGACTTCTTGCGTTGCGCTGGCCGGCGTGGTTCTGACGATTTCAACCAGGACCGTGCAGGCAGATGCGCTTCGAGCTCAGCCGGCGCCTATCGTGCAGCAAGCCGTGCAGAGCCCTTCCCCCGTTAAGAGCCCGACTCCGGTTTTGACAGAGGACCTGCAGGCCGAGCGCAAGATGCCGGCGCGCCTGCTTCGAGGAGCGGCATCGTGGTATGGGTCGGTTTTTAATGGGCGCAAAACCGCAAGCGGCGAAACATTCGATATGTATGCGATGACCGCTTGCCATCCAACGCTTCCGTTCGGGACCAAAGTGCGGGTGGTGAACACGAGAAACCACCGGTCGGTGGTGGTCAGGATCACGGATCGCGGGCTGCTGTATGACGGGCGAGTTCTGGACCTGTCGTATGGGGCGGCGCAAAAGCTGGGGATGGTGTCGGCGGGGGTGGCTTCGGTGAAGATTCAGATACTAAAAGACGGCGAGTAAGTCGGTTTGTGGAGACAGCCAGCCCAGGGGCTGGCTGTTTTTGTATTGGGGCGGGGTGAAGGGCCGTTCTTTTCGAGGAACTTCGTGGCGACGAAGGCCAAAGCCAGCTATCGGTCACTTTTCCAAATAGCGCGGATGGTGTCCTCATCATCCAGTCCGTCGGGAACAGCAGCGCTCGGCCGATTGGCGAAGTACCAGCCACGGTGGTTGAGTGGAGAGGTTTCTGTCCGGCTACCCGGCATCTCAAGATAACCGTCCGGGTCTGTCTTCTTCACCCAGTCCGAGGCATAGCGAAGCCACTGGCTGCGGTACTCCTTGCTTTGATTGGCAAACCAGCTGATTTCGTCGTAGCCCCAGACCCAGTCATCGCCTTGTCCCGCCTGGCCGGGATGCCGGCTCGCGCCGTAGTTATCAAGTTCCACGAGATACGGAAGATGAGCGCACTCCCAGCCGCTGTACGTTCGGCCGCCCCTGCTGCGGAGGAAGATGGAGTCGAGATAGCCGACTTGCAAAACGGCTTGCTGCGGATGGTCCGGAACTTCCTTGATTCTCAATGGGAATGCGTGAAAGTCGAGAAGCAACTGGTTGTCGCGCAGGAGGCCGCCGCTGGGAACGTGAGCATTGCACAACACCATGCCGCGCCGTGCATGTCGTTTTGCGTAGTCGCGCGCCAAACCAAAGACTCGGGCATAGTGATCGTGATGGGGATCACTATGGTCCATGATCTCCACCTGACCCCAGTGAATCCCTTCAAACCCGAGGTCAATATAAGAGGCCGCCAGGAAGTAAAACCAAAGCTGGGTCTCGGGCCGGCTCACGTCGGGAACCCCGCCCATTTTGCCCCACGAGCGCGTGCGTTTTTCGGGAGGATAGAGGATGGCTTCATAACGGAAGGTGCGCTTCTCCACCGGCATGCCCAGCGCGACAAAGGCCCAGTCCGGCACGGAAACCTGCTCCACTTGTGGAGTCACGATCTCAAAGATGCATGCTTCGAGAACCCTGTCTTTGTCAGCCGCCAGCGCCTGAGGAACCTGCTGCCTGGCGCGCGCAAAATTGTCGAGAAGCGTGGCCTCGCCGCCCCAAAGACAGATGCTGCGCGCGATGTATTTTGCGCCGACGTTGCCGAGCATGCGGATGTTGTCGTCGAAGTAGCCGCGACCATTCAGCAGGCCCTCCATGCAAATTGCCTGGGAGAGATAGTTACCCAATACTTCGCGCGAGATGGTTCTGTTGAAGTTGTCATTGCGCCGGTTCTGCCGCAGCGAAAAGCCAAACGATGTTTTATCGGCCATTGAGGCCGCGGTTGTGGCAAGAGACGTCTTGAGAAAATCGCGCCGGTGCATTGAGACTCCGAAGCGAAAGCTCGCGCGCTGATCCGATTGATGATTCTACGGAACGACCACTCATTTTAAATGAGCGATCGGATTCCGGGGCTATGTTGCCGCGCATGGAACCGGCGCACGAGCGCGGCGGCGCGAGTCAGCGACCTTGGGTGTATGGGCTGAAGCGCGCAACGACAGACTTGGGCAGCTCTTTTGGAAAGCGCTATTGTTCTTCGGGGCGCTTGTAAGGTTTTTGGAGGTAGGCGCGCGCCTGGTTCACGCAGCCCTGGGTATTGTCGTTGGTCTGGACAGCCAGACGGTACTCGTTGACGGCGCGATCGCGCTGGCCGGTGAGATCGAAGATCATGCCGATCTCGATATGGCTCCAGCACTCCGTCCAGGGCGGATCGTCGTCGCCGCGGAGCGCATCGCGGAAGGAGTTGACGCTGGCCTGGTAGTTGCGCTGGGTGAAGAGCACTTCGCCGATTCGGTAGCTGGCGAGAGAACTTTGCGGGTTGGCCTGCAGTGCTTTCTGATATTCACCGAGCGCGCCGGTGAGGTCGTTCTGTGCGACAAGCTGCTGGCCCTTGAGGATGGAGATGCGGACCTGCAGGTCGGGCGATGATTTGAGGACCCAGTCGCCGGGATCGATGCTGATGCGGCGCGGGCGCCCGAAGGTATCGATGACATACTGCGTGTCAGTACCAACGACTTCCTTCTTTTCGTCCACGGTCTTGCCGTCGGTTTCGACACGGATGTCGACGGGCATGCGGAAGAGGTCGAGGTCCTGGTTAATCTCGCCGATGGTGCGGAAGCCCTTGTTATTGCCGAGGCGATAGACGCTGAACTTGTCAGTGAAGGTGGGCGCGCCGGTGCCGTCGACCCATTGGGCGAAGAAGGGAGTGAGCTGCTGCTGACTCTGCGCTTCGGCGACCTTGACGAAGTCGGCGGCGCGGATGGACTGGTCAGTGTACTGACTGAGGACGCCTTTGAGGGTTGCGAGGAACTGCTTGTCACCGACTTCGCCGCGCAGCATGTGGAAGATCATGGCGCCTTTTTCAAGGGTCATGGACTGGAACTGCGGCGAGAAGGGATCCATGCGGCCGACGCTGGAGAGGGGTACAGTGTCGTAGGCGAGGGCGCCGGCAGATACATCCTGGAGGGCGTTGTTGAGCGCGTTCTTGCCGTTCTGGTCTTCGAGGTACATGAGCTCGCCGTAGCGATCCATGCCGTTGGTGATCCAGGCATCGTTGAGAGTGCGCGCGCTGACCTCAGAGCCCCACCACTGGTGGGCGATGGTGTTCGCGAGAAGCCGGATGCCGGACTTATCGCCGACGCGCGAGCCCATGATGCCGGCGAGCTCAGGCGCCCATACGGCGGGGAGGGTGTCATCGGGAATTTCGACCACGTTGAGGTGGGGAGTTTCTGGAGCACCAAAGCTGCCGGTAAAGAAATCGAACTGGTCGGCGGCGGTATGAGCAACCTGGTTGCCCTGGGCTTGATGGGCGACCGTGAGATAGACCTTTACGTTGCCGGCGCCACCGGTGTAGGGGCCCACGAAGCGGCCCGCGATCACGGTGCCAGGGAAGCCGGGCCTGGTCCAGTCAAAGTCGTATTCGTCTCCCGGCTTGCCGCCGGAAAGCTTGACGGGATGGGGATTTCCCTTGGCTCCGCTGGCGAAGACTCTCATGCCCTGCGGAACGCGGATATGCATTTCAGCGGTGAAGCGGTCGGTGGTGTAACCGGTGGTGGGGAACCAGCGCGCGGCATAGAGCAGATAGGTGATCGGCTCCTCAATGGCGGCGAGTTTGAGTCCCTCAACCGGCCCGTCTTCGTTGCCGGTGATGGTGCCGTCATAGGTGAATGTCCAGCTGCATTTCTGTCCGGAGGGAATGGGAGCGGCAGGAGTGACGCGAATGGTGCCGTCGGCGAGGCGCTCGCCGGTGAGGACTTTGCCGGATTCGTCGGTGATCCTGGAGACCTTGAGTGCGGGGTGGAAGCCGAAGCTGACTTCCTCGGCGTTGTCGGGAGCGGTAAAGCTGACGACAGCGGTGGCGGCGAGGCGATGCGTCGCGGTATCGATTTCGGCGTCGATCTTATAGCCCGTGATATTGAGGCCGGCGCGCTCGCGCTGGGCGGAGGCCGGTGCAGCGAGGAAGGCGGCGAGGGCGACAAAAACAAGGGCCGCCGTCAAGAGAGACAAGAGGCGTTTTGGGATCATCATCATGCGCTTTCTCAAGAATAGTGTAGTCATCGTCCCATTCGAGCTGATGGGGGGACGGGGAAGGACCCGGATGGGGTCCGACTCAGGATTGAACGGGAGCGGAAACCGGGGAAGCCAGTCCGAGCCGGTCAAGAACAATGGTCGCGACACGTTCGATGGCATCTGAATGCGTTCCCTCGGTTGAATTGGTGCGGGGGCCCAGGAGGCTTCGAATCCGCTTGAGCTCCTGCATCATGGACTGCCGAGGGGCTCCATCGGGTAGCAGCGGCGCAATGTGTTGGACGATATTCGATGCGGTGAAGTTGTTCTGAATCAATTCCGGCACTGCGCGCGAGCCCGCGATGAGGTTGGCCATGGCAACGTGAGGAACGGTGACGACGCGCTTTGCGATGGCGAATGTGACGGGTGAGACGCGGTAGACCACGACAAAGGGATTGCCCATGAGGGCGGCTTCGACGGTGGCGGTACCGCTGGCCACGATGGATGCGCGGGCATGGAAGAGCGTGATGCGGGCGTCGTCAGCGAGCTGAACGGAGAGGCCAGAGGAGTGGCGGGTGAGGAGCCGGATGATGAACTGGCGCTGCGCGGAGCTGAGCGTGGGCGCGAGGGGAACGATGAATTGGAAGGTCTCGCGGACCAGGTTCCCTTTTGGGTTCGCGGTGGATTCGGTAACAGCCTCCTCGGACGTCATGGTTTTTACCAGCAGGCGCGCGGCAGAGAGCATTTCGGGCAAGTTGTCGCGGATTTCCTTGGTGCGGCTGCCGGGAAGGAGCGCGATCCAGGTGGCGCCGGGATCGAGCCCGGAGGAAAGCGCGAAGCGGTTGCGGGATTGCGCTGGAAGGGGCAGGTCGGCGAGGGGGTGGCCAACGAATTCGGCGTTGACGCCATGATCGCGGTAGAACTCTTCTTCAAAGGGGAAGATGACAAGCATCTTGTCGACGTAATTCTGCACGAGGCGGATGCGGTGTTTTTTCCAGGCCCAGAGCTGCGGGCTGACGAAGAAGATGACGGGAACACCCTGGCGGTGGAGCTGCTCGGCAAGCTTGAAGTGGATATCGGGGAAATCGATGAGGATGGCGACGCCGGGGCGTCGCGTACGGATGGCGGATTTGAGATGGCGGAACTCGCGGTAGATGCGCGGAAGGTGGCGGACCACCTCGGTGATCCCCATAACGGCCATGTCTTCAGCGCGAACGACGGTCTCGAGGCCGGCGGCGGCCATGCGCGGGCCACCCATGCCGAAGAAATTGGCGGATCGATTTTGGGCTGCGAGGCGGCGCTTCAATTCCGCGATCAGCAGCGCGCCGTAGTGTTCGCCGCTGGCCTCTCCTGCCGAGATGAAGATGTCAGGACCGGACATGGTGCGCGCCCCGTGCTGCGCTGGGGTCATGATAGCTGGTTTGACGCGGGATATTGTGGATTGTGTGACGAGCGGTAACACTTGGGCCGCGCCGGTCAGGATGACTGTGAATTTGGAATGGTGCTATGTACGGGCGGAGCCGCCGCGCATCCACGTTGCCAGCTTTGACGGCCAGTCCGGGTCCATGCAGACGCGCTCGACCCAGATGTAATACACGGCGCAGAGCAGCAGCACCGGCACGATCGTGACAACCATCTGAATCGCGAACGTGGCCAGGTAATCCTGCGGAACAATGAACCTCCTCGTGACCTTGAAGAACACGGCGATGAGCAGGAAGTGAAGCAGGTAGATGGAGTAGCACATTCCTCCGACGATCGCGACCCAGGGGTTGCCGAAGAACCAGCGCAGAAGACGGCTCCGCATGGCCGCCATGCAGAGCAGGATCAATAGAAACGGGAACCAGGCGTCGGACCACGCGTTGTTTACGGTAAAGTACGCAAACCAGCCTGGAACTGCAAGGGCATCCCACCAGGCGGAAGCCCGCGGCAAGCCGGACAGGTACAAATCAGCCAGAAGGAGCCCGGCCAGAAAATACTGGGCGTAGAAAAGGACTGTGAAACGCAGAAGTGCATTGCTCTGCATGATGGTGATCTGCGCCACGCCAAGAGCGGCCATCGAAAGAACAAGCGTCGTTCTTCGCAACGCTGCATTTCTGATCCGGAACAGCAGCGCGAGAAGGGGGGCGACGAGATAAAACTGGATCTCAATCTCGAGGCTCCATGTAACCGAGTTCACCGGATTGAAGTCTCTGAAGATGAGCCCATTCAGATAGACCATCCCGGCCGCGAGGTGCTCGAGGTAGACGCGAGTCATACCGGCGCCGCGTGTGAACACGCCGAATAGCACGATGGCTACCAGGTATGAGGCGATGTAAGGAGGTTCCAGCCGCGTGACACGGCGCAGGAAGTACTTCCCGAGCGCAACCGGTTTTCCGGCTTTCAGCCACTGTCGCGCGAAGGGAAGACCCAGGATGAATCCGCTGATGACAAAAAAGAGTTGTACGCCACGGTTTCCGTTGTCGAGCAGGTTCGCGAGCCCGCTGTAACGGGCTTGCACCGGCACAACGCGCCCCGACCGCAAAAGCAGCTCACGGTGCATGTGGAACGCGACGACCGAGACGATGGCAATGAATCGCAGGCTGTCAATCTCGGGAATCCAGCGGCCGTCGCGGGTAATTCTCCTGAGCCGTTCGATCCACGAAGGCCTGGGATGAGCGCCCTCTCGAGCCTGTTCCTCACGCGCCCCAGGCAAAACGGCTTCCGGGCCAGATTTCGTCACTGGAATCATCAAGAGAACTGCTCAGATTCGAGGAAAGGGATTCGATCTTTCTTACAACTTAACTGCGAGTTCCAGGAAAATCAATGATCAATGCCTGGTCCAGCCGTGCATGCCGGCTTCGAAGCTGCGGCGGTCAAGGCGCGGCAGCGCACGCGCGACGTTGTGAGGGAAGAGCGGAAAATGCCGCGCCGCGATAAGCAACTCGGGGACACACCAGACGTCGTCTTCCGAAGTCATCCAGTGAAGTTTGTCGAGGCGCGCGAGATTCACCGGGACGGAATAGGCGCGGAGAGTGCGCTCGCCGCGCAGGTTGTAATAGTGCTCGAAGTAGCTGAGGGCCAGCTCGCGCGTTGTGCGGTAGATCGGAGCGCGAAAGCGGAGGCCGGCAAAGTTCGATTTGGCGATGCTACCCCAGAGGCCGTTATCGCGGTAGACGGCGACGACATGGTCGTCGTCGTGGACCGCTTCGAGATCCATGAGCAGAGGCGGGTAGCCGTTGGCGCGCAGGGCAGCTGCCGCGAGCAGCGCCCCTTCGAGGCAGTGTCCTTTGCGCTCGCGCAACACGCGCTGCGGAGACCACGCGGTATTGGCGTACTGGTATTGAAGGGCGTCCACGAATTTCTGAATATGCGCGGGCTTTTTGAGGGCGCGGAGGATGCGGAGGTCGTCGGGCGAAAGGCCGAAGGATGCGCGGCCGTTGCGGTGGAAGCCATTTCCTGGCAGACGATCACTCCTGGAAGGCACGGCGGGACTCCATTGGGGTCGCGGAGATTATAGCGTCAGAGAACATGGATCGGGGGGAATGACGCTCACCGAGCGGAGGATTGTGGCCCGAGCCTCCAGCGAAGCCCGAGGAGCACCGGGTTTGATGGGGTTTGATTCCCACCCTAAACGCAAAAAAGGCGTTTAGGATGGGCACCCGCGATCAAGGTTTATTCCTGGCCTGCGGACTCAGCCATATGCTCATGCTCCTCGGCGAGAGCGCGGGCTTTCTCGGACTGCTGCTTCAAGCTTTGCGCGAGGTAGGCGCAATGATTGACGGTGCCAGGCGCGAATTTGCCGTTATTGGTTGAGGGATTGGAGCGGAACGCGGCAGCCATTCTGGCGTGGTCGTTTGAGGCAGCGAGCAGTTGCTGGGCCTCGACCCGATACCAAGCGGCGATCCGCTGGTGATCGGCAGGGGTTTTTGCGGTGGCGACGAGAGCGGCGAGCTGCTTTTTCGAAAGCTGCTCCGGTTGTGCTGATGCAGCGAAGACCGGGACGGTGGCGAGGATAAAGGTAACAACGATAGCGATGCGTTTCATTGGAAATCTCCTTGCGTGAGTAAAGCGCGGATGCGGGCGCGCGCCATGCGCGGCGGCGCAGGTCAGTGGCTCACAAGGAGAGAACTAGATGCGGAAGGTTCGCAAGAGCGCCTGAAGATCCGAAGCGGATGCAAGAACGCGGACGGTGGAAGGGACGAGTACGCGCAGAGTGTGAAGAGTAAAGCCGGCGATGTGTTGCGGAGCATCGAGAGCAGATGACTCGAATCTGATCTTTTCCGGAGCGACGGGCCCCGGCGCCTGCTGAGGCGCGATCGAGCAGCAGCCTTGGGTGCAATCCTGCGCGACGGGAGAGGACGTGGATGCGCTCATGGAACTGGCGCTTTCCATATCGCAGCAAGTCATTTCAGTTTGGAGATCGCTTTGCGCGAAAGAACAGAGATCTTCGGCCAGGCTGGGCGGCAGGGCAATGAGCAAGGCAACGAGCGCAGCAACGATCTTGAGGACGAGCTTCATGGGTTCGAAGGTTGAGTATGGGCGTTGCTGGGGGAAGGAATCAGTGATTGGGATCACATTCACGGCCTTCCTTCTCCAAACGGAAAGGGCGCGTTTAGGTCGGCTTCCGGCGACACGATCGAACAACAGCAGATCCTTCGATTCACGCGTCAACGAGGGGGACGGATCGAGCTCAGAAAGTCAGATTGTGATGTGACATCTTGGGAACGGTTCTTTGTTTTTCCGGCGCTCGTCACGAGTTTGCGTGACCACCGTCACGGAACGGCGTTCATATTGAACTTTTGCGCCTACGCCGGCGTAGAAAGGCAGTATGAAGAGCGATCTGAAGTTTGCGATGCGGCAGCTGGCGAAATCGCCGGGCTTTGCGGTGACGGCGATCATCACGCTCGCGTTGGGCATTGGCGCCAATGCCGTGGTGTTCAGCGTTCTGAATGCAGTGGTGCTGCGGCCGCTGAATGTGCCGGATGCTGCCAATGTGTTTATGCTGCAGCGCGCGTTCGACAAGGGAAGCACTCCATCGCAGTCCTATCCCGACTATGTTGACTTGCGGGACAAGAACCATACATTTTCGAGTATCGTGGCGTTCGACATTCTGGGCCCTGTGGGGATGGACGCGGGCGGCAATCCGTCGACGGGCTGGCCTTACATGATCAGCGGCAATTATTTTGACGCGCTCGGCGTTCAGCCATACCTGGGGCGCTTTTGCCACGCGTCGGATGAGAAGGGATACGGCAGCGCCCCTTATGTGGTATTGAGCTACGCGTTCTGGCATAGCTACTTTCACGATGATCGGAACGTTGTGGGACGGATGCTGCAGATCAACAAGCACCCGATGACGATCATCGGCGTGGCTCCGAAAGGTTTTCGCGGGACGGAGTTGTTTTTTGCGCCCGCGGTGTGGATTCCGATCGTGGAGCAGCCGCAGGTGCAGGGACAAAACAATCTGCAGTTTCGCGGCAATCACTCCAGCATGCTGATCGGACGGCTGAAGCCGGGCGTCACGCCCCAGGCGGCGACCGCAGACCTGAATACTCTGGCGGCCGCGTTGTCCAAAGCGTATCCGGGTGACGATGACGGGTTTAAGCTCTCGCTGGCGCATCCAGGTCTGATGGGAGACATGCTGGGCGGTCCGGCCAAGGCTTTTATGGGTGGACTAATGCTGCTGGCGGGACTGATCCTGCTGGCTGCATGCGCCAATTTGGGCAGCCTGTTTGCGGCGCGAGCTTCCGATCGAGCGAAGGAAGTAGCGATGCGCCTGGCGCTGGGTTCGTGGCGCGCGCTCATCCTGCGGCAGCTCCTGACTGAAGCCGTGGTGGTGGCGCTGGCGGGCGGAGCGGTTGGTCTTGCGGGGGGCGTGGTGATCCTGCGCATGCTGAGCTTCTGGCAGCCGATCCCGGACATTCCCATCAATGTGCCCGTGAATCCGGACGTGCGGACGTATGGGCTGGCCCTGCTGCTGGCGCTGGCGAGCGGAATTCTGTTCGGGATGGTTCCGGTGCGGCAGGTGATGCGCTCCGATCCGTGGCAGGTGATCAGGACAGGGATGAGCGGCGACGCGACAATGAAGCGCATCACTCTGCGCGATGTGCTGCTGATGTTGCAGATTGCCATTTGCGCGGTGCTGGTGACGTCTTCGCTGGTAGCGGTGCGCGGGCTGGTGCGTTCGATCCGGAGCGATTTCGGATTCAATCCGCAGAACGTAATGCTGGCCAACACAGATCTGCGCATGGCGGGCTACGAGGGCGAGCAAGTGCCGCAGATGCAGCGGAGAATGCTGGACGCTGTCGCGGCGATCCCGGGGGTGACTTCGGCGGGATTGATTGACAACGTGCCGCTGGGCCTGGGCGCCGGTGATTCGTACGTCTATACCGATACGACGACAGATTTCAGACCGACGAATTACGCAGCCGATGCGATGGACTACAACGTGTCTCCCGGGTACATGGATGCGGCGGGGACGAAGCTGCTGGCGGGGAGAGACATCAGCTTCCACGACGACAAGCCGGCACCGAAAGCGGTTCTCGTGAACCGCCGTTTTGCCGAGAAGGTATTTGGCTCCGTGCAGAAAGCAATCGGAGGGCACTTCAAATACTGGGGTGGAGAGCGGGCGGAGGTGGTTGGCGTGGTGGAAGACGGGAAATACCGCACGCTGACCGAAGACCAGATGCCGGCGATGTTCTTCTCGTATCAGCAGCACGAGTCGAGCGGCACGTGGCTGGTGGTGCGGTCGCAGCGCGATCCCCAGGAGATTGCGCGGGCAATCGACAGAACGCTGCACGGGATGGATTCCGCACTGCCGCTTGGGATCACGACGTGGACCGAGCAGTTGGATAGTGCGTTGTTTGCGGCGCGCATAGCGACCGTGGCGCTTGGCGTTCTTGGGCTGTTGGGCGCGATGCTGGCCGTGACAGGAATTTTTGGTATGGCGTCGTATGTGGTGAGCAAGCGGCTGCGCGAGTTGGGAATTCGCATGGCGCTTGGTGCGAGCCAGCGGCAAATACTGCGTGCCTCGCTGGGACGGGCCTTCCGGCTGCTGGCCATTGGATCGGTGGCGGGCGTGCTGCTGGGAGTGCTGGCAACGCGGGTGCTATCGTACATCGTCTACCAGGCGACGCCGAAAGATCCGGTGGTGCTGCTCGGAGTGACCGCGACGATGCTGGTTCTGGGACTCGTTGCGACGTGGATCCCGGCGCGACGGGCGCTGGCGGTAGATCCGCTGGTGCTGCTAAGAGACGAGTAGGGGATGGGGTGTCCGCTGACGCCCGGTTGTTCGACGGGGCTAGTGGGTCGAGTGGGTTTCGCTCTCGTCCTTGCTGCTGGTGCCCCACAGGATGCAGACAATAAAGGTGATAGCGAACAAGGGGACAACGAAAAACGGGGAAGTGATAACCATGCGTCCGGGCTCTCCGTGACTCAAGAGTATCAAAGGTCTCTCAAGTTGAAACGCGAACCAAACCAGCCGTATACTAAATACGGACTTAACCAGTCGTATTTTCAATGCTGAAGCTCACAAAAAAGGCAGATTACGGGCTCATGGCGCTGAAGTATCTTGCCGAGCATCCGGAGACGTCTGCGCTGAGCGCGAAGGACATCGCGGATGCCTATGGGATTCCCGCGCAGTTGCTGGCCAAGATTCTGCAGCAGCTGACCAAGGCGGGAATGCTGAAGTCGCATGCGGGGATGAACGGCGGGTATGCGCTGGCGCGAGAAGCGAACAAGATTTCTGCCTTCGAGGTGATTCACGCGATCGACGGGCCGTTGTTCATCACCTCGTGCACGAAGGGCGCAAAGGGATGCGATCTGACCCCGAGCTGCACCATCAAGGAACCGCTGGCGCGGGTAAATGACACGATCTCCGGAGTGCTGAAGAGCATCAGCATCCAGGACCTGGCCGAGAAGGAACAGCCGGCTGGACCGGCGCATGGCGGCAGCAAGCTGGTTACATTGACGCTATCGTGATCTGGTGCGGGCGCCGATCGAGGGAGATTGGATGACCACAGTTGCGAGCGCGCAGCCAGGCGTGAAGCTGCCGATCTACATGGACAATCAGGCGACCACCCCGCTCGATCCGCGAGTGCTGGAAGCGATGATGCCTTACTTCACGGAGAGGTTTGGCAATGCGGCCAGCCGGAACCACTCGTTTGGCTGGGAAGCCGAGCATGCCGTGGAGACGGCACGCGAGCAGATCGCGAAGCTGATTGGCGCTACGGCGAAGGAGATCATTTTTACTTCGGGTGCGACAGAGAGCGACAACCTCGCCATCAAGGGTATCGCGGAGATGCATCGCGAGCGAGGCAACCATATCATCACGCAGATGACGGAACACAAGGCGGTGCTCGACACGTGCAAGCGGATGGAGAAGCACGGCTGCCGCGTGACCTATCTGCCGGTGAAGGCGGATGGGCTGGTCGATCTTGAAGATCTGAAGCGCGCCGTCGACGAGAAGACGATTCTGGTTTCGATCATGGCAGCGAACAACGAGATTGGCGTGCTGCAGCCGGTACGCGAGATTGGAAAACTGTGCCACGAGAAGGGCGTTCTGTTCCACACCGACGCGGCGCAGATGATTGGCAAGGCGGCGTTCAACGTGATCGAAGACCAGGTGGATCTGGCGTCGATTTCAGGGCACAAGATTTATGGGCCGAAAGGCGTGGGCGCGCTGTACGTGAGAAGGCGCAATCCGCGGGTGCAGATTGCGGCGCAGATGGATGGAGGCGGTCACGAGCGCGGGATGCGCAGCGGGACGCTGAATGTTCCGGGCATTGTGGGCCTGGGCAAGGCATGCGAGATTGCCATGGCGGAGATGGATGCGGAGGCGGCGCGATTCCGGGCGATGCGGGATCGGCTGCGACAGAAGCTTGAGGCGGAACTCGAGCATGTCCAGGTGAACGGGTCGATGGAACACAGGCTGGCCGGCAATCTGAATATGAGCTTTGCTTATGTCGAAGGCGAAAGCCTGCTGATGGGAATGAATGATGTCGCGGTGTCGAGCGGTTCGGCGTGCACGTCGGCGACTCTCGAACCGAGTTACGTGTTGAAGGCGCTGGGCGTGAGTGACGAGGCCGCACACAGCAGCATTCGATTTGGGTTGGGGCGGTTCAACACGGAGGCCGAAGTGGATTACGTGGCCGCGAAGGTGATTGATGTGGTGAAGAAGCTGCGGGAGCTGGCGCCTGAGTACGAGATGGCGAAGGAAGGCGTTGAGCCGAAGAGGATTCAGTGGGCATCAAGTTAAGAGGTCAGGGATCAGGGATCAGGGATCAGAAAAACAGGATTAGAGGCCGTGAGCGATAACAGGGCAGCAGATAGATCAATCGCGGAAGGCCGCTGGTCATCTAATGAATTGAGACAGGAAAGGTAGTCATGGGTGATTTCGTAACGATTGGGTCGAAGCCGGGCGAGGGTGCTTCTGCGGTTCCTGAGCAGCAGAGTGAATCGAATGCAGCAACCGGCCTGCAGGTGACCCCTGCGGCGGTCGAGCATATTCGCGCGGTGATGGAGAAGGAAGGCGTTTCGCCTGTGCAGGGCGGATTGCGTCTCGGCGTGAAGGGCGGCGGATGCTCGGGGCTTTCGTATGCGATGCAGGTTGAACCAGAGCCTCGCGAGCGAGACCATGTCTTCGAATTCGACGGCGTGCGGGTATTCATCGATCCCAAGTCGTTCGTGTATCTGAGCGGCGTGACGCTGGATTACGAGGAGACGCTGATCCGGCAGGGCTTCAATTTCATCAATCCGAATTCGAAGCACTCCTGCGGTTGCGGTTCGTCGTTCTCGGTGTAGATCCGCGATCAGAAGTCAGTGCTAGCGAGCCGATTCACTCAGGCTGAACGCGGCCTCGAAGTGGATGACTTCAGAAGGCTCGCCGGGAACAAGATAGACACTCAGCACATCAAAGCGCACGGATGGCGCCGCGGCTTGCGGCAGCTGGCGGATATAGCGTCGCGCGAGGCGGCGCAGGAGGCCGCGCTTGTGCGCATCGACCGCAGCCTCGGCGGGAGTGCTGTCGCGCGCGGTGCGCGTTTTCACTTCGATGAAACAGAGCATGGGGCCTTGCCAGGCGATGAGGTCCACGTCGCCGGGGACATCGCCGGAGGACCAGCGCCGGGCCACGATCGTGTATCCCTTGCGGCGCAGGTAGAAGAAGGCAGCGTCTTCGCCGGCGGTTCCGGTGACGAGGTGGGCGGGCATTTTGTCGAGGCGCCCGCGAGCGTCGGCGAAGCGATCGAGGCCGGTGAGCGCGCGCTCGAGCAGGCTTGATTTGGCTGAAGGCATTGCATCCATTGTCGGGCTCGGGAGCGGAGGGATGCAAATTGGAGAAACATCCCTCAGGGGCTAAAGCCCTCAAGTTTAAGAGCGATGGCGGCACGGCTGAAGCCGTGCCCCTTCAAAACGAAATTCAAAAGCAGATTCTTCGCTCCGGTCGCCGCGGCGCCCCCCCGCTCGGGGTGACAGGTGCCTGGATTTCCCACCGCTAAACGCAAAGGACACGTTTAGGATGGGGCACCCGAGGTTTACCTTTTGTTTGATCAGGCGGTTGCGCCGGCGAGCTGGCCTGCGTGAGCGTGCTCTTTTTCCGCCGCCGAGAGCGCCTCCTCAAGGATGTCGAGGGCGACGGTTGCCTCTTCTTCGCTGATGATGAGGGGCGGGCAGAGGCGGATGGAGCTTTCGCCGCAGCCAAGGACCATGAGGCCGCGCTCGAAAGCGAGAGTCTCGATGCGGTTGCGCACGGCGGCAGCGGGTTCGCGGGTGGATTTATCCTTGACCAGCTCGATCGCGATCATGAGGCCGCGGCCGCGCACATCGCCGACCATGGGATGAGATTGCTTCCAGGTGTGGAGGCGCTCGAGCATTTTCGCGCCAACACGCGCTGCATTGGCGATGCCTTCACGATGGAGTATGTCGATGGTCGCGAGGGCCGACGCGATGGAGACGGGATTGCCGCCGAAGGTGGAGGCGTGGGAGCCGGGCACCCAGTCCATGATGTCAGCGCGGCTCATGCAGACGCCGAGGGGCATGCCGCTGGCGATGCCCTTGGCCATGCAGACGATGTCGGGTTCGACGCCGGAGTGCTCGATGGCCCACCATTTGCCGGTGCGGCCAGCGCCGGACTGGACTTCGTCGGCGACAAGCAGGATGCCGTGGCGATTGCAGATGGCGCGGAGCTCGCGGAGGAAGTTGTCGGGCGCGACAACATAACCGCCTTCGCCCTGGATGGGCTCGACGAAGATGGCGGCTACTTCTTCGGGAGGAACGATGGTCTTGAAGAGTTTTTCTTCGATGTAGCGCGCACAGCCAAGGCTGAAGGCTTCTTCCTCCTGCGGGCCGCCGGTACATCCGCGATAAGCGTAGGGATAGCGGACGTGGGTGACTCCGGGAACGAGCGGCGCGAAGCGGCGTTTTTGCTGCGGCTTTGAGGCGGTCAGCGAAAGCGCGCCCATGGTGCGCCCATGGAATGCGCCGAGAAAGGCGATGATGTGCTGGCGGCCGGTGTGATAGCGGGCCAGCTTGAGCGCGCATTCGATGGCTTCGGCGCCGGAGTTCCCATAGAAGAATTTATGCGGGCCGGGCATGGGAGCGACGGCGCTCAGTTTCGATGCGAGCCCGGTGAGGTGCTCGTCGTAGAAGTCGGTGCCGGAGATGTGGATCAGCTCCGCGGCCTGTTTCTGGATGGCGGCGACGACTTCAGGGTGGCAGTGGCCGGTGGAGACCACGGCGATGCCGGCGGCAAAGTCGAGGAACTCGTTGCCGTCCACGTCTTCAATGCGGGCGCCACGGCCGCGCTTGGCCACGAGGGGATAAGAGCGCGTGTAGCTGGGCGAGATGAGGCGCGTGTCGGCTTCGACCGCGGCTTTCGCCTTAGCGCCTGGGACTGCTCCCACTAGTTTGGGTCCGAACTTCGCGTGCAGTTCCTGTCTGGTCATCTTCATTTCTCCTCGGCATATCTAGTTAGGCGACCGGCGGCTCCAGGGATGGAGGACGGCCGCGACCCCGCCCTGCGAGGTCGACTAATCCATTGGGGAACGCAAAGCAGGCAGGGATCTTCGGCGGACGCGGTTCTGGATCAGTCGCCGCCGAAGAGGCTAGGTCGAGTGCGGGTAGGCAGCACGCGCAGATGACGACGCGGGCACATGCAGCGCACGCGCAAACGCGACCAGCGCTTGGAGGCCGGTACGAGATTCGCGATGGCGATGAGGTGGTGCATGGGGTCCCCGCTGGTAAGAGGATAGCACGGGGTCAAAATGAGACGCGCTTGCGGGTCCTGCGACCCTACACGCGCAAGGAGCGTCGAGGGATGGGGCTCGGCGACACGAGACAACAACTGGAGATCCTTCGCTCCGCCCGGCCCATTCGACCGCTTCGGTCGAACGGGTCCCCGGAAGCCGCGCTGCCGAGGGCCATCTGGTTTGGTGATTCCGACCCGAAACGCACGATGGGCGTTGGGGATGGGGCACTCGGCCTGCGGCTTACGACGAGGGCTTCTTGTCGAAGGCGGTGGATGGTACGAGTGCGGCAGGCTCTTCGCCGTCGAGGGAGATCTTGCTGTGCTCGAAGGTTTGCAGAGCGTCCTGGTCGGCGGCCATGGCCATCCAGCAGACAGCGCTGTTCTGCAGCAGGCCGCAGGCGACTTCGACGGTGTAGCGGGAGTCGGGATGGCCGAGGACGACGCCCTGAGCGCGCTCGATCCAGATATTATGCGTGCCCAGCATATAGGCGCCATAGACCGGCTCGGAGATTGCGAACGTCTTCTTGATGCCTTCGGATGCTCCCTGCGCGAAACCCGGGAGGTCTTTCTGGGTCATCTGTTGGCCGAAGCAGCCGAAGGGAAGCTCGACGGCGACGATGACTGAGGCGGGGGTGCCGTGCCTGGCGGTGAGAACGACCTGGACGCACTCGATGCCTTTCTTTTCATCGTCCGACGCGGCCGACTGGGACTGCTGCTGCTTGATGAGGGGCAGAGTCGGTTTCATGTCAACTACCTGCCAGTCGGGTGGCAGCGTGTAGTTGAATCCCGCGCTGGGCTCCGGCGTTGCCGCTGCTGAAGGAGCGGCAGGGGCCTGAGCGAGCAGACAGGAACCCGCGAAAGCGACGAGGAGGGCTGCAATTCGAGGATGCATTTGGCCGCAAGTCTACCACGGAGGAGGTGCGCGGAGGATGTGACGAAAGTGGTGCGCAGCGACCGGCCGGAAGGTCAAGCCGCATGATCTGACGGGGATGGAATTAGTTGAGGAACAGAACAGAAATCGCGGAGAGTATGCCGGTGACCGAGAACAGGATGCCGAGATACCAGTAAATGCGGCTTCGGGTGAGCAGGGTGACGGAGGTGACTACGAGTCCGATTTCGAGCAAGGCTTCAGAAAGATCGTAGCGGTCGGCACGGGCCTCGGCCTTTTCAACCTTCTCCTGGAGTTCTTCAGCCTTCTGCCTGTCTTCTTTTTGGTCCTGCGTGGATTTGGCGACGGCATCCTTCCACGTCTGTTCAAGTTTTGCGGCGGCTGCCTTGTCGGTCACGGCGAGGTTGGCGAGCATGTTGGAAGCGAGCTCGGTGTCATGGGAACGGATATGGCGCGCCTGGTACTCGTTCCACTGGTCAGTCGCCTGGTTCTGAAAGAGCACGGCCTCGGTGTGGGTGCGATGGCCGAGGACGGTGGTGATGGCCACCAGCACGGCGACTACGCTCATGGTGAAGGCGACCGGGCGCATCGCGGACTCGCCGCCCTTTTCGGCCTGCTCTTTGAGTTCCTGAACTTCGTTGGCTTCCATGGTGGCTCTTGGAGTGTGCTGCTAGAGGCTATCACAGGAAGGGTTGCGATGCAGCAGAGGAAGCAGAGAGAGGTTTGCCGACCATGAGCAGGGAGGAGACGCGCCGGGCATCATTTGCTTCTCCCACCCATGACGGTTCGCAGAGGCGCGTCATTGGTGGTGGGCCGCCTACCAGCGGTAGACGGTCAGCTCGTCGAGATAGACGTTGCCCCAGGAGGTGGCGCTGCTTGATCCGTCGATCTGGAAGTTGGTGACGATGGCTGGGCCCCAGCCGAGATCGTAACCCGAGAAGACCGTGAAGTTGAGATCCTGCTGCTTGCCGTCAAGCCAGACCGAGTGATAAGTGACCCAGCCAGATTCGTTGTGCGAGTAGTAGATCTGCACATGATGCCACTGGTTAACGCCCCAGCTGTGCACATTGCAGGGAGCGTAGGAGTGCAGCCAGGTGTCGTTCGGGCTGGAGGGCGAGCCGCCGTTCACGGCATAGTCCCACCGCTGGATCCAGGAGTCGCACTGGAATCCCATGATGACGGTCTGGCCGTTGGGCATGGTCTGGTTCAGGTCGAACTCGAGGTTCGAAATGCCGGAGGACGAATTGGCGATGTAGACCCATGTGTCGTAGAAGAAGTTCTGCGAGGTGTTGTTGTCATCGAACTGGACGGAGTAGCGCTGGCCGCCGAAGTCGTTGAACTGGTTGGCGAAGAGGCGCGAGGTGCCGAGCAGCGACGGTGAGCTTACAAGGCTCATGGTGCCACTCGACGAGCCGGATGTGCCGCCATCATGGACCGAGACCCAATTGCCGAGGGTCTGCAGGCTGCTGTGTTTGACCGCATTGGAAGGGATGACCGAACTGGTCTGAGAAGGCGCGGAAGCGGCGCCGGCCACGACGTCGATGGATACATCGGTGACGCAGACGGCGCCTTTGGTGTTCCAGACCTTGACGTGCAAGGTGTGCCAGCCACCAGGGGCGCCGACGGGACCGTCGATCTGGTCGTCGTGCCAGCTGGAGGTGTTTGCGCTGCTGTCGAGGGAGTATCCAACGGCGCTCACCGGGAGGGAGGAGCAGGAACTGGCGCTCATGTGGAGAGTGAAGGGGGAGGAGACTTGCTGGCCGTTGGTGGGGCTCATGATCACAGTTTGTGCGAAGACGGGAGCGGTTGCGAGGGCGAGCGTGATACAGGCGCAACAGAGACGATTTGTCAGATGCATCGAGAATTCCTTCATCGGGTTAAGTGCTGTCAGAACGGCGATTCGGCACACGACAAGTTGCCAGCACTCAAGTGCCGGATGGACCGTCAGACAGGGCCCAGGTACAACGCTCCTTCGAATTCTCGAAAGGGAGCGAACGAGTCCAATGTTGAGTGGGCTTTTCTGAGCGGGGCGCAGTGAACACCCGGAGTCGAACTGCTCAGCGAACCTCTTTAGTCGAGCGGCAACCGGCGAAGCGGAAAGCGGTGCAATTCCATTTCGAGGTCAGGCCGTTGCGTCCTCTCAAATACCAGCCGTACGAGACGTCGATTCATTGGGACGAATCACGCTCTGCATCAAGGTGATTGTTTGACCGATCGGCAATATCAGTCGTGTTAACGTTTCCGCAATTCTTACACGCGGGTGGGGGGCGAAGACAACCCCAAATCTGAAAACGTTGCCTGATGTGGGACGCTCGATTTGATGAGGTTTGATTTGGTTTTGATGCGCTCTGAATTCCGGAGAGTTCAGCATTTCGGATGGGGATTTTTGAACGGCAATTCGATCGGAAGCCAGTCAGAAAGGCGCTTGGAATTGACTTCTGCATTTCCGGCCTGGGGGGAGATGGAGGACCGGACCAGCGCGACGTTAATTTTGACCTTTCCTTTCATGCAATAGGCGCCGAGGAGCCGCGCGAGGCCCTTGTCGGCGAGATCGATGTAGTCAGCGGAGAGCGCGCCCTGGGCTCCGGAGAGATCGGTTGCCCCGAGAATCATCTGGTCCTGAACGGGCTGGTCAGATTTGGCGGCTGACTTGGCGCTGGAAGCGTCGAATCGCACGATGAGGCTGGCTCGTGTCTCGAGCGCGTCAGGATTTGCCGTGTACTTGATGGACGGAATGGTCAGCCCGGCAGGGTTTGGCTTGGCTGGGGGCGCGTCGAACTCGATGTGGTAGGGCGCACCCTTCCATTTGGGTTGCGCCGGAATGTTTGCGGACTTCGTGCCGCCATCTCCGCAACCCGCCAAAAACATTAATCCACCGAATGCCACAACGATGCCTTTTTTCACGACATTTCCTCGCTTGTCTGGGATGACGCGTCAGGATATCACCAGCCGAGCCGGAGGGCACTGATTTCACGGGAGCGTTAACGAGGGTTTTCTTTGGGAGCCGGACCGAGCCGGGAGATGGCCGCGCTCATTTCCGCCTCAATATCGGCAAGCTTGTCCTGTGCTGTCTGGAGACGCTGCTCCATGTCCTGCAAACGGGAACTCGCGTCACGTTCAACCGCCTTCATAGCGGTAACGTTCGATTTGTGACGATCGACCTCCGCGGAGATCGCCTTTCTCTCATCATCGCTTGCAGCTTTCTCGAGCGCGTCCTCTGCCTGCTTCAGATCGGCTGCCACCCGTCCTTGATCGAGATGAATGTCGTTGAGCCTGGCGCGCGCCCGGTCTGTATTCTCGGTGGCGCGATTGACGACGCCCTGTTGCATTTCGAGCTCGGCAACCAGCAACTGCGTGGTTTCGGTGACGCGCATATCTGCGTGAATGGCGCGGAGCTCCACGAGGATGTCGCGCAGGGTCTGCGCGTCGGAGTCCGGGGTTTGTCCGGAGGCGGTCGCGAGCAGGGTTGAAGAGACGAGTGCAACGAGGATTGCCCGAATGAGCATGGACGGATGGACCTCCTGTTTTCGACCAGAGCATTGTCGGCTGGAATCGGGCGGGTTGTCACGTTGGCGGACGCGTGAGCAAGGCGACCGGGCGGAAGCGGTCGCAGCGAGGATGGCCATTCACTTGCGCACTGCCTTGTGATCCTGGCCGCCCTGATGCAGGATGGCGCCGCTCACCTGACCTTTGTCATCGGTGACAAACTCGACCTCGGCATCGACCACCGTGAGGAAGAAACGGGTTTGCGATTCAGGGTAGATCGGGAATTTGGGCTGATTCGTCGCCTGCGTCATGAGCTGGTCTCCCTCGAGCGTGAACGTGACGCTGAAATCCGGTGCAAGCTGGTAGGTCCCGACATAGCGTGCCAGTGTGGCGGGATCCACCTTCACCTTGGTACGGACGGGGGGCTGCCAGGCCGGCCATTGGTAGGCAATGGCGATGGCGCTCATGACCTCGGAAGCAAGGCGCTCGCCTCCCTGGGCGTTGGTCATCACCGCCGCGCCGTCACCGTTGCGATCGAATCCGACAAACATGCTTTCGAATCCGGCATTGACTCCTCCGTGCGAGAACCAGGAATCAGGAGTGGAACCGCCCAGTTGCAGACCGAGGCCCCAATCGCCTTTTCCGCGAGTCAGCATCTGCTGGGTCATCGACTGGGAGAGGACGTGATTCGCCTTGCCGGCGAGGGAATTCTGTACCTCGATGATGTAGAGGCAGAGGTCCGACGGAGTGGTCCAAAGTCCGGCAGCAGCCATTTCCGGATAGGTGTGAGGGCCGCCCGGGACCGGGGCTCCGTCGTCGTTGTAAGGCGTCGCCGCATTATTCGGGAGCAGCGCCGCTGGGAGAGGCTGTTGATAGGTGCTGTGCGTCATGCCGATGGGAGCCAGAACGGTTTTGTGAAGAAAATCAGGAAACGGCTCTTTCGTTGTATCGATCACCAGTTGCTGCATGATGGTGTAGCCGCCACCCGAGTACCTCCAGTTCGCTCCCGGAGCACCGTCGAGCCGGATGGCCGGCGTGTTGGCGGGAGGCTCTCCGTTGAGAACCTGAACGAGGGAGGGAACGGGCGCCCCCGCGGCGTATCCGGGAAATCCATGAACCGTAATGCTGGCCGTGTGGGTGAGGAGTTCACGCAACGTGACGGTTGCGCCCGGCGCTGCATTACTTGGGGGAAGCTTCCAACTATGGAGGCTGGCGTTGATGTCGGAATCGAGCGAGAGCTTGCCCTGCTGGACGAGGTGCAGCGTACCCATTGCGGCCAGCGGCTTGCTGATTGAGCCGGCCTGGAAAAGCGTGTCTGCATCCACCGGGTTGCCCCCGGTTTGCCGGACCCCGTATCCTTTGGCCCATTCGATGGCGCCGTGACGAATCACAGCGATGCTGACTCCGGGGATGTGCAGCTGCGTCATTCGTTGGGTGAGGCTGGTGCAGTTCTGGGTCTCGCCTTTCACAATGACAGGCGGCGGCATGCATGAGGTCACTCCTTCGACGTGCTTTTCGACGTCGCTTTGGCTTGCCCGGTCGCTCTGACCCTGCATGCGTTGCGAAGCGAAACCCGCAACGATCGCCAGAACGATCAAGAGTCGTGTGGTCATGCTGCCTCCGATGGGCGGAGTATACGTCAGGCGGTCGGTTTGACCCGAACAGTCGCGGACCGATCTTCATCTCGTCCATCGCCTGCCGGGATCGGACAGGATGTGACGTTGGGCTGCTCATCCGTGTAGCGGAAGACATGATTTCGTTGGTGAGTTTCTGATTGTTGGCCGGGCGCAAGCTGGAGCATAATGGCGGAACCTCTTGGAATTGAAAGGAGATCTGGCATGAAGTTGGCTTCGATTCTGATTCTCTTTCTGGGCATGTCGACGCTGGCGGACGCCCAAAAAGGACCCTGTACAGAAAACATGATTCGCAGCGGCGATATGCCGGTTGCTGACGATGCGTACTCCTACATGCCTCCCTACGGCAGGCCGGTGATCGGCAATGCGGGAATGGAAAAGGCGAACACGAAGAGCTTTTCGGATCGCACCAACATTCAGCGCTCGTGGGAAGACGACCATCGCGTCGTCGTGAATTCGGACGGCGACATGGCCTATGAATACGGCACGCTGCGCATGAGCTACGACAGCAAGTCGGAGGGGCACCAGGTGTTTGAGGCAGTCATGCTGATGGTGTACAAGGCCAAGGGCGGTACCTGCCAACAGGCGGCCCTGACGATGCAGCCTCTCGAACCGGAAAAGAAAAACTGATGGCGCGAAAGCGCAGATTCATTGTGCACGTCGCGGCCAGCGCGGACGGTTTCATTGCGCGGAGGGATGGTTCCGTCGACTGGCTCGAGAGCCCGCGACTCAAAGGCAGTTATGGCATGGGCGCGTTCTACCGCACGATCGATACGTGCGTTCTCGGTCGCAAGACGTATGAGCAGGCAGTGAAATTCGGGATGGCCGACGGCTACGCGGGCAAGAAGAATTATGTGCTGTCGCGGACGCTGAAGAAGGTGAAGAGCCCGAAGATTTTTGTTGTCGGTGATGATGTGGCCGGGTTTGCGAAACGGTTGCGAGCCGAAAAAGGGAAACATATCTGGCTGGTTGGCGGAGCGGAGCTCATTGCCGGCTTTGTGGACGCGGGTGAAGCGGACGAACTCATGATTCATGTGATTCCGCACCTGATTGGCGACGGAATCCCAGTGGTAGCTCCGCGAGGACGCGATCTGCCGTTAAAGCTGCTGGCCTGCCGCGCGTTCGCTGACGGCGTGGTGCGGCTGCACTACGCGATTGAATCCGATCGATCGGACCAAGTGCCGAAAACGCGGTGAATGCAGCTTCGGGTAGCGGGCCGCCCGGTATTCGCGCGCGACGGATCAGAGCGGCCTCAAAATTCCGGGGAGGTTTTACGATCGTTAGTTGTTAGACTTAAGCACCACGCAGAGCGGCGTTTGGCGCTTGTGATTCCTCACAACCTCGGAGTGTGAGGCGGGCACGCCGGCCCGGATCTGAACCCTCTCAGGAGGTCCAACCCGGATTTGATGAATTACCTGAGCCCCTGGGACGGTATCCCGCTGCGGTCGCGAGTCGTCCTCCTGCTTGCCGTATTCTGTGTGTTCGCCGGAATTGGGTTTGCCGGTGATATTTACCATCTGGGCCGGCAGTCCGCGCCGGGGCTCGCGGGGAGGGTTCTGACGATTGGCGTGTTCGCGGTCTGCTATACGGCCAGCGGCATCATCCTGAGACGGAAATTCTGGATGGCCTACCTGCCGTTGTTCGCTCTGCAGTCTCTCTGCATGACCCTGCTGGCGATACGGTTTCCTGACGTAGCGCAAGGTATTCAAATGAACGCCGCGGAAGCTGCTCGTCTCCAGAGCCGGCTTGCACTCGACGCAACGGCCGTCATCATCTCGATCATTCTCGGTCACACAGGGTTTGTGCATGTCTCAATTCGTGAAGGGCGAAGGTACGTGAAGGCAGAGACCGAAAAAGCGACGCTGGAAGGTGAAATGGCCGCGGCCCGGGAAGTCCAGCGCGCGATGGTTCCTGAAGATCTGCCTGCGATCCGCGGCTATCGCCTGGAAAGTGTCTATCGACCCGCCGCGGAGGTGGGTGGCGATTTCTTCCGGGTCATCGGTCTCGAAAGCGGACGCAGTCTCATTGTGATTGGAGATGTCAGCGGCAAGGGCCTGCGAGCTGCCATGTTCGTGTCGATGATCGTTGGTATGCTGCGCACGCTGAGCGGCTTTACCGAGGAACCTGCCAAGATCCTCGAAGAGCTGAACCGCCGCCTTTGCGGTCAGACGCAAGGAGGCTTTGCCACGTGTCTTGTGATCCGCCTCGACGATGGATTGCTCACGCTGGCTAACGCCGGTCATCTGCCCCCTTACGTGAATGGCAACGAACTCCAAATTGCGGGATCGTTGCCGCTGGGACTGGCGGAGAGCGCGAGCTACGACCAGTCGTTTCTGGAGATGCGTGCGGGCGATCGTGTCGTCCTGCTAACCGACGGCATCCCCGAGGCGCGCAACCAGGAGGGCTTGCTTCTCGGGTTTTCGAAGGTTGAGTCTCTCCTGCGCGATGGCGCCAGCGCCCGGACTGTTGCGGAGACGGCCCAACATTTCGGTCAGAATGACGACCTGACTGTGATCAGCATTGCGCGCACGGCGTAATCCTCGATTGCGGGCAGACAGCGAATCCGAGGAGTCACCAGGGTTTTTGAGGCAGTCATGATCATGTTGTACGAGGCCAAGGGCGGCACGTCCCCAGCAGGTGGCGCTGACGATACAGCAGGTCGAACCGGAAAAAGCAAAACTGATTTCGCGACGGTGCAAATTCATTGTGCACGTTGCGGCCGGCGCGGATGGTTTTGTCGCGCGGTGGACTGGTCCGCGAAGTCTTGCGTCACTTCCGTTTTTTCCAAGCCAGCTTCCCTGGCGAGGTATGAGAATCGCGTGGTGGGTGGGCAGCCACGCTCCACAGCGGTTCCGTGAGGGGCCGGCTTGCCAGGTTTCCCCGATTGAGGGGCGCGGGGCAGCATTTCCGCTCAACCTTATCTACACGAGGTCAGAAGGGAGAAATGATGAGCAACTTTACGCGAAAAGACTGGATGCGAATTCTGCTAGGCGGATTTTTGGCGGAGGCATCGATCTTCATGATCGTGATCCCGATTTACCTGAACTATGGTCAGCGGACTCTGCCCTATTCCGCGTCGGTCGCATCCCTCGCTATGTGCTTCGTATTCGGTTTGTGGGTTGCGCGGCGTGCAGCTGCGCAACCTGTCCTGCAGGGAGCGCTGGTGGGTTTGTTTGCTACGGTGCTGTACGCAGTGTTCACGCGATTTCAGCCCGAGCCTGTCGCGTATCTGCTGGCGCACTGCCTGAAAGTTCTGGGCGGAGCGGCGGCCGGCGCGATCATCGGCTGGAAAGGAACGTCGATTCGCGCCGCCGGGACGCAGCCTCAGTGATCTAGTCTACTTTTTCGCTTGTGGCGCCTGGCTTTCGATGGTCGCCCCAGTGACCATCGTTCTGGATGGCAAGCATCGTGGAGCGAACTGCAAACCGCAGGCAGGCGGGCGCTTAGTTCAGAAACATGGTGCGGTAGAGAGTGTCGCGCTGGACGGGGCGGAAGCCGGCATCGCGAATGATGCGGCGCAGCTCTTCTTCCGTCGTGCAGTTCGAAGTGCCCGCGGCGCGAACCACGTTTTCTTCCAGCATCACCGAGCCCACATCGTTGCCGCCGAAGTGGAGGCCGAGCTCAAGCACCTTCAATCCCTGCGTGACCCACGAGGCCTGCACGTTCTCGATGTTGTCGAGATAGAGGCGCGCAATGGCGAGAACCTTCAAATACTCGACGCTGGTGGCCTCGTCCCAGCCTCGGCCGCCAAGCGCGGTGTGCTTGGGCTGAAAACTCCAGGGGATGAAAGCGGTAAAGCCGCCGGTTTCTTCTTGCAGGCGGCGGACCACTTCGAAGTGGTTGACGCGCTGATCGAATGTCTCCCCCACGCCGAACATCATCGTGGCGGTGGTGCGCATGCCGAGCTGGTGCGCGGTGCGATGCACGCTGACCCAGTCCTCGGTCCGGCACTTGAGGCGCGCGATTCGGAAGCGAACTTCGTCGTCGAGGATCTCGGCGCCGCCGCCAGGGATGGAGTCGAGTCCGGCGTCGCGCAGGCGCGCGATGGTGGTACGCAGGTCGAGATTCGAATACTCGGCGATGGCGAGGACTTCGGACGCGGAGAGGCAATGCAGCCAGATCTGCGGAAAGCGCTGCTTGATGCCGGTGAAGAGGCGCTCGAACCAGTCGATTTTGAGGTCGGGATGAATGCCGCCCTGCATGAGAACGCCAGTGCCGCCCATCTCGACGGTTTCGGCGATCTTGTCGTAGATCGTGTCCAAGTCGAGGATGTAGCCTTCGCTGGCCTTAGGTCCTTTGAGAGGGCGGTAGAAGGCGCAGAAGGTGCAGTACTCGGTGCAGAAATTCGTGTAGTTGATGTTGCGATCGATGATGTAGGTGACTACGTCTTCGGGGTGCAGGCGGCGACGCACGGAATCCGCTTCGAATCCAAGCCCGATCAGGTCGGGTGACTGGAAGGAATCGAGCGCCTGCTGGCGAGACAACGGCATGAGTCCATTTTACAGGGACAAGAGGCGAGGGAGCAGAAACAAGGGACTAAGGGACTGAGGGACGTAAGGACTGAGGACGAGAGGCGAGGGACTGAGGGACGAAAGGACGAGGGCAGGTTGCCCTCGTTAGCTTCGGGTGCATCGCAATGAGGGTAGGAGATTGCACATGGCGACAAAGTCCGCGAAGAAATCGCACGCAAACTCGCATGGAAGGCGGAAATGGTCCGCTGGAGTGAAAACCGTCTCGACGTATCCGGAAACAGGGTTGTTCAACAAGGATGCGGAGACGATTGCGCGGCAGCTCGCATCGAAGAAGGTTTCGCCGAAAGGACCGTCGTCGGGGATGCGGATGCTGACGTTCTACATCAATCGGGCGGGGAAGAATCTGTCCGCGCGCCGAAAGAGAGAATTGCAACGCGCCAAGGCGCTGCTTCATGAGCGGGTTGTGACCGCAAGACAGCGAGCCAGCGGTTAGCTTAGCGGGCGCGACCGCCCCGGAAGAGGAACAGTCCGCGCCGGAAAACGCGCTGACGTCGCGTGCGGGTGAGATTCGATGCGGTGGAGATGCCGCTGAAGAGCACCAGGAAGTCCCAAAAGGCGCGGAGACGGCCGCCGATCGAGTCGGGATTCGATACGGCAGCAGCGGAGCTGGTGCCATTGGATTGGTTCACTGTGCGAGCCACATCGTATTCGACATCAGAAAGTGATGGACGGTTGCAGGAATTTATCGCCAGGCGCGCGCTCACTCACCCGGACCGGGCTTTGGCGCCGGCTTCTGTTGAGCGGGCGACTTCTTTGCCGGACTGGAGACGCCGAAGCTCATCAGGAAGATCCGGAAGCCCTCACGCAATTTGTCTTTGATGCTCACGATCAGAATCCTTTGACGCGCAGACATGTGGGGCGACAGAAGCGCTCCCCGTCCGCACTTATTTCTTTGCAGGCGCGGCAGGGGAGGCGGCGGAAACCGGCTCGGATCCGCGGAGGGTTTGCACAGCCTCCGGCGGCAAAGGCTTGTCGGCGTTGGCCAGCAAGAGGCTCACCTGCCACATCTGGGTTTCGTTCAACACGCTCTTGAAGGATGGCATGCCAGTGAGGCGAATCCCGTTGTACACCTTCCAGTATGTTTCGCCCGGAGGGTCGTCGCTGACGCCGACGACGGAGCCATTGTGGTGCTTTTCCCAAAGTGGAGGGGCACCGGGAAACATGATTTCGCCGAATTCAGCTTTTTTCCCGTGCAGGCCGTGGCAAACGGCACACTTGTCGACGTAGATATGCGCGCCTGCGACGAGGTTGGTTTCATCGGGCTGGATGGGAGGCGTCTGCACCATCTCGCGATCGACGCGCTCGTTGAGGGCCGACCCGGTTATGCGCCGCTCCATCGGCAAGGGCGGATCGGATACGGCCACGGGAACGTTGCCGAAGCGGAGCCAAATCCACATGCCGGCCGGGACAAGGAGGATGCCGATGACAATCCCGATGAGAAATCGAACCATGTTTGGACGCGGCCTCCAGTTCAGAACATCCTATTGCATTTTGACGGGTTCCGTTGCCGGGGCGAGTACAACGGAGTGGCGAATGGGGCCCGGTCGCGTCCAAGGAGTAACGGATTCACCACAAGGCTCCGCCAGATGATTTAATACCTAGTGGGGGAGCGCTTAGATGAGGGTGCTTCCGTAACGTTGTGGAGGTATCCCGATAGCGATGTTCTCTTTTCGCCGCGTTGCCCTTTTGGTGGCGTTCTTTTTGCCCGCCGCGCATGTTCTCCCGGCTCAAGACTCCAATTCGAGCACTTCAGCTCCTCAAGCCCCAAGTTCGAACGCTTCGCAGGCCCAGCAGCCTGAAAATCCTGAAAACACTGGCCAGATGAGTGTGCAGGCCCGCATCCGGCAGCGCCGCGAGCAACGCAGGCGGCAGGAGATTCACGACACCTACGCGCACCTGTATGAAGTCTTTGCGGGGGCAGGTTATCTTCGCGTTACGCCCGGACCGAACCTGCAGCGGGCAACCATGTACTCCTGGGATGCGGCAGTGACGCGTTACTACGGTGAGCGGCTGGGCATCACAGTGGACGGTCGCGGGTACTATGGCACGGCCTTTGTCGGGCTGAATTCGGCGGCGATTACGCGGCCGGCATTTAGCCAGTACGACGTCATGGCTGGACCCACCTACCGATTCAAGCTGCGGCCGAAGTACTCGCTGGCAGCTCGGGCAATGGGCGGCGTGGCGATGGGCAACTTTTCGGGTGACACGAGCGGGTTCAGTCCGTCGTCGCTCGGATTGTTTTCGGACGGGGACACTTACGCTCTGAGCGGGGCGATCATCGGCGAGGCCAACATCAGCCCCAACCTGAGCCTGCGACTGGCGGGCGAAGATGTGGCGACGGGATTCGGCTCATCCCTGCACAACAGCTTCGGATTCCAGTACGGGTTCGTGTACCGGTTTGGAAAGCAATAAGGCAGAGAAGCAGAGAAGCAGAGAAACCGAGAAGCAGAGAAACAGAGAAGCAGGGAAGCAGAGAAGCAGAGAAACAGAGAAGCAGAGAAACAGAGAAGCAGGGAAACGGCTCATCGGAGGACCGGTGGGCCGTTGTTATTTGAGGGCTCCGCCCTACTGCAGGATCGGAATGCCGGCGATGCGCTGCTGCCATTCGGCGGGGCCGGTCTGGTGCACGCTGGTTCCTTTGCTGTCGACGGCGACGGTGACGGGCATGTCCTTGACATCGAATTCGTAGATGCCTTCCATGCCCAGGTCTTCAAAGGCGAGCCGGCGCGAGCCGGTGATGGCCTTGGAGACGAGGTAAGCTGCGCCCCCGACCGCCATGAGATAGACGGCGCCGAATTCCTTGATCGCATCGATTGCGGCGGGTCCGCGTTCCGCTTTGCCGACCATGCCGAGGAGGCCGGTTTCAGCGAGCATCTGTCGGGTGAACTTATCCATGCGTGTCGCGGTGGTGGGGCCGGCGGGTCCAACGACTTCTTCGCGCACCGGGTCGACGGGACCGACGTAGTAGATGAAGCGATTGCGAAAATCGACAGGAAGCTTTTCGCCGCGGTTGAGCATGTCGGTCATGCGCTTGTGGGCGGCATCGCGACCGGTGAGCAGTTTGCCGTTGAGCAGAAGCACTTCGCCGGGTTTCCAGGTGGCGACTTCAGCGCGGGTGACGGTGTCGAGGTTGACGCGGCGCGATCCCGAGACGTCGTACGTCAGCTTGGGCCAGTCATCGAGTGATGGCGGATCGAGATAGGCGGGACCGCTGCCGTCGAGGACCACGTGTGCGTGGCGCGTGGCGGCACAGTTGGGAATCATGGCGACAGGCAGGTTGGCGGCGTGGGCGGGGGTGTCGAGGACCTTGACGTCCAACACGGTCGTCAATCCACCGAGGCCCTGCGCGCCGATGCCGAGGCGATTTACTTTGTCGTAGAGTTCGACCCGGAGTTTTTCTGCCGTGGTTTTTGGACCGCGGGCGATGAGATCCTGTATGTCGATGGGGTCCATGAGGGCTTCTTTGGCGAGGAGCATGGCTTTTTCGGCGGTTCCGCCGATGCCGATGCCAAGCATGCCAGGCGGGCACCATCCTGCTCCCATGGTGGGCACGGTCTTGAGCACCCATTCGACGACGGAGTCGGACGGGTTGAGCATGGCGAATTTCGATTTGGCTTCGGAGCCACCGCCCTTGGCCGCGACGGTAATTTCAACTTTGTCGCCCTTGACGAGTTCGACGAATACGGCAGCGGGGGTGTTGTCTTTGGTGTTCTTGCGGGCTCCGGCGGGATCAGCCTGGAGCGATGCGCGCAGCGGGTTGTCGGGATCGAGATAGGCGCGGCGAACGCCTTCATCGACCATGCCCTGGAGATCAAGGGTGGGCTCGCCGCCGTCGGGTCCGGCGAACCGCACATCCATGCCGACCTTGACGAAGGCGTTCACGATTCCCGTGTCCTGGCAGACGGGTCGATGGCCTTCGGCGCACATGCGGCTGTTGATGAGGATCTGGGCCATAGCATCGCGCGCGGCCGGCGACTGCTCGCGCTCATAGGCCTGGGCGAGGCTGCGGATGTAGTCCACCGGGTGGTAGAAGCTGATGTACTGCAGCGCGCCGTAGACGCTGGCGATGAAGTCTTCCTGCTTAATGACGGTCATGGGAACTCCATTGGATGGCCCAACTCTCTAAGAGTAATCGCAGCGTGCGCTGCGCGCACCAAGCGAGCCAGCAAGTCAGCTGGTCAGCGAGTCGGCAGGTCCGTGCGCTTTCGCGCATAAGCAGCGAGAATGACCGCGGATTCAACTCGAACGACACCAGCCAGATCTCGCAGATTGTGAGAAGCAACAGCAGGTTGTTTCGGGAAACCGCTTTTGACCTCGACAGAGGGTCGATAGCCTAATCTAGAAGGATGGAAGATTTTCCAGCGAATGCGCTGCCGCCCGAGACGCCGCACTCGATTCCGGAGAGAGATCGGAAATCGAAATCGGACGCGCCGCTGGATTTATTGGTGATCGGGGCTGGGCCGACCGGGCTGGCATGCGGGATCGAAGCGCAGAAGGCGGGCTTCAAGGTAGCGCTGGTCGACAAGGGGTGCATCTGCAATTCGCTTTTTCATTACCCGTCGCACATGACGTTTTTCACGACGGCGGAGCTGCTGGAGATTGGCGGGATTCCATTTCCGAGCACCAACGCGAAGCCCAGCCGCAACGAGGCGCTCGAGTATTATCGCCAGGTGACTGCGTACTATCGGCTCGACGTGCGTCAATATCAACGGGTGGAGAGAGTGACGGGAAGCGATGGGGAATTTGCCGTGCACACCGTGGATCAGTTCGGGCGTGCGGGGATGCTGCAGGCGCGCAAGCTCGCCATTTCCATTGGCTACTATGATTTGCCCAACCTGATGAAGATCCCGGGTGAAGACCTGAGCAAAGTACATCACTACTACGATGATCCGCATCCGTATTTCGGAACGGATGTGGTTGTGATTGGAGGCAAGAATTCCGCGGCTATTGCAGCGCTGGAATTATGGAGGCATGGGGCGCGCGTGACGCTGGTGCATCGACATGAGGGGATGCATCGACACGTGAAGTACTGGATCAAGCCCGATATCGAGAACCGGATCAAGAATGGCGAGGTCAAGGCATATTTCAATACGTCTGTGGTTGCGATTGCTCCTGACACGGTGACGCTGGATACGCCGGAAGGAATCGTTGAGCTGCACAACGATTTTGTATTTGCGATGACGGGTTATCACCCTGACTTTGGGTTTCTGGAAGCCCTGGGTGTTCGATTCGAGGGACCCGACCGGTTGCCGGTGTGCGACCACGAAACGCTGGAGAGCAATGTATCTGGGATCTACCTGGCCGGCGTGATCGTGGCCGGCTCGCGTACCAACGAAATCTTCATTGAGAACGGACGGTTTCACGGCGGGCAAATTGCGCAGGCGCTCGCTGCCTGCCGCGCCGGCCGCTAAGCGCAAGACATAAAGCACGAGAATAGAGAGAGACATCACTTTGCGGAGGTGCGAAGAGTGCCCATGCGTGTGTGGCCGCGCTCCATTCGCTGGCAGATGCTCGCCGGCCTGATGTTGCTGGAAGTTCTATCCATCGTTTTGTTTTCGGGGCTGTTGATTGAAAAGCAGGAGACCGATCTTCAGGACCGGACGCGACAGCGCCTTGAAGCGCAATCGACATCTTTAGCGAGCCAGGCCAGGGAGGCTTTGGCGAAAGGACGCCCGGACTGGACTGAGCTTTCGGCGAGGCTGATGGTTACGGATCCGAGCGTGGTGAGTGCAAAGATTACTGACCCGGCAGGCGACGTGTTATTCGTTGGGAGCGGAAAGCGCGAAACGACGCAGCTGAATTCCATTGAGCTGGCCCAGATTGCCTATGTTGGGCGGCAGCGATTCCTGGTGTTTGCGCTGTCGCGGGAAAGGCTCGAAAGCGTTTCGCCCATTTTTGTTGACGGCGTGCTGCGCGGGTACGTTTGGGTGGAGAACAATCGCGACTGGGGATATCAGCAACTGGATGCCATTCTGAAGGGGGCGCTGGTCTTCGGATTGATCTGGCTGGGCGCGTCGATTGTGCTGGTGTGGCTGGTGTCACGCGCCATCTCGCGGCCGCTGGCTGTGCTGCATCGCGGTACACGAGCGTTGATGCAATCCCAGGAGATCAGTCCCACCTTTCCGTTGCCGGTCACGGTAGAGAACGAGTTTGGCGATCTGATCGAAGCATTCAACCTGATGGTGGCTTCGATCGAGGAGCAGCGCGCGGGGTTGAACGACACGCTTTCACTGCTTGACTCGATGCTGGCCAATGCGCCGATCGGGCTTGCCTTTTTCGACCGCGGCTGCCGGGTTGTGCGCGTGAACCAGGTGTTCGCGGAGATGAATGGCATGCCATTGAGCCATCACCTGGGGCGGACGCTGCCGCAACTCGTGTCAGAGCAGGTTGCGCATGAGCTTGAGGGCGTTGTGCGGAACGTATTCTCGAGCGAGGCGTCGGTGCGCGGAGTGGAATTGAGCGGGAACCAAGCCACGGCGAAGCGTACGTGGACCTGGCTGGTGAGCGCGTACCCCGTCAAGCCGAATCCAGACGAGGTGCGCTGGGTGGGTGTCATCGTGATGGACACCAGCGAACGCAAGCGCAGCGAGGAAGCGCTGCGGCGTTCAGAGAAACTGGCGGCGACGGGGCGGCTCGCGGCTTCGATTTCGCATGAGATCAACAACCCCCTGGAGGCGATTACCAATCTGCTATTCCTATTGCGGAACTACTGCCCTCTTGAAGAGCAGGCGATGCGGTACGTGACGATGGCGGAGCACGAGGCGCGTCGCATCTCGGAGATCACGCAGCAGACGCTGCGTTTTTATCGGCAGCCGACGCAACCGGCGCGCGCCCACATGGGCGAATTGCTGGATTCGGTATTGAGCCTCTTTCATGTGCGGCTGGGTACGCTTGGCATCCGTGTCGAGCGGGATTACGACCCGACGATGGATCTGTTCTGCTTTGCAGGCGAGATTCGGCAGGTGATTGCGAATCTTGTGGGCAACGCAATTGACGCGACTTCGGCGGGCGGCCGGCTGATCGTGCGGGCGCGGCGTTCGCGAAGCTGGAAGGACGGCGGAGGCCACGGCGTGCGCATTACGGTAGCGGACACGGGCACGGGCATCGAAGCGCAATTCCGGCAGCGCATCTTCGAACCATTTTTCACCACGAAGGAAGATACGGGGACGGGGCTCGGGCTCTGGGTGAGCCGCGAAATCATCCTGAAACATCAGGGGTTAGTGCATGTGCGCAGCCGTGATGGCGCGACCGGGGGGCCAACGGGCACCGTTTTCCAGCTGTTTTTCCCTGATAACCAGGTACTTGTGGCGGCGGCGACAACTCCGGCGGCGACGGAGGTGGAGGCCTGACACACTGCGTAGTGATGAGGCGGGGCTAAGTGCTGCAATCTGCTGAATCGTGGTTACCTTGGCGGAACTTTTTCCCAGGGGATGGGTTGAAAGGAACAACGGGCTTCGGACATATGCCGTCTAATGAAATTAGAAACCCGAAGCGATGAATTGACATCGATTTAGCAGGAGAGAAGAACGATGAATCGGCCCTTGTTCAAGAGAGTCGTCCCCCAAACTTTGGCGTGGGTATCGGTGATTCTTCTGGGCGGAATTATTGCCTTGGCGCAGGATGCCACGCCCGCCGGCCAGCGTACCGATGGTCAGATCGAGATGGATGTGGTTCATGCCCTGGACGCATCGCAGGCCCTGAAGAACGACTTAATCACGGCGGCGACCATTCAAGGTGAAGTGACGCTTTCGGGCACGGTCTCGAGCGATTCGTCGAAACAACTGGCGGAATCAATCGTGAAGGGTGTGCCCGGCGTGACGGGAGTGAAGGACAACCTGAAGGTTGGAAACCCGGCCGACGATCCGAACGCACAAGGCTTGTACAACCAGGACAACGGCGCGCAGCAGGATGAGCAATCGGCGGGGAATCCGCCGCAGCAGCCGCAGATGGCGCCATCGCCCGATCAGGGCCCGGCCTACGGACAGGACAACAACCAGGCTCCTCCTCCTCCTGCCTATGGAGGACAACAGGCGCCTCCGCCTGCGTATGGGCAACAAGCGCCTCCGCCTCCGGGATATGGTCAGTCGGCCCCGCCCCCTCCAGGGTACGGGCAGGCTCCGCCACCTCCGGGATACGGCCAGCAGCCCTACCGTCCGCAGTATGGACAGGCTCAGCGGCCGGCGCCGTTCAGGTTTGCGCAGGCTCCTGTGACGGTGCCCGCGGGCACGCTGATCCAGGTACGGACGAGCGAGCCGGTGAATAGCAAGCGCGCGAAGGGCGGCGAGCCGATCCAGTTCACGGTGATCCAGGATGTGACGTTCGGCGGCGTGCTCGCGATTCCGCGCGGTGCGACGGTGCATGGCGTGATCGCCGAAGTGAACCATCCTGATTCCGGATCCGTGAAAGGCAGCACCGAACTTGGGCTGCAACTGACTTCACTTGATCTGGAAGGGCAGACCTATCCTCTGCAATCGGATCTTTTCAGGGTGAAGGGACCCGGCAAGGGCGGACGCACTGCGGAAAGCGCATTCGGCGGCGCGCTGTTGGGTGCACTGATCGGCGGCGCGGCGGGCGGCGGCTCGGGCGCTGCGATTGGCGCAGTGGCCGGCGGCGGCGTGGGTACGGCAGCATCGGCTGCGGCTCCAGCGCCGGGTGTATGGATTCCGACTGAAGCGCTGGTCTCGTTCCATCTGGCAGCCCCGGTAACAGTAAGCCCGGTTAGCCGGGAAGAAGCGGCCCGGCTGGCGCAGGGACTTTATCCTGGCGGCCCGAATCTTTATCGCCGCGGGGGCTACTATGGCGGGCCTTATGGCTATTACACCGGCTACTATCCATATCCCTATGGCTATCCGCCGGTCTACTACCGTCCGTACTATGCGGTGGGCGGTGTTTATTACTGGAGATAATCTGCGGATATAGCATGATTGGCGAATGGGCGTCCCGATGGGACGCCCATTCTGTTGTGAGGGGCGGCAGCGCCGGTGGAACGTGCCTCCGTTTGGCTTTGCGTCGTTTACGGCGCGGCTAAAGCCGTGCCCTTTCAAAGCGCGAGCCTCCCGCTGCTTCGAACCTGTTTTGGCGATACGAGCCGACTGTACGCGTGGCTTCGCGGGTGACCGGGCGGGGCGGCGGTCCAACCCGATGCTCATCTATAATGGAGGAGTCGCATCGAGCGAACATTGCGCAGTTGCGTTGCCTGCCCAATTGCCGGGTTCCAAGGCGGAGGGAAGTGGCGATGCGCGGCGCGTAGAGAGTTGAAGGCTCAAGTACCTCCATGATTCGTTTTCTGCAGAAAGATAATCGCGTCGTCAAGGCGATGTTCATCGTCATCATCGCGGCTGCCTCGGTTTCGATGGTGGTCTACCTGATTCCTGGCTTGATGGCCGGCGGGGCGACTCCCGCGGATACCTATGCCGTGATTTACCCGCACTGGTACAGCCGGTTTTTTGCCGCCGGCGACGTGATCACCGAACAAAAGGTGGCGCAGCTTGCCCGGATGCAGGTGCAGCAGCGGAGCCCGCAGTACGCCGGCAACCCGACCATCATGAACTTTTTCGAGCAGCAGGTTGGACAGCAACTGGTGCAGCAGCAGGTGCTGGTGACGGAAGCGGAGCGGTTGGGAATCCACGTGACGAACGACGACGTGCGCCAGTATCTGCAGACCGGTCCGGCGGCCCAGGTGCTGTTCCCCAATGGGAAGTTTGTCGGGCAGGAGCAGTACGCGTCGATTATCGCGAGCCGCTTCGATATTTCGGTGCCGCAGTTTGAAGAGAACGTGCGCAACGATATTGCCGTACAGCGGCTGCAGTCGCTGATCACGGCCGGCGTGACGGTAAGCGACAAGGAAGTGCGCGATCTGTATCGAAAAAACGGCACCAAGGTGAAGTTCGACTACGCGGTGATATCGAGCGACGATCTGCGCAAGACGGTCAATCCTTCGGATGCGGAACTGGAAGCTTATTTCAAGAAGAATGCCGCGCGGTATGCGTCGGCGGTACCGGAGCAGAGGACGATCACGTACTTTTCCTTCACTCCGAACGAAGTTCCAGGAGGAATGCCGCAGCCCACGCAGCAGGAGATTCAGCAGTACTACGATCAACACAAGCAGGAGTACTCGGTGCCGGAGCAGGCGCGCTCGCGGCACATCCTGATCAGTGTGCCGCAGGGCGGAGATGCGAAGGCCGATGCGGCTGCCAAGGCCAAGGCCGAAGACGTGTTGAAGCAGTTGAAGAGCGGGGGCGACTGGAAGGCGCTGGCGAAGAAGTACTCCGATGACCCGGGCAGCAAGGATGCGGGAGGCGAGTTGGGGTTTGCGCAGCGCGGCCGGATGGTGCCGCAGTTTGACAACGCGATCTTCGCACAGAAGATCGGCGATATCGATATCGTGAAGTCGCAGTTCGGCTATCACATTGTGCAGGTGGAAGAGCGCACACCGGCGCATGCCCAGGCACTGAATGAGGTGCTGCCGACGATTCAGGCGACTTTGATGCGCGAGCAGTCGTCGACTGCACAGGGGAACTACGCGCGCGCACTGACCTCAGAGGCCATCAAGAACGGTTTGCAAAAGACCGCCGAGGCGCACCACCTGCAGGTTGTGACGACGACGCCGACCGCACAGCAGGGAGTGATATCGGCGCTGCCGGACGGCTCACAGCTGCTGTCGAAGGCATTCCAGTCGAAACAAGGCGATCCGCCGCAGTCGGTGCAGACGGGCGAAGGCTATGCGGTTTTCCAAGTCACGGGCGTTACGCCGGCGCATGCTCCGACTTTTGCCGACTGGAAGAGCCACGTGCTGGACGACTACCGCAACGAAAAGTTGCCCGCGTTGCTGTCGCAGAAGACGAAAGAATTGGACGACAAGGCAAAGTCGATGAACGATCTTGCCAAGGCGGCCAAGGAAGTCGGCGCCACAGTGAAGACGAGCGACCTGGTGGGCGAGTCGGGCCAGGTTCCTGACCTGGGCGCAGTGGGGCAGGTGGCTCCGCAGCTCTTCGACATGACTCCGGGATCGATCAGCGGACCGATCGACGCGGGCCGGACGGGCGTCGTGGCCAAGCTGGTGGATAAGCAGGAACCGAGCGCGGACGAGATCCAGAAGAACTTCGATCAGACTCACGACCAGATCCTGAATGAAAAGCAGAACCAGGCATTCGAGGTGTTTGCCAGCAGCGTGATCAGCGATTACAAGAAGCACAATCGCATTCGGATCAATTCCAAGGCCAACCCGGAACTGCCCGGCGAGTGAGATCAACAAGAGCGATAGAGCGAAGCCCGCATCGATGGTGATGCGGGTTTTTTGTTTGTGCCGTTCGGCCTAACGCAGGCCGGTGGTTTGGAAGGGAAGTCCTGTGGCCGGCGAGTGGCCGGGCTGTGCTTCGAGATTCGGCGCGAACGAGACGCCGTTTGACGATCGCAGCGCGACAGTCACATTCCAGCCATCGAAAACGACAAGGGGATCTTCGCCATTGAAGTCCTTTTGCGCGGCCTCGATGGTTATCGTGCGAGTTTCATTGGGAACCAGCGAGACGTAGTTGTCGCTGTAGTAGACCGGGAGCACGCGCTCGCCAGAGTGCTGACGCCGCAGCTGCAGATGCGCCATGAGGGCTATGTTCGTGGTGGGGTTGTGGAGAGTGACAGTGATGAAGCGCCTGCCGTCTTCGTCCTTGCTTTCGGCGGTGGCTTCGAGCGCGACTTCGGGCATCTGGTTCAGGTCGGCGAGAACGTCGGGGTAGCCGGGCTGTCCGCGCCAGTAGAAATTCGATGAGACGAGCTTTCCCTGGGCGTCGACGAGATCGAGCTTGAGGAAATGCGTGCTGGTGAGCTTCTCAGGAAATTGCACGGGTCCCAGGGTAGTTGCCGCGGAGGGCGGGGCATCGACCTTGACGTCGTAGGTGCTCGCCACCGATCCATCGAGGTGATAGATGGAAACGTGTGCGACCGCGCCGTTGAGCGGCTCGGGAAGGTTGTTAATGACCTGAAGGGTGCCGTCAGACTGGTTGAACTGAATGTGGACCATCTCCCCCGCGTGCATGACGCCGAAGAGAGAAGCATTCGGCTCGAGGTCGTAGTGGTAGAGCTGCCAGACGAAGCTGGGCTGGGCCGGGTTGCTCATCCAGGTGATGATGGCCGTGGTGGGATGAAACAAGAGCGCGTTGCGGCCTTCATACATCGCGCGAAACGCTTCGTAATTGGCCATCTGCGCCTTGCGGACAAAGTCGGCGAGGTTGCGGAAGCGGCCATAGCGAGCGGCGATTTCTTCGGGGTAGACATTGCCCTCCTGTGCGCCTTTGGCGAAGTCGTGCTCGGCCCAGCCGTCCGTGATGGTTTCCCAGTCTTTCTGCGGCATCATGCCGTGGATGGATTCGAGAGTGGGGACCGATACGCTGCCGGTTTCGGTTTTGAAGTAGTCGTCGGTGACGATGTAGAACTCGCGTGGGGTGCGCCAATGATAGGGTCCGTGGGAGCGCACACCGGGACCGTCGGTGGAACTGGGCTGGTAGCGCCTGGTCGGCTCGAGCTCGCCGAGGACTTTGCGCAGTTCGGCGTCGATTTCGGGAGGAGGAAAGCCTTCGTTGCGGGCGCACCAGAGCGCGATCGACGGATGATTGCGGAAGTGCAGTATCTTGTCGCGGACATTGGCGATGTAGGTAGGGATGTCGGTGGGGTTGGGACCGTCGGCGGGGTTGGGCTGAAAGAATTCGTCCCAAATGAGGATGCCGTACTTGTCGCAGAGCTCGTAGAAGTCTTCGCCCGTGCTCTGGCCGACCCAGTTGCGGATGAGGTTCATGTGCGCGAGCTGGTGCATGCGGACCTGGGCTTCGAGGCGGGCGCGCGGAATGCGCTTCATGGCCTCGTCGAGCCCCCAATCGCCGCCGCGAATGAAGACGGGCACGCCGTTGACGGAAATGGTCAGCGTGTCGGTTCCGGGGACAGAGTAGGTAATTTTGCGGATGCCGAAGTCAACGTCCTGGGCGTCGGACTCGTGCTTGCCGGCGTTGACGCTGAGGTGCAGTTTGTACATGTTCTGGGGGCCATAGCCGTTGGGCCACCAGAGCCGCGGGTGCTCGATGTGCAGCGCAGGGGTGTTCTTGGGGTCGAAGGTGACGATCTTGGTGGAGTGAGGATCGATGGTGACTTCCTGCTCGAAGGAGATGTTTTCGATATCGCCGTGGAGGACGGCTTTCTGCGGCTTGTCGCTGATGTTTTCAACCGTTGCCTGGACAGCGACGTCAGAGGAGTCGGTGCGCGGGAGGGGGAGATCGGTCGTGACGAGCGGGTCCTTTAAGCGAACGGGTCCGGTGGAGGAGAGAAAAACCCTTTGCCAGATGCCGGTGTCGCGATCGCGAATGGCGGGAATCCAGTCCCAGCCGATGGTGCAGAGAAAGGTTGGTCCGTCGATCGCGGTGATGCCGCCATTCTGGCCGAGTCCATTGCGAAGCGTGTGTTCGTGCGGAACGCCGGGATTCGGCTGTGGCGTGACCAGAACGGCGATGACGGCACGGCTGCCGGGTTTCACGTGCGCGGTGATGTCGAAGATGCCGCGGATGAATGCGCCGCGGGTGGTACCGACCTGCACTCCGTTGACCCAGATGACGGCCGAATAGTTGATGCCGTCGAAGTTAAGCCAGACTTGGCGGCCTTTGTAGGATTTGGGGATCTCGATCAGGGTGCGATACCAGTAGGAGGTTTTGTTGAGGCTCTCGGGGATGATCTCGGGACGGTTGTTTTCGCCGTAGAGCGGCTCGGGATAGACGTGATTATTTACGAGCGTGGTGAGCACCGTACCGGGAACGGTAGCGGCGTACCAGCCTTCGGGGCTGTATGTCCCGGTGGAAACCTGGGCTCCGGGCTGTTGCACCTTGGCGACGTCCTGCATGAGCCATCCGGAGTTGAGGGCGACGGTTTCTGGAAGGGCGGATTCAGCAGCGGCGAATTCAATTGGAGACATAGATGCGAGCAATGCCAAGGCGAAGAAAAAGAATTTGCCGAAGCGGGTTTTCAATGGGTTACTCCCGGATTTCGTTCCACAACATGCTGCGATGGGACGGACACCCGGATTATAGAAGGTTGCAATTGATTCGAATGTGAGCCGTTGATGCGAGGCAGCAGGCCGATACAATGGCGATGCGATGCAATTTCAGCGTTCATCCGGAATTTTGCTTCATATCAGCTCACTGCCGTCGTACGGAGGCATCGGAGATCTCGGGCCGGCGGCGCACGAATTCATTGAATTTTTGGCAGCGGCAAACCAGCACGTATGGCAGGTCCTGCCTCTTTCACCGACGGGATTTGGCAACTCGCCGTATGCGGGATTGTCGGCGTTTGCCGGGAATCCTGCGCTGATCAGCCTGGAGTACCTGGTGGAATGGGGCTGGATCGAGCACGAGCGCATTGCGGTGCTCGCGGGCTCGGGCGGCAACGTGGATTTTAGTGAGGTAGAGTCGCGCAAGCTGCCGCTTCTTCGCGAGGCAGCCGGAAATTTTCTCGATCGAGGCGCCAGTGATGCAACACTGGCCGAACAATGGCGGCGGTTCGAGGATTTTTGCCGTGCGGAAGAGAACTGGCTCGCGGATTATGCGATGTTTGCGGTGCTCTGCCGGCTTCTTGGCACAGGCGCATGGACAACCTGGCCGGATCCGATCAAGCGGCGCGAGGCGGTGGCGCTCGAGAAGGTTCGCACGGAGCAGGGGCGGGCCCTGGCGGTTGAGCGGGCGCTGCAATTTGCATTCGCACTTCAATGGGGCAATTTGCGGCGAGCCGGCGAGGCTCATGGGATCCGAGTGCTGGGGGACGTGGCGATTTTCGTCAACCTGGATTCCGCGGACGTATGGGTGCATCCAGAGATTTTTGAGCTGGATGAAAACCTGATGCCGGTGCGCATTGCAGGCGTGCCGCCGGACTATTTTTCACCGACGGGGCAGCGCTGGGGCAATCCACTGTATCGCTGGGATGTTTTGGAGCGGCAGGAGTTCGGGTGGTGGGCGCGGCGAATGCGGCGGGCGCGGGAATTGTATGACATTATCCGGCTCGATCATTTTCGCGGATTTGAATCCTACTGGTCGATTCCAGCGAAGGAGGAAACCGCAGTAAATGGCGAGTGGATGAAGGCGCCAGGCCTGGAGCTATTTCGCTCGCTCGAAGCGCAGCTGGGACCTCTACCGCTGGTGGCCGAAGATCTCGGCTTGATCACTCCTGCGGTGGATGCGCTGCGCCAGGAATTGCGGATGCCGGGAATGAAAGTGATCCAGTTTGGGTTTGGCGACAAGGGCGCGCATATTCACTTGCCGCACCGTTACACGCCGGGGACGGTGGCTTATACGGGCACGCATGACAACGACACAACACAAGGTTGGTGGAACGCGGCGGGGGAACACGAACATGCGGCGATCGATGCATACGTGGGTGCGACGAATGGAAAGCCGGTTTGGCCGCTGATGCGAGCGGTTGCGGGTAGCGTGGCTGAAGTGGCCATCTTTCCTGCGCAGGATTTGCTGGGACTCGGTTCGGAGGGGCGGATGAACACGCCGGCAGTTCCGACGGGCAATTGGAGCTGGCGCGCGCCGGGAGGCAGCTGGACGAAGGAATTGGCGCAGCAAATGTCTGCACTTGTCGAAGTCACCGACCGGGAAAACGATCCGCTGGGCGAGTTCCTGAACGCGGCGGAAGGGAACTGAGCTTCTGCCGGAGGGTTGCGGCGACTTTCCGGGGGCGGCGATCTCACGCGGGCATCTTTGATCCTATTGCCGGGACTGTTATTCTTGGCCCACATGGAATCGATGGCGATTCAGACTCACGGTCTCACCCGCCGGTTTGGCGCGCTGACCGCCGTGGAAGATGTAACGCTCAGTGTTTCGTCGGGCCAGTTTTTTGGGTTCCTGGGACCGAACGGGGCGGGGAAGTCAACCACCATCAAGATGCTCACGGGTCTGCTGGAGCCGAGCGGCGGCACGGTCGAGATCCTGGGCCAGCCCTTCACAGCCGGGGCGCTCGAGCTGAAGCGGCAGATCGGGGTTGTACCCGAAGGGATGGCGCTGCTCGGCCGCCTGACTGCCCCTGAATATCTGCGATTCGTGGGACGCATGTACGGGCTCGATCGGGATACTGTGAATCAGCGGACCGAAGAACTGCTCGAGTTCATGAAACTCGCGGGAGAACGGCGCAAGCTGGTCACCGACTTTTCGCACGGCATGCAGAAGAAGCTGGCGCTGGCCGGCGCCGTGATTCACGGACCGAAAGTGCTGTTTCTTGACGAACCGTTCGAGGGCGTGGATGCGGTCGCCGCAGGGATGCTGAAGGCGATGCTGCAAGGCATGATCCAGCGGGGCGCGACGATTTTCCTGACGACGCACGTACTTGAAATTGTCGAGAGGCTCTGCAGCCACGTTGCGATCATTCACCAGGGCAGACTGGTGGCGAATGGATCGATCGAGGATCTTCGCGCCGGCGTAGCGAGTTCGCTGCCGGGCACGGAGGGCAGCCGGAAGCTGACGCTCGAGGAAATCTTTCTCTCGATTGTGGGAGCCAGCAACCTGGAGCCAGCGCAGGAGCTTTCATGGCTGACTTGAGGGCGGTCGAGGATCGCACGCAGATACGGGCGGCGGGCGGGTTTCTGGGACCGCTGGCGCGGGCGCAGTATGCCGCGATGGTGCGGATGCGTTGCCGCATGTTCGTCATTGGACTGCGCACGATCAGGGGAATTCTTGAACTGGGCGCAAACGGCATCCAGCTCATGGTGTTTTCGGTGATCGGGATCGGGCTCGGCCTCGGGTTGGGATTCACTTCGTACTCGCTGGCGCATCATGGGGCGTGGCAATATCTGCCGATCGAGTTTTGGGTTGTGCTCTTTGTCTGGCAAATGATCCCAATTACGATGGCGTCGTTTCAGGATCAGTTCGACATGAGCGGGTTGTTGCGATTCCCATTGAGCTTCGGATCTTTCTATGTGCTTTACCTGATTTTTGGCCTGCTCGACGTGTCGACCATCATGGGCGCGATGTGCTGTTTGGGCATCCTGATTGGCATCGTCACGGCGCATCACGAATTGCTGCCCTGGACGCTCCTGGCTCTTTTGGAATTTGCCGCATTCAATATCCTGCTGGCGCGGGCCATCCTGGCGTGGGTGGATCGCTGGCTTTCGCAACGGCGCACGCGAGAGATCGTGAGCGCTCTGTTCCTTCTCTTCTTTGTAAGCCTTCAGTTGCTCAATCCCGCTGTGCGGGAGGACCGGTCAAGGGATTTCATGAACCGGGAAAAGCGGGCGGAACTGAGGCATAAGAGAGAAGTGGCGCTGAGCCCAGCGCTTGACAAGGTGAAGGCGGCGCAGGTGTGGCTTCCTCCGGGAATCACGGCCGGGGTTTTGCAGCATGCCTCTGAGAACAAGCCTGTGGTGGCAGTGGGAGTGCTGGCCGGGCTGGGATTGTATGCGCTGGGAATCGGGGGCGTTCTGGGTATCCGGCTGCGCGCGGAGTTCCGCGGCGAAAACCTGGGTGAGGCGCCGAACCAGACGAAGCAGGAGACCAGAGAACAACGCTGGCTGCTGGACGGAGGCGGGCCGATCGCGGCGACCATCGAAAAGGAGCTGCGCACCTTGTTTCGGTCGATGCCGCAAATCTATGCGCTGGGCGTCCCGGTTCTGATGGTTTTCGTGGTGGGAAGCCTTTTTCGCAACGGTCCATCGCTGGGCAGGCCGCCATTCCAGTATGCGCTGCCGGTGTGTGTTGCATACGGGCTGCTGGGTTTCACCCGCATTATCTACAACAACCTGGGCACTGAGGGTACGGGGATCCAACTGATTTTCATGTCGCCCACGCCGATTCGTGCGGTGATCCTGGCGAAGAACCTGTTTCACGGCTCCCTTTATCTGCTGATGGCATTGTTCTCAGGGATCATGGCCTGTTTGCGGGTGGGAGTGCCGAGCCCTACTCTGCTTGCGATCACCGTGGCGTGGCTCATTTTTGCATTGCCAGCCAATCTGGCGGTTGGCGACATTATGTCGCTGACGATGGCCTACCGCGTCAATCCAGGACGGGTGACGCGCCAACCCGGATCACAGGGCAATGCGCTGTTGAGCATGTTGATTCAAACGCTGCTGTTAGGCGTGGGGGGAGCCGTCGTGGCCATGTGCACGTTTGCCGATAAGATGTGGCTCGCCGCGCCGATTCTGGTGGCGTGTGGTGGCATCGCGATTCTCTTGTGGACTCGCGTACTGGCGAATGTCGATGCGATGGCCAACGATCGGAGAGATACGCTGATCGAGACGCTGGCCAAGATCGGCTAGATGAGTCAGAATCTGTAGCCCGGCTTCAATTCGCAGCGGTAGGCGGTTGCCTGTTCGGATTGGCGGCCGGTCCTGGCTGTACACGTTGCCCAACTGAGGTAGAGTTCTGGGCCGAGCGGAAAGACCATGGGCGTGCCGTTGATTTCCGCTTCGATACTGACGCCTTCGTTGGTTGGAGGAACGGTGAAATTGAGCACCTGGCCGAAGATGACCGGATAGGCTTCGCGCACTTTCGAGGCAATGGAGACCTGGTAGACCTCAGCTTCCAAGAGGAACGTGGCCGTTCCGGACCAACTGATGGCAGATGCGGTGATCTGACGGCCGCCGTTGATGAAGCCGCTGTCGTTGATCTTCGTAAATGGGCATGGTCCGGCGATGCAGGAGACGCGGACATCGCGAAACTCGTTGCCGGATCCGGCATCCAGGCTCAGGGAGCCGGTGGAAGCCTTCCACGCGCCGTCGGGGGAACACGGAGACTGATGGTCGCAGGGGACGTTGGCCTTGCTCTCGGCGAGGAACGTTGTTACCTCGCTGCCGATATTGACATCGGATTCCGAGTTGAAGGAATAGCGGACGCGGATGTTTGATACGACCTCTCGCGCGCGCTGGGTGGGTTCAGAGAGCTGTTCAGAAAGCGGCTTCATCGCGGCGATCAGCAGTTCCTTAGAAGCCAACCGGATGCCTGCCTGAAGTGACAGGTCGACAGGCTCATATCCGGCGTGTGCGACGTGCACTTTGACGGTTTGCCCAGGCCAGACGACGGCGGGAAAGCTGATCTTGAAATACCCGGTTCCATCGGACTGCGCAGTGATTCTGGTGTTTCCCGTGGTGGCGGTGATCATGGCGCCGGAGATAGGCAGTTGTCTTGGCGGGTCTGCGTCCTTGCGGATGACAGCCCCTTGTATTCTCATCGGACTCGGCCTCCAGTGTCGTATCCTCAGAAAAAACACGATGGAGGCTGCCGCGATCGCGGCCCCGCAGATGATCGAAATGATCAACCATTTCCGCTTCACTTACGTACCATCCGCTTCTAAAGTGTTTTGACGCAAATTTTGCCTGAATTGCTGCCAGTGATGCCTACGAAGAGGGCATTTACAGCATCTAATTGTATGGGCTCCCCGGCAGGCAAACGAATTCACGGGCCAGGCCACATGAGGAGTGTGGGCGGGTCGGATTGAAAGACGAAATGCGGAATCAGCGAGCCTCCGGAAACTTCCACTGGAATCGAACCACGCGCAGGTCGTTCCTGTCGCGGGTTGCGGGATTATCGCTCGGTCTTCCGTTCCGCGGATTGGGTGGGCTGCCGCTCCTCAACCAGCCCTCGATGGATGCACAGCAACCAGCGACGTCGCCGGCGCCGCCTCCCCAGCCGCAATCGCTCTCGCCCGAGGACGATCAGTTTCTTGAGGAACTGGAGCACAAGAATTTTCTGTTCTTCTGGGAACAGGCCAACCCGCAAACCGGGCTGATCAAGGACCGTTGCAATGTCAACGGCAACGATACAAGCATCGCGGCCAGCATTGCCTCGACAGGGTTCGGGCTGACGGCCATCTGCATTGGCGAGATGCGCGGATTCATCAGCTACGCCGAGGCGCGACTTCGGGTGATCAAGTCACTCTCATTCTTGTGGCACAAGCTGCCTACCCACCGGGGGTTCTTTTATCACTTTGCCAATATCAACACGGGCGAACGATTGTGGGATTCGGAGGTCTCCTCGGTCGATACGACAATCCTGTTGTGCGGAGTGTTGACGTGTCATCAGCACTTCCATGATGAGACGATCAAGCAGCTGGCGCATGCCATCTTTGACAGGGTTGACTGGACGTGGCTTTCGGAAGACACAAGCCTGCTGCCCATGGGGTGGACGCCGGAATACGGATTCCTGCCCGACAAGTGGAACACCTATAGCGAGCTGATGATGATCTACCTCTTGGGGATGGGGTCTTCGTCGCACCCGTTGCGGAGCGAAGTGTGGTTTGCGTGGAAGCGGACGATCTTCGAGTATGACGGGTTGCGCTACGTGGGATGGTACGCGCCGCTGTTCATTCACCAGTACTCGCAGGCGTGGTTTGATTTTCGCGGCAAGAAGGATCGTTATGCGGACTACTTTCAAAATTCGATCATCGCGACCGATGTGCATCGGCGGTTTTGTCTCGAGTTGAATACGGAGTGGTCTGACTACAGCAACGCGCTGTGGGGGATTACGGCGTCGGATTCACAGAAGGGCTACGTGATTTGGGGTGGTCCGCCGGCCATGGGCCCGATTGACGGAACGGTCGTGCCGTGCGCCGCGGGCGGTTCGCTGCCGTTTTTGCCGCAGGATACGATGCGGGTGCTGAGGACGATCCACGACCACTATCCCAAGGCCCTGTGCCGGTATGGGTTTGTGGATGCCTTCAATCCCTTGACGGATTGGTATGACACCGATGTAATTGGAATTGACACCGGTATCACCATGCTGATGGCCGAGAATTCGCGGACTGGGTTCATCTGGGACACGTTCATGAAGAATCCGGAGGCTCAAAAGGGCATGGAGATTGCGGGGTTCAAACCTTACCAGGCGCCGGCCACCCAACCGTGATGCCTAACCCGCAAACGGCTTATTCACGGCGGGTTTTGACGTTGCGCAGTCCAATTGAGAAGTTCCTGCAGGTTGCCCCTGGTAAACAACAAATCGGGCTGTGTTTGCATCGCATTAGGAGAATTCAGAAACTAGGCGCCGCATAGAGCAGAACCTTTCGGACCTTGGTTGAAGAATCAAAGCGCGAGTTGCGCCTCGCCGGATCTCCCACGAAACCGGCCGGGCTTGAAGGGAAGCACGACGCCAGCCATGAACGCCACAGCAGCCGCGGGACAATCGGGCGGAATGCCGTCGGTACCGGGGCGAGACAATGCGAACGCCTGGGCGGACCGGGTGCGCGCGCTTAACAACGTTCCCCCGGTGTTGAGAATTCTGTGGGAGTCCGGTCCTTCGGTGGTGACATGGGGCCTGATTCTGCGGATCATTTTCGCGGCCCTGCCATGGGGCATTGCGAGGGTGGCGGCGTGGATCGTGCAAGGCGTGGAAATGGTGATCCGCCACCAGGGATTGCGGCCGTACTTCTGGGAGATGGTGGGGCTGGAAGTTGGACTGGCGGTGTTCACTGCGGCGGTAGGGAGGCTCATCGACTATTGCGATTCCCTGCTGGCAGACCGTTACACGCACCACGTGAGCATCAAGGTGATGCGCCAGGCGGCGCAATTGGATCTGACCACCTACGAAGATCCTGAGTACTATGACCGGCTAGAGCGGGCGCGCGTGCAGGCGACCGACCGGTTGGGGATGATCCAGCAGATGGGGCGGCTTTTCCAGCAGGTGCTGACGACCCTCATCTTTACGGGAACGTTGCTCTATTACTCGCCCTGGCTCGTGTTGCTGCTGTGCGTGGGCGTGATTCCGTCCTTTGTTGGGGAGACGCACTTCGCATTTCTCGGGTACGCGAAGAATTTCCGCCAGACGCCTGCCAAGCGGCAGATGGATTATCTGCGCCAGGTGGGCGGGAGCAAAGAAGCGGCCAAGGAGTTGAAGCTTTACAACCTGAGCGAGTATCTGACGAACCGGTTCGCGAAGCTGTCGCAAGGGATTTACGAAGAGAATGTAGCGCTGTCGCGGAAGAAGCTGTTCTGGGGCGGACTGCTGTCGATGCTCGGCATCCTGGGCTACTACGGATCGTACGCCTATGTGATCTGGAGAGCGGTGAACGGGTCTTACTCGATCGGGACGTTCGTGTTCATCACGACGGCGATTCAGCAGGCGAGCTCGAACTTGCAGCAGGTGTTCTCCACCGCCTCAGGGATTGCGGACCAGGCGCTGTTCCTGACGGATCTGCTGGCGTTCTTCGAGATGAAGCCCACGGTGGGCTCGAAGCCCGACGCACTGCCGGTGCCGAGTCCCATTCGGCGGGGATTTGAGTTTCGCAATGTTTCGTTTGTTTATCCAGGCACCCAGAGGCGCGTTCTGCAGAACTTCAATTTCAGGCTCGATCCAGGAGAGAGGATCGCGCTGATCGGCGAGAACGGCCAGGGCAAGACGACGGTGGTGAAACTGATCACGCGGCTCTACGATCCGACAGAGGGCCAAATATTGTTGGACGGTATCGACCTGCGCGAGTACGATCTCGACGATTTGCATGCGGAGATCGGCGTGATCTTCCAGGATTTCATGCGCTATGAGATGACGGCGCGCGACAACATCGCGGTTGGGCGGATTGAAGTTCCACACACGGACCAGGAGATTGAGTTTGCGGCAGAAAAGAGCCTTGCCTCCGAAGTCGTGGCAAAACTCGGTGGGGGGTATGACCAGATGCTGGGGCGGAGATTTGAGTCGGGGGTGGACTTATCGGGCGGCGAATGGCAGAAATTGGCGCTGGCCCGGGCCTACCTGCGGGATGCGCAATTGCTGATCCTGGACGAGCCGACGGCCTCACTGGATGCACGAAGCGAGCTTGAGGTGTTCCAGCGCTTTGCTGAATTGACGCAGGGGAAGATGGCTCTTTTGATTTCTCATCGCTTTTCGACGGTTCGCATGGCGGATCGAATTGTGGTGCTCGAAGGGGGAAGGCTGGTGGAGGAAGGAAGCCACGAAGCGCTTATCTCGCTGGGGGGCCGCTATGCGGCCATGTTCGAGATGCAGGCCGCCAGTTATCGCTAAAAATCATGAACGAAACTGCTACAGTTCCCGAGATGCCACCTCCGATAGAAAACGCTCCGTTCGAGCGCCTGCGCGCCGCTGCGAAGGCGGCTACGACGTGGGATGTGATCCACCGTCCCGAGGCGGCCAGCAGGTTTCAGGAGAGGGTTGACGCCGCCCGCAAAGCAGTGAAGAAGCTGAGGTCGGAACTCGATCGGCTCTCATCCGGCCGCAGCGTAGAGGCGGGATCGTCGCTCTATGAATTGCGAGCGAACACACGGATCCTGCGCGCCGCGATCAACTCGATGCCGACGCTGCCGGAGGAATTGACGGCTCTTCCGCGCGTAGTTCTTCCTGCGGGCAAAGATGAGCCGCGCATTTCGACCATCGCGTCCTCCTATCTTCGGGTCGTAGAGGGCGCGTTCGAAATGGACAGTTTCTGCGCGTTTCTTCGGGCGTTGCAGGAACACGAGCCTCTCGAGCATGACGAGCTTTGGGATGCGGCGGCATTTTTGAATTTCGTGCTGATCGAGTCATTGGTGGACCGTGCGTGGGGACTCTTGCGGTCTCCGGAGCCGGTGCGGGACCAGGTGATTGCGGTTTTGCTGACGAGCCTGATCACCATCAGCAATTCGGACTGGTCCGCAGCCATTGAGCCGCTGATTGTGTTCGAGGCTACGCTCCGAAAAGATCCGGCACGGACCTATTCGGTGATGGATGTTCAGACCCGGCACCTTTATCGCAAACGGGTGGCTTATGTGGCCCGGCATTCCGATCACAGCGAGACAGAAGTTGCGCAGGCGGTACTGGACCTTGCGCTGGAGGGGGCTGCCGCGCACGGGGTGGACGATCCGCGCATCCGGCAACGCCGGGCTCATGTTGGCTTCTACTTAATCGACAGCGGGTTTTCGAAGCTGGCCGAGCGCATTGAATTCCATCCGCAAATGATCGATCGGACACAAATGTTCATTCGCGGGCATGCGGATGATTTCTACTTGACCGGCATCCAGCTGATCACCATTGTTTTCATCGCCGCGACAATTTTTCCGATCGTAAGGCAAATCGGATCGATCGAGAGCCTGCTCGCGCTGATCGCTTTCGTGCTGCTCCCGATTTCGCAGTGCGCGGTGGACTTGATCAGCAACAGCATCACGACGGTCTTCGAGCCGGAGCCGCTGCCAAAACTCGATTTCAGCGGGGGCGTGCCGGCGGAGTTTACAACCCTGGTCGTGGTGCCAACGCTGCTGATCAAGGAAGCGCAGGTGCGCGATTTGGTCATGGACCTGGAGGTCCGGTTTCTGGCCAATCGCGATCCAAACATTCATTTTGCGCTGCTGACGGATCTCGCCGACTCCGTCGTGAAACCGCATCGCAACGACTCGCACCCGCTGGTCGAGCTTGCCATTCACCTGATCGATGAGCTGAATGCGAAGTATGCGCCAACAGGAAAGGGCGGGTTCATCCTGCTGCACCGGCACCGCATCTTCAATGTGCGGCAAGGTGTTTGGATGGGCTGGGAACGCAAGCGCGGGAAACTGCTGGACCTGAACAAGCTGCTTGCGCACGAATTTGACGCGTTTCCGATCAAGGCGGGCCGGGTGGATGTTCTGGGCCAGGTTCGTTATGTTCTGACGCTCGATTCGGACACACAATTGCCGCGCAAGAACGCGTCGAGACTGATCGGCGCGATCGCGCATCCGCTGAACCAGGCGGTGATCGATCCGCAACGGCGCGTGGTTGTGGCCGGATACGGCATTCTGCAGCCTCGTGTCGGAGTCAGCGTCCAGTCGGCGTCGCGTTCGCGGATGGCATCGATCTACTCCGGCCAGACCGGCTTCGATATTTATACGCGAGCGATTTCGGATGCCTATCAGGATCTGTATTATGAGGGGTCCTTCACGGGCAAGGGCATTTATGAAGTGGAAACATTCCATTCCGTTCTGAACGGGCGTTTTCCGCGGAATGCGCTTCTGAGCCATGACCTGATTGAGGGAGCCTACGCGCGCGCGGGGCTAACGACCGACATCGATGTCGTGGACGATTATCCATCGCACTGGAGTGCTTACTCGCGCCGCAAGCACCGCTGGGTGCGCGGAGACTGGCAGATTGCACAATGGCTTTTTTCGCGCGTACCGGATGGCTCTGGCGGATGGACGACGAATCCTATTTCAACCATCTCGAAATGGAAGATCCTGGACAATCTTCGAAGATCGCTGGTTGAGCCTTCCGCCTTGGTCCTGTTCGTGGCGGGCTGGCTGGGACTTCCGGGTGGCCCGCTCTACTGGACGATTGTCTCGCTGTTGTTGCTGCTCTTCCCTTCGCTCGTGCAATTCGCGTTTGCCCTTGGCAGCGCGCTTGCCGGCCCGGCCAAAGGAAGAGTGGGGGAAGTATTCTCAGGGTTGCGCCTATCGCTGATGATTACGCTGGTGAACCTGGTCTTTCTTCCGCACCAGACACTGCTCGCTGTCGATGCGATTGTTCGCGCGCTGGTGAGGCAGTTCATCACGGGCGAGCGCCTGCTGGAGTGGGAGACGGCCGCGCAATCCGAGTCTCGATCGACCCGGCGTACGCAAGTGGATCGATACCTCGTTCTGAGCCCGCTGGTCGCGCTGGCCATCGCAGCGGTGGTGTACTTCTTGCGCCCGCACAGCGACGCCATTTTTGTGGCCGCGCCGATTCTCGCGCTGTGGTTCGGCGCGCCGCTGCTGAGCCGCTGGATCGACACGGCGCCGCCTGACAAGCGCAACAATCTTGGCGTGAGCGAGGAGATGTTCCTTCTGGAGCATGCCTTACGAATCTGGCGGTACTTCCATCAATTCGGCAGCGAGCGCCACAACTACCTCGTCCCGGATAACGTGGAGGAAGAGGGCCTGCACGAGGCTGCTCGCATCTCTCCGACGAACATTGGGCTGCTGCTCAATGCGCGCCAAGCGGCGTGCGCTTTTGGTTTCATTACCGTTCCGGAGTTCGCCGATCTGACGGCGAAGACTCTGGGGACCATCGAACGGCTTGAGAAATTTCGCGGTCATCTCTACAACTGGTACGATACAGAGACGCTCCATGCGCTGACGGATGATCCCTTTATCTCGTCGGTCGACAGCGGGAATTTTGTCGCGTCGCTTTATACGCTTGGCGCCGGTGCGCTGCAGTTATTGAAAAAGCCGCTGATTTCGGTGCATACCTTTGTCGGATTCAGAGCGCATTGGCATTTGATCCAATCGGAAATGAAGGTGAAGGGCGCCTTTGGGCGCATCTCCCTGCCTGGTGCGAAGGCGTCGGTGGCGGATTGGATCGCCTGGGTGAGCAACACACGCGATACGGTGACTGAGGCTGCAGCGGAGCTGAAACCGAAGCCCAAGAATGGCGGACTCTGGTGGTGCCAGGAGACACAAAGACGGCTGAAGGCCATTGACGATCTTGTGGTCCATTTCATGCCATGGCTGCTTCCGGAGTACGCCCGTTTGCTGGAATCGCCGCAGCTTCGCGTGAAGCCGAAACCCGAGGCTCTCTCGCTGGAGGATGCGGTATTGTTTGCCGAGGCGCTCGAGGCGAGCCTCGCGAGCGGGAAATACGCGAACGATGGGTCGCTGCTCGATGCCGGCAAGAAACTGCATGCGATGATGCCGGCTGCCATCAAGAACCTTCGCCGGCTGATTGCGGCGATTCAGAACATTGCAGCGACGGCCGAACGACTGGCGGCGGAGACCGATTTTACTTTTCTAGCCGATCCGAACAGACGGATTCTGTCGATTGGTTACCTGGTTCGTGCACAAAAGCTTCATGGATCGACCTACGATCTTCTAGCTTCCGAGGCGCGTGTCGCGACTTTTCTGGCCATTGCGCGGGATGAAATTCCGCAGCAAAGCTGGGTGAAGCTTGGCCGCGAGCATTCGTTTGCGTATGGGCAATTCGTGCTGATTTCATGGACCGGCACGATGTTTGAATACTTGATGCCCGCGTTGTGGATGCGGAGTTATCCCGACACGCTGATTTCGCGGACACTGTGGGCGAGCGTCGAGGTGCAGCGCGCTTTTGGCCGCCATCACGGCATTCCCTGGGGCATTTCCGAATCGGGCTATGCGCTGAAGGATGATCACGGGCATTACTCCTACAAGGCCTTCGGAGTTCCGCAAATTGCGATGTCGATCGACGCGACCGCCGGACCGGTGATCGCTCCGTATGCTTCATTCCTGGCTCTCAGCGTGGATCCGCCGTCGGCGATGCACAATCTGCGGCACATGGCATCGGAAAAGTGGGTCGGGTCTTACGGCTTTTACGAAGCGGTAGATTTCATGAAATCACGGGGAAAACCGGCGATTGTGCGGGAATGGATGGCGCATCATCAAGGCATGTCTTTACTTGCAATTCTGAACCTGCTGCATGATGACCTGGTGCAGGATTGGTTCCATGCCAATGCCCTGGTGCAGTCGGCGGAGTTGATGCTGCACGAGATGCCGGTAAGCAATGGCGTGTTACGAGCTAAGCTGAATGAATAGATGGTTGGGCTGAGGGCGATTGATTCGATATGACCAGGGTCATGACAATTTATGCTTTCCGGCTTGGGTTTTGCGGCCTGAGCCTGCGATGATAGAAAATCTGCAGGTCAAAAAACTGTCCACGGTAGAACGATTGACGATGCGTCGTGCTGCGCTTATCTACAATCCTGCATCCGGGCAGCACTCTGCGCGACGGGCCGGAGCGGTGCGCGAGGCGATGGCCGTGCTCCGCGAGGGGGGTGTGGAAGCAGAGGCGCTGGAAACAAACGCGCCGGGAAGCGCATCCGCCCTGGCCAGGGCGGCCATTCGGAATGGGTGCGATGCGATCCTGGCAGCCGGTGGAGACGGCACCGTTCACGAAATCCTCCAATGCCTGGTCGGGACCAATGTCGCCCTGGGAGTTCTGCCGCTGGGAACCGCCAATGCACTTGCACAAAACCTCGGTCTCGGACGCACGCCGGTGAAAGCCGCGCGCCTGCTGCTGAAGGCCGAGCCGAGAGCAATTCCTGTGGGTCGAATCTTGTACCGCGACTCGCGAGGAACGGACCAGTCGAGATTCTTTACCGTGGCGGCGGGCATCGGTCCGGATGCATTGCTGATGTCGAGCATGGACGCGGGGTTGAAGCGCCGGTTGGGCTATGCCCTTTACCTGCTCGAAGCATTCAAGATTTGGGTAACGAATCCATTCCCACTTTTCGATGCGGCCTTCAGCGTGAATGGCGGAGGCGAGAAACGTGCGGAAAAGGTTTCGCAGCTTCTAGCAATACGCGTCCGCTCGTTTGGCGGCGTGCTGGGCGAACTGGCGCCGGGGGCCACGATCACGAACCATTCGCTCAGCCTGATGGCATTTAAGACGCGAAGCCGGCTGCAGTACCTGCGCTTTCTGCTTGCGGTGGTTGCCAGCCGGCACACGTTCTCAAATGATGTGGAATTGATTGACGCCACGTCGGTGGATTGCCGCGACCTGGAGGGATCGGGGACAAAGGTTTTTGTGGAAGCGGACGGCGAGGTGCTGGGAACGCTGCCGGCACGCATCGAAGTGGCGCGCCAGACCGTACACATGCTGATCCCACCGCATGCACGGCCGTAAGCAATCTGCAACTGAAGGGTTGCTTATTCGTCCCGCGACTCGTAGCAGCTGCGCGACGGCGTGCAACGCGAGAGATGAACAAAATGCTCATCCGGACCCGCAGGCCCCATGGTACGCAGACACCAGTACGTTGACGATGTGGCTACGCCGGGAAGCCAGGACTCAACGTTGGCGGGGCTCATGCCATAGGGATTTTTGGTGCGCAGGCACTGGCAGGGTTGAGCCGAAGATTTGGTTGTGTCGCTCATCTTGACTTCCTTTCTGCGCCAGGCGTGCGGAGGCGCGGTGCGCTGATCATCCGGCTGCGCTTGGATCGCGATCCATCTGGCCTGCCGCCAACAGGATGGTTCTGGAAACCGCAACCGGAAACAATTGAACTTTGTAAGCATTCATGGAAAGGGGCATCGCACCGGTCATGGAAGCCTGGCCAGCCGCGCGAGCGGTTTCGGGTGTTACAGGCTTACCGGCCAGGGCGTCTTCGGCCTCGCGGGAGCGGCGGACGACCGGGGATGCGGCCCCCATGGCAACCACGGCGCGGCGGCAGATATTCCCGTCCATCTCGAGCACGATGGCGGCGTCGGCGATGGCCCAGTCGTGGCTCTCTTTTTCGCCGTACTTCTGGTACGCAGAGCGGGTGCCGGACGCCGGTTTTGGAATGTGAATGGCGGTGAGCAATTCGTCATTGCGCATGACGTGGAACTTTTGGGGATTCGCGTCGGGACGCACGTAGAAGTCCTTGATGGCGACCGTCCGCTTGCCGTTTGTCTTGGATACGAGCTCGACACTGCCATCCAGCGCGAGCAGGGCAACGGCGCCGGACGAGGGCGCGACAGACGGACAGCCACCGTAATCCATGATCGCGTGGTATTGGTTGAGGCCGGAGAAAGCAAAGCAGATTTCCTTGCCTTTGCGCAGGCACTGAAAATCGGCAGAGCGAAAGTACCAGCATTGCAGTTCCTGCAGCAGGTTGCCGCCGATGGTGGCCATGTTGCGGATATGGGGCGTGGCGGCGTGCCCACATGCATCCGCCAGGACCGTGTAGTCGGAGCGAATGGTGGCATCGTCGGCGATTTCTCCCAGTGTTGTGAGAGCGCCAATGGTCAGGCCCTCGGCTGTGGCATGAATTCCCCGCATCTCAGAGATGTTGCGGATGTTCACGAGTCGAGTGGGTGAATCGGTGCCGTTCTTCATGCGGTCAAGAAGGTCGACGCCGCCCGCCTTTACGACCGCGCCGTCCTTTAACTGGGAAAGCGCAGCTTCAACGGTGGAGCAATCAGCGAGTGCAAAGGAGTTCATATGGCCTCCGTCATGGGCCGGGGTTGGTTGAGTGCGGTGAGGACCACGGCCGGCGTCATGGGTAGCTGGCGAATGCGAACGCCGGTAGCGTTATAGACCGCGTTGCCGATGGCGGCTCCGGCGGAGATGATTCCGGCAGCTTCACCGATGCCGGATGCGTCGGTTGAGCTCTGGCCGATGTAAGACTCGGTGAGGATCACCTCGATCTGCGGCACTTCATACGATCCGGCGATCTTGTACTTGTCAAGGTTTGCATTGACCATGAGCCCGTAATTGGGGTCGAGCAGTCGGTGCTCAAACAAGGTGTAGGAGATTCCCTGGATGATGCCGCCGTTGATCTGGCTGATGGTCTGGTTGGGATTCATGGGGCGGCCACAATCGTGCACGGCGAGGACGCGCTTGACGTGGATGCGTCCGGTTTCGGTGTCGACCGCGACCTCGGCTACGTCGATGCCTCCGTAGGTGTCGATCTTTTTCGGAGCGTAGTCAGGAACGCGTTTGGATTGCGCCGACACCTCCGGGGTGTTCATCTTTGCGGCCGCGGCGCGGAATGAAACGGGCTGGAATTTGCCGGACTGGCTGCGCACCATGCCCCCGCTGAGCGTGAGATCGGAAACAGTTGAGCCGAGGGCCGGGGCCACCGCGGCGAGGAACTTTTGTGAAGCTTGCCATGCCGCATCGCGCACGGCAGGCGAAAGCGACGCGGTTGTGACGCTGCCGCCGGAGTTGGGGCCGACGGGGTAGTTGGTGTCCCCGATCTTGACGGAGACCTTTGCCGGCGGAACGCCAAACTGTTCGGCGATGATCTGCGCCAGCACCGTCTTGATGCCACTGCCAATGTCCTGCACGCCCGAAAGCACTTCGACCGAGCCGTCTTTGTGGACGCGAACTTCGGCGGCGGATTCCATGGTGATATGCCGGTACCAGACGGATTGCGACAAGCCAATGCCGCGTTTGACCGGGCCGGCGTCCGCATTGGCTTTTGCATTGCGCGATTTCCAGATGGCGCTGTCGCGGATGACCTGGCGCTGTACGCGGCGGACGGGGTTTTCGTCGATGCGATCGCGCAAATCGAGCAGATCCATGTTGAGGCGTTCGGCCAGTTCGTCGATGGATTGCTCGAGCGCGAAGGCTCCCTGCGGGTGTCCGGGGGCGCGGAAGGCAGCGGCGGGTCCTGCATTGATGAATACGTCGTTCTCTTCTATGTGGAGCGTACCGGATTTGTACAGGTTGGCAGCGGGACCAGCGCATCCGGCGCCTGTTCCGCAACCAGCGGTGCCGTAGGTGATGAGTTGCATCGCGGTGATGGTGCCGTCTTTTTTGGCGCCGATGCGGAGCCGCTGATCGGAACTGGGACGATTGCCGACGGAGAGATGCTCTTCCTCGCGATCGAGCATGAGCCGGACGGGAGCGCCGGTTTTCCGCGAGAGGATGGCTGCGACTACGCCGGGATTGCCTGCGCCAAATTTGGCGCCAAAGCCGCCTCCCATGAACTCCGTGATCACGCGAACCTTGGAGATGGGAAGCTTGAAGTAGCCAGCGCATTCTTCGCGCACGCTCGCCGTGCCCTGGGTCGAGGCATAAACCGTGAGCAGATCGGGTTTCCAGTCGGCTACCACGCCATGCGTTTCGAGAGCAGAGTGGGTTTGCACTTGCGTGATGTAGCGAGCATCGACCACCACATCGGCGTCTTTAAATCCCTGCTCAGCATCACCGCGCTTGTGCACTGCGGGGCCGTGGATGTTGCCCGTTTGCGGGGTTGCGCCCTCGCTTCCGCCGCCGCCGGCTGTTCCCTCTTCATCGGCCGCCCCGGGGAAAACGAGTGGAGCGTTGGGCGCGCGGGCCAGTTCGGTATCGACGACAAAGGGCAGCGCTTCGTATTTGACTTTGACCTTGTCGGCGGCTTCTTCCGCGGCTTGCGGCGAGATGGCGGCGACGGCTGCGACCGGCTGGCCGGCATAGCGCACTACGGGGTACTTCGTCTTTTCCAATGAGGGATCGCGCAGTTCGGCATTGCCCAGGATGGTCTCGATGACGTGAACGCCTTTGACGCCGGGATGACGCTCGGCTTCTGAGGTGTCGACGGAAACCACCCGCGCGTGCGGCACGTTCGCGTTGACGAACTTGGCGTAGAGCATGCCCGGCAACTGCACGTCGGCGGTGTAGCGCGCCTTTCCTGAAACCTTGAGGTGGCCATCCCAGCGCTCGATCGACTGGCCGATGAACTGGAGGTCCTTGTTCACGGGCAGGACGGGCGGCTCGGAAACAGGAACGGTGCGTTCTTCTTCTCGCAGGGTGAAGCCAGGGACGCCAACCGGCATGCTGACGGTTTTGGTCTCGGGGCTATCGGCAGCGCCGGACAATATGGCGTTTGAAATCGGATCGGAAACGTGAGTCGCCATCGTTCTCTCCTATGCCTTGCCTGGCAGCTGCCCGGCTGCGTCGAGGGTGGCCGCAAAGACCTTGGGATAGGTGCCGCAACGACAGAGATTGCCGCTGACGGCGTAGCGCACATCGGCCTCGGTGGGATGGGGATTTCGCTCGAGCAGAGCGGCGCAGCTCATCACCATTCCCGGCGTGCAGAACCCGCATTGCATGGCGTCATGTTTGACGAATGCCGCCTGGATTGGATGGAGCTTGTCCTCTGTGCCGATGCCTTCGATGGTGGTGATCTGGTGGCCTACGGCATCGATGGCCAGCGTCATGCAGCTGTTGACGGGGGTCTTGTCGAGCAGCACCGTGCAGCTGGAGCATACTCCGCGATCGCAGCTGATCTTGGTGCCGGTCATGTTGAGCTGGATGCGGAGGGCTTCAGCGAGCGTGGTGCGCGGCTCGATAGTGAGCTTGTGCTCGCGGTCGTTGATGTGCAGACTTACGGGAAAGGGCTCCGGACCGTACTCCTTGACGTCGCTGCGCGTCGCTTCAGAAACTTCGCGCGAGAAGGCTTGCACGCCGTCGACGAGCGCTGTGCCTGCCGCGGTAATGCCGGCGCCTTTGAGGAACCCGCGCCGGGTAATGCCGGCGGAAGCAGAACCGGGATGCGAAGGAATCGGGGGATCAGACTTGGGAGTTCTTTGGTCTGGCATGCATCCTCCTTCAGAAACGCTGTAAGGGGAGTACGGGAAAATAGCGGTGTTGGCAGGTGAAGTCAGCCTCTTGGGTAGATCCGATCTCCGAGAAGGCGAATGCGCACGGTAAGAACGAAATGACGATGGTTGCTGAGTCCGGTCCGATCAGAAGCGAATGCGGGCCCAACAAACACGGCAACAGTATAGGCGACTCAGGGCAAGTGGTGCAGTTGCCAATGTAAATTTCGATAAGGTAAAAACGGAGCTCCGACCGGAAACGAACCCTGGAGCGATTTTCTGCGGTTTCCGATTGCCATGTGATTGGATTTGCGCGGATTTGGGCAGCATTGCAAAGAAGCCAGGTGATGAGAAGTCAACTTTGACTCGGAATGAGCAAGGAGAGGCCGATTTTGCGGGTGGCGATTGATACCGGCGGCACATTCACTGACTGCGTATACCTGGCGGATGGGCGGTTGAAGGCGCTGAAGGTCTTCTCCAGCCATGCCGATCCAGGGCTGGCGGTGCTCGAGTGCCTGCGACAGGTGTGTCACGGGGGAAGACTGGAGGTCCTTCATGGCACTACGGTGGGCACGAACACGATGTTGGAGGGGACCGGCGCCCGAGTGGCGTTTGTGACCACGGAGGGGTTCGAAGACACGATTGCCATTGGACGCCAGGCTCGTGCGCGGCTCTATGACTGGTTTGCGCCCGCGCCCGTGTGCCTGGTGCCGAAGGAATTGCGGTTTGGCGTGCCGGAGCGGGTGAGCGCAGAAGGGGAGATCCTGAGAGCGCCCTCGTCGGACGAACTGAGTTCGTTGGTCGAGCGGGTTCGCGCGTCAGGAGCAGAATCTGTCAGCATTTCGCTGCTGTTCTGTTTCGAGAATTCCGACAACGAGAAGCGAGTGGAGGAGGTTCTGCGCGGATTGCGAATCCCGGTTTCGACGTCGCAGCGCATCTTGCCGGAATTCCGCGAATACGAACGAGCCTCGACAACCGTGGTCAACGCGTACCTGGCTCCGAAGATTGGGAACTACCTGGGCCGACTCGAGGATCGGGTGGCTGCGGAGTTCTCGTCGAGCCGGGTTGACGTGATGCAGTCGTCCGGCGGCATCATTCCCGCGCATGTTGCGGCAGATCAACCAGTGCGCACGGTGATGTCGGGACCGGCCGGCGGCGTGGTCGGCGCTTGCACCGTCGCGCGTTGGGCAGGGTACGAGAGAATCATCGGGTTTGACATGGGAGGCACTTCGACGGACGTGTTTCTGGCTGACACGGGGGAAGCCGAAGCGCGGCTCACGCGTGAGTCGGTGGTGGCCGGCGTGCCGATCGCAGTGCCGATGCTCGACATCCATACGGCGGGCGCGGGCGGAGGCTCGATTGCCCGATTCGACGCGGGAGGCATGCTGCGCGTCGGGCCCGAGTCGGCCGGCGCTGATCCCGGTCCGATCTGCTTCGGACGCGGGACGAGAGCGACGGTGACCGATGCCAATTTCGTGTTGGGGCGGTTGGATCCGGAAAGCTTTCTTGGCGGTGGAGTACGACTGGATCGCGGCCGCGCTGCAAGGATGATGGTCGAGCAAAAGGGGCCATTGAAGTCGGTGGAGGAGTTTGCGGCGGGCATTCTGAGAGTTGTGGAAACGAATATGGAAAAGGCCATTCGCGTGATCTCGGTGGAGCGCGGGCACGATCCACGGGAGTGCACCCTGGTTGCGTTTGGCGGCGGAGGACCGCTGCACGCGTGCGCTTTGGCGAGAGCGCTGCGGATGAAGAAGGTGCTGATTCCGGCGATGCCCGGCGCGCTATCGGCGCTTGGTATTCTTCTGGCGCCCGCGGTGCGGGACTTTTCCCGCACAGTGATGATGGGCGGTGATGAGATTGGGAGTGTGAAGGAGCTCTTTCTCGAGTTGGAGAGAGAGGCAAGAGAAGAGTGCGCGGCGAGCGGGATGGAAGGCGCGCCCGAATTGAGCATCGATGTGCGCTACCGGCGCCAGGGTTATGAATTGAATGTTCCTTATGACGCGGCAAAGGCCGAGGATTCGCTTATCAGGTTTCACCGGCTGCATCAGCGGCGTTATGGATTCTGCCGGATGGAGCGGCCCGTAGAGATCGTGAATCTGCGGCTGCGCATGGTTGCCACGGCAGAGGCGTACGTACCGGAGCGGCGCGAATCGAGGCGCGGCAATGGGAGCGCGGCCTGGTACGCGGAGCGGCCGATTTACTTTGACGATCGATTCTTGCCGGCGCAATTTTTCGCGCGGGAACGGCTCGAAGCCGGGGATGTGATCCAGGGTCCGGCGATGGTGACGGAGTATACGTCGGCCACGTTGATCCCGCCGGGCGGAAGCGGCGAGGTGGATGCTCTCGGGAACTTGATCCTGACCGTCAAGCAGGAGGATGGGCAGTGAACGAGCGGAGCGTGAGTTCCATCGAACTGGCTGTGTTTCAAAGCGCGGTGCATTCGATCGCGGAAGAAATGGGTGCGGCGCTGCGGCGCACGGCGTTGTCGCCGAACATCAAAGAGAGACGCGACTATTCGTGCGCAGTTTTCGATGGCAAGGGGCGGGTGATCGCGATGGGCGACCACATGCCGGTGCATCTCGGGTCCATGCCGATGTCGGTACGGGCGGCAGTCGCGGCGATTCGATTTGGGTCCGGAGACATTGCGATTCTCAACGATCCGTACGCGGGTGGAACGCATCTGCCGGACATCACGATGGTGCTGCCGGTGTTTGCGGCGGATGGGGAGGAGCCGGCATTTTACGTGTGCAATCGCGCGCATCATGCCGATGTGGGAGGCAGGTTCGCGGGATCGATGGGTCCGGCGAGCGAAATTTTCCAGGAGGGGATTCGCATTCCCCCGGTGCGGATTGTGCGCGGCGGGGAAATCGATCGAGAAGTGCTCGATCTGATTCTGCTGAATGTGCGCACGCCGCAGGAGCGAGAAGGAGATCTCGACGCGCAAATCGGCGCGTGCCGCGTGGGCGAGCAGCGGATCCGGGATTTGATCGCCAAGTACGGGATGGAATCGCTGGAAAGGCTGGTGGAGAGCCTGCTGGACTACTCCGAGCGCCTGATGCGGGCTGAACTGAAAACCATGCCGGAGGGCGAATTCGCAGCGGAAGACTGGATGGACAGCGATGGCGTGGACGATGCTCCGATACGAATCGCGGTCGAGCTTCGCATCGATCCGAAAGCAGGCTCGATTGCGGCGGACTTTTCCGGATCGTCGGCGCAGGCGAGGGGAAGCATCAATGCGGTCGAGGCGATCACGCTGTCGGCGTGCTTCTACGTCCTGCGGTGCCTGCTGAGCGAGGATGCGCCGGCGACCGAAGGGATTCTGCGGCCCTTGACGTTGGCCGCGCCGAAGGGAACGATTGTGAACGCCGCGCCACCCGCAGCCGTGGCGGGCGGGAACGTAGAAACTTCGCAGCGCATTGTGGACGTGCTGATGCGGGCACTTGCGAAGGCGATTCCGGAACATGTTCCGGCAGCGAGCGCGGGCACGATGAGCAATCTGACGATTGGCGGATTCGACGCGCGGCACGGCGAATCGCAGGACGCGGAGCCGTTCACATACTACGAGACGATGGCCGGAGGCATGGGCGCGCGGCCCACGATGGATGGGATTTCGGGCGTGCACACGCACATGACGAATTCGCTGAACACGCCTGTGGAAGCGCTGGAGTATGCGTACCCGTTTCGCGTGCGGCGCTATGGATATCGCGAGGGATCGGGCGGCACGGGGCGGTTCCGCGGGGGCGAAGGGCTGGTGCGCGAGATCGAATTGCTGACCGATGCGCAAGTGACGCTGCTCGCGGATCGGCGGCGATTTGCGCCGCATGGGCTTGCGGGCGGCGCGGATGGAACTCGAGGCGGTGCGTGGATCAGCAAGCCGAACGGCGAGAAGACCGAGCTCAAGGGGAAATGCAGTCTGAAGGGCAGCAAGGGGGATGTGCTGCGGATCGAGAGTCCGGGCGGGGGCGGCTGGGGCGATGTGGCGGGCGATCGCGAAGCGGGAGCTGATTGAGAAACGCGCCGCAGATCGAGCTGGGGCCCGCGACGGTCACATTTTCATCGGCGGCGATTCGGGACCGGAGTGCGAGGTTGTAGGATCATCGTTACTCAATTTTGTGCGTGGGGGGCGGGGAGCTATGAGCGTTTCCAAGGGAGTTTTGCGCCATTTCGCAATCTTTGGCGCAGTCGCGATTGCCAGCGCGATGGTCGCGTTCGCGCAGACAGAAGGGCGGCTGCTGCGGTTTCCTGACATCCATGGCAACCAGGTGGCATTCAGTTATGCCGGTGACTTGTGGCTGACAACCACCGAAGGCGGAGTGGCGAGGAGAATTACGACGAGTCCGGGGCTGGAGCTATTTCCGCATTTCTCGCCGGATGGAAAGTGGATCGCCTTTACTGCGCAATACGACGGCAACTTCAACGTGTATGTGATTCCGGCGGAAGGCGGTCAGCCGCGCCAGCTCACATTTGTTCCGGACGTTGGTTCGATCCCCGAGCGCATGGGGCCAAACAACGAGGTGATTGCGTGGACGCCTGATTCGAAGCGAATCGTTTTTCTTTCGCGCCGCGATACATTCAATGATTGGTTCGGCCATTTGTGGACAGTGAGTGTGGACGGCGGGTTGCCGGTGCGGCTCCCGATCGACCGGGGTGGGCTGCTGGCCTTCAACTCCGACGGCAGCGAGATGATTTACAACCGCATCTTTCGGAACTTCCGCACGTGGAAGCGCTACACGGGCGGAATGGCGCAGAAGCTGGCACTGTGGAACTTCAAGACGCATGCCTACGAGCAACTGACCCAGGACGATTGGACCGACACGTTTCCGATGTGGAGCGGCGACACGGTGTACTTCGTGTCGGACCGCGGACCGGAGCACCGGCTGAATCTGTACTCGATGGATTTGAAGGTCCGGGAAGCGAAGCAACTGACCCACTACACCGATTACGACGTGGAGTGGCCGAGTTTGAGCGGCGACCAGATGGTGTACCAGTACGGTGGATGGCTCTACCTGTTCGACACAAAAACGGGGAAGGAGCGAAAGCTGGACGTGCAGATCGAGGGTGATTTCGACGAGGCGCGCTCCCATTGGGACGCCACCGCGAAGCTGATCGATTCCGCGGACATTTCACCCGACGGCAAGCGGGCTGCGTTCACGGCGCGCGGCGATGTTTACACCGTGCCGGCCGAACATGGGCCGACGCGTAACCTCACTGAGTCTCCGGGGGTTCGGGAGGAGAACGCTGCCTGGTCGCCGGATGGGCGTTGGGTGGCCTATTTGAGCGATCGCGGTGGCGAGCAGGGGATTTATCTTCGGCCGCAGGACGGAATGGGACCGGAACAGGAGATTACGACCGGCGGGGCGGAGTTCCTGATGCAGCCGGTGTGGTCGCCAGACAGCGCGAAACTTGCTTACGCCGACAGCTCACTCCATCTGTACTATGTGGACATTCACGACAAGAAGCCCGTACTGGTGGACACAGCGAAATACGGCGAGATCAACAACTATTCATGGTCTCCCGATTCGAAGTGGATCTCTTATGACAAGACACCTGAGAATCTCTATCCCGTAATCGAGTTGTATTCGCTGGAATCGAAGAAGATTACCGCGGCGACAACGGATTTCTATCCGTCGTTCAATCCTGTTTTCGATCCGGCGGGAAAGTATCTTTACTTCTTTTCGTTCAGGACCTTCAATGAAGTGCTTGGCCCCGTCGACATGGAATTCTCGAATCCGCAGTCGGAGAAGGTTTATGCGATCACGCTGCGAGCGGATGAGGCTTCGCCTTTTGCTCCGCAAAGCGACGAAGTTGAAGTGAAAAAAGAGGAGAGCTCAGCAGAAAGCGGAGGCGCGAAACCGGCAGAGGCCGTCGACAAGGACAAGGACAAGGACAATAAGGACAAGGACAAAGAAAAGAAGGGGGAGAAGGAGAAGAAGGAGCCGTTCCGTATCGATCTGGACGGGATCCAGAATCGGACCGTTGCGCTGCCTACACCGCCGGGAAATCTGCAAAGGCTGGCTGCAGCCGAAGGACGTGTGTACTATTCGTCGGGACCGACGAACGGTTATTCGGGACCGCTGCCGGGTCTGGAATCGGAGATTCACGTTTTTGATCTGGAGAAGCGCAAGGATCAGGTGTTATTGAGCGGGACCGCAAATTTTGCTCTGTCCTTCGACGGCAAGAAATTGCTCTATGGAGCGCCGGGAGACAAGTGGGGGATCGTTGACGCGGCTCCGGCAGGAACTGCGCACCACGCGGGTGACGGCGCGTTGAATCTTTCCGGCATTCGGGCAAAGATCGAACCACGAGCCGAGTGGACGAACATGTTCAATGAGGCTTGGCGGCAGGAGCGCACGTTCTTCTATGAGAAGTCAATGAACGGCGTGGATTGGAACGCAGAGCGCGCGAAATATGCGCAGCTGCTGCCGTATGTGGCCGACCGCTACGATTTGACGTATGTGATTGGGGAGATGTTTGCCGACCTGTCCAATTCGCACATGTATGTGGGTGGCGGGGATTATCCCGATCTGCATCCCGTGAATTTAGGCATGCTGGGCGCAGACTTTGAATTGGATGCCGGAAGCGGACGGTACAAGATCGCGCATATCCTGCCGGGAGATAACTGGGACGAGGCGCTGCGGTCTCCGCTGACACAGCCCGGAATTGCGGTTCACGAAGGCGACTACGTGCTGGCGGTCAATGGGCGACAGCTTCAGGCGCCTGAGAATCCGGATGAGCCGTTTGTCAACACGGCCAACCAAAACGTGACACTGACGGTGAACTCGAAGCCCACGATGGATGGCGCGCGCGACGTGGTTGTAGAACCACTTCCGAACGAGTTCAAACTCCGCGAACTGGACTGGATCAAAACCAACCGCGAAAAGGTGGACAAGCTCAGCGACGGCAAGATCGGTTACGTTTACCTGCCGGACATGGGGGCGTCGGGTTTGAATGAGTTTGTGCGCCAGTACTTCCCACAGATTCGCAAAGAAGGAATCATCTTCGATGTGCGCTACAACGGAGGCGGCAACGTAGACCAGATCATCCTCGAGCGGCTGCGGCGGATCCTTGCGGGAATGGAGTCGGCGCGAAACTGGGCTCCGGGGACGGTCCCCGACAACGTGTTCAACGGCTACATGGCTTGCCTTACGAACCACTATGCGGCCTCGGACGGCGATTTCTTCACCTACTTTTTCAAGTTCTACAAGCTGGGGCCGGTGATCGGGACCAGGACGTGGGGCGGAGTGCGCGGCATTCGCGGCGAGTTTCCTTTGATGGACGGCGGATATGTCACACGCTCAGAGTTTTCACTCTACGGGCTGGACAGCCAATGGCTGATTGAGAACCATGGCGTGGCGCCCGACATCGAGATTGAAGACACGCCGGACAAACTGGCCGAGGGGCACGATCCGCAGATGGAGAAAGCGGTTGATTACCTGATGAAGGAAATCCGTGAGCACCCGAAGACTCTGCCTCCGGTCCCGCCGGATTTGCCGCCGTATCCGAAAGGCCCCGGGATGTAGCCGATGAGCTGGGCGCTGGCCAGCCGACAAAAGCGCCCGGCAAAAAACTGCGGAAAAGGCGCAAGGTGGAAAAGTTGAAAAACGACTTTTCCATCTCTCTTGGAAAACGCTGTGCGTCTCCCACTTTCCCACAGCTACTGCGGCTGCGTCTGGATGATCACACTTGTTTACAGAACTGAAGTAGTTGAACCCTAGAAGGGAATGTCGTCGTCGGAGATTTCAGCCTGCTGCGAGACGTCGTCGTGGCCTGCGGGCTGGCGCTGGTCGAAACCGCCTGAAGAGGACCGGCTGGGACCTGAGCCGTCGTCGCGGCCGGAGAGCAGGACCAGATCGTTGACGAGAATCTCGGTGCGATAGCGCTTTTGTCCCGACTCCTTATCATCCCAGCTGCTGGTGGTGATTTTGCCTTCGATATAGAGCTTGGAGCCTTTCTTGACGTAGTCGCGGACGATTTCGGCGGTGCGTTTGAAGGCCTTCAGATTGTGCCATTCGGTGCGATCCTGCCAGTTGCCCTGCCCATCCTGATATCGGTCGCTGGTGGCGAGGGTGAAGCTGGCCACGGTGGTGCCGCCGCCGGTGGAGCGCATTTCAGGGTCCTTGCCCACATTGCCGACGAGGATGACTTTGTTGACGCTTCTTGCCATATGCCTGACTCCTGATGAATCGAAATGCCAGTATACTGCCGCACCTTAAGTCCGGCTGTGGAGGACTCGCTGCGGATTGCGCAGGCGCCGCCGTGCCGCACCGAATCCGAGCGCCCGCAATCGCTGCATCCAATGGACGAGGGAGTTGTTCTGTGGCAGGTGTTGCAGAGAAAAAGATGCCAGGTGCAGCGGGGTTTGTGCCGCGGCAGATCACGTTGCCGGTGCTGCGAGAGGCCGTGCAGGGATGCAGGGGATGCGATTTGTTCCGGCGCGCGACGCAGGCGGTGTTCGGCGAAATGGAAGGGCCGTCCAAGAGATTGCCTGTGGGCATGATGATGATTGGCGAGCAGCCAGGCGACCGGGAGGACGTGGAAGGGCATCCGTTTGTGGGACCGGCAGGAAAGCTGCTCGATCGCGCGCTGGAAGAAGCGGGAATCGAGCGAAGCAGTGTCTACGTCACGAACGTGGTGAAGCATTTCAAGTGGGAGCCGCGTGGGAAGCGCCGTCTGCACAAGAAGCCGAGCCAGCGCGAGATTGAAGCCTGCCGCCCGTGGCTTGACGCGGAGTTGGAAGTGGTGCATCCACAACTCGTGGTCTGCCTTGGCGCGACGGCGGCGCAGGCGCTGCTTGGAGCAAGCTTCAGGGTGACAAAACAGCGCGGCGTCGTGCTGCGTGCCGAGGATCTGCCGCCGATTATGGCCACCGTTCATCCTTCATCGATTTTGCGCGCGCGAACCGACGAAGATCGCCACCGCGAGATGAAGGAATTCATTGCCGATCTCGAAGCTGCGCAGAAAGCGGTGAAGAAGGCGCAGGCACAGTCGTGATCCCGCTGATGCCGCGGCACGGTTGCTAGCGATGGCGTGCGAGCGAGCGATTGCGCAGCCACTTGGCAATGCCGAGGGTGAGCAGCAGGGTGCCGAAGGGAATGCACATCAGCGCGACGATCAGCGCGAACCAGCCGGTATTGGTGTGTGCGCCTGTGCGGGTGAATCCGCCCAGAAGGGTTTCGAGCAGAATGACTGCGAGGATGCCCGTTCCGACCATCGAGCCGCCGCCCCGGAGAAGCTGGCGCGTTCCATCATCGGGAAGCGGTGTGCGGGGCGCGGTGGAAGGTCGATCTGAGGACATCAGCGGCATTCTATCCCTGCGCGAGCCGCAGCATCATGTAGGTGATGACGCCCGTGATGGAGACGTAGAGCCATATGGGAAATGTCCAGCGAGCGACCTTGCGGTGCTGTGGAATGCGGCCGGAAAGCGAGAAGAAGAACGTGACGAGAACGAGAGGTAGCGCAATGGTGGCGAGAATGATGTGACTGGCAAGCAGCGGAAGGTAAAACGAGCGCAGCGCCGCGTGGATGGGATAGCGGACATCTCCGTGCAGGGCGTGATGCAGGATGTAGCTGACGAGGAACAGTGTCGAGAATACAAACGCCGTGATCATGGAAGCGCGATGCTGACGAATGCGATGCGCACGGATGAACGTGTAGCCGATGAGGAGCGAGACGGCTGCTAGTCCATTGAGGATGGCGTTCACGGCGGGGAGGAAAGCATATTGCGTGCTGGATGCGGCGGCCGGATGAATGTAAATCAGCCAGAAAAGGAACAGCGTGGCGGCGGCGCTGATCAGGAGGATGACGACGATGGCTGAACGCGTTCCGGATGGCGAGTTGGAAGCAGGAGCGATGGCCGGCATGGCGCTCAGTGGGTTGCCGTCGCGCACAGCATGAGCGTGGTGAGCAGCAGGGGCAGGTAGATGACGCTTACCTTGAGCAGATCGCGCGCGACCATGCGACTTTCGGTCTCGCTTGGCGTGCGAAGGATGCGCGTGAAGCGGATGGTATAGGCGAGGTAGAACAAACCGAGCAGGATGGCCAGGAACGCGTATGCGGGCCCTGCGAGTCCGAGCTTCCAGGGGGCAAGGCTCACGGGAATCATCAGCACGGCATAGAACATGGCCTCGACGACGGTGGACCATCCATCGGGCTGCACTACGGGCAGCATGCGGATACTGGCGCGCGCGTAGTCTTCGCGGTAAAGCCAGGCGATTGCCATGAAGTGCGGGAACTGCCAGACGAAGAGAATGGCGAAGAGAGCCACCGCCGGCCACTCGATGCGTCCGCGAGCAGCCGTCCAGCCCAGCAGCGGGCCCATGGCGCCGGGAAATGCGCCAATGAAGGTGGCCAGGGTGGTGACGCGCTTGAGAGGCGTATAGATGGCGACATAGGTAAAGGCGGTGAGCAGTGCCAGGGAGACGGTAAGAAGGTTGGTGTGCAGCAGCAGCCACCACGCGCCGAGCGCCAGGGCGCCGATTCCGGCTGCGATGCCCTGCCAGAGCGAGATGCGTCCCGCAGGAAGAGGACGATCGGCTGTTCGGAGCATGAGTGCGTCGGAACTGCGCTCGAGAGCCTGATTGAGGGCGCCGGCGCCTGCGGAGACGAGGCCGATGCCGACGAGAGTATCGAGCAGGCCGCGCTGCACGCTGGAGATGCCGGACTGCATCGATCCCAGGTAGAAGCCGGCCCATCCGGTAACGACGACCATTCCCGTGACACGGACTTTGAACAATTCCCTGAAGTCGTGGATCAGGGTCGCTGTCCATCCCGGACGTGGGGCGTGGAGGGCGCCGTGCATGGGGGTCTGGACGGTCCCGGCAAGATCACGCGAAGTGGCGGCTTGAGAGGTGGAAGTCATCAAACGATAGGAGAGCGCCGGCGGCGATTCGGGGGAACAACCTGCCTTTCCTGATGATATCAAGCAGATGCAGGTTGCGCAGGTGGTGCGAATTTCCAGTCTCGCATTGCAGCGACGACGGCGTCGGCTATTTGATCCGGCGTGAGCGCGTCGACGACGATGGAGACATGGGCGGTGCGATAGAGGGGGAGGCGGCGCTCGTACCTTTTGGCCAGATTGGCCTGGTCGGCAAGCACGGGCCGATTGGATTCAGTGCCGCTGCAGCGCTTGAGTGTGGTTTCCAGTTGCACTTCGAGGTGGACGAGCAGCGTACCCGGGGAGTTGAGCAGAATGTCACGCGTGGCGGCACGTTCGATGGCGCCTCCGCCGAGCGCGAGGACGAGGTCAGCTTTTTCGGCGAGGCGGGCGATTGTAGAGTGCTCGAGTTCGCGAAACGCAGCTTCACCGTCGCGTGAGAACAGGTCGGCGATCGAAGTGCCGCTTTCGGCTTCGATCACGTCGTCGACGTCGATGAATTTCCAGCCAAGGTGCTCGGCGATCAGCGGCCCGATCGTCGATTTCCCCGAACCCATGAAGCCTGTGAGCACGACGCGGCGGAGTGGTGTTGATGATTGAGAAGAATCTGTCACTTTTTGATTGGAGCCACGGTATCAGATTAGTGCAGAGGTCCTTTCAATGTCAGGAGCTTCGCGGGGCGTACGCTGGTGAGTATCCCCCTACAGTTTCTCGTAAACTCCTTGTTTTCATCGGTATACAGATCACATGATCGCCAAATTCCTCTCATGCAAAGACTTAATTGCAAATTCCTCTGTTCCGAGGTTTAGTGGCCGAGCTTCCTGGGCAGTGTTGGCGCGGGGTTTCAGCGCCTTTTTTTCTACCGTTTCAATTGTGCTCCGAATGAAGAGTTAATCGGCAAACGGAGCGGGATTGTTGCGCTCGCGTTTTCAGGAATTTGATGAGGGCCGCGGTGCACGGGGCTTGACAGGAAAAGATGAAACCCGCCGTGGCGCTCTGCTGATGACATCAGGTCAGAGTTTTCAAGGTGCGGCAAGCAAACGAGCGGCAAAGTGACGAGTGGGCACCATCCACCCGGAGCTCAAAAACAGGGCTGTAGTGAGCTCGATGGGTGCATTGGGCTGAAATCGACAACCGAAAGTCCACTTTTCCTATTGACCGTCTATAAGAGAAGCGTTTATCGTCTTATAGACGGTCAATAGGAGCGTTGATGGCTGGCACACCGTTTGATTTGGTGCAGGGCACTTTAGATGTACTGATTCTGAAGGCACTCGCGCTTCAGGAACTTCACGGCATGGGCATCTCCCGCAGAATTTCGCAGATGACGCGCGGAGCTTTCGACGTGAAGGCAGGCTCTTTGTTTCCGGCTCTTCACCGCATGGAGCAGGCAGGGTGGCTCACCTCCAACTGGGGACAGGCGGAAACGAACCGGCGCGCAAAATTCTATTCGTTGACGAAAAAAGGAACAAAACAGCTCCATGCCGAAACCGAACGTTGGGCGCGAATCTCTCTTGCCATGGCCGCGGCGCTGGGAACCCACCAGGAGGCTCTGTGATCAGCCGCCTACGCGCGCTTTGGAACACCTTTTTCCGCAGGGATCAGCTCGATCAAGATCTGGACGAAGAACTCAGTGTCTACGCAGAGTTGGTTGCCGCCGAGAAGACGCGATCCGGATTGTCGCCGGACTGTGCCCGGCGCGATACGCACCGTGAAATGGGCGGGGTCGAGCAGGTCCGACAGAATGTGCGTGATATCCGTGCTGGGGTATGGCTGGAGAGGCTTAACCAGGACTTGCGCTATGGCGTGCGCACACTGAGCAGGGACCCCGGCTTCACCGTCACTGCTGTGCTCACTCTGGCCCTTGGCATTGGCGCGTGCAGCGCCATCTTCAGCATGGTGAACGCGGTGCTCATTCGCTCGCTGCCGTACGGCGATCCCGAGCGCCTCGTCTATCTCTTCACACCCAACTCACGCGATAACCTTCCGCCGGAGGACTTCGGTCCCGCATACGGAGATCTCTATGACATCAAGCGTGAGAGCCGCTCGTTCCAGAGCATGACGGCATTTGATCAGTCGATGTTCAATCTTTCCGAGCAAGGTGAGGCCCAACGCGTCAGCGCCGCGCGTGTCGATGGCGATTTCTTCCAGACGTTTCAAGCATCGCCTGTAATGGGCCGGGAAATCACTTGGGAAGATAATCAGCCCGGTCACGAAAGAGTGGCCGTGATAAGTCATGCCCTCTGGCAGTCTCTGTTCGGGTCGGCCTCGGACATACTTCATCGCTCGCTTGTTCTCGATGGCAAGAGCTATCAGATCGTCGGCGTGATGCCGATAGCATTCGAATATCCGCACAACTTCGACCTGCCCGAGGGGGTTCCTCAATACAAGACAACGCAGGTCTGGCTGCCGCTGGCTCTCACTCCCTCTCAAATGGCGGAGCGTGATAATTTTGGCGGCAATGCTGTCGCTCGCCTCAAACCAGGAATCTCCATCGCCCAGGCCCAGTCAGAGCTGAGCACGATCATGGTACGTCTGAATAAGCTGCTCGACCCGCATATGCAGGGACGGGAAGCCTTATTGGTGAACCTCCTTGACAGCACCGTGGGACACGTTCGCTCACTGCTGTGGCTTCTTCTCGGCGTCGTGGGCCTTGTGCTGCTGATCGCCTGCGGCAACGCTGCCAACCTGCTCCTGGCCCGGTCCGCCGGCCGTATGCGCGAACTGGGGGTTCGTGCCGCACTTGGCGCCGGCCGAAGGCGCATCGTTCGCCAGTTGCTCACGGAGGCTCTGCTTCTTGGCATCACGGCCGGCGGCGCAGGCATAGCATTTGCGTTTCTGTTTCTTCGCTTCCTCCCGCTGCTCGACCCGGGCAATATCCCACGCCTGAGCGAAGCTTCCCTTGATATGCGCGTGCTGCTGTTTACCCTGGCCCTGTCTCTCCTTACTAGCCTGCTCACGGGCGTGTTGCCAGCCCTGAATGTCTCGCGTGCCAACCTCGTCGATTTCCTGGCTGCCGCCGGGAACCGCGGCGTTGCAGGCGCACACGGACGAACGCAGGGCGCGCTCATCGTTATCCAAACAGCCCTCGTCCTTGTGCTGCTTTCAAGCGCCGGTCTGCTGATCCGCAGCTACATCAATGTGGAGTCGGTTGACACCGGATTCTCGGAATCCACCCTGACCACCAGCGTTCAGCTCGACCCTCGTTACAGCCAGCCGCAAAAGCGCGCCGAGTTCTATCGCGATTTCTATTCCAGATTGAGCGCCATTCCTGGCGTCACTGCAGTCGGCGGAATCAATGCCCTCCCGCTCAGCAATTCAGAAACCATGCGACCCTTCCAGGTTGAGGGCTATGCAAATCAAAAAAATCAATTAGTTCAGGGACGATGGATTACTCCCGGATATTTCTCCGCGATGAGTATCTCCCTCCTCGCAGGACGCGCCTTTAGCCAGGACGACACCGCTCACACGGACCGGCTTGTAATCGTGAATCGGAGCTTCGCGAACAAGTATTTCGCCAACCGCAATCCGATCGGTGGTCACGTCACCTTTGAGGATCATCACGTCCAGTCGACAACCGTTATTGGAGTCGTCGGCGACGTGCGCCATACAAGCCTGGAAGAATCACCCGCTCCGCAGATTTATATGCCTGTCTCCGAAGCAGCCGATGGATACATCGTTGTACGCGCATCGCGCGCGCCAAAAATCGTCGCTGCCGAAATCCGATCCGCTCTCCACGCAATCGATCCCAATCTCGCCGCCGCAGATATACAGACCATGGGACAGCTTGAATCCGCAGCGAGTGCCCGCCGCCGTTTCCAGACCTCGCTGCTCACCGTCTTCGCGGCAGTAGCGCTCTTACTCGCACTGATCGGTCTCTACGGGCTCATGGCCCATTCCGTGGGCCGCCGCACACGCGAAGTCGGCATACGAATGGCCCTCGGCGCAAAGCGATCCGACGTGATGCTCCTTATGATGAAGAAAGCTGCTCTCCTGCTTGCCCTCGGTCTCACGTGCGGTCTCGTCGTCTCCTGGTTCGCCGTGCGCGCCATGCAGGCATTCCTCTTTGGAGTCGGGGGGCACGATCCAGCCACAATTATCTCCGTCTGCGCTTTGCTCGCTGTCTGCGGTTTGGTCGCGGCCCTGATTCCCGCTCGGCGGGCCGCCTCCATCGATCCCATACAAGCACTTCGGATGGAGTAGGAACGACGCTACGCGATGCAACGGGGCTTCCATACGATGACTCGGCTCGGTTTACGCAAAATCGCCGAGGCGCTTATCGAGCATCGTGGCTAACGGATTCTCTGGTTCGGGTCGTGTCACCGTCTACCCGGTTAACAGGCCGTGCCGATTGCGCGATCAGTCTGGAGCTGGCCCGAATCGTAATCTCAATCTCATTCTCTCGTCTCAACCGCAGTTCACTCAGTCTCAAGCCAGATTGTATTTGTCGCGAGCTCTGCCGATGACTTCAGGCTGCCGGGGTCTCAAGGTGCGGCAACCATTAGAATCGACAGATGGAGACTGGCCGGGCCAGCCGAACCGCGCTGCGTGTCGCCCATCGGCGTGCCGTTCACCAGGTTCTCGACGACCCTCCCGTGTTGAACGATCCGGTTGCGGTTGCGATTCTCGGACCGGACTTTGGCTTCGACCGGGATGCGGAGATGCATCCATGGTCCCGGGCATTTCGTGCCTTCATGGTGGCACGGAGCCGCTATGCCGAAGACCAGTTGGCGAGGGCAGTGGCGGAAGGCGTGCGGCAATACGTGGTTCTGGGCGCCGGGCTGGATACTTTTGCCTGCCGCAATCCGTTCAAGGAACTGCGCGTGTTTGAGGTGGATTTTCCGGCGACACAGGAGTGGAAGCGGGCCCTGCTGGCGGAGATGGCACAAGCGCTGCCGGGCGGCGCGATTCCTGAGACGCTGACGTTTGTTCCGCTGGATTTCGAGCACAAAACGCTCTCTGCGGGATTGGCGGAGGCAGGATTCAATGCTTCGGAGCGGGCGTTCTTCGGATGGCTGGGAGTGGTGCCATATCTCACGAAGGGCGCGTTTCAATCGACGATTCAGACGATTGCGCAATTGCCGACGGGCAGCGGAATGAGCTTCGACTACGGGCTGGCGCCACGCATTCTGAGCCCGGAGCGACGCAAGGCGTTCGATGTTCTGGCTGAGCGCGTTGCGGCAGCGGGCGAGCCGTTCCGGCTTTTCTTTACGCCGGAGGAACTGGATCATGAACTGCGGAGCGCCGGATTCCGGTGGGTGGAACAAGTGGATTCAGCAGAGTTGAATCGGCGCTACTTCAGCGATCGCGGCGATGGGCTGGGATTGCCGCAGGATGGAATCGGGATGATGGCGACGGCGTGGGTCTGAGCCGGCGAGCCCGTCGGCGATTAAGATGGTGGCATGCGCCCTTTCAGCGCGTTGATTTTGAGCCTGCCGATGCTGCCGATGCTGGCGATGGCGGGATGCGGCTATCACACGCTTGGTTCCGCTACGCATTTGCCGCCGAACGCGCGGACGCTGTATGTGCCGGTGTTTGCCACGCGCACCGAGGTTTACCACACCGAGGTCCTGATGACCGATGCGGTGATCCGGGAGTTTGCAGCGAGGACGCGGCTGCGGGTAACGCCTGACTCCCATGAAGAGCCAGACGTAGTGCTGCACGGAACGATCCTGCAGGAGACGGTGGCGCCGTTGACGTACAACACCTCGACGCAACAGTCTTCAAGTTTTCTGATCACGCTGGTGGCATCGGTGAGCTTGAATGACCGCGACGGGAAGGTTCTCTACGAAAACAAGAATTACGTATTCCGGCAGCAGTACCAGTCGACGACCGATTTGCCGACGTACCTGGATGAAAGTCCTGCAGCAGTAGAGAGGCTGTCGCGCGACTTTGCGCGAGCGCTGGTAGCGGATGTGCTCGAAGGCATGTGAGGTGTATGGGCGTCGGCAACCATTACCTTCGATGGTTGGCGACGCGGGCAACCGGGGGCGACCGAAGCATGGCAGGGCGAGGCCGGGGAAGGTATTCTGGAACCGCATGACGAACGCCTCGTGTCGTGACAACGTGCCAGTACCCCGGGGAGCGACGAGTTGAGTGGGTCGCGGTGGGGCGCGGGTTTCGCGTCGGTCAGCCGCTTTGTTGCGGAGATCGATGCGGCTGCCGCCGGCACGGGAAAGCTGAAACCCGGATATGTGCTGGCCGGCGATGAAGTGTTCCTGCTCGATCGCTGCCGAGCCGCCGTTTTGAAGGCATTTGTCCCATCGGATCTGAGGGATTTTTGCCTGAGCGACCTTGACCTGGCGCAAAGTTCCATCTTTGAGATTCTCGATCGTGCGCAAACGCCGTCGCTGATGGCGCCGTTCCAGGTGATCCTGGTGCGCAACGTGAAGCAACTCTACGGACGCGGCGCGAAGAAAGAAGAATTTGCGGCGCTGGAGCGCTATTTTGAGTCGCCCAACCCGCAGGCGCTGCTGATTTTCATCGCGGATTTTCTGCGCATTCCGTCGGATGTGCGGCGCATGGAAATGGACGACAAGAATCGGTTCGACCGCATCCGGGAGACCCTGGGAGAGTATTGCGGCGTCGTGGAGTTGGCTCGCGTCAGCGAAGAAGATGCAATGCGATGGGCCGTGGGCACCGCGCAGCAAGCCGATACGAAGATGGAACCCGATGCGGCGCGCGAGTTGGTGGACGCGCTCGGCGCGGACATGATGCTGGTTTCGTCGGAGCTCGAAAAGCTGCTGCTTTTCACCATGGGCCGCGGGCGCATCACGCTGGGCGATGTGGAAACCATGGTTCTGGGCGCGAAGCAGCGGTCGCTGTATGACCTGACGGATGCGATCAGCTCGCACAATCGTGCGCGCGCGCTGGCGCTGTTGCAGGGATTGCTGAACAGCACGGATGCGGGAGAGGATGCGGCGATCGGGCACCTCTACATGCTGTCGAGAACGTTCCGGCAGATGCTGGTCATTCTCGAAAAAAATGTGCGGGATTCACGCACGATCTGGCAGGCGCTGTGGCAGGGGTTCAGGATTCCGCCGTTTGCCGCGGACGATTTGATTCGGCAGGCTCGGCGGTACAAGAGCCGCAGGGAATTGACGCGGGCGATACGACTGATCGCCCGGGCCGATCTGGAGTTGCGGTCATCGCCGCCGGACAAGCGGCTGGTGCTGGAGCGGCTGGTTTACGATCTCGCGTCGGAGCCAAAGCCGAATTCGACAAGTTGGGCGACGCTGCAGTTGTCGCTGGAAGTGTGAAGGGCCGCGAGCAGCGCGGAATCGGCGACAGGATGACAGCGAATACGTAGAACGCCTCGCGGCGATAGCGATTCAGCAGGTGAGCGGAAGAGTACTAGTAGATGCCGCGGTCGTTGAGCCACGGGCCGTATTTCTGATCGAGCTCTTCGATGTGCTCTCCATACCAGCTACGCAGGAAGTTGAGGAGCGCGGGAGCCTCGATGCCATCGCTTTGTTCGACGCGGAGGACAGTTTCTTCGATTTGGCGGAGCAGGTTCTGGTGAGCGGTACGGTGTTCGTGGAGCCCGGGAAAATCGTATCGCTCGAGGAGTTGTTCTTCGCAGATGAAGTGCATGCGCGAGAACTCGAGAAGCCGATTGAGATGATCTTCGAGTTGTTTCCGGTTGCAGCCGCGGACGAGGGCTGAGTGAAGCTCATTCATGGTGTCCATGAGGATGCCATGCTGGTCGTCCATGGCCTGGACACCGATCGCACACGCGTGACTCCAAGTCAAAAGGGCCACAACGCCTCCTGGAACTGCTATCGAGCTTATCGGCAGAAGCAGGCGGGCCCCATCCCCATTCCGTGGCATCCGGGTGCAACGGGAGAAGCATGTCGAACGTACTCAGTCGAGGAGGACCGCGGGCGCGGGGTCGTGGCCGCGGGTAGTGAGGACGATCGCAGAACCGAGGATGAGCGCGCCGCCCACCCAGGCAAGCGGGCCGAGGTGTTCGCCGAGCATGCGGACGCCGAGATAGGATCCGAGCGCCGGCTCAATGTTGAGGAAGACGCCGGCACGCGAAGCGGGAACGTGGTGGATGCCCCAATTCCATAGGAGGGTGGTGGCGGCCGTGCATGCCAGGCCGCCGATGATCAGCGCAACCCATGCGGTGATGCTGATATGGGACCATGGCAAGCCGGGACTTTTGTGCGAAGTAATGGGATTGAGCATCCAGGGGCCCAGCACCCAGATGATGAGCATCACGGTCCCTGCCAGGACGGTGTAAGAGGATACGACTGGGGGACCGTGAGTCACCATGAGCTTCTTATTGAGAAGAACCCAGGCAAGCGCGCTGCAAAGAGAGATGACCACGAGGAGGTCGCCTTCGAGGGTTGGGCCGCCTTGCTGCGTGCTGACATGATGGCCGCCCAGGACGATGAGCGCCGCGCCTATGGTGGAAGCGACCAGGGCGAGCCAGCCGATGATGTCGAGTCGCTCGCCGGCGAAGAGCGCCGCCGCCACCGCCAGCAGGACAGGCATGGAGCCAACCATGAGGGCGGCGTGGCTGACGGTGGTGAGGGCCAGGCCGTGGAACTGGATCAGGAATTGGACGGGGATGCCGAAGAAGGCCGAAATGAGCAGGATCCGCCATTCGCGGAACGTGAGCCTCGGCCGATGGGCGATGGCGACGGGCGCCATGCCAATGCAGGCGAAGAGAAAGCGATAGAGCACCATGGACTCAACGCTCATCTCATCCAGCGCCAGCCTGCCGAAGTAGAATCCTGTGCCCCAGAGGGTTCCGGCAAGCGCACAGGCGCCGTATCCGAGGAGACTCAGGCGACGGCCGGCATGGGGCAGCGTGGCTACCCCGGCATCTTCGCGGCGGGTCGTGGTCGAGTCTGCCATTGCACTCCTAACTGTCGCATAGCGCGTGTAAATGCCGTCTCACTGCCCAAAACATCGCACGATGGGCGAAAATATGTCTTGATGGTGCGACGGCTCCTGAGAGCTGGAACAGGGATTCTCGCGGGCCTGGGGCTCGCGGCGGTGATGACGCAGATGTGTCCCGATGCATTTGCCATGGGGAAGCGCCATCACAAAGATGCGGAGCAGGCTGCGACTCCGAACAAGCCTGGGGTGCAGTCATCCCAACCGCCTGCTCTTTCGATTCCCGTTGAGCCGCTTGGATTCAATGCGCCGTCGACGTTTTATCTGGGACAGCGCGAGCGACTGCTTTCGCTGGATTTTCTTGACGAAAACCATCTGCTTTTCACCTTTCACACACCGGGCCTGATCCACCGGGCGAATCCAAATGAAGACGACGTGCGGCAGATTCGTGCCATGGTGCTGAAACTGCCGCAAGGCACGGTGGACGCCGAGGCGCTGTGGACAGTGCATGGGCGAGAGCGCTACTTGTGGATGCTCAAGGACGGGAAGTTCCTGCTCAAGGACCGCGACAACCTGGAGCAGGGAGATGCGACGCTCGAGTTGAAGCCTCTGCTGCATTTTCCAGGGCCTCTGCTGTGGATGGAAATGGATCCGACGCAAAGCTACCTGGTGACCGACTCCTATGAGCCGGAGGCGCAGGCAAGCCGTTTGGGTGATGTGCCCAGCCCTTCCTCGGCGTCGGCGGAGATGACGGATGGGATGGATCCGTCAGGGAAGCCGGACATCGTGGTTCGGATCCTGAGGCGTTCTTCAGGGCAGGTGATGCTGGTGAGCCACGTGCGAACGACGGTGCATCTGCCCATCAATGCAGACGGGTATCTTGACGCGTTGCGCTCGACCGGGAAATCGTGGCTGGTAAATCTGAGCTTTTTCACGGGCGGCAGCAAGAATGTCGGCAAGGTGGATTCAACCTGCTCGCCGCCCCTCGATTTTGTGTCGCATGAAGAACTTGTGGCGAATACCTGCACTCCCGATGGCGGAAGGGAATTGGTGGCCATGTCGACCGACGGACGCCGGCTGTGGAAGATGGATTCAAGTCCGACGCAGGTGTGGCCGATGCTTGTGATGGGTCAGAACGGAACGAAGTTCGCGGTGGAGACATTGACGGTTTCGCATGCGGTGGCTCCGTTTTCGCCGTTGAGCACCGAGGATGTGAAAGGACAGATGGTGCAGGTGTTCGATGCTGCCGAGGCGAATCAGCAATTGAGCGCGTCCGCAAGTCCGGTGCTGGATGGGGGAGGCAACGTGGCGATTTCGCCTTCAGGAGCAAAGGTTGCCGTACTCGATGCGGGGGCCATCCAAGTGTATGAGCTGAATGCGCAGGCGGCGCCGATAGAAGCCAAGCCGGCGCAAACGCATTGAAAAGGCGCGTGATTCAAGAGCGAGCGGTGGCGCCGGTTTTCACTGAGTTTGGAGCACGTGTAAACTGGGCGACGGAGGTTTTCGGGTGGCCGCGGCAATTGTGCATTACATAGCGGCGGTCGCGTCAGACTGCGGCCGCAAGCGCGCTTCTAACGAGGATGCGTTTGGTTATTCGGTTGAGGACGGCATCTACGTAGTTTGCGACGGCATGGGCGGCGCGGCTGCGGGAGAAGTAGCCAGCTCGCTGGCCGTCGACCAGGTGCTGCGAAAACTCTCAGGCCGAGGTTCCAATGGGCGCATGTCGCTACCCGAGGCGGCCACCGACGCAATCACGAGCGCCAACGATGCGATTTTCTCGCGAGCGCAGCGCAACCGGCGCCTGAACGGGATGGGGACCACGCTGGTGGCCCTGGCGGCGGAGGATCGCCACATCTGGGTGCTGAATATCGGGGACAGCCGCTGCTACCGATTGCGAGGCGGGCATCTGGAGCAACTGACTGCCGATCATTCGCTGGTGGAAGAACAAGTGCGGATGGGGCGGATGTCGCCGCATGAGGCGATGCACTCGCCGTGGAAAAACGTAATCACGCGCGCGCTGGGGACACAGCCCCATGTCACTCCGGATGTGTTTGGGCTGGAAGCAGAGCCGGGAGATCTGTACCTGCTGTGCAGTGACGGCCTGACGCGCGAGTTGTCGGATCCGATGATTGAGGCCCTGTTGTGCCGGAAGGCGGAGCTCGAAGAGCTTTGCCACGGCCTTGTGGATGCTGCGAAGAAGGCAGGCGGGCATGACAACATCACATGCCTGCTGGTCAGGGCCGAAGCATAGCTCACTGCAAATGCCGGAAAATTGAACAGAAGTACGTTGCGCGAATGGCCGGGGCAGAGGAGCTGAAGCCGGTCCACTGTGCCCAAGGATACCCCATCGGTATGAGTGCCACTTGGATGCTTTGAAAGACCCACGCACTTGCACGACTTGTAACTAAGCTCGACCAGCCTACTTATACGGGTAATCGCTGGTTAGGTGGGTAGTTGCTCCATTTTCCCCGCTACATTTCGGCTGGCTTAGCTGCCTGGTTACGGTGGGAGATACGGATCAGAGTCTCGATGAATTGGAGCGAGCCTGTTAGCGATTCGTTCAGCCGAAGCGAATCCTAATCAAACCTTCACCTGGATCAGGAGCCTTCTGCTCTGTCGCATTTGCATCGTCGATCGTCTTCTGGCAGCAGCTCGGGACACTAGAAGGCTCCCAGCCCTTCGGAGGCGCAAAAGGGTACGATTCGACGCGATACTCGCTGAAATCGCACTGATGGTATTGCCCGCAACGGACACACAGGTGTGCGAATCGGCCCGCGAGCTCTCGGTTGATTTCCTGGGGACGTTTGCTTTTCCCCAGATAATGAACTGCGATGACGTTGCCGCATCCCGGGGTCTTGCAGTCCACAACCGCGTAGAGATAGTCCGCCATTGTCCGATGTTCGCGGATGAAACCTTAAGGCTTCCTTAACGTACTGCGATCGGGATTTGAGCGATTTGGTGCGATCGCGAGAATTCCATGCTTCCATCAAAACCGCGCGATCTACCGGTGCTTGCGAATGAGGAGAATCAGGTTCCCCAGCCCTCCGAGGAAGGAAAAAACCAGCAGCGCAGGATAAGCGACAGCTTCGGCTCCTCCGAAAAACTCTCCAATGGACAGCGCGAAGACCAGGCACCAGCAGATAAACAGCACAACGGGGAGTTCGGCAGTCACAACTCGGGAAGACATAGCACATTCTCTCACCTTTTTCTTCGATAACTCGGGCAGGCAAAGGATTCTTGCGTGAATGATTATCCGCGAAGAGAAAGTGAGTTAGTGATTGCGATCCAGTTGCCTATGAATTAGTGCGTTTCACGTCGAGTCTTATGATTTTGTGCAAAGTGATGTTTACTAGTGTCTAATTATGCGCGTGCGGGAATTATGCGGCTTCTGAGTGCTGGATTTTCGAGGATCGTTTGTACGATGATCGCTACAAAGTCAATCACAGCAATGAGAATCGAGGACGGTTTTGGCAGATTACCTCGGGGGGCGTTGCTTCATCGGCGGAAAACCGGCAACGACCATGTACTAGAATTGTGATTGCGAATCATTGAAGCCTGATGCTCGAACCGGCCAGATTCGCTGGCTTCGAGTCGAAAAGCGGACCATACTGTCCACGTAGTCCATGGGAGATCGAGCTTGGATGGTGCAGTTAAAGCAAGGGCATCGATCGTTGGCTGATCTGCAAATCGAACCAGGATGAAAATGTTATTCACCAGAGGGGCGACAATTTTTCTTTGGCTCCTCATGGTATGCACTCTCGAATTCGCGTTTTCTTTGATGCCGCAACGCGATGCGGTCATCGCGGGCGCATTGCTGGTGGGCATTTCCATCGTGATCCAAGTGCGCCGCGAGGGGTTCGAAGCTTCCGGGCCGGCAGCCCTTTTTGCGCTCACCATGACTGTATTTGTCTGGTTGCGCCCATTAATTTCCTTCACCTCGACCGATTTCAACTTGCATACGATCGAGGTGCTTTCCGGCATTCCGGTCGCAGATGCCGATGAGAGTATCTACTTCTCGGTTCTGGTCGCGTCGATGGTGGCGTATTCCGCGACTGTTTTATGCCATCAACTGCCGACTCGCGCTCCGGAGCCAAACCTGGCCCGTGAGGTCGAGCCGCCTTTTCTTCCTTCTTTCCTGCAGGTCTGGCAACTCCTTTTCTGGGGCGGAGCGGCGGCGTCCTTTCTACAGTCGATGCTGTATCTGCGTTATTTCCTTAGCGGCGGTTCTTATTACGATCTTTACCTTCTGGGGAAGAGTTCCGTCGATGTTGCCGGCCTCTCATTTCTTGCGAGCTTTCTGTTCTATGGGTACTTGGGATTATTGCTATCGACCGATCGCAGCTCGCCGTCCGTCCTGACGCGGCGCCGGTGGCTCTGGACGACGGCGTTCGTGCTGCTCTCTCTTTTCGGGCTGGCGCGAGGGTCGCGCGGAGAAGTGTTCACGCAGCTGCTGGCTGGGCTCTGGATGACGTCGATCACCAGCCGCAGACGAATTCCAATGAAAGTGTGGATGTTTTCTGGCGCCGGGCTGTTCGGACTATCACAGCTGGTGGGGAGCTTGCGAGCCGGAGAAGGCGCCTCTCTTGGAGGAAATACTCTTGTCAAGCTGCTTGAATGGTTTGTCTATACGCAGGGCGCCAGCGGGGAATTGGTCGCCGTGGCGAATGAGAAATTCGGAGTGTCACTGGCCAATCTCCGCTTTATCTTCTCTCCGCTGTTAGGACCGTTTCGCCTGTTTCTCGACCCGGAATATGGGACCCAGACAGCGCACCAGGGCTTGTCGTCAGGGCTGCTGTCGAATGAACTTGCGTATCGAGTGGCGCCTGACTATTACCTGGCGGGACATGGCGCGGGTTCCAGCTATCTGGCGGAGACCTATTGTGCGCTCGGTCTATTTGGGGTATTGGCGGCGACGGCACTTCTTACCTGGCTCGTCCTGCGAGGACCCAAGGTTGCGCTGCGATCGACATCCGCTCTCTTCATTTTTGCGGGAACTCTACCCTATATCCTTTTCACCCCGCGTGAATCCCTGGTCTTTCCAGTTGTGCCGGCACTCAAGGCGCTTCTCATTATGGCCGTGTGCAGGGCGCTACGGGAGACTATCTATCTACTGCGGTCAGGCGCCGACTTCCAATCTGGTTAGTTATCGAGGGCATTGACTGAAGCGCATGCCACAAGGTGAATCGGCGGTTTGCCGGCCCGCAGGTGACCGTCTTGACGGCGGAGACGACTCCTGAGGCTCTCTTCGAATTGTTTTCGGGACTGGCAGAAAACACAAACTCAATCTTCGGTGCGGACTCTTCAGGGTCTCAGACCAATTTCCCAGCCGTCGCAATGGCAACGAGTTCCCGGGAAGTAAACAAGATTGTAGCCGGCCTTCTACTCTTCTGACTTTAAAGGAGGTTACCAACAGGCCATTGAACCTTCACAATCATTCCGTCTACTCTGGGTGCTCCGTTTCGTATCAGCTCTCTTGCGGTCGGAAAGTAAGCCTCGCATCGGAATGATTGCAGGCAGCACTCGAGGACGTAAAAGCCAATCTATACTGTGAACCTCTATCGAATGAAGCATAAGAGTGAATTTCGATGCAGAGAAGGGCAAGCTCCAATTGGAAGTGTTTCGCGATGAAAGCCTCAATCCCGCGTGTTCTCGAAGTCTTCCTCTGTAATTCTTGAATCACTGGCGGCTGAGTGTTTGGTCGGCAATGAAAGGTCAGCAGCTTATTTTGGGAGTATTCGGCCGCAACGGGGCGCAGTTCGATCGCAGCTTTTCCGGCGAGGCGGCCATTTAAGCTTGGAGGAGACTCGGTTTTCTATGAGCGTTGCCACTTCTACCACGCTGGGTGTTGGCGGAGATCCGCGCGCTTCTCACAAGCTCTCCATGCGTCACATTCCAGCTTTGGATGGTGTGCGAGCTCTCGCCATTTTAGGTGTACTAATCTTCCATACATTTCCGCGGGTTCTGCCCAGCGGCTTTACAGGTGTAGACGTATTCTATGTCCTCTCTGGCTTCTTGATTGCCTCTGTGATTTTGCACGATCTGCGCAATGCACAGTTTAGTATGCGTGAGTTCTATCTGCGGAGGTGTCAACGCCTGTTGCCAAATGCCGCGGTTATGGCAACGTTCACCGCAGTGGCGGCGATGGTTTTCTTTGGGCCATACAAAGCCCACACTACTGGGCAGAATGCCCTCTATGCACTCTTTGAAGCCTCAAACTTTTTTATTCTGTCCCATTTTGGCGGCTATTGGGGCGATTCCGCGGCATCAGCACCGCTCTTACACACGTGGTCTCTCGCAGTGGAAGAGCAGTTCTATATTTTTTTCCCATTGACGCTTCTGCTTTTTGCTCAGCGAGCCCGGCGGTTAGTCCTCCCGCTTTCATTTTTGGCCTGCGGCAGTTTTTTTCTCTGCATTATTGCTCATCGGAATCACGCTGAGTTTGCGTTCTACATGCTGCCAACGCGTGCATGGGAGCCGTTGATGGGTGCGGCGTTCGCAGCTTACATGGTGCCTCCGAGCTATTTGCATCCGCTTCGCAAGTTACGCATGGGGATCGGATACGCGGGTATTGGTTGGATCGGAGTTGCTGCAGTCATAGCAAGCTTCTTTTTCGTACCTGAAACTCGCTTTCCAGGCAAGTGGGCCCTTCTCCCAACGGTTGGCTCACTGGCCATTCTGATCTCGATCGCGGCAGCGCACCCCTTCGGTCCTGAACGATTTCTCGCAACCAGGCCCGTCGCGCTTATCGGCCGGCTGTCCTATTCCATTTACCTGTGGCACTGGCCTCTCATTATCTTTGGCAGGCAATACTCAGTTATGCACGGCCATTCCCAACAGGAAGGCGCCGCAATCGGCGCAATAATTTCATTGGTTGTCGCAAGTGCAGCATACGTGGCGATTGAACAGCCTTTGCGCAGTCGTGGACCAAGCCGCAAAGCCCGTCTCATGACATTAGCGGTAGGTTTTTCAATTTGCGCCTGTGTCTGCATGGCGCTCACACTTAAGAAGCCCGTCGCTGATCCATACCATCTCTTTGATGAACCGAGTTTTTCTGGGGTGACCTATAGCGTGGTCGGATGGGATAGACGATCGGTCGCCAGTTCGGCGAAATACTATGACCTCGCTTTTCCTCCTGACCTTCCGATGGCTGCTGAATCGTGGAACAAGGGAGGAGTGATTCACCAATGGGGTCCCGGCACGCCACGGGTTGTGGTGTTCGGCAGTTCTCACGGGCTGATGTATGCGCCGATGATTGATTCAGTCTGCCAACAACTACATTTGCCGGTCGCATTCTTTGTTGCGGATGCTACTCCAGTGTTCTTTCCGACCCACCCAAACCGACGCTTCACAGATCAGAAGACCGCAGCGAGCTTCGACGATGCACGGATCAGATACCTCGCGCAATGGCACCCTGATGTCTTGATCGTGGCGGATCGTTGGGATGGCAGATTTGACGGCACTGGACAACTTGCCCCGCAGCTGACTGGATTTCTTCAGATCGTTGCTCCGAAGGTCGGACACGTGATTCTCACCGCACAACCACCTGTATTGGACCTTGGCGATGCGACAAACCCACGCGAGTTTGTGACGAACTACTATCGCATGCAGGGCTCTTTGCCAAAAATTTGGCCTGACAGTAACGAGACCTTACGCCACAAATCCACGCAAGTATTCGATTCTGTAACACAAAATTTTCGAAATGTTTTGGTTCTTCGTACCGATGAGCCCTTGTATAACGTTGATGGATCCGTCCGATACGCCGATGGGCGGAAATTCCTGTACGCGGATGCTGACCACCTTAGTGATGATGGCGCCAACCTGGATCAGGCAATTGTTTCGCGAGCTATCGCCACGCTAGCTAAGTGAGGCGCCGCGGAGTGTCCCCGGCAGATCGAAACATACACGGGAAGTAACGCAACAGCTTGAGCAAAACGGGATCGCTTCCAGTTCGGGGGTCACACTCGGTGAGCAGATGCGTGGCTGAAATCGTCAATATTGCTTGCATTATCAATAATTTAGACTGGTCGGGGCGGAGGGATTCGAACCCCCGACCCTCTGCTCCCAAAGCAGATGCGCTACCAGACTGCGCTACGCCCCGACTGTTCTGATTGTATCGCGGAACGGATTTCGGAATGACCGGCAGAGCATCAGTGGTGCGCCAGCCAGAACAAGAACCAGATCACGAGCACGATGGGAATGGCAAAGACGGCAGCCAAACCCGCGGCGAGCAGCGCCAGGAAGAGCCAGTCGCGGCCGGTATGCCTGTGGGGTTCGCCCAAGTGCCGCTGGAGGAGGAGGTAGTTTCTGCGATTCGCCTTCCAGAAAATGTCAAAGATGTCGCCGAAGACGGGGATGGTTCCGATGAGGACGCCGATGCCCAGATTGGCGGCCATGCGCGTGAGCGTGATGTAAGGGACACCGCGAATCCACGCGGCAAGCGGAATGATGAGCGAGAGCACGCCGGCGATGACATCGCCGAGACCGGGAACGAGGCCGATGATTCCGTCGAGCCCGAAGCGGAAGCGCGTGCCGGGGATGCGAAACGCTTCATCGAGCAGGATCTCGAGCCGCTGCAGGGTCTGATCGCGGAAGATCCGTGCGCCGCGGTTCCAGCGATTTTCCGGATCAGCGGCAGGTTGCCGATGGGCTGAATTTCGCGGAATTTGATGTTCTGGGGGCATGGTTGGGGGACGCGGAGCGAGCGTCGAGCATGTTGGTTCGATGCTACAATCTAAAGTTAAATGGCGGCTATAGTTCAGAGGCAGAACGCCTGACTGTGGCTCAGGATGTCGTGGGTTCGATCCCCACTAGCCGCCCCAATAGATACAAAAGATTTACTCTTGAAGAGAGTACACATTCCTGCTCTTGCTGCCGTCGATATCGAATCGCTATTGAGCCTCTGTGAAATTTCAATCGCGCGCACAGAGGGTGGCAAAGTGCAAATCTATCCTGGACTTCATGGCGCCTACCTCACAGAGATTTACTGAACCGATAGCCTATATGCGATTCGGTAAGAAGGTAGGTTGGGTTTGCCGGGTCGTCCTCGATCTTCATCCGCACTTGTCTCACAAAAGTGCGCAGGTACTCCAGTTCATTTCCGTACTCGGGCCCCCACACGCTTCTGAGCAGTTTCGCATGGGGAATGGGCTTGCCGGCATTCGCCATCAAGTAGTGAAGCAGGTCAAACTGCTTTGGGGTGAGATGAACTATCTTGCCTCCTTTTTGTACGATGTGCCCCTCGACATCGAGTCGAACGTCGCCGATCAGGATTTCAGAGCTCTCCCCATCTAAAGTTCGGTTGTGGCGAACCGCCACGCGAATCCGGGCGATTAGCTCGCGAAGCGGAAAAGGTTTAGTAACGTAGTCGTCCGCACCCGCCTCCAGAGCCTCTACCTTGCGATCTTCACTGCTTTGCACGGTAAGCATCAGGATGGGGAGAAGCGGTGCGATCTTCCGCATCTGCCGGCAGACCTCTACACCTCCGAGTCCCGGCATGTTGATGTCGAGCAGAACGACATCAAGCCGCGCCGTCCTGACCAGTGCTACTGCTTCTTCGCCACGGGCGGCCTCGACTACAGCGAATCCCAGCCCCGTAAGGATGGTTCGCAGGGAAGCTCGAATCGAGAACTCGTCATCAACGACGAGAATGGTCGTCTGATTTTCGTTCAATCTGCTCTCCTTCCAACTTGCGGCAGGGAGAGGAAAAACGTCGTCCCCTCTTCTGCGTCACTGATAACCCAGGCATGGCCACGATGCGCTTCGGCTGCCATTCTTACCGTGGAAAGGCCAATCCCTGTACCGGGGGCCATTTCTTTCGCACCTTCGCTGCGGTAAAACCGCTGGAAGATGCGATCCCTTTCTGAAAGCGGAATCAGGGGTCCGAAGTTGTGAACCGAGATCGTGACTTCTGAATTGTTTTGCCAGGCAGCCATTTTGACTTTCTCTCCCGCAAATGAATACTTCGAAGCATTGTCCAGGTATTGCGCGAGTGCCATGGAGAGCAGCTCTGAATCACCCCGGACCTTCAATGACGAATCAGGGCAGGCCACTTCGACCTCGTGTCCTCCCATTCGTCCCGACTGCTGCCGCAGAGCGCGGGAGACCAGATCCGAGACAGCTATCTCGTCTTTGTGCAAGGTCAGGTCTTCTGCGTCAAGCTTCGCAGTCTGAAGCAGCCGGGTACAGAGCTCGCTTAGTTGCGCCGATTCATTCTCGATAAGCGAAACTAGCTGGCCCTGAGGGGCATTCAGTACCCCGACCTCGCGGAGACCGGAACTCGCTGTCTGGATTGCAGTCAGCGGAGTCTTAACCGCGTGTGCAAGCGAATCCAAAACCGCAGCTCGGAGCCGTTCGCTCTGATGTGCTTGCTCTATCTGACTCTCTTTTTCAAATGAGACACACCGTTCCAGCGTGATTGCCGCCAATGAAGCAAGCGCGTCGATCACAAGTGCTTCAAGGTTTCCGCGAATTGCGATTGCACCAACCGCTGCGTCCTGGGTTCGCAGCATGCGAGCAGAGACGCCCGTAAGTGGATCGTCACTGTCCTTGTGAATAAAAAAGCAATCCTTTGCCAGATGCTCCTCACCCTTCACAAATACGCCTGCCAGGTCGCACTTGCCCGAGTTCGCATCGAAAATTGCGACGCCCTCAACCGAGAAAATTGCGCAGATCAGCTGTGACAACTGTGGTCCTGGCGGTTGGTGCAGGTTGATCAGCAGCGTGCTGCGGCTGAGCTCATACAATTTCTCCATTGACGTCCGCTGCAGGATCGCTTCGCGCGAACTGCGCTGCTCGCGCGAGGACACCTTGCTTACGACTAGTGCGCTCAACTCAAAGGAGCCTAAAGCAACCCAGTCCTGAGGATCGGCGATATTGAACGTGAAGTACGGAGGGTAGAAGAAGTAGTCCAGGCAGGCGGATGCAAGCAAGGAGACAATAGTAGCCTGCCAGAAGCCGCAGAGAATGGCCTCCGCGACCACAACCAGAAGAAAGAGGAAGCCGAGCGGCGCTGGATTAAAGTGCAGAACCCATCCCGAGAAACACAGAAGGGCAACAACCCAGCACCCGGCAGCGGATTGGCCGATGAAACGAAGCAGGCGCCTTCGTCGATCTTCATGAACCGTTTGGGAATTCTTCATAAAGCCCCAGCGACATGACGGAGGGGAACCGCGGTATCGCTAGGGTATCGACGGAGGCATCAACAAAGCATAAACGAGCTGCAAAGAAGTAATGTGGCTTGCCTGGCACAAACGCACATGTCCCTGAATGCAATTCGACAATTACCCCAATTTTCAGGAAATCGGACTAATGAGCATTCGCGGCGAGGTTTTCATAATGCAACGCGCGTTGCTCCATCTCTTTCGCCTTGTATGCAAAGTATTCGTATCGATTCCTTGAGGAATCAACCGGTCGCGGGTACTTGGCCGAAATGCTCGTGACATTTTGACTTCTGCGGTCCCACTCCTGTAGTTCCGCCTTAGCTTGCTGGCGAAAGTTAGCCTGTTGTGCCCTGTAATACCCGGCAAGCGCACGATACTGGTCTGCGCTGTGCGCTTCACGGATCATCTTGTGCACGTCCGCCTTACTGTACCGAGTTGCGGAGTCATCGGCGCGTCCGCTAACAAGTGAGGCAAGGCTGAGGCATATGAAAACTGCAGATACTCTCACAATCTTCATGAATTGTCTCCTTCAGGCTCAAGTATGAGAATTTCTACGTGAAGGAGGCATGAAGTCGGAACTGAACACCTGTCAAAACCTATAAGTTGTCCATAAAGGTCGAACGTATGTATCGTTAGTCGTCCTTAAGATGAGGCCGGTCACTCTGAGGCACGCGCTCTTTGAACGAATCCCAAAAATCTCCTTGCCAATTCCTGGATACGCTGGTCTTGTCGTTTGACAAGGGCGTCCTTAGGGAGCAATTCCATCCCTACTCCAAGAGCTGAGGCGCCCGCCCGAACGTAACCTTCCGCTGTCTGCTGGGTCACGCCACCAGCGGCGATGAGTGGAATCTGCGGAAGAGGGAGCTTGAGAGAGCGGATGTAGAGATCTCCTCCGAGCGAAGCCGCTGGGAAGATCTTCACAAAGTCGCCCCCTGCCTTCCAGCACGCGATTACCTCGGTAGGGGTCAGCGCGCCTGGTATGGCGACGACATTCGCCTTCAGCGTTGTTGCAACCACCTCCGGTACGAGGCCGGTACTGGTGATGAACCGGGCCCCGGCATCGAGGCAACGCTTGGCGGTGTCGCTGTCGAGCACGGTTCCAGCCCCCACGACCATCCCAGGAAGTTTCTGTGCGATCTGCTGAATAATGGCGATGGCATTTGGCACCGTCATTGTGATCTCAGCGACGGGGATCCCAGAGTCGAAGAGTACCTCCGCGCAAAAGAGCGCCTGATCTGCGGAGTTGACGCGAATCCCCGGGAAAACGCCGATTTGTTCGATAAGGGCTCTGGCTTCCTCGCGAGTCATCCTTAAGTCCGCCTTTCATGGATCATCGGCCATCGCGCTAGCCTGGCGCTATTGGATCGCCTCAGTGCCGACGGCCAGGTTCAGTTGATCGGCCGCGACCAGGTAGGCGCCGACCAGTTGCAAATAGGCAAGTTGAACCTGGCGATAATCGCTCTGCGCATTGAGAAAGTCCATCAGCGATGCCGCACCCCGCTGCCAGGAGAAAGTGACAGTCTCCCGCACCCTCAGTGCCTGATCCAGGTACTTGTTCTTATACGGGCGGAGCAGGATGATGTTGCTGTTCACCTGCTCGTAAGCTGAATCGACATCGCTGAATACCTGAGCTTGCGCGGCATCCTCGAGCTGCTGGTTACGGTCGATATCGAGCACGGTTCGTTTTTTCTCACCCTGGTTTTTATCAAAAAAGCGCAGCGGTACACTCACGCTCAGGCCGATTGTCTGCAGAGCATTCGGATTATTGAATGACGGATTTTTGGTGTACCACGCACTGAATGTCGGGTCGGTGGATCCATTGGCCACGGCGAGCTTGTGGTTTGTCCTGGCCTGCTGGACCGATTCGATTGCTGCTTTCAGATCGGGCCGGTTCTCAAGCGCAGTCTGCCGGAACTCGTCGAGCGGCTTCAGCTGATCTGAAAAGGCGAACGGTCCCTGAACGTCGAATTGATCCAGCGGGGTTTTGTCGTCCAAGAGCTGCAGGAGCTCTATTTTCGCGGTGCGCAAGCTGACCTCCGCTGACTGCCAATCCGATTCATATTGGACCCGCTGTAACTCCACACGGTCGAGATCAATCTGCGCCATCGCCCCCGTCTTGAAGCGTTCTCTGCTGATGTCGATTATGTGATCGTAGTAATCGAGCTCCTGCTTTGTGAGGTCGAGCACCGCTTTCGCCTCGAGAACATTCACAAAGGCGACGCGAAGATCAAAGAGCAGGTTACGCTCCAGATCCGTGTGCAGCGATGAAGCAATCTGGGTCCCCTCTTGCGCGCTCTGCTGGCGCAGCTCGCGCTTGCGCTCGCGCTCATGAAGATAGCTAAAGCTGGTTTGGAACTGCGTCCCTTTGGTTGGCTGCCATACCCCGGCGTGCGGAACGAGCTGTGTTCCATCCGAAGAGAGCGTGAAGGAAGGGTTAGGCCGGAGGAAAGCCGTGATCTCTTCAGCTTTCATCTCGTCCACGTTCAGAGCATCCGCTTTCAATGTGGGATTTGCAGTCTCAAACCTTGCCTTTGCCTGTTCCCATGACAACGTCGTCTGCGCAGTTGCCGTGAGACCGGTAAAGAGGATAGCCAGCACTCCAACTTGAGCCAAGCTTCCAGCGACAACGGCTCTAATGCTCAAGTGACACCCCCGTTTCAGGCTCAGGAAGCTTATCGTCGTCTCTCGCGATCGATACGTATAGAGTCGGCAGTAAGACGAGGCTCATCAGAAGAGCTGCCATGAGGCCACCTACAATCACAATGGCAAACGGTCTCTGTGAATCCGATCCAATGGCATGGGACAAAGCTGCGGGAATCAGCCCAAACGTTGCCACCAACATCGTCATCATGATCGGCCGCAATCGCAGGACAGCTCCTTCAACCGCTGCATCCTCTACAGTGAATCCCTTGGCGCGAAGCTGATTGATGTATTCAAGCATGATTACACCGGTTTGAACGGAAACACCGAAAAGGGCCAGGAAGCCGACTCCCGTCGAAACACTGAAATGAGTTCCGGTGAGGAGCAGGGCCAGCAAACCTCCGAGCGGCGCAAGAGCGACGACCGATAGGATGAGGCAGGCCCACTTCGCCGAACGGAACATGGTGTAGAGGATGATGAAAATGACCAATATCGTCAGCGGAACGATGATCATGAGGCGGTGCGAGGAGCGTTTCTGGCTCTCGTTCTCGCCTGACCACTGAATGTGATAGCCCCTCGGCAGCTGAACGTTCTTCTGCACCTTGGCCATGGCCTCCGCCACGGTGGTGCCGAGGTCGCGTTCCCGAACCTCATAACGGACCGCGACATAACGTTGATTGGCCTCGCGGAAGATATCATAGGCACCCTCCCGCACTTGCATCTTCGTCAACTGCTCCAGCGAGACGCGCTCGCCTGAAGGTGAGAGCAGCCTGATGTTCGCTATCGCCTCCTGGGTATTGCGATACGGTTCTTTGTAACGAACCACGACGTCGTAACGGGCTTCGCCCTGCAGCACCTGGCTGACCGCATTGCCGCCGACAGCGGTTTGTACAGCATCCTGAATATCGGCAACGTTGATTCCGAAGCGCGCCGCGGCCTGGCGATCGACGACGAAGTTCAGGTTCGGCTGGCCCATGTCTCGAAACAGACCGATGTCTTTGACTCCCGGAACCGAAGACATCTGGCTCACAATTTCTTCGCCTTTCTGTTCCAGCGTCTTCAAATCGTCGCCGTAGACTTTGACGGCTAGTCCACCTTTGGTTCCGGTGAGAGTCTCGTCGACGTTGTCTTCGATTGGTTGAGAGAAGTTCCAGAAGACACCGGGCAGTTTCGACACTTCCCGATTCATCGCTGCGATCAGCTCATCTTTGTCCCCGTGAAATACGGGGCGCCATTGATCCTTCGGCTTGAGATCGACGAAGTACTCCGTATTGCCAAATCCGCCCGTATCAGTTCCGTCATCGGGCCGGCCAGCCTGTGAGACCACCTTGGTCACCTCGGGAAAAGAGGCGAAGATCAAGCGCGCCTTTGTAGCAAACGCCTTGCCCTCTGTCAGGCTCGTGCTGTTGCTCAAAGAACCGCGAGCCCAGATCGCACCTTCGTCAAGATGGGGAAGGAACTCTGATCCGATGATTCCGCTGAATGCAAGAAACAATGTGAGCGCGAGCGCCGCCAGGCCAGCGCCAAAGACGATCTTCCGATTTTTGATCGCCCAGCGCAATCGTCCCTTGTATTGCTTCGCAAGAAAGACCATCACCGGGTTGCGCCATTCGCTGATGCCGCTGCGAAACAGCACGCTCGATAACACCGGTGCGATCAATATCGAGAACATCATCGCCCCCAGTAGCGCAAAGGCGACGGTCCAGGCCATCGGTTTGAAGAGCTTTCCCTCGACCCGCTGCAGAGTAAAGATCGGCAGGTAGGCGGTGATGATGATTGCAATCGCGAAGAAAACAGGCCGTTGGACCTCGTGACATGCTTCGCGAATCAGTTGTGAAGATGTCTTGGGCAGCGTGAGGCGCCGCGCTGCCTGAGGATCATGCTGATGGAGCCCGTTTGTTCCGTTCGCGCCAAAGCCGCGGCTCATGTGGCGGACGATGTTCTCGACCATCACCACTGCGCCGTCAACAACCATGCCAAAGTCGAGAGCCCCCAGAGAAAGTAGGTTCGCCGGAATCTTGCTCAGGTCGAGACAGATCGATGCAAACAGCAACGCGAACGGAATTGTCATTGCCACAATGAATGCGCCGCGCACATTGCCCAGAAACAGGAAGAGGATGATGGTAACGAGAATCATCCCTTCCGCCATGTTGTGCAGGACGGTGTGCAACGTGTAGTGCAAGAGGTCTGATCGATCGAGCATGGGAACGATCTTTACGCCCTCCGGCAGGATCCTTTCGTTCAGTTCCTTGACTTTCTCGTGAATCGCATCGAGCACCGGTTGCGCATCGGCTCCCTTGCGCAACAATGCCACTCCCTGGATGACTTCCGGATTGTCGACGACTGTCCCGTCGGGAAGATGGTCGGCTCGCGCCATTGCGCCAAGGAGAATTCGGGGACCCTGCAAAACGTCAGCAATATCCTTGACCCGCAGCGCCGTTCCCTTTTGGGTCGTAAGCACCGTGTTCTCGATGTCTTGCACATTTCTGTACAGACCCAGTGCGCGGACATTCAGCTGCTGTTGGCCGGTTTCAATGAAGCTGCCGCCGGCGTTGGTGTTGTTATTGGCAAGCTGCTGTTCCACCTGGCCGATGCTCAGGCCGTACGAAACGAGCTTGTCGGGGTCGACTCTAACCTGGAATTCTTTGGTCGTCCCACCGAAGGTCGAGACATCGACGATGTCCTTCACAGACTTGAACTGCTTTTCAAGAGTCCAGTCCTCGATGGATTTCAATTCCATCAAGTCATACTTGGGATTGGAGCTGTGCAGGGTGTACCAGTAGATCTGGCCCACGGTACTCCAATCGGTTCCGATCTGCCCTTGCAAGCCCGGAGGAAAGTTCACCTGGGTGAGCCGCTCCAGCACTTTCTCGCGGTTCCAGTCATTCTGCGATTGATCATCGAAGATCATCAGAACAAATGACAGTCCGAAGATCGACTCCGACCGCAAAGCTGTCAAGTGGGGAATCCCGTTCATCTCAGTTTCGACCGGAATCGTGACCTGTTGCTCAACTTCTTCGGCAGCTCGTCCTGGCCATTGTGTGATGACCGTGACATAGTTGTCCGCGATGTCCGGGTACGCCTCAACCGGCAAGTTGTGAAACGATACTGCTCCCCAAAAAGCCAGCAATACAGTTGCCGAAAGGACAACGAAGCGATTGTTGAGAGCAAAATCTACCAGTGCACGAATCATTCGATCTCAATCACCCCGACAAGTAGCTACTGGTTGTCGATCTCGTTCTGAAGAGATAGCGGGTTCACGACAACCTTTTGCCCCGGCTCGATGCCGGAGATCAGTTCCTGCATGCTGTTGGGGAGGGAATCGCCGGCGACTACCTCAACACGCTGAAACTTCTTTCCCTCCGCAGGTACATAAACCCAATCGCGATCATGCAATCGAAGAATCGCCGACGAAGGCACCGTCGTGTGAGTTTCCTTTTTCAGGCTGGCAAAGGTGGCATTTGCGAACATCCCGAGGCGCATCATGCCCGGGTTGCGCACTTCGATACGAACCTTTGCGGTGCGAATACTGGGATCAAGAATGGGAAGAATGTTGCTTACCGTGCCCTTCACCACCATGTCAGGGAATGCATTCAGACGGACCTCTGCCGTTTCGCCTACTTTCACGTTGGGGATGTCGTTCTCATACACATCGCAAACTACCCATACGTAGGAGAGATCGGAAATCGTGAAAGGATTGGTCCCAAGGCTTTGCACGCCTGCCGCATTCGTTACTTCCTGATCTGTAATGATTCCCGAGACAGGGGCGACGAGATCGACAATTCCTGAAGGATGTTCTACCGTGCTCCCAATCAGCTTGAGATGTTCAGCGGCTACATCGACGGCAATCTTGGCTTTCTTCTCTGCGTCATCCGCAATCTGCAGATCATTGAGAGCGATTGCCCCATGCTTGTAGAGTTCCTGTGCGCGCTCCCACTGTGCTCTTGCGAGTTCTTCATCGGCTACCGCGCCCTGATAGTTCGCGAATCCTCCGGAGATATCGTCGCTGCGCACCCGCAACAATACCTGTCCTTTCTTTACTTCATCGCCCAACCGCGCTTTGATCTCCACTACACGGCCCGACGCCAGCGAGATAACAGGAACCGTCCGAGCAATGTCCGGGGCGACTGTCCCGGTCACCATCAACTTTGCCGAAGCCTCGCGTGCCTCCGCAGAAATGAGAGGGTACTTGGATGGATCCTCGACTGCCCAACTGGCCACGTTGATGTCCTGCACGACCTTGGCCGATGGGGGCGCCTCACTCGCAGCATCTGCCTGCTTCTCTTTACACGCAGTCAAACTGACAAGAGACACTCCAAGCACGGTCGACAATAAAATTCGAACTGCCCTGTGTTTCATTGCCTCTCTTTCACCTCAGTTTTGCCTCGCGAAGATCGAACAATTCCGACCGTGTTGGGAGATCGCCGCATCAGGTTTCAGGTCGGCATGAGAAGCATCTGAAGAATTCATGCTCAGATGCTTCTCAGCCGGGCCTCTCGCTCCGCCGGCGGGCTAGAACCTCACCATGATCGCGAAGGTGCTCACGGTCTGGTTGGTACGCAGATCGGGCCACCAGATCACGCTCGTTCCAGTCGGCGTACCAGCCGCACTTCCTGCGCCGCACGCTGCTTCAGCCAAAGCCAGGTTTCCATAACCGAAACCCGATGCCGCTCCGCTGGCACATGCATACTGCGTTGGCACACCGTTGTCTCCTCCGGGCGGCGTAATTCCGCCGCGACCCGTCCAGTAGGGTATATCCGAAAAGCGATACCCCTGCTCCAGGCGGAACGTGATGAATTGGCTGGGCATGTAGTCGAACGTGATCGTGCCGTCATGCATCTGCGCGCGGTCGCCCGGGTTCTCGGTGAAATAAGGAGTGCCGGTAACCGCCGTGGCGCCGTTAATAGGAGGCAGCAGGGTCAGGTAGCGACCGGGGTTGTTCATCTGCCCACCGCCGAGAGTAATCGCGTAAAGGTCCTTCTTGAACCAGTAGCGGTTGTACATCATCCACCCGATGAAGTCTTGCTTAGGCCTGCCATTCTTGGCGCCATGGCAGTTCACACCACCTGCGTAGGTAGAGCTGGAACCCATTTCAGGAGAGTTTCCCTTCGTGTCGTAGGTTCCAAGCGCCGGGCCGCCGCCGTACTCGCAACCTAAGTCGCCAGTAACTGTGAATGCGATCTTGTCGAGCGTCCTTTCCGGGTGGTCGTAGACTTTCACCTGTGCGCTGTAGTCGGCGTGAATTCTCGATCGGCCTGGTTGCCCAGGTACATCTTCACCTAATCCATAGTTATTCCACACAAAATCCAGGTAAGGCGTGGGGCGCCATAAGATCTGGCCACCGAGTCCGGGCTTACCGTTCGCACGGGCGTATGATTGCCAGCCATTGATAAACCAGGGCTCAATCTTCAGCTTTGCGGTTGGGAAATACTGGACACGCATTCCGTTGAAGAACCACGGCGTATTCGAGGACACGAACGACGGTTGATAGGTCCAGTTGTCGAAGTTGTAATAACTAAAGAGACCAATGTAGGAGACGAAGATACCCGCATCCATGTTCAGGCCGTGCGCGACATCCCAGTGATAACCTCCCCATGCCTCCGAGACATATTTGTAAGCACCGGTCAGGTCCCAGCTCCCGCGGACGACGCTGGGATCGTTTCGGGGCGTGGTGGTAGCAAACAAGCCATCCATCGTGAGAATCCTCCCACGCACATTGTCGATGTGAATGTCCCCGCCAATGCTGATCTGCTCCAGCTGCCATTCATCTGAGCGGAATGTTTCGGTCGATCCCCCCAGCGTATCGTCCTTGGGATGGTTGTAGTCGAGTGTGTAGTTCGCGTCGGCACGAAACTCCGGAGTGAAGTACTTTGTGGCCATAGGACTGTCACTTGCGTGACCATTGCTGTTCAGCCATGTCCAATCACCCGGGAATGGTTCTCCTTTAGTGGTTGTCTGTGAGCTGATCTCCTTTGGAGGGGTCGCGGCCGATGCAGGCACGGGCTCTTGACCGGCGGTAGATGAGCTGGGGGCAGCCGGAGCGCCGGAAGTATTCGCTGCAGGCGCCGTATCCTTTGGTGAACCAGTCGTCCCAACCCCGCTTCCAGCCACCAATGTGTTCTCTGCGGCCTTCAGTGACGCAGCGTCCCCGCTATCGGCCAGCATCGCCGCATGATCGACCTTGATTTGATTCTCCAGTTCAGCAACCCGCTTCTTCAGAGCCTCGATCTCCTGTTCAACGGTCGGTTGCTCCTGTGCCGCGACTGAATTCGGCGCGGTCGTACTCTTGTCGGCGGCCGGCGTCGGATCTTCTCTCATCCGCTGATCTGCGCGCGAGGGGCCCTGTGCATTCTGTTGAGCAAAGCAGAAGAGCGGGATACCAACGATGAATACTGCACACTGCATGGTCTTCCGAACGATGCCTATCATCTTCACCTCTCGCTTCCTAAGTGGAATCAGAAAGTCCAATTGCCTTTCATAACAGCTCAGGGTTGACCTCACTTACTGCTTTGCGCCCAGCTATACGTCCTGTCCCCTCATTGCCTATTCCATCCAGCTCTTCATCAGCAATGCGTAAGTCGATTGTTGCAATTTTGTAAGTAGGCCGGTTTCAAGCCAGGAGAGCAGGGCTTCCCGCTCGCGCAGCCTAGAAAAATGGCCGTACGAATTGATTTTGAATTGGTTGAAGAGCACCGGCAGCGACGCCCCGCACGTTTTCGCTTCAGAACGCGGCAGACATCGTGCAACCACCACTATGTTGGTAGACAAAAGCGATGATGAATCCAGAATGAAAGGTGAGACATGAAGAAAGCATGAACGTGAACAAATTTAGTGATGCGCTCCGCGACATTCAAGGCGGCGTGAGGACAACTCGCTCTAATTCCGTGTCTGTGGCGCACTTTCAGCCAGAAACGCTAACGGCTTATGAAAAACTTAGATCGCGTTTAGGCTCCATTTAGGTGTGATGCTCTAGAGTGTCCATTGTGGTTTGAAGAAAGGATTCGCGATGACTGCCCCAATTGTTCTCTCCGCAATCGTTGGCGGAAGCGTTTCGTTTCTTGTCGCAGTGTTCGTCAACTTTTACCGTGAAGCTCGGAGCCGGAAGCGCTCTCTTACCGAGTCGAGTCGCATCTGGGAGTAAGGCGCGTATCGAGCCAACGTTCGATTCACCACAGCGACCAAGGCGCCGCGATGGTCCTCCGCCTGATCCCAATTCGGCCCTCGAGAAGCGGAATGCGCAGCAAAGGGAGGTACTCCTGGCTGACCATGCTCAGCGGCGCGGCTTGGTCGTGCCCCGACGGCTTGCCAAGAATCTCAAATTTGGTCTCGAAGCCGTTCGATGGCGGTCAAACACGAAATGTGGCTCATCCTTGCGTTCGGACGATTTTCCTTTGAATTGTCCTGACCCAGATCGTTTCGGCACTGGGTTCCATCGTCTTCGCGATTGCGAGTGCCGCCTGGTATGCGGTCTCAGCGGCCAGCGGCCGGCCGAGCTTAGTCAATGTGTCGCCCAGAACCATTTGTGCCTGCAACTCATCGGGATCGATGGCAACGGCCGCCTGCGCCTCAACCAGCGCGGATGCTAACTGACCGGCCCTAGTGAGGTCCTGGGCCCGCGTTACGTGGCCAAGGGCGGAAGCGAAACGCATGTCAAACATCCCATCGTAGACAAATACGCCGTCCTGGATGAAAGCAACTGGTTTCAGCTCCTGAAACTGCCGGTAAGGATTTAGCACGTTCGAGCCCCACTCGTAGCCCGTGAGCGTTCCCGCGCTGATCAGTAGAGTTCCGGTGATCGTTTGCGGCGTATCGATTTGATCATCGGTCCACCCGCTGTCAGCCGTCGGCAGCGGTTTGCATGGGATTCCATACGCGCTGAAGTGGATGGAGGGTTCGACGAAGTAGGCAAACCAGCAGTCCTTCACCCCGCGATTGTCGAGATACTTCTTGACCGCCTTCAACTGCTGACCCCAGTCCGTGTTGGAGTCGGTCAGGTACTTATAGGTGTTCGCCGGGCCTCCCCAGAATTCGTTCGAGTAGGCAAGGTAATTCGGATAAGCTCGCGCCGACGAAAGCACGTGCCAGGCGAGCACCGATCCCACGACATAGGCCCACCGCCGATCCTTGTGCACCAGTGCGAGAGCAGCGCCCCCAATCAGCACGGAAAGAAACGGATACATGGGCAGAATGTGTCTCGCTCCGATATTCAGGCCAGTGCCTGTCGCGATCAGCAAATAGAGAACCGGAGGAATGGTAAGAAAGAAGATCTCGCGCCGTGCGCGCAATTTTCCGGTAACAATCGCGAAGCCGGCCAGCAGCAGCAAAGCCATGAAAGCCGCCGTGGATTTGATGATGAACGCAGCAGGGAAGTAGAACCAGACACCGCGCGCGTATACCTTGCCGAAAATGTACGTAGAGAACGAATCTGAGATCAACCGCACGTCCACCATCCCGTAAAGATAAGACTCTGGCAGGATGTGCCAGCGCGCGAGCGCAAGATAAAGGTGCCGTTCCGTCTCTTTCAATCCCCCCGCGTACTCAGCGAGCGTGGGATTCAGCGGCATTCCACCTGGCCGTGCGGCGTAGCGAAAACCGTAGAAAGCCCAGAGCACCAAGATGGCGATAGCTGACGCAGCCAGAAAGGCGCCAGTCAGTCTCAATGCACCTTTTCCTTTGTTGATCTGCGTCTCGGTCGAGGGCCACAGTATCTCGGTAATAATGAGTGCCAGGCCGAATGGGAGGAGTAGCACACCAGAGTGTTTCGCCGCCAGAGTGAGTCCCGTGGCCAGGCCGAGAACGATCAGCCTGCGGATTGAAGGCGCTTTTACGTAGCGGTACAGGGCATAGACGCTGGCGAACATGAAGCAGGAAATACCCATGTCCGTTGTGACATAGGCGCCGTGCGCGATCATGTTTGGCTCAAAAACCACCAGCGCCAATGCAAACAGCGCCGCACCGTTGCCGAACATCTCTCGCGCCGCAAGGAATACGAGCAGTCCCAGCAAAAGAGTGAGGGTTGCCGCCGCCATCCGGGCGCGAAAAATGATTCGGTCCGCCTCGGCCTCTCCACCATTACCGAAGATGAAATCCCGTCCATCGGAGTATGCTTCGTCTCTGAAGAATGTATTCCTCTTAGGTTCTGGCGCCTTGAGATGCATCGGTAGAAGTGGGATCGCCGCCAGCGCTTTTACCAGAGGCGGGTGCTCCGGATTGATGCCAAAATCTGCATTCTTCCATGACATATAGCCGGCGAAGATATGGTCACCTTCATCCCAGGACAACGATTGCTGCCGCACCGAGAATATAAGTTCCCCCAAGAGCGTCAACAAGAGCAACGCTGCGGCCGCGCTTCCAAAGTGTTTCCTTATGTTCAGTAGAAACATATCTCACCGTGGCCATAAAACTAGAAACTGCTGCTGCTTGATCGATTTTGACAGCATACAGCGGCTCCGTGAATCGTGCCGGTGGGGCCGGGTTGGTCGTTGCGGAAGCGTCCAAAAGGGTCAACCTTGCAAGCAGCAATTGCAGTCGAGGCTTTTGCGCGTACGGAATCGATTCGCACCAGAGAGGCGCGTCGCCTTCTGTGCTGCGGCCTGGCGATTCGGGGCAAATGACGACTGCACCTTGTGTATGAAATGATTATGTGTTGCTGCAGATCTTAGACCTCCGCTGAGCCCATGCTAAACCGTTTCAGCTCAGGAGATTGCTAGAACTTGGCGGAACAGTTCTTCAGCGGTCGTTTGATATGGAATCGTCGTCGCATTTTGTGAATGGACAGAATGGTGTGCAGTTTGTGCCGGATCCAGCACTCGTTCGCGAACAACTGAGGCGGCTCGTTGCCCACCCATTGTTCACGAATAGCAAGCGATACCCGGTGTTGCTCACCTACACGGTCGAGCAAACGCTTCTCGGTAATGGGAGCGAATTGAAGGAAAGAACGATTGGCGTCGAGGCTTTCGGGCGCGAACCCATCTACGATGTCAATCTGGATCCGGTGGTTCGCACTGCGGCAGCCGAGGTTCGGAAAAGGCTCAGCCAATACTATTACAACCCTGAACACGCGGGGGAATTGGTAATAGAACTGCCGATCGGCTCGTATGTTCCGACTTTTCGGGAACCAGCCGCCTCTCAGGCGGCCTTCGCAGCGGAGACTTTAGTCGCCGATAAAGTGGAGTCGCTTCCGAAGGGCTCCGTTTTCCAATCGCTCCCAGACGCAAAGGCCAAACAGGCGCATTCACGACTGGTAATCCGACGGTGGGTTCCAATTGCCATTGCAATGCTCGTCACCGCGCTGATTGGATTTAGCATTGGCCGCGTGAGACTTTCGAGCCAGGCTGCAGGCGCCGGTGAACCCTCGAACATGTCGCGCTTCTGGCAGCCGATTGCAGCAACTTCGAGCCGGGTTACGTACTGTCTAGCTGAACCAACCGACGCTGTGGACCTTCAAAATCGGGCATTCCCCGCCTCGGAGGGCGGCAATTTGAATGCGTACGACGTGATCACTCTCGCCCGATCCCTGGTGCCTCTTGTTCCGAAAAATGCCCAATTTCGGGTCTTATCCGCTTCCGATACCGGCTTTGCTCAATTGCGAGAAGGTCCATTCGTTCTGATTGGTGCATTCGATAACCCCTGGACGATGCGTATAACGCAGGATTTACCGATCGGGTTCGAATATGACAACCAGGTCCGCGAGGTGGTGGATCGCAAGAGCGCACCCAAAAGGAACTGGAAGCTTCAATGGCAGGTTCCAGGCAAGAGTCTCTCGCGCGACTATGCCGTAGTTGCACGGCTTCATGACACAGTTACCGGCGAGCCCGTCATCATCCTAGCCGGCATCCTGGGCGAGGGAACTGAAGCGGCGAGCGAGGTCGTCTCGAATCCAGCGTACCTGGACGCGATGCTGCAAAAGGCTCCGAAGAACTGGGACCAGTTCAATCTCGAAGCCGTAATAGAAGCAAATGTCATCGACGGCCATCCGGGGCCGCCAACGGTCATCGCTGTCGAGACGTGGTGAGTGGCTTCTACCTCAGAAGCCTGTATCATACATCCCCACAAACCCGGCTCACCCTCGTCTCTATCCTCATGTAAGTGCAGGCCTTGCCGCCCTCTTGCCATGTCTGATGCACGATGGAGCTTAAAGAACTGAATAGACTGCGCCTAGCCTGACTACGTCGGGAGTCCGCAAGGATTTCCGCAATGGACGAAAGGGGGCTTGTATGAGGCGCATCCTTGGGCTCGCGCTTTTATTGATCTTGTCCTCGGCTTCGCTAATGGCCGCCAAGAACTCGCAGACGTTTTACCTGAGTTCCGATGCCTGGGCAGGGAACGTTCAGCTACCCCGCGGGATCTGCGAAGTGTCCTGGAGTACAACCTCAGGATCTCGAGTGCGGTTGACCATCAAGACGGATGACGAGAAAACCGTGACGGTTCCAGCCCTCATGGTTGAGGAAAAAGATGACAGGGCCGGTGTGGTCACTTCAGTCGTGAATGGCGTTACACACCTGGTCGCACTTCACACCAGGAGTGCCAAATTCGTCTTTGAAAACGGCGCACAAGCGTCGAAATGAGCTTTGCCGGCTGCCGGCACACCGCGGCATGGCGCTTACGGCGGCGATCCGACCTGGAACAACTCTTTCATCACGCTGGCGTGAAGAGTCTTTGGAGACAGATGCAGAATTGCAAGTCCGGTTCACACCTTCTACTCACAGTCATTGCGGCGTTCACGCTCATCTCTACACCATCTATCGTTCCAGCTCAGAACAATGACCGGCCGTGGATGAACCCCAGCCTCTCCCCAGAGGAACGAGCCGACCTGGTTCTGAAGCAGCTCACTCTGGATGAGAAACTCGCGCTACTTCATGGGAATGGAATGGCCCACGCGCCGCAGTGGCAGATGCCCCTGTCAAACCTCACCAACGGCGGCGCGGGATACGTGGAAGGTGTCGAACGCCTCGGAATCCCACCTTTGGTGATCTCTGACGCGGGTTATGGAGTGAGAGACAGCGGTGCAAATGGCAGATATTCGACGGCTATGCCATCGAGTCTGGGGGCTGCGGCGAGTTGGGATCCGGATTCAGCCTGCCAGTTTGGGACTGTGATCGGCAAGGAGCTTCGGGCACAAGGATTCAACATGACTCTGGGAGGCGGAGTCGATTTGGTCCGCGAACCCCGCAATGGACGCACTTTTGAATATGCGGGAGAAGATCCGCTCCTCGCCGGTACCGTCGTCGGCAACTTGATGAAATGCGAACAGGCGCAGCATGTCGTCGGCGACATTAAGCACTATGTGATGAACGACCAGGAGACGGGCCGCTTCTTCGTCAATGCGGTCATCCCCAAGCGAGCGATGCAGGAGTCCGATCTGCTCGCGTTCCATATCGCCATCTCCATCGCGAATCCCGCTGCAGTGATGTGTTCCTACAACCGGTTCAATGGTGACTTCGGTTGTGAGAATCCGTACACGCTGCGCGATGTGCTCAAGAGAGATTGGGGCTTCAAAGGATTCGTGATCTCCGACTGGGCAGGTACTCATAGTACGGAGAAGGCGTCTGCAGCAGGTCTCGATCAGGAACAGCCCATGGCGGACTTCTTTGGTCCGAAGCTGAAAGAAGCAGTCGAAGCCGGACGAGTGCCAATGTCAGAAATCGACGACCACGCGCGGAGAGTTCTCTACGCTGAATTTCTGTCCGGCATCGTCGACGACCCGCCCCAGAAAAGCGTCGTCGATGTGGAGAAGGGATTCGAAGTCGCGCGACACGTCGAAGAAAAGAGCATCGTTCTGCTGAAGAACAGTCCGACTGTGCTTCCAATCGTGCCGTCGAAGGTTCACAGCATTGCCATCATTGGCGGCCATGCGGACGTCGGAATGATCTCCGGCGGAGGATCGGCGCAGGTGGATCCGCCGGGCGGCAACGCCATCATGCCTCCCGGCAAGGGTGCGACGATCTGGCAAAAGCCTGTTTGGTTCCCGACCTCCCCTTTGAAAGCACTTCAGGCGAAACTGCCGAACACGAAGATCGACTTCGATCCGGGAACGGATGCGAAGTCGGCAGCGAACCTGGCCAAGAGCGCGGATGTAGCGATTGTTTTTGCGTATCAGTGGCTGTCGGAGGACATGGATGTCCCCAGCCTTTCGCTTCCTGACAATCAGGACGCGTTGATCGAGCAGGTCGCTTCGGCGAATCCGCACACTATCGTCGTGCTGGAGACCGGAACTGCTGTGACCATGCCCTGGATCGACAAGGTGTCCGGTGTGGTCGAGGCCTGGTACGCCGGTAGTTCGGGACACAAGGCTCTGGCAGACGTACTTGTTGGGGACGTCAATCCATCCGGCAAGCTTCCGCTGACGTTCGCGAAGAACGAAGAGGATCTTCCCCACCCAGAGGCGCCCAAAATTCCTGCGGAGAGTCAGGCCCACGCTGGCGACGTAGCGGACAACGGAGCTCCTTCTTCGAACGCTTCTGCTCACACTGGCTACGCTGTCCACTACGACGAAGGCAGCGCAGCCGGTTACAAGTGGTTCGAAGAGCAGCACAAGAAACCACTGTTTGCTTTTGGATTTGGTTTGTCTTACACGACCTACGCATACTCGGGCCTGAATATCGATTCAGGCGCCAGGACTGCGCGCTTCACAGTCAAGAACACTGGCAAGAGGCCCGGGACCGAAATTGCCGAGGTGTACGCCCGGCTTCCGAACAGCGCAGACGAACCTTACAAGAGGCTGGCCGGATGGACGCGGATCGCACTCGCGCCTGGCGAATCGAAAGAAGTCTCTGTTGCGCTTGACGACCGGGTCATCAAGATCTTCGACGAAGAGAAGAATGCCTGGAGTATGACGCCTGGGGAATATCAAGTCTCAGTCGGCGGATCGTCTGACAGCACGCCATTGACAGGGACTCTCGTGGTTCGCTGAATCCGTGTGACGAGATGTCTTTCTGGATCTGCATGTCCAACGTGATGCGCGGGAGTACGACGCTTAGCCTCAACTGCGGAGTGATCTAACCGATGAATATCCCCGTCGTTGTCGACCATACCAGCAGCGGAAAACAGCATTTTGAAGTGCTGGATGGACTGCGAGGCAGTGCCGCATTCCTGATTGTGATCTTCCACGTCTTCAATTACTCGTTTGGGTTTCGGGGACCATTCGCCCTGGTGCACCACGCTTACCTGGCAGTTGACTTCTTTTTCGCGCTCTCCGGGTTTGTGGTCGCCTATGCATACGATGATCGATGGACGCGGATGTCGATCCTCCAATTCTTCCGCATTCGTCTCATCCGCCTTCATCCACTGGTTCTGATCGGCGCCACTCTCGGCCTTCTCGGATACCTCTTCGATCCCTTCAGCAAGGCGATGAATCACACGAACGCCGGAATGCTGCTGCTCGCGTACGTCATGTCATTGCTGCTGCTGCCATCCCCGCCCGTTGGTGGGAGGCATAACGAATCTCAGGCGCTCAATGGGCCTGCCTGGTCTCTGATGCAGGAATACCTCGGAAACATCGCCTACGCCTTGATTCTTCGCCGGCTGCGGACGCTTACCCTTGCGATTATCTTCGGCCTGTCCGGGCTCCTGCTCATTTGGACCGCAAACACAGAGGGATCGCTGGATGGAGGCTGGGATTATCCGAGAATCTGGATGGCGCCTCTTCGCTTGACGGTCTCGTTCGTGATGGGACTCTGGCTCTATCGCGTTCATGATCGGATTCGAATACCGAAAATCGGACTCCTCTTGCTTTCGATCGTCCTTGCGGTGTGCTTCCAGATGCCAGTCTTCCTCAAGGTTGGCGGATACTCGCTTAACGGGCTTTACGACGCGGCTTGCGTGCTATTCCTGTTTCCGCTCATCATCCTTTCCGGCGCACACTCAGACGCTGGTGCGGGAATGATCAGGCTCTGCAAGTTCAGCGGCCACCTGTCCTATCCGCTCTACATCACTCACATTCCATTCGTGTACGTGCTCGCGGGCTACTCGTGGACACAGCATCCCAGTCTGAGCTTGAAGTTGACACTGATTTTTCTATTGATTCCATTCGTGATTTTTGTCGCATGGCTTGTCTTGAAGTTTTACGACGAGCCCGTTCGCTCCTGGCTGAGCCGGCGGTACGGGATCAGACGGTCGGCAGCTAACGTTCCGGGACAGGCAGGAGAAGCACAATGAAGTCGATGTTGCGGAGGCTCGTATGTTCTGCAGGGCCGCTATTGACACTTGGATTAATGTTCGCAACAGCAGTCTTTGCCCAGGACCAAGCCGGTTTTGACTGGCGTGGTCTGTTGCGCGATAGTTCCGGCGCGCCAATCGCCGCTGCCAAAGTGAAGCTGACGGGCGCGGTCACGGCCGAAGCCAACACTGGTACCGACGGAAGCTTTACGATTTCCGCACTTCGTGGCGGGCAATACAGGCTCGCAATCATCGCCGAGGCCAAGACCTCTGCCTATGCCGAGGCTATTACTCTGGCGGCCGATGCTCCGCCCGTTGTGATCACGTTATCGAGCCGGGGAGAAATCACTGTGGCGGCGCAACAGGGCACAAGTGGAACCGGCGGTGAAGCACTCTCCGGCCAGGCAGTGAGTTCACTACCTCTGAACGGCCGCGACTTCAGCACCCTTTTGCTTCTGGCCGCGGGCACCATGACCGACACGAATGGCGCGACGAATTTCACCCAACAGTTTGCGATCAACGGCCAGCGCGGGGTGGAGGCGACATTTGCCATGGATGGTGCGGACATCAGCGATCCGGAGATGGGTGGCAGCATCATGCCGAACTTCAACGTAGACGCCATTCAGGAACTGCAATCGAGTTCGGGATGGATGCCGGCTGATATCGGCCGCGGGGCGTCGGGTTTCACAAATATCATCACCCGCTCCGGCGCGGCTGGTTTCCACGGCTCGTTTTTTGAGTTCGTGCGCAACTCAGCGTTTGACGCGCGCAATTACTTCGATCATCCAACGCCTGCGTACCCGGGACGCATTCCACCGTTCCGTCGTAACGAATTCGGATTCACCAATGGCGGTCCCGTCTACATTCCTCATATCTATGACGGGCGTAAGCGCACCTTCTACTTTACTGAGTACCAGGGCTTTCGCCAGGTGCTGGGCACAACTCAGGTGATGCCGCTACCCACCGCTGCACAACGTCCTTCGGGAGGCTCAAATATCGTCTCCGACATGGTGAGTTTTCCGGACGGCACAACCGATTCGCTGGCCATTCCGGTGAATCCGTCCATTGCTGCGATCCTGGCACGATATCCGCTGCCCAATCTTCCTACCGGCTCCTTCGGTGCGAATACCTATGCAACCGCTTCGAAGGTCAGCACCAACGCCGACCAGTTCTCGTTGCGCATCGACCACAAGCTCTCGGCGAAGAACCAGTTCTTCGCGCGCTTCACAATGGACAACCTGACCGGGCCGACGACAAATCCGGATCAGACGGCGATCGATCCGGCCTTCGCGGTCGAGTACCTCGATCGGCAGCGCAACGTCGTCGGCACAATAACCACGACCTTCACGCCAAAGCTTGTACTGGAGTCCTTGCTCTCCATAACCCGATCCACCCCTGGCTTTCCTACACCCGACTCCACTGACCCCGCCGTGAAGTTTGAAGACGGTCTCTTCGAAGCCTTCAACAGTGCCGGCGGATCAGTGATGCAGGCCTACGGCAATCTATTCCAGGAGCGGGAGAACATCAGCTACACCGCTGGACAACACTCCCTGAAAGCGGGCTTCGAAGTCAGGAAGAATGTTGACACCACCTATTTCGGTATTCCACCGAATGGGGAGTACGATTTCGGCGGCGGTACAGCCTACGCAACGGAAGCGATCGCGTCCGCGAGCGGCAAGCACAACATCAACTTCGGTGATCCCCTACCGGATACGCTCTCTGGTTTGCTTTCAGGTTCGCCATTTGCCTATATCGTAGCCGTTGCGCCGCCAGGAGTTTCGGGTGGTGCACACATCGGTCCGGCTGCCATCAACCGGAGCGATTACAACGCCTATGTCGAAGACACCTGGAAGGTCACGCCAGAACTGACGCTGGACTACGGTGTCCGCAGGGAGTACTACACCCCCATCTCCGAGCGCGCCCATCGCACTGGCTCGTTCCGCACGCTGAATGGAACCTTGGACTACGTTGTCAATCCTCAGCCTGGATATTCAACCACCTGGAATGGATGGGGCCCAAGGGTACAAATGTCCTGGGCGCCGCTTAAGAACTTTACTGCGCACGCAGGTGGAGCGGTGACGGTGATACCGCCTAACATCTGGCAGGACAACATGCTCACCGGTTCTACACCTTTCTCCATCAGCCCGCGGCGTCAATCCTCATCGAGCGCGCCACTTGCGTATGGGTTCATGATCACTCCATCGATGTTGCCCATTGCCTACGATCTAAGCGGCAATGACATTCTGGCCAAGGGAACGAAGAATATCCCTGCCAACACGCCGATGGACGTGGACCGCTATGAGAAGGACCTGGCCAAAGTGACTTCCTCGGGCGCGGTGAGTTCTCTGAACCTGTCCGGGATCGACGCCAGGTTTGGAAATGGCGCACTCTACACCTGGACACTGGGCCTCGAGCGCAAGATCGCCAACCTGACTGCGGACCTAGGCTACGTGGGAACTGGGGCACAGAAACTTCCGCGCATCTCTTTTCCGAACGCCTATCCCGGAGCTACCCCTGAGTTCGCACCCTACACGCAATTCAATTCCGCGGGCGACGTAACCGGCGGCTTTGGGGTGATGAACGTGATGACCAATGATGTGCACTCCAACTACAACGCGCTGCAGGCTTCGCTATTCGGTACTATGGGTCACGGCGGACCCGGCATTCAGGCCTCGTACACGTGGGGCAAGTCGATCGACACGACTTCGCTGGTGTTGAGTGGCACAGGTTCAACTGGTGCTACCACCTCAGGAGTGTCACAGGACCCGTTCAATCTACGCGCAGAGAAGGGCCCCTCGTCTTTCGACGTGAGCCACAGCTTCGGGCTCAGTCTGGCGCAGGACTTGCATCTGCAAAATGCGAATTTCCTGAGTGCCGTTCCCCGCAAGATCACCTACGGTTGGGAACTGCTCTCGATCTCATCCATCTCCTCCGGCGCGCCGTTCACGGTTTACTCGGGAGTCCAACAGACCGGAGCAGGTACCAACGGCGTGGATCGTCCGGACGAGATCGCTGTGCCGCACCTTTCCACGGCGCGCAAGAACCGGCAGGATTACTTCGGCATGGGTGCGGCGAATGCAAGCACCTATTTTGACATCCCGATTCACGTCCCAGGCGGTACTGGGCCGAACCAGGGACGCTTCGGCACCCTCGGACGCGACACTTTCCGCGGGCCGGCCTATTACGATTACGACTTCGCAATGATCAAGGACACTCCGTTCGGAAGGAGAGCCTCCGGCGCGGAACGCATGGACTTCCAGTTCCGCGGAGAGTTCTTCAATCTGTTCAACATCGTCAACATGGGGCTTCCTTCGAACATCCTGACTGGATCTGGCTTCGGCGAAATTTCCAGGACGGCCGGGACTTCGCGGCAGATTCAATTGTCACTCAAGCTGATCTACTGATCGAGACCCCTTGACATTGCATGCCGCAGGATTGGTGTCCAACAATTTCAATGGGATTTGTTCTTACAATCGTGAGGACAAGGTTTATGAAGCCCCTGCGGTCACTTGGCCGAATAGTCCGCTACTCGTAGAAGTGCTTGGCCCCTCCCAAGAACGGTATGATGGGGAAACGTCACGGTTGTGTTGAGTGGATCCCGGGTTAACCGCGCAACCTGCGTGGTTGAGCTTGTAGGGACTTCCAACAAATCCTTGTTTCATACCGCAGGCGAAGGCGGCGAAACTGATTCAACCATGCGAAAGTGCGTTCCAGAACCCATCGCCATTGCCCCAGCCCGCTCCCATGTTTCGTATTGCGGATGGCCAGCCGAGGCAAGATTCGACGAGCACGCAAAGCATAGCGAATGTACTCGGCGTCGTATGCTCGGTCTGCCAGCAAACTGTCCGGGCGACGTCGCGGCCGACCGCGCGGCCCTTGGATCGGCCGCACGGTGGAACGGTTTTCGGATAATTACGTCATCCGCTGTTTCTATGGGTCAGGCAGGGACGTTTGGGATCGAAGCACCAGCCCGGCGCCAGAAACTGCATGGCCGCCGAGTCGTCGCGAGCGACGATGCCGATGTGCAGGTAAAGCCGGTGCGCCTGCTCGATCCTCTCGATGTCGAGTTCGATGCCCAAACCGGGCAGCGAAGGCACCTCAACAGCGCCGTTTATGATGCGAAGCGGCTCGCGCGTAAGCCGCTGCCCGTCCTGCCAGATCCAATGGGTGTCTACGGCGGTGACCGCGCCAAGCGCAGCGGCCGCGACGTGCGTAAACATTGCGAGCGAAATGTCGAAGTGGTTATTCGAGTGCGAACCCCATGTCATGCCATGATCCCGACAAAACGCCGAAGCCCGAACCGAGCCCTCCATGGTCCAGAAATGGGGATCCGCGAGGAGAACGTCAACGGCTTGGAGCTGCGCCGCATGATTCAATTCGCGCCAGTCGGTTGCAACCATGTTGGTGGCAGTCCGTATGCCGGTGGCCCGACGAAACTCGGCCATGATCTCGCGTCCGGAAAAACCGTGCTCCGAGCCGCAGGGGTCTTCGGCGTAGGTAAGCACGGATTCCTTTCCGCGGCAGAGCTCGATTGCCTCGCCGCTCGGCCAGGCACCGTTGGGATCGATGGTGATGCTCGCCTTTGGAAAGCGTTCGGCAAGGGCGCCGACCGCCTCCATTTCGAATGCCCCTGAGAAGACTCCTCCCTTCAATTTAAAATGGCGGAAACCATACCGCTCTTCCGCTGCTTCGGCCAGCCGGAGCAGGTCCGGAATGACGAGAGTCTCTTCGTTGCGAAGGCGCAGCCACGCATCCGATGCATCGGGCTCGGCGCGATACGGAAACGGAGTGCGTTTCCTGCCGCCAATAAAAAACAAATATCCCAGAACATCGACACGGGACCGTTGTAATCCATTGCCCAGGAGAAGCGATACGGGTACCTCAAGGTGCTGGCCCAAAAGGTCAAGAAGTGCGGACTCGATGGCTGTCAGCGCGTGGATCGCGACACGCTGGTCGAAGGTCTGCACGCCGCGGCCCAATGCGTCCTGGTTCGCAAACCGTTGCGACACGGAGTCGAGCACACGTTCGCGATCACCGATATTCGAACCCACCACCAATTGTCGCGATGCTTCGAGGGTTGCGCGAATCGCTTCTCCGCCGGGGACCTCGCCCACGCCGGTGTGGCCGGCATTGTCTTCAAGGAGAACGAGGTTGCGTGTGAAATACGGCCCGTGCGCGCCGCTGAGGTTGAGCAGCATGCTGTCGAGCCCGGCCACCGGGACTACGCGCATTGACGTGACGCGAGGCGTACCCGATCCAGTGGACGGTTCCGTCATATGGAACTCGCGGGAAGCAGGCTCGCGGGGCATTCGAGACGCCGAATTTCGCCCACAATTGGAAGGTAGGCAACAATGGCCAGAAGAGCGGTTGCTGCCACAAATACGAGCGCGTATTGAAACGTTCCCGTACCTTTGACGATTGCGCCGATCACAATAGGGGTCGTGATGCCTGCGAGATTGCCGATCAGATTGAACATTCCTCCGTTCACACCGACAAGGCCTTTGGGAGAAGTATCGGAGATCACGGTCCAGCCTAGGGCGCCGAATCCCTTTCCGAAGAACGCCAGCGACATCAGCACCGTGACAGCCAACGCGCTGTTCACGTAGTTGCAGACAACGATGGTGATCGCCAGGAGCATACCGGCTACGATGGGGACCTTCCGCGCAAGCGTCAGCGAATACCCGGCCTTGAGCATTCGATCCGATGCCATGCCGCCAAGGATTCCTCCGGTGAAGCCGCATAGGGCGGGGACCGCGGCCAGAAAGCCCGCCTTTACCATGGATAAATGCCGTGTCTGGCTGAGATAGATGGGGAACCAGGTCAGAAAGAACCATGTCAGGGTCGTAATGCAATATTGGCCCAGATAGATTCCGATCAGCATCCGGGTTCCGAGCAGCCATCGTACAACCGGCCACGTGAGTGTATTCGCGCGAGGCTGATTGCTGCCATCGAGGCTGACTAGTCCGCCGCCACTTTCGATCAGTTCAATTTCGGCCCGGTTTATGCGCGGATGCGTCCTTACCCCGTGCATCACGCGGAACCAAACCGCAGCCAGCGCCAGCGCGATCAGGCCTGCGCACCAGAAGCACTGCTTCCAGCCCAGGACATGTGCAATCCAACCCATCAAGGGCCCAAACAGCACGAGAGAGAAGTATTGCGACGAGTTGAAGATGGCGGACGCACGTCCGCGCTCAGCAGTGGGGCACCACGCAGCGACAATTCGACCATTGCCTGGGAACACGGGAGATTGGGCAAGTCCGGAAAGGAGCCTTAACGCGAACAGAACGTAGAATGCCGCAACAGCAGACAAATATCCCGTGAACCCCGAAACAATGGCACAGCAGGACCAAGAGAGAATGCTGATGCCGTACACGCGCTTCGAGCCGAAGCGGTCGAGGAGGCTGCCCGCCGGAAGTTGAGCAGCAGCGTATGACCAGCCAAACCCCGAAAAGAGATAACCGAGGTGCAGCGCATCCAGACGAAGATTGCGGCTGATGTCCACCGCGGCAATCGAAAGCACAACGCGATCGCCATAGCTGAATGTGCTGGCGAGGAACAGCATCAGCACAATCAGGTAGCGGACATGCGTCGTCTTTGTCGGGACCATCTCGGCGGATTCTCTTGTGGGTTCAGCTTCGATTTGCGAGGAGGCGACTCAGTTCGTCGAATTCGCCTGGCTCAAGGTCAGTGAGGGGCGGCCGAACCGGACCGGCGGACCGACCGACCGCCTTCAGTCCTGCCTTCACGATTGATACCGCATACCCTTTGCGGCGATTCCGAATGGCGATATAGGGAAGGACGAATTCGCTCAGCATCGCAGTCACCGCAGTGCGATCGCGGCGCCGGACAGCGGCGTAGAAATCCTGGGCAAAGTGCGGAATGAAATTGAAGATCGCGGAAGAGTATGTAGTGACTCCGATCTCGAAATAGGGCAAAGCATAGGTTTCCGCCGTGGGCAGGCCTCCGATATAGATGAGTCGGTCGCCCAAACGCGCGCAGATGCGGGTTATCAGTTCGATGTCGCCGCGGCCGTCCTTGAAGCCAACGAGATTGGGGCAGCGGTCGCACAACTGTTCGAGCGCCGATTCGTTGAGCACGGCGTTATCGCGGTTGTAGAAGATGACTCCGAGCTTTGTCGATGCGCACACAGCCTGCGCATGTGCAACCAGTCCTGACGGCTCCGCGTTGACGAGGTACGGAGGAAACAGTAGCAGGCCGTCCGCTCCGGCATTCTCCGCGGCGCGAGCAAACTCACTCGCAGTCCGCGTTCCGTAACCGCAGCCGGCAAGGACTGGCACGCGTCCGGCATTTTCGGCAACGGCCGCCGCTACAACGCGCGTGTATTCGCCGAGAGTGAGCGAAAAGTACTCGCCAGTTCCTCCGGCGGCGAACAGAGAGGCGGGACGATGTTCGAGCATCCATCGAATGTGGCCACGATAAGGACTTTCCGCGAACTCGCCGCGATCGTCGAAGTGCGTGACGGGAAAGGAAAGCAGCCCTTCGCCAATCCGCCGCGCCAACTCGGCTGGGGACATGGTGCTCACGGTCGAACCTCCGACACGGTCGGCAAGGGGCTCCGGGCCGCAAGAGAACTATAAAGGAGATCACCGCGCGCAGACGAGCGAGCTCGCTGACGCCGTCTTCCGCGACCCGTATGCGCGCAAGTTGGCCGGAGATCACGGCGGGCAAATCGATGCCGGGATGCCGTTCGCCCCGCGCCATTCATGGTCTTACGCGGCTCGCATCTGGCTGGTCAACCAAATCATCGAGCGCGAAGTGCAGCAAGACGCGGACGTTGTCAGGCAAGCTGACGGACACGAGACCTTCGGCGAGACTGTGTGCGGAGGCCGGCGTCGGGGTCCGGACAGCTCAACGTATCTTTCGAAGAAGGCACAGGCCGCTCAATTGTCTAGCCCCCGGGGGGAATGTCATTTGCCGGCGAACTTTTCTGGTGAGGCATCGAAGATTTGTTTGTGCTCTTTCACGCAGAAATAGTAGGTCCTTCCCTTGTAGGTCGAGGACAGTGATCGATCGATTTCCATGCCGCAGATGGCGCAGACCGGATGATTCGCCGTCTGCTTGATGGGTCCGGCATACCGAGCGTTCGAAGACGGGTTCAGCCAGCCCTCGCCTTGATATTCAAGCAGAGTGGCAGTCTGGCTTGCTACATCCCGGCCGAAGTAGCGCTCGACCACCCGCAAGGCAAGATCAATTCCAGAAGTGAGGCCGCCGGCGGTCGCTAGATTGCCCGCTTCAACAAAGCGGGCTCCACGCTGAACATGAATGTCCGGATACTGCATCGCAAGGTCGACGTAGGCGCCGTGATGTGTGGTGGCAGCCTTGCCAGAAAGCAAACCGGTGCTCGCAAGCACAAATGCGCCGGTGCAAACGGACATCGTAATATCGGTGCTCCTTGTCGCATTGCGAATCCAGGCTTTGGTGGCGTCGCTAGCAGGACTTTGTGCGGGGATAACGATAACCTTCGGTGCGGGGGCATTGGCAATCGTATAGGTAGGCGTGATCTTCAACCCACCGCCAGCAGTGATGGGAGCCGCAGCCTCCGCCACGGTGTACAGACTGAAGGCATCATACTTCCGGCCGGGGATGTTGACTCTTTCGAAAACTTCCCATGGGCCGCAAAAATCAATAACAACGGCTCCTTCGGAGATAAGGAAGGCGACCGGGATGGACGCGTTGGCCGGAGGGGTAAGCGGATTGACCGCGGCGCTTTCTGGGGCCGCGTCGAATGTTGCGGCCGCGGCAGGTAGTGTCAACGAGCCGGCGGCGGTCAAGCCGAGGGCTCCGGAACGCTTAAGGAGTTCTCTGCGATTCATTGAGATGACCTCTGCAATGTTGCTACGAACGGTTTGCGTGTCAAGATCAGAAATGGAAGCGGTAACGAAGTTCGCCGGAGATCAACCGCGGATCGTTGTAATGAAATCCACCGATGGTGATGGAGTTGTCGAGGAGCACGCGGTGATTGGTGACGTTGACGACATTGACAGCAACCTTCCAGCGCTCACCGAGAGTGTGGCCCGCGGAAACGTCGAAAGTGGTGTGCACGGGCAGATAAGATCCGGCAAAGGGTCCGTTGTTGGTCGGGCAACTGCTAATCGGTGCGCATGCGAGCCCGTTTGAGAAGCCGGATCCGTAGTAGACATTCGTAGAGAACCAGATATGCATCGGCAGTACCGCGGTGAAGCCGGTGTTCAGCGTGTTGCGTTGGTCGTGATCGACGGGCGAATAAGAAAAGTCGCCGGCATTGCAGGCCTGATCGTTGGGATCGCTGCACGTGAATCCGCCGATGATGTTGCCGCGCTGCTCGGCGATCTGGTTGGAGTAGGTGACATGGAATTGGCCGATGCGTGCCAGTTGCGGCGAGCGGAGAGTCATTTCCCATGCGCGAACCAAAGCTCCGTCAACGGCGATTGGAAAGTACATGTTCGACTCGCCTAGGTTGGAGTGATCGAGGAAGTTGTTCACCCTGTTCTTGACGGTATCGATATCCAAAAACCAGCCTTTGTATGGAATCTGAATGCCGAACTGATGCTCTTCATCGCGCTCGGACGGAATAGGCGTGAAAGTGTTCTCACCGTCCCCGAGGCTGCCAGCATAGTTCAGTACCGAACTCGAAACGGTGAGCAGCGGAGCGGGTTGGAAAAAGTGTCCGTAGAAGCCGCGTACCACCCAGTGAAGATGTGGAATCTCAACGGTTGCACCAATGCGGGGATAGATTGCGGACTCGCTCGTCGCGCCCTGGTATCCGCCATGGTAGAAGGAGAAACGCTCGCCGCCGAGAAGTGTTACGAAGCGGCCGAGTCGCAGGTGATCGGAGAGGTAGAACTCGCCGAGCGCCGCGCTTGCATTGCCGGGAGTGTTTGGCTGCGATACAGCGGAACCGTCGTTCACCTGGACGCCAAAGAGATCGTTCTCGGCCTGGTAGAACGAGTAGACCCCTGCGGAGAAGCTGTTGGGGCCAACGTTGAAATAGGCGTCCCCTTGGCCGCCGGCGTAGTTCGAGCCTTGGTGCCATGTGGTTGAAGCAGGCGTGTCGGTGGAGAGCGAATCGTAGTTGGCCTGATTGAAGTGGTAGAAAGGTGCTACGGAGAAGAGCGCCCTGGGCGAGATGGTGTGTACCCAATTGGCGATGATGAACGAGTCGCGTTCGGTCTGCACATCACGCAAGCCATAGGAGGCATAGTAGCCGCTCATCGACTGCCAGTCGGTGAGGCTCGGATCGTATGGCACATCGAAATGATCCTGCCGATACTGCGCGTTCAAGCGCAGTTGGTCCTTGGGTGTCTGATTGTGGATCAGCGACACGAAGGCACTTTGAGAGTTCGTGGCATCGTGATAGACAGACGCGACGGGAGTGGCAAGGCCGTAGTCAGATCGTCCGCCTGTGAGGCTCGCATACCAGGCAGTCTCCGAAGAATGGTCTCCGATAGAAAGCTGTGCCTCGCCGGTGCCGAAGTTGCCGCCAGTGAGCAGGAACTCGCCGTCACGGTTGTACTCGAATCCGTTTCTAGGAAGCACGTTGAAGACGCCATAGGTTCGGTCACCCACGTCGGAGGCGTAACTGCCCCGCTGCGTTTCAAGCGAATCGATGTCCTTGGGATCGATTTGCGGACCAACGTTGGAGGCGATCTTGGTGTTGGGAATCGCCACGCCGTCGATGAGCCAGCTGGTCTGGTGACCGCCGCGCATGTGGAGCATGTCGTGAGTCATGTAGGCTCCGGGCACGTAGTCGGTAATCATCTCCATGCCGATGGTGCGGCTAGCGCCGGGTGTCTGGTCGATGTCCTGGCGGGAAATGAGCGTAGTCGGAGTTACGGTATCCGCGGCGGAGAGAGACGTTCCCGCGCTGGTTACGACGACGGTTTGCGTGGCGGATGCGACGGCGAGCGGGATATGCACGACTGGGTTGGTACCTGAGGCAACCGTGAGCGACTGTTCGGCAGTAGCAAAGCCGGTGGCTGAGACCTTCAACGTGTAGAAGCCGAGTGGGGCTTGGCGAAGATCGAACTCACCGTCCGCGTTGGTTTCTGCGGTGAGCGTGAAGGAGGAGTCAGATGCGAGCAGCATCACGTGCGCGCCGACGATGGGCCGGTGAGCTGGGTCATGAACGACGCCGTGCACGTCAGCGAAGACCGTAGCCCACGACGGATTAGAGGCAGCTAGCAAGAATGCCGAAATCAGAAAGATGTACTTGCGCATGAGAACGGAGACCTCCAGGGAAAGATATGCTGAGGCGACGGCCGAACTTTTGTGGCAGCTACGGTGCTCAACAAAGTGGGGCTGGCCTTGGGAAACCTTGAGGCATGGTCCGCAGGGGAAAGGAACTCGTCCCCCATTCGGAATTGGGATTCTGCGGGTCCAGGGAGATACAAAACTAGGCCGATTCGGAGAATCGGGCCATGCACTCAACGATGGATATCCTCACGCAATTAACGAGGCTGGAGGTCCACGGTCAGCACGGGTGCGGGCTTGGCTCGTACGCGCAGCGGCGCGCGCTGCAACTGGTGAGTGATTCTGCGCCAGGAAGGCCGGAAGACCTTGCGTCGAGGGCGCGAGCGCGTGAACCGGAGTATTTAGTACACAGCTTCCGTTTGGATAGAGAGGACAGTGCGAGGGGGCCGTCAAAATAGATCTTCCCGATGCGGACTCAAGCATTCGGGCCGTCATGGAATCGGACATCGCGCAGTGGTGCGCGCCGTGACGGCGGCAACAGGCAGGTAGACGCGATTCTTCGTCGGCTTGAAAGGCCGCTGAAAGCGGCCCAAACCCGAAAAAGAAGATCAAGCAAATTGAAAGTGCCTGCCGCATCTTTGGACAATCGTACATCAAGATAGACCTCCGATGGCATTCATCGTTCACAGGCAACAGCCCTGGTCAATGGAGACATCGGTTATCGAATTAGCGAGACTTGGCGCGTTTCGGCGGAATTCCTGAATCTGCTGAATCGTCGCGATCATGACATTGACTATGTCTATGAGTCTGGGATCACGCCGACAGCCGCGCCGGCATTCACAGACGTTTTTCATTCCGTCGAGCCGTTTCAGGAACCTTTTGAGCACTAGCTCGGATCGGTCAGCATGTGGAGGTTTTAAACCTCAACGCGGCGTCAGTTCTTGCATGAGACACTCCGTTTACTAACCACTGCATGGCAAGTGCGGTGTCTGGGGTGTATCGATAGCAATTGACAAGAAAGGGGGCACCGTTAACGTACACAACAATAGGATCCCCACTAGCCGCCCCGACTGCGAAATTTCTGAAAGCCCGCCTTCAGAGTGCCGCCCTCACCATTTCTGTCAACTCCTCGGCTGTGAGGGGGAGCGGATTGGCCTGCGTGCTGTTGGCTTTTGCGGCCTTCTCCACTACTTCCGGCAAGTCAGCCTCGGAAATCCCCCATGTTCGAAGAGGAGGGATGTTGAGGTCGGCGCAGAGCGCTCGCACCCATTGAATGCCATCTTCGATGGTCGCGTCATGCCGGCCCGTCAGGAGGCGAGCGATTTCGGTATAGCGCTGAAGTCCAGGATGTCGTGGCGCGCGCGCACGGAGCGCGGCGACGTTGGCGGCCATGCCATGAGGCAGTAGAACCGCACAGAGCGCGCCATGCGGGGCTTTCCACTGGCCTCCGAGCGGTGAGGCAAAGCCATGCACCACGCCGAGGCCTGCGTTGGCGAGTGCCAGGCCGCCGAAAAGAGCTGCCAACGCCATGTCGTGCCGAGCATCGCGGTTGGCGCCGTCATGGTAGGCGCGAGCGAGCGCACCAGCAACGCGCGGGACTCCTGCGAGACAAATCGCATCGGCAAGCGGGTTGGCTCGCGAACTGACGTAGGGCTCGATCAACTGCGTCAGGGCGTCGAGGCCGGTGTATGCGGTGATCACAGGCGGCAAATTGCAAGTCAATTCGGGATCGATGACGGCGACCCGCGGCAACATCAGAGGGCTTCGGATACTGGCCTTGACACCGTGCTCAGGAGATCCCAGCACCGCGTTACGGGTAACTTCGCTGCCGGTACCTGCGGTAGTCGGCACCGCGATGAGCGGCAGGGATGGGATCGTAATGGTTCGGCCTTTTCCGACGACTTCAAGAAACTCGAGCGGCTCGCCGCCGTTGGTGGCAACAACTGCGATGGCTTTGCCGGCGTCTATCACGCTGCCGCCGCCCATGGCGATGACGACATCGGAATGGGTTTCGTGCACGTGCCGGGCACCACGGCGGATCAGATCGACGGTCGGTTCCGCAGAGACCGAGAAAGTCTCTGCTGCGAGCGCGGAGATAAGTTCCGCTGCACGATCGCTCGAGGCGCCGGTGATCACCAGGGGGCGTGCGCCAAGGGTGCGAGCCAGATCGGGAAGAGTGGCAGCGGTGCCCTCTCCGAACACGATTCGCGTCGCGGTTGCGAACTCGAAACGCATGAGCTACCACTCCTGCGGATCGGGAAATACGTTGCTGAACTTCACGCTGTGGCGCGGCTCTGCCATCATGTTTGCGACGGTATCGCGCCATTTAGCGTAGTGCGCGGTTTCTTTATGCGAGGTGGCGGCTTCAGGCGAGCGATAGACCTCGATCAGCACGAAGCGGGTCGCGTCATCCTGCTGCTGAACAACGTCGAAGCGCGCGATCCCCGGCTCCTGTACGCTTGATCGTGCATTTTCGATGGTGGCTTGTTTGAAATTCGCAATCGCCTCGGGCTTGACGCGGACATGGACGTGAACGATCAGCATCGTACTCGCCTCCGGTCCTTATCCTACTGCTTCGCAAAAGCGGCATCGACCGACGCGTGATCTTGTGGGGAGAGTGGGCGTCGTTTTCAAATGAGCTCGGCTTGGGCGGCGATGGCTTGAGGGTGACGAGAGACTCTCTGGTGGTTGGGGCGAGATGCCGATGGGCTTGTCCCGCGCGGAGGGCCGGATGCGGGTTGTTCGAAGACTTCGGGCCGGAAGACGAAGGTACGGCCCGGCACTGCGTGAATCCGCTCACCCGGGAGCAGGATGCCAACGAGGTTGGCCGGATCGGCGCCCGCGATTTTCACCTCGCCGATTATTTGTTGATTCTTGGCTGAGTGCAAACTGTCGAGCACGTCGGGAAGGGCGAATTGCTCGCCTGCAAAGCCGCTGACGAAGCGGCCGCCACGCACCAGGCCGCGATCTTCGAGACGACGAAGCATCCGCAGCAGAATTCCCCAGCGGGGGATGTTGGATTCGAAGATGAGCAGGTCGCGGAAGACGACGCCGTACCTGTTCAGAAGCATATGCGCAGCTGATTCGACAGCATTGTCGTTGTAGCGGGCCTGCTCGATTGCGTCCTCGGGCACGGGGGCGCCACTGCGCAGCAGCGACCATCTGCCGGTGTTGCTGCGGACCTTTCGGTAAGCCGAGTTGGCAACGCGCCGCCGATCCGGATCGATCATTGCGCGAAGCTGGTCGAATCCATCGGCAGAGGCGAGACCGGCTGCGGCGAGCTCCCACAAACCGTACTGAACCTCGATGGAACTCAGTCCAAGGTAGCGCTGGATTTCTTCGGCAAAGCACGCGCCTTTGGCCTTTTGGAGCTCCCAGATCCGCAGAGCGTTGGGGGTGAGGGCCTGAGCGAGCTTGGTTTCGTCGACCGCCTGTTCGCGTAGTGCACGATCGAGCCAGGCGGCAGAATCGCGCAGATAAAAGGTGATGGGGGCGGCGTTCGTGGGAATGATTCGCTGGGGACCGTTTCCGTTTCCTTCGTGAAAGGCCGGGTGCGGTGAAATGCGTCCCCATCCCACGGCGCCCGACAAGCAGAGCTGATCGAGCCATCGCGGATCATAGTTTGCGACCCGGGCTGGCAGGATCATCTTTTCCCACTCAACTGCCGGTGCCTCGAATCCCTCCAGCTTCGAGATTGCTTCCAGCAATCCGTCTTCGCCGGCTACGTGGGTTTGGGGCTCGAGATGTTGCCAGGCCAATAGCCATCGCATGAATGCGAAGGGCGAAACGGGTTCGATCTCGCGCCTGCGCTTTCCGATGGTCAATTTATGAATGCGCTGCAGAATGCGGCGTTCGCACCATTCGATATCGAGATCATCGCTGGCGGGAGGCATTTCGAAACTGCCTCGCATCAGGAGCCCCTGAGTCTCGAGCGACAGGAAGGCCTGGAGAACCAGCGGGGGATCGAGCGAAAACTGCCTGGCAAACCTGTTGGCGGTCACCGGGCCGAGAATCTGAATCCAGCCTTGCACGCACTTTCGCAGGGCATCCTCGCGCAAGCCGGCGTCTGCGTCGTTGGCGCCGAGAGCGTTGACGTGTGGGGCGCGTTCGGTCGCAATCCAGCACTCCGTGCCGTTTTGCCGCAGGGTTTGGGCGCGGCCTGAGCATGCGAGGCGCTGATAAAGGTCGGGCCAGTGCCGGCAATGGTCTTCATCGATCAGGTCGAGCGGCAACAAGATCAGGCTCATGAGCAGATCGTGCAACTCATGGTGATCGCGTATATCGGGCCAGCACTCGGCGCGAATGGTAGCGATGGCGGCGGCGTCGAGTTTTCCGGGGCGGTCGAGAACACTGGCCGGAATGTCGCGGCCGAGTGAGACGGCACGAGCACGGCGTTCTTCAAGCCCAGCTTCGTCGAGAAAGGCATAGGGATTTGCGTTAATGAGCTCGTGGGCGAATTGCGATGGGACGGGAGTGTCGACAGCGAGGCACTGGATGCTGCCATCACGGATTCCGCGCAAGACGGCGAGCAGGCCGTCCAGATCCATGGCTTCCTGGAGAACGTCCTGCATCACTTCCCTTACCAGCGGATGGTCGGGAATCTCAATGTCGCCTTCAATGTTTTCAAAGCACGCGGCAGCTTGCGGGAAGACGCTGGCAAGGAGATCTTCGGAGCGCGTTCGTTGCACCTGGGGAGCGATCCGCTTGCCTTTCGAATTCCGCAGAAGCTGGAGGCTGCGACCCGCGGCCCAGCGCCATCGCGTCTTGAAGACGGGCGCGGCAAGGGAGGCCTGTTCCAGCAGGGTCTTGGTTGTGAGTTCAGTGAGGAACTGAAAAACATCGGAGAGAGGGAAGCTGTGCTGTTCAGCGAGGGAGATGTTGATGCCGTTGTCGGTAGCGGCTGCCTGCAATTCGAAGTTGAATCCGCGACAGAATCGCTTGCGCAGGGCCAAGCCCCAGGCCTTGTTGATGCGGCCGCCAAAGGGAGCGTGCAGGACCAACTGCATGCCGCCACCCTCGTCGAAGAACCGTTCCGCGATGATCGTAGATTTTGAAGGGACAGCGCCGAGAACGGCGCGACCAGCAACGATATACGAAATGAGCTGCTGCGCGCCCCATTGGCAAACGCCGCATTGTTCCATGAGCCAGGCGGTGGTTGATATGACTTCGGGTTGTGCCGGCGAGATGAACTCGGGCGAGATGCCGGACGTTCGCTCGGAGATATCTCCTCTTAATTCGCTGACGGCGTCTGATAGAACGTCGGTGCGTTGGGGCGCCTCTCCGGTCCAGAACGGAACGCTTGGCGGCGCTCCATGGGCATCCTCGACATGAACGTTGCCGGCCGATTCGATTCGCTGTATGCGCCAGCTTGTGTTTCCGAGGAGGATCACGTCACCCGGGCTCGAGTCGACGGCGAAGTGCTCATCCAGGGTCGCGATCTGGACGTTTTCCGGTTGAAGGATCACGTTGAATAGCGCCGTGTCGGGGATCGCGCCGCCATTGGAGATCGCGATCATGCGCGCGCCGCGGCGCGGATGCAACTCGCCGTGTATGCCGTCGTGCAGCAGGTAGGCGCCGTATCGCCCGCGGCTCGATGCGACGCCGTTGGCGAGGATTGCGATGATTTCTTCGTATTGTTCCCAGGTGAGATTGCGATAGGGGTAGGCGCGGCGCAGGATTTCGAAGAGAGATTTTTTGTGCCAGGGCTCGGCACCGCACGCGGCAACGATTTGCTGCATCAGGACATCGATGGGCTGCGGAGGGATTTCAAGCCGGTCCAATTCACCATTGCGCAACCTGCGCACGAGGGCAGCCTGTTCGAGGAGGTCGTCGCGCGTCATGGCGAAGAGGCGGCCCTTCGGAATTGCGCCCCGCCAGTGACCGGCGCGGCCGATGCGTTGCAGAGCGACGCCAATGGATCGCGTGGTTGAGAGCTGGCAGACCAAGTCGACATTGCCAATATCGATGCCGAGTTCAAGAGATGCTGTGGCGACGAGGATCTTGATCTCTCCGCGCTTCAAACGCCTCTCGGCATCGAGACGAAGCATGCGCGACAGAGAACCGTGATGCGCACCCACGTTTTCGGTGCCGAGACGTTCTGCGAGAGCGAAGGAGACCCGTTCGACAAGTTTGCGCGTATTCACAAAGACGAGCGTCGACCGATGGGTTTCGGTGTACGCCGCGAGTTTGTCGAAGATCTCCTCCCACATGGACTGCGAGGTAACGGAGGTGAGTTCATCGCTCGGGACCTCGATGGCGATGTCCATTTTTCTCTGTTGCCCAACCTGCACGATGGTTGCCGGCTGGCGGAGCGGAGCGCTGCCAGTGAGAAATCCGGCGACCAGCTCGATCGGATTCTGGGTAGCCGAAAGACCGATGCGCTGAGGCGGATGCATCAGTCCGGTAATGAACGCGCCGGGAGAGAGCCGGTTTTCACCGCACACGAGCGCATCGAGACGCTCAAGGGACAAGGCAAGATGAGCACCGCGCTTATCGTCGGCGACCGCATGGATTTCATCGACAATCACGGTTTCAACGCAGGTCAGATGCTCTCGGCTGCGCTTGGAAGTGAGAAGGATGTAGAGCGACTCGGGGGTGGTGACCAGGATGTGCGGAGGGTTGCGCAGCATTGACGCGCGCTCTTTCTGAAGCGTGTCGCCGGTTCGAACCGCAGTTCGAATTCCGATTGAGAGGTGGCCGCGCTCGAGTGCCAGTTGCTGAATTTCTCGCAATGGCTCTTCAAGATTCTTCTGAATGTCGTTGGATAGAGCTTTGAGAGGCGAGATGTAGACGACCTGCGTTGTGGGTCGAAGCGCGCCTTCAAGGGATCGGCGAAACAGCCGGTCGATACAGACCAGGAAGGCCGCCAGCGTCTTACCCGAACCCGTGGGAGCGGAGATCAACGTCGGCTTACCGGAGAGGATATTCGGCCAGCCCTGTATTTGCGGTTCGGTGGGTGAACCAAAGCGCGAACGGAACCACTCCTGAGTAATGGGATGAGCCCAGGAGAGCTCATTGGGGAAGATCATGAGGCATTCTAGCCTATTCGCCTTTTGTTTGCCCCAGTTTTTGAAGCGCAGAGACGCGGCTCGCAGAACCTTGCATTCAGGCGGATAACCCTTGTGCTTGACTTTGAACTTGAGTTAGGACACCCTTGGGCAGCTTTCCGCGCATCCGAACGGTCCACGATTCCAAATTCAGTGAAACTCGAGCGCTTCTTTTGAATCGCAGCGTCCATCTCGAAACGGAGAAACAGATACAAAGGCCGCGTAACCCAGGCTCTCAGCGGTCCGGCTATATCGCTGTGATCGTGGTTTTGGGAATGATCGTACTGCCTGCAGCTCTGACTTTGCACCAGGTTCGCATTTCAGCGGTTGTTGACGCTCATTTTCCAGATCCCTCGCCATACGGATATTCGGTCAGTCTTCTGCTCTTCGTTATTCCGATCCTGGGGCTTGTCAAATGGCTGGTTCCTCAGGACGGAGTCAAAATCTCGAAGAAGTCGTTTGTCAGAACGCTTGCGCTCTTAGTGCCCGTCGGAGCGATGCTGGACTTCTTTTTTGCACATCTGTTTCTCAAGTTTCCGAATCCGAAAGCGACGCTGGGCATTCCTGCCCCTGCGCTGGGGCAGTGTGAAAAGTGCCATATCTTCATCGGCACGCCCGATCACATTCTTCTCGGCAGCGTTCCGCTCGAAGAATACGTCTTTTATTTCACCGGATTCACGTTCGTCTTGCTGCTCTACATCTGGCTCGATGAGTATTGGCTCGCGGCTTACAGTGTTCCAGGGAGCGCCAAGGAGCGCGCAGAGTTTCGCCGACTTTTGCAATTTCATCCAAAGACCGTCGTTCTGGGAGTTGCGCTGATCGCAGCGGCGACCTTATGCCGGCACTTCTACGACCTTCATCATCCGACGGAGCCAGCTGGATTCCCGGGGTATTTCCTATTTCTGGTGTTGGCAGCGCTCGGCCCGGGTGCGGTGCTCTTTCCTGCGGCGCTGCCGGTGATTAATTGGCGCGCATTATCGCTTGTACTGTTCATAACGCTACTGACGAGCCTGCTATGGGAAGCGACTCTCGGCGTGCCTTACGGCTGGTGGGACTACCAGCATTCGCAGATGATGGGAATCTTCGTGACCGCCTGGGACCTGCTGCCCATTGAGGCCTTGTGCGTTTGGGTAGCGGTCTCGTTTCAAACGGTGATTGTGTATGAAGTGGTGAAGCGATGGCAGGCCTCGGGAAGAGGGCTTCGCCATGCGTTGTTCGGGGAATGACGACGGGACGCTTCAACCGTACAGTGATCAACATGGATGAGCCGCTGGAAAAAATCGAAGTTGCCGCGAAGAAGTCATGGCCGGTGATCATGGGTTGGGTCGGGGGCATTACGGCGCTTATCGCATTTTTCGGCAGCATCGGGGGCGGCATCACCTGGCTGATCAATCACCACCGGCACAATGCGGAGTACAAGGCACAGATGCAACTGGCGCAGACGCAGGCGAGCCAGAAACAGTATCAGGCCGCTTTGAAAACTTATGGAGAGATCCTCAAGGAGGACCCGCTCGACCGAGCCGCTACGGATGCGCAACTCGATGCAGCGATGGAATGGGTTGAGGATTTTTCGCTCTATGCCCGGGAGGGAAAAGACCAGGCCGACCTATCGAGTGCTGCGCTGGACGAGATTTTTCCGGTGCTGACTTCGGGAATGACGCGAGCGAAGAATGCGCGTTTAGCCGACGCCGAAGCGCATCTCGGCTGGGCACATTTCCTGAACGCGAAGATGGCGCAACGGGAGAGCGATTCTGTCGCTGTCGAGGATTGGCGCCAGGCGCTGGCGACCGATCCGGCAAACGTATACGCAAACGCGATGCTGGGCAACTGGCTGCTGCAAACCGGGGGAAATCTCAACGAGGCTGTGCAACACTTCGAGACCGCTGTTAAGTCAGGACGCGCGCTGCCATTGGTGAGGAGGCTTCAGCTGGGAGGGCTGCTCTATCTTGAGGCTCCGGGCGCCCGCGCGGAAACCATGCGCGTGGCCAATGACATGAGGACAAAGGGAGAGCAACTCGATCCGGGGATGCAACGACGCGTTGCGAATTGGTGCTTCGATCCAATCCTCACCCACCGCGCAGAGCTGATCGAGGTGCTTGGAGCGGTCCCTTCCGATGACGCCTGGAAGACGTATCTTTGGCTTGAGAGCAGTCCGGGATTTTATTCGCCGGACGCCGCCGATCTGGGCAAGCGGTTCGTCCATGCGAACCTTCTTGAAATCGCGGGCAAGCGTGGCGACGCGTTGGATGAGTATCGAGGGCTTCAGAGCGCGTTGCGGGATCGGCCCGGATCGCTTCGTGATCAGGTGGCCGCAGCGATCAACAGGCTGACGCGCGGCTGACGGAATCGAGAAGGTTTCGCGGCGATTCGTGCGGGTAGATTCGTCGAAACCCATTTCTGGAAAGTCAGTCCGCCGGTTTGAGAAGGCGCATTGTGCCTGTACGGGATGACACCTGTGCGCGGCAGCGTGTAGGTTACGGAGGGAAGACACTCGCGCGCTGCGGATTGGCTGGGTCATCAATTCCAATGAGCGCGTCGAGATGCCACGAGGGTCGTTGAGGAGAAACCGTTGGAAAGCGTGCGCTGCTGGGAAGAAGAGGTTAGGATTCCCACCTATCCGGTTCGAGAAGCGGATCAGAACCCGATGTTTCTCGAGAAGCGAGTCTATCAGGGAAGCAGCGGCAAGGTGTATCCCAATCCGTTCACTGACAAAGTTTCGCTCGAGAAAGAGACGCGATCTTACCGCGCGATCATGCTGGAAAACGAGTTTATCCAGCTGATGATTCTTCCGGAGATTGGCGGTCGAATCCACGCCGGCCGGGACAAGACGAATGGGTATGACTTCTTTTATCGGCAGCACGTGATCAAGCCCGCGCTGGTCGGACTGCTGGGGCCGTGGATTTCGGGAGGCGTGGAATTTAATTGGCCGCAACATCATCGTCCTTCCACTTATATGCCGGTTCATGCGGTAAGCGAACGGCATTTCGACGGAAGCTGGACAGTGTGGCTGAGCGAGCACGATCCCATGCTCAGGATGAAGGGCATGGTGGGCATCTGCCTTGCTCCCGGTAAATCAATCGTCGAGGCGAAGGTGCGGCTGTACAATCGCACGGCGCTGCCGCAGACGTTTCTGTGGTGGGCAAATGTTGCGGTCCGAGTGCACGACGAGTACCAGGCGTTCTTTCCGCCTGATGTGACTTTCGTTGCCGATCACGCCAAGCGGGCAATCACGTCGTTTCCCGTGGCGCTTAAGAGCTACTATGGCGTCGATTACGCGCCTGGTACCGATATCTCCTGGTACAAGAACATCCCTGTTCCGACGTCGTACATGGTGACGGAGTCGAAGTATGACTTCTTCGGTGGCTATGACCATGCGAAGCAGGCCGGCCTGATCCACACCGCGGATCACCACATCGCTCCGGGCAAAAAACTGTGGACGTGGGGAAACGCGGAGTTCGGCTATGCGTGGGATCGCAACCTGACGGACGAGGACGGGCCGTATGTGGAACTGATGGCTGGAGCGTACACCGACAATCAGCCGGACTTTTCGTGGCTTCAGCCGTATGAGACAAAAACGTTCAGCCAGTTCTGGTATCCGATTCAGAAGATCGGACCCGCAAAGAACGCGAATCAGGAAGCGGCGGTGAACCTGGAATTCGATCAGGGCACGGTGCGGCTCGGCGTGGCCGTGACAGAACGGCGCAGGATTCGCGTCCTTCTTGCCGCGCGCGGGAAGCCGCTTGTGGACGAGATGCATGTTGCGGCTCCCGACCTGCCAGTGATGATGGACCTGCCGGCTGATGGCGCGGAACTGGCGGAATTCGAGCTGAAGATTGAGGACGAGAGGGGGAACGAGATCCTGTCCTACCGGCCCGAGCCCAGGGTGAAACGCGAACTACCGAAGCCGGCGACGGAGCCGTTGGAGCCGGCGGAGATTGAAAGCATCGAGGAACTCTATTTGACCGGTCTGCACCTCGAGCAATACCGGCACGCAACGCGATCCCCGGAGGCATACTGGGCGGAGGGCCTGACCAGGGAACCGGAAAATGCGCAAATCAATAATGCGATGGGGCTCGCGCGCCTGAGGCGAGGCGAGTTCGCGAAGGCAGAGGAGTATTTCGAGCGCGCGACGCGGCGGCTCACGATGCGGAATCCGAATCCGTATGACGGCGAGCCTTTTTACAATCTTGGGCTGGCGCGACTTTATCAGGGCAGGAGTTCTGAAGCGTACGAAGCGTTTTACAAGGCAGTTTGGAATTACGCGTGGAAAAGCGCAGGCTTCTTTGTGCTCGCAAGTATCGCAGCCGAGCATGGAGAACTGACGCGAGCGCTTGAGATGATTGAGCAAAGTCTCGAGACCAATACCCAAAACTCGAAGGCCCGCGCACTCAAGGCCGCGCTGCTGAGAAAGCTCGATCGCCGCGATGAGGCGCACAGGGCGATCGAGGAGGCGCTCGCGCTCGATCCGCTGGACTTCAGAATGATGGCGGAACGCTTTCTGCCAGGCGGAAGCACGGAAGACTCGGAGGCGTTCCTGGGTGCGCTTGAAGGAGATGTGCAGGCACTCCTTGACGTCACTTTCGATCTGGCCGGGGGCGGGTTGCGTGACGACGCGTTCAGGCTGCTGCGATCGTGTGCCGAGTCGGGGTCGATCGAGTATCCGATGGTGTGGTACACGCTGTCGTGGCTTTCTGGATGGACGGATCCCGCCGCGGCAGCGGATTTTTTGGATCGTGCGGAACGATGCGCGAGCCGCTACTGCTTCCCGGCGCGTCTGGAAGAGATGATCGTACTGGAGGACGCGATCAAGCGGGAACCGGCGGCCGCGAAAGCGCATTATTACCTGGGAAATCTCTACTATGACAAGCGCCGATATGAGGATGCGATTCGCTGTTGGCGTTGTTCGATTGAGCTGGATGATTCGTTTTCGATTCCGCTTCGTAATCTGGCAATTGCCGAGTTCAACGTGAACCATGATGCGGCTGCTGCGGACTCTTTGTACGAGCGAGCCTTTGGAGCCAATCCGGAGGATGCGCGTTTGTTATACGAGTGGGATCAACTCAAGAAGCGCGCGGGGCTTGCGTCCGCAGAGCAGCGGCTTGCGGTTATGGGTCGGCAGCCAGATCTTGTGAAGCAGAGGGATGATCTTGCGGTAGAGCGGGTGACGCTGTTGAACCAGTGCGGCAGGCACGAAGATGCGTTGGACGAGATCAGCGGGCGGCGCTTCAGTCCCTGGGAAGGCGGCGAGGGGCTTGTGTCGGGACAATATGTCGCGGCTCATCGGGCGCTGGGGATGGGCGCACTGCGGGAAGAGAGATTTGAGGATGCGCTCGAGCACTTCGAAGCGGCGCGTCGGTATCCGGAGAATCTCGGCGAGGGCAAGCACCTGCTCACACTGGAACGCGATCTGGATTTTCTGTCGGGATTGGCAGCCGACGGACTTGGTGATGCGGAGCGCGCCCAACGTTATTGGCGAGCGGCGGCTGCTCCATTAGCTTCTGTTGGAATGCAATCCTATTTCCAGGCATGCGCGTTAAAGGCAATGGTCGAGGACGGCGCGGCACGGGAAGTGCTGCTCGGACTCGCTGAACACGCGGACGTAATGCGCAAGACGAAGCCGAAGATTGATTATTTTGCAACTTCGCTGCCGAACATGCTGCTGTTTGAAGATGATCTGGCAAAACGAAACCGGACCGAGGCGACGTTTCTACTGGCACTGGCGACGGATGGGTTGGGTGATCGGGAAAAGGCTCTCGAGTTGTTGGGAAGCGTGCTTCGGGAGGATCCGAACCACCTGCCAGCGATGGAGATGACGAGGTGGCTGAGACCTTGGGGTTGGTCCCAGGCAGGTGTAAATGAGGAGCGGCCTGCCAGATGACGAGCCCGTTAGATTCAGGCCACGTCGCAGCGGACGGGCATGGTCTTTTCCGCTCTTCGGCTCTCTGGCTCGCTGCGATGTCAGGCGCTCTGGGAGGGCTTCTTTTCGGCTATGACTGGGTGGTGATTGGAGGCGCGAAGCCGTTTTACGAACGCTTCTTTCACCTCGACGCTCCCGCGATGCAAGGTTGGGCGATGAGCTGCGCTCTAATCGGATGCCTGTTTGGGGCCGTGTTCTCGGGTGCATTGAGCAATCGATTCGGAAGAAAGAGACTGCTGACGCTGTCGGCTGCCGTGTTTGCAGTCTCCTCGCTGGGAACAGGTCTGGCATTCCAGCTTTCGGCGTTTATAGCCTGGCGAATCCTGGGCGGATTCGCGATCGGACTGGCGTCGGGCGTTTCTCCCATGTACATTGCCGAGATTTCGCCGGCACACTTGCGCGGCCGGCTTGTCTCGCTGAACCAGATCGCGATTGTTGTTGGCATTCTGCTGGCGCAGGTCATGAACTGGATGATTGCGCGGCCCGTGTCCACCGGGGCAAGCGCACAGCAGATCCTGAGTTCGTGGAACGGGCAATGGGGATGGAGGTGGATGTTCGCGGTGACGGCAATTCCGTCTGCGTTGTTTCTGATTGCGTCTTTGCTGATACCTGAGAGCCCGCGCTGGATGGCGGGAAAAGGGCGCCGCGGCGAAGCCGAACGCGTGCTCGAGCGCCTTGGCGGCGAGGATTATGCGCGAGAAGTGATGAGCGATTTTGAGAAAGTTCGCCGGACGCAGCCGGAACGCCCATTCCTTGCTGAATTACGCAGGCCAGCAGTGAGGAAGGTGCTCGTGGTGGGCGTGGCGCTTGCAGTTTTGCAGCAATGGTGTGGCATCAACGTCATCTTCAACTACGCGCAGGAGATTTTTGCGGCAGCGGGATACCAGGTTTCAGATGTGTTGTTCAACATCGTGATCACGGGAGCGGTCAATCTGGTCTTTACCTTCGTTGCTTTCGTGACGATTGATCGTTATGGAAGACGTTTTCTGTTGCTGACCGGTCTGGTTGGTTTGATCTCGATCTATACCTTGCTGGGGATATTCTATTGCATGCATTTTCAGGGTGTGCCGATGCTGGTCCTGGTGCTTGCGGCAATCGCGTGCTATGCCATGTCGCTGGCTCCGGCGACGTGGGTGGTCATCGCCGAGATCTTTCCCAACCACATTCGCAGCAGTGCCATGGCGATTGCGATCGCTGCGCTTTGGTCGGCCTGCTTTCTGCTCACGTATACATTCCCGTTGCTGAACGCCGCATTGGGTGTAGCGGGGACATTCTGGACCTATGCGGCGATCTGTCTTGCGGGAGCGGTGTTTCTTTCGTTTTGCCTGAAGGAGACGAAGGGACGGACTCTGGAAGAGATCGGCGCCGAGAGTGCGACGGGAGCTAACTCATGAGGACAGCATGTGCGCATCTCCGTGTGAGCAGGGCGAGAGCGAGTCTGGCCCCCGTGACGGCGATCGTTGCAGGAGGATTGCTCCTCATTGGTGCGCGTGCCAGCAGCCAGCCGGCGACCACTATCGTGCTGGACGGTGCGAGCAAGGGCAGGATCTTTGATGGCCTCGGTGCTGCGAGCGCCGGTGCGTCATCGCG
>DATGFX010000054.1:0-1656 GCA_035308825.1 Occallatibacter sp. | reverse complement strand
TGAGTATCCCGGTGAATAGACCACGGTCGAAAAGCCACTGGTTACATCTTCGTCAACCAACGCGGTCTGGAAGATTCGTTTGAAGGGGTAGATGGCGACTCGTGCGTTGGGCTCGGCCCGGTCGCGATAGGCGTGGAAAGTCGCGATGGTCTTCCAGAGCTGACCTTGCGGATTGTATTGGTCAGACGCGGTGATGAACCATCCTTCGGAGTCGATGTAGAAGATACGCTTCGGAATGATCACGTTGCTCGCCAGCGCACCGCGCGGCTTCGCGGTCGCCTCGATCACGTAGAGATTGCGCATTTCCCAATTCTCCGGGCATACGGTGCGGCCATTGTCTGCCGCGCATGGCTGGGCCGGAGAGTTCTCAGCCTCGACCGACGCGAGCATCGGTCGCTCGCCCAATAGACGATAGGAGTAGTCCTGGATTCTTGCTGAAAAACCAAATGCGGAATCGGGATCCCAGGTAGATGCGTAGGACGTCGCGCCCGGCGCACCGCCGTACCCGGGGCCTGAGCCGTCGCGGCTGGCGACTCCGAACGCATCCGAGAGTTCGCCTACCGGCAGACGTCGCAGCCTTCTGGTCTCAGCACTATATTCCCACGTCGTGTCTTCGAACCCCGGAATGGCGTAACGCTGGCTGACGATACCCGCGCCGCGCATCTCAGCCGGCTCGAGGATCGGGAAAGCTCCCTTGTGCGAAGCGATGCCAGTCTTCAGAACGTCGGGGTCCATCGGCATCGGAGCGACTTCAGTGCGGCCGACAGAGTTGTAAAAGCCGAGGTGACCGAAGGTGAAATGCTCGATCTCATTTGGCGATCCTGCACGATGACTCACAGCTTCGACCCCGCGCTGATCGAGGTCGTCGGTGTAGAGCGGCCCAAACTGGAAGTTCCACATGATCTTCGTGGCCGCATCGGGATCGTTGGCGTCGACCAGCGGAAACGGCAAGCCGGCGACGTAGCCCTTGAGGTCGCCGTCAGCGGTGAGGGAGACCTGCGGCGAATATTTTTCGGTTGCGGTTTTGTAGGGCGGCGGCCAGTCGAGGTGGCTGGTCGGAACTATTTTCATCGTCATGCCTTGCCTGACAAGCGTGAAGTTTCCGGGGCTGACCAGGCCCTCGACCTGCGATGCGTTGTTTGGAGTGATCACGTCTCCAGGTTTAACCTGGGCGCCCGCGGGGATTGCGGTGGAGACCAGCGTAATCGTCAATGCGAGCGCTGCGACTGTTGCGAAACGATGTGGTGTCATTGCGGTGTCCTCGTTGGAGAACAAACTTGTGTCGATTCGGCAGGCGGCGCCATGCTCAGTAGGCACGGACCGATAACGTTCTCCTGTCTTAGGAGGCGTGAGAAATCAGCGCACAAAGGTGCGATCTTTACGACAAAAAAGGCGGACTTAGATCTTAATCTTAGTGAGCGGCGTGAGTTGTGTTTGCTCGCGAGAAGTGGCGGATTTGCGAAGAACAATCAAAAAGTGTGGTGGATCCTCAAGAACCTAACCCCTAACCCCTTCCCATAGTGGGAAGGGGAACTGGAATGTGAGGGTTAGGGCTTGAACCCTAGGCGCGAGGCGACTTGCGCGGCGGCTAGAGCGAGCGCTGGGGCCATCGGGCCCATCAGGGCGAAGCGGGGATCTGTCGTCTGACCGCGGACG